>CAVVAL010000012.1:0-161452 GCA_963746095.1 uncultured Actinomycetota bacterium | reverse complement strand
AGCGTCCTGGAGCGGCACGAGGACGGCACGGTGGATGTCTTCACCGGAGGCCGGAAGCTCCGGGTGGCTGTCTCGCCGTCGGTCGAAGGCGAGTCGCTACGGCGTGGCCAGGAGGTCATGCTCAACGACGCTCTCAACGTCGTGCTGGCGCTCGGCTTCGAACGTGCCGGCGAGGTGGTGTCCCTCAAGGAGATCCTCGAGGGTGGCGACCGCGCTCTGGTGTTGTCCCGCGCCGATGAGGAGCGGGTCGTTCATCTGGCCGACAGCTTGCAGGACACGACGCTGCGTGCCGGCGACGCGCTCCTGCTCGAACCGCGCTCGGCGTACGCCTACGAGCGCATCCCCAAGTCCGAGGTCGAGGAGCTTGTCCTCGAAGAGGTCCCGGACATCGACTATTCCGCGATCGGCGGGCTCAGCTCGCAGATCGAAATGATTCGCGACGCCGTGGAACTTCCGTTCCTGCACGCTGATCTGTTCCGGGAGCACGAGCTCCGTCCGCCGAAGGGTGTGCTGCTCTACGGCCCGCCCGGCTGCGGTAAGACCCTGATCGCCAAGGCCGTGGCGAACTCGCTGGCCAAGAAGGTCGCCGAGTTCCGCGGTGAGGACGGTACGAAGCACGCCAAGTCGTACTTCCTCAACATCAAGGGTCCGGAACTGCTGAACAAGTACGTCGGTGAGACCGAGCGGCACATCCGGCTGATCTTCCAGCGGGCGAGGGAGAAGGCGTCCGAAGGGACGCCCGTGATCGTCTTCTTCGACGAGATGGACTCCATCTTCCGCACCCGCGGGTCGGGGGTCTCCTCCGACGTCGAGAACACGATCGTGCCTCAGCTGCTGAGCGAGATCGACGGTGTGGAGGGGCTCGAGAACGTCATCGTGATCGGCGCCTCGAACCGCGAGGACATGATCGACCCGGCGATCCTGCGGCCGGGCCGGCTCGACGTCAAGATCAAGATCGAGCGTCCGGACGCCGAGGCGGCCCGCGACATCTTCACCAAGTACATCACCACGACGATTCCGATCCACGCCGACGACATCGCCGAGCACGGCGGGTCCCGGCAGGCCTGCATCGACGCGATGATCCAGGCCACGGTGGAGCGGATGTACACCGAGACCGAGGAGAACCGCTTCCTGGAGGTCACCTACGCCAACGGTGACAAGGAGGTCCTGTACTTCAAGGACTTCAACTCCGGCGCGATGATCCAGAACATCGTCGACCGGGCCAAGAAGATGGCCATCAAGTCGTTCCTCACCAGCGGGAACAAGGGCGTCCGTCTGCAACACCTGATGGACTCCTGCGTCGATGAGTTCCGCGAGAACGAAGACCTGCCCAACACGACCAACCCCGACGACTGGGCGCGGATCTCGGGCAAGAAGGGCGAGCGGATCGTGTACATCCGCACCCTGGTCTCCGGCAAGGGACCGGAGGCGGGTCGATCCATCGACACCGTCACGAACACCGGTCAGTACCTCTAGTCAGACCAACACGGCGGGCCGGTCCTTCGGGGCCGGCCCGCCGTTGTTGTGGCCGGCTGCTTCGGGCGGCCCGGGACGGTCGGCGACCAATCAGTATGCTCTCGCGGTGCAAACTTCACCCCTCCGAACCGTCACCTCGCCGGACCCGATTTCGCCGCACGTCGCAGGCTCGTCGGGGGAGCGGGCCGAGGCCGGCGCGCCGACCGTCCGGCGCGCCGGGGGACGTCTGGCCTGGCTGGACGCGCTGCGGGGGATCGCCGCACTCGCCGTGGTCTACAGCCACTACGCGCTGTTCGTGACGCCGGAGCTGTCCCACCAGACCTCGCCCTGGGTGATCGCCGGTACGGCCGGCGTGCTCCTGTTCTTCCTCATCAGCGGGTACATCATTCCCGCGTCGATCGAACGCAAAGGCAGCCTGCGTGCCTTCTGGGTGAGCCGGTTCTTCCGGCTCTACCCGCTCTCGATCTTCGCGTTCATCTCGTTCTGGGCCCTGATCCTGCTCAACGTGCTGCCGCCCTCGGCGCTGCTGACCGCGGACCCCGAGCAGGTCGTCGTGGCGCACCTGACGATGCTCCAGCAGCTCCTCAACGTCCCGAGCACGTTGAACGTGATGTGGACCCTGTCCTATGAGATGGCGTTCTATCTGCTCATCGGTGCGCTGTTCGCGGTGGGGCTGCACCGCTCGTCGGCGGAGATCGGCGTCGGCTGGGGCGCCGCGGCACTGATCTTCGGCGGCGTCACCCCCACCGTGCTGCTGAGTCGGTTCTTCGGCACGGGATGGCTCCTGGCCGGCGTCGTGGTGCTGATGGGCGTGGCGCTGTTGATGGCGATCAGCGGGCGCCGCATCCTCGCGGTCCCCGGGTCGGTGCTGCTCGGCCTGCTGGCGCTCGGGCTGCTCGCGCTTGAACCAGCGGGACCTGTGGTGGCTCGGCTTCGTGATGATGTCGCTGATGTTCGCCGGTACCACCCTGTACCGAGCCGAGAAGGGGGAGATCGCCGTCTGGAAGGCCATCGTGGCCTGCACGGTGATCTTCACGACCACGATCAGCGCCGGCTTGATCCACGGGGTCAAGGACGGCACCCCCGCCGCGCAGGCCGCCATCGTGTACCGCCAGTGGGTGCTGACCGTGCTGGTGGTCGTGGCGCTGTTCAGCGTCGGCATGGCGCTGCGCCGGCGCCGCATCCCGCGGGTGCTGAGCTGGCTCGGCACCATCAGTTTCTCCGTGTACCTGCTGCATGCGCTCGCCGAGAAGGTGCTGAAGGTCGCCATCGGCGAGTGGGTCGTGACGCTGCCGGGATACCGCGGGCCGGGCTGCTGGTCGTGCTCGCCGTGGGCGTGATCGTGCTGTCCTGGGCCAGCTACGAGCTGATCGAGCTGCCCGGACAGCGGGTGGGCAAGCGGGTGATCGTGGCGCTGGACCGCGGTTTCGGCAGCGACACCGGTGCGGTGCTGCCGGCGCGATGGTGGCGCCGCTCCGCGCGTTCGACTGCCGAGGAGCCGGCGCGCCCGCCGGCGGAAGTCGGGGTTCGGTAGGGCCGCAACCCCGATAGCTCCGTAGGGTGGTAGGTATGACTGAGCGCGGTGAGCTGATCCGGGGCACAGTGTTCGTGGTGCCTCATACCTCCCACGAACGAAGCGAGGCGTGCGCATGACCGTTCGCCGGATCATGGGCACCGAGGTGGAGTACGGCATCTCGGTGCCGGGCCAGCCCGGTGCGAACCCGATGGTGACCTCCTCCCAGATCGTCAACGCCTACGGCGCCAGACCGGAGCTCACCCGCAACGGCCGGGCCCGCTGGGACTACGAGGAGGAGTCGCCGCTGCGGGACGCGCGGGGCTTCACCTTCGGCGGCGCCCTGTACGACCCGTCCGAGGCGCTCGCCGACGAGGACCTCGGCCTGGCGAACGTCATCCTCACCAACGGCGCCCGGCTGTACGTCGACCACGCCCACCCGGAGTACTCCACTCCCGAGGTGCACCAACCCGCGCGACATCGTGCTGTGGGACAAGGCGGGGGAGCGGGTGATGGCCGAGGCGGCCCGCCGCGCCGGCACCGTGCCCGGCAGCGCGCCGATCAACCTGTACAAGAACAACACCGACAACAAGGGCGCCTCCTACGGCGCGCACGAGAACTACCTGATGCCGCGGGAGACGCCGTTCAACGAGATCGTCACCCACCTCACGCCGTTCTTCGTGACCCGCCAGGTCATGTGCGGCGCCGGCCGGGTCGGCATCGGTCAGGACGGCTCGGGCACCGGCTTCCAGATCAGCCAGCGGGCCGACTTCTTCGAGGTCGAGGTGGGCCTGGAGACGACCCTCAAGCGCCCGATCATCAACACCCGGGACGAGCCCCACTCCGACGCCGAGAAGTACCGCCGCCTGCACGTGATCATCGGCGACGCGAACCTCTCCGAGATCTCCACCTACCTCAAGGTCGGCACGACGTCACTGGTGCTGGCGATGATCGAGCAGCGCTGGCTCACCCCCGACCTGATCCTCGCCGACCCGGTCGGTGACCTGCGCGCGGTCTCCCACGACGCGGCGCTGCAGCACAAGGTCACCCTGCGGGACGGCCGGCGGATGACGGCGGTCGAGCTGCAGGAGGTCTACTGCGAGCGGGCGCACGCCTTCGTGGCGGATCGCCAGGGCGACGACGTGGACGCGCCCACCGCGGACATCCTGGCCCGCTGGGCGTCCGTGCTGGAGCGGCTCCGCCGTGACCCGATGCTCTGCGCGCGCGAGCTGGACTGGGTCGCCAAGCTGCGGCTGCTGGAGGGCTTCCGGGACCGCGACGACCTCGGCTGGGACTCGCCGCGACTGCAGCTGGTCGACCTGCAGTACTCCGACGTGCGACCGGACAAGGGCCTCTACCAGCGGCTGGTCGCTCGGGGCGCGATGGAGACCCTGGTCAGCGAGGAGGAGATCGTCGCCGCGATCAAGAACCCGCCGGTCGACACCCGCGCCTACTTCCGGGGCCGCTGCCTCGCGAAGTACACCCGCGAGGTGGTCGCGGCGAGCTGGGACTCGGTGATCTTCGACATCGGCCGCGAGTCGCTCGTCCGGGTGCCGATGCTGGAGCCGGAGCGCGGCACCAAGGCGCACGTCGGTGGCCTGCTGGACCGCAGCGACACCGCGACCGAGCTGATCGACGCGATCACCGGCCGCCGCTAGGGCGTCGTCTGGGGCCGGCGCAGTAGGGCATGGACTTTGAAGGCACGCCCTGGTTCTCACCGGCTCGGGCGGCATCGTTCCGACGATGCCGCCCGACCCGGCTCAGTCCCTGAGTTCCTCGAGGCAGAGGTACCGGGTGGCGGGTAGGCCGGCCCCGTCCTCGATCCAGAACGACATGCCCGGCACGTTCTCACAGGCCTCCTTGGTGGGCCGCCGTGCCAGCACCTTTCCTCCTGCCGCCGGCGCCGAGCACGGAACGGCGTCGAACGTCTTCACCGTCTCGACGTCGCCCAGGCACTCGCCGACGCCGGCTATGCCCGGTCCGTCGGCGAGACACGCGATCGGCAGCACCGTGGTGTGGAGCTGGAAATACCGCACGGCCGGCGCCACGCAGGCGGCCGGCGTGGCGACCCGCGCCGTCAGCTTCTCGTACACCCTCGGAGAGTCACAGGCTGATTCCCGGTAGCTCGCGGAACTGCCGCCCGCGCCGATCACGGTGACGCAGTCGCCGCCCGTCATGATGCCGCCGCCCTTGCCCGGTAGGCCCGGGTGGTCGGTCGTGGTGTTGAGCCCGCACAGGACCGCGCCGTCCTTGCGCAGCACCAGGTCGGTCTCGGCCGGGCAGCCCTGTCCGTCACCCGTCGACCCGAACGCGGCGATGATCTTCGCGGTCACTTCGGGTCGGTCACACGAGGAGCGCAGGTACGGCTTCGGGCCGGGCACCGGGCGCACACAGTCGCCTACTCGCAGGGGAGCCTCGGCCTCCGCGGCCTTGACCGCATACTCCCGGCGTTCGGCGGCCTCGTTGCCGGCCCTGGTGAGGCCGCTGAAGGCGCCGACACCGACGAGAACTGCCAGCAGGATCCCGAGGCCGACGAAGACCGCGGTCCGGTTCGTGTTGTTGGCGGGCGGCGGTGGCGGCGGCAGGTAGCCGGCCGGCGGGGTGGATTGGATGGGCGGGTCCGGTCGCGGGATCGGGATCGCGTCAGGGGCGGGCGGCTGATCGGTCATGATCTTCCTGTCGTGAAGCACGCTGGAAGTAGCGAAACCGCCCCGCACCGGGGCTGACCGGTGCGGGGCGGTTCGGGTGCGAACGAGCGGTCAGGCCTGCTTGACGCAGACGAACTTCGCCGCGGGAAGGCCCTGCTGGTCCTCGAGCCAGTGCGTCATGCCGGGTACGGACTCGCACGCCGCCTGCGTCGCCTTACGGGCGATCACCTTGGGCGTGGTCGGTCCGCACGGCGTCTGCGCCAGCGACAAGGAGCCGGTCAGCGACGCGATGCACTCACCAGGACCGGCGATACCCGGACCGTCCGCCAGGCAGAGCACCGGCATCGGTGCGATCTCGATGTCGATGTACCGCACGGCGGGGGCGGCGCACGCCGCGACGGTCGGAACTCGGGCCGCCACCGTCTCGCTCGCCTTCGGGTCGGTGCAGGCCACCTCACCGTCGTCGCCGAGGCAGTCGCCGCTGACCAGGATGCCGCCGCCCTTGCCGGGCTGGCCGAGCTTCTCGCTGATCGTGCTCTTCACGCAGATGATCTTGCCCGCGTCGCCGAGCAGCAGATCGGAGTCGGGCGGGCAGTTCTGCTGGGACCGAGCCGCCTCGGTGCCCGGGAAGACCTTGTTGCACCTTGCCGATCGTGTCCTTGCTGGAACACGACGAGCCGAGGTACTGGTTGACGTCCCGCCGACTTGACGCAGTCGCCCTCCTTGAGTTGGCCGATGCTCTTGGCGAAGTCCTGGGCCTTCTCGCTGGCGGAGGACCCCGACAGGGCGGTGCCGGTGCCGACGCCGCAGAGCGCCAGCAGTGCGACCACGACCAGGCCGATGATGAGGCCGATGCGGCTCCTGCGCGGCGGCGGGACCTGACTGGCCGGCCGGCGTACGGCTGGCCGGGCTGGCCGACGGGCGGGTACGCCTGACCGGGCTGGCCGGCGGGGAAGGCCGGCGGGCCGGGCGGCAGCGACTGCCCGGCGCCCGTCGGCGGGCCGGGAGGCTGCGGTGCGGCCGGCGGTTGGTTCGGGTCGGGCGGAAGGTTCGTCACTTGTGCTCGTTGTTCTCCGTCTCGAGGACGCGATGGCGTCCGTTGCGACGGCTAACCTATCGCTCGTGCGCAACCGCCTTCTCGGCGCGTCGTTTGCCTCGACACGGCATGGTTAGCGTGGTTTGCGCAGGCAGACGACCCGGGTGGCGGCGAGGCCGCTCGGGTCGTCGACGTAGTGCGTCTGCCCCGGCACGGCCTGGCACGCGGTGGGGCTGGCGGCTCGGCCGAGCACCCGGGCGCGGGCGGCCGGATCGGCGCACGGGATCGTCTGGAACGTCACCGGCGGCCGTTCCGGATCGCCGATGCACTCACCAGGGCCCGCCATGCCGGCGCCGTCGCCGAGGCAGAGCACCCGGGTCGCGCCGTTCTCCAGCGTCGCGAACCGCACCGCCGGTGCCTGGCACTCGGCCACGGTGGCCACCCGCCCGGCCACCGTCTCGAACTCGTTGGCCGCGCCGCACGGCACCTCGCTGACGCCGGTGGTCGCGTCGGCCGCGACGCAGTCGCCGGCCCGGTAGACCCCGCCGCCGCGGCCCGGGTCGCCCGGGTGGTCGGTGCCGGTACCGCGCAGGCAGATCACCTGGTTCGGCTGGGTGGCGAAGAAGTCGGTGGCGTCGTCGCAGGCCTCGGTGGCCGACGGCGGTCCCTCGACCACCGAGAGCACCTTGCCGCGGACCCGGTGGTCCTGGCACGAGACGCCCAGGTAGAAGTCGGCCTTGCCGGGTCTGGGCCGGACGCAGTCGCCGGGCTCGAAGCGGACCCCGGGCGGCCCGGTCCTCGGCGTTCGCGGTCGAGGACCGATCACGACCGGGCAGCACGCCGAGCCCGATCGCGAGTACACCGGCGAGAACGAGCTGCGGCACCACGATGGCCAACACGATGAGCAACGTCTTGCGACTGCGGGCCCGCCGGCCACGGGAGTGGTGGTGGGAGGAGTGCCTGCTCGGACGGCGTCGCGCTGGCGTCGCACCACGGGCAGCGGCGGGCGGCAACGGTGGCTCAGTCAACCTGGTAGCTCCTGGTAATGGATGTGCCCGTCTCGGACTGCCCCCCGGCCGCCGACGAAGGCGTTCTGTTACCCAACGATCACGGCGCGCAGTGGTGACGGTGGGGCCATATCCGGGCGGATTGTCATACCCGCGAGGTACCGTCGGAAGTCACCGGACAAGGGGAGTGCCATGACCACGAGAGACTCAGGCGGCCAGGCGCAGACCGGCCGCAACCGTGAAGAGACCGATGAGGCCCCCCTGCCGAGGCCAACCCCGAGGTGGCCGAACGGCAGGAGAAACTGACCGAAGACGTCGACGCGATGCTGGACGAGATCGACTCGGTGCTCGAGGAGAACGCCGAGGAGTTCGTCCGCGGATATGTGCAGAAGGGCGGCGAGTGAGCTAGCGCCGCTTTAACGCCCGTTGCTTTCGAGCGCGTTGCTCTCGAGGGCCCGAGGCCGAGTCCAGGTTGGGGCTCGCAAGGCGGAGGAGGAGCGCATACCGGTGTCGTATGCGCGACGACGACAACGCCGCGAGCGTCGGCCTGGGCCGGCCGAAGCCCAGGAAGGCTGCCCTGGGCCGTGCGCCCAGGGCAGCGCCGCGCGGTTCAGCCGGCGCGGCGGTACCCCGAGCGCAGCGACGGCGCACACCGCACCGGTAAGGTTTCAGTCGTTCGTGTTTCAACTGTGGCGCCAGCCCGGTCGGCCTCCGGCCTAACTGGCGGCAAGCAGGCAAGTGATCACTACCTGAGGGGAATCACGTGGCAGCGGGTCATGGTCAGTCCGGGCGTCTACCGCAGGAGTTCACCACTCCGGGGATCTCGTCCTTCACGGAGTTCCTGACCGCGACGGCGCCCGAGATGCTGCCCGGACGGCGTCCGCTGCCGCCCGGCAACGCGGCGAACCTGGCCCCGCACGGCACCACGATCGTCGCGGTCACCTTCGACGGTGGCGTGGTGATGGCCGGCGACCGGCGGGCCACCATGGGCAACCTGATCGCCAGCCGGGACATGCAGAAGGTCTTCCCGACCGACAGCTACTCCGTGGTCGGCATCGCGGGCGCGGCCGGCATCGCGATCGAGCTGGTCCGGCTGTTCTGCGTCGAGCTGGAGCACTACGAGAAGATCGAGGGCACCACGCTCTCCCTGGACGGCAAGGCGAACCGGCTGGCCACGATGATCCGCGGCAACCTGGGCGCGGCCATGCAGGGCCTGGCCGTGGTGCCGCTCTTCGCCGGCTACGACCTGGACGCCGCCGACCCGTCCGAGGCCGGCCGGATCGTCAGCTACGACGTGACCGGCGGCCGGTACGAGGAGCACCAGTACCACTCGGTGGGCTCCGGCTCGATCTTCGCCAAGTCGGCGCTGAAGAAGCGGTACCGCCCCGGTGGCACCGCCGACGAGAGCGTGCGGCTCTGCGTCGAGGCGCTCTACGACGCCGCCGACGAGGACTCCGCGACCGGCGGCCCCGACCTGACCCGCCAGATCTACCCGGTGGTCTTCGTCGTGAACGCCGACGGGGTCCGCCGGATCACCGAGGACGAGCTGAGCGAGGTCGTCGCGACCGTCGTCGAGGCTCGGCTGACCAACCCCGGCGGCTGACCGCCCGGGCGGCCGACCAGCCGCCCACCCCTGGCCCGTTCCACCGACCGAGGAGAAGCCGACCACCGTGGCCATGCAGTTCTATGCCTCCCCTGAGCAGGTCATGCGCGACCGCTCGGAGTACGCGCGCAAGGGCATCGCGCGCGGCCGCAGCGTGGTCGTGCTCACCTATGCCGGCGGCGTCCTCCTGGTCGCCGAGAATCCGTCCAACGCGTTGCACAAGGTCAGCGAGATCTATGACCGGATCGCGTTCGCGGCGGTCGGCAAGTACAACGAGTTCGAGAACCTGCGGGTCGCCGGCGTACGCCACGCCGACCTGCGCGGCTACTCCTACGACCGGCGCGACGTGACCGGCCGCGGCCTGGCCAACGCCTACGCCCAGACCCTCGGCGCGATCTTCACCGAGCAGTCCAAGCCGTTCGAGGTGGAGGTCTGCGTCGCGGAGGTCGGGGACACCCCCGAGCGCGACGAGCTGTACCGCCTCACCTACGACGGCTCGGTCGGCGACGAGCCCGGCTACGTGGCGATGGGCGGCCAGTCCGAGGCGATCGCGACCGTGCTGCGCAAGGGGCACAGCGTCGACCAGTCGCTCGCCGACGCGCTCCGGCTGGCCATCTCGGCGCTCGGCAGCGTCGGCGGCGAGAACGGCAAGCCGCGCACCCTGACGCCACGCAGCTCGAGGTCGCGGTGCTGGAGCGGGACCGGCCCGGCCGCGCGTTCCGGCGGATCGTCGGCAGCGCGCTGGAGCCGTTGGTGGCCGAGTCGGCTCCCGATGCCGTCGAGCTGCCGGCCGAGGACGACCAGCCCGAGGGTGACAGCCAAGTCCTGACCGTTCGTACTAGCTCTACTGTGGATACTGGCTGGCCGGGTTCGCCCCGGTCAGCCACCATGGTTTCGTGACCAAAACGCCCCGCCCCGACCTGTACATCTCCTGCGACATCGAGGCCGACGGTCCGATCCCCGGGCCGTACTCGATGTCCAGCCTCGGCGCCGTGGTCGCCGGGAGCTACGACGGCACCACGTTCACCGCGGCCGACCCCGACGCGCAGACCTTCTACCGCGAGCTGCGGCCGATCAGCGCCGAGTTCGTGCCGGCGGCCGCCGCGGTGAGCGGGCTGGACCGGGCGGTGCTGGAGCGGGACGGCGCCGACCCGGCGGTCGCGATGGCGGAGTTCGCGAGCTGGGTGCGCGAGGTCAGCCGCGACGCCAGGCCGGTCTTCGTGGCGTATCCGGCGGGGTTCGACTGGATGTTCGTGTACTGGTACCTGATTCGTTTCACCGGCGCGAGTCCGTTCGGCCACTCGTCGTGCCTGGACATGAAGACGCTGTTCGCGGTGAAGTCGGAGCTGCCGATCGGCCGGTCGGTGAAGGGCGCGATGCCCCGCCACCTGCACTCACGCCGCCCGCACACGCACAACGCCCTGGACGACGCCGCCGAGCAGGCCGACCTGTTCGCCAACCTGACGCGCTGGGACGGCATGCCCGGTTCGGGTTCCCGTGCCAGATAACGGATCGCGACTGCGTCGTTGCCCGGTGCTGGCGGCTTCGGCGGGCTACTGTTCTTGTCATGGAGCGGCGGATCTTCGGTCTGGAGACCGAATATGGGGTCACGTGCACCTTCCGAGGGCAGCGCAGGCTGTCGCCTGACGAAGTGGCCCGTTACCTGTTCCGGCGCGTCGTCTCCTGGGGCAGGTCGAGCAACGTCTTCCTGCGCAACGGCGCCCGGCTCTACCTCGACGTCGGCTCGCACCCGGAGTACGCGACCCCGGAGTGCGACTCGGTCGACGATCTGGTGGTCCACGACCGGGCCGGTGAGCGGATCCTCGAGGGCCTGCTCGTCGACGCCGAGAAGCGGCTGCGGGACGAGGGCATCGCCGGCGACATCTACCTGTTCAAGAACAACACCGACTCGGCCGGCAACTCCTACGGCTGTCACGAGAACTACCTGGTCAGCCGGCACGGCGAGTTCGCCCGCCTGGCGGACGTGCTGATCCCGTTCCTGGTCACCCGGCAGCTGATCTGCGGCGCCGGCAAGGTGCTGCAGACCCCGCGCGGCGCGGTGTACTGCCTGTCCCAGCGTGCCGAGCACATCTGGGAGGGCGTCTCCAGCGCGACCACCCGCTCGCGGCCGATCATCAACACCCGCGACGAGCCGCACGCCGACGCGGAGCGGTTCCGCCGGCTGCACGTGATCGTCGGCGACTCGAACATGAACGAGGTCACCACGCTGCTCAAGGTCGGCACCGCCGACCTGGTGCTGCGGATGATCGAGGCCGGCGTGGTGATGCGGGACATGACGCTGGAGAACCCGATCCGGGCGATCCGCGAGGTCTCGCACGACACCACCGGCCAGCGCAAGATCCGGCTGGCGACCGGCCGCGAGACCACCGCGCTGGAGATCCAGCAGGAGTACCACTCCAAGGCCAGCGAGTTCGTCGACCGGCACGGCGGCGGCGCGGTGGCGCATCGGGTCATCGAGCTGTGGGGCCGGGTGCTCAAGGCCGTCGACACCGACGACCTCAGCACGGTCGAGCGCGAGATCGACTGGGTCGCCAAGCTCAAGCTCATCGAGCGGTACCGGGCCCGGCACAACCTGCCGCTGTCCAGCCCGCGGGTGGCCCAGCTCGACCTGGCGTACCACGACATCCGGCGCGGTCGCGGGCTGTTCGCGCTGATGGAGCGCCGCGGCACCGTCGACCGGATCAGCCGTGACCTGGACGTCTTCGCGGCCAAGTCGATCCCGCCGCAGACCACCCGGGCCCGGCTGCGCGGCGAGTTCATCCGCCGGGCACAGGAACGCCGCCGCGACTTCACGGTCGACTGGGTGCACCTCAAGCTGAACGACCAGGCCCAGCGGACCGTCCTGTGCAAGGATCCGTTCCGGTCGGTCGACGAGCGGGTGGACCGGCTCATCGCCAGCATGTGAGGGAGCCTTCGGTGCACGACCAACGGCCTGGGCAGCCGCAGGAACCAGACGATCAGCGCGGCATGTTCGACGGGCTGTGGGCGTCGCGGCACGATCGGATCCAGCGCGAGATCGAGCGGAACCGGCAGAGCCTCGTCCCGACCTGGGTCTACGCGGTCACGCTGGGCGTCCTCGTGCTGGCCTGGATCCTCTGGATCATCCTCGGCTGAGCGCTGGCCGTTGCTGGCCGGCGCCGTCGGGCGCCCGGCGCCGCCCGCGGCCGCTCGGCGAACCGGACTTGCGGGACTACCGTGCCTTCAACGGGCGCGCGTAGCCACGTTAGTCCCGCAAGTCCGGTTTGTTCCGCCGCTGCGCGGCGGTGGCCGGACCCTCCCGCGGCCACGTTCGCGCCTGACGGCCCGCTCGGCGCCTGCGGCGCGCGCAGGCTGCGGTCCATTTGCGCCCTGGGAGGGCGCAAATGGACCGCAGCCTGGCGACCGAGCCTCAGCCGCTCCTGCCGAACCGGACTTTCGGGGTTTCTGGGCATACGACGGGCGCGCGTAGCCCCGTTTTCCCCGAAAGTCCGGTTCGCGGGCGGGCGGGCGGTGGCTGCGCGGGCGGCGGGCGGTTGGCGGTGCGAGGGGAGGCTGACTGAGACTGCGCCGGCCGGGCACAGGTACGCCGACGGCCGGGCGTACCGATAAAGCTTTAGAGCAGGGCTGCGGCGTGACGTCCGGCGGCGGCGGAGGCCAGGAAGTAGGAGTGGTCGGCGTCCAGGCCGCGGCCCATCGTGGAGAGCCGGACGGGGGAGGCGCGCAGGGCCGCGTCCAGGCCGTCGCCGGGCACGTGGACGATGCGGTGCCGGCCGGCGAGCGGCGCGAGGTCGGCCTCGACGGCCGCGGCGAGCGGTGCGGGAAGCTCCGCCGGGACGACCAGGTCGGCCGGGGCCAGTGCCACCCGCCCGTACGCGGTGAGCGAGTGGTGCGACACGCCGCGGTGCCGTTCGCGCGGATCGGCGTCGGAGAGGCGCAGGGCGCCGATCGGCCGGCCGCCGAGCGCCGCGACCGCGTTCACCGCCTCACCGGCGGCCACCCCGGAGAACCCCCACGGCGTGCCGGTGCCGAGGTTGCCCGGTCCCTGGCAGACGACGGCGACCTCCGCGTCGAGCACCCAGCGCGCCGCGAGCAGCCCGGTGTGCAGCGTCACCGCCTCCAGGTCACCGCCGAGCGCCTGCCCGACCGTGATCGTGCCGGCCAGCCGTCCGGTCAGCTCGCTCACGGCCCGGGAGAACCAGATCGGCAGCGCGCCGCCGTCGGTCATCACGTACGCGACCCGGGTCGCCGGACGGTCGCCGAACAGCCCCGCGAGGATCGCCGGCAACGCCGAGTGCAGGTCGGCGACGACGACCGGCATCCCCTCCAGCGACGTGGCGGCGGCGATGGTCGCGTGGTGCGGCGAATCCTGCTCGTCCACGCCCAGCACCACGGCCTGCATCGGCGTGTACCGGGCCTTCACCAGATGGCCGGGGCCCTTCGGGTCCGGCGGCAACCGGTCCGGCACCGCGACGACCAGCGCGTACCCGCCGGTGCCGAGGCCCATCGCCAGCGCGGTCGTGTTCAGCAGCACCGTGTCGCCGGGCTCCGGCTCACCGACCAGCGCGGGATAGGCCAGCGCGCGGCCGGGTTCGCCGTCCACCTGGACGTCCAGCTCCATCGCCCCTGACCAGCGCCGACGCACTCCGGTCACGGTCCCCGTCCGCCAGCGAATCACCGGCACACCGTACGGCAGAACTGTCCGACCGGCATGCAAGGGTGGTGCCCATGACCACCGACGAACGCCCCGAACCGCCGCTGGTCGCCGACGAACGCGCCACCCTGGACGGCTTCCTCGACTACCACCGCGCGACGCTGGCCTGGAAGTGCGCCGGCCTCAGCGACGAGCAGCTTCGCGAGCGGGCCGTGCCGCCGTCCTCGATGTCGCTGCTCGGACTGGTCCGGCACATGGCCGACGTCGAGCGCGGCTGGTTCCGCAACTGCGTCGGCCAGGAGGACGCCCCGGCGCTGTACTTCTCCGAGACCGACCGGGACGGCGAGTTCGACAACGTCGACACCGCCGATGTCGCCGAGGCGTTCGCGAGCTGGCAGGCCGAGATCGAGCATGCCCGCAAGCTGGTCGCGGCCCTGCCGTCCTACGACGCCACGGGCACGGGGACGACCCGCACGTACTCGGTCCGCTGGATCATGGCGCACATGATCGAGGAGTACGCGCGGCACAACGGCCACGCCGATCTGCTCCGCGAGCGCATCGACGGCGTGACGGGGGAGTAGCGGGCCGGTGCCGTTGCCTGTTTCGAAGTCCCTCCGCCTGCTGCGCCGCGCCCCAGCCGACGTCTCGCTCGACCAGGGACTCGAACAGGCCCTAGCCGGCGGGGCAGGTCAACGTTGGCACCGCGCGTCGGATAGCGTCATGTCTCGTGTCCCGTCGACGCACCGAACGCCTCGTCAACCTGGTGATCTGCCTGCTGTCCACGCGCCGCTACCTCACGGCGGCGCAGATCGCGCGCATCGTCCCCGGGTACGAACACGACGAAAACGACCCGAAGGCGCACGAAGCGTTCCAGCGGATGTTCGAGCGGGACAAGGCCGAACTGCGCGAGCTCGGCGTCCCGCTGGAGACCGGCACCACCAGCGTCTTCGACGCGGAGTCCGGCTACCGGATCGCCCGCCGTGACTACGCCCTGCCCGAGATCCACCTGGAGCCGGACGAGGCCGCCGCGGTGGGCCTCGCCGCGCGGCTCTGGCAGCACGCCGGCCTGGCCTCCTCCGCCTCCTCCGGGCTGCTCAAGCTCCGCGCCGGCGGCATCGACGTCGACCCGCACGCCACGCTCGGCATCGAGCCGGTGGTGAACGCGGAACCGGCCCTGGAGGCCATGTTCGGTGCCATCCACGAGCGCCGCGCCGTGCGGTTCGAGTACCGCACGCCCCGCGACGACGCGCCGGCTCGCCGGCACCTCCAGCCCTGGGGCGCGGTCTCCTGGCGCGGCCGCTGGTACGTGGTCGGTCACGACACCGACCGCCGCGCGACCCGCTGCTTCCGGCTCTCCCGGGTGGTCGGCGCGGTGACCCAGACCGGGCCGGCGAACGCGTTCGCCCCGCCGGTCGGCGTGAACCTGCTCGATCACGTGGCCGCCTTCGCCGGTGCGCCGGACCACCACGGCAAGGCCACGATCCGGGTTCGCACCGGCGCCGCGAACGGGCTCCGCCGGTGGGCGCGCGGGGTCGAGACCGGCGAGGACGGCTGGGACGTGCTGACCCTGGAGTACTCCGACCCCGAGTCGCTCGCGTCCCGCCTGGCCGGCTACGGCTCGGCCGTGATCGCGGACTCGCCGCCCGAGGTGCGCGACGCGGTGATCCGCCGGCTCCGGATGATCGCGGCGGAGGACGGCCCGGCCCCGGCCGTCGCGGACGACACGCTGCTAGCCAGGCCCAGCGAGGTTCGCTCATGAGCGAGCGGAGCGAGCGAATCAATGTGCACAGCTGCCCCGCTCGTGGGGCTGCCGAGCGCAGCGAGGTGGACGCATGAGTGGCACGGACCGGCTGTCTCGGTTGCTCGCGCTGGTGCCGTACCTGCTGGCCCGGCCCGGCATCCGGGTCGAGGACGCGGCCGACGACCTCGGCGTCACCGAGAAGCAGCTCCGCGACGACCTGCAGCTGCTCTTCGTCTGCGGCCTGCCCGGCTACGGCCCCGGCGACCTGATCGACATGTCGCTCGACGACGACACCGTCACGATCACCTACGACGCCGGCATGGACCGCCCGCTGCGGCTCAACGCCGACGAGGCGCTCGCGCTGGTGGTCGCGCTCCGCTCGCTCGCCGAGGTGCCCGGCCTCACCACCGGCGACGTGGTCGAACGCGCGCTGGCCAAGCTGGAATCGGCCGCCGGTGACGCCGCCGGCGCGGCCACCCAGGTCGCGGTGCGCAGCTTCTACACCGACGAGACCACGATGCGCGCGGTCAGCGGCGCGCTGGAGCGGCACCGCGCGCTGCACCTCACGTACTACACGGCGGGCCGGGACGCGACGACCGAGCGGGTGGTCGACCCGATGCGGCTGCTGCTGGTCTCCGGCCAGTCCTACCTCGAGGCGTGGTGCCGCAGTGCCGAGGCGGTGCGCCGGTTCCGGCTGGACCGGATCGACGCGCTCACCGAACTCGACGAGCCGTCCGCGCCGCCGCCGCAGGCCATCACGTCCGACGTGCGCGGCGGGGTGTTCCAGCCGTCCGGCGACCACCCCCTGGTCACGCTCCGGGTCGGTCGGGCGTCCCGGTGGATCACCGAGTACTACCCGGTCGAGGACGTCCGGGACGAGCCGGATGGCCGCTGGCTGGTGGAGCTGCGCGCCAGCGACCTGGACTGGGCCCGCCGGCTCGTGATGGGGCTCGGTCAGGACACCGAGGTGGTCGCGCCGCGCGAGCTCGCGTTGCAGGTCCGCGCCGAGGCCGCCGCCGCGCTCGCCGCCTACGAGTCCGCGCCGGTCGGCCCGCCGCAGGCGGGTGAGCCGAGCCGGCCGCAGGCGGATGAGCCGGCCGGTTTCCGACACGGTAGGGACACGGGCCGGGGCGGATCGTGCCGACGGTGACCTGCCGGGCTAAAGTCACAGTTGTGACCGTCGCTGCCTGGATCGCGGTCGGGGTTTTCGTCCTCGGCCTCGTTCTTCTCGTCCTGCTCGCCCTGAGCCTGCGTCGCCGCCTGCGACCGCTCAAGGTGGCCGCCGCGGCGCTGCAGGCGAAGGCTGCGGAGGCTCAGGAGCTGCAGCACGTGCTCGAGGAACTCCAGCCGCGGGTCGAAGAAGCCGCGATGCGGATGGAGCGGATGAAGGCCAAGATGCCGGCCCGCTGAGCGGATTCGGCCTCGCCGGGTACACCGTTCGCGGTAACCCGTACGATGAAGAACGTTCCCGAACTGAGAGGTACGTCATGGGCGCGCTGAAGCCGTGGCACATCATCGTGCTTGTTGTGCTCCTGCTCCTGCTCTTCGGTGCCAAGCGTCTTCCCGACGCCGCCCGTGGGCTGGGTCGTTCGCTGCGGATCTTCAAGGCTGAGACGAAGAACCTCATGGACGACGACGTCAACTCGAAGGCCGAGGCGCAGTCCAACCGGGTGATCACCCCGGAGATCCCGGACGACCAGGCCTCGCCGCTGCCCCGGGTCGACCCGGTCGAGCAGCGTCGCGACGAGCGCTGAGCTGCCGGGTGCCTGATCGGCAGACCTGGTGAGTCCCCTCCTGCGCCGCGGCGGTAAAGAGCGCAAGCAGCGAGCCGCCGACGGTTCGATGACGCCTCATCGAGCACCTGTTCGAGCTCCGGGACCGGCTGTTCAAGGCATCGCTGGCTATTGTCGCTCGGCATGGTCGTCGGCTCTACTTCGCGGCCAGCCCCGTGCTCGACTTCATCACCGACGCCGTACTGCGTCGAAGTATCGCAGTCAACGGCGTCTGCACGTTCGATCGCGCAGTCGCCGGTCGACCCTTCCTGCTCAACCTCAAGGTCGGCGCTCTACATCGGCCTGATCATCTCCTCGCCGGTCTGGCTCTACCAGCTCTGGTCGTTCATCACGCCAGGCCTGCACAAGAACGAGAAGCGCTGGTCCTACTGCTTCGTCGCGGTGGCCGTGCCGCTGTTCCTGGCCGGCGCGGTGCTCGCGCAACTTCGTGGTCGCGAAGGGCCTGGAGTTCCTGCTTCCCGATGCGGCGGACGGCGAAGTACACGATCGACCTCGACATCGTCGGCTACTTCGACTTCGTCACCGGCATGCTGCTGATCTTCGGTGTCGCCTTCGAGTTCCCGCTGATCGTGTTCATGCTGAACCTGGCCGGCGTGGTGAGCGCCAAGCGGCTGCTGGGCTGGTGGCGGCCCGCGATCTTCCTGATCTTCGTCTTCACCGCCTTCGTCACGCCCACGCCCGACCCGTTCGGCATGACGATCCTGGCGATCCCGATGTGCCTGCTCTACTTCGCGGCCGTCGGCGCGTCGTTCCTGAACGAGAAGCGTCGCGCCAAGGCGCTGGCGTCGTCGGAGTTCGGTGCGATCGGCGACGACGAGGCCTCGGAGCTGGACTATCACGTCGACCCGGTCGAAGCGCCGACTCCGGTCGAGGCGCCGGCCAAGGTCAACGACGTCGACCGCGACGGCCGCTAGAGAACGTGAGCGGCGGGGCGCGGCGGACCGTCGCGGTCCTGGCCAACCAGAGCGCGGGTAAGGGACGGTCGGCGCACCTGTTCGGCGAGATCCTCACCCGGCTCGGAGCGGGTGGCGCTCACATCGTGCGGCTGGACGCGCACGACACGGACTCCGCGCGGGCCGCGGCGGCGGAGGCGGTCGCGAGCGAGGTCGACGCGCTGGTGGCCTGCGGCGGTGACGGCACCGTGCACGTCGCGGTGCAGGCCGTGGCCGGCACCAGCACCCCGCTGGGCATCATCCCGGCCGGGACCGGGAACGACTTCGCGGACGCCGTGGGGGTGCCGGCCGACCCGCTCGCCGCGGCGGAGGCCGTCGGCACCGCGCTGACCGCCGGCACCACCCGCGCCGTGGACGCGGTGCGGGTGAGCGGTGACCAGGCACCGGACCGCTGGTGGAGCACGATCCTCTGCGCCGGCTTCGACTCCGCCGTGAACGAGCGGGCCAACCGGATGCGCTGGCCCCGCGGCCCGCGCCGGTACGACGTGGCGATCCTCGCGGAGCTGTTCCGGCTCGCGCCGCACACCTTCACCCTGGAGCTCGACGGCGAGGCCTGGACCGGTCCGGCGGTGCTGGTCGCGGTCGGCAACTGCCCGAGCTACGGCGGCGGGATGCGGATGTGCCCCGGCGCCGACCCGACCGACGGTCTGCTGGACGTGACGATCGTCGGGCCGGTCAGCCGGACCACGCTGATCCGGGTGAAGCCGCGGCTGCGGCTCGGCACCCATGTCGAGCACCCGCTGGTCACCACCCTGCGGGCCCAGTCGGTCACCGTCACGGCGCACGGGGTCGGCGCCTACGCGGACGGTGAGCCGTTGGGCCCGCTACCGGTCAGGTCGCAGTGCGTTCCGGGCGCGCTTCGCCTGCTGCTACCGGCTGATTGACCGTGCCCCGGCTGATCAGGTAGCCCACGGCGGCGGCCGTGAAGAACATGACGATGCCGTAGACGGCGGCGGGGATCGCGATCTCGGTGCTGTCGAGCAGCGCGGGGCTGAGCGCGATCGTGATCGCCAGGGTGCTGTTGTGGATGCCGATCTCCATCGACGAGGCGATTGCCTGCCGCCGGTCGACGCGGAACAGCCACGGCACGCCGAAGCCGATCCCGAGGCTGATCAGGCTGAACAGCGCGCAGATCAAGCCGACCGAGCCGAGGTAGTCGGCCAGGTTCTCGCGCTCCTGCAGGATCGCGCCCACGATCACCGCGACCAGCACGATCACCGACAGCAGCTTCACCGGCCGGTGCAGCCGCTCGGCGCGCTCGGGGGCGCGGCGCCGGATCAGCATGCCCAGCGCGACCGGGATCAGCACGATCGCGAACACCTGGACCACCTTGCTGAACTGCAGGCCGACCCCGTCCGAGTCGGCGACGAAGTGCGCCAGCGACAGGTTGACGATCACCGGGAGGGTGAACACCGCGAGGATCGAGTTGATCGCCGTGAGCGTCACGTTGAGCGCGACGTCGCCGCCGAAGAGATGGCTGTAGAGATTGGCCGTCGTGCCGCCCGGCGACGCGGCCAGCAGCATCATGCCGACGGCGAGCAGCGGATCGAGGTCGAACGCCACGACCAGCCCGAAGCACACCAGCGGCAGCAGCAGCACCTGGCAGGCCAGCGCGATCAGCACCGCCTTGGGGTACGCCAGCACCCGGCGGAAGTCGTCCACGGTCAGGCCGAGTCCCAGGCCGAGCATGATGATGCCGAGCGCGAGGGGTAACAAGACCAGGGTCAGGCCAGAATCCATGCGACGTGCTCCTTCGGCGGGTACCCCTTCCGAGCTGGGAAGGGTGGCGGAATCTTGCCAGACTCCCGCCGCCCACCTCGCGGTTTTCGCCGGATCGATGCACGTCGGTGCCCGAACGTCCGCCGCGGCACGCTGGGGAGGCGCTCCGAGGTCAGGCGACCTGGTGGGCCAGGGCCTCGATCACGCGGCGCACGTCGGCCAGCCGGACGGTCGCGGACTGGTCCGCCGCGGTCAGCCCGGACTCGACCAGGTCGCGAATGACCTCACTCGGCGTGACGCCGCGACGCTGCGCCTCGGCGAGCAGCCGCTCGTTCAGCTCGCGCGGCATCCGCACCGACTGCACCACGCTGGTGGTCCGGGGCTTCTTCTCCACCTGCGCGCCCGACCAGTCCCGGTTCTCCAGGGCGGCGTTCGCGTCGTCGAACTTGCTCATGACTGCTCTCCCCTCATCCGCGTGATGGCGTCGATCTCGTCGTCGTCGAGGTAGCGGGCACCGGTGACCGTGTACTGGTCGTCGTCGTCCTCGATCAGCGCGACCGCGAGCCATCCGCCGTGCCGGTCCTGCCCGGCGAACTGCAGGCTGGCACCGAGGTGCCGGCGCACGACCGCCCCGCCGTACAGCACATCCGTGACCGCCAACGGGCTCACCTCGGCCTTCGCCAGGTTGTCGTACGTCTGCTCGGTGAACGCATAGCTCTCGTCCCGCACGCCGCAAGTGTAAACGAACGTATACGCGCAGGCCAGGCGGTCAGCCGAGCAGACGCAGGACGGCGTCGAGGCCGTGCACCGCGCCGGGCGGGCTGGCCGGCAGCAGCAGGGCGCGGATCCCGGCGTGCACGGCACCCCCGTCGGCGGCGTGATCCCCGACCATCAACGCGCGGGCGGGCGGCACGTCGAGCTTCGCGCAGGCCAGCTCGAAGATCGCCAGCTCCGGCTTCATCACGCCGACCTCGTGGGAGAAGAGGTAGGCGTCGAAGAGGTCCAGCAGCCCGTACGCGGCGAAGGTGGGGCGCAGGTCCCAACCGATGTTGCTCACCACCGCCGTCCGTACGCCACGCTCGCGCAGCGCGCCGAGCACCGGCGCCACGTCGGGGTAGGGCACCCAGCCCTCGGGATCGAACAGCCGCTCGTACAGGGCGGTCGCGAGGTCGGGGTTCGGCAGCGGGACGGAGGAGAGCAGCCCGACGTACGCGCGGCGATGGTCCTCGGCGGTGAGATCGCGACGGCGGTACACCTCGGCGAGCTCGGCCGGCAGCGCGCGCGGCTCGGGGCCGCCCGGCCGGCCGGCCACCAGCAGCGCGTCGAGCAGGGCGGTGGCCGCCTGGGAAGGGAGTTCGAGACCGACCGCCGCCGCACCGAGTGCCAACCAGCGGGCCGGCTCCTCGACGCTGAACAGCGTCCCGGAGAAGTCGAACAGGACGGCGTCGAACGCGGTGGAAGGCGACCCAGGCATGCCCTCACGCTAAGAGGGACCGTCAATAGGGCGCTGATCGGCTGCGCCCTTTGACGATCCCTCTCACGCGGGGCGCCACCGCGCCGACCGCCACGGCGCTACGGAAAGGTGTCTCACGGTTCCCGTAACCTTGAATACATGACCACCCCCGCCGAGCGGTATGCCGCGGCCCGCCGGAGGGCGGCTTACCCGGCATTCGCCGACTTCACCATCGAGCTGGACTTCACGCTCGACGACTTCCAGATCCAGGCGTGCCACGCGCTGGAGGAGGGCTCCGGCGTGCTGGTCTGCGCGCCGACCGGCGCCGGCAAGACCGTGGTGGGCGAGTTCGCCGTCCACCTGGCCCTGCGCGAGGGCCGCAAGTGCTTCTACACGACGCCGATCAAGGCGCTGTCGAACCAGAAGTACAACGACCTGGTCGCCCGGTACGGAGCGTCGAACGTCGGCCTGCTGACCGGCGACAACGCCATCAACGGGGACGCGCCGGTGGTCGTGATGACCACCGAGGTGCTCCGCAACATGCTCTACGCCAGCTCCGCGACGCTGGACGGTCTCGGCTTCGTGGTCATGGACGAGGTGCACTACCTGGCCGACCGGTTCCGCGGCGCGGTCTGGGAGGAGGTGATCATCCACCTGCCCGAGTCGGTGGCGCTGGTCTCGCTCTCGGCCACGGTGAGCAACGCCGAGGAGTTCGCCGAGTGGCTGGTCACCGTCCGCGGGCACACCGCCGTGGTGGTCTCCGAGCACCGGCCGGTGCCGCTCTGGCAGCACATGATCGTCGGCAAGCGGATGTTCGACCTGTTCGCGTCCAAGGGTGACGCCGCCAACCGCGAGGTCGATCCGGAGCTGCTCCGGCACACCCGGGACATCGTGCGCCGGCTGGAGCCGGTCCGGCGCGGCGGCAGCCGCGGCCCGCGCAACCGGGGCGTCACGCCGAGCCGGGTCGACGTCATCGAGCGGCTGGACCGCGAGGGGCTGCTGCCCGCGATCACGTTCATCTTCAGCCGCGCCGGCTGCGACGCCGCCGTGGTGCAGTGCCTGCGGGCCGGCCTGCGGCTCACCGGCCCCGAGGAGCGCGAGGAGATCCGCCGGGTCGCCGAGTCCCGCACCGGCGACCTCGCCGCCGAGGACCTGCACGTGCTGGGCTACTGGGAGTGGCTCGACGGGCTCCAGCGCGGCATCGCGGCCCACCACGCCGGGCATGCTGCCGGTGTTCAAGGAGGTCGTGGAGGAGCTGTTCGTCCGTGGCCTGGTCAAGGCGGTCTTCGCCACCGAGACGCTGGCGCTGGGCATCAACATGCCGGCCCGCTCGGTCGTGCTGGAGCGGCTGGTCAAGTACAACGGCGAGACCCACGCCGACCTGACGCCGGGGGAGTACACCCAGCTCACCGGCCGGGCCGGCCGGCGCGGCATCGACGTCGAGGGCCACGCCGCCGTGGTCTGGTCGCCGGAGATCGATCCCCGGCACGTCGCCGGCCTCGCCTCGACCCGCACCTTCCCGCTCCGCTCCAGCTTCCGGCCGTCGTACAACATGGCGGTGAACCTGGTCGCCACGGTCGGCCGCGAGCGCGCCCGGGAGCTGCTGGAGACCTCGTTCGCCCAGTTCCAGGCCGACAAGGCGGTGGTCGGGCTGGCTCGCCAGGTGCAGCGCAACCGCGAGGCGCTGGAGGCGTACGCCGAGTCGATGACCTGCCACCTCGGCGACTTCGCCGAGTACGCCGCGCTCCGCCGGGCGATCAAGGACCGCGAGGCGGGGCTGGCCCGGACCGGCGCGGCCCAGCGCAAGGCCGCCGCCGCGGAGTCGCTGGAGAAGCTCAAGGTCGGTGACGTGATCCAGGTGCCGACCGGTCGCCGCGCCGGCCTCGCGATCGTGCTCGACCCCGGCCAGCAGCCGCTCGGCGACGCCCGCCCGCTGGTGCTCACCGAGGACCGCTGGGCCGGCCGGCTCTCGATCGCCGACTTCCCGAGCGAGGTGGAGGCGCTGGCCAAGGTCAAGGTGCCCCGGCACTTCAACCACCGCTCGCCGCAGGCGCGCCGCGATCTGGCCTCCACGCTGCGCAGCGTGGCGCCCGGGCTGAACCGGCCGAAGGGTCGCCGCGGGACGCTCGTCCGCCGCCGACGACGAGAAGCTCGCGCAGCTCCGTACCGACCTGCGCCGGCACCCCTGCCACGGCTGCGACGACCGCGAGGAGCACGCCCGCTGGGCCGAGCGGCACCAGCGGCTCGCGCCACGACACCGCCAGCATCGAGCAGCGGGTGCACAACCGCACCGGCTCGCTCGCCCGCACGTTCGACCGGGTCTGCGCGCTGCTGGAGGCGCGCGGCTACCTGGAGGCGGACACGGTCACCGCGGAGGGCAGCCGGCTGGCCCGGATCTGGTCCGAGTCGGATCTGCTGGTCGCCGAGTGCCTGCGGCACAAGGTGTGGGACGGCCTGTCCGCGGCCGAGCTGGCCGGTGCGGTCTCCGCGCTGGTCTACGAGGCCCGCCGAGCCGAGGACCCGGGCGCCCCGGTGCCCGGCGGTGCGCTCCGGGACGCGCTCACCGAGACCGTGCGGCTCTGGGGCGAGCTGGAGGCGGAGGAGTCCGAGCGCGGGCTGCAGCTCACCCGGCAGCCCGACGTCGGCTTCGTCTGGCCGGCGTACCGGTGGGCGCGCGGCGAGTCGCTGGAGAAGGTGCTGAGCGCGGCGGCCACCGCCGACGGCGAGATGCCGGCCGGCGACTTCGTCCGCTGGTGCCGCCAGGTGCTCGACCTGCTCGATCAGGTCGCCAGCGCGGCCGGTGACGACGCCGCCCTGCGCACCACCGCCCGGGACGCGATCGCGGCGATGCGCCGGGGTGTGATCGCTTACACGGGTCTCACGTGACCAGGGCCCAGCTCTGGAGCGTCCGGTCCCAGCGGCGGCTGCATCTGCGGCTGCTGGTCGGCGCCGCCGTGGGCGGACTGATCGCGGTGCCGGTCGCCGTCGCCGCGCTGCTGGTCCGGAGCAACTGGCGGCCGCTGATCCGGCTCGACCGCTCGATCGCCCACAACCTGCACGACGTGGCGCTCGACCATCCGGCCTATGTGGACACACTCAAGGTCGGCGCGATCGTGCTCGACCCGTGGGTGTTCCGGGCCGCCGCGGCGGTGCTGGTCGGTGGTGCTGCTGCGGCGCGGCGCCCGCCGGCTCGCCTGGTGGGCCGCCGTGACCACGATCGCCGGCGGCCTGACCGGGGTCGCGCTCAAGGCGTTGGTCGAGCGGGCCCGGCCGGTCTTCCCCGACCCGGTGCACGTCTCGCCGAGCTGGAGCTTCCCGTCCGGCCACGCGCTCAACTCGGCGCTGATCACGGCGGTCATCCTGCTGGTGGTGCTGCCCGCGCTACCGAGCCGGCGGTGGCGCGATCGCGGCCTGGACCGCCGGCGGATTGATCGTGCTCGCCACGGGGTATGACCGGATCGGGCTCGGCGTGCACTACTTCAGCGACGTCCTCGCCGCCTGGTTCACGGCCGCCGCGGTAGTAGTCGCCACCGCGATCGCGTTCGAGGCCTGGCAACGCGCGGAGGGTGCCGAGGTGGGGCAGCTCAGCTCCGGCCTCGACCCCGACGACGCGGAGAAGCTCAGGTGACCGTTCTCGATCAGACTGGCAAGACCGGACCGCTGCTCAAGGAGACGCTCCGGCGGCTACCCCGCAAGGTGCTGTTACCCGGCCTCGCGATCTACGCGCTCATCGTGGGCATCGGGCTGCTGCTGACCAAGGTGCTTCCCTCCTCCGCCGAGGACGGCCTGGACCGCAGCTTCGCCGCCCACCGCACGGCCGAGGGAAACACGGTCAGCGAGGTGTTCAGCCTGCTCGGCAGCACCCCCGTGATCATCGGCCTGATGCTGGTCACCGCGGTGGCGCTGCGGCTGGCGTTCCACCGCTGGCGCGAATCGATCATCGTGATCACGGCGGTGACCCTGCAGGCGACGATCTTCCTGCTCACCGGCTTCGTGATCGACCGGCAACGGCCCGACGTGGCCAAGCTGGAGGAGGCGGCGCCGACGTCCAGCTTCCCGTCTGGGCACACCGGCGCGGCCACCGCGCTGTACCTCGGGATCGCGCTGATCCTGGCCTGGCAGCTGCGCCGCACCGCCTGGAAGCCCATCCTGATCGGCCTGCTTCATCGCGCTGCCGCTGGCCGTCGGGGTGGCCCGGCTCTATCGCGGCATGCACCACCCGTCCGACGTGATCGTCGGCATCGGCAACGGCATGGCCTGCATCTTCATCGCGGCCCGGGCGTACCTCAGTGACTGGCGCAAACGCCTACACCTCAACTAGAGGTCGAGGCTGATTTCCGGGTGCAGGCGGTGGCAGGGTTGCGGTTCGATCGCGCCCTGGGAGGGCGCGATCGAACCGCAACCGGCTGCGCCGGGCCCGCCGGCCGCAGGGCGCCGGCCGCAGGGCGCCAGGCCGCCTCCGCGGGACAAAACGGACTTGCGGGGTAATCGTGGCTACGCCCGCCCGTTGAAGGCACGCGAGTCCCGCAAGTCCGTTTCGGGCCTCGGGCGGCCCGGCGCCGGGCCTGGCGCGCCGGCGCCGCGCGCAGGGGCGCCGCGGCCTGCGCGCGGGTTGCGGTCCATTTGCGCCCTCAGAGGGCGCGAATGGACCGCGCGTCCGGGCGGCGGAGCCGGCCGGACGGGTTCCGCGGCTGCGCCGCCGGGTGCGGTTGGATCGCGCCCTCCTAGGGCGCGATCCAACCGCAGCTAGAGCAGGTCGGGGTTGAGGAGTTCGGCGAGGCTGGCGGGGACGGCGTCTTCCCACTCGACCCGCTCGATGGGGTCGATGCCGTCGAGCGCGCGTCGCCACGACATGCCGCGCCCGACCTTGGCCAGCCGGTACGCCAGCTCGCTCGCCCTGATCAGGGTGGCCCGGTCGTGGTCGCCGCTCCACGGTTCCAGGTAGGCGTCCCGCAGCCGGTGCAGTTCCGGGCTCCCGGCGGCCAGCTCGAACCGATACGCGATCGACCGCAGCGTGACCAGCAGCGTGCCGAAGGGGTGGCCGACGCTGCTGTCGGCCCAGTCGAAGAACCGGTAACCAGCATCGCCGACCAGCACGTTCGCGTCCTGCAGGTCGTCGTGCTGCACGGTCGGGCCGATGCCGAGGCCGGCCAGTTCGGCGCACCAGCGGGCGAACTCGGGCCGGAGCGCCGCGATCCGCTCGTACTGCTCGGTGGTGAGGCCGTTCGGCTGGTCGATCAGCAGCACCGGACGGTCGGTGAGCAGGTCGTCGAGGTGCTCGGGGAGCCGCTCCGGCCGGGTGTCCGGCATGCCGAGCGCGAGGAACTCCGCCGCGTGCGGGGTGAGGTCACGCTGGAACTGGCCGTAGCCGGTCAGGATCTCCTCCCAGCGAGGCCAGGTCGCGGCCGTCGCTGTCGAAGACGCTGCGCAGGGTCCGGCCGCCGTCCGGGTTGAGGAACCAGCCGCGCTCCACGTCGACCGCGAGCGGCGTGAGCACCCGGTCCGGCGCCAGCCGGGCCAACGCGGGCAGCACGGCCGCCTCGTAGCGGCAGGCGTCCACGTTCGCCTTGAACCAGTACGTGCCGCCGCTGGTCGGCACCCGCATCGCGGTCGACCAGACCCGCACGTGCGGCTGCTCGATCTCGCCCGTGACGGTCAGCCCGTGGTCGGCGAGCACCGTGTCGATCCAGGTCAGCGCGGAGGCGCGCCAGCTCTCGTCCAGCCACGGCGTCATGGGGGCACGGTAGAACGGACGGCGCCGCGAGCGCGCCTGGTTATTTGGCCTGGCAGCGGAATCTCTTGTTCGGTATCTCATTCGAGAGATACCGTCGGAAGCATGACCGAGATCGATCCCGACGACACGCTGCCCGTCCTGCCCGGCTTCCGGGAGATGGCGCAGCGCCGCCGGCAGTTGCTCGCCGAGTTGGCCGAGCAACGCCGCGCGGCCGGGCTGTCCCAGACCGAGGTGGCCGCCCGGATGGGCACCTCGCAGTCGTCGGTGGCCCGGCTCGAGGCCGGCGTCGCCGACGTCCGGGTCTCCACTCTGGAGCGGTACGCCGCGGCGATCGGTTCGCAACTCGGATGGCGCCTGGAGGGCCGATGACATTCCCGAACCCGACTACCCCGCCGAGCCGCCCCGGCTGGCCGACGCCGAATCCGAGCCCGACGCCATACCCCGGCCGGCCAAGCCCCGCCGAGCCGCAGCCGGACGCGTTCGGCGGCGGCCAGAGCGGTGAACAGGGCGAATGGCTCTACCGCCAGCTGATGGAGCGCCGGATCGTGCTCGCCCAGGGCTCCTTGGACGCCCAGCTCGCCACCCGGCTCTGCGCCCAGCTGCTCACCCTCGACGCCGAGGGCGACGACCCGATCCAGCTCCACCTGCACACGCCGGACGGCGAGGTCGGCGCCGCGCTCACCGTGGTGGACGCGCTGGACGCCGTCCGGGTGCCGGTGCACGCGGTCGCGGTCGGTACCGTCGGCGGCCCCGCGCTCGGCGTGCTGGTCGCCGCCGGTCAGCGCAGCAGCTACCCGCACGCCAGCTTCCACCTGACCGAACCCCGCACCGAGACCCACGGCACCGCCGGCGAGGTCGCCGCGCACGAGGCGAACCACCGTGGCCTGGTCGACGATCTGTACGCGCGGATCGCCCAGGTCACCGGCCGCTCCGCCGAGCAGGTCCGCGCGGACGCCCGGCAGGGCCGCTACCTCAACGCCACCGAGGCGGTCGAGTACGGCCTGGTCGAGCGCGTGATGCCCCGCTGAACCCCCCGCGGCTTTGGGCGACATCTTCTCGGCTATAGCACCGAAGATGTCGCCCAAATCGGCAGAGGGTGGCTGGTAGCGGCTACGGGTTGAGGACGGTGAGGAGGCGGCGGACCGGGCTGGTCAGGCCCCAGCGCTCGGCGAGGGCGTCCAGCGCGGCCGGGTCCCGGGGCGTGGTCGGCAGGGCGTCGTCCAGTTCGGGCAGGGCGAGATCGGTGGCCACGGCGACCACCTTGGGCGCCACCTTCAGGTAATCCCGTGCGGCCGACAGCCGGCGGCAGAGCGCGGGGGCGAGGTTCACGCCGCCGCGATCGAGCTCGGCCAGTACCGCGTCGAGGTTGTCGTGCTTGCTGAACAGGGCGGCGGCGGTCTTCTCGCCGACGCCGGGCACGCCGGGCAGCCCGTCGCTCGGGTCGCCGCGCAGCACCGCGAAGTCGGCGTACTGGTGCGGCTCGATGCCGTACTTGCGGCGCACCACGCCCGCGTCGATCTCCTCCAGCTTGGCCACGCCACGAGCCGTGTAGAGCACCCGGGCGCCGCGCTCGTCGTCCACGAGCTGGAACAGGTCGCGGTCGCCGGTCACCACGTCGACCGGCCCCTTCTCCCTGGTCGCGAGGGTGCCGATCACGTCGTCGGCCTCGTAGTCGGGCGCGCCGGCGGTGGCGATGCCGACCGCGGCGAGCACCGCCAGCAGGATCGGGACCTGCGGCGCGAGCGTGTCGGGCGTGATCTCCGCGGTCGTCGATTCCGGGGCCAGCCGGTGTTCCTTGTAGGACGGCACCAGCTCGACCCGCCAGGTGGGCCGCCAGTTCTCGTCCAGGCAGGCGACCACCCGAGTGGGCGAATACCGCCCGACCAGCGTGGTGACCATGTCCAGGAAGCCTCGGACCGCGTTGATCGGCGTGCCGTCCGGCGCCGTGATCGACTCCGGCACCCCGAAGTACGCGCGGTAGTAGAGGCTCGCGGTGTCCAGCAGCATGAGGGGAGCGCCCGGCGGTGTACTCACGCCCTGAGCCTGCCACAAACCTCCGACACACTGGGGTCGGACCATGCTGCGCCGGGCCGACCAGAGCCGCTCCACCACGCTCCGGCACCCTGCGGTCGGATCGCGCCGTGACGGGCACGATCCAACCGCAGAGCCCCCGTACGGTGCCCGCCATGGCGGGCGGGACGAATGAGCGCCCGTCGGGGCGGAGCGGGTCGAGCGCGGCGAAATCCGCGTCAGACCAGGCCGAGCGCCAGCGTGGCGTCCGCGACCCGGCGGAAGCCGGCGATGTTCGCGCCGACCACGTAGTCGCCGGGGGAGCCGTACTCCTCGGCCGCGGCGAAGCACCGGTCGTGGATCTCGGTCATGATCTCGGCGAGCCGGGCCTCGGTGCGCTCGAACGGCCACGACTCCCGGCTCGCGTTCTGCTGCATCTCCAGCGCCGAGGTGGCCACCCCGCCGGCGTTGGCGGCCTTGCCGGGCGCGAACGCCACGCCGGCCTCCTGGAAGGTCCGGACCGCGCCGGGCGTGGACGGCATGTTGGCGCCCTCGGCGACCGCGGTGCAGCCGTTGCCGACCAGCTTGATCGCGTCGGCCTCGGTCAGCTCGTTCTGGGTGGCGGACGGGATCGCGATCGTGCACGGCAGGTGCCAGAACGTCTCGGTGCCGGCCACGTACTCGGCGCCCCGGACCCGGTCGGCGTAGCTGCTGAGCCGGCCGCGCTCGACGTCCTTGATCTGCCGGAGCATCTCCACGTCCAGGCCGTTCTCGTCCACGATGTAGCCGGCCGAGTCCGAGCAGGCGATGACCTTCGCGCCCAGCTGGTGGGCCTTCTCGATCGCGTGGATCGCCACGTTGCCCGAGCCGGAGACCAGGCAGGTCGCGCCGTCCAGGTTCTCGCCGCGGGCGGCCAGCATGTCGCGCAGGAAGAACACCGCGCCGTATCCGGTGGCCTCGGTGCGGCCCTGGGCGCCGCCCCAGCCCAGGCCCTTGCCGGTCAGCACCCCGGACTCGTACCGGTTGGTGATCCGCTTGTACTGGCCGAACAGGTAGCCGAGCTCCCGGGCGCCGACGCCGATGTCGCCGGCCGGCACGTCCGTGTGCTCGCCGAGGTGCCGGTACAGCTCGGTCATGAAGCTCTGGCAGAACCGCATGATCTCCGCGTCGGAGCGGCCCTTGGGGTCGAAGTCGGCGCCGCCCTTGCCGCCGCCGATCGCCATCCCGGTCAGCGCGTTCTTGAAGATCTGCTCGAACCCGAGGAACTTGACGATGCCCAGGTAGACCGAGGGGTGGAAGCGCAGCCCGCCCTTGAACGGGCCGAGCGCCGAGTTGAACTCGACCCGGAAGCCCCGGTTGACGTGGATCTGGCCACGGTCGTCCGCCCACGGCACCCGGAACATCAGCTGGCGCTCCGGCTCGCAGATCCGCTCGATGACCTTCTGGTCGGCGTACTCGGGATGCTTCGCCAGCACCGGGCCGAGGGATTCCAACACCTCGTGCACGGACTGGTGGAACTCCACCTCCCCCGGATTGCGGGCGATCACGGTCTCGAGGACGCGGTCGAGAGCAGGGGACGGACGCAGCACCGGTGGACCTCCACGACGTTGGAGTGGTAACCGTGAGTACGCGGGAACTGCCGCATCGGATCACGCCATGTGACGCCGGTCTCAGCCCAGCGCCGACACGCCGCAGTCGCGCGACTACCCTCGCGGTATGACCGACCTCTACCCCTCCGACCGGATCGCGCGCGCCCACAAGGCCACCGCCGACGCCGGCTACGACGCCCTGCTCCTCACCCCCGGAGCCGATCTGCGCTACCTCACCGGGTACGACGCCCACGCCCAGGAACGCCTGACCTGCCTGGTACTGCCCGCCCACGGCCCGGCGACCCTCGTCGTCCCCGCGCTGGAGAAGGCCGCCGCCGAGGCCGGTGTGGCGCCCGGCCTGGACCTGACGATCACCGCGGTACCCGAGGGCGGCGACGCGTACGCGCTGGTCCGTGACCTGCTGCCCGGCGCCCACGGCCGGATCGGGTTGGCGAACCGGATGTGGGCCGAGCAGGTGCTCGCGTTCCGCGCCGCGCTGCCCGACGCCGACCAGGTGACTGGCCGGCGAGGTCCTGCGTGGCCTGCGGATCCGCAAGTCCGCCGCCGAGGTGGAGGCGCTGCGCCGCGCCGGCCAGGCGATCGACCGGGTGCACGCGCGGATGGGCGAGTGGCTCCGGGTCGGGCGGACCGAGGCCGAGGTGGGCCGGGACATCGCCGACGCGATCATCGCGGAGGGGCACGTCAGCGTCAGCTTCGTCATCGTCGGCTCCGGGCCGAACGGCGCGAGCCCGCACCACGCCGTCTCCGACCGGGTGATCGAGGCCGGCGACCCGGTCGTGGTCGACATCGGTGGCGTCACCGTCGAGGGGTACTGCTCGGACGAGACCCGGATGTACTCCCTCGGCGAGCCGCCGGCCGAGTTCCGCGCCTACTACGACGTGCTGCGCGCCGCGCAGGAGGCCGGCGTGGCGGCGGTCCGGCCCGGCGTCACCGCGCACCAGGTCGACGCCGCGTGCCGGGACGCGATCACCGCGGCCGGGTACGGCGAGTACTTCATCCACCGCACCGGCCACGGCATCGGCCTGGACGGGCACGAGGAGCCGTGGATCATCGCCGGCAACGACGAGCCGCTCGAGCCCGGCATGGCGTTCAGCGTGGAGCCCGGCATCTACCTGCCCGGCCGGCACGGCGCCCGGATCGAGGACATCGTGGTCTGCACCGAGTCCGGAGTGGACCGGCTCAACCTGGCCACCACCGAGCTGGTGGTCCTGTGACCGCGCGCCGGGCCGGGCCGCCGCCCATCGCGCCGCTGCCGCGAGGTCGCCGCGATGAGCGCGGTCGAGCGGCTGCTGCCGTCCGCCGAGGCCGAGGCGCTGCTGGAGCTGACCCGCGAGCTGGCCGAGAAGGAGCTCGCGCCGCGCGCCGCCGAGTTCGAGGAGCGCGCCGAGTTCCCCCGGGAGGTGTTCCGCACGCTGGGCCGCGCCGGCCTGCTCGGGCTGCCCTACCCGGAGGAGTACGGCGGCGGCGGTCAGCCGTACGAGGTCTACCTGCAGGTGGTCGAGGAACTGGCCGGCGCGTGGCTGGCGGTCGGCCTCGGCGTCAGCGTGCACACGCTGGCCTGCTTCCCGACGGCCGCGTTCGGCACCGAGGAGCAGCGCCGGCGCTGGTTGCCGGACGATGCTCGGCGGGGAACTGCTCGGCGCCTACTGCCTGTCCGAGCCGGAGTCGGGATCGGACGCCGCCGCGCTCAGCACCCGGGCGGTGCGCGAGGGCGAGGAGTACCGGGTCAGCGGCGTCAAGGCGTGGGTCACCCACGGCGGCGTCGCGGACTTCTACAACCTGATGGTGCGCACCGCCGACACCGGCCCGCGCGGCATCTCCTGCCTGCTCGCCGAGGCCGGCACGGACGGCCTGCAACCGCAGCCGCCGGAGAAGAAGATGGGCATGTCGTCGAGTCCGACCGCCCAGATCGTGCTGGACGGCGCCCGGATCGGTGACCGACCGCCGCCTCGGCGAGGAGGGCCAGGGCTTCACCGTGGCGCTCTCGGCGCTCGACGGCGGCCGGCTGGGCATCTCGGCGTGCGCGGTCGGGCTGGCGCAGTCCGCGCTGGACTACGCGGTCGGGTACGCGAAGGAGCGGCAGCAGTTCGGCCACCCGATCGCCGACTTCCAGGGCGTCGGCTTCCTGCTCGCGGACATGGCCACCCAGGTCGCCGCGGCCCGCGCGCTGTACCTGGCCGCGGCCCGGCTGCGCGACGCCGGCCGCCCGTACGGCGCGGAGGCGGCCAAGGCGAAGCTGTTCGCCACGGACGCGGCGATGCGGGTCACCACCGACGCGGTCCAGGTGCTCGGCGGCGCCGGCTACGTGCGCGACCACCCGGTGGAGCGGTGGATGCGGGAGGCGAAGGTGCTCCAGATCGTGGAGGGGACCAACCAGGTACAGCGACTGGTGATCTCCCGTTCGCTCACCCGCTAGCAGAGCTGCGCGCCCGTCGGCCGCCCGGCGACTCCGGGTGGCCGACAGGTGGGCGGACGCTCCTACATAGCGGGATGTGTCGAAGGTGGACGTGGCGGGCCAGCGGCTTCGGTAGCGTCAGCGCCCATGGAGGACACTGACCGGGCCATCGTCGCCGCGCTCACCGCCGACGGGCGGTGCAGTTTCACCGATCTCGCCGAGCGGGTCGGCCTCTCCGTCTCGGCCGTGCACCAGCGGGTTCGGCGGCTGGAGCAGCGCGGCATCATCCAGGGCTACGGCGCCCGGGTGGACTACGAGGCGCTGGGCCTGCCGCTCGCCGCGTTCATCGCGATCAAGCCGATCGACCCCGCGGCTCCGGACGACGCGCCGGAGCGGCTCGCCCACCTCACCGAGATCGAGGCCTGCCACAGCGTCGCGGGGGAGGAGTTCTACCTGCTGAAGGTGCGGGTCGCCAGCCCGTCCGCGTTGGAGCGGCTGCTGACCGAGATCCGCGAGGCCGGCATGACCACCCGGACGACGGTCGTGCTCAGCACCCCGTACGAAGGCCGACCGCCGCCGCTCGAGTAGCGCCGACCCTGGTGCTGCCGCGCCATCCCGGGTACAACCAGGAGCATGGCGCCCGACGCGCACGCGGCGGTGAAGCACGAGTTGCTCGTGCGGTACCTCGACGCGTGGACGCCCACCGTGCTGCACACCGCCCGGCAGGTCTGCTACGCCGAGAGCCGCGCGCTGGCCGGGATCAGCCCCGGATCGGCCGGAGGGATCGGCCGGCGTGGCGCTGCGGGTCTTCGCCGAATTCGCCGACCGGCTGGCCGGGCACGAGCTGGCCATGGTGCTCGCCGGCGACGACCAGGCCGGCCTCGACGCGCTGGCGGCCCGGCTGGCCGTGCTCCGGGCTCGCCGCCCGGCCTGTCCGTCCGGACCACAGACGACCTGACCGCCGCGCTGGCCGGACACGCCGTCCCCACCTTCGCCTATCTCGACGCGGCCGGCCCGGACGCGGCTTGGCGCCGGACGCGGGGCCGCCGGCGCCGGAGCTGTTGCGGGCGGTGGCCCGGCACCGCGCCAGCGAGGTGCTCGCCGTGCTGCCGGCCGGTGTGGAGGTCGCGGCGGTCCGGGATTCGTTACACGGGGCCGGGCTGAGCGCGGTCGTGCACGTGGAACTGGTGGACCGCGCCGGCGTCGCGCAGTTGCTGCTCTTCGGCACCCGGTCGGCCAAGCAGCTGGAGAAGTTCAAGGCCGAGCTGTGGGCGGTCGACGAGTACGCCGGCGTGCGATACCGCGATCCCCGCGACCCCGAGCAGGAGCTGCTGGACATCTCGGCGGCGCCGCCGATCGGGCCGCTGCGCCGGTCATTGCTGGCGGCGATCCGGGCCGGCCGGGCGCGCACAGTCGCCGAGCTGCGCGCGCTCACGGCGGCCGAGACGATGTACCGCGCCGAGGAGGCCGCCCGTGCGCTCGGTGCGCTGCTGCACGGCGGCACCCTCGCGCGGGAACCGGCGAAGGGCCGGCTCAACGCGGACACCGTCCTGCGCCCCGCCTGACCCGCCCGCCCGGCCCCAACCCGTCGCCCAAAGTGGCAGGGGTGGCGGGCCACCCGTACGTGGTTAGGCCGGGAGGTGGCCCATGATCCGGTCCACGGCGATCTCGATCGCGACCCGCTCGGGGTTCACCCGAGGCTGGCGGTACCGCCCGGCGTACCGCTCGACGGCCTCGGCCACCCGGTCGGCGTCGTCGGTCACGGTGGCCTTGCCCTCCAGCGTCAGCCAGCGCGCGCCGTCCACCTGGCAGAGCGCCACCCGGGTGCCGGCCGCGTGCGCCGCCTTGCGCGAGGAGCCAGACGTGATCACCCGCGCGAGCTGCGCCTCGGCGTCCCAGGTGAAGCCCACCGGCACCACGTGCGGCGTCCCGTCGGGGCGGAGCGTGGTGAGGGTGGCGAGGTGGCGTTCGGTGAGGAACGCGGTGACCTCGGCGGGCAGGTCCGAACCGTCGAATCGCATGGTCCGAGCCTCGCACGGACGGTACGACGGCGCCGCGCGCGGGTGGTCTGGCCGTTCGGACGATGCCACCGGGAGCGGTCCCACGGCCAGTACGGGATGCTGGACGCATGACCGATGATCTCAGGGACTTCAACAGCCACCTGATCGAAGAGTTCCGCGCCAACGACGGAAAGCTGAGCGGACGGTTCGAGAACAGCCCGATCCTGCTGCTGACCACGACCGGCGCGCGGACGGGGCTGGGCCACACCACACCGATGATGTACCGGATGGACGGGGACCGGCTGCTGGTCTTCGCGTCCAACGCCGGTTCCGTGAAGCCGCCGGACTGGTTCTTCAATCTCGCCGCCAACCCCAAGGTGACGGTCGAGTTCGGTGAGGAGACGTTCGAGGCCACCGCGGTCGTCACGGAGGGGGAGGAGCGCGAGCGGCTGTTCGCCGAGACGCTGGTCAACTACCCGTTCTTCGCCGACCACCAGCGCGAAGCCGGCCGGGACATCCCCGTGGTCGTGCTCGAGCGCCGCTGACCGCCCCCCGTCCTGCGGTTGGATCGCGCAGTCCCACTGCGCAATCCAACCGCAGTCGTTCAGAGCAGTGCCTCGGCGGCCTCGCGGGACTGGGCGGCCGCCACGTGCGCCGCCTCGACCGCGTCCACCGAACCGTGCTCCCGCCACCACGCCTGGCCCTCGGCCGGCAGCGAGTGGATCGGGTCGTAGTACTCATAGGTGCGGGTCAGCGCGTCCGGGTCGTTCAGCTCGATCCCGGTCCGGTAGTTCTTGGTCCAGTACGAGACGCCGCGCTCCCGGTCGTACTCCTCGATCTGGTGCACCCAGCGCTTCCCGACGTACGGCACGTCGCAGACGATCCGCGGCGTGGCGTAGCCCGGCAGGTAGCCCATGATCCCGTGCTGCAGCGCCTGCGCCTCGGCGACCGAGACCCGCCAGTGCTCGGAGTTCGGGATCATGTCGCACATGTAGAAGTAGTACGGCAGCACGTTCGCCTCGCCCTGCAGCGCGAAGCACAGGTCGAGCAGGTCGGCCTGGGTGGCGTTCACCCCGCGCATCAGCACGCCCTGGTTGCGGACGTCCCGGACGCCGACCTCCAGCGCGGTCTTGGCGGCGAGCGCGACCAGCGGCGTCACCGAGTTCACGTGGTTGACGTGGGTGTGGATCGCCAGGTTGACGCCGCGGCGGGCGGCGGTGCGGGCGACCCGCTCCAGGCCCTCGACCACCTCGGGCTGGAGCCAGTGCTGGGGCAGGCCCATCAGCGCCTTGGTCGCCAGCCGGATGTCCCGGATCGTGTCGATGTCGAGCAGCCGCATGACGAACGACTCCAGGTTGCGCCACGGCATGTTCGCCACGTCGCCGCCGGAGACCACGACGTCCCGGACGCCCGGGTTGTGCCGCAGGTACTCCATCATCGCGTCCAGCCGGTCCACCGGCTTCAGGCTGAACTTGAGCTTCTGCACCTGCGGGGTCGAGTTGCCGACCAGGTCCATCCGGGTGCAGTGCCCGCAGTACTGCGGGCAGGTCGGCAGCACCTCGGCCAGCACCTTGGTCGGGTAGCGGTGGGTCAGGCCCTCGACGGCCCACATCTCGTGCTCGTGCAGCGAGTCGCGGGAGGAGTGCGGGTGGCTCGGCCACTCCGGGTCACGGTCGGAGAAGACCGGCAGCATGTACCGGCGGACCGGGTCGGCGTAGAACGCCTCGGTGAACGCCGTCGGGTCCAGCGAGTCCGGCGTCGGGCACCATCGTGTTGAGCATCTGCGGCGGGATGAGCAGCGACATCGTCGCCCGCTCGGCCTGGTCCCGCTCGAGGTCGGCGTAGAACGCCTCGGTGAGCAGGTCGCCGTAGAGCCCGCGGAGCTGGCGCAGGTTCTTGACGCAGTGTGATCGCTGCCACTGCACGTCCGCCCACTGGGCCGGAGTCACGTCTCGCCAGCCCGGCAGCCGGCGCCAGTCCGGCTCGACGAGCTCGTGCCGGACGTACACGTAGGGCTGCTCGGTCACGGTGTTCCTCGCTTCGCTCGGCGTCGTTGCCGGTCGTTCGTTCGCTCAGAACTGGATCTTCGCGACGTGAACGGCTTCAATGGGGCCAGGCTAATGGAAGACATCCTGTCTAGCCACTAGCCTGCCGGAGGATTTACTCTCGTAACGCGATCTCAACGAGGAGACCACGCTGATGGGCGCCGCCAGCACCACCCCTTCCCCGGTCGGGCTGCACCGCGTGGTCGCCCCCGTCGGGGTGCTGCCGCAGGCGGCAGACCGGCTCGACGCCAGCCCCGAGCTCTGGCCGGACGAGGTGCGCGTCTCGGTCGAGCGGCTCAACCTCGACGCGGCCTCCTACCGCCAGCTGCACGCCAAGCACCACGGCGACGGCGACGCGATCCGGGCCGAGGTGCTGGAGATCGTCGGCAACCGCGGCAAGATGCACAACCCGGTGACCGGCTCGGGCGGCATGCTGATCGGCACCGTCGCCGAGGTCGGCCCGGCCTCGCCGCTCGGCCTGACCGTCGGCGACCGGATCGCCACCCTGGTCTCGCTCACGCTCACCCCGCTGCAGCTCACCGACGCGCTGGCCAGCTGGGACGGCCGGTCCGAGCAGGTGCCCGCCGCCGGCCACGCCATCCTGTTCGGCCGCTCGATCGTCGCGGTGCTCCCCGACGACCTGCCCGCCGAGCTCTCCCTCGCCGTGCTGGACGTGTGCGGTGCGCCGGCGCTGACCGCGCGGGTGGTCCGGCAGTACGTCGAGCGCGGCACCCCGCCGACCGTCGCGGTGATCGGCGGCGGTGGCAAGAGCGGCTCGCTCTCCCTGGCCGCCGCCCGGCAGAGCGGCGCCAAGCACACGATCGGCGTGGTGCCCGCGCCCGCAGAGGCCGAGCTGCTCACCCGCGCCGGCCTGGCCGACGCCGTCGTGCTCGCCGACGCGCGGGACCCGGTGGCGCTGGCCGCCGCGGTCGGCACCCCGGCCGACGTGACCGTGGTCTGCGTGGACGTCCCGGGCTGCGAGGGCGGCGCGATCCTGGCCACGGCCAACGGCGGCACGGTGATCTTCTTCTCGATGGCCACCTCCTTCTCGGCGGCGGCGCTCGGCGCCGAGGGCCTCGCCGCGGACGTGACGATGCTGGTCGGCAACGGATACGTGCCGGGCCACGCGGAGTACGCGATGGACCTGCTCCGCACCGATCAGGGCGTCGCGGGCCTGTTCGGCGCGCGGCTCGCTGCCGAGCACTGAGCGGCACGGAAGACTGGTGCCATGACGAGCGCGCAGACCACCCCGCAGCCCACGACCACCCTCTACCGCGGCGGCCGGGTGTACAGCCCGGGTAGCCCGTGGGCGACCGCCTTCCTGGTCGAGGACGGCCGGATCGCCTGGGTCGGCTCCGACGAGGCGGCCGCCGGCTTCACCGCCGAGCGGATCGTCGACCTGGCCGACGCGCTGGTCACGCCCGCGTTCGTCGACGCGCACCTGCACGCCACGTCGACCGGACTCAACCTCACCGGTCTCGACCTCACTGGGAGCTTGACCCTTGAGTCGGTGCTGGACGCGGTGGCCGCGCACGCCGCCGCCGAGCCCGGTGCCGCGCTGCTCGGCCACGGCTGGGACCAGACCGGCTGGCCCGAGGGGCGCCCGCCGACCGCCGCCGAGCTCGACCGGGCCGCCGGGGGAGCGAAGGTGTACCTGTCCCGGATCGACAAGCACTCGGCGGTCGTCTCGTCCGCGCTGATGGCCGCCGACCCCGAGCTGGCCGGCCGGGCCGGGTACCGCGCCGACGGGCACCTCACGATCGACGCCCACCACGCGGTCCGCGCGCTGGCGCTCGCCACCGTCCCGGCCGCCCAGCGCACGGCCGCGCAGCGCGCCACCCTGGCCAGGGCCGCCTCGCTCGGCATCGGCGCGGTGCACGAGTGCGGCGGGCCGCAGATCGCCGGCGAGGACGACTTCACCGGCCTGCTCGCGCTCGCCGGCGAGCCCGGCCCCGAGGTGTACGGCTACTGGGGCGAGCTGCTCGGCGCGGCCAAGGCGAAGGAGCTCGGCGCGGTCGGCGCCGGCGGCGACCTGTTCGTCGACGGCGCGCTCGGCTCGCGCACCGCGTGCCTGCACGCGCCCTACGCCGACGCCGACGGGACCACCGGCCACGGCTACCTCGACGCCGAGCAGATCGCCGCCCACCTCACCGACTGCGCCGCGCACGGCATGCAGGGCGGCTTCCACGCCATCGGCGACGCCGCGCTGAGCGCCGTGCTGGACGGGTTCGGCAAGGCCGCCGCGCAGGTCGGCCTGGACCGGGTCCGCGCGGCACGGCATCGGATCGAGCACGCCGAGATGCTCGACGCCACGCTGATCAAGCGGATGGTCGAGTTCGGCGCCGTGGCCAGCGTCCAGCCGGCGTTCGACGCGACCTGGGGCGGCGAGACCGGCATGTACGCCCAGCGGCTCGGCGTCGAGCGGGCGCTCACCCTCAACCCGTTCGGCTCCCTCGCCGGGGTGGGCGTGCCGCTCGCGTTCGGCTCGGACTCGCCGGTCACCCCGATCGACCCGTGGGGCACGGTGCGCGCCGCGGCCTACCACCACAATCCGCACCACTCGATCAGCGTCCGGGCCGCGTTCGCCGCGCACACCCGGGGCGGCTGGCGCGCGGTGGGCAAGGACGACGAGGGCGTGCTCGCCCCGGGCGCGCCGGCCACGTTCGCGGTCTGGGCCGCCGACGAGGTCGTCGTGCAGGCGCCGGACGAGCGGGTCTCCCGCTGGAGCACCGACCCGCGCGGCGCCGTCCCCGGCCTGCCCGACCTCAGCCCCGGCGCGCCGCTGCCGACCTGCCTGCGCACCGTCGTCCGTGGCCGCACGATCTTCGAAACAGAGGAAACACCGTGACAGCAGCCGGAGGAACGCCGTGACCGTGGAGCCGAAGCTCGGGCTGGACCCCGAGGTCGTCCGCACCGCCCGCCGGCTGGCCGAGCGGGCCGGCGCGCCCGTGGTGGAGCTGGCCCGCACCCACACCACGGTCTCGGTGGAACGGGCGGTGCTGCGGCTGGCGGGCATCTCCGGCGCCGACCCGGACGGCATCCCGTGGGTGAACCGGCTGGTCGACACCGTCCGGGACCAGGTCGGCCTCGAGCACGGCATGGCGCTGCCGGTCTACGACGCGCTGGTCCGCGAGGGCTGGGACGACCTGACCCTGCTGGCTCAGAAGGCCGCGGCCGGCGCGCTGAAGTTCCGGATCCCGACCGGCGGCGACGCCCGGGCCGCGGCGCAGGCCGCGCGGTCGGCCGTGGGCGCCGGCATCGACCGGGTGGACCGCAGCCGACGGACCCGCGAGGAGCTGATCGCCGGCATCGGCGACGCGCCGCGCAAGCCCTGGATCTACCTCATCGTCGCGACCGGCGACATCTACGAGGACATCCCGCAGGCCCAGGCCGCCGCGCGGGAGGGCGCCGACATCATCGCGGTGATCCGCTCCACCGGTCAGTCCCTGCTGGACTACGTGCCCGAGGGCGCCACCCGGGAGGGCTACGCCGGCACCTACGCCACCCAGGAGAACTTCCGGCTGATGCGGGCCGCGCTGGACGACGTGTCCCGTGAGCTGGGCCGCTACGTGCGCCTGACGAACTACGCCAGCGGCCTGTGCATGCCGGAGATCGCGGCTCTGGCCGGGCTGGAACGCCTGGACATGATGCTCAACGACTCGATGTACGGGATCCTGTTCCGCGACATCAACCCGATCCGCACGTTCGTCGACCAGCGCTTCTCCCGGCAGGTGCACGCCCGCGCCGGCATCATCATCAACACCGGCGAGGACAACTACCTCACCACCGCCGACGCCGTCGACGAGGCCAACACCGTCACGGTCTCCCAGCTGCTGAACGAGTACTTCGCCAAGGAAGCGGGCCTGGCCGACTGGCAGCTCGGGCTGGGCCACGCGTTCGAGATCAACCCCGAGATCCCGGACTCGTTCCGGCTGGAGCTCGCGCACGCGCTGCTCGCCCGGGAGCTGTTCCCCGACGCGCCGCTCAAGTGGATGCCGCCGACCAAGCACATGACCGGCGACGTGTTCCGCGGCTACCTGCTCGACGGGTTCTTCAACCTGGTCGGCGCGATGACCGGGCAGGGCATCCTGCTGGTCGGGATGATGACCGAGGCCGTCGTCACGCCGTTCCTGTCCGACCGCGACCTCGCCCTGCAGAACGTCCGCTACGTCATGGACGCCGCCGGCAAGCTGCACGAGGACTTCCACCCCCGGCCCGACGGCTTCATCGTCCAGCGCGCCAAGCAGGTGCTGTCCGAGGGCATCGAGCTGCTCGGGCGCATCGAGGCCGACGGGCTGCTGAACGCGATCGCGGACGGCACCTTCGGCATCACCAAGCGACCGGCCGACAAGGGCAAGGGCCTCGACGGGGTCGCCCAGCAGGCCGACGGCTACTACAACCCGGCCACCGAGATCCTGGAAGGGGCCACCCCGTGACCCAGGCCGCGGCTCCGGCCGCCCCGAGCAAGCACATCGTCCGGCCGTACGGCGACACCACCGGCGACGGCATGGTCCAGGTGTCGTTCACCCTGCCGGTGCCGCACGACAAGCGCGCCGAGGGCGCCGCGCTGCAGCTCGCCGCGAAGATGGGCCTGGAGCCGGCGATGCTGGTGCACGCCAAGGCGATGGGGCCGGACTTCACCTTCTTCGTGGTCTACGGCAGCGCCAAGCACCTGGTCGACCTCTCCGCCGTGCAGGTGATCGAGCGGGAGTACCCGCTGCGCTCGGCCAAGGAGGTGAACGCCGCGATCAAGCAGCAGCTCGCCCGGCCGCTGGTCGTGGTGGGCGCCTGCATCGGCACCGACGCGCACACCGTGGGCATCGACGCGATCCTGAACGTCAAGGGGTTCGCGGGGGAGAAGGGCCTGGAGTACTACAGCGAGATCAAGGTCGTGAACCTGGGCGCCCAGGTGCTCGTGCCCGAACTGGTCGAGGCCGCCGTGCAGCACGCCGCCGACGCGGTGCTGGTCTCCCAGGTGGTCACCCAGCGCGACGCCCACCTGCACAACACCCGGGAGATGTCGGCCGCGTTCCGGGAGGCGTTCCCGGCCGGCAAGCGACCGCTGCTGGTCGTCGGTGGCCCACGGTTCGACGAGACGATGACCGCCGAACTCGGGGTTGACCGCATCTTCGGCCGGGGTACGACACCGGGTGAGGTCGCGAGTTACCTCGCACACGCCCTGCTGCCCGCCGAGAAAGGGCACCGCATGAGTCTCACCCCGCCCGAGTCGTCCACGCCGCTGCCGCCCGCGCCGGTCTCACCCGCGCCCGCCGGACCGTTCCCGCCGGTCCCGACCTCGAGCGCGGACCTGCCGCCACCCCGGTCTCCCCGGCGCCCGCAACCCCGGTGGCGGCGACGCGGTGATCCCGCCGCTCGGCGACTTCCGGCTCGGCCTGGTCGTGACGCACCGGCGGTACGTGCCGTACTCGCACGCCCACTACGCCGGTCACCTGGTCGACGGGGCGTACGCGCTGGGGCTGTTCGGCGACGTCGCGACCGAGGTGTGCATCCGGACCGACGGCGACGAGGGGCTCTTCGCGTCCTACTCCGACGTGCAGTTCCGCGCCCCGATGAAGGCCGGTGACGTGCTGGAGGTGACCGCCGAGGTGACCCGAGTCGGCACCCGCAGCAGGGACATCGCGTTCACCTGCGTGGTGATCTGCCGGGGCGAGCCGAACATGTCCGAATCGGCCGCCGCCGTGCTCGATCCGCCGCTGATCGCGGTCACCGCGCGCGGCACCGTCGTCGTTCCTTGACCGTCGCCCTCGTTTCGTCGCACCGTCCTACCAGGTGGGACGCGGTGGTCTGTGTGGACGTCGGATCGACGTTCACGAAGGCCTGTGTGGTCGATGTGTCGACGGGGGAGCTGGTCGCCACCGGCGCCCACCCGACCACCGTGGCGACGGACGTGCTGGACGGTGTCGACGCGCTGCTGCGGGAGCTGGCCGGCGTGCTGCCGGGCGTGGACCTGAGCGCGGTCCGGGCCTGCTCCAGCGCCGGCGGCGGCCTGCGGCTCGCGGTGGTCGGCTACGAGCGCGCGGTCACCGCCGAGGCCGGGCACCGGGTCGGGCTCTCGGCCGGCGCGCGGGTGGTGCACGTCTCGGCCGGGCCGCTCGACGACGACGGGGTCGCCGCGCTGTCCGCCGCCGCGCCCGACGTGCTGCTGCTGGCCGGCGGCACCGACGGGGGCAACGCCGACGTGCTCCTCCACAACGCCCGTGTGCTGGCCGCTGCCGGCCTATCGGCGCCGGTCGTGGTCGCCGGCAACCTGGCGGCCCGGGACGAGGTCTGCGCGCTGCTCAGGGCCGCCGGGCGCACCGCGCTGCCGACGGCCAACGTGCTGCCACGGATCGGCGTACTCGACCCGATGCCGGCCCGGCTGGCGATCCGCGAGGTCTTCCTCCGGCACGTCATCGGCGGCAAGGGCCTGTCGGCGGGGCCACGGTTCGCGGCGATGGTCCGCGGCGCCACGCCCGACCTGATGCTCACCGGCGTGGAGCTGCTCGCCGACGGGGTGCCCGGCACGCCCGGGGTAGGTGACGTCGTGGTCGTGGACGTCGGCGGCGCGACCACCGACGTGTACTCCGTGGTGACCCCGGACGCGGAGGAGGCGGCGCTGCGCCGCGAGGTGGTCGAGGTGCTCTGGCGCAGCCGGACGGTGGAGGGCGATCTCGGGATGCGCTGGAGCGCTCCCGGCGTGGTCGCCGCCGCGGTGGCCGAGCGGCTGGAGACCCCGGACGCGGACCTGGCGGCGGCCGCGGACCGGCGTGCGGCCGACCCGGGCTACCTGCCCAACGACGACGCCGAACGTGAACGGGACGACCGGCTCGCGGCCCTCGCGGTCACCGTGGCCCTGCGGCGGCACGCCCGCGCCGGAGAAGGGGCCCGCGCGCGGCGGCGGCAAGGACCTGCGGCAGGTACGGCTCGTGGTCGGCTCCGGCGGGGTGCTCCGGCACGCGACCCCCGCCCGCCGGGACGCCGTGCTGGCCGCCGCGCTCACCGACCACGCGGGCGGCTGGCTGCTGCCCGAGCGGCCGCGCACCGTGGTCGACGCCCACTACGTGCTCGCCGCCGCCGGATTGCTCACCGAGGACCACCCGGCGGCCGCCGCCCGCCTGCTCAAGGCCCATCTCGCCAAACCCGAATCCGACTCCTAACAGGGGCGACGCTGGCGGGCACGTCGACACGCTCGTACCTCCGGTCAGAAGCAGGGGGGACACGCCGACGACACGCCCGCTGCGATCGAGAAGTTACCGAACGGGGCCAGTGGGGCAATCCGTCGCTGACCTGCGGAAATGCACAAAGGGGCTGGTAGTGGCGGTGTTGACATACTCTCTGGGTCAACTACCGTTTCCCCTGTCTCACTCGGGGAGCGGTTAGGGGACGTTTCGTTCCTTTGCACGCTGGGCAATGCGGTGCCGGCACCGCGGGGGCCAGGTCCAGGGCGCAAGGGGTGGCGGAACGGCGACGTCACAGCCGTGACCAGGTGCATGCGTAGGGGGGTTCGGGGGGCCAGTAGACAACGGCGCGGCACTCGTATCCAGCGGGCGTCGGAGTCGGTCCGAAGGTCACCCGTACCGTCCTCGCCGCATCGTTCGAGGAGTTGGAAGTCTGGGGCGCGGCGCAAGCCGCGCCCCTGCCATTTCCGCAGCCCGCTCGCGCCGCCCTAGACTTTCGCGGACACTGCCTCCGGGCCGGCATGGACAATCAGCGACAATCGTCACCACACGAGTCACCATGGAGTACGGCCCTCCCGGGTCGGGAGGGAGTAAGCGCAGTGCCACGCTCCGACCGCGCCACCGCCCAGCCGGTAGCAGCGGACCCGCCCGCCGCGGCCGACCCGCCGCCGGGCGCGCAGTCCGGCGCCGACGCCGCGACCGGAGCGGCCCAGCCTGCCGAGGCCAAGCCCGCCGGCGACGCGGTCCCGGCCGCTGACGCACGAGCGGCGCCGAGCAGCCGGCCGCGGCGGCGACAAGCCCAGCGCGAGGCGGGCAGCCGCCGAGCGGCGGAGCCGACCGCGCAAGCCCGCCGCGAAGGCGCCCAGGACCACCAAGCCCGCCACGCAGGCGAAGGCCGCGGCTAACACCGCCACGTCCGCGAAGACAGCGGAGGCCGCCACGCCCGCCGCAGGCAGCCGACATCCGTGACGGCCGCGGCCAAGCCCGCCACGTCGGCGGCCAAGCCCGGCGCGTCCGCGAAGGACAAGCCGGCTGGCGCGACGTCCGCAGCCGACGAAGGCCGCCGCGGACCGCCAAGCCCGCGGCGACGGCAAGCGCGACCAGCGCGCCGGCCAAGGACAAGCCCGCCGACACCAAGCCCGCCGACGCCAAGGCGGCCCAGGACGGCCCCGCCGGCGCCAAGGACAAGCCGGCCGACGACACCGCACCAGCCAAGGACGAAGCGGCCAAGGACGAAGGCTGCCAAGGACAAGGCTGCCGAGCCGCCGACGCCGGCCCAGCCGCCCGTCGCCACGGCCACCGCCGAAGCGCCCGCCCCGCGCCGCCCGCTGCCCGCGCTCGCCGCGGCCGTGCTCGCGGCGCTCTCCGGCACGGTCATGGTCACCGCGTTCCCGCCGTACGGACTCTGGTGGCTCGCGCCGGTCGCGATCGCGCTGCTCGCCGTGGCCACCCGTGGCCAGCGGATCCGGCGCGGCGCGTGGCTCGGTGCGCTGCACGGTGCCGCCGTTCTTCGCGCCGCTGCTGCACTGGACCGGGATCTACGTCGGCCCGATGCCGTGGCTGCTGCTCGCCGGCCTGCAGACCGCGTTCCTCGCGATCCTCGGTGCCGCCGCGGCCGGCTCCGGCCGGCTGGTCACCCGGCTGCCGTGGCTCGCGCCGCTGGTCACCGCCACGCTCTGGGTCGGCCAGGAGGCGCTGCGCTCCCGGCTCCCGTGGGGCGGCTTCCCGTGGGGCCGGGTCGCGTTCTCCCAGGACGAGTCGCCGTTCCTGCGGCTCGCCTCGCTCGGCGGCGCCCCGCTGGTCACGTTCGCGGTGGCGCTGTCCGGCGGGCTGCTCGCGGCGGCGCTGTTCCTGCCGTGGCGGACCCGCCGGATCGTCCCGTGGCTCGGCCGGGTGGCCCTGGTCGCCGGGGCCGCCGCGCTGGCCGTTCGCCGGGCTCGCCGTGCCGCTGACCAAGCCGGACGGCCGCAGCGTGAACATCGCCGTGGTCCAGGGCAACGTGCCGCGGCTCGGGCTGGACTTCAACGCCCAGCGGCGCGCGGTGCTGGACTACCACGTCCAGGCCACCCGGAACCTGGCCGCGCAGGTCGCCTCCGGCGAGGTCCGCCAGCCGGACCTGGTGGTCTGGCCGGAGAACTCCTCCGACATCGACCCGCTGAAGGACTCGATCGCGAACGCCGAGATCAGCAGCGCCGCGCTGGAGATCGGCGCCCCGATCCTGGTCGGCGCGGTGCTCGACGGTCCCGGCCGGTTCGTCTCCAACGCCGGCATCGTCTGGGACCCGCAGACCGGGCCGGGCGCCCGAGTACGTCAAGCGGCACCCGGTGCCGTTCGCCGAGTACGTGCCGCTGCGTGAGGTCGCCCGCGCGGTCACCGACAAGGTCGACCTGGTCCGCCGCGACTTCAAGGGCGGCGACAAGGTCGGCGTGCTCGAGCTGGGCCCGGCCACGATCGGCGACGTGATCTGCTTCGAGGTCGCCTACGACGACCTGGTCCGGGACACCGTCAACGGCGGCGCCGAGCTGCTCGTCGTGCAGACCAACAACGCCACGTTCGGCAAGTCGGCGGAGAGCGTCCAGCAGCTGGCCATGGTGCGGCTGCGCGCGGTCGAGCACGGCCGGCCGTCGATCATGGCCTCGACCAGCGGCGTCTCCGCGATGGTGAGCGCCGACGGGCGGGTGCTGGAGCAGTCGGAGCTGTTCACCGTGGCGACGTTCGTCCGGGAGATGAAGCTCGGCGAGCACCGTACGCTGGCCACCAGGCTCGGCGGTTGGCCCGAGGCGGTGCTGGCGCTGGCCGGGCTGGCGGCGTTGCTCGCCGCTGGCGGGCTGCGGTACCGCCGCCGGGGGCACTCCGACGCCGTGCCAACCGTTGAAACCACGTCAGAGCCGCCCGAACCGAATGGCCTCGAGCAGACCGGCGTGGACGAGAAGGACGACCAGAAGGACGCGGCCGACACCCAGGCGGCGCACAACAAGGAGGATGCGTGACCTCGAACTCGGCCAGCGGGCCGTCCGGGGAGGGCTACCCCGGGCTGGGGCAGGTGCTCGTCGTCGTGCCGACCTACAACGAGGCCGAGAACGTGCGGCAGATCACCGCCCGGCTCCGTGCCGCGGTGCCTGAAGCGCATCTGCTCATCGCCGACGACAACAGCCCCGACGGCACCGGCAGGATCGCCGACGAGCTCGTCGCGGCCGACGACCACGTCCACGTGCTGCACCGGCCCGGCAAGCAGGGCCTGGGCGGCGCGTACATCGCCGGCTTCCGCTGGGCGCTGGAGCGGGACTACGAGGTCGTCGTCGAGATGGACGCGGACGGCTCGCACGCCCCGGAGGAACTGCCCCGGCTGCTCAACGCGCTGCGCGACGCCGACCTGGTGCTCGGCTCGCGCTGGGTGCCCGGCGGCAAGGTGGTGAACTGGCCGAAGCGGCGCGAGGCGCTCTCCCGCGGCGCCACGTTCTACACCCGGATGGCGCTCGGACTGCCGGTCCACGACGCGACCGCGGGCTTCCGCGCGTACCGCCGCGAGGTGCTGCAGAAGATCGAGCTCGACGCCGTGGCCTCGCAGGGCTACTGCTTCCAGATCGATCTGTCGGCGCGCACCTGGAAGGCGGGCTTCCGGATCGTCGAGGTGCCGATCACGTTCGCCGAGCGGGAGCGCGGGCAGAGCAAGATGAGCTCGAACATCATCCGCGAGGCGTTCCTGCAGGTGGCCGTGTGGGGTGTCCAGTCCAGGGCCGAGTCGGTCCGGCGGGCCCTGCGGCCGCGGCGGTGACGGTCCTGTGACCGCCCGGCCCCGCCTCCCCGTGCTCCGCGTGCGAGCGGCCTGACCATGGCCGCGGTCGTGGTGGTCCTGCTGGTGCTGCTGATCGCGGTGCCGATCGCCGAGATCTCGGTCATCGTCTTCGTCGGCCAGCAGATCGGCGCCCTGCCCACGGTGCTGCTGCTCCTGGGCAGCGCGATCGTGGGCACCTGGCTGCTCAAGCGCGAGGGCATGAAGACCCTGCGGGCGCTGCGGACCGAGTCACGGGAGGGCCGCACGCCGGCGCTGGAGGCCGTCGAGGGCGTGTTCGTGCTGGTGGGCGGGCTGATGATGATGCTGCCCGGCTTCGTCACGGACATCCTCGGCCTGCTGCTCGTGCTGCCGCCGACCCGCCGGTTCGGCGCCCGGATCGCGCTGCGCCGGATCGCCGGGCGGCTGCCGGCCAACGTCGCCAACGACCTGATCGGACCGGTCCGGGTCAAGTCCAAGCGGGGCCGGGGTCGCACCGAACCCGCCGCCGCCGAGCGCTCCGCCGCTCACCCCACCCGGCCCTCCGCAGGGTCGAGGGCAAGGTCATCGAGGGCGAGATCGAGCCCTGAGCTGCGCGGACACGACGATGCCGCCCCGCATCAGCGGGGCGGCATCGTGTCGTTCACATCCGGCGGGAACAGGCCCGGCCGGCGTCATGCGTCGATCAGGCCGACTTGGTCCGCCGACCCCGCAGGACTTCCAGCCTCTCGGCCAGAACCTCTTCGAGCTCGGCGACGGTCCGCCGTTCGAGGAGCATGTCCCAGTGGGTCCGCGGCGGCTTGGCCTTCTTTGCCTCCGGTTCAGCACCGTCGATCAGCTTCCCGACCATTCCGTCGGCGCGGCATTCCCAATTGCTGGGAATCTCCGCGTCGGCAGCGAACGGTACGGTGAAGCGGTGCCCCTTCGGACACTGGTACTCACCCTGCTGCCGCGGGGCAAGCTCTGTATTGCGGTCGGTCTCGTAGCTCACGGCGCCGAGACGACTGCCGCGCAGCGTGCGCTCGCCCATGTGTCCCATCCCCTCCCGGGCGTTGCTGGTCAGCTTCTCTATTAACGTCGGTCAGCGGCAGAAGATTCCTTAGGCCGCTGTTCCGGGGCGAGTTCTACCCCGCAGAGGAGGGACGAACGTGCGCATCAACTATGACGTGACTTCGGGCAACAACGTTCAGATCGTCGCCGGAGCCACCTCGCTGGGCCGTGTCGCGCTCGGTACCGCCGCGTTCTTCCGCCCGGAGACCCTACCGCGCGCGCTGGGTGTAGACCGGGGCACCGCACGGAGGTCCGCCGTTATGGTCCGATTTTTTGCCGGAAGGGAGGTCGCTCTGGGCCTGGGGGCGCTGCACGCGCATGCGGACCGGTCGGGACGTCACGCCGTGGCTCCTCGCCCAGGCTATCGGGGATGCCGGCGACGCGCTGGCCCTCGTCGCGGCGACCAAGGCTCGGCACGTCGCACCCGTGCGGGGCACGGCTTTGGCGCTCGCGGCGGTCTCCGGAGTGGTCGGCGCCGCGCTCGCGGTCCGGGCCCTGCGCCGCTGACCTCGGGGCCCGTGGTCGGTCGCTCGGCCACGTCCCACCGCGTCACTCCCGCACCAATCCCGCCGACCGGCTGTGACGTCTCCCACAAGCGCTTTCAGCTGTCCGCTTTGGGCGACATTTTCTCCTCGCCCACTCCCGCTTTGGGCGACATCTTCACGGCTATAACCGTGAAGATGTCGCCCAAAGCGGATCGAGGCCGGGCTGCGGGTCAGATGTTGAAGACCTCGAACGAGGTGGCGTAGCGGGTGCCGAGCCGGCTGCCGGTCGCCCGGGCGGCCGACTCCAGGAACTCGGTCACGTCGAAGTCGCCGCTGCCGAGGCCGCGCAGGTACGCGTCGTGCGCCTCGAGCGACTCGATGCCCAGCTGGAACGTGTCGGTGGTGTCGACGCCGTAGGCGAGTCGGGCGAGGAGGCCGCCCAGACCTGGCGCACGCCGGCCCACGGTTCGAGGCCCTCGTCCAGCAGCTCGGTGAAGACCCAGCGGTTGGCGGCGTCCCGGACGGCGTCCAGCGTGGCCTGCCCGGTGGCGATGTGGTCGGCCTGGTTGAGCGTGACGCCGCCCCAGGTCGCGCGGAAGTTGTTGGTGATCACGATCTCGGGCCGGTGCCGCCGGATCGCGCGGGCCAGCACCCGGCGCAGCGGCACGCCGTACTCCAGCACGCCGTCCGGCTGGCCGAGGAACTCCACCTCGGTCACGCCGACCACGGCGGCCGACGCGCGCTGCTCGGCCTCGCGGACGCCACGGGTCTGGTCCGGATGCATTCCGTCGATGCCGGCCTCGCCGCTGGTGACCAGCGCATAGACGATGTCCTTGCCCTGCGCGGTCCACCGGGCGATCGCGGCGGCGGCACCGAACTCCAGGTCGTCGGGGTGGGCCACGATGGCGAGCGCGCGCTGCCACTCCTCGGTCACGGGCTCCAGCGGTGCGGGTGCGATGGTCGGTTCAGTCATGGCTCCCAGTATTGCCCACGGGCTGCGGTCCATTTGCGACCCAGAGGGCGCAAATGGACCGCAGCGAGCGGCGGGCGGCCGGGCCCACGCGGCTCCGGTGGAAGGGGCTAGCAGGTGGTCGGCAGGACGTCCCGCAGGGTGAAGTCCACCCACATCACGCCGAAGTTCTGCCTGGTCACGGAGGCGAGCTTGGCGCCCATCGTCTTTGGGATCGGCGTCGCCTCCTTGCCCCACCACTTCTTGTCCGGCGCGTAACCGGTCTGGTAGAGCACGGTGTTCGGGTAGTACCGGTCCGCCCAGGCCTTCATCTCGGTGAGGAAGCCGGCGGTCGAGTCGAAGAACTGGCTGTCGTCGACGAAGACGATCTGGCCGCGGTAGGTGGGCGGCATCGACGACTGGTCGAAGTGCTTGAGGAACAGCGTGTACGCGCTGTTGTGGCTCTTGACCCTGGCCTCCCACTGCTGCGCCAGCGCGTCGGTGACCGGGTCGTTGAGGTCCGCGCCGCGCGGGTTGAACCACTCCACGTCGACGCCGAAGCCGACCACGCTCGGGTGGTGCTTGTACCGCTTCATCACCAGGTCGATCAGGGTCGGCATGTCGGCGAACCCGGACTCGACCTGGAGCCAGACCTTGATGCCCCGGCTGTCGAAGTAGTTCAGGTACGACTCGTGCTTGTCGCTGCTCGGCGAACGAGACGTTCGGGTAGCTGCGGCCGTCGTTCGGCCGGGGGAACTGCAGGCTGACGCCGTTGCCGGAGAGGTTGCCGACGATCCAGACGGCGGCCGGGGTGGAGCCGGCGAAGTAGCCGCTGGCCGTGGTCATCGCCTTGGTCCAGCCGCAGGCGTTGGGGAACGGGCTGATGCCGTAGCTGGAGGAGCGGGCGCCGGCGTAGGCGACCTTGCCGCCGCTGCCGCCCGGATCGCTGCCCGTGGTCACGGTGACCGCGGCGGAGTCGGGGGAGGAGCCGCCGCCGGAGTCCTTGGCGCGGACGGTGAACCGGTACGTGGTCGACGGGGTGAGCCCGACCGCCATCGCGGACGGGAATCGTGGCGCCGGTGACGACGACCACCCCGTCCCGGCTTAGGTCGTAGCTGGCCGCGCCGGAGGTGGCCTTCCACACCAGCGCGACCGAGGTGCCGGTGGTGCCGGTGGACCTTCAGGCCGGTCGGGGCGGCGGGAGCGAACGCCCTGCCGTCGGCGCCGAGCGGGGCCGCGTTCGCGGCCGGGACCGCGGCCACGAGCAGGCTCAGGGTCACCAGGGCGAGCACGGTGTGCCGTGGTCGATAGCGGAGTTTCATGCGCGGACCCTCTCGATGGCGCGGCGGCGCCCGGACGGGCGAGGGGCTGCCGCACACAGCCGCCGCACCTGGGCGATCTCACCACGGGACAGTTAGTAAACTTTCCTGACAAATAATGGCGGATCGGACGGGTGGTCTGTCAACAGGTCGGCACGCCGGGCTGGTCGCGCTGACGAGCGCCGACTTCTCGCCCGGATGTCCCGATGATCCCATTTCATGTTTCGGGGTTCGGGAATCATGTTTCCCCTATCGGAATAGTGCGTGAAAAGCTTGCCGGCCCGGTCCCGGCCCCTGACTATTGAGCCCATGACCAGCCAACTTCGCCTCGTGCAGTGCCTGCACGTCGACCTGATGCGGCAGCACAGCTCGATCTGTTAGGCGTTCGACCGCCGTGATCGGCCGCACAACGCGGCCCGTCGAGCGGCGCGCTAGTCATCACTCTGATCCGGTCCAGCGGCGGTGACGCCCGCCTGGACGCGTGCCCATCGTGCCGCGCCGGACCATTCGGTCGCCCACTCCGTGCCCCGCCGTGCGCCTCCGCGGACGGCGGCCGAACGCCTGCTCGACCTCCCGCTCCGAACCTAAGGACGAGACCGTGAGAAGAAGACCTACTGCCGCTCGCCGCCGTCGCCGCCCTGCTCTCCGTGGCTGTGCTCGCCTCCGGCTGCGGCGAGCGGGCCAGCGGCGCGGCGGGCGGCGGCGAGCAGACCGAGCTGCGCTACCAGGGCAGCGTCGGCGCGGTCACCCCCGCCGAGCTGGCCGCCGACCTCGGCTACCTCGGCGACGTCACGCTCAAGTGGATCGGCAACACCACCAGCGGCCCGCAGGACATCCAGGCGGCCACCACTGGCGACATCGACTTCGGCGGCGCCTTCAACGGCGCGATCGTGAAGCTGGTCGCCCGCGGCGCGCCGATCACCGCGGTGATCGGCTACTACGGCGTCGACAAGGACTCCTACAGCGGCTTCTACGTGCCCGACGGCAGCCCGATCACCTCGGCCCAGGACCTGATCGGCAAGAAGGTCGGCATGAACGTGCTCGGCGCGCACGCACGAGGCCGTGCTGGACGAGTACCTGATCCGCAGCGGGCGTCAGCGAGGGCGACATCAAGAAGGTCGAGCCGATCGTGGTGGCCGCCGGTCAACACCGAGCAGTCGCTGCGGCAGAAGCAGATCGACGTCGGCGTGCTCGGCGGCATCCTGCGGGACAAGGCGCTCGCCCGCGGCGGCATCCACCCGCTGTTCACCGACTATCGACCTGTTCGGCGACTTCACGGCCGGCAGCTACGTGCTGACCGACCGACTTCATCAAGCAGAACCCGAACACCGCCAAGACGTTCGTCGCGGGCGTCGCCAAGGCGCTCGAGTGGGCCCGCACCCAGCCACGGGAGGTGGTCGTCGCCCGGTTCGCCGCGATCATCGACAAGCGCGGCCGGGCCGAGGACACCAAGCCGATCAAGTTCTGGAAGAGCTACGGCGTGGCCGGCAAGGGCGGCGTGATCAACAAGAAGGAGTTCACCACCTGGATCGACTGGCTGGACCGCCAGGGCCAGCTCAAGAAGAAGGTCCAGGCGTCCGACGTCTACACGACCGATCTCCACCCCTACCAGTCCGACGCTCGGTAGGGGAGGAGCTCACCATGGCCAAGATCAGCTTCCAGAACGTCGGCAAGGTGTTCAAGGTGCGGCAGAAGACCGGCTCCCGCACCGGCGCGGACTTCACCGCGCTGGAGGGCATCGACCTCGACATCCACGCCGGCGAGTTCGTCGCCCTGGTCGGCCCGAGCGGCTGCGGCAAGTCCACGCTGCTCGACCTGCTCGGCGGGCTCACCACGCCGGACTCCGGCCGGATCCTCATCGACGGCACCGAGGTCACCGGCCCCGGCCTGGACCGCGGCATCGTCTTCCAGCAGTACGCGCTCTTCCCGTGGCGCAGCGCCCAGGCGAACGTCGAGTTCGGACTCGAGGCCAAGGGCATCGCCCGGCGCCAGCGGGCCGCGCTGGCCCGCGAGTACCTCGACCTGGTCGGCCTGACCGGCTTCGAGAACCGGTACCCGCACGAGCTGTCCGGCGGCATGAAGCAGCGGGTCGCGATCGCCCGCAGCCTCGCCTACGACCCCGAGGTGCTGCTGATGGACGAGCCGTTCGCCGCCCTCGACGCGCAGACCCGCGAGACGCTCCAGGACGAGCTGCTCCGGATCTGGGACCAGACCGGCAAGACGATCGTGTTCATCACGCACGGCATCGACGAGGCCGTCTACCTCGGCCAGCGGGTCGCCGTGATGACCTCCCGCCCCGGCCGGATCAAGCAGATCGTCGACATCGACCTCGGCGACCGGACCGGCGACGACGATCTGCGCTCCGACCCCGAGTTCGTCCGGCACCGGCACGCCGTCTGGAGCCTGCTCCACGACGAGGTCGTCAAGGCCCAGCAGCTCGAACGCGGCGCGCAGCCGCACGTCAGGAGACCGATCCGGTCCAGCACAGGGAGGTGGCTCGCGTTGGCTAGCGTCCTGACCGCCGAACGGCCCGCGGCGCCGACGGCCGGCGCCGCGACCGGCCAGGGCGACGCCGTCGCCGTTCCGGATCGCCCGCGCGGTGTTCCTCCGCTCGATCGCGATCGTCGCGTTCCTCGGCGCTCTGGGAGGTCTATCCCCGGCTCGGCGTCGACGACGCGGTGTTCCTGCCGCCGCTGTCGCGAGGTGCTCGAGGCCTGGTGGCGAGCTGCTGCTCTCCGGCGACCTGCTGGGAGCACACCCAGGCGAGCCTCACCCGCTCGGTCTGCCGGGTTCGGGCTGGCGATCGCGCTGGCCATCCCGCTCGGGCTGCTGATCGGCTGGTACCAGCCGGTCGCCGACCTGCTCAACCCGCTGCTGGAGGTGTTCCGCAACACCGCGGCGCTCGCGCTGCTGCCGGTCTTCGTGCTGCATCCTCGGGCTGGGCGAGATCTCGAAGATCTCGATCGTCCTCTACGCCTGCTCCTGGCCGATCCTGCTGAACACGATCAGCGGGGTGAAGACGCGTCGACCCGCTGCTGATCAAGTCGGCGCGGTCGATGGGGCTGGGGCCGCTGCGGCTGTTCCAGAAGGTGGTCCTGCCGGCCGCGGTGCCGACGATCTTCACCGGCGTCCGGCTGGCCGGCGCCTTCTCGATCCTCGTGCTGATCGCCGCCGAGATGGTCGGCGCCAAGGCCGGCCTCGGCTACCTGATCAGGTGCTCCCAGTCGAACTTCGCGATCCCCGAGATGTACGCCGGCATCATCACGATCTCCGGCATCGGACTCGTCATCAACCAGAGCCTGCTCGTCCTCGAGCGCCGGTTCTCCGACCTGGAGGATCACCCCCGGTGAGTAAGCGCCAGCTGCACCTCAACGCGTTCCTGATGCACGTCGGCCACCACGAGGCCGCCTGGCGGCACCCGCGCACCGACGCCGCGCGGGCCGGCGACGTCCAGCACTACCATCGAGCTGGCGCAGATCGCCGAGCGCGGCAAGCTCGACTCGATCTTCTTCGCCGACGGCCTCGCGCTGTGGGGCAACGTCAAGCACAACTTCTCCGGCCGGTTCGAGCCGATCACCCTGCTGTCGGCGATCGCGGCGGCGACCGAGCAGATCGGGCTGATCGCCACCGCGTCCACCACCTACAACGAGCCGTTCCACCTGGCCCGCAAGTTCGCCTCGCTCGACCACCTCAGCGGCGGGCGGGCCGGCTGGAACATCGTCACCTCCGGCACCGAGGCCGAGGCGCGCAACTTCAGCCGCGACACCCGCACCTCGAGCACGCCGACCGGTACGAGCGGGCGGCCGAGTTCCTCGACGTGGCCACCAAGCTCTGGGACAGCTGGGAGGACGACGCGCTCGGTGCTCGACAAGGCGGCCGGGCTCTACGCCGACACCGACCGGATCCACGCCGATCGAGCACAGCGGCGAGCACTTCTCGGTGCGCGGCCCGCTCAACGTGCCGCGCCCGCCGCAGGGCCACCCGCTGCTGGTCCAGGCCGGGTCGTCCGAGGACGGCAAGGAGTTCGCCGCCCGGTACGCCGAGGCGGTCTTCACCGCGCAGCAGACCCTCGCCGACGGCCAGGCCTTCTACGCCGACCTCAAGGAGCCGGCTGGCGCGCTACGGCCGCTCGCCCGGACCAGCTCAAGATCCTGCCCGGCATCTCGCCGATCATCGGCTCCACCGAGGCCGAGGCGCAAGCGGCTGGAGGCCGGAGCTCAACGACCTGATCGTGCCGGAGTACGGGCTGACCCAGCTGTCCAACATGCTCGGCGTCGACCTGTTCGACCACCCGCTGGACGGGCCGCTGCCCGACCGACCTGCCGGCCGAGGCCGACATCAACGGCAACAAGAGCCGGTTCACGCTGGTCGTCGAGCTGGCGCGGCGGGAGAACCTGACCATCCGCCAGCTGCTCGGCCGGCTCGCCGGCGGGCGCGGTCACCGGGTCTTCGCCGGCACGCCGGAGCAGATCGCCGACCAGATCGAGCTGTGGTTCACCAGCGGCGCCGCCGACGGCTTCAACGTCATGCCGCCGTACCCTGCCGGGCGGGCTGGCGGACTTCGTCGACCACGTGGTGCCCGAACTGCAGCGCCGCGGCCTGTTCCGCACCGAGTACACCGGCGCGACGCTGCGCGACCACTACGGCCTGCCGCGCCCGGCCAGCCAGTTCGCCGCCCAGCCCGTCCCGGCCTGAGCCTTCACCCGCGCCCGGCCGCCGCCGGGCGCGGGGCGCCCAGGCTGCGGTTGGATCGCGCTCCCTGAGGGCGCGATCCAACCGCAGCCGTTCGGGGCGCTCGCCGTTGGCGGGGTTGCGGTTGGATTCCGCAGTGGGACTGCGGAATCCAACCGCAGGGCCGTTCGGTGCTTGACTGGCGGCATGGGGAACTCCGACTTGCTGGCGGCGCTGGGCCGGCTCGGCGCCGCGCTGGGCGGCGGGGAGCCGGTTCTGTTGTCGGACCGGTCGGGCGGCGTGGTGGTCCGAGCTGGCGACGTCGTGCTGAAGGCACATCCGGCTGGCGTCGACCAGGCCGCGCTGCGGACCCGGCTCCGCCTGGCCGCCGATCCGGAGCTGGCGCTCGGTGCGCCGCTCGTCCCACCGCTACGGCTGCCCGACTCCGGCGACTGGGTGGTTCGGGTCGACGGCCGGCTGGTCACCGCGTGGCCGCTGGGGGAGCCCGTGCCCGCCGACGATCCGGACGCCGCACCGTGGGAGGACGCCGCGCTGCTGCTGGCCCGGCTGCACGCCGTGCCGCTCGCCGGACGGGACCTGCCCGCCGCGGGCGGACCGCGCCGGGTGGCCGCCGCGCTGGACCGGTTGCGCGCCCTCGACGGGAGCCCGGAGGCCGCGGCGGTCGAGCGGGCGGCCGGCACGCTGCCACCGTGGGGTCAAAATTCGACGCTCGCTCCGACCAGGCACGATGCGTTCGTGCACGGTGACTGGCACTTCGGTCAGCTGGTGCGTCGGGCGGGCGGGGTGCCGGACTGGCGGTTGGTCGACGTGGAGGATCTCGGTGCCGGCGACCCGGTCTGGGATCTGGCCCGGCCGGCCGCGCTGTTCGCCGCCGGCGTGCTCGATCCCGACTCCTGGCACCGGTTCCTCACCGCGTACGCCCGGGTCGGCGGGCGGGCGCTGCCACCGGACGCGGATCCGTGGTCGGTGCTGGACGGGCCCGCGCGGGCGCTCGTCGTGCAGCTCGCGGCGACCGGACTCGTAGCGGCGGCGGATCAGGGCCGGGCGTTGGACGAGGACGAGACGGCTCTGGTCGCGACGTGCCGGCGGTTGGCCGAGCCGGCTGGCGCCGTTGACGTATCGTGAACGGTGAATGTGACGTGCCGGATCGTCGGTTGTGGCGGGAGCAGAGATGAGCCAGATGTTGCAGTGTCCGAAGTGCGGCGGCGTGATGCGGACCTATGACCGCAACGGCGTGCACATCGAGCAGTGCGAGCGGTGCCGCGGGATCTTCCTCGACTACGGCGAGATGGAGGCCCTGACTCGCATGGAGGCGCAGTGGGGTGCGCAGCCCGTGCAGCCGCCGCCCGCCTACGGGCAGCCGGCCTACGGGCAGCAGCCCGGCTGGGGCACCCCGCACCACGGTCACCACAAGAAGAAGAGCTTCGGGAAGATGCTCTTCTCGTCCTGACCTTCACAGACAGCACCACGTCGCGGCGCCGGCCCTGTTGGGGTCGGCGCCGCGACGCGCTTGGCCACCCGAACAGCGTTAGCGTCGAGGCATGACTCGTCGTTTCCACCTCGCCGTGCCCGTCGACGACCTGGCCGCCGCCCGCGCGTTCTACGGTGACGTGCTCGGCTGCCCGCAGGGCCGCTCCGCCGACACCTGGGTCGACTGGGACTTTCACGGCCACCAGCTGGTGACCCACCTCGCGCCGCGCGCCGACGCCGAGGCCCACAACCCCGTCGACGGCCACGACGTGCCCGTGCCGCACTTCGGCCTGCTCCTGGACGTGGATCGGTTCCACGAGCTCGCCGGTCGGCTCCGGGCGGCCAGCGCCGAGTTCGTGATCGAGCCCTATCTGCGCTTCGCCGGTGAGCCGGGCGAGCAGTGGACGATGTTCCTGCGTGACCCCGCCGGCAACGCGCTGGAGTTCAAGGCGTTCGCGGACGACGCCCAGGTCTTCGCGGTCTGAGCACGCTCCGCGCCGCCTGCACCGCGCCGGGACGTCTCCGGAACGTCTCCGGACCGCGCCGGTAGCGCTCGGCGACGCGCATGCCTTAGGTTAGGCTCGCCTAACTTGAGGAGGTGGCCCCATGTCGGAGGCTTCGCTGGCCGAGCGTGCCCGCACGGTGTTGCGGCGCGCGTCGACGGTCGAGATCCTGTCGCTGCCGGATCGCACCGACACGGTCGCCGTGCACGCCGCCGACGAGCTCGGCCGCCCGTTGCTGCTGGTCACCGCCACGTCGGACCTGGTCGCCGCGGTACGGGAGGACCCCGAGGGGCTGCTCGCCGTGCTGCATGCCGTGGACGTCTGCCCGGTGCCGATGGCCGACCGGATCCGCGGCGAGGTCTGGATCGGCGGGCTGGTCACCGAGGTGCCGCCGACCGAGCTGACCGCCGCCGTACTGGCGCTCGCCGAGCGGGAGGCCTCCGGGGACCTGCTCGACGTGGGCGCGGGCTGGCTGGTGCTGCGGCTGGAGGTGGCCGAGGTCCGGCTCGACGACCGGATGAACGGCGAGTGCGGCGCGCTCGCGCTGGTCGAGCCGGACGAGTACAAGGCGGCCGAGGCGGATCCGCTCGCGGACGGTGAGCCGGAGTGGCTGGGGCACCTGGTCTGCGCCCACCCGGCCGAGTTCGCCCGGCTCTGCCTGCAGCTCGACCCCGCGGTCCGGCGGCCGGGCTGCCGGCTGCGGCCGCTGGCCCTGGACCGGTTCGGCCTGCGGATCCGGGCCGAGGAGAGCGACGGTCACCGGGACGTGCTGCTGCCGTTCGAGACGCCGCTGCGCGAGCCGGAGCAACTCGCCGGTGCGCTGGCCCGGCTGCTGCACCCCGCCGCGTTCCGCTGACCGGCCGGTCGGGACCGCACGACCGGCCGGTCCCGGCCGTCCGGCAACCCGTGTTGCGGTTCGATTCCGCCCTCCCAGGGCGGAATCGAACCGCAACCGGGGTCAGGCCGGCGGCTCCGCGGCGTTGTCGGCCCGGTTCAGGGCCGAGTGGCGGTAGCTGTAGGCGAAGTAGATGACCAGGCCGAGTAGGAACCAGACGGCGAACCGCAGCCAGGTCTCCGGGGCCAGGAACGTGATGAGCCAGATCGAGAAGAACACGCCGACGATCGGCACCACCGGCATGCCTGGGCAGCGGAACTCCCGGTGCAGGTCGGGCTGCTGGTAGCGGAGCACGACCACGGCCACGCAGACCACGACGAACGCCAGCAGGATGCCGATGTTGGTCAGCTCGGCCACCTCCCGGATCGGCAGGAAACCGGCGATGACGGCCGAGGCCACGCCGACGATCCAGGTCACCCGGGTCGGCACCTTCCGCACCGGGTGCGTCTTGGCGAACCACTTCGGCAGCAGCCCGTCGCGGCTCATCGAGAACCAGATCCGGGTCACGCCGAGCATGAAGGTGAACATGACGGTGAGGATGCCGATGATCGCGCCGACCGCGATCACGCTGGCCAGACCGTCCAGTCCGACCGAGGCGAACGCGCTGGAGAAGCCGCTCTCCGGGTCGACCTCTCGGTAGTTCTGCATGCCGGTCAGCACGAGCGTGGCCAGCACATACAGCACCATCGAGATGGCCAGGGAGTACAGGATCGCCTTGGGCATGTGGCGCTGGGCGTCCTTGGACTCCTCGGCGGCGGTGCTCATCGCGTCGTAGCCGAACACCGCGAAGAAGACCACCGCGGCGCCGGTGATCGCGCCGTCCACGCCGAACGGGAAGAACGGCGTGTAGTTGGCGCTGCGGATGTGGAAGAAGCCGACGACCACGACCAGCAGCACCACTGCGACCTTGATGATCACGACCACGGTCTCGAACCGGGCCGCGGTCTTGATGCCGAGGTTGAGCAGGAACGCGATGAACAGGCAGAGCACCACCGCGAACAGGTCGACCACCCGCCCGTCCCCGCTGCCCGGCGCGCCCAGCATCCAGGTCGGCAGGTCGGCGCCGAGCTCCTGGACCAGGAAGCCGAAGTAGCCCGAGATGCCGATCGCCACCACGGCCACGATCGCGGTGTACTCCAGCAACAGGTCCCAGCCGATGAACCAGCCGACGATCTCGCCGAGCACCGCGTAGCCGTAGGTGTACGCCGAGCCGGCCTTGGGGATCAGGCCGGCGAACTCGGCGTAGGAGAACGCCGCGGCGGCGCTCGCGACGCCGGCGATCAGGAACGAGATCAGCACCGCGGGCCCGGCGGTGTCGTGGGCGACCGCGCCGGCCAGCGCGAAGATGCCGGCACCGATGATGCCGCCCACCCCGATCGCGGTGAGTTGCCAGAGCCCGAGCGAGCGGGTCAGATCACCCTCGCCCTCGGTGACGATCTGCTCCACGGGTTTGCGGCGCAGGATCCCCCGCCCGCCACCGAACGTGCCCAGCCGTGACGCCATGACGACTCCCTCCCACACCGCGCGACGCTGCACGAATCCACTGGAAGTAGCACCAAGAGGATAAGCGCGTCCGTCCACGTGCGCGCGGTGTCGGCGGGGGATCCAGCCATTTCTGGCCGGCCGGGCGTCCGCCGTCAGCAGCGGGTCGCCGTGATGTCCAGGTCGAGCTCCAGGAAGCGCCCCACCGCGCCCCGCGCGCTGGTCACGCCGAACGCGTACCGGTCCACCCGGGTGGTCGCGCCGAAGCGGCACTCGTCGCCGGTGGCCGACGGGGCCAGGCCGAGCGTGATCCGCTGGCCGATTTCGCCCACGGTCAACACCCCCGTGACCGTGGTCGCGCTCACCTCCCGGCTGGTGAACCGGATGGTCGGGTACCGCCCGACGTCGAGGAACCGCCGGGACCGGACGTGGTCGTCGCGGCGCCGGTTGCCGGTGTCGAAGCTGGCGGGGTCCAGCACCGCGGCCACTCGGCATCGGCCGGGTTCCGCGGCGACCAGCACGGCGCCCTCGATGATCCGGACCGTTCCGCGCACGGTGGCCAGGCCGAACAGCTGGGCGACGGTGAACCGCACCGTGCTCCGCGCCGGGTCGATGCGGTAGCGGGCCGGTGCGATCACCGGGCTGACCGTGGTCATGACCGCGCACCCTGGGTCGAGCCGAGCCGCTGGCCGACGACGCGCTGCGCGGTCACGCGGTCGGGGTCGAGGAGCAGCGCCCGGTCCTCCTCGGGCAGCAGGTCCAGGCCGAGAATCGCCTGCTGGCTGGCGTCGAGGCTCTCCCGCGAGGTGGCCAGGCTGACCACGATCATCGCGCGGGTGGTCGGCTGCCAGAGCGCGACCGTGCGCACCGCGCCGGGGAAGTCGGCCATGTGCGGGGCGATCCGCTGCCGGGACGCGAACCGGATCGCGGCGGCGTGCTCCTGGCTGACCGGACCGTCGAAGCTGATCAGGAACCCGGCCCCGGCCGGCCGATCCCGGTCCGGGCCGTACCAGTCGTCCTCGACCTCGTAGACCTCGTCGGTGTCCAGCTCGACCGGGCGCGGCCCGAGCTGGGCGGCGGTGCGCTCGGACGCCCGGCGCGCGTCCTCCTCGGTCTGCCAGAGCGTGAGCAGGGTGGCCCGCTCGCCGCCGTCCTCCTGGAACGCGTACAGGCCGGCGAAGCCGGGGTGGCCGGCGAGCGTGTCGGCGAACCGGCCGAACTGCTCCTGGACGGGTGTGCTGGGCGGTGCGCTGCTGCTCTGCAATCTCGCGTACATGGTTCCCACCTCCGGTGCCGATGTGCTGACACCACAGATGGTCGGCCGAGCGGGCCCCGCGACGCCTCAGTGGAGGCACGGAGATCGGCTACGTAAACCCACCCGGCCGGCCCTTACCCGCGGGCCGGCCGGCGCGGCGGCTCAGGCGTGGGCGGCGACGAACCGGTCCAGGCAGCGTTCCGCGATCGCCGTGATGGTGAGCGACGGGTTGGCGTTGCAGGCCGAGCCGGGCAGCAGCGCACCGTCCACCACGTAGAGGTTGTTGTAGCCGAACGCCCGGCCGTCCAGGTCGCAAGCCTTGCCCATCACCGCGCCGCCGAGCGGGTGCCAGGTGACCCGGGAGCCCAGGTCCTGGCCGCGGTCGTAGATGGGCAGGCCGTTGAAGAGCCGGCCGAACTTCCCCTCGGTCTCCCACCAGAGCCGGGTCACCAGGTCTCGGCCGGCCTTGTCGGCGCTGGTCTCCATCTCCGCGAACGGCCAGGAGATCCGGGACTTGCCGGCCAGGATGTCGTACCGGATCTCGCCGCGCTCCGGCGTGATCGAGGTGACCAGGTGCGCCATGTTCGTGTTGCCGAGCCAGGTCGGGAACGGGGCCGCCTCCCAGCCCATGGTCGCCGGGCCGAACGGATTGTTGTCGTCCAGCAGCCGGGCCACGCCGGGCCCGCCCTGCCGGTTGCCGACGTCCTTGGTCAGCCCGACCCGCAGCATCAGGAAGTCACCGTTGTTGCCGAACCCCTTGCCGACCTGGTCCGACAGCCGGGTCAGCCAGCCCTTGGCCCGGGCGGTGGTGAGCAGTGAGGTGGTGAAGAGCGCGCCGGCGGCCATGAAGAGCAGGTCGCAGGCGAACGTCTTGGTGGCGAGCAGCGTGCCGTGCTCGTCGATCTGCCGGGTCTTGAGCTCGAAGGTGTCCTGGCCGGGGACCTCGTGCACCTCGGTCACCTCGTGCAGCGGCATGATCGTGACGTTGCCGGTGGCGACCGCGCGGCGCAGGTAGTTGCGGTCCACGCTGTTCTTCGAGCCGGAGTTGCTGCCGTAGGGGCCCTCGCCGATCGAGTGGCCGCCCGGGCGCTGGCCGGCGAGTTCCTGGCGGATGATGTTCCAGTCGACGAGGAACGGCACCAGGTCCGGCACCTTGCCGAACGCCTTGATGTAGTCCAGCCAGGCCCGCGCGCCGCTGTACTTCGGGTGGGCCAGGATGTCGTCGGGGATGGTCGCGGTGTTGAGTTCGCGGCGGGCGCGGGGCCAGTAGACGTCGTTCAGCTCGTCGTAGTTGATGCCGGCCGGGAAGACCGAGACGAAGCCGGCCCGCCGCGGCTGCGGCATGAACGTGCCGACCACGAGCGAACCGCCGCCGACGCCGACCCCGGTGATCGCCCCGATGCCGTCGCCCTCGGTCCGGTCGATCAGGCCGGCGTAGCGGGGGATCGTCAGGTACTTGAGGGTGCCGATGTTCGGGTGGTCGCTGAACCAGGCGGCCCGGCCGTCCGGCTCGTTGATCGGGCAGAACGTGGTGCCCTCCTCGTTGACGTCCCAGCGCCGGCCACGCTCCAGCACGGTCACCTGGACACCGGCCTGGCCGAGCCGCAGCGCCGCCACCGCGCCCGCGAAACCGCTGCCGATGATCACCGCGGTCTTCCCGGCGAGGTTCGGCACGGCGCCGTAGGCGGCCAGTGGCCCCCACGCTCCGAACGCTCCCGCGGCGACCGCGGCCCCGGCGCCGGTGGCGGTGATCCGAAGGAAATCGCGGCGGGTGGGTCTGGCCGGCCGGTCGGAGCGGGTCTCTGCCATGGCTGCCTCTTTTCGGGCAAGCAAGCACTTGTTTCCGGAATGTTACGCAGGATGCGCCCCGGGGGTATCCGTGTCAACGGCGCCTCGACGAAAGCCCTGAACACGTTGCAGATACGGCGTCGAGCGCCCATGTTTCATGCGGGAAAGAAACTAGAACACGTTGCAGTATTGGCCCGAGGCTCCCTAGACTCGGCGCATGCGGACACGGGTAGCGGAAGAACTGGGCCTGGAAGTACCGATCTTCGCGTTCAGCCACTGCCGGGACGTGGTGGCCGCGGTCAGCCGCGCCGGCGGGCTCGGCGTCCTCGGTGCGCTGTACTTCACGCCCGAGGAGCTCGAGATCGAGCTGGCCTGGATCGACGAGCACGTCGGCGGCAAGCCGTACGGGGTGGACGTGGTGATGCCGGCGACCTACGCGGGTGCCGAACTCGCCGACGTCGCCGATCTGGAGGCGCAGGCTGGAGGAGATGATCCCGGCCGGGCACCGCGCGTTCGTGGCGGACACGCTGGCCCGGTTCGGGGTGCCGGAGCTGAACGGTGACGCGCCGGTCAGCCATCACCTGCTCGGCTGGACCGACGCGACCGCCCGGCCCCAGGTCGAGGTCGCCCTGGCGCACCCGATCGCGCTGCTCGCGAACGCGCTCGGCCCGCCGCCGGCCGACATCGTGCGACAGGCCCACGAGCGCGGCGTCAAGGTGGCCGCGCTGGCCAGCACCGCCCGGCACGCCCGCAAGCAGGTCGAGGTCGGCGTCGACATCGTCGTCGCGCAGGGCACCGAGGCCGGCGGGCACACCGGCGAGATCTCCACGATGGTGCTGGTCCCGGAGGTGGTCGACGCGGTCGGGCCGGTCCCGGTGCTGGCCGCCGGCGGGATCGGCCGGGGCCGGCAGATGGCGGCGGCGCTGGCGCTCGGTGCCGAAGGGGTGTGGACCGGCTCGCTCTGGCTCACCGTGGCCGAGGCGGACAGCTCGCCGGTGGTGCGGGAGAAACTGCTGGCCGCGACCTCCCGGGACACCGTGCGGTCCCGGTCGATGACGGGCAAGCCGGCCCGGATGCTCGCGCACCCCGTGGACCGAGGCGTGGGAGGCCGACGGTGCGCCGAACACGCTGCCGATGCCGCTGCAGTTCATGCTCACCGCCGAGGCGTTCCAGCGGATCCAGCGGTCCGACGACCCGGCGCTGGTGGGCATGCCGGTCGGCCAGATCGTCGGCGCGATGAACGAGATCCGGTCCGTGCGCGACGTGATGTACGACCTGATCTCAGGAGTACCTGACCGCGGTCGAGCGGCTCGGCACGCTGATCGACGGGGGCGCGCGTGACGTCCGGTGAGAACCTCGTCGAGGACCATGTGCTGGAGTTCCCCGGCGGCTACCAACGCTCGCTGGGCCCCGTCGTCGGCCGGTTCCTGACCGGCCTGCGGGACGGGCGGCTGCTCGGCGTCCGGACCGCCAGCGGCCGGGTGCTGGTGCCGCCGACCGAGTACGACCCGGCCACCAGCGACCCGGTGACCAGCGAGTTCGTCGACGTCGGCCCGGCCGGCACGGTGACCACCTGGGCCTGGGTCCGTCAGCCCCGGCCCAAGCATCCGCTGGACCGCCCGTTCGCCTGGGCCCTGATCCGGCTCGACGGCGCCGACACCGCGCTGCTGCACGTGGTCGACACCGGCGACGAGTCCGCCGTGCACACCGGCCTGCGGGTGCACCCGCGCTGGCGCGCCGACCGGGTCGGCCACCTGCTCTGGACATCGCCTGCTTCGTCCCGGGGGAGGGATCGTGACCACCCCGACGGCGAGCGGAGGCCGGTGCCCGGCGCACCGACGACCGAGCCACCGACCGGTGGCGAGCCCGTGACGATGATGACCGCGCCGATCCGGCTGGAGTACCGGATCGGCGCCGGCGAGGCCCGCAGCCGCTTCCTTCGCGGCCTCGTCGACGGCCGGATCCTCGGCCGGCGCTGCCCGGAGTGCGACAAGGTCTACCTGCCGCCGCGCGGCGTGTGCCCGACCGACGCCTGCCCCACGGCCGAGGACGTCGAGCTGCCGCACACCGGCACGGTCACCACCGTTCTGCGTGGTCAACATCAAGTTCTCGGCCCGCGCTCCCGAACTGCCGTATGTGTGCGCGCAGGTGCTCGTGGACGGTGCCCACACGCCGCTGTTCGGGCTGGTCGCGGGCGTGCCGGCCCGGGAGGTGCGGATGGGGCAGCGGGTCAGGGCGGTGTTCGTGCCGCCGGCCGAACGCGGGCCGACGCTGGAGAGCATCAAGTGGTTCGAGCCGACCGGTGAGCCGGACGCCGACTACGCGAGCTATCGGGACTACCTGTGAACGCGACCGTGCGTACCGCGCCGGTGGAGGGAGCGCCGTGAGACCAGTCGCCGTGGTGGGCTTCGCCCAGTCCCTGCACGCCCCGGGGGAGACCGACAGCGCCGGCGCGGTCGAGCTGTTGACGCCGGTGATCACGGCCGCGCTCGCCGACGCCGGCCTGCGCCGGGACCAGATCGGCTTCACCTGCTCGGGCAGCTGCGACTACCTGGTCGGCGCGCCGTTCTCCTTCGTCGAGGCGCTGGACGCGGTCGGCGCCTGGCCGCCGATCCAGGAGAGCCACGTCGAGCAGGACGCCGCCTGGGCGCTGTACGAGGCCTGGGTCCGGCTCCAGCACGGGGACATCGACGCGGCGCTGGTCTACGGGTTCGGCAAGTGCTCGCTCGGCGACGTGACCGAGATCCTCACCCTCCAGCTCGACCCGTACTACCTCGCCCCGCTCTGGCCGGACACGGTCTCGATCGCCGCGTTGCAGGCCAGGGCCTACCTGGAGGCGGCGGGGCGGACCGAGCGTGACCTCGCCGACGTGGTCGCCCGGAGCCGGGACCACGCGGCCCGCAACGCCGCCGTGCCGCCAGCCCGGGCCGGCAACGGGTCGGTGGTGACCCCGCTCGGACCGGCCGACTGCCCGCCGGTGACCGACGGCGCGGCCGCGATCGTGCTGGCCGCCGGCGACCTGGCCAGGGACGCGGCCGCCAACCCGGCCTGGATCACCGGGATCGACCATCGGATCGAGGCGCACTCGCTCGGCGCCCGTGACCTCACCCGGTCGGCCTCGACCGAGCGCGCCGCCCGGGTGGCCGGGGTCGGCGCCGGCCCGGTCGACGTGGCCGAGGTGCACGCCTGCTTCAGCCACGAGGAGCTGATCCTGCGCGACGCGCTGGGCCTGGCCGACGACGTGACCGTGAACCCGTCCGGCGGGGCGCTCGCGCGCGAACCCGGTGATGGCGACCGGCCTGATCCGGATCGGCGAGGCGGCCCGCCGGATCCTGGACGGCACCGCCGGCCGGGCGGTCGCGCACGCGAGTTCCGGCCCGTGCCTGCAACACAACCTGGTCTGCGTGCTGGAAGGAGCCCGCTGATGGCGAACCGTTGCGCGGTCGTCGGGGTCGGCCAGACCGAGCACCGGGCCGCCCGCAAGGACGTCTCGATCGCCGGCCTGGTCCGGGAGGCCGCGCTGCGCGCCCTCGCCGACGCGGAGCTGACCTGGGCCGACATCGACGCCGTCGTGATCGGCAAGGCGCCGGACATGTTCGAGGGCGTGATCATGCCCGAGCTGTACCTGGCCGACGCGCTCGGGGCGGTCGGCAAGCCGATGATGCGGGTGCACACCGCGGGCAGCGTCGGCGGCTCGACCGCGCTGGTCGGCGCCAGCCTGATCCAGGCCGGGATCCACCAGCGGGTGCTGGTGTGCGCGTTCGAGAAGCAGTCCGAGAGCAACGCGACCTGGGCTCTGACGGTCAGCCAGCCGTTCCAGGCGCCGCTGGTGGCCGGCGCGGGTGGTTTCTTCGCTCCGCTGATCCGTGCGTACATGCGCAGGTCGGGAGCGCCCGACCACATCGGCATGCTGGTCGCGGTGAAGGACCGGCTGCACGCCCTGCGCAACCCGTACGCCCACCTGAAGCTGGAGGGCATCGACCTGGCCATGGTCGAGGCGTCCCCGATGCTCTGGGAGCCGCTGCGGTACCTGGAGACCTGCCCGTCCTCCGACGGCGCGTGCGCGATGGTGCTGGCGGGGGAGGACGCCGCCAAGCAGTCGCCGCGCCCGCCGGCCTGGGTGCACGGCGCCGCGATGCGCAGCGAACCGACCATGTTCGCCGGCCGGGATCAGGTCAGCCCGCGCGCCGGCCGGGACTGCGCGGCCGAGGTGTACCGGCAGGCCGGCATCATCGAGCCGCGTCGCGATCTGGACTGCGCCGAGGTCTACGTGCCGTTCAGCTGGTTCGAGCCGATGTGGCTGGAGAACCTGGGATTCTGCGCCGAGGGCGACGGCTGGAAGCTCACCGAGCTGGGCGCCACCGCGGCGGGCGGGGACATCCCGTGGAACCCGTCCGGCGGCGTGCTCTCCACCAACCCGATCGGCGCCTCGGGCATGCTCCGGTTCGCCGAGGCGGCCCAGCAGGTGCGCGGCCAGGCCGGCGGTTGCCAGGTGGACGGCGCCCGGCTGGCGCTCGGCCACGCCTACGGTGGCGGCTCGCAGTTCTTCGCGATGTGGGTGGTCGGCGCCGCCAAGCCCTGACGGACCCGAATGGTCCCCGGCGACCGGCCGGCAGGCGCGAAGTGCCCTTCTTGAGAGATTCAGCGCTTGACCCCCTGGTAACCGCGCTGTAACAGGTTCTATTCTGGGCGCCTCACTCCTACCGAGCAAGCGCTCGGTCACCGAGAGGGGATGCGCCATGCGACGTCCCGTCCTCGCCCTGGTCCTGATCGGACTCGGGTGCTTTCTGATCAGCGCCGGCCTGCTGGCGCGCTACTACGTGTTCCCACACGTGGCGGTGCTGCCGCTGGACCGGTTCGAGAAGACCGAGTCCCGGGCGCAGAACGCGACCTACGTCGACCAGTCCACCGGCGTGCAACAGACCGGCCGGGAGCTGATCGCGATCAACACGCTGCGCGGTGACGTCGAGGCCAGCTACCCGGACACCGTCGTCTGGGAGAGCCTGACCTGGACCAGGGACGCCGAGTCCGGCGCCGACGTGAACTTCTACGAGACCGTCGTGGCGATGGACCGGCACACCGGCGAGGCATTGAACTGCTGCGGGCACAGCATCGAGAAGGTCCAGTACCTGCCGCGCTCCGGCCTCGCCTACCAGTGGCCGTTCTTCAGCGAGAAGACCACGTACCAGTACTACGACGAGCCGCTCCGCAAGACGTATCCGATGCGGTACCAGGCGACCGAGAAGCTGTTCGGCCTCACCGTGTACCGGTACGAACAGCGGATCGAGCCGACCCTGCTCGCGCCACAGTCGGTGCCGGCCTTCCTGGTCGAAAAGCCGGGCAACGGCATGGTCGACGCCGAGCGCTGGTACGCCGTGGACCGGACGTTCTGGGTGGAGCCGCGGAGCGGAATCGTGGTCAGGGCCGGCAACCACCGGGTGGAGACGCTGCGGGTCGACGGGGTGGACGCGCTCACGGTCTTCGACGCCGACATGCTGCTCTCGGAGAAGGACTCCCGCCGGATCATCGCCGAGGCGTCCGACGCGAGGACCCAGATCGGCCTGCTGTACAACGGCGCGTTCTGGGCCGGGCTCCTGCTCGGCGCGCTGTTCGTGCTGCTCGGCCTGGTGGTGGCGCTGCGGCGGCCCAGGCCGGAACGGGCCGACGACCTGGACCTCGCGGACATCGGCGGGCCGACACCGCGGCTCGGGACACCCCAGCCGGACCCGGCCGGGCCGGCACCGCGGCACGGTGAGCCGGAACCGGGCGTGCCGGTGGCGCGGGGCTCGGACGCGCGGCCCGACGCGGAACGGTCCTCGCCCCGGGTGCCCTGAGCGGGCGTCGCCTGGTCGCGCTGACCAGGCCCGCGCAGGTCGCCGCTCCGGTCGCGCTGAGGCCCGCTAGGCGTGCGCCGGTCGCGCTGACCACGGCCCGCGCAGGTTGCCGTCCCGGTCGCGTTGACCGGGGCGGCGCCGGTGGCCAGGATCTCCGGGTACCGGCTGCCGCGATCTCTACCAAGCAAGCGATTGGTCGGATAGGCTCTACGACACAACCCGTCCCCGGGTCACCTGCACCGCTCAGGGGGAGTCGTGAAGTTCTCGATCTTTCTCAATCCGCAGATCCCCGGCTCGGGCAACGGGCCGGAAGGCGTGGCCCGTCGTCCGATCGGCCGCGATACCGAGTCCTACCAGCGACTGCTGGAGGAGGTCCGGGAGATCGCGGTCCTCGGCGACCAGTCCGGCTTCCACGCGCTGATGCTCACCGAGCACCACTTCCACTCCGAGGGCTTCGAGTTCTCGGTCAACCCGCTGATGGTCCTGACCGACCTGGCGGCGCGGACCGAACGGATCCTGCTCGCGCCGCTCGGGCTGGTGCTGCCGACCTGGGACCCGATCCGGGCCGCCGAGGACGTGGCGCTGCTCGACCAGTTCTCCAAGGGCCGGGTCCGGCTCGGCGTCGCCCGCGGCTACCAGACCCGCTGGGCCAACACGCTCGCGCAACGCTGGAACACCAGCGCCACGGCCAGCGACGGCTCCGGCAAGGACGACCGGAACTTCGACGTCTTCGGCGAGATCCTCAAGATCATGAAGATGGCCTGGACCCAGGAGACGATCCGGTACCAGAGCGACGTGCTGGACGGCTGGAGCGTGCCGTACCCGTTCGACGGCGTGCCCGACTGGCCGGCGCCAGGAATGGACCCGCAAGTTCGGCGCGCCCGGCGAGCTGGACGCCGACGGCAAGGTCGTCTCGGTCTCGGTCTGCCCCCGCCCGTACCAGTACCCGCACCCCGAGCTGTGGCAGCCGTTCACGATCAGCGACCGGTCGATCAAGCGCTGCGCCGAGGAGGACATCCTGCCCTGGATCTTCGTGCCCCGGCCGGAGGACCTGCAGGCCAAGTGCGAGCTGTACCAGGCCGAGTGCGCAAAGGCCGGCCGTGACTACGCGCTCGGCCAGCACACCGGCGTGCTCAAGGTGGCGATGATCGGCGACAACGCCGAGGAGATGATGACCAAGGGCGCGGCCCGGATGCTGCCCGACTTCATCGACTTCTTCGGCCCGTTCGGCTACCTCGAGGTCATGCGCACCAAGGCCGACGACCCGAACCGGCCGGTCGGCCCGAAGCGCGCCTCGTTCCAGCGGATGGTCGACGTCGAGCTGGCCCTGGTCGGCACGCCCGACGACGTGAAGCGCGGCATCGATCGGATGCTCAAGCGCGTACCGGACCTCGAGTGGTTCGGGCTGTTCATGCAGGGCCAGCAGGGCGTTGCGCCGCTGGACGACGTGAAGCGCCAGCTGGAACTGTTCGCCGAGCACATCATCCCCGAGTTCGCCGACTGACCACCTTTCACGGGGCTGCGGTTGAATCGCGCCCTTCCAGGGCCGGATTCAACCGCAGGGAGGGGAGCCGAGGTGCGGCTGTTCCATACGGTGGAAGGCGCGGGGGAGCCGCTGCTGCTCGTGCACGGCTGGGGCTCGCACGGGCACGAGTGGGACCAGCACGTCGCGGCGCTGGCCGAGCGGCATCGGGTGATCGTGCCCGACCTGCGCGGACACGGCCGGTCGCCGGTGCCGGACCACGACAACACCCCGCGCGCGATGGCCGCCGACCTGGCCGAGCTGCTCGAGGCCGAGGTGCCCGGCGATCCGGTGGTCGCGGTGGGGCACTCGATGGGGGCGCAGGTGGTCAGCGTCCTCGCGGTCGAGCGGCCCGAACTGGTGCGGGCCGTCGTCGCGCTCGACGCCGGCTACGGCGTGCTGGCCACGATCGCCCCCTACCTGGCCCAGGTCGTCGAGACGCTGGGCGGCGAGGACCCGATCGGCGCCGCGCTCGCCATGGAGGAGTGGTCGTTCACGCCGGCCACGCCGCCCGCCGTCCGAGCCGCGCACCGCCGCTCGATCGCCGGCACACCACCGCACGTCCTGGCCCAGGCGTTCGCCGCCATCTTCACCGCGCCGGACGCGTTCGGTCTCCGCCCCGCCAGCGAGAAGTACCTGGCCGGCCGGCGCGTACCGGTGCTGAGCGTCTGGGCCGATCCGGACCGCGCCGAGTGGGAGGAGCCGCTGCTCACCGAGCCGGCCTCCCGCGTGGTGACGTGGCCCGGCGCCGGCCACTACCTGCACGAGGAGCGGCCAGCGGAGTTCCTCACCCTGCTCGGCGAGTGGCTGGCGGCCCTGCCGGCCAGGGAGGCGGTCCGTGATGGGCAGGCTTGACGGGAAGGTCGCGCTGATCACCGGCGGCGCGCGCGGGATGGGCGAGGCGCACGTGCGGCTGTTCGTCGCCGAGGGCGCCAAGGTGGTCTTCGGTGACGTGCTCGACGCCGAGGGCAAGGCGGTCGCGGAGGAACTCGGCGACGACTGCCTCTACGTGCACCACGACGTCACCGACGAGGACGGCTGGACCGCCGCGGTCGAGGCCGCCGTCACCCGTTTCGGCGGCCTGAACGTGCTGGTCAACAACGCCGGCATCCTGCGGTTCGGCTTCATCGCCGACACCACGCTGGCGGATTTCCGGCGGGTGCTGGAGGTGAACCTGGTCAGTCAGTGGCTGGGCATCCGGGCGGTGATCGAGCCCTTGCGCGCGGCCGGCGGCGGCTCGATCGTCAACGTGTCCTCGATCGAGGGGTTCATCGGGGCGGCCGGCATGTCGGCCTACAGCGCCAGCAAGTTCGGGATCCGCGGGCTGACCAAGGCCGCCGCGCGGGAACTCGGCCAGCACGGCATCCGGGTCAACTCCATCCACCCGGGCGGCATCGTCACGCCGATGGTCATGGAGGCCGGGCCGGAGATCTGGAAGCACGTCGACGTGAAGGCGTTCCTGGCCCAGCTGCCGGTGGAGCGCTTCGGCGAACCGGCGGAGATCTCCCGGCTGGCGCTGTTCCTGGCGTCGGACGAGGCGTCGTACTGCACCGGCGCCGAGTTCGTCGCCGACGGCGGCATGCTCACCGGCGCCGGGTACTGACCCTGCGGTCCATTTGCGCCCTCTGGGGTCGCAAATGGACCGCAGCCCCGGCGGCTCTGGACCGGCTCTGGATCGGCCACCGCCCGCCGCCGCCCCGCCGACCAAGCGATCGTTTGTTACGTTGTCCGCCTAGGGGGGTGCGCGTGACCGAGGTGGCGAGCGAGGCGCAGCGGGAGGCCTGGCGGGCGGGCTTGTTGCCGCCGGTGGAGAAGGTGGCGCCCGGGCTGTGGTCGATCCCCGTGCCGATCCCGATGACCGGCCTGCGGTATGTGCTGGTCTACGCCCTCGAGCTGCCGAACGGCGTGGCGGTGATCGACGCCGGCTGGGACACCGAGGAGGCCTGGGCCGCGCTGGTGGCCGGGCTGGCCACCGCCGGGTACGCGCCGGCCGACGTGCGCGCGATCATGGTCACCCACATCCACCCCGATCACTACGGGCTGGCCGGCCGGCTCCGCGAGGTCTCCGGTGCGTGGGTCGGCCTGCACCCCGCCGACGCGGTCCTCATCCCAGGTCGCTATGTCGACATCGACATGCTGCTGGACGAGAACCGGTTGCTGCTGGAGCGGATGGGCTGCCCGGCGGAGGAGACCAGCCTGGCCGAGGCGTCGATGCACGTGCGGGCGTTCGTCAAGGTCGCCCGGCCGGACGTGCTGATCGCCGACGGCGACAAGCTCGACCTTCCCGGCTGGAACCTGCGGGCGGTCTGGACGCCGGGCCACTCGCCCGGTCACCTGTGTTTCGTCGAGCCGGACCGTGGGGTGCTGTTCTCCGGCGACCACGTGCTGCCCCGGATCACGCCGAACATCTCGGTCCACCCGCAGCAGCGGCCGAATCCGCTCGCGGACTACCTGGAGTCGGTGGCGAAGGTGGCCGCGCTCGGGGTGCAGGACGTGCTGCCGGCGCACGAGTACCGGTTCGGTGACCTCGCCGGCCGGCTCGCCGACGTGGCCACCCACCACGAGCGGCGGTGCGACGAGATCGAGGCGGCGCTGGCGGTCACGCCCGGTGCGGCGTGCTGGGACCTGAGCACCCGGCTGACCTGGTCGCGGCCGTGGAGCGAGATCCACGGGTTCATGCGCCGGGCGGCGACGGGGGAGACCCTGGCCCACCTGGTGCTGCTGGAGCAGGCCGGGCGGGTGGTCCGCTCCGGCGGCCGGCCCGAGGGCTGGTGGCTCCCGAAGCAGTTGCTGGACCTGGCGTAACCTGCCCAACCAGCCCTTTGGGCGACATCTTCGGTGCTATGGCACCGAAGATGTCGCCCAAAGCCGCAAGAGCGGGTCAGACGTGTGCCGGTTCCTTGGCCGCGTCGGTGGACTGGCGCGCCAGCGCGAGGTGGACCTCAGGCTGACCCTCGACGTGCAGCTGAGGGATGAGCCGGTCGACGCTCTTGGGCAGCCACCAGTTGGCCTGCCCGAGCAGGTGCATGACCGCCGGGACCAGCAGCATCCGGACCACGGTCGCGTCGATCAGGATGGCCGCGGCCATGCCGAGGCCGATCACCTTGAGGAACACCTCCGGCGCCGGGATGAAGGCGGCGAACACGGCGACCATGATCGCGGCGGCCGCGGTGATCACCCGGCCGGTGCCGGCCAGACCGCCCACGATGGCCTTCGCGTTGTCGCCGGTGTGCACCCAGACCTCGCGCATCCGGGCGACCAGGAAGACTTCGTAGTCCATCGACAGTCCGAACAGGATCGCGAACATCAGCACCGGGATGAACGCGGGGAGCGGCGTCGGGTTGTCGATGCCGATCAGCTGCCCGGCCCAGCCGCCCTGGAGCACGAGGGCGACCACACCGTAGGCGGCCGCGACCGAGAGCAGGTTCATCAGCGCGGCCTTGATCGCCACCGCGATGCTCCGGAACGAGATCACCAGCAGCAGCATCGACAGCAGCACCACACCGCCGATCAGCAGCGGGAGCCGGCTGACGATGTTCTCGGTGCTGTCGATCGACATCGCGGTGACGCCGCCGATGTGCACGCCGAGCCCGGTGCCCTGGGTGGCGTCCGGGATGACGTCGTCCCGTAGCCGCTTGATCAGCTTCTCGGTCTCGGTCGACTGCGGCCCGGTGGTCGGGATGACGCTCAGCACGGCGGTGTCGCCGGCCTCGTTCAGCCGCGGCGGGGTGACGGCCGCGACGCCGGGCGCCGCCTTGAGCGAGCTGGCCAGCCCGTCGAGCGAGGCAGGACCGCTGCCCTTGGGCAACTCCACCGCGAGCACCAGCGGGCCGTTGGCGCCCGGCCCGAAGCTGGCGGCCTGCAGGTCGTACGCCTGCCGGGTGGACCGGTCGGTCGGGTCGTTGCCGGCGTCCGGGAAGCCGAACCGGATGTCCAGGAACGGCAGGGCGAGTCCGACCAGGATCGCGATGCCGCCCAGCGTGGCGACGATCCGGTGCCGGGAGACGAACCGGCTCCAGGCCAGCCACGCGCGGCTCGGCTCACCGACGTTGTCGTCCTCGGCGTCACCCTTGGCGGCCAGCGCCGCCGCTGCCGCCGCGGCCCGCTTGCGACCGCCGGGGAGCGGGATGCGGAGCGCGTCGATCCGGCTGCCGAGGTAGCCCAGCAGCGCGGGGAGCAGGGTGAGCGAGGCGGCCATCGCGACGACCACGCCGAGGATCGCGGCCACGGCGGCGCCGCGCATGAACGACAGGCCCATCGCGAAGAGCCCCAGCATGCTGATCACGACCGTGCTGCCGGCGAGGAGCACCGACCGGCCGGCGGTGTCGAGCGCGGCCACGGTGGCCGCCTCCGGCTCCAGCCCGGCGTGCCGCCACTCGCGGAACCGAGTGACCATCAGCAGCACGTAGTCGATACCGATGCCGATACCGAGCATCGCGGAGAGCGCGGTCGACCAGTCAGGCACCGGCAGCAGACCGGCGACGACCGGAATGAGCAGGCTGCTGACCCCGAGTCCGGCGGCGGCGATCACCAGCGGGAGCCCGGCCGCGACCAGCGAGCCGAACGTGAGCAGCAGGATGATCGCGGCGGCGGCGAAGCCGATGCCCTCGGAGCCGATCTCGCCCTGCTCGGCGGCCTGTACGGCCTGGCCCGAGAGCGCGACCGTGACGCCGTTCTCGCTGGCGCCGTCGGCGAGCGCGAGGAGCTTCTCGGTCTCCTCGTGCGGCATGTCGACCGGGTTGATCACGTCGAGGCGAAGCTGCGCGACCGCCGTGCGGCCGTCGGCCGAGACCGAGCCGGGCGCGTACGGGTCGTCGACGGCCTCGACGTGGCCCACGCCGTCGAGCTTGCCGAGCAGCGCGGTGACCCGCTCCTTGACGGCCGGCGCGGCGACGCCCTGGTCGGCGTGGATGACGACGCCGATGGAGTCACCGGCCTGGGCCGGGAAGCGCTTCTCGAGCAGCCGCTGGGCGGTCTGGGAGTCGGAGCCGGGGGCGGAGTAGTCCGCGCTGAAGTCGTCCGAGAGGGTGCTGGACAGGCCGAACGACAGGGCCATCGCGAGCAACCAGAGCAGCACGGTGGTGCCACGGCGGCGGTAGGACCAGCTCGCGATCCGCCCGAGAGAACCCGACCTGGCCGGTCGGCGGCGCGCCGGCCGGTGGGCCGGTCTCCGGTAACAAGGTCTGAGTCATGCGAGGGCCTCCCCGTGATGTGGCATCGTGCAAGTTATGACTCGTAACGAACACCATGTACCGTAACTTTGTCAAGCCACCTAACCGCCGCGAGAATGCGTTACGTTGATGTCCGTGTTGCGAGAAGGAGAACAGATGAGCAGCGCGGCGGACCGGGCTCATGGCCTCGCTCCAGCGCCGAACCGGCGTGAGCGGGCGCGCGCCGCGATGTTGGACGAGATCAAGCAGACCGCGCTGGATCTGATGCGGGCGCAGGGCACCCCGGACGTGCGGTTCTCCGACATCGCGCGGGCGATGGGGCTGACCGCCCCGGCGCTGTACCGCTACTACGCCAACCGTGACGAACTTCTCACCGACATGATCGTGGACGCCTTCGACGATCTCGCCGCGCACCTCGCCGCGGCGGCGGCCGCCGTGCCGCCGGACGACCTGGGCGCACGGCTGTTCGCCACCTCGACGGCGTACCGCCGATGGGCGTCGGCTGAGCCGCTCCGGTTCGCGCTGATCTTCGGCCAGCCCGTGCCGGGCTACGCGGCGCCCGAGGCGGGGCCGACCTCGGAGGCGGCCGGGCGGGCGATGGCCAACCTGTCGGAGATCGTCACGCTAGCCACCGAGCAGGGCCAGCTCTCTCCGCCGTTCCTGCGTGAGGTGGGCGGAGAAGTTCGCGGCCTGCGCCGCGGCGAAGGACGGCAAGGGCGCGGCGGCGATCCCGCCGGCGACGTTCCAGGCGATGCTGCACACCTGGGCCGCCCTGCACGGTTTCACCTGCCTGGAGGCGTACGGGCACCTGCAGTGGCTCACCGCCGAGGCGCGCGACGAGCTGTTCGCCGGCCAGATCCGGCTGGTCGCCCTGTGCGCCGGGCTGCCCGAGCCGAAGGCTGACTAGAACGTGAGTACCGCCCTGGCGACCTTGCCGGCGCGGACCTGCTCGATCACCGCGTTGATGTCCTCCAACGGCGCGCGCTCGGTGATCAGCGCGTCCAGTTCCAGTCGGCCGGCCAGGTAGAGGTCGACCAGTCTCGGCAGATCCCGGTGCGGCACGCCGTCGCCGCCCGAGCAGCCGCGCAGTGTCCGGGAGAAGAACAGCTTCTGCGGGGGGATCTCGATCGGCGCGGCCGAGGGCGGGCTACCGACCATGACCGTGGTGCCGCCGTCGCGGGTCGCGTTGAACGCGGCGGTGAGCACGCCGGGCACGCCGGTCACGTCGAACGCGTAGTCGACGCCGTCCGGTACCACGGCGAGCACCGCGGCGGTGAGGTCGCCGTCGTCCGGCACGACCGCGTGGGTAGCGCCGAACTCCTTGGCCAGCGCGGCCTTCTCGGCCGAGACGTCGACCCCGACGATGGTCGCCGCGCCCGCCAGCCTGGCCCCCTGCACCACGTTGAGCCCGACCCCGCCGCAGCCGATCACGGCCACGCTGGACCCCGGCTCGACCCGCGCGCTGTTCACGACCGCGCCGACCCCGGTGATCACCCCGCAGGCGAGCAGGCTGGCCACGTCCAGCGGCATGCGGTCCGGGATCCGCACCACCATCGGCTCGTTGACCACGACGTACTCGGCGAACGCGCCGACCCCGATGAACGGGCGGGCCGGCGTTCCGTCGACGCTCAGCCGGGTGCTGCCGTCGGTCATCAGGCCCATGATGCTGGCCCTGGTCGGACCGGTGCAGCGGGCGAAGGCGCCGGCGCGGCAGAGTGCGCATCGCCCGCACGGCCCGGTCATGGCGACGATCACGTGGTCACCGGGGTGGACCGAGTCGACGCCCGGCCCGACCGCGTCGACCACGCCGGCGCTCTCGTGGCCGGGGATCAGCGGCAGGTGCGGCGTGACCGGGCTCTTGCCGTCGATCGCCTTGAGGTCGGAGCCGCAGATCCCGGCGGCGGCCACCTTGACCCGCACCTCGCCGGCTCGGGGCTCGGCCACCTCGACGTCCCGCACGACCAGCGGGCTGTTGAACTCGTGCAGGACCGCAGCGCGCACCGTGATCTCCTCAGCTCAGCTCGACCCAGACCGACTTGAGATCCATCCACTCGTGCAGCGCTTCCACGCCACCGGCCGGCGCGTTGCCGCTCTCCTTCAGCCCGCCGAACGGCACCGCCCAGTGGATCCGGCGGTAGGTGTTCACCCAGACCGAGCCGGCCTTGATCCGGGCAGCGAGCCGGTGCGCCCTGGTCAGGTTCTGGGTCCAGACGCCGGCGGCCAGCCCGTACCGGGTGTCGTTGGCGATCGCGACGGCCTCGTCCTCGGTCTCGAACGGCATCGCCACGGCGACCGGCCCGAAGATCTCCTCCTGGCAGATGCGCAGGTCGTTGCTCGGCACCCGGAACAGCGTCGGCGCCACGAAGTAGCCGCCCGCCAGCGGTGAGCCGGCCGGCACCACGTCCGTGCCGGTGCCGCCGCCGAACACCAGCTCCGCGCCCTCCTGCGGGCCGAGCTCCAGATAGGAGCGCACCTTGTCGTACTGCTCGGCGAACGCGATCGGCCCCATCGCCGTGGCCAGGTCCATCGGGTCGCCGACCGCGAGCTTCTCGGCGTGCTCGCGCAGCCGCTCGACGAACTCGGCGTAGACCGGCGCCTGGACCAGGATCCGCGAGCCGGCGATGCAGGCCTGGCCCGCGCCGCCGGTGTAGATGCCGGCGGCCACACCGGCCGCGGCGGCGTCCAGGTCGGCGTCGGCGAAGACGATGTTCGGCGACTTGCCGCCGAGTTCGAGCGCGAGCCGCTTGAGGTTCGAGACCGAGCGGGTGGTGATCGTGCGGGCGGTGTCGGTGGAGCCGGTGAAGCTGACCTTGCCGACGCCACGATGGGCCACCAGCGCGTCGCCGGCCGTCGGGCCGTCGCCCGCGACCACGTTGACCAGGCCCTTCGGCAGACCGAACCGCTCCAGCATCGCGGTGGCGGCGAGGATCGAGCAGGACGCCTGCTCGGCCGGCTTGACCACCACCGCGTTCCCGGCCGCCAGCGCCGCGCTCACCTTGGCGAAGAACATCGCGAGCGGCGCGTTCCACGGGATGATCACGCCGACCACGCCGATCGGTTCATGCGCGGTGTAGTTGAGGCTCTGCGGGCTGAGCTGCACGGTGTCGCCGGTGACCTTGTCGGCCAGGCCGGCCACGTAGTGGATCAGCAACGCCGAGCCGGGCAGGTCGCCCATCCGGGTCTCCCGCAGCGCCCGGCCGTTGTCCCGGGTCTCCAGTTCGGAGAGCGGTTCGACGTGCCCGGAGATCTCGCCGGCCCAGGCACGCAGCATCGCCGCCCGCTGCATGGGGGAGGTGCGGGCCCACGGTTCGGCGGCTCTGCTGGCCGCGGCGACCGCGTCGTCGATGTCGGCGGCGCCGCTGGCCGGGATCCGTGCCCAGACCTGGCCGGTGGACGGATCGGTCGAGTCGAGCCAGCCGCCATCCCGGGCCGGCCGCTGCTCGCTGTCGATGTAGTTGCCGAATTCGCGCATCGGGCCGCTCCCTTGTGCGACGACCGTGGCCGGATCCACCGTAGCACCAAGCGATTGCTTGGTTGGGATGATTGTCGGTACGCTCCGGGGTAACCAAGCGAGCGCTAGGTTAGCTAGTGAGGTGGCTCATGACGCGCGGACTAGCATCGCTGTTGGCCCCGGCCCTGGCTTTGGCCCTGGTGGCCGCGTGCGCCGTCAGCCCCGACGCCCCACCACCCGGCGGTGGAGGCGGCACTCGCGGGGTCACCGACACGTCGATCAAGGTCGGCGGGCTGCTGCTCAAGACCTCCGCCAGCGGGTACACCCTCGCCGACACCGAGATCGGGGCGAAGGCACGGTTCGCCCGCGCCAACGCCGAGGGCGGCGTGCACGGCCGCAAGATCGACTACATCGGTTCGGAGGACGACGGCGGCGACCCGGCCAAGGACCTGGCGGCGGCGCGCAAACTCGTCCAGCGCGATCAGGTCTTCGCGGTCGTCCCCGCGAACAGCCCGTTCATGGGCGGCGCGGACTTCCTGGTCCAGAACCGGGTGCCGTTCTTCGGGTGGGCGGTCAACCCGCAGATGTGTGGCAACGAGTACGGGTACGGGTTCTCCGGCTGCCTGGTGCCGCGCAAGGGGGCCAACACCCAGACCTGGTGGGGCCACCAGGTAGCCGCGCAGGTGGGCGGCGCGGCCGGCAAGAAGGCGTGGGTTCAGGGCTCGGACAACGACGCCAGCCGGTTCGGCGTGCACACGCTCGAACTGTCGTTCAAGGCCGCCGGTTTCACCATCGCCGGCACCGCGGCGAGCATGCCGAGCAAGGGCGTCCCCGCCGACTGGTCGCCGTACGTCAACGCGATCCTCAAGGCCAAGCCGGACGTCGTCGTCTCGGTCATGACGACGCCGTTCAACATCGGGCTGTACGGCGGGCTGAAGAAGGCCGGATACACCGGCGTCTTCACCGACGCGGTCGACTACGACCCGAAGCTGCTCGCCCAACCGGCCGTGCGGGCGGCGCTGCAGGGCGGGATCACCGCCACCCAGTTCGCGCCGTTCGAGTCCGACCTGCCTGAGGTCGCGCGGATGAAGGCCGATCTGCGCAAGGCCGCGGGCCGGGAGGACCTCGCGTTCACCAACCCGATGGCGATCGGTTACTGGTCGGCCGACCTGTTCCTGGCCATCGCGGCGAAGGCCGGTCGTGACCTGACCGTCGAGAGCTTCACCGCCGTGCCGCGCGCCGGCTTCGAGCACCGCGACGCGGGGCTGGGCACGCTGAGCTTCCCCGAGGACTGGAAGGATCCCGCCGGCTGCGGCGCGCTGGTGCGGCTCGAGGGCGACCGCTATCGCGTCGTCCAGCCGCTGCGCTGCTACCCGACCACCCCGTTCTCATGATCAACCGGGGTATGCAGGGGAACCCTGCCGATGGTTGAGCTGGCGGGGTACGTCCTCAGCGGGCTCGTCGCCGGCGCGCTGTACGCGCTGATGGCGTCCGGGCTGGTGCTGTCGTACTCGGCGTCCGGCGTGTTCAACTTCGCCCACGGCGCGATCGGCTTCCTCTGCGCGTTCGTCTTCTTCGAACTGCACACCGGACTGGGCTGGCCCGTCGCGGTCGCCGGTCTGTGCACGGTCGGCCTGGTCGCGCCCGCCCTCGGCTATCTGCTGCACCGGCTGATGTTCCGGCGGCTCGCCAGGGCCGGCGAGACCGCGCAGATCGTCGCCACCATCGGGCTCACGCTGGCGCTGCCCGCACTCGGCATCTGGACCGTGGAACGGCTGGTCGGCGCCGGTGCCGACCTGCCGCTCGCCGACAACCAGTTCGCGGTACCCGGGCTCGGCCCCAGTCCAGCCGAGCACTGGCGTGTGTTCGGGCAGGTACCGATCGACTCGGACCAAGTCGCCACGTTCATCGCCGCGGCGGTCTCCGCGGTCGCGCTGTGGCTGCTGCTCCGCCGCACCCGACTGGGCCTGCGGATGCGCGCCACGGTCGACCGGGAGTCCCTCGCCGTGCTGCGCGGGATCGACCCGGACCGCTCGTCGGCGGTGGCGTGGACGGTCAGCGCCACGCTCGCCGGCCTCACCGGCGTCCTTGCCGCGCCGCTGCTCGGCCTCGATCCGAGCGCGTTCACCGTGCTGCTGCTCATCTCGGCGACCGCCGCGGTGTTCGGGCGGCTCAGTTCGATCCCGGTGACGTTCGCCGCCGGCCTGGGCCTCGGTGTGGCGCAGAACCTGGTCGCCGCCTACTCCGACTTCGCGCGTGACCTCACCGGCTTCCGGACCGCCGCGCCCGTCCTGCTGCTCTTCGTCGGACTGCTCGTGCTCGGCCAGGCGCGGAGCCGGATCGCCGGCACGATCGCCGAGGATCCGCCGCCGCCGGACCACCTCGCCGACCTGCCCCGCTGGCGCCGCGCGCTGCCGTGGTCGGTCGCGGTCGTCCTGCTGCTGGGCTGGGTGTACACGATCGCCCCGCCGTTCTGGGTGGGGCTGGTCACCCAGGGACTCGCGTTCGGGCTGATCTTCCTGTCGTTCGTCGTGGTGACCGGGATCGGCGGCATGGTCAGCCTCGCGCAGGCCTCGTTCGTCACCGCCGCGGCGCTCACCGCCGGCCTGCTCTTCCACCGCGGTGTGCCGTTCGCCGTCGCGCTCCTCGGCGGGGTGGTCGCCGCGGTCGCGCTGGGGATCGTGGTGGCCCTGCCCGCGCTGCGCCTCGGCGGCCGGGTCCTCGCGCTGGCCACGCTGGCGTTCGCGCTGGTGTGCGACGCCGTCCTGTTCCAACTCCCGGCGCTGAGTAACGGCACGCTCGGCTGGCCGCTGCCCGGGCTCGCGGTCGGCCCGGTCGACCTGCGCGATCCCCGGATCATGGCGACGTTCCTCCTCGCGGTCGTCGCGCTGGTGGTGCTGGTCATCCGCAACCTGGAACGGTCCAGCTCCGGACGGGCGATCCTGGCCGTGCGGTCCGCGCCGGCAGCGGCCCTCACCGCGGGCATCTCGGTGACCCGCACCAAACTCACCCTGTTCGCCGTGTCGGCCGGCATCGCCGGGCTTGGCGGCGTGCTGTTCGCGACGTTCAACACCCGCATCACCACGTCGGACTTCCCCGCGCTCGCGGGGTTCGTCTGGCTCGCGGTGGTGGTGGTGCAGGGCGTTCGCCGGCCCGGCGCCGCGGTACTCGCCGGTCTCGTGGTCGCGGTGTTCCCGCATCTGCTGTCGTACCTGACGACCTCGCAGCACGTGCTGGCGATCCTGTTCGGACTGGGCGGCGTCGTGCTGGCGCAGAACCCCGACGGGCTGCTGGCGCAGTTCTCCGGACTGTGGCGGCGCCGCCGCGAGCGGCACCGCGCGCCCGCCACCGCGGTCGTGGTGCGCGCGCCGGCGCCGAGCCCTGACCCGGGGGTGGCGCTGTGGTGGGACGACATCCACGCGGGCTACGGCGCGGCGCCCGTGCTGCGCGGCATCGACCTGCGGGTGCGGGCCGGCACGGTCACCGCGCTGCTCGGTGCCAACGGCGGCGGCAAGACGACGGCGTGCGCGGTCGCGGCGGGGCTGATCACGCCGTCGCAGGGGCGGATCTGGCTCGACGGGCAGGACGTGACCGAGTGGCCAGCACACCGCCGGGTCCGCGCGGGCCTGTTCACCGCGCCGCAGGGCCGGGGCATCTTCGCCAGCCTGACCGTCGAGGAGAACCTGGCCATCTGGCTGCGCGAGGAGGCCGACCGGGACCAGGTGTACACGCGGTTCCCCGCGCTGGCGGCGCGCCGGCGACTCGCGGCCGGCGTCCTCTCCGGTGGCGAGCAGCAGCTGCTGACGCTGGCGCCCGCGCTGATCCGCCCGGCCACGGTCGTCATCGCGGACGAGCCGTCGCTCGGCCTCGCTCCCCGCGTCGTCGACGAGGTCTTCGGGCTCTTCGCCGAACTCCGTGACCGAGGCGTGGCGTCTGCTCGTGGTCGAGGAGAAGACCACCGACGCGCTCGCGATCGCCGACACCGTGGCGTTCCTGCGGCTCGGCGCGGTGGCGTGGAGCGGACCGCGCGCCGACGTGGACGCCGACCGGCTCGCCGCCGCGTATCTCGGGCTGGCGGCGGTGAGTCAGCCGTGACCGCGCTGCGGGTGGATCGGGTGAGCGTCGCGTTCGGCGGCGTGCGGGCGCTGTCCGACGTCTCGCTCGCCGTCACCGCGGGGGAGGTCTGCGGCGTGATCGGCCCCAACGGCGCAGGCAAGACGACGCTCTTCGACGCGATCTCGGGCCTGTGCCGGCCGAGCGCCGGCCGGATCCTGCTCGGCGGAACGGACGTCACCCGGGCCGGCGCCGTCCGGCGCGCCCGGCTGGGACTGCGCCGGACCTTCCAGCGCCACCAGGTCTTCGGGCGGCTCACCGTGCTGGAGAACCTGCTCGCGGCGACCGAGTGGCGCGGCGGCGGGGGAGGGCTCGCCGCCGACCTGCTCGGCCTGCCCTCGCGGCGGCGGCTGGAGCGGCGGCGCCGCGAGCGGTGCCAGGTGGTGCTGGCGGCCTGCGGGCTCGCCGGCCGCGCCGAGGAGTACGCGGGGAACCTCCCCGTGGGCGTGGCTCGACTCGTCGAAGTCGCCCGCGCGGTCGTGGACGAACCGGCGGTGCTCCTGCTCGACGAGCCGACCTCCGGTCTGGACGCCGCCGAATCAGCCCGGCTGGCCGGCACGATAGCGCGGCTCGCGGCGACCGGTACGACGGCGATCCTGCTGGTCGAACACGACGTGGCGTTCGTGGCCGATGCCTGCTCGCGGCTCGTCGTGCTCGATCTCGGGCGGGTGATCGCGGACGGTCCCGCCGCGACGGTCCGGGCCGATCCCCGCGTCCGCGCGGCGTACCTCGGATAGGAGTCGGACGTGACGGTGCTCTACGAGCGGCGCGGCGGCACCGCGATCGTGACGATGAACCGCCCCGAGTACCGGAACGCGCAGAACTCGGCGATGACGTACGCGCTGGACGACGCGTTCTACCGGGCGGTCGAGGACGACGCGGTCCGGGTGATCGTGCTGGCCGGCGCCGGCGATCACTTCTCCGCCGGCCACGACATCGGTTCGCCAGGCCGGGACGTCGACGTCGCCTACCCGCGCCGCGCCGGGCTGTGGTGGGGCCACGTCGGCAAGGCCGGCGGCGAGGCCCGGTACGCCCGTGAGCAGGAGGTGTACCTCGGGATGTGCCGGCGCTGGCGGGAGATCCCCAAGCCGACGATCGCGGCCGTCCAGGGCGCCTGCGTGGCCGGCGGGCTGATGCTGGCCTGGACCTGCGACCTGGTCGTGGCGGCCGACGACGCGTTCTTCGCCGACCCGGTGGTGCGGATGGGGATCCCGGGCGTGGAGTACTTCGCCCATCCCTGGGTGATGGGGCCGCGGCAGGCCAAGGAGTTCCTCTTCCTCGGCGAACGGGTGCCGGCCGCGCGGGCGCTGGAGCTGGGCATGGTGAACCGGGTGGTGCCGCGCGTTGATTTGGCGTCGTCGGTCGAGGAGCTCGCCGAACGGATCGCCCGGATGCCGGCGTTCGGGCTGGCGCTCGCGAAGAAGGCCGTCAACCAGGCCGAGGACCTGATGGGGCTGCACGCCGGCCTGGACTCGGTCTTCGGCCTGCACCACCTCGCCCACGCCCACAACGCCGAGACCTCCGGCGACTCCCTCGCCGGGCAGGACGCACGGAGCATGCGCGATGGACCTGACGCTCACTGAGGCCGAAGAGGAGTTCCGGGCCGGCGCGCGCGCCTGGCTCGCGGCGAACGTGCCGGTCACGCCGCTGCCGTCGATGGACACCGCCGCCGGGTTCGCGGCGCACCGGGCCTGGGAGCGCCGGCTCTTCGAGGCCCGGTACGCCGTGGTCTCCTGGCCACGCGAGTTCGGCGGCCGCGGCGCCAGCCTGGTCGAGTGGCTGCTGTTCGAGGAGGAGTACCACGCCGTCGGGGCGCCTGGCCGGGTCGGCCAGAACGGCATCTTCCTGCTCGCACCCACGCTCTTCGAGTACGGCACGCCCGCCCAGCGGGCCCGATACCTGACCCGGATGGCGCGCGGCGACGACGTGTGGGCGCAGGCGTGGTCCGAACCGGAGGCCGGCAGCGACCTGGCCGCGTTGCGGAGCCGGGCCGTGCGCTGCCCCGGCGGCTGGCGGCTGACCGGGCAGAAGACCTGGAGTTCCCGGGCCGCCCACGCCGACCTGGCGTTCGGACTGTTCCGCACCGGCGGCGAGCGGCACCGCGGCCTCACCTACTTCCTGGTGCCGCTGAACGCGGCCGGCATCACCGTGCGGCCGATCGCCCAGCTCGACGGCGAACCGGGATTCGCCGAGATCTTCTTCGACGACGTGTTCGTGCCCGACGAGGACGTGCTCGGCGCGGTCGGCGACGGCTGGCGGGTGGCCATGGCGACCACCAGCTCCGAACGTGGCCTCACGCTGCGCAGCCCCGGCCGGTTCCTCGCCACAGCCGAGCGCCTGGTCGCGTTGCAGCGGCTGCACGGCGGCGCCGACACCCGGGACGAGGTGGCACGGGCGTGGATCGGCGCCCAGGCGTACCGGCTGGCCACGTTCGCCACGGTCGGCCGGCTGCTGGGCGGCGGCACGATCGGCGCGGAGTCCAGCCTGAACAAGCTGCACTGGTCCGAACTGGACATTCGGATGCACGAGACCGCGCTGCGCATCCTCGGGTCCCGTGCCGAGCTGACGGCCGACGCGCCGGACGCCGTGGACGCCGGCCGCTGGCTGGACGGGTATCTGTTCGCGCTGGCCGGCCCGATCTACGCCGGTACCAACGAGATCCAGCGAAATCTCGTCGCCGAGAAGCTTCTGGGCCTCCCGCGGGAGCCACCGTCGACGGGCGCAGGCACCGCCGTGGCGGGGCCTGGCGCTGGGCGGTCGCGATGAGGTTCGGGGTGAGTGGGGAGCAGCGGGCGCTGGCGGCCGCGGTGCGGGAGGTGCTGGCCGCACACTGCCCGCCGGAACTCGTGCGGGCCGCCGCCGACGATTCCGGTGTGCGGCGCGGCGAGCTGTGGCGGCACCTGGCTGATCTGGGTCTGTTCGGGCTGCTCGGCGGTGATCTCGGGCTGACCGAGGTCGACGCGGTGCTGGTCTTCGAGGAGCTGGGCCGGGCGGCCGCGCCGGGGCCGCTGCTGGAGACCGCGTTCGTGGCGCCGGGGCTGCTCGCGGGCGTGCCGGTGTTGGCCGACCGGTGGCTCGCCCCGCTGGCCGACGGCAAGGTGGCCGTGTCGCTCAGCCTGCTGCCGGACCAGTACGCGGTGGACGCGGACGTGGCCGAGTTGTGCCTCGTCTCCTCGGGTGGGGATCTGCGGCTTGGTACCGAGTTGGTCGAGCAGCCCGGCGTGGACTCGGCCCGGCGGCTGTTCAGGGTGGCGGCTGGGCCGGTGGTGGCTTCCGGGGCTGACGTGCCGGGGCTGCTGGCGGCGGCGCGGGCTCGGGGCGCGCTCGGCACGGCCGCCCAGCTGCTCGGCGTGACCGCGCACCTGCTGGAAGCCAGCGTGGCCCATGCGGGCCGGCGCCGGCAGTTCGGGCGGCCGATCGGGCAGTTCCAGGCCGTGAAACACCAGCTGGCCGACGTGCTGCTGGCGTTGGAATTCGCCCGACCGCTCGTGCACCGCGCGGCCTGGACGCTGAGCCGCGACGAACCCTGCGCAGCCCGGGACGTCTCGGCCGCCGTGGCGTGCGCGATCGAGGCGGCCGAGCTGGCCGCACGGACCGCGCTGCAGGTACACGGCGCGATCGGCTACACCACCGAACTGGACCTGCACCTGTGGCTGCGCCGGGTCTGGTCGCTGCGGAACAGTTGGGGTTCGGCGGGCTGGCACCGGGCGCGGGTGGCCGACGCGCTGCTCGGACCGGCCGACTAGCGCGTGCCCGGTCGGTAGGCTCCGAGCCATGGTCAGCGATCCGGGCGTTGCGTCTGTCGACGGCCGGCGAGCGGCGGGGGAGGCGACCCGGGCGCGGCTGGTGCGCACGGCGGGGCGGCTGTTCGCTCGCAAGGGCATCGACGCGGTGCCGGTCCGGGAGATCTGCGACGCCGCCGAGGTGAACACCGCGGCGATCCACTACCACTTCGGCTCCAAGCAAGGCCTGGTCAAGGCGATCATCGAGGACTGGGCGGCCGAGCTGGCGGTGCGCCGGGCCGGTTGGCTGGACCGGCTGGAGGCCGACTCCGACGCGGACCTGCGAGTCGTCGTGGCCGCGCTGGTGTACCCGATCGCCGAACTTGCCGCCGACCAGGGCCGCGGCGGCCACGACTACGTCGCTTTCCTCACCGCCGTGCTCAGCGACCCGGCGTACATGTCGCTGATCATCGACGCGTACGAGGAGCAGACCGCCCGCGAGCTGGCCGCGCTGGAGCGGGTCACGCCGCACCTCACCGAGGACGAGCGGATGATCCGGTTCAGCCTGGCGAAGGACCTGATCAACCGCACGCTCGGCAACGCGCAGGGCCCGGTGCGGCTCTGGCTCGACCGGCACGCACCAGGCACCGACCTGCCCGAACAACTGATCGACTTCATCACGGGGGCCTTTGCCGGCACGTCCTCGTACGGTGAGTCAATTTGATGAACATGGCGCGGAGTTGCAGTTGAGGCACTACTTTGTGTTGCATCCATCCATGCGGCACAAGCCCGGTGGGGTGCGATATGGGTGTCCACGACAGCGGGACCATCGACGACCCGATTCTGAACTCGCCATACCGAGCACCGACTCGGCACTTTGTCTTCGGTGAGAACGGCATTACCAACGAGATCCGAGAGCATCGTCGCCCGAGTTCTCATCTGTTGCCCGTCCCGCGACCGAGGAAGCGGTCCGTGCAGGCAGAGCTGCCTGGCCTCGGCGTAGCCCAGATCGAACTCAACGAGCGTGTGAACCAAGTTCGGCGCAGCGTCGAACGCTGGAGGGCACGCGGGTATCCCAATCTCACGCCCACCAGCCGGCGGCTCATCGAGTACTGGAATGACGCATCGAGGGACAACCCTGTCCTGTTCTGCCAGTTGGAGGCGGCTGAAACAGCGATTTACCTCGCCGAGGCTGCCGCGAAGTCCGGCGATGCCTGGATTCACAACGAGCTCAACGAGGAAAACGTCGCCTACAACGCGGCACTGCCCAGGGTGGCGCTCAAGATGGCTACCGGGTCTGGCAAGACTGTCGTCATGGCCATGGTGATCGCCTGGCAGACGCTGAACAAGGTTGCTCAGCCAGCCGACAGTCGATTCGCGAAGCGCTTCCTCGTAGTGACCCCTGGGATCACGATCCGGGACCGGTTGAGGGTGCTACTTCCTGAGGATTCGGACAACTACTACCGGCAGCGTGACCTTATTCCAGCGGACTTATACGGTGCGCTCAGCCAGGCTAGAGTCGTCATCACCAACTTCCACGCCTTCCAACGCAGGGAGACGAGGGCCGTCTCGCAGCTGGTCAAGGATGTGCTGGCCAACGGTGCGGGTGACGTGAGTCCCTTTCGCGAGACGTGGGGCCAGATGGTGAACCGCGTCTGCCGAGCGTTCGGTAGCGGCCGGGGCGGTCTGGTCGTTCTGAACGACGAGGCCCATCATTGCTATCAGGATCGCCTCGACCTACCAGTCGGCAGTGATGTGACGTCGCTGACTGGCGCGGAACGTGACGAGGCGCGGGAGAGCGTGGCGCAGGCCCGCGTATGGTTCGCGGGGCTGGCGGCAGTACGGGAGAAGTTAGGTGTCAAGACAATCTACGACCTGTCGGCCACCCCGTTCTTCCTCGCTGGATCCGGCCACAAGGAGGGCACACTATTTCCATGGGTTATCAGCGATTTTGGTCTCATCGACGCGATCGAGTCGGGTGTTGTCAAGGTACCGCGAGTACCTGTGGACGACGACCGTCCATCGCCGGATGTTACCTACCTCAATTTGTGGCCGCACATCCGGGATGAATTACCCAAGGGTGGCCGAGCAGCCAAACCCGTCTCACCTGACGGGATTCCGATAGCCCTTGAGGGTGCGCTGAACAGCCTTTACGGCTCATACCATCGGGAATACGAACGCTGGGCGGGGTCTGAGATATCACGGCTGGGTGAACCGCCGCCAGTATTTATCATAGTGTGTAGTAACACAGTTGTTTCGAAGATGGTGTTCGACCGTATTGCCGGCTACGAGAAGTACCTGCCGGATGGCAGCAAGGTTCTCGTCGGCGGCAAGCTAGACCTTTTCTCGAATGTTGAAGGCGATCGTTGGATCGCGTCACCCCGAACCATTCTTGTCGACTCTCGGGAACTTGAGTCGGGCGACTCGTTGTCCGCTGATTTTCGGCGCATCGCCGCCGTCGAAATCGAGGAGTTCAGGGCCGAATATGCTCGCCGGTTTCCGGGGCGCTCCATGGACACAGTTAGCGATGCCGATCTGCTGCGCGAGGTGATGAATACTGTCGGCAAGAAGGATCGACTTGGCGCGGGTGTCCGGTGCGTTGTCAGCGTATCGATGCTCACCGAAGGGTGGGACGCCAACACAGTCACGCACATTCTTGGCGTTCGTGCCTTCAGCACTCAGCTCATCTGCGAGCAAGTGGTGGGACGGGGCCTTCGTCGTCGCTCTTACGCTACCGACGAGCGCGGTCTGTTCACGGCCGAGTATGCGGATGTATACGGGGTGCCGTTTCAGTTCATTCCCACCGTCGCCAAGACGAGGGATGTCCAGCGCAGGCTGACTACCCGCGTCCATGCCGAACCTGCGCGGGCTCATGCCGAGATCGTGTTCCCCCACCTCACCGGCTATCGGAAGGAGTACCCAGAAGCGGACCCACATGGTCAGTTCGATGAAGGTAGTCGAATGATTGTGTCGAAGCGCGACCTGCCGATGCTCACTGAGACAGCCGGATTGGTGGGTGCAAGTGACCTACAGCAGCTGGATGAATTGCGGCGTTGTCGGCAGCAGGAGGTCGAGTTCCGGTTGGCCGCCCGTGTGCTGGAACGGCTCACCGAATCCGCGAATCCGCGACCGTGGCTTTTCCCGCCGATACTGCGAATCGCCCGGCAATGGGTGGCATCTCAGGTGACTTACCATGATGACACTTTCGTAGGTCTGCTTCTGCTGAGCGAATTGGAGCGTCAGGCGGTTGAAGCGATCATAGAAAGCATCGAATGGCCTAATGCTGCAGAGCAACCCCGCACTCTGCCTATTCTGCGGGCACATGGTGCGAGCGCATCGACGGCTACTGTTGACTTCTTCACGACCAAGGAGGTCTACGTGACAGCCGCCGAGCGCTGCCACGTGAACTATGTCGTGCTTGATGGGCCAGCGGGGAACAGTTGGGAGCGGTCTGCAGCCCAGGCGCTGGAGACCCACCCCTTGGTAGCTGCCTATGTTAAGAATGACCACCTTGGTTATACCATTCCATATATACACGCCGGTCGGATGCACCGCTATGTACCGGATTTCCTTGTACGGCTGGGCGATGCCCCCGACGGTGTCCCGCACACGCTCATAGTGGAGGTCTCGGGCGGTCGGAAGCCTGCTGTTCAGGCAGCAGACAAAGCCGGGACTGCAAGGAACTTGTGGGTTCCGGCCGTGAACGGCCATGGCGGTTTCGGTCGCTGGGGCTATTGCGAGGTTACCGACCCGTCTCGGCTCAAGTTGGAGATCACAGCTGCGGCCGAGACTCTGCTCGCAGAGGGAGGCCCCAGTGTCGCCGCGTAGAAGCTCCAGTTCCGCGACCGGTCACGTGAACGCGATCCAGCACGATGAGAAGCGAATCAACATTCCGACAGCGGATGGCCAAGACTTCGTCGACGACGAGGCGGCGGCTATTGCGTCCATGGCATTGGAACGAGACAAGACCCAGGATCCGCAGCTGTGGTGGCGGGGCAAGGATGCGGCTGATGCGGCCGCCCTCGTGGTCGACGCGCCCCCCATCTACATCCAGGAGAAGATCGATCCCAGAGTGATTGTCGAAGGAACCCGGTTCGCTGACGCCGGGATCGTCGACGAGCCCACCCTGTACGAGGAGTTCGATGGGCTTGAGGGATGGGAGTCGGTCGAGTACTACCAGCACCAGGCGAACTGGTCGAACCGAATGATTCTTGGCGACTCGTTGCCTGTGATGGCATCGCTAGCGGAGAAGGAGCATTTGCGCGGCAAGGTACAGATGATCTACATCGATCCGCCGTACGGAATCAAGTTTGGATCGAACTGGCAGCCATTGATGAGTCAACGCCAAGTGGGTGACACAAAGCGGGCCGACGTCACTCGAGAGGTCGAGCAAATAAAGGCGTATCGCGATACCTGGCAGTCGGGTTTGCACTCATATCTCGCCTACCTTCGTGACCGGATGACGGTTGCCCGCGAACTGTTGACTGAATCAGGATCGGTCTTCGTGCAAATGGGTGATGGGAACTTTCACCTTGTGCGCAGTGTCCTTGACGAGGTGTTCGGAGCTGACGGGTTTTGTGCCCAAATTCCATTTCGCACTACTACAGGCACAACGGGTCAACTATTGGCCGGAACGGTTGACTATCTGCTCTGGTATGCAAAGGATCGCCAACTTGTAAAGTACCGCCCTTTATATCGAACGAAGAGTATTGGAGGTGCGGGCGCGAATGCATATTCTTATGCGGAGCTGCCTGGCGGTGTACGTCGTCGGCTTACCCCCGATGAACGCCGCGATCCTTCACAGATAGCCGATGGAGCAAGAGTATTTCGGCTGGACAATTTGACGAGCCAGAGTGTAGGTCGGGAGAAAGGCGAGGGTGCATCCTCGTGGTTTCCTGTCGAAATTGAGGGTCGTGAGTTCCGTCCAACATTGCAGAGTCGCTGGAAGACAAATGAGGACGGGATGGCCAGGCTTCGTCTTGCTGGCAGGTTAGGGGTGGCCGGGAATACATTGTCCTATGTTCGGTTCATTGATGACTTCCCTGCGTTTCCTATAAACAACTCCTGGGACGACACAACGACTGCGGGATTTGCCGAACCTAAGGTGTATGTCGTGCAGACCAATACGAAGGTTGTAGAGCGGTGCATTGCTATGTCTACAGACCCGGGTGATATAATTCTGGACCCAACTTGTGGATCAGGTACGACAGCGTACGTAGCTGAACAGTGGGGGCGACGGTGGATTACAATCGATACGTCGCGTGTGGCTCTCTCGCTTTCCCGGCAGCGGTTGATGGCGGCGAAGTACCCGTACTACTTGCTAGCCGACTCGCTCACAGGCAGACGCAAGGAGTCTGAGATTTCGGGTCAGCCGCCGACAACTGGACCTGTGGCGGAGGACGTTCGCAAGGGTTTCGTTTACGAGCGGATTCAACACGTGACTTTAAAGTCGATAGCCAACAATCCCGATATTCATGAAGGTATGTCGCGTGAGGAAATCGACCAGGCGATCCGCCGGCATGCGCCAGTGGAGATACTTTACGATCGACCATATGTTGATAGGAAGAAGGTGCGAGTCACCGGTAGGTTCACGGTGGAGAGTCTTTCTCCACACCGGACTCTGTCCGCCGACGCGGACGTCACGGGCACAGAAAGGGCCGGATCGCAGGTGCCGTTGACGGTCACCTACGAGCAGACGATCGTTGACCATCTCCTCAAGGCCGGTGTGAGCAATGGTCAGAGACCGGAGCGGATGGAGTTCGAGAGCCTCATTCCATACGCCGACGAATGGATTCACGCGGAGGGTATCCGCCGCGACAGTGCCGAGGGAACGCCGCGCCGGATTGCTGTAAGTATTGGCCCGCAATACGCACCGGTCGGGCCAGCCTGGATCAAGAGCGCTGCGCGGGCAGCGGCTAAGGGGCTCGGCTTTGACGTGCTGGTCGTCTGTGCGTTCTCATTTACTCCGGAAGCGGCGCGCACATCGGAGGAGTTCAAACTCGGCAAGGTCTCAGTGCAACTTGTTCGGATGAACGCCGACCTTGCGATGGGTGAGAGGTTACTGAAGAATACCGGCAGTGGGAACCTATTCACGTCTGTTTGGTGAGCCGGATATTGCGATCGAGTCGCTCGATGACGATCTGTTCACGGTTTCCATTCGAGGTATCGATGTTTTCGATCCGACGACAGGCGAGGTTCGGTCGAAGGGGACCGATGGCATCGCGACGTGGATGATCGATACCGCGTACGACGAGGAGTCATTCTTCGTGCGACATTGTTACTTTTCCCCCGGTGCGGATCCGTACCGCAAGCTGCGCCAAGCGTTGAAGGCGGAGATCGATCCGGCCGCGTGGGACAGCCTGTGTTCGACCACCTCCAGGCCGTTCGTCGCACCAGCAACTGGCAAGATCGCGGTGAAGGTCATCAACGACTACGGCGACGAGGTGCTGAAGGTCTTCAAGGTGCCGAACACAGAGTCGGGCCGCAAGCCGGCCTGAACTACCTGGCGTGGACTCTCGACATGGCGCATCAGATCGCCCCCAGCGGGTAGATTTGAGTGGTGACCAGCACCCGGTTCGATAGCGCGTCCACCTTCGTAGAGGAGGTGCGGCTTACCGCGTTCAAGTCCTTCCACGACCAAGTCCTGGTGCTGTCGCCACTGGCGGTGCTCATCGGCCGGAACAGCAGTGGGAAGTCCAACGCGCTGGACGGTTTGGAGGTGCTTTCGCGGCTCGCGCACGGCGAGGATATCCGAGACGCGCTCGAGGGACGTCGGCGGGACGCGGACCCCGTGCGGGGTGGTCTGGAGGGCTGCGCGCCGCATGGTGAGGATGTTTTCGCGCTGGGCTGCACAGTCACGTCGGAGCGCGGGCCGATCAGCTTGGACATCGTGGTCCGTGTGAGGCCCGAGGTGCAGGTCGTTAGCGAGATCCTCCAAGGCCCGGCGGGGCGTGGCACTCGGACCCTGCTAGAGACTGCGCCTGCGGACGCGGCCCGCGGTGATATCCAGGCGTCCTGGTACAACGGGCGACGCGGGCGTAACCCCTACGAGCCGTTCCGCGCGTCAAGATTGCTAACGGCACAGCTTCCGCTGCGTGTCCTTGGACGTACTGACGGCGAACGCGAGACGCTTGCGGCTGCCGAGCACGTTCTGACGGCATTGCGTGGTGTCTTCCAGCTCGATCCCGTGCCACACCTCATGCGGCAGTACGTGCCGGCCCGCGACGATGAGCTTCGGCGCACTGCAGAGAACCTGTCAGCGGCCGTCGGCCGGATTCGCCGCGACGATCGGCCCCGTTTCCGGCGCCTGCTAGAGCTCATGCGGGGGCTGGCTGACCATGAGATCAACAAGCTAGTGGTCACGAACTCTGATCTGGGCGATGTCATGCTCGCGCTCGATGAGGGCCGTTCTGGGCTTACCCCCGCTCGCGAGATGAGCGACGGCATGCTGCGATTCCTGGCTATCTGCACGGCGGTGCTCTCTGGTGGGGGTGGCCTCGACCTCGGGTCGGACGGTCAGCCTGGGGTCGCACAGACGTTGATGCTCGTCATTGAGGAACTGGAAAACGGACTGCATCCGTCCCAAGCTGCCACCGTGCTCAAGCTCGTCAAGCAAGCGAGCGCGGAACGCGGAACGCAGGTTCTCGTCACCACGCACAGTCCTGCGCTGCTTAACGCGCTCGAAGGCGACGACCATCGAGGCGTGCTGGTGTGCTTCCGCGACCGGGGAACTGGGCGGAGTCGGATCACGCCACTGACCGAGCTAGAAGGATATGGCGCGGCGATGGCTGGGGGATCGCTGGGGGATGTAGTCACGAAGGACGACCTCCCCACCGCGCCGCCGAGAGATCGCGACTTCACGGAGTTCGACCGGCTCCTCGGAATCGGCTGACCCATGGCGAGGCCGGTGGTGTTCGTCGACACATCTGTGCTGTGCAACTTGCTTGGTATACCTAGGAAGTGTCAGCACCGTGATCAGATCGCAGAGGAACTCAAACGACGGCGCGGGACCTCGGACCTAGTCCTTCCTGTCACGGCTGTCATCGAGACCGGGAACCACGTGGCACAGATTGCGAGCGGGAGCGAACGCAGAACATGTGCAGAGAAACTCGCGGTGGTCATTGAATCTGTCATCGCTGAGTCGGCGCCGTGGGTGCTTCACCGCGTGCACTGGGACGACAGCTACTTGCGTGCGCTCTTGGCTGGAGCGCGAACGGGTACCGGATTCGTCGATCTTGCGACGTCCGGTATTGGTGGCGGAGATCTCAGCATCCTCGTCGAGGTCGAACTGTATCGGGCTCGCACGGCTGGTGTGCGTGTTGAGATTTGGACGTTGGATACGCAGTTGGCCGCATACGGTGGCAGATAGGCGCGCGATGAGCGGCATTCCGTGGCTGGATGACACCGGGGCTGATCGGCTGCCGAGCGGGGTGCGGGTGCGCGGCCGGCGGATGCGCGACGCCGCCACCGTGAGCCCGGCGGACTTCACCCTGCGCTGGCGCACGGTCCCGCGCCCGCGTGGGACCACCGGCCGTCCGCTGGCCCGACTTCTGGATCCCGACCGACCGTGCCGACGCACTGGACGCGCTCCATGAGGCGCACCGCCGAGCGCTGGCGGGGAGCGGGTCGAGGTCGCGTGCGGCGGGGGTGTCGGTCGCACCGGTACTGCCCTGGCCGCGTTGGCGATCCTGGATGGGCTCCCGCACGAGCAGGCGGTGGGCTGGGTGCGGGCCGGCTACAACCGGCGAGCCGTGGAGACCCCCTGGCAACGCCGCTGGCTCCGCCGAGTCCAGTAGCCCTTACCCCTTACCCCTTGCGCCTTTGGGTGACATCTTCTCGGGCTATAGCCAGAAAATGTCGCCCAAACCGGGAAGGGCGCGGTCGTCACGATTCCGGCTCGTCTGCGGGGAATGGCGGTCAGGCGCCACCTGTGACCAGACGAAGCGCAGATCCTTGTCAGTCTCGGCGAAGTCGTCGTCATCGAGATCAGTCTCGGTGAGCTTGCCCCAGACCGTGGGCGTCAGCTTGCCGGTACGGATTGCGTCGGCGAACTCATCGACGAACCAATCGAGCGCAGCCGAGTTTCATACCGGCAACCAGGGACTCGACGAGCGAAGAATCGACGTGGTGGCAGTAGGCGCGATGGCGTCCTTCAGCCGGTCGCTCAAGTCATCGGTGGCGGTCATCAGCTGGACCCTTCACGGGTCGGCTTCGGGATAGATGGTGTAGAGATACCAGGGCCGGCCGGGTGCGGCGCGTTGGTAGATCGCGAAGATCCGCGTGTCCTCCGGGAATCGAACGGGTCGGAACCCTGCGGTGTTCTGCGACGGAACCAGCTCGTTCGTATCCGCGATGCTGGCCGTGAATCGGCACCGAGAGACATCCCTGACATCGACCTTGGCACGGTAGGCCAGCTTCGGCTCATCGCCTTGCCGCTGAGCGGTCGCCTGTTCGCTCGCCCAGAGTTTGGCTTCGGCGAAGACCAGCGCCGCGGGCGTTGCGAACGCGCACGCGTCACGGGCGTACTTGTGATCGTTGCCGGTTTCCCAGTCGGTGCGGTTGCCGGTGATCGGGTCGTGGCCGAGGGTGCAGCGATCACGCTGCGCTGCCTCGCCGGCGCGGGTGAAATCGTGCCGGAGCGCACCATGACCGCCGGCGTTGATCCACTCCAACCGCAGATCCACCAGCGCGGGAGGCAGGTCCTCCGGACGGGTCACGCCGCCGTCCAGCACCTGGTCGATCCGTTCGCGCGAGATGTCCTCGATCGGCTCGCGAGCTGGCGGCACCGCCCGGTCGGGCTCACCGCCGTGCCCACCATGCGGAGCGCCGACGCGGGTCGAGCACCACCGGGCCAGCCGGCCGAGCCGATCGAAACCGCCGCCGCCCCGCCTCCGCAGAGCTGGGCGGCGATCTCGCGGTTCCGCCGCGCGGCGACGGTCAGCGGGCCGACCACGTCCCGGCGAAGTTGCCGCGCCACCGCCTCCAGTCGGCTGACCAGCTCCGGCACGCGCGGCCGGCGGCCGGCCAGGGCTGCGGTCTGCCGCGCGGTGTTCTCCAGCTGGCGGACGTACTGCGCCGCGGTCTGCGCCATCGCGTCGGCGTCCGCCGCCGAACGGCGCAGCCCCGCGCAGATCAGCTCCAGTTTGGACGGCACGGCCGCCGAGCCTACCGTCGGCCGGCCAGTGCCGCCGGCCAGCCCGCGCCGGCCGCGCACACCCCACGTCGGGCCACCCGCCCGCCGACCGTCCGGCTATGGGCGACATCTTCCGGGCTATGACACCGAAGATGTCGCCCAAAGCAGGAGGGTCAGCGGGATCGTCAGCCGGCCAGGATCCGCTTGCCGGCGGCGATCGCGCTGGCCGCGGCCTCGAACGTGCGGTACAGCGGCACGCCGGCCGCGCGCGCCACCGCACGGGCCTCGTCCTCGATCGACTGCGGCACGCACTCGGTGTTCCGCACCACCAGCGTGACCCGGAACGGAAACGCGCGCTGCAGATCGCCGACCGCGCCGACGTAGGCGAGCAGCGGCCGCAGGCTCGTGCCGTACGTGACGTAGCTCTGCGCGTTCACGTGCGCCACCACGTCGGGGTACCGGCGCGCGCCGTCGATCCGCGAGACCACGTCGTACACGAGATCGGGCCGGCCGCGCGGGCCCACCGTGATCTCCAACGGGTTGCTCAGGCTGGTGCCGGCGCCGAGGCCGAGCGCGCGCAACTCGTCGTGCACCACCTCCGGCACGGGTGCCAGTCGCAGGCCGGCGGCGTCGAAACAGTCGGCGGCGAGCACGCCCGCACCTCCGCTCGGCCCGAGCACCAGCACGTCCGGCGCCGCGTCGGCCGGCCGAGTGAGGTGCTGCGCCGCGAAGTCGAGCGCGCCGAGCAGCGCGTCCTGGCTGGTCACGAGCGCGATCCCGGTCTGGTCGGCGAGCGCCCGCCAGATCCGGTCGTCGGAGACCAGCGCGCCGGTGTGGGACGAGGCGGCCCTGGCGCCCTGCCCGCTCCGCCCGCCCACCAGCGCGACCACGGGCAACCGACCCCGGACCTCGCGTAACGCGGCGAACAGCCCGCGCCCGTCCCGGGGATTCTCCAGGTACAGGCCCAGGACCGCCGTCTCCGGATCGTCGGCCAGGTAGCGCACCAGCTCGGCGGCCGTCACGTCGGCGCTGTTGCCGAGCGTCGCCACCTTGCTGAACGTCAGCCCACGCCGCTCGCCGACCGTGATCAACTCGCCGGCGACGCCGCCGCTCTGGGTCAGCACCGCGATCCGGCCGGGCCGCCCGAGTTCGCCGCCGAGGAAGGTCTGGCCGCCGCGCGGGCTGTACACGCCGAGGCAGTTCGGACCGAGCAGCCGGACGCCGGCCTTGCGCGCGGCGGCCACCAGCTCGGCCTCCCGCCGCGCGCCGTCCGCGCCGGTCTCGGCGAACCCACCGCTCATGACCTGCACGAACGTGCCGTCGCGGGCGTCGGCGACCACCTCGGCGCAGACCGCCGCGGGGACGGCCACCAGCGCGTAGTCGACGTTGGCCGGCACGTCGGCCAGCGACGGAACCGCCGGCACCTCCTCGACGCTCGCGGCGTTCGGGTGCACCGCGACGAGCCGACTGCCGAGCCCCGCCGCGCGGTAGTACTGCAGGAACATGTTGCCGAAGTTCGGCGTCCGGGTGGAAGCACCGACCACGGCCACGCCGCGCGGCGCGAACAGCGGCCCGAAGTCGGTCTCCGGCACGTCCAGCGGCGCTGCCGGCGGGCCTGCGGCGCGAATCAGCCGGGCGTCCACCGCGATCACCCCGTTCGGAGACGCGATCACCGGGTTGAGCTCGAACTCGCCGAGCGCGTCGCCGAGCGCCAGCGCGATGCCGTCCGCGCCGCCCACGGCCAGCAGCAGCCGAACCAGCGCGTCCCGGTCGATGGCCGGCCGGCCACGGCCGCCGGTCAGCAGCGACCGGCCTCGGAGGCCGTCGATCATCTCGGCCGCGTCCCCGGCGGTGATCGGCGCGAGCCGCAGCACGGTGTCGTCCAGCGCCTCCGCCCAGATCCCGCCGAGTCCCAGCAGGACGGTGGGGCCGAACGTGCCGTCCGCCACGGCGCCGACCACGAGCTCGACCCCGGGCGCCGCCTGCTCCTCCACCAGGTAGCCGGCGGGGGAGTGCCGGCCCAGCTCCCGCGCCAGCTCCTCGGCCGCGACGCCCGCGGCCTCGGCGGTGGCAACGGAGAGCCGGACCGCCCCCACGTCGCTCTTGTGGATCAGCCCAGGCCAGAACGCCTTCACCACCAGCGGTGGCCGGAGCTCGGCCGCGGCGGCAGGCCACCTCCGTCCGGCGTCCGCACCACGACCCCGGCCGGCACCGGCACGCCGAACCCGGCCACCCACGCCTTCACCTCGTGCTCGAACGCCGGCCGGTCGGCCCCGGACTGCTCGAACGCTGGCCGGTCGGCCTTGGACTGTTCGAACGCGGCCGGTCGGCGCCGGGCCGCGCCAGCGGGGGCGGGCCCGCCCCGGAAACCCAGCCGTCACGACACCGGTTCCAGCTCGCCGCCCCAGCGGGTCCGGATCTCGCGCCGCAGCAGCTTGCCCTGACCGCCGGAGGCGTCCTGGGCGTGGGGCAGCGCGTCGACCACGATCACCAGGTCGGGCTGGGACGCGGCCGGGAGCCGCTCGCGCAGCGCCGTCGGCCACGGCGTCCGGATCGAGCGCGTGACCGTCCCTCGGCACGACCGTGAGCAGCACCCGCTGCGCGCCGGCGCCCTCGGGCACGCCCACCGCGCCGGCCTCGGCCACCCCGTCCAGCGCCGCGGCCGCCTCCTCCACCGCGCTCGGCTGGGTCCAGACGCCCTGCTTGAGGATCGCGTCCTCACGGCGGCCGAGCACGGTCAGCACCCCGTCCTCGTCCACCGTGCCCAGGTCGCCGCCCACGTACCAGCCGTCGTGCAGCACCTCGGCGGTCTTGTCGGGCTGGCCGGCGTACTCCCGGAGCAGGTGCGGCCCGGCGAGCCGGATCTCGCCGACCTCGCCGACCACCCGCTGGCCGGCGCTGTCGGTCACCTGCACCGCGCAGGTCGTGCGCGCGCGGCCGGAGGATCCGGGCGGCTGGCTGCCGTCGTCCAGCCGGCCGAAGCAGGTGTACGGCGCCTCGGTCTGGCCGTAGTAGGAGTAGATCTGGGCGTCCGGCACCCGTTCGAGGATCCGGGCCAGCAGCGACGGGCAGCAGCGGTTCGCCGCCGATCAGGATCGCGCGCAGCGAGCTGAGGTCCACCGACTCGTGCCGGTCGTCGGCGAGCAGCTGGGACCAGAAGCTGGCGATCACGCTGATGTGGGTCACCCGCTCGCGCGGCGCCACGGTGAGGAAGTTCGCCGGGCCGAAGTCGTTCTCCAGCGCCAGCCGGACCCCGCCGTAGAGCGCCGGGCCGGCGATCGCGGTGAATCCGATGCCCCAGATGATCGGCCCGGTGGCGAACACCGAGTCGGGGGTCTTCGGGATGTCGAGCCAGATCTGGGCGATGCTGATGCTGCTGTCGTGGGTGTGCACGACGGCCTTGGGCAGCCCGGTCGTGCCGGACGTGTAGAAGTACGCGAGCGGGTCGTCGTGGTGCGCGCCGAGCTCGGGCTCGTCGTCCGGGCTCGCCGCCGCGAGGGCGTCCAGGTCGGTGGCGCCGTCGGCCGGCCCGCCGACCCGCAGCCAGAGCGGCACGCCGGGCAGCCGGGGCCGGATCCGCTCCACCAGCGCGTCGTGGTGCGCGTCGTAGAGGAACACCGGGGCCGCGGACTGCTCGACGACGCCGACCAGGACGTCGTCCGTCCAGTAGGGATTCATCGCGGCGAGCACCGCACCGAGCTTGGCCTCGGCCAGGTACACCTCGGTCACGTTCAGGGTCTCGTGCAACAGCGAGGCGACGGTGGTGCCCGGCTTGACGCCGGCTGCGGCCAGCGCGTGCGTGCGGCGGTTCACCCGGCGGTTCAGCGCGTCGTAGCTGACCTGCTCGGTGCCGCAGTAGGTGATGGCGATCTGGTCGGGTGCGCGCAGGGCCGGCGCGGTGAGCGTGGCGTAGGCGTAGTTGCCGTACGGGGAGGGCCCGTTCTGCGAGGTCACGGCGATCTCCTTTCGGGCCCGCGGCCGGGCCGGGGTTCGGGTGGCTCAGGCCGGCAGTGCGGAGTACAGGACCACGGTGTTGCCGGCCGGGTCCCGGATCACCGCGCGGAGTTCGTGCGGACCGCGCTCGGGGGCGCGGAGCAGAGTGGCGCCGGCGGCGGTGGCCCGGTCGACGGCCGCGTCGAGGTCGTCGACCTTGATCGAGGCCGCTGGCGCGCCGGCGGTGACGTCCTCGTCGGCGCCGACCAGCGCGAGCACCACGCCGCCGCCGTTCATCGCGGCGAACCGGGTGCCGTCCTGGAAGTTCAGCGGCAGGCCGAGCGCGTCCCGGTAGAAGGCGACCGCGGCGTCCAGGTCGTCCACCGCGTAGAGCACGTTGCCGATCCGGGGCGTCTGCACGGGGTGCCTCCGAGGGTCAGGTCGTGCTGGCGCGAAAGTTGGGGACCCGGCCGAAGCCGGCGAGTCTCCTCGAAGCACACCTCGACCGGCAGGCCGATGCGGACGTCGTCCGGGCGGCACGCCGAGCACGTTGCCGAACGCGCGCAGGCCGGCCTGCTCGACCAGGTCGATCCAGGCCACCACGTACGGCGTCTGCTCGGCGAACCAGGGCGCGAACGAGCGGTGGATCACGCTGAAGGTGTGCACGGTGCCCCGACCGGAGACCCGCTCGAACGCGAGTTCGTCGCCGTCGCAGCGGCGGGCATCGCGGTTCGGGGAAGTGGATGAAGGATCCGCACGCCCCGCAGCGCTGGATCGCCAGCTCACCCCGCTGGCAGGCGGCCCAGTAGGGCTCGGTCAGCGGAGTGGGCAGGGGGAGCGTACGGGCGCTCATCGGGACACCTCGCTTCGCTCGGGAGCCCCGTGAGCGGGGCAGCTGTACCCATTGGTTCGCTCGCTGCGCTCGCTCATAGCTTGCCAACCTAGCGCATGCTTGGTACACCGACAAGGGGCGCACCGTGCTGCCCAGTGGGGTACCGGGAGGTCGGCATGGAGCAGGCTGAGCAGGACGGTCGCGCACGGGGCATGGACGGTTGGCGGCTGGACGGGCGGACCGCGCTGGTCACCGGCGGCGCGGGCGGGATCGGCGCGGCGATCTGCCGTGACCTGGCCGCCCTCGGTGCCCGGATCGTGGTGGTGGACGTGGCCGAGCCGGCGGCGAAACTGCTGGCCAGCGAGTTGCCGGACGCCCGCGCGGTCGGCGTGGACCTGGACGACCAGGAGCAGGTGGCCGCGCTGGTGGCCGCCGAGGCCGGCGGCATCGACATCCTCGTCAACAACGCGGGGGTGAGCACGGTGGAGCGATTCGTCCACAGTGATCCGTCCAGCTGGGACCGGCTGTGGCGGATCAACCTGCGGGCACCGATCCAGCTCGCGCACGGCCTCCTGCCGGGCATGCTGGCGGGCGAGTGGGGCCGGCTGGTCTTCGTCTCCTCCGACGGCGGTCGGGCCGGGTCGGGCGGCGAGGCGGTGTACTCGGCGTGCAAGGCCGGCCTGATCGGGCTGGCCAAGACGCTCGCCAGGGAGGCCGCGTCGGCCGGCGTGACCAGCAACGCGGTGTGTCCCGGGCCGACCGACACCCCGATGCTGCGGGCGGTCGCCGAGACCAATTCGTCGCTGGTGCAGAAGCTGATCCGCTCGGTGCCGCTCGGGCGGTTGGGCCAGCCGGAGGACGTCGCCGCGATGGTGACGTTCCTCTGCACCGAGCGGGCCGGCTACGTGACCGGCCAGACCTTGAGCGTCAGCGGCGGCATCACCATGCACTGACGTCCTCCGTGCGGTTGGATCGCGCCCTCGGAGGGCGCGATCCAACCGCAAGCTGTGCGGTACCTTGACCTCAAGTGAAGTTGAGGTAGGAGGCTCGTGCCATGGACCTCATTGTTTCCGGCCAAGAGCCGAACCCTGGCGACGCCGACGCGATCGCGAAACTCGTCGCCACCGTCGAGGACGCGCAACGTCGGGAGGACGCGGACGCGTTCCTCGCGCTGTTCCGCGACGACGCCGTGTGGGTCACCGGCCACGGCAAGCGCCTCTACGGGCTGCCCGTGATCGCCGAGTTCACCCGCCGGGTGCTGCCCGGCGCGACGGCCGACTCGTACGCCACGTACGTCCCGGACCACGTGCTGTTCGTGCGTCCCGACATCGCCGTGGTCAACGTGACCCAGACCGTGCATCGCCACGACGCCGCACCTGGCGACCAGCCCGAATACGTTGGCAGCCCGGTGTACTTCCTCGCCCGGCAGGACGGAGAATGGCGGATCGCGGCCGCCCAGAACACCATCGTCGTCGAGCCCTGAGCCCTGAGCCCTGAGCCCTGAGCCCTGAGCCCTGAGCCCTGAGCCCTGAGCCCTGAGCCCTGAGCCCTGAGCCCTGAGCCCTGAGCCCTGAGCCCTGAGCCCTGAGCCCTGAGCCCTGAGCCCTGAGCCCTGAGCCCTGAGCCCTGAGCCCTGAGCCCTGAGCCCTGAGCCCTGAGCCCTGAGCCCTGAGCCCTGAGCCCTGAGCCGGTAGGCCGATGCGGTCGTAGTGAGGGGGTTGCGGATTGTCAGCGGGCGAGGACTAGATAGGCGAAGCCGAGTACACCTCGGTAGTCGTGGATGTACTGGTGTTCCCTGGTATCGAGCCATTCGCGGGTCTCCTCGGCGCGCTGATCCGACTCGTGGGCGAGCAGCCATTCCTGCCAACCGGCGCGCGAAGTGGACTCGAAGTCGTCCCATTCCTGCTGGTCGGACACGCTCATGTGGGTGACACGCCAGCCGGCTCCCCGGCTCACATCTACCAACTCGGCCAAGGGCAGAATCTGGTCACCGAAGATGTCCAGGGCAGCCGGCGTCGTCGCCCCCGGCCAACAGCCGTCGCCGAACAGCAGCCGCCCACCGCGCGGCACCAGCGCGGTCAACGCCTCCAGCGCTGCCTGGCTACCGCCGAATGCGTGCGAGGAGCCAACACACAGCGCGCGCTCGGCCGTCCCTGACCAGGTCACCGCCTCGGCGTGTACAAATTCGACCCGTTCGCCGAGGCCCCGCTGCCGCGCCAGCGTCCGTCCCCGCTCCAACGCCCCGGGGTCGGTGTCCACGCCGACACCCTGGACAAGGGAACCTCCGTTGTCGGGTGCCGGAGCTGAGCCGACTGCCCGCTCGACCGCACGCAACAACAACTCACCCCATCCACATCCCAGATCGACAATGCGGGTAGCGGAGTCCAGGTTCATCCTGTCCAGCAGCAAGTCGGCGTGAGCAACTGAAAGCGGCGCGTTCCACCGCATGCGGGCGCGTCGCGCCAAGGCAAGATCGTCATCCATACGGGGCAGTGTCGCTCGCCAGCCACATCCTGTCGCTCGGATAACCGGTTACGACGTTGGCAAGGGTTCGACCGGGCCGCTGCTGGTGTTGTAGGAGTTCTTGGCGGCGACCACGGCCGCCTGGAGGTGCTCAGGGGCGACGCCGTGCACGTTGAGCGGCGGGTGCAGACGTCGAACGAGTTCGGCCTCGATGGTTGCCGGCTCGGGGTCCTCCGCCCAAGTCAAGCGCAGGTGCGCGTACATCCACGCGGTCAGCCGCGCCTCATCCTCAGCGACCAGGACGACCCGATCGGTCCAGGCCGTCTGGTAGCCCTCGGACACAAGAAGCCCGGCCAACGTACGGCGCAGAGTCGAACTGCCCGAACGCCGCAGATGATTGCGCAGGACCCTGCCCCGCAGACTGGTCGCCCGTCCGAGATACAGCAGCCGTTGCAGCGGGACGCTCTCATTCGGCGGCCCTGGGAGGTCGGGAAGGACCGAAGGAGCAGCCCACCAGGCGTAGACACCGCTGCCACGGCTGAGCTTCTTGACGGCGACATCGAGCCCGACCGGCACGCCGGAGAGCAGCCGCAGGGCCTGCTCGACCCGGGCTTGGTCGGTGGAGAAGTCGTCGGGTGGCGTTTCGGGAATGGTCATCGAGACCATGTTAGGCGTCGCGGGCGATCGTGGTCGGGCCGCAAGGACCCCGGCTGCTCCTCGCAAGCTCCGGCAACGCCGCGGTAGGCGGCAAGGGAGACTGAGAGGCTGGTCAGCCGGCCGCGCACTATAGGCGGCAGTTGAGGGCGTCGAAAGACCCTCAGTCATCCAATTGCTCACCTCGCAGAAGACCGAGGATAACGATGTCGCGCCACTCTCCGTCACGGAATTCGGCTCCACGCAGGACACCCTCATCCTGGAATCCGACCTTCCGAAGCGCTCGTTGTTCCGCCACATTCTCCGGTTGGGTGCCGGCCTCGATGCGGTGAACCGCAGTGTGGGTGAACAAGTATCGACACAGCATGGCCTGCGCCCGGGTGCCGACACCCCGTCCTCGCCACTCCGGCAACAACACGATCCCGATGCTGCGGTAGCGACCTGCGCCGTGCCCACATGGTGTCCAGCCGACGAAGCCGACGACTTCGCCACCGACGGCAACGACGAGTTTGCCATCCTCCTCGCCGAGCCAGCCATCGGTCTCGAAGCGTCGGCGCTGTCTGCCAGCGTCGCGGAAGCCATACCAGTTCGCACCTATCAGCCCCGGCTCCACGTCGAAACGGCAGAGGAAATCCAGATCCGATTCGAGTACCGGGCGAAGCTCGACAACGCCAATGTCCATGCCGGCGACGTTAACGGCCAGAGTCCGCCAAGGCATCCGCTCATCGGCACGACCGCGCGGATCGCGGCAGTTGAGGGCGTCTGTCCGTGCGGTAGGCGATGCGGTCGCGCTTCGGGGGTCTACGTGTCGCCTGGCGCCTGGTGAATCGTCCGCCTCGGTTCGTACCAGGTGCTTCCGACGGGTTCACCCGCCATGTTCCAGCTCCAGGAGATGGTCGGTGTGATGCGCATGTAGATGCCTGGCCCTACCATCCCGACTCGTTCGAAAGGGGCTTCGGCGCGGCCGTAAACCCGGATCGAACGAACGATGAACGGATCGAAGGAGACCATGTCGTCGACCACGAGTGCGACACGCTGGTGTCCGGTCTGGACGTTGCGGAACTTGCGGGTGTCAAGGACGGTGCGCCCGGAGCCTCCCACCCAGAAGAATTTCCCGTCGAATTCGAATGCGAGGGGAACCACATCGGGTTGCTCGCCGGAGCCAAGAGTCGCGAGTCGCGCGATTGGTTGCGATCGCAGGTACACCATTTCCTCGTCAGTGAACGACATGGCGGTTCCACTCCTTCCGGTCGGCGTCTCCGCGTGGATGCTAGTTCCTTCCTGCCATTCGTCGTCGCACTCAACTCGGCTACTTGTTTCATTGCTCTAGGACCGCGGCCCGGCCAGGCTTCGGTCTAGACGCTCGGGCTGTCGCTCTCAATTCGGCTGCCCACCTTGGTGTGGCTCTCATTTGGCCTGCGCAGTCCCGGGCGTCGCTACAGGGCAGGGAGAGGCTCAAGAGGGGTTTGCTCGGCTCGAAGTAGCGGTGCCCTCCCAGCTCGACGAACTTGTCGGATCGAGCCACGGAGGACATGTGAACCCGTCGAAGCATGTGGTCATCGGCATGGACCCGCATAAACGCTCCGCCACCATCGAAGTGATGACCAGCGACGAGACCGTCCTGGGCGCCGGCCGCTTCAGCACCGACCGGGACGGCTACGCGGCGATGGTCAAGCACGCCAAGCAGTGGCCGGACCGGGTCTGGGCTATCGAAGGATGCCAAGGTATCGGCCGGCACATCGCTACTCGGCTACTCGCCGATGGCGAGCAGGTCCTCGACGTCCCACCGAAGTTGTCCGCGCGGGCGCGGGTGTTCGCGACCGGCCAGGGCCGCAAGACCGATGCCACCGACGCGCACTCGGTCGCGCTGGTCGGCACGCGAATGGCCGGGCTGCGTCCGCCGGTCAACGATGAACAGCTCGCTGTGCTGCGGATTCTGGTCGACCGCCGCCGCTCACTCGGTGAGGACCACACCCGGATGGTGTCTCAGCTGCACCAGTTGCTGTTGGAGCTGATCCCGGGAGGGGCCAAGAAGAGCCTGTCGGCCGCCCAGGCCAAGGCTCTGCTGACAGCAGTCCGACCGCGGGACACGGCCGGCAAGGCCCGGCGCCGGGTGGCCGCGGAGCTGATCGCTGACCTCGAGCGGGTCTATCAACGTTCCAAGCAGGCCGACAAAGAGCTCACCGAACTGGTCGCGGCCACCGGCACCACGTTGATGGACTTGCACGGCATCGGGCCGTCCGGCGCGGCGCGGCTGCTGGTCGAAGTCGGCACCATCACGCGTTTCCCTGACCGGGGGCATTTCGCGTCCTGGAACGGCACCGCACCGATCGACGCGTCCTCCGGCGACCAAGTCCGCCATCGGCTCTCCCGAGCAGGCAACCGGCAGATCAACCGGGTCCTGCACATCATGGCCACCGTCCAGCTCCGCAACCCGACCGAGGGTCGCGCCTACTTCGACCGCAGAAAGGCATCCGGGAAGACGTCGATGGAGGCCATGAGGGCGCTGAAGCGGCGGCTGTCCGATGTCGTCTACCGGCAGATGGTCAACGACGCCGCGGCACCGATGGCGACGGGTCCGGGAGGACACCGGGGAACGTCAGCAAACTCCAGCGTGACCGACTCGCATCCCCATGCCGGCTCTTCGGAGAAGTCACTTCCCGGACCCGCCGAGACTCAGCTTAGAACCCCGCTCCCAGCGGTGTCTTGACACAGAGGGGAGCCAGATGCGTGCGGTCTCAGACCGCTCGGACTTCGGCGAGCCGCCTGACCGCGTACTCGTCGTCCCAGCACACGGCGGCTTCCCATGCGGCCGACGCTTGCGCGGCGAGGTCGTGCGCGTCGTCGTCGAGGCCGGCGGCGTTGTCGGGCAGCACGAGGTCGAGGTCGGGGACGTCGACGTGGGACTCGTCCCAGTCGATCAAGCGCGATCTGATTCGCGGTCATGCGGACGTTGCCAGGGTTGCTGGGGTTGCCGTGGACGACGCAGGTCGGACGTCCGGCGAGCCGCGCCCACGCCGCTCGGCATCGAGCGACGCTCTCCGGTGGCATCGCACCGAGGTCGATCTTCGTCCCGGTCTCGGCGTGCAGGAGGTCGGTCGAGGATCGCCAACCTGGGCGCTGCGGCCAGCCCCGCGTCAACCGATGCAGCTCGCGGAGCGTGCCGGCGACCCGACGCCAGTCGGCGAATGTCTCGGGCGGTCCGCCGTCGAGGTAGGTCATCACCACCAGGCCGTCGGCGAACAGCCGGCCGTCCGTGGTCGGGATCGGCACCGGCACGGTCAGACCCGCGCGGTCGAGGTGCTGGAGGAGCCCGGTCTCCCAGGCGAGATCAGCGTCGCTCCTGGTACCGAGACGACCGACCGCGCGGTGCCCGTCGACGCGCACGCTCCACACGTCGTTGGCGACTCCGCCAGCGAGCGGCTCGATCCGGGCGGCGTCGTCGCCCCACTGCCCGAGCGCCTCCCACCCCATCGGCCACATTTTACGGACTTCCGGCGCAGCGGAGCCGTCAAGAGCCGGCGTCGCGCGGCGGAGCCGTCAGAGGCCGGCGTACAGCGCGGCCAGCAGCTCGGTCGAGCGGCGGTCCGCGGTGACGCCGCTGCCGAGCCGGTTGGTGAGGTACGCGAGGCTCACGCCGTGCGCGGGGTCGGCCATGCCGATCGAGCCGCCCGCACCGGTGTGGCCGAACGCGGCGCCGCCCGCTTCCGGCACCGGGAACACGGTCGACGGGAGCATGAACCCGAGGCCGAACGCGCTGTCCAGCAGCAGCACCCGGTCCTCGCCCCGGGAGTGCGGCACCAGCGCGGCGGCCAGCGCGCCGGGGGAGAGGATCTTGCCGGCGAGCAGCCGGTCGTACCAGCGGGCCAGCGCGGATGCCGTGGTCAGCCCGCCGGTGGCCGGCCACTCGGCGCCGAGCACGTCGCGCCGGTTGGCGTTGGCGGGGCTGGCCAGCAGCGGCGGGTTGAGCAGCGCCGCATGGGCCAGGCTGGAGGGGTCGGCGAGCGCGGCGGCCAGCGGGGCGATCGGGGTGCGCGGCGCGCCGAGCGGGGTGCCGGCCCGGTCGGACGGCAGCCGGCTGACCAGTCGGGCGGCCCGGTCTGCGGCCTCGGGCGGCGCCCCGATCCAGAGGTCCAGCCCGTGGGTCACCTCGGTCCGGGCGAAGCTGCCGAGGCTCTGCCCGCTGATCCGGCGGACCACCTCGGCGACCAGCCAGCCGAACGTCATCGCGTGGTACCCGTGCGCCGAGCCAGGGGTCCAGACCGGCGGTTGGTCGGCGAGCCGGCGAGCCATCGCACCGGCGTCGTTCGCCTCCTCCAGGCTGGCCGGGGTCGCCAGCGCGGGGATCCCGGCGCGGTGCGAGAGCACCTGCCGGGTGGTCACGTTCTCCTTGCCGGCGGCGGCGAACTCGGGCCAGTACCGTCGCGATCGGAGCGTCCAGGTCGAGCCGCTCGCGGTCGGCGAGCAGCAGCGCGCAGGTCGCGGTCACCGCCTTGACGCTGGAGAACGCCAGGCACGGCGTGTCCTGCTGCCAGGCCAGGCCGGTGCGGTGATCGGCGGTGCCGGCCCAGAGATCGACCACCAGGTCCCCGTCGGCGACGACCGAGACCGCGCCGCCCAACTCCCGCCCGCGCGCGAACGAGGCCGCGAACGCGTCAGCCACCGCCCCGAACCGGGGATCGCAGTCTCCGTGTACCGTCGTCGCCATTCGGCCGCTCCTTCCAGCTGCTACAGCACCGCGAGGGGGTTGATCGGGCTGCCGGTGCCGCCCTCGATCCGCAGCGGCGCGGCCACGAAGAGGAACTCGGCCGGACCGGCGGCGGCGAGCTCCTCCAGCCAGAGCAGCTCGGCGAGGTGGATGCCGTGCCGCCAGAGGAAGAGCAGGTGCAGGTCCTCGTCCAGCGGCTCGTCTGTGCGGCCGGCCGCGTTGATGCCGCTGATCCCCGCGTTGTCGCAGGCCACCAGCGTCACGTCCTGGTCCGCGAGCCAGCGGCCCGCCGGGTAGGACAGGCCGGGCTGGCCGGACCAGTACTCCTGCGGGTCCCGGTCGAACACCGTCGGCCAGCCGGTCCGGATCACCGCCACGTCACCCGGCCGCAGGGTGGCGCCGCACGCCGCCAACTCGTCGGCGTCGATTCGCGCGTCGGCCGGCAGATGCGGCACGCCGCGCGCGCCGGCCACGTCGAAGAACACGCCACGCGCCACGATCGCCGGCGCCTTCTCGATGCCGCAGCGGGTGGCCCCGTAGCTGCGGATCCGGTTCGCCGGGTGTCCGTTGTAGAGCTGGTCGCCGGCCCACATGTGCGACAGCGCGTCGACGTGCGTGGTGGTGCCGTGCGGCGAGACGATCAGCGCGTCGTCGGCGACGGCCAACCCCGGCCCGATCCGGCGGGTGCCCGCCGCGTAGTCACCGCCGTCGACCGACATGAAGTGCTGCGGCAGCGGCCGACCGCGCAGGTGCGGGACCGTGGTCGGCGCGGCGCTGGACGTGGAGCCGCGGATCGGCATGGACAGGCTCACCACCCGGCCTTCCCGGACCGTTTGTGCTGCGGCCAGCACGACCTCCGGGGTCAGCAGGTTGAGCGCGCCCCGCTCGTCGTCCGGGCCCCAACGCCCCCAGTTGTGTGGCCCGTCCATCAGCTACCCGGATACCCTCCGCCGCCGTACGCCGCGTCGAGCGCGTCGTAGTCGGGGGAGTAGCCGCGTTTGGGGATGGCGTCGGCGAACTCGATCCGGGCCGGCTTCTTGTAGGAGGCGATGGCGTCCCGGCAGTGCGCGATCAGCTCGGCGGCGGCCACCGCGGTGTCCGGCCGCAGCACGACGACCGCGACCACCCGCTGGCCCCAGGTCGGATCGGGTTCGCCGATGACCGCGCACTCGGCCACCGCCGGGTGGCTGGCGACCGCGCGCTCCACCTCGACCGGGTAGATGTTCTCGCCGCCGGACTTCAGCATCCGCAGCCGCGGACCGAGGAAGGACAGCGTGCCGTCGGACTCGCGCCGCCCCAGGTCACCGGTGTGGTGCCAGCCGCCGGCCTGCTTCGCGGCGGTCAGCTCGGGCCGGTTGTGGTACCCGCTCATGACGTGCTGGCCGCGAGTGACCAGCTCGCCGATCTCCCCGACCGGCACCTCGTCGCCGGCCGGGTCGACCACCCGCACCTGGACCAGCGGCGACGGCCGACCGTGGCTGCCGATCCCGCCGGCGCCGTACCCGGAGTAGGTGAGCATGCCGCCGACCTCGGTCTGCCCGTACCCGGCGAACGCGCGCGCCCACGGGCTCGTGTCGGCGTGACCATCGCGTCGAACGCGGCGTGGCCGGGCGGGGCCTGCAACGACGTCAGGTCGTGGCCGGCGGCCGCCTCGACCAGCGCGTCGATCATCGGTCCATACAGGAACGCGCCGTCGCACCGCTCGGCCTCGATGAGCCGGGCGGCCTCGGCGGCGTCGTACGCGGGCAGGAACACGTTCCTCCCGCCCAGGGAGAACGTGGCCAGGCAGAACATCGCCGTGCCGACGTGGAACAGCGGACCGGAGTTGAGGTAGGTGAAGCCGGGCTCCATCTGCCGGGCCAAAGCGAGCGACATGCTGTGCCCGATCAGCGCGGTGTGGCTGAGCAGGGCGGCGTTCGGGGTGCCGTCGAACGCGGCGGTGTAGAGGGCGAGCACCGGCGCGGCCGGGTCGACCTCGCTGCCGGGTCGTCCGCGGCCCCGGACGCGAGGAACGCCTCGTACTCGTCGCCGTCGGCGATCCAGCGGGCCTTCTCGGCCGCGTCCCGCACGTCCGCGACGCCGTCCAGGGGCTGCCAGAGCACGGCGGCCGGCTCCAGGTCGCCGAGCACGAACCGCAGTTCGGCCGCGCTCTGGCGCCAGTTCGCCACGCACAGCACCGCGCCGAGCTTGGCGGTGGCGAGCAGCGACTCGAGCACCCGGTGGGAGTTCTGGCCGAGCCACAACAGCCGGTCGCCGGCGCCGACGCCCTCGGCGGCCAGCGCGTTCGCCAGCCGGTTCACCCGGTCGTCCAGCTCGGGGTAGGTCAGGCGGGTGTCGCCGTCGACCACGGCGGTCGCGAGCGGCCAGCTGCGCCGGTGCTCACGAAGCAGATCGCCGAGGGTGAGGCTGTGCAGCGGGTTCATGGAGCCTCCTGATTCAGCGGAACGCCGGCATGACCTCGTCGGCGAAGAACGTCATGGTCTTCTTCAGCTCCTCGAACGGGATCGGCCGCGTGCTGCCGAAGTCGCACATCAGGTGCGTGAAGCCGAACTCGCGCAGCGCCGCGATCTGGCTGATCACCCTGGCGGGGTCACCGATCACCTCGAGCTGGTCCCAGCGGAAGTCCGTGCCGATGTCGCCGCCCTTGAGGTAGCGGTCCTGCCAGTACTCGAACCCCTTGGCGATCTCGCCGGTCCGGGTGTCCACCGGCGCGCTCTGGGCGTTGAAGATCCGGCTGCGGTCGAAGAGCCGCTCGAACCGCTCCTGGTCGGCGCGGGCCTCCGCCTCGGTCGGCGCCACGTAGACCGAGCGGGCGACGACGAGGTCCACCCCGTCGACGTCGTGACCGGCCGCCGCCGCGGTCCGCCGCCAGGTCTCCGCGGCCTTGGCGACCCGTTTGAACGGCGCCGCCGGGTCGGCCAGGATCGGCAGCCCACGGGCGGCGTACAGCTCGACGGTCTCCGGACTCACCGCGGCCACGTGGATCGGCGGATGCGGGCGTTGCAGCGGTCTCGGCACCAGGTCGACGTCGTTGACCTGGTAGTACTTGCCCTCGAACGAGAACGCGGCTGGGTCCAGAGGCCGAGGATGACCTCCAGCGACTCGTCGAACCGCTCGCGCGCCTCGGCGAGGTCCACGCCGAACCCGTCGAACTCGATGCTCTGGTAGCCGCGCCCGACGCCGAACTGCAGCCGGCCGCCGGACAGCACGTCCACCTGGGCGGCCTCCTCGGCCACCTGGATCGGATCGTGCAGTGGCAGGACCAGCACGCCGCTGCCGAGCCGGAGCCGGTCTGGTGCGCGCGGCGAGGTAGCCGAGCATGGTGGCGATCGACGGCACGGTGCCGTAGTCGCGGAAGTGGTGCTCGCTGATCCAGACGCCGTCGAAGCCGACCTCCTCGGCCAGCTCGGCGAGGGCGGCGTGGTGGTCGTACACCTCCTTGACGGTCTGGTGCTCGAACCGGTGGAAGAGGTGGAACGTCGAGAATCGCATCGGTCGGGGATCGGCCACGGTAGAGCTCCTTGCCTCTCTCAGCTAACCAAGCGCTCGCTTGGTCAGCGTAGCACCGACCGGCGCTCGAAAAGTATTCAAACAAGCGCTTGCCTAACTCGTCGCCACAGACCTACCGTGGGCGGGTCACCCATCGCACCGGGAGGCTGCGCCATGACACGGATCATTTCGGCCGACTGCCACGTCAACGAACCCCCGTGGGTGTTCGACCGGGTGCCAGCGGAGTTGAAGGACCGGGCCCCCAAGCTCACCCGGGGCGCCGACGGCGGCGACGGTTGGAGCTTCGACGGCAAGCCGCCCAAGCGCACGTACGGCGTGGAGGCGATGGCCGGTCGCTCCAAGGAGGACTTCAAGGAGTCCGGGCTGCGCTTCGACGAGATCCGGCCCGGCAACTACGACGGCGCCGCGCACGTGGCGGACATGGACATCGACGGCGTCGAGGTGAGCGTGGTCTACCCGGCCAACGCGATCTTCGCCTACCTCGAGCCCGACCGTGAGCTCGCCATCGCGTGCATGCGTTCCTACAACGACTGGCTGCTGGAGGACTTCCAGGCCGCCGACCCGGCCCGGATCGTCGGCCTGCCGATGCTCCCCGTCGACGACGGCATGGAGCCCACCCTCGCCGAGGTCGAACGGGTACTGGCCAAGGGCGCCAAGGGGCTGTTCATCCCCGGCCTGCCGCAGAAGCCGTACAACGACGACTACTACGCGCCGCTCTGGCAGGCCGCCTCCGACGCCGGCGTGCCGGTGACGTTCCACCGCACGTTCGGCGGCCGGCCCACCGACCAGCAGTACGACGAGATCCTCACCGGCAAGATCAACCTGGCCGGCACCGTCAACCGGTTCTTCGCCGCGGTCAAGCCGTTCACGTACATGATCTACGGCGGCGTCTTCGAGCGCTTCCCCGGCCTGAAGTTGGTCGCCGGCGAGGTGAACTGCGGCTGGGTGCCGTTCTGGGCGCAGACCATGGACCAGACGTACGAGACCGAGGCGGCCTGGGCCAACCTGCCGATCACCCGCAAACCGAGCGAGTTCCTGGGCGAGAACGTCTTCGTCACGGCACTGGACGACGAGATCGGCTTCGACCTGATCCGGCAGGGCTACCCGCGGCTCGCCGACACGGTCATGTACTCGACCGACTACCCGCACAGCATGTGCCTCTGGCCCAACTCCAAGGACTGGGTGGCGCGGCTGACCAAGGGCCTGACCGCCGAGGACACCGAGAAGGTCACCGCCGGCAACGCGGCCCGCGTCTACGGCGTCTGAACCCCTCCTGCGGTTGGATCGTGCCCTGGAAGGGCACGATCCAACCGCAGACCCCGGCGCGGAGGTGAGTGGTGGCCAGGCAGTCCTTCGCCGGGCGAACCGCCGTCGCCGGGATCGGGATGACGGCGCTGACCAGGGCGTCCGGCCGGTCGGTGCTGGAACTCGCGGTGGAGGCGTCGACCGCGGCCCTCGCCGACGCCGGCCTGGCCCCGGGTGACGTCGACGCCGTGCTCAGCTACCACCTCGGCGACTCGGTGCCGGTGGTCTACCTCGCCCGTGCCCTGGGCGTGCGGCGGCTCGGCTGGCACAACGAGATCTACGGCGGCGGCTCCCAGTCGGCCTCGATCCTCGGCGACGCGGCCCTGCTGGTGGACGCCGGGCTGGCCCGTACGGTGCTGATCTACCGCGCGCTCAACGGCCGGTCCGGACCGACGGATGGGCCAGGTGCCGCTGCGGATCGGGGACGGCGCGGCGGACCAGTTCACGGCGCCGTACGGGCTGCATGGGCCGGTGCACCTGTTCGCGCTGGCCGCCCAGCGATATGGCACCGATTTCGCGGACGTGGTGATCGCGTCTCGCGCGGCCGCCGCCGGCAACCCGCGCGCGCTGCGCCGCACCCCGATGACCAGGGACGACTACCTGGCCAGCCCGATGGTCGCCTCGCCCGCTGCGCCGAGCCGACTGCTGCCAGGAGACCGACGGAGCGTGCGCGCTGGTCGTGACGGCGGCCGACCGGGCGCCCGGCGGCCCGCGCATCCATGCGGTGGTCCGGGGCGGCGGCCCCGGCAGTTCCACGATGGACAAGGCGGACGACGTGGGCCGGATCTTCTCCGCCCACGTGGCTCCCGCGCTGTACGAGGCGGCCGGCATGAAGCCCGGCGACATCGACGTGGCCGCTGCTCTACGACGCCTACTCGTTCCTGGTGCCGCGCCAGCTGGAGGACTTCGGGCCTGGACGCCGCGTGCCCGAGGTGAACCCGCACGGCGGGCTGCTCTCGGAGGGGTACGTGCACGGGCTGAACAACGTGGCCGAGGCCGTCCGGCAGGTGCGGGCCGGCGTCGAGACCGCGCTCTGCACGGGCTTCGGCGGCAGCTACGGCAGCGCCGCGATCCTGGTGCGCTGATCCCGCGACCCGTGGCGGTTGGATTGTGGAGCGCAGACTCTACAATTCAGCCGCGACGGCCGATCGGCTACCTAGCTGGCCACGCCTTCGAAGAGGATCGCGGCTGAACTGGTCGGCGAGCTGGCGGGTGCCCAGCCGCCCGCCGGGCCGGTACCAGCGCACCGCGACCCAGATCGTGTCCCGGAACAGCCGGTAGGTGAGCTTCGGATCGAGGTCGGCGCGGAACGAGCCGTCCTTCACGCCCGCGCTTCAGCTCGCCGATCCAGATCCGCTCCACCTCGGCGAGCGTCTTCTGCAGGTAGTCGAACTGGGAGTGCTCGCGGAAGTAGTTCCAGTCGTTCTGGAGCATCATGATCGCGGCCCGGTGCCGCTCCAGCGAGCTGAACCCGGTGCGGGCGATCTCCTCGAGGACCTCGCGCGGGGTGCCGCCGCTGGCCAGCGCGGCACGGTAGTCGGTGAGCACCTCATCCAGGAAGCGGCTGAGGATCTCGTCCGCGATCGATTCCTTGGAGCTGAAGTGGTGGTACAGGCTGCCGGACAGGATGCCGGCCGCGTCCGCGATCTCCCGGACCGTGGTGGCCCGGAAGCCCTTCTCGGCGAACAGCTCGGCCGAGAGCGTGACCAGGTGGTCGCGGCGCTCGGACGGCAGGGCAGCGGCGGCTGCGGTGCCCTTGGCGGGCTTGGTCGCCGGCTTCGGAGCGGTCTTGGCGGCGGCCCTGGCGCCTGCGGCCTTGCCGGCCACGGGGGTGCTCGCCGGCGCGCCGCCCCGGGTGGCGGTGGCGGCCCGCGTACCGCGCGGCTTCGGGTTCTTCGGCATGGTCACCTCGTCATTATCGGTCCGGCCGCGTCAACGCGCCCAATCGCTTGGTTCTGGCGTGTCGGGACGGCGTGTCAGCGGCTGGTGCGGCGGGCTTGGGTGGCGACCAAGCGCTTGCTACATTACTGGTATGGGAGCTGCCATGAGTGAGGCGTACCTGGTCGAGGCGGTTCGGACCCCGGTCGGCCGGCGCGGGGGAGGCCTGGCCGGCGCGCACCCGGCCGACCTCGGCGCGCACGTGCTGACCGCGCTGCTGGCCCGGGCCGGCCTCGATCCGCTGGCCGTGGACGACGTGATCTTCGGCTGCGTGGACACGGTCGGTCCGCAGGCCGGCGACATCGCGCGGACCGCGTGGCTGGCGGCCGGGCTGCCCGAGGAGGTGCCGGGCGTGACCGTGGACCGGCAGTGCGGCTCGTCGCAGCAGGCGGTGCACTTCGCCGCGCAGGCCGTGCTGAGCGGCACCGCCGACGTGGTGGTCGCCGGCGGCGTGCAGAACATGAGCCAGATCCCGATCGGCGGCGCGATGCTGGCCGGCGCGCAGTTCGGTCACCCGAGCCCGTTCGCCGGCAGCGTCGGCTGGCAGGCCCGGTACGGCGGCGAGGAGGTGTCGCAGTTCCGCGGCGCCGAGCTGATCGCGGCCAAGTGGGGGATCGAGCGCGGGGAGATGGAGGAGTACGCGCTCGCCAGCCACCAGCGGGCGGTGGCCGCGATCGACGAGGGCCGGTTCGGCGCTGAGATCGTGCCGTACGAGGGCGTGTCCGTCGACGAGTGCCCGCGCGCCACGACGTCCCTGGAGCGGATGGCCGCGCTGGAGCCGCTGCGGCCGGGCGGGCGGCTCACCGCCGCCCTGGCCAGCCAGATCGCGGACGGCGCCGCCGCGCTGCTGGTCGTCTCCGAGCGGGCCCTGCGGTTACACGGGCTGCGGCCCCGGGCCCGGATCCACCACCTGAGCGCCCGCGGCGCCGACCCCGTGCTGATGCTCACCGCACCCATCCCCGCCACCGCGCACGCGCTGCACCGCGCGGGCCTGCGTCTGGACGACATCGACCTGGTGGAGATCAACGAGGCGTTCGCCTGCGTGGTGCTCGCCTGGCAGCGCGAGACCGGCGCGGATCTGGCCAAGGTGAACGTGAACGGCGGCGCCATCGCGCTCGGCCACCCGCTCGGCGCCACCGGCGCCCGGCTGATGACCACGCTGCTGCACGAACTCGAGCGCACCGGCGGCCGCTACGGGCTGCAGACCATGTGCGAGGGCGGCGGCCAGGCCAACGTGACCATCCTCGAACGCCTCTGACCCGCTCACCGCGCTCTGCGACATTTTCGGCTATAACCGTAATGTCGCCAAGCGGCGGGTCGGAGTGCGGCGGCCAGTTGACGGCGGCCCGCTGGGGTGGCGCAAGTCAGAGCTGCGGTCATTCGCTCTGGGAGCAATCGCGTCAGCAGGGTGGCGTCGGCGTCGGCCATGATGCGGTCGATCAGGGTCGCGCAGCTGGGCAGGTCGTCGATCAGACCCACCACCTGACCGGCGGACATCACGCCGAGGTCGGCACGGCCCTCGACCATCGCGGCGCGCAGCAGCATCGGCGTGTTGGCGGCCATCAACACCTGCGCCCAGGTCAGCTCGCGGCCGTGCCGCATCGCCCGGCCCTCCCGGATCAGCGCCGGCCAGGACGTGCCGGACAGGCGCCGGAACCGGGCCGCGCTGCGCACCGCCCGGAGCAGGCCGCCGCCCCGGGTCAGGCCGGCCACGAACGGGGTCCGCAACACCCGGTGCGGCACGCCGTCGACCCGGGTGGTCACCACGGTGCCGGTGACCGGCGCGGCCAGGTACACGTCCTTCACGGCCTGGCCGACGGGGCTGTCGCTGGTGAGCAGGAACCGGGTACCCATCGCGATCCCGGCGGCGCCGTAGGCCAGCGCGGCGACCAGGCCACGCCCGTCGAAGAAGCCGCCGGCCGCGATCACCGGGATGTCCACGGCGTCCACCACCTGGGGCAGCAGCAGCGTGGTCGGCACCGAGCCGGTGTGCCCGCCACCCTCGCCGCCCTGCACGATCACCGCGTCCGCGCCCCAGGCCGCCACCTTCTCGGCGTGCCGGCGGGCGCCCACGGACGGGATCACGATCGATGCCGGCGTCCTTGAGCCGGGCGATCAGGTCCCGGGTGGGCGCGAGCGCGAACGACGCCACCGCCACCCGCTCGGCGATGAGCAGGTCCACCCGTTCGGCGGCGTCGGCGGCGTCGGCCCGCAGGTTCACCCCGAACGGCGCGTCGGTGCGGGCGCGCACCTCGCGGATCGCGGTCCGGAGCCTGATCCAGCGGCAGGGTCGCCGAGGCGATGATGCCCAGGCCGCCCGCCGCGGAGGTGGCCGCCGTGAGCCGGGCGCCCGCGACGTAGCCCATGCCGGTCTGCACGATCGGGTGCCGCACGCCGACCAGCTCGGTGAGCGCGGTCCTCATCCCGGTACCTCGGCGCTGCGCCGGTCGTCGGGATCGAGCACCTCCCGGATCAGCCGCAGCTCGGCGGCGGTGGGCAGCCGGGTGGTCGGCACGTCGCTGGGCACGATCAGCGTGAACCCGGTGTTGGCCAGCACGTCCTCGACGGTGCCGCCGGGGTGGACCGAGCGGAGCCGCAGCGCGTGCGCGGCCGGGTCGAAGTCCAGCACGGCCTTGTCGGTCACGACCACGCGCAGTTCGTGGAACGGTCCGCCGTCCCGGTCGTAGCCGACGCCGGAGACCAGGTCGACGCGGTCGACGAAGACCCGCCGGGAGTGCCGCGGCACCCAGTAGCTGGTCGGGTGGTTCACGGTGTTGCCCGGTGCGCCGCGGACGCCGAGGAGCTGTGCCTTCGGCCGGGCCCAGTCGCCCACGCAGGAGATGTTCTGGTTGCCGTACCGGTCCAGCTGGCTGGCGCCCATCATCACGTGCCGGCGGCCGGCGGCGACCAGGTCGAAGACCGCGCGGTACGGCAGCCAGCCCTCGATCGCGCCGGTCTCGTCGGCCAGCAGGTACGCCTCGCCGTCGGAGAGCAGCAGGTCGGGCGCGAACGTGGCGCGGGCCAGCCGGGCGCCCAGCCCCGGGATCAGTCCCATCGCGCTGGCCAGGATCTCCCCGTCGCCGCGCCAGGCCTCGGCGCAGGCCACCACGCACACCTCTGCCCTGCTCGCGGCCTTCGTGATCCGGCGGGTGGCCAGCTCGGTCATACCAACGCCTCCTCCAGCCGGCGGGCGTGGAATTCCTTGACCGCCTCGTGGTACGCCGGCTCGTCGCCGGCGAGGAACTCGGATCGGAACGCCCGCCACGCCTCCGGGCTGGCCGCCGACGCCGCGTACGCGCGCTGGAACGCCTCGTCCCGCCCGTAGTCGGGGACGCAGCTGGTGAAGTGCGCGCCGCCCGGGGTCTCCACCACGCCGTCCACCATGGACCGGTTGAGCAGCAGGCTCTGCGGCGGCCCGGCGGCGAGCAGTTCCTCGGTGCCGACCAGGCGCTCGCAGGTGAGATAGCGGCGCTCGGCGGCGAGGCAGAACAGGTCGTCGAAGTAGGGGTCCGGACCGAGGTACTGGCCGTTGCCGTGCCGGTCGGCCCGGTTGAGGTGCACGAACGCGGCGTCCAGAGCCAGGGCCGGCATCGCCACGAACTCCTCGCGGTCGGCGTACGGAGAGCGGATCGTGCGCAGTTCGGGGTTGATCCGCAGCACGTCCGAGCCGAGGCCGGCCCGGATCGGCAGGAACGGCAGGCGCTGCGCCGCCGCCGACAGGCCGGCCCGGAACATCCCCTCGTCCACCTCGGTCAGGGTGAGCGAGCCGCGCTGGCGGGCGCTGCGGAAGTGCGGTTCGAGCGGGATCGAGTCGAGCGAGACGAAGCCGCAGACGATCCGCCGGAGCTTGCCCGCGGCGGCCAGCAGCCCCACGTCCGGGCCGCCGTAGGAGACCACGGTCAGGTCGTACAGGTCGGACCGGAGTAGCGCCCTGACCAGCGCCATCGGCTTGCGCCGGGAGCCCCAGCCGCCGATCCCGATGGTCATCCCCGAGCGCAGCTCGCCGATGATCGCGTCCAGCGTCATCACCTTGTCCGGCACGCCGTCACCGCCCCTCCACGAAGGCCCGCCGGGCGGCGTCCGGCACGTCGGTGAGGTTCAGCTCGAACGTGAAGCCCTGCTCGTACCGGTAGCTGCGCCGCACGTCCACCGGGTCGATCCCGTTCAGGCACTCCTTCGCCCGCCGCACCAGGTACGGGTGCCGGCCGGCGATCTCCGCCGCCACCTCGTGCGCGGCGGCCCGCAGCTCGCCAGCCGGCACGACCCGCAGCACCGAGCCGAACCGGTGCAGTTCCTGGGCCGTGACCGGCCGGCAGGTGTACACCATCGCCCGCATCAGCTGCTGCGGCACGAGCCGGGCCAGGTGGGTGGCCGCGCCGAGCGCGCCCCGATCCAACTCCGGCAGGCCGAAGCTGGCGTCCTCGGCGGCGACCACGATGTCCGCGTTGCCGGCCAGCCCGACGCCGCCGCCCAGGCAGAACCCCTGCACCGCCGCGATCACCGGCACCGCGCAGTCGTAGACGGCCGCGAACGCCGCGGCGCAGCCCCGGTTCGCGCCGAGCAGCGCCGTGTGGTCGGGCGAGCGGTGCATCTCCTTGATGTCGACGCCGGCACAGAAGCCGCGCCCCTCGGCGGCCAGCACGACGGCGTTGACCGTCTCGTCGGCACCGGCGGCGAGCAGCGCCTCGGCGAGATCGAACCAGCCCTGGACCGGCACCGCGTTCACCGGCGGAAAATCGATCAGGACCTCGGCGACGCCGTGCTCGGCGTGCAGGCTCACACCCATCCGGAGCCCCTTCTTCCGCGGGCGTATCCGACCTAGCGTTTGCTTGGTACGGTAACACGCCGACCGATCCTGGAGGGTGCGATGACTGTCTTCGCCGGACGCGCCGTGCTGGTCACCGGTGGCACCAAGGGGATCGGAGCCGGCATCGCACGCGCCTTCGCCGAGGCCGGCGCGGACGTGCTGATCTGCGCACGTAAGCCGCCCGACGCGTTACCGCCCGGGATCCGGTTCGCCGCCGCCGACGTCCGCGACCCGGAGCAGGTGGACGCGCTGATCGAGACCGCGGTAGACCTGTACGGGCGGCTCGACGTGGTGGTGAACAACGCGGGCGGGGCACCGCCGGCCGAGGCCGCCACCGCCTCAGCCCCGGTTCCACGCCAAGATCATCGAGCTGAACCTGATCGCGCCGCTGCACGTCGCCCAGCGGGCCAACGCGGTCATGCAGACCCAGCCGGACGGCGGCGCGATCGTCATGGTCGGCAGCGTCAGCGGGGTCCGCCCCTCGCCCGGTACGGCCGCCTACGGCGCGGCCAAGGCCGGGCTGCACCACCTCGCCGCCAGCCTGGCCGTCGAGTGGGCGCCGAAGGTGCGGGTGAACACGGTGGTGGCCGGGATGGTCGAGACCGAGCGGTCCGCGCTGCACTACGGCGACGCCGAGGGGCTGGCCGCGGTCGGGCGCACGGTCCCGCTCGGCCGGATGGCCACGCCGGCCGACATCGCGGCGGCCTGCCTCTACCTCGCCTCGCCCGCCTCGGCCTACGTCAGCGGCGCGTCGCTGCTGGTGCACGGCGGCGGCGAACGGCCGGCGTTCCTGGACGCGGCGGCGGGCACGGGCGCGCCGTGACGGCGGGCCGGAAGGGCTGTGCGCCGGCCGGGTGGTGATCGTGACCGGCGCCGGGCGGGGCATCGGCGGGCGCACGCGCTGGCGTTCGCCCAGGCCGGAGCGGCGGTGGTGGTGAACGACCTCGGTGCGGCGACGGACGGCGGCGGGCGCTCCGGCGGTCCGGCGCAGGAGGTCGTGGCGGAGATTCGGTCGTCCGGTGGGCGGGCGATCGCGAACGTCGACGACGTCGCCGACTGGGCCGGCTCGGCCCGGCTGGTGGCCGCCGCGATCGGCGCGTTCGGCCGGCTGGACGTGCTGGTGAACAACGCCGGCTTCGTCCGTGACCGGACCCTGGTGAACCTCACCGAGACCGACTGGGACGCGGTGATCCGGGTCCACCTCAAGGGCCACTTCCTGCCGCTGCGCCACGCCGCCGGCCACTGGCGGGAGCGGGCCAAGGCCGGCCACCCGGTGGACGCCCGGGTGATCAACACCAGCTCCGGCGCCGGCCTGCGCGGCAGCGTCGGCCAGGGGAACTACGCGGCGGCCAAGGCCGGGATCGCGGCGCTGACCGTGGTCGCCGCCGCCGAGCTCGACCGGTACGGCGTGACCGTCAACGCGATCGCGCCGGCCGCCCGGACCCGGATGACCGAGACGGTGTTCGCCGAGACCATGGCCGCGCCGGTCGACGGGTTCGACGCGATGGCGCCGGAGAACGTCGCGCCGCTGGTGGTCTGGCTGGGCAGCGCCGAGTCCCGGCACGTGACCGGCCGGCTGTTCGAGGTCGAGGGCGGCACGATCAGCCTCGCGCGACGGCTGGCGGCGCGGGCCCGAGGTGCGGCACGACGGCCGCTGGAACCCGGCCGAACTCGGCCCGGCCGTGGCCAAACTGCTCGCCGACGCACCCCCACCCGACCCCGTCTACGGCGCCTGACGCATCCCTTCGCGCCTTTGGGCGACATCTTCTCGGCTATAACCGAGAAGATGTCGCCCAAAGCCCGCAGTGCGGCGAACCGCAGACCCCGCGACGGCGGGCGCCCGGCTGTGGGCGGGCTCAGGCGCGGTTGAGGGCGCGGCCGGCGGCGGCGACCAGCGTGGTGACCAGCACCCAGCCGGCGGCCATCAGCGCCACGGCGGCGACCTTGTCCCAGCCGACCGGGTCCCAGGCCCGGTCGTGGCCGATGTCGACCACGGGGATCAGCAGGTCGAGCGTGTAGAGCACGGCGTCCCAGGCGGGGTGCTCGTCGGCCTTGATCGGGCAGACGCCGGCCTGGCCGAACCGCGGGCAGCGGGCCTGGGAGAACCAGAGCGAGCCGGCGATGAGCAAGCCCGAGGAACCAGCCGACGGCCCGCCCGGGCTGGTAGCCGTACCCCACCGCGACCTGCTGGATCCAGCCCCAGATCCGCCCGAACCGGCCGGCCGCGGCGTGCTGGCGCCGGGTCTTCTCCCGCAGCACCCGCCGCGCCTCCGGCTCGCGGCCCATCTGCCGGTAGCAGCTGGCGAGCTGCTCGTAGGGCTGCGGCTCGAACGTCGGGGTGGCCCGGTCCAGCCACGCCAGCCGTTCGTGCACGTCGAGCGTGGACTCGAGCCGCTGGTAGGTGAAGCCGTCCAGGACCACGGCCCGGCCGTCCTCCGGCGGGATCTCGAGCGTGATCGGCCAGGAGGTGGCGTGGTCGGCGAGTACGTCGATCGTCGCGCCGGCGAGTCCGATCCGCCCGCCCGGCGGCTCGGCGAGCCGGAACCGCAGCTGCGCGGCGCGAAGTCCGGTGGCGCGCAACGACCGGCCGTCGGCGCCGCGCAGGTACGCGTCGGCGAGCCGGACGTGGTCGGTCACCTTGGCGACCCGCAGGTCGAGGTGGCCGGCGATGTCCACACCGTCCAGTTCGGCGCCGCTGGCCAGCGTGGCCGCGCTGAGGATGAGCGAACCCGAGCCGGGTGTGGCCGCGTCGGTGAACCGGGCGCCGCTCATCCGCAGCAGGCCGGAGATCCGGGAGGTGGACAGGTCGACGGTGCCGGTGACGGTCAGCCCGGCCGCGCGGACCTCGCCGTTCACCACCATCCCCATCCCGGCCAGCGCCAGCCCCTCGGCGTCGCCGGTGAGAGCGGACAGCTCGCGCCCCGTGCTGGCGATCAGTTCGGTGCCGGTCAGGTCGAACGGGCCGCCGATCTGGGCGTGGGTCAGCCGGACCTGGCCCCGGAACGTGTAGTTGTTCGCCAGGAAGCCGCCGGTCGAGGTCAGCCCGGACGCGTTGAACGCCCGGTCGGTCGGCGCGTCGATGGTGCCACGGGACATCAGCACCGGCCCGTCGATGCGGGCGTCCCGCAGGACCACCGACCCCTTGGTGGAGAAGCCGTCGAGCGCGAGCAGGCCGCTGCCGATCGCCGACCGGTCCGCCTCCAGCGCTCGGCCGCCGGGATTGTTCAGCTGGGAGCCCGACACGTTGCAGGTGCCGCCGATCTGGGCGGTGGTGAGCCGGACCTCGCCGTCCACAGTGGCGTACCGCAGGGAGAGGTCGCCGCGGGTGGAGAGCCCTTCGGCGACGATCGCGTCGAGGCCGGGGCGCCCATGGACGTAGGCGTCGTTGCCTTCGATCGGCGGCGTGCCCTCGATCCTGGCCCGGTCCAGCACGATCCGGCCGCCGACGTTGGCGGTGCGCAGGTTGACCAGGCCACGGGCGTGCACACGGTACAGATCGAGGTCGCCGCCGCTGGTGGCGCCGGTGAGCCAGAGCGCGCGGATGGCGTCGCCGAGCGTCGCGTCGATCAGCCTGATCCGGCCGGCCACGTTGGCGCCGGTGAGCTGGCACCAGCCCGAGGTCAGCTGCCGGGCGTCCAGGTCGCCGCCGACGGTGAGGTTGATCGCGGAGAATTCGCCGAACCGGGAGCCGCTCAGGTCGAGCCGGCGGCCCACCCTGGCCTCGGTCATCAGGACCGGTCCGTCCACCTCGCACTCGACCACGCGGACACTGCCGGCCGTGGTGAGCCAGCCCAGCCGCAGCTCGGGCGCGCGGCAGCCGACCATCGCCAACTCGGGCAGTTCCGCGCCGGTGAGGTTCACCGGTTCGGTGAAGACGCAGTCGATGAGGATCAGCGCCGCACCGCACTCGACCCCGCGCAGCTCCAGCCGGCCGGTGATCCGGGCGCCGCGCAGCCGCAGCCGACGGTCGCCCTCCGGGCCGACGCCGCTGGTGAGCACCGTGCGAATCGCGTCGGCGGTGACCACCTCGTGCGGGTCGGTGCCCTCCCGGACCCGGCCGGCGAGCTCCAACCACCGGCCGGCGCGGACGGCGTTCCACAGTCGCCGGTTCGGCCCCGTCCATCCGCGCGGCGCCCGCTCGTCCTGCTGCCCCGTGTGCATGGCGTCGATGATGTCCCATCGCCTCAGCCGGCGTGGACGCGCGCCCGAACCAGCGAGGGGACCTGCGGGAACGCGCCGTAACGCCGATGTAACCCCGGTCCGGCGCCGTAGCTGGGAGACTGCCCGGGACCGGTTTCGAGCGCTGCGGAGGTGCCATGCGGCTGACGCCCCACGAACAGGAGCGGCTGCTGATCCACGTGGCAGCCCGGCTCGCGGACGAGCGGCGGGCCCGGGGTCTGCGCCTGAACTACCCGGAGGCGACGGCGGTGATCACCTCGTTCCTGATGGAGGGCGCGCGCGACGGCCGCTCGGTCGCCGACCTGATGTCCGCCGGACGCGCGGTGCTGGGTCGGGAGGACGTGATGGACGGCGTGCCGGAGATGCTCCAGGAGGTGCAGGTCGAAGCCACGTTCCCGGACGGCACCAAGCTCATCACCGTGCACCAGCCGATCCCGTGACGCCTGGCGAGGTGCTGGTCGGCGCGGAGCCGGTGCGGTTGAACGAGGGCCGCCCGGTGGCCACCGTGACCGTGACGAACACCGGTGACCGGCCGATCCAGGTCGGCTCGCACTTCCACTTCGCCCAGACCAACGCGGCGCTGGAGTTCGACCGGGACGCCGCCTGGGGACGCCGGCTGGACATCGCGGCCGGCACGGCGGTGCGCTTCGAGCCTGGGCTCAGCCGGGACGTCGACCTGGTGCCGTTCACCGGGGCGCGGATCGTGCCCGGCCTGCAGGTGCCCGCCGCCGGGAGTCTCGATGGCTGAGCTGAGCCGGGAGCGGTACGCGCTCCTCTACGGTCCGACCACGGGCGACCGGATCCGACTCGCCGACACCGACCTGCTGATCGAGGTCGAGCAGGACCTCGCGCGGGGGCCGTCCGCCGGTGACGAGGTGGTGTTCGGCGGCGGCAAGGTGATCCGCGAGTCGATGGGCCAGTCCAGGGCGACCCGCGCCGAGGGCGCCCCCGACCTGGTCATCACCGGCGTGGTCGTGCTGGACCACTGGGGCGTGGTCAAGGCCGACGTGGGCGTCCGCGACGGCCGGATCGTCGCGCTCGGCAAGGCCGGTAACCCCGACACGATGTCCGGCGTCCATCCCGACCTCGTGATCGGACCGTCGACCGAGATCATGGCCGGCAACGGCAAGATCCTCACGGCCGGCGCGATCGACTGCCACGTGCACCTGATCTGCCCACAGCTCATCGACGAGGCGCTCGGCGCCGGCATCACCACGATCATCGGCGGCGGCACCGGACCGGCCGAGGGCACCAAGGCCACCACGGTCACGCCCGGCGCCTGGCACCTGGCCCGCATGCTCGAGGCGACGGATGGCCTGCCGATCAACGTGGTGCTGCTCGGCAAGGGCAACACCGTCTCCGAGGAGGCGATGTGGGAGCAGCTCCGGGCCGGCGCCGCCGGGTTCAAGCTGCACGAGGACTGGGGCTCCACGCCGGCGGCGATCGACGCCTGCCTGCGGGTCTGTGACGCGGCGGGCGTGCAGGCCGCACTGCACAGCGACACCCTGAACGAGGCCGGCTTCGTCGAGGACACCCTGGCGCGCGATCGCCGGCCGGGCCATCCACGCGTACCACACCGAGGGCGCCGGCGGCGGCCACGCACCGGACATCATCACGGTCGCCTCGCACCCCAACGTGCTGCCGTCCTCGACCAACCCGACCCGGCCGCACACCGTCAACACGCTGGACGAACACCTCGACATGCTGATGGTCTGCCACCACCTCAACCCGGCGGTGCCGGAGGACCTGGCGTTCGCCGAGTCCCGGATCCGGCCGTCCACGATCGCCGCCGAGGACGTCCTGCACGACCTGGGCGCGATCTCGATGATCGGCTCGGACTCCCAGGCGATGGGCCGGATCGGCGAGGTCGTCCTGCGCACCTGGCAGACCGCGCACGTGATGAAGCGCCGCCGCGGCGCCCTGCCCGGTGACGGCGCCGCCGACAACCACCGGGCCCGCCGGTACGTGGCCAAGTACACGATCTGCCCCGCGGTCGCGCACGGGTTGGAGGCCGAGGTCGGCTCGGTGGAGGCCGGGAAGCTCGCCGACCTGGTGCTCTGGGAGCCGGCGTTCTTCGGGGTACGCCCGCACGCCGTGCTCAAGGGCGGCATGGTCGCCTGGGCCGCGATGGGGGACGCCAACGCCTCGATCCCGACCCCGCAGCCGGTGCTGCCGCGGCCGATGTGGGGCGCCGCCCCGCGGGTGGCCGCCGCGACCTCGGTGAGCTTCGTGGCGCCGGCCGCGCTGGAGGACGGGCTGGCCGAGCGGCTCGGGCTGATGCGCCGGCTGGCTCCGGTCGCCGACGTGCGGCGGCGCGGCAAGGCCGACCTGCCGGAGAACACCGCGCTGCCGCGGATCGAGGTGGAGCCGGACACGTTCACGGTCCGCATCGACGGCGACGTGGTGGAGTCCGAGCCCGCCCGCGAGCTGCCGATGGCGCAGCGCTACTTCCTGTTCTGATGCGCGGGCTCACCGGTCTGCTCGCGCTCGCCGACTCGCGGCTGCCCGCCGGCGGTCACGCGCACTCCGGTGGCGTGGAACCGGCGCTGGCCGCTGGCCTGGTGCAGGACGTCGACGACCTGGGCGTCTTCCTGCGCGGGCGGCTCCGTAGTGCGGGTCTGGTGGCGGCGGCGCTCGCGGCGGCCACCACGCGCCACGCCGCAGCTGGCTTGTGGCGCGAACTGGACGCGGAGGCCGACGCGCGGACGGCCTCGCCAGCGCAGCGGGCGACGTCGCGGCAGCTCGGGCGGTCACTGCTGCGCGCCGGCCGGGCGGCGTGGCCGGCGCCGTACTACGCGGCGGCAGGCCCGGACCCGCACCACGCCGTCGCGCTCGGCGCGGTCGGCGCGGCGGCCGGCTGTGATCCCGGACGGCGTCGCGCACGTGGCCGCCTACCTGGCGATCTCCGGCCCGGCGGCCGCCGCGATCCGGCTGCGCGGGCTTCGACCCGTTCGCTGTGCAGGCGTTGCTCGCCGCGCTCACGCCCGAGGTGGAGGCGGTCGCGGCCATGCCGTCGAGGCGGCGGCCGGACCGCTCCGTGACCTGCCCTGCGTCACCGCGCCCCGGCTCGACCTGCTTGCCGAGGCCCACACCCGATCGGAGCTGCGTCTCTTTGCCTCCTGACCACTCTGGGCCGGCCACCGGCCCGGCACACGCTCACGACGACGTGCCGCACACCCACCCGGACATCGACACCGTGGACGGCTCGCCGCCCGCCGCGTCCGGACCGCGCCGCGCGCTGCGGATCGGCATCGGCGGGCCGGTCGGTAGCGGCAAGACCGCGCTGGTCGCGGCCCTGTGCCGGACGCTCGGACCCAGCCTGGAGCTGGCCGTGGTCACCAACGACATCTACACCACCGAGGACGCCGACTTCCTGCGCGACGCCGGTGTGCTGGACCCCGCGCGGATCGCCGCCGTCCAGACCGGCTGCTGCCCGCACACCGCGATCCGGGACGACATCTCCGCGAACCTGGATGCCGTCGAGGACCTCGAGGCCCGCTTCGCCGGCCTGGACCTGGTGCTGGTGGAGAGCGGCGGCGACAACCTCACGGCCACGTTCAGCTACGGCCTGATCGACCGGCAGATCTTCGTCGTGGACGTCTCCGGCGGCGACAAGGTGCCGCGCAAGGGCGGCCCCGGCGTGACCCGCTCGGACCTGCTCGTGATCAACAAGACCGACCTCGCGCCGCTGGTCGGCGCCGACCTCGGCGTGATGACCAGGGACGCGGCCGCGATGCGCGGCGACCTGCCGGTCGTCTCTCGTCGCTGCGGGAGCGCCCGGACGCGCCGGACGTGGCCGGCTGGGTCACCGCCGAACTGCACGCCTGGCGCGGGGCCGAGATCGCGGCACGATGAGGGCACGGGCCGCGTTGCGGGCCGAGGCCGACGCCACCGGCCGGACCAGGCTCACCCTGCTGCGCTCCGCCACCCCGCTCGTGCTGCGGCCGGCCGCCGACGCGGTCTACCTCGCGGCCGGCGCGGGCGGGCCGATCGGCGGCGACGACCTGGAGCTCGAGCGTCGAGGTCGGGCCCGGCGCGGAACTCACGCTGCGGACCGTCGGCGCCACGATCGCCCTGCCCGGGCCGGGGGAGTCCCGGCTGACCCTGCGGCTCACGGTCGGCGCCGGTGGCCGGCTCGCGGTGCTGCCCGAGCCGACCGTGGTGGCGGCCCGGGCGCGGCATCGCAGCGTGATCGAGGCGTACGTCGAGGTCGGGGGCGTGCTGCGGATCCGCGAGGAGGTCGTGCTCGGCCGGCACGGTGAGCTCGGCGGGGCGTACCGGGGACTGCTCCGGGTGGACCTCGCCGGCGCGCCGCTGCTCCGGCATGAACTGGTGCTCGACGGCGCCGACCCGGTGAGCACCGGCCGGGGTTCGGCCATCGGCGCGCGCACGGTCGGGTCGCTGCTCGTGGTCGATCCGGAGTGGACGCCGCCTTCGCTGGAAGGCCCGGACGCCGCGATCCTGGCGCTGGCCGGCGGGGGATGGCTGCTCACCGAACTCGCCGCCGACCGCCCCACCGCCCTGCCCGCGGTACTGGCCGCCGATCCGTTCGATCAGAAGACCGGCAAAGTTCCCATTCCGCATTAACGGGACTCGGGGGATTTCTTGTTAGGTTGCGGACCATGGACTCCGAACTGGCCAATTCACAGCTCGCCGTCGTGCTGGTCGATGCCATCGAGCACCTCAAGGGCACCCATCCCGGCTACCGTCGGGCGCACGCCCGTGGCGTTTGTTATGACGCGACCTTCACGCCCACCGGCGAGGCGGCGCCGCTCACGACCGCGGCGCATCTCCAGCGCGAGGCCGTCCGAGCCACGGTGCGTTTCTCGCACACCGACACCAACCCGCACCTGCCCGACGGACCCCGCTCGGTGCGTGGCTTCGCCACCAAGTTCCACCTCGCCGACGGCACGAACACCGACCTGATCGGGATCAACCTTCGCCGCTTCGTCGCGTCCACTCCGGAAAGCTTCCTCGAGCTCATCCACGCCGGCGAGCCCGATCCGGCCACCGGCGCACCAAATCTGGACAACGTCCGCGCCTACGCGGGCCGGCACCCGGAGACGGGACCGGGGCTGATAGAGGCCTCGGTCATCCCCACGCCGACGAGCTATGCGACGAACACCTACTGGGCTCAGCACGCCTTCCGCTGGCGGGACGCGGCCGGCCAGATTCGCCCGGTCAAGTACACCTGGGTGCCCGACGCGGGCATCGAGAACGCCACCGAGGAGGAGCGGGCCGGCTGGTCAGCGCACCACCTCACCGAGGAATTGGCCGAGCGGCTCGCGAGCGGACCCGTCGGTTTCACGCTCCGGGTCCAGCTGGGCCAGGCCGGCGACAGCACCACCGACTGCACCCAGCTCTGGCCCGATGACCGGCCCGAGATCGCCGCCGGCCACCTGTCGATCACGGCCGAGGCGGCCGACCAGGCGCACTGGCAGAACCAGGTCTTCGACCCGACCCTGCTCACGCCCGGAATCGAGCCGTCCGACGACCCGATCCTGACCGCCCGCAGCGCCATCTACGCGGTGTCCTACGACCGGCGCACCCACCAGCGCTGATCCCCGTAACCCCTGGGCCTTTGGGCGACATTTTCTCGGCTATAGCCGAGAAAATGTCGCCCAAAGCGCGGTCTGGGGGCAGCGGCCGGGGCGGGTGGTCACGGGTGTTGGCTGGAGACCGCGACCACCTCGCCGGTGAGGTAGGAGGAGTACTCGCTGGCGAGGAAGACGATCACGTTGGCGATCTCCCACGGCTCGGCGGCCCGGCCGAGCGCCTCCCGGCTGGTCAGCTCGTCCAGCAGCTCCTCGCTGGTCACCTTGGCGAGGAACGGGTGCATCGCGAGGCTGGGCGCGACCGCGTTCACCCGGACCCCGTACGCCGCCGCCTCGATCGCCGCGCACCGGGTCAGGGCCATCACGCCGGCCTTGGCCGCCGCGTAGTGGGCCTGGCCGGCCTGCGCACGCCAACCCAGCACGGAGGCGTTGTTGACGATGACCCCCGCGCCCTGGCCACGCATCAGCCGCAACGCCGCCCTGGTGCAGCGGAACGTGCCGGTGAGCGTGGTGTCCAGCACGGCGTGCCACTGCGCGTCGGTCATCTCGGTGAGCTCGGCGGTGCCGCCGAGGCCGGCGTTGTTGACCAGCACGTCCAGCCGGCCCAGCTCCGCGGCCACGGTGTCGAAGAGCCGCGCCACGTCCTCCTCGCGGGTCACGTCGCACGGCACGGCCAGCGGCTTGGTGCCGGTGCGCTCGGCCAGTTCGTCGGCCGAGGTGGCGAGCCGCCGCTCGTGCCGGTCGCTCAGCACGACGGTGGCGCCCTCCTCGGCGGCGCGGCGCGCGGTGGCGAAGCCGATCCCGGTGCCGGCTGCGGCCGTGACCAGCACGATCTTGCCGGTGAGCAGCCCGTGCGCGGCCGGGTAGGCGGGCGTCATGCGCGGGGTAGGCCGAGCACGCGCTCGGCGATGATCCTGCGCTGGATCTCGCTCGACCCGGCGTAGATGGTGTCCGCGCGGCTGAACAGGAAGAGCCGCTGCGCGTCGGTCGGTTCGTCGCCGGCCTCGGTGAGCAGGCCGGCCGGGCCGGCCACGTCCATCGCCAGCTCGCCGAGGTCACGGTGCCAGTGCGACCACGCCAGCTTCATCGTCGCGGCGGTCGCGGGGTCGCCGGCCAGCGCGCGCAGGGCGTTCAGGCGGAGCAGCTCGAGCCCGATCCAGGCCTGGGTGAGCCGGTCGCGGAGCAACGGGTTTTTGATCGCGCCGTTCTCCTGGGCGGTCCGGATGATCCACGCCAGCTCGCGGCGGAAGCCCAGCTGCTGGCCGAGGGTCGCGGCGCCGCGCTCGAAGCCCAGCGTGGCCAGCGCGATCCGCCAGCCGTCGCCCGCCCCGCCGACCACGTTCCCGGCCGCCGTGCGGGCGTCGTCGAAGAACACCTCGTTGAACTCGGAGCCGCCGGTGAGCTGCCGGATCGGTCGCACGTCGACGCCGGCCTGCCGCATCGGCACCAGCAGGTAGCTCAGGCCCCGATGCCGGACGCTGCCGGGCTCGGTGCGGGCCAGCACGAAGCACCAGTCGGCGACGTGCGCGAGCGAGGTCCACACCTTCTGCCCGGTGACCGCCCACTCGTCGCCGACCAGCACGGCCCTGGTCGCCACGCTGGCCAGGTCGGAGCCGGCGTCCGGCTCGGAGTAGCCCTGGCACCACAGCTCCTCGCCGCGCACGATCGGCGGCAGGAACCGGCGTTGCTGTTCCGCGCGTCCCGTGCGCGATCAGGGTCGGGCCGAGCAGTCCCTCGCCGATGTGGCCGACCCGGACCGGCGCGTCGGCGCGCACGTACTCCTCGTGGAACGCCACCTGCTGGCCGAGCGTCGCGCCGCGACCGCCGTGCTCCACCGGCCAGCCGAGGCAGGTCCAGCCCGCGGCGCCGAGCAGGCGTTCCCAGCGCAGCCGGACGTCGAACGCCTCGTGCTCGCGGCCCGGACCGCCCGCGCCCCGCGCCGCCGCGAACTCACCGCGCAGGTGCTCGGCCAGCCAGGCGCGCGCCTCGGCCCGGAACTCCTCGGTGCTCGGCTCTGCGGTTGGCCCATGGCCCGGTGGCACCGGCTACTCCGCGAAGCTGCCGTAGCCGCCGCGGAAGAACAGCAGCGGGGCCTGCGCCGACCGGTGGCCGAGGTGGTGCACGCGGCAGACGACGATCACGTGGTCGCCGGCCGGGTGCTCGGCCTCGATCTCGCACTCGATCCAGGCGAGGGCCTGGTCCAGCAGGGGAGCGCCGCCGGGGGAGGGGCCCCAGGGCAGGTCACGGAACTTCTCCACGCCCTTGGCCGCGAGCTGTTGGCAGACGCCCAGCTGGTCGGCGGTGAGGACGTTCACCGCGAGCCGATCGGCGGTGCGCAGGCGGGGCCAGGTCGAGCTGGTGTGCGCGACGCAGAACGCGATCAGTGGCGGATCGAGGGAGACCGAGGTGAACGCGTTGGCGGCGAGGCCGGTGGGGGAGCCGGTCGCGGGGTCGATGCCGGTGATCGCGACGACGCCGGTGGCGAAGTGGCCCAGCACGGCACGGAACCAGGCGGAGTCGACGCCGTCGCGGTTGGCCACCCGGTGGCCGGTCGGACCGGTGCCGTTGGGGCTCGCGGCGGTCGGGCCGATGCCGTTCGGGCTCGCGCCGTGGGGGCCGGCTCGGGTCGAGGCGAAGGCGTTGCTCGTCATCGCGGGCCGCCTTTCGTGGTTACCAAGCGCTTGCTTGGTTTCGAGGTTATGCGCGACTCGGCGGGGTGTCAAGGCGGGCTGGTTGACACGACGGGAAACCATGCGGGTGGTTATCCACCGAAGTCCCGACAAAAGCTGGTCACACACCGGTCGCTGGCTGGGGCGACGCACCGAAGCGGGAGCGCGATCAATGCCGAGACCACGTTTAGGGACAGCCGCGGTCGTCGCCGCCGTCCTCGTCCTACCGCCGACCCTCGCCGGCCCAGCCACGGCCGCTGTCGAGACGGCGCCGGCCACGCGTACCGCGCCGACCCCCGGCCCACGTCCGCACCCGGCCAGGCCGCGGCGATCGCCACGGTCACGCTGATCACCGGAGACCGGGTGACCGTCCGCGGGGGACGGGTCATGGCGGTGAGCATGGGCGCTCGGCGAAAGGGCCAGCAGTACTGGCAGCACAGCAAGGACGGCCATGACTACGTGGTCCCGCTGGACGCCGCCAAGGCGCTGGCGTCCGGCCGGCTGGACCAGCGCCTGTTCGATGTGACGGGCCTCGATCCAACAGGGCTACGACGACCAGCACCGCCGCGACCTGCCGGTGATCGTCAGCGCGCCGCGCAACGCCAGGGCCAGCGCACCCCGGGCGGCCCGGATCAGCGAGGACCTGCGCGGAGTGGGCATGCTCGGCCTCACCGTGCCGAAGCAGACCGCGGCGGACTTCTGGGCCGGGTCGGCCGGCGGCCGGATCTGGCTGGACGGCAGGGTCCGCGCCCACCTCGACCAGAGCGTTCCGCAGACCGGCGCTCCCCAGGCGTGGCGTGCCGGGTTCCGCGCGGACGGCGTCAAGGTGGCGGTGCTGGACACCGGCCACGACCCGCACCACCCCGACCTGGCGGGGAAGGTCGACGCCACGGCGAACTTCTCCGACGCGGCCGACGCGGTGGACCGCAACGGGCACGGCACCCACGTCGCGTCGACGATCGCCGGCACCGGGGCGGCGTCCGGCGGCCGCTACCGGGGCATGGCCCCTGGTGCGCGGCTGCTGATCGGCAAGGTGCTCGGCGACGACGGCTCCGGCTCGGAGTCGGGCATCCTCGCCGGCATGCAGTGGGCCACCCAGCAGGGCGCCCGGGTGGTGAACATGAGCCTCGGCGGTGGGCCGACCGACGGCTTCGACCCGGTCTCGCAGGCGGTCAACGAGCTGACCGAGACCACCGGCGCGCTGTTCGTGGTCGCCGCGGGCAACACCGGGGCGGACAACGCGGTGGGCGCGCCAGCCACCGCCGACCGAGCCCTCGCGGTCGCCAGCGTGACCAAGGCCGGCCAGCTCAGCGTGTTCTCCAGCCGCGGCCCACGCCGCGACAACTACGGCCTGAAGCCGGAGATCGCCGGCCCGGGCTCGGACATCGTCGCGGCCAGGGCGGCCGGCACGCTGGCGGAGCAGTCGGTCAACGCCCAGTACGCCAAGCTGTCCGGCACGTCCATGGCCAGCCCGCACGTGGCCGGCGCCGCCGCGATCGTCGCCGGGCAACACCCCGGCTGGCGGGCGGACCAGATCAAGTCCGCCCTGATCGGCAGTGCCGCCCCGATCCAGGGCGCGAACGTGTTCGGCCAGGGCGCCGGCGTGGTGAACGTCGCGCGGGCCGTGGAGCAGCGGGTCCGCGTCGAGCCGGCCACGCTCAGCCTCGGCCACCTGCCGTCGGACGCGCCGGCCCGGGCCGGCGCGGTGTACCGCAACGACGGCGACGCGCCGGTGACCTCGAACTCGCGCTGCGGGTGCGGTACCGCAACGGCGACCCCGCCCCGGCCGGGCTGTTCGGGCTCGACCGCGAGCGGCTCGTGGTGCCCGCCAAGGGCAGCGCCACGCTGGTGTTGCGGGTGACCCCGAAGGCGGGCCAGGCGGGCCAGTTCGTCGGCACGATCACCGCGACCGCCGGCAAGATCAGCGTCGTCACGCCGGTCGCCACGGCGCTCTACGGCGACCATCCCGCGCTCACCGTGAACGTGCTGGACCGGGCCGGCAACCCGGCCGTGGCCAACGTGGCGGTGCAGAACGAGGAGACCGGCGAGAGCTTCCAGTCGATCGTGGACGACGGCGTGTTCCTGCGGCACGTGCCGGCCGGGCGCTACCGGGTCATCGGGCAGACCCTGGACGGCGGCTGGGACCTGACGTCGTTGACCACGTTCGCCCTGCCCGTGGTGCAGGTCCGCAAGGACACCACGGTCTCGGTCGCCGCCGCGCGGGGCAAGCCGGTCACGGTGTCGGTCGACGATCCCACGGCGCGGCCGGAACCGTCCGCCGGCGGCACCGGCGTGGTGTCCGCGGTGGATGGTCAGAACGGCCGGCTGGGGGTCGGCGTGCTGTTCAGCGGCGGATCACGGATGCCGATGTTCGCGGTCGGCAGCCCCACCATGCCCGGCCTGGCGTTCGGCCATGTGAGCCTCTGGCAGCGGCCCTGGACCACGGTCACGGTGACCGGCGCGAACGGGTTCGAGATCAGCGACGCGATGGAGCAGTCCCGGGCGGGCTGGCGCGGCAGCGTCCGCGGCCGGCTCGTCGACGTGGGAGACGCCAGCGCGGACCCGGGCGACCTGCGCGGCAGGTGCCGCTCTTCGCCACGCACGACTTTCCGTCGGACGACGAGATCTCCCGCCGGATGCGGATGCTGAAGGACCGTGGCGCGAAGGTCGTGCTCGCGCACAGCTACGTCGCGGACCAGAGCATCCTGCCGATCGTGCAGGTGTTCAACGTCAAGGCGGTCAACAAGCTGTGGGACGCGTTGAGCCAGGGCCCGGTCGACGTCCGGGTGGACGGCCGGCGGGACAGCCCGTACGCGTACTTCAACGGCGCCACGGTGCAGGGCCGGGTGCCGGACGGGCACGCCTTCCGGTTCGAGCGCGCGAAGATGGGGCGGGTGGACGGCACGTTCGCCTCGTTGAAGAAGACCGACGACTTCACCTATCTGATCGTGAACGGCAGTTCGCCGACGCTGCGGGCCGGGTTCGAGTTGAACACCCGGTGGCCGCAGCGGCGGACCGACTACTACTCGCCCGAGTTCACCTGGCAGAGCCTCACCGCCATCGGGTACGAGAACGGGCGGCAGACCGGCTACGAGATCACCTCGCCACTCACTCTCGGCGCCGGCGAGCGGCGTACGCGGTGCATGTACTGCGGCCCGTTCGGTCCCGAGCTGGCCGACCTGCAGCAGGATCCGCAGACCGAAAAGCCGCTGCCGTGGGCGTACCGCGAAGGCGACAAGCTGACGTTCGCGATCCCGATGTTCGGCAGCCGTGACCCGTCGACGTTCACCGTCGCCGATCCCTCGAACCGCGGCGATATCGTGCTGACCGCGAACGGGAAGCGGCTCGGCGCCAACGACGTGCCTGGCTCCGGCGTCTTCGACATCCCGACCGGGCCGGGGCGATACACCGTGGTCAGCGAGGCGTCCAAGAGCGGACCGGAATGGCCGACTGGCGACCCGGGTCCGCGCCGAGTGGACGTTCCTGGCGCTACCGGCCCGCGGTCGGGCGGCGTTGCCGCTGCTGGACCTGCGGTACGACCTGCCGCTGGATGACTACAACACCGCGCCCGCCGGGACGGTCACCGGCTACCTCGACGTGAGGCCTCAGCCGGGCGCCGCGTCGGTGCCGGTGCGGTCGGTCAGCGCCCAGGTGTCCTACGACGACGGGACCACCTGGCGTGCGGTGCCGGTGAGCAAGGACGGCGCACGGTGGAAGGCACAGATCCCGTCGGGCACCGGGTTCGCCACGCTGCGGGCCACCGCCGTCGACGCCCTGGGCAACCGCACCACCGAGACGGTCACCCGCGCCTACCAGGTGCGCTGACCGCCGCCGAACTAGGCTGCGGTCCGATTTGCGCCCTCCCGGGGTCACAATGGACCGCAGCGGTGTGGCGCCAGCCGCGGCTGGCGGGCCGGCCGATTCCGACCCGCTTTGGGCGACATCTTCTCGGCTACAGCCGAGAGATGTCGCCGCAAAGCGCGAGGGAGGGTGGGCATTGACAGGGGCGACGGCCGACCTGAGAATTGGTCAAGCGCTTGTTTGAATAGCGGAGGTGCCGTGGCGGGCGAGGGATTCCGGGATCGGGCGGCGATCGTCGGCGTGGGCTACGCGCCGTTCAGCCGGAACTCCGGGGTCAGCACGCTCACCCTCGCCGTGGACGCGATCACCGCCGCGCTGACCGACGCGGGGCTGGGCGTCGACGACGTGGACGGTCTGGCCACCCATCGGGTCGGCGACTCGACCCCGCCCTGGGTGGTCGCGCCCGACGCTCGGGCTCGACGACGTGAGCTGGTACCTCGACCAGTTCGGCGGCGGCAGCGTCTCGCACGCGATCGTGGGTCAGGCCGCGGCCGCCTGCGCGCTGGGCCTCGCCGACGTGATCGTCTGCTACCGGGCCATCAACGCCCGCTCGGAGTTCCGGATGGGCGCCACCGGGCGCGGACCGTCGCCGGTCTACGACGCGCAGTACCAGGCACCGGCCGGCTACTTCGCGCCGCCGCAGCAGTTCGCGATGATGGCCCGCGCGCACATGCTCAAGTACGGCACGACGAGCGCGCAGTTCGGCCAGATCGCGGTGCAGCAACGCGCGAACGCCGCCCTCAACCCGCGCGCGCTCAGCCGGCAGCCGATCACGCTGGCCGACCACGCCGCGTCCCGCTGGGTGGTCGAACCGTTCCGGCTGCTGGACTGCTGCCTGGAGACCGACGCGGCCTGCGCGGTCGTGGTGACCAGCGCCGAGCGGGCCCGTGACCTGCGCCGGCCGGCCGTGTCGATCAGCGCCGCGGCGTGGGGCGGCGGGCACACGTTCCTCAACGAGGGCCGGCGCGACCTCACGACCACCGGCGCCGCCGTGCTGGCGCCCCGGCTCTACGCGATGGCGGGGCTCGGCCCGGCCGACATCGACGTGGCCGAGCTGTACGACTGCTTCACGTACTCGGTGCTCGTGCAGCTGGAGGACTACGGGTTCTGCGCGAAGGGCGAGGGCGGGCCGTTCGTGGCGTCCGGCGCCACCGGGCTGGGCGGCGCGCTGCCGGTGAACACGCACGGCGGGTTCCTTTCCGAGGGGTACGTGCACGGGCTGAACCACCTGGCCGAGGCGGTCCAGCAGCTGCGCGGCGAGGCGGGGGAGCGGCAGGTGCCGGACGCGCGGGTGGCGCTCTCCACGTCCCAGCCCGGCTACGTCATGGGCAGCACGTCCGCGCTGATCCTGACGGGCACGCCGTGACCGCGCCCCGCCCGGCGGCGGGCCGCGACTCGGCGCCGCGCCCGGGGCGGGCGGCCACCAGGCGCCCCGGCCGGTGGAGGACCGGGACTCGGCGCCGTGGTGGGCGGCGGTCCGGGAGCATCGGCTCACGGTCCAGCGCTGCGCCGGCTGCGGCGTGCTGCGCTTTCCGGCGACCACGATCTGCGCGCGCTGCCGGTGCCGGGAGTACGGCTGGCTGGAGGTGTCGGGGCACGGCACGGTCGCGAGCTGGGTCGTGACGCATCACGCCTTCCTGCCCGTCTACGCCGACGCGGTGCCGTACGTCGTCGCGCTGGTGCGCCTGGTCGAGCAGGACGACCTGGTGCTGTACGGCGACGTCCACGGGCTCGAACCCGCCGAGCTGCGCGCCGACCTTCCGGTGCGGGCCTGGTTCGACGACGTCGACGCCGAACTGACGGTCGTCCGCTGGCGACCGGTCGAACAGCGCTGAGAGGTGGTCCCATGTCCGGACCGTTGCGGATCGCGGTGCTGGTCAAGCAGGTGCCGGTGCTGGACGAGCTGCGCCTCGGCGCCGACGGCCGGCTGCTCCGGGCCGGCCTGGAGCTGGAACTCAACCCGTACTGCCGGCGTGCCGTGGCGAAGGGCGTCGAGCTGGCCGGGGCGACCGGTGGGTCGTGCGTGGTCCTGACGTTGGGCCCGCCGGCCGCCGAGGACGCGCTGCGGGAGGCGCTGGCGTGGGGCGCGGACGAGGGCGTGCTGATCAGCGATCCCGCGTTCGCCGGCTCGGACACGCTCGCCACGGCCCGCGCGGTCGCGGCGGCGCTGACCAGGGAGGGACCGTTCGACCTCGTGCTGACCGGCCGGAACTCCGTGGACGCCGACACCGGCCAGGTCGGCCCGCAGCTCGCCGAGCTGCTCGACCTGCCGTTCCTCGGCGCGGTCCGGGAGCTGACCCTCGTCGGCGGCGTCGTCGAGGCGCGCTGCGAGCGGGACGACGGGTACCTGCACGCGTCCGTGCGGCTGCCGGCCGTGCTCAGCGCGGCCGAGCGGCTCTGCGCCCCGGCCAAGGTGCCGGCGGCGGGCCGGGCCGCGGTGCCGCCGGCCCGGATCCGAACGCTGACCGCCGCCGACCTCGGGCCCGGCCCGTGGGGCGCGGTCGGCAGCCCCACCGCGGTCGGCCCGACCCGGCTGCTCGACACCGAACGCCGGCTCGCCCGGGGTAGCGGCTCGCTCGCCGACCAGGTCCGCCAGGCGGCCCGGGCGATCGCCCGATTCTCCGTGACCGGCCCGCGCCCGCTCGGACCCGAGGCCGGTTGGCTGGCCGGCCGCCCGCGCCAGTCCGGCTCGACCGTGAGCGTGCCCGGCGCCGGGCCGCTGATCGGCGTGGTCGCCGACCCCGACCGCGAGCGCGCCACCCGTGAGCTGCTCGGCGCGGCCGTGCGGCTGGGCGGCCGGCCGGTGCTGCTCAGCGCGGTGCCGGTGCCGCACCGGACGGTGTGGAGCTGGGGCGCCGAACACCTCGTCGACTTGGCGCCGGCCGTGGACGGGAAGACATCGGTCGCCGCGGGTGGCGAGGACGTGGCCGCCGCGGTGGTGGCCTGGTGCCTGGCGGCCGAGCCGTGGGCCGTCCTGGTGCCGAGCACGTGCTGGGGTCGGGAGGTGGCCGCCCGGGTCGCGGCCCGGCTCGGCGCCGGCCTCACCGGCGACGCCGTCGAGCTGGAACGCGAGGCCGACGCCGGGAACGCTGTAAGCGGCAGCGGCGAGGCGGGCCGGCTGGTCTGCTGGAAGCCGGCGTTCGGTGGGCAGTTACTGGCGGCGGTCACCGCGTCCACGCCGATCCAGCTGGCCACGGTCCGCCCCGGCGCGCTGCCGCTGCCGCCCGCGCGCCACGGCACCGGGCCGGTCACGGTCGCCACGGTGGACACCGTGCCGCGACACCGGGTCACGATCGGCGAGGCGGTGCGCGACGACGACCCGGACGCGCTCGCGCTGGCCAGGGTGGTGGTCGGCGTCGGGCAGGGCATCGAGCCGGCCGACTACCCCGATCTCAAGCCGCTGCTGGAACTGCTCGGCGCCGAACTGGGCGCGACCCGCAAGGTCACCGACCTGGGCTGGTTGCCGCGCAGCCGCCAGATCGGCATCACCGGCCAGAGCATCGCCCCGGACCTGTACGTGGCGCTGGCCGTGCACGGGAAGGCGACCCACCTGGCCGGGGTGCGGCGGGCCGGGTTCGTGCTCGCGGTCAACGCCGATCCGCTGGCCCCGGTCTTCGACGGCGCCGACTTCGGCATCGTGGGGGACTGGCGGGAAGTGGTGCGGCTGCTGGTCCGCGAGCTGTCAGACCGTTCCGGCGTGGCTTGAGAGCGTGGCCTCCGGGCGCGGCGCAGCGCGTTCTTGTCCACCTTGCCGTTGGCGTTCACCGGGCAGCGCGTCCACCGCGACGATCCGCCGCGGCACCTTGTAGTTCGACATCGCCTCGCGGGCCCACGCCGTGAGCGCCTCGGGCATCGACGGCGGCGCCGGCGGCCGGCACCACGTACGCCCAGCCCACCTCGCCGAACGCCTCGTCCGGCACCCCGATCACCGCGACCTGGCCGACCGCCGGGTGGCGGAGCAGCAGGTTCTCGATCTCGGCCGGGTAGGCGTTGAAGCCGCCGACGATGAACAGATCCTTCTTGCGGTCCACGATGGCCAGGTTGCCGGCGTCGTCCAGCACGCCGATGTCGCCGGTGTGGAGCCAGCCGTCCGGGTCGACCGCCGCCGCGGTCAGCTCGGGCGCACGCCAGTACCCGCGCATCACCCCGTACCCCCGGATCAGCACCTCGCCGCGTTCGTCCGGCCGGGGCCGATGCGGCGTCGGCCGCGATCCGCACCTCGACCCCGGGCATCGGCCGCCCTGCGGTGGTCGCGATGACCTCGTCCGGGTCCTCGGCCCTGGTCATCGACACGACGGTGCCCTCGATCAGCCCGTACGCGTTGATCACCCGGCCGAACCGCTCGCGCATCCGGTGCACCAGCGCGGTCGGCACGCGAGGCCGCGCCGACGATCGCCACCCGCAGGGACGAGGTGTCGTACCGGTCGAACTCCGGGCTGCTCAGCAGCCGGTCGAACAGGGCCGGCGGGCCGGCGAAGATCGCGACCCGTTCGCGCTCGATCAGTGCCAACGCCGCCGCCGGGTCGAACGCCGCGATCGGCAGCATGGTGGCCCGCGCGCAGCACGCACGCGAGCAGCCCGGCGTTGATCCCGAACCCGTGCGAGAACGGCGCCACGATCGGGTACCGGTCGCCCGGCCCCAGCGTCACCACCTCCGACCAGTCCCAGTACCCCCGCAGCAGCTGGCCGTGGTCGATCATCACGCCCTTCGGCGCGCCGGTGGTGCCGGAGGTGGCCAGGATCTCGGCGAGGTCGTCGGGCGCCACCGCCTGGGCCCGCCGCTCCGCCTCGGCCGGGTCGATCGCGGCGCCGGCGGCGAGGAAGTCGTCCCAGGTCGGCGCCGCCGAGCGTGACGACCCGTTCCAGCTCGGGCAGCCCGGCATGCGGCCGTCCGAGGCCCGGCCCGGTCCGCCGCAGCCGCGGTCAGCAGGTCCAGGTAGGACACCCCCAGGAACTCGCCGGCCACGATCAGCAACCGGGCGCCGGTCGTGGTGAGGATCCCGGCGGCCTCGGCGCCCTTGAACCGCGTGCTGAGCGGCACGATCACCCCGCCGACGTCCCAGACGCCGAACGCGACGACGGCCCACTGCCAGCAGTTCGGTGCCCAGACCGCCACCCGGTCACCGGGGCGGATGCCGGCCGCGATCAGCGCGCGCGCCACCTCGCCCGCCTGCCCGGCCAGCTCGGCGAGCGTCAGCCGGGTCGCGCCGTCGGCCACCACCTCGACGTCGGGGTGCTCGGCGGCCTGCGCACGCAGCATCGCCGGGATCGTGCCCCAGGCGGGTACCGGCTGCACGGCCGGCTCACCCGACCTGCGCGCGGTCCAGCCCGAGGTGCTGTCCGCGCTGGTCGGTGACGGTCGGTGGGCCGGACGTCTCCGCGACCTCGTCGGCCACGGCCAGGGCGATCGACACCGGGGTCACGGCCGTGATCGCCTGCTCGATCCGCGGGTCCACATCGGATTGCGCAGCAGCGAGGCGCGGTTGAACGTGACCCGCAGCGTGGCCGCGTCGAGGGTGCCGGTGCGGGCGACGATCAGCTCCCAGTGGCGATGCCGTCGATCCGGGCGAGCGCCTGCGGCGACCCGGGGCACCGACGAGCCAACGGCCGCGGACCAGCACGTGATCGCCGACCGTGTGGGCGAGCCCGCCCTCGGTCCACACCTGCCCGGTGCGGATCGCGACGTGCGCGAGCAGCGGGTGCCAGGTCGGGGTGAGCACGATCTCCGCGCGGCCGGCCGGAGGTGCGCCCAGCTCGTCCATGGTGAGCGGGGCCAGCGCGAACAGCCCGGGCCGCACCGGCGTGAGCGGTCCCGTGCGCCACCGGCAGCCCGAAGACCGGATCGGTGTACAGCTCGGTGACCTCGGCGTCGAACTCGGCGGCCAGGTGCGCGGCCGTGCCCGGGCTGGCGATCTCGCCGGTCAGCACGATCCGGCGCAGCCCCAGGTCCAGCGGGTCGACCAGGAACTCCAGGTGCAGCCGGGCCAGCAGGTCCATCGCGCCGGTCGGGGTGATGACCAGGGTGTCGCCGCGGACCGCCCGCAGCACCGCGAGCAGCCGCATCCGCCCCCGTGGCCCCGGCGCGGCGGCGGCCTCGGCGATCCCGGCGGCGGCCTGGGCGAGCAGCGGGCCGGTGAGCTCGCCGTCGTTGTTGAGCGCCACCACGACCCGGTCGCCGGCGCGTGATGCCGGCCGCGACGAGCCCCGCGCGCGGCGAGGTCCAGCGCGGCGGCCAGCGCCGCGCCGTCCAGCGGAGCCACCGTGTCGCCCAGCGCGGAGACGAGCAGCAGCCCGGTACGCGGCGCCGGCAGGGTCGCTCGGGTCACCCAGGTGGTGGCCTGGACGCTCGTGGTCACAGCGCCGCCACGTCCGCCGCGAACAGCTTGATCGAGTCGAGCACGTGCTCGTTCGCCAGGCCGCCGACCTGGAACTGGCAGATCAGGTCGGTGGCGCCGGCCTCCTGGATCCGTTGCAGCGCCTTGCGGGAGCCCTCCACGTCGTCCAGGACGACCATGTGGTTCGTCGCGCAGCGTCTCGACGCACTCCTCGGGCGGCAGGCCGGCGGCGAGCTGGCCGAGCACCCGGTAGCTGGCGTGCCGGGCGTCGTAGTAGTCCGGCGGCGTGACCAGGTTGACCTGCCGGCGGATGTACCAGAGCACCGGCGTCCACCGCGTTCGCGTACGCCTCCTCCCGGGTCGGCGCGGTGTGCCAGGGGATCATCAACGCGACCCGGCGGGTCTCCGGGTCGTGGCCGTGGTCGGCGAGGCACTTGCGGTAGGCCGCGATGTCCTCGGCCACGTCGTCCAGGCCCTTGAGCATCGTCATGCTGAGCAGGTGGTGGCCCTTCGCGGCGGCGGCGAGGTACCCGTCGAGGCTGGTGGAGGCGGTCCAGATCGGTGGATGCGGCCGCTGCACCGGGCGCGGGTAGACCGCGACGTCCGGCACGTTCCAGAACTCGTGCTCGAGCGTGACCGGCTCGCCGTCGGCGGCCCAGATCTGCAGCACCGCGTCGAGGTTGTCCTCCCAGATCCGCCGGGACTGCTCGAACGGCCGCTGGAACGCCTGGTACTCGAGCGGGGAGGCGCCCCGGCCGGTGCCGAACTCGACCCGACCGCCGGAGAGCACGTCGAGCGTGGCCACCCGTTCGGCCGTGCGCACCGGGTGCTGGAACGGCAGCAGCACGACGCCGAGCCCGAGCCGGATCCGGCTGGTCATCCGCGAGAGCGCGCCGAGCACGATGTCCGGCGAGCTGGAGTGCGAGAAGCCGCGGGTGAAGTGGTGCTCGACGAACCATGCCGTGTCGTACCCGAGCTGGTCGCCGAGGACCACCTGCTCCAGCACGCTCTCGAACGCGAGCCGTTCCGCCTCGGCGGAGCGGCCGCGTACCTCGATCTCAAAGCCCATACCGACCCGCAGGGACGCCATGCGTGCCTCCCGAGGTTGACCAAGCGCTCGCTTGGTAGCAAGTTAGCAGGGCGGCTGCGCGCCGACAACTGTCAGGCCGATCAGGTCCGCCAGGTTGGCCCGGTGCGTGGCCGGCGTGCCGAACAACGCCTCGCCGGACTTGGCCCGCCGAAGGTGCAGGTGGGCGTCGTGCTCCCAGGTGATCGCGATCCCGCCGTGCAGCTGGATGTTCTCGGCGGCGATCCGGGTGTACGCCGTCGAGCAGACCGATTTCGCCAGCGCCGCGTAGACCGGCAGTTCGGCGCTGTCCTGGCCCGCGAGCGCGGCGGCGTGCCCGGCGGCGGAGCGGGCCGACTCGAGGGTGAGGAGCAGGTCGGCGCAGCGGTGCTGGATCGCCTGGAACGAGCCGATCGGGCGGCCGAACTGCACCCGCGATCTTCGCGTACGCCACCGCCGCGTCCAGGCACGCCTCCGCGCCGCCGACCTGTTCGGCCGCGAGCGCGGTCGCCGCCAGGTCGCGGAGTCGGCGCAGGGTCGGGCCGGCTTGGCCCGGTTGGCCGAGCGGCGTGGCCGGCGCGGCGCGGAAGGTCAGCTGAGCCAGCCGGCGGGTCGGGTCGAACGTGCCCAGCGGGGTCGCCGTACCGGCGTCGGCCGTGACCAGGAACAGCGACGGACCGTCGGTGGTCAGCGCCGCGCGACGAGCGTGCCGGCGACGTGCCCGTCCAGCACCGGGCCGGTGCTGCCGTGCAGCCGCCAATCGCCGGCACGCCGGGCGGCGCGCAGCGTCGTGGTGTCCAATGCGAGGGTGGCGACGGTGTCGCCGGCGGCGATGCCGGGGAGCACGGCCTTCTGCGCCTCCTCGTCGCCGGTCGCGAGCACCGCCGCGGCGGCCAGCACGGTCGGCAGCACGGGGGCGGGGAGCAGGGCGCGCCCGGTCTCGGTGAGGACGGCGGCCAGTGCCTCGAACGTGCAGCCCGCGCCGCCGTACCGCTCGGGGATCGCGAGGCCGAGCACGCCCAATGCCGCGAGTTCGTGCCAGAGCGCGGGGTCGAAGCCGGTCGGGTGGGCCATCAACCGGCGCACCTCCGCCGGCGGCACGCGTTCGGCCAGGAACCGGCGGGTGGTCTCCCGGCAGCGCGGCCAACTCGGCGCCGTCCATGCCACCTCCGAGGGTTTGACCGTGCACACCCGGGCTCGTAGCCTACCAAGCGAACGCTTGTTTGAGATGTCGATGCCGATTGCAGCGGCCCGCGACCGGGAGCGTGGCGGATGGACCTGGCAGCCCTCGCCGGACGTGACCTCGGCACGCGCCGGATCAGCTACGACGACCGGGACGTGATCCTCTACGCGCTCTCCGTGGGCGCCACCGCCGACCAGCTCGACCTCGTCTTCGAGCGAGAGCTGCGGGTGCTGCCGACGTTCGCGCTGACGCTCGGGGTCTGGGCCGCCGACGAGCCACGCCGGCTCGGCGCCTATGAGTCCGCCGCCGCGCTGCACGGCGCCCAGACGCTGACCGTGCACGCGCCGCTGCCGCCCGCCGGCGAGATCGACCTGGCCGGCCGGGTGGCCGGGGTCTGGGACAAGGGCTCCGGTGCCGTGCTGGACGTGGTCGCGGAGTGCGCGTACTTCACCGCGACCTACGCGCTGTTCATCCGCGGTCACGGCGGCTGGGGCGGCGACCGCGGCCCGTCCGGCCCGCCGTCCGGTCACCGGCGACCAGCCGCTCGGCGAGTGCCGGACCACGCCCGAGCAGGCCGCCCTCTACCGGCTCACCGGCGACCGGCACCACATCCACATCGACCCGGAGGCCGCGCGCGCCGCCGACCTCGGCCGCCCGGTGCTGCACGGGCTCTGCACGCTCGGGCTCGCCGCCCGCGAACTCGCCGCCGCGGCCGGCGCCCACCCGTGTGACCTGCGCGAACTGCACGCTCGGTTCGCCTACCCGGTCTGGCCCGGCGACACGTTCACGCTGCGCGGCACCGCCGACGGCGCCGACGTGGCGTTCCAGGCCACCGTCGGGGAGCGCGCCGTCCTCACCGCCGGCCACGCCCGCTTCGCCTGAAACCCGCTAGCGCCGGCGCCCGACGCGCCGCACCCAGCCCCGGCGCTTTGGGCGACATTTTCTCGGCTATAACCGAGAAAATGTCGCCCAAAGCGGGAAGGGGTGGCGGGCGGGCGAGGGTGGGTCAGGTGACGCGTTCGAGGATGGTGGCGGCGGACAGGGCGCCGCCGGCGCAGAGGGTGACCAGCGCGGTGCCGAGTTCGGCGCGCTCCAGTTCGTGCAGGACGCTGGTGACCAGTCGGGCGCCGGTCGCGCCGACGGGATGGCCGAGCGCGATCGCGCCGCCGTTGACGTTGACGCGTTCCAGGTCCGGCCCGTGCACCGCCGCCCAGGACAGCACGACCGACGCGAACGCCTCGTTCACCTCGAACCGGTCGAGGTCGCCGATGCTCATGCCGGCCTGGCGCAGCGCGCGCTCGGTGGCCTGGACCGGCCCGTCCAGGTGGAAGTACGGCTCGGCGCCGACCAGGCACCCGGTGACCACCCTGGCGCGGATCCGCAGGCCCAGCGCGCGAGCGCGGTCCTCGGACATGAGCAGGACCGCGGCGGCGCCGTCGGAGATCTGGGACGAGGTGGCCGCGGTGTGCACGCCGCCCTCCAGTACCGGCTTGAGCCCGGCGAGGCACTCCCGGGACGTCTCGCGCAGCCCCTGGTCGCGGTCGACGCGGCGGGTCTCGCCGGTCGGCACGCCGTCCGGGCCGTGGATCGGTGCCGTGAGCGGGGCGATCTCCTCGTCGTACCGGCCGTCCGCCCACGCCTTGGCCGCCCGCTGCTGGGACCGGACCCCGAACGCGTCAAGATCCGCCCTGGTCAGGCCGCGCCGGCGGGCGATCCGTTCGGCGCCGGTGAACTGGTCGGGCAGGTCGAGCGTCCAGTCGTCCGGGCGTGGCCGCGCCGGCCGCACGTTGGACCCGAGCGGCGCCCGGCTCATCACCTCGACCCCGCACGCCACGCCCGTCGTGATGGCGCCGCCCGCGATCAGCCCCGCGACCAGATTCACCGCCTGGAGGCTGGAGCCGCACTGGGCGTCCACCGTGGTCACCCCGGTCTGCCAGGGCAGGCCCGCGTAGAGCCAGGCGTACCGGCCGACGTGGCCGCCCTGCTCGCCGGCCTGGGTGACGCAGCCGGCGAAAACCTGTTCCACCTCCGCCGGGTCGAGCCCGGCCCGCTCCAGCACCGCGCGCTGGGCGTGCGCGAGGAGCGCCACCGGCTTCACCCCGGCCAGCCAGCCTCCCCGCTTACCGATCGGGGTCCGTACCGCCTCGACGATCACAGGCACCGCCATGCCACCCTCCGGTCCTCACGTGGGGCCGGCAACTATAACAAGTTCTAGTTCTGTGCGGCAGGGCTCGGCGGTCGCGGTTTGGCGCGGCCGGGCCCCGGCTCAGAGGTCGTGCAGGAGGCGCACGGCGGCCAGTTCCAGGTGGCTCTGGGTCTGGGTGAGGGTGTGCTTGCCCTTGAGGAGCTGGAGCAGCTCGAAGACCCAGACGCTCTGCAGCAGGTAGGTGAGGCCGAGCTGGTGCGGGTCGGCGTCGGCGCCCGGGTCCTGGCCGAGCGCGGCCTGGATCAGTAGCCGGTCCACCCGGTCACCGAAGTCGACGTCCACGTCCTCCGAGGTCAGCAGCATGGAGCGGACCAGCGCGTCGGCCAGCTCCGGCTCGCGCATCAGCCCGCGGGTGGCCCGCATCAGCACCTCGACCGCACGCTCGGCCGGGCTGGTGCCGCTCAGCGGGCGGCGGGCGATGCTCTCCTGGAGCAGGTCGAGCTCCTCGGAGATGACCGCGACGACCAGGTCCATCTTCGAGGGGAAGTACCGGTACAGGGTGCCCAGCGCGACGCCGGCCCGCTCGGCCACCGTGCGCATCTGCATCGCCTCGATGCCACCCCGGGAGGCGAGCGCGGCCGCGGCCTTGATGATGCGCGCGCGGCGCTGAAGCTGGTTGCGCGCGCGGAGCCCGGTCGGTTGGGCGCCCACGGTGCTCACGTCCGATGCCATCCTCTCGACTGCGGAAATGCTGCGTCGGAATCCATTCTGCCATCCGATACCGAGAACACGTTGTACCGGTCCCTGCTGTGTTGGCCGTGTTCGATAGACGAAAACTAGAATACGTTCTAGTCTCGGATCACGCGATACTCCCGGAGGTGTCTGGAGTGGACTTCTCACTCGAAGAGCAGCACGAGGACCTACGGGCGCTGACCGCCGGACTGCTGGCCAGAGAGGCGACCGTGGAGCGGCTGGTCGCTCACGAGGAGTCCGGGGCGCCGTACGACGCGACCACCTGGAAGGCCATGGCGCAGGCCGGGCTGCTCGGCCTGGTGCTCCCCGAGGACGAGGGTGGGCAGGGCTTCGGCCCGCTGGAGCTGGCCGTGGTGCTGGAGGAGGTGGGCCGCCGGGCCGCGCCCGTGCCGGCCCTCGCCAGCCTCGCGCTCGGTGCGCTGCCGGTCGCCCGGTACGGCACGCCAGCCCAGCGCGCCGCGTTACTGCCGGCGGTGTCGGTCGGCGACGCGCTGCTCACCGCGGCGGTCCGCGAACCGGTCCCGATCGCGGCAGACCAGCCCGCCACCCCGGCCACCACCGCGACCCCGACCGACGGCGGCTACCGGCTCGACGGCGTGAAGGTCGGCGTGCCGTACGCCGCGCACGCTGGCCGGATCCTGGTGCCGGCCAGCACGCCGGGCGGGGTCGGCGTCTTCCTGGTGGACCCCGCGTCCGCCGGCGTGGAGCTCGCCCCGAGCCACACCTCGCACGGCCACCCGGAGTCCCGGCTGGGGCTGACCGGCGTGCGGGTGCCGGCCGACGCGCTGCTCGGCGACGCCGCGGACGGTGAAGCGGCCCGGTACCTCGCGGACGTGGCGGCCGCGTCGATCTGCGCGGTCGGAGTCGGCGCGGTGGCCGAGGCGCTGCGGCTCACCACCGAACACCTGCGCACCCGGGAGCAGTTCGGTCGCCCGCTGGGCACCTTCCAGGCCGCCGCCGGGGAGATCGCCGACGTCTACATCGCCAGCCAGGCGCTCCAGGCCGCGACCCGGTCCGCGTGCTGGCGGCTCGCGACCGGGCGGGACGCGCGCGGCCACCTCGGCGTGGCCGGCTACTGGCTCGCCCACCACGGGGTCCGCGCGCTGAACACGTGCCAGCACCTGCACGGCGGCATCGGCGTCGACGTGACCTATCCGCTGCACCGCTACTTCTCGCTGACCCGGTACCTCGGGCACTCGCTCGGCGGGACCGGGCGGCAACTCGACCGGCTCGGCGCGCTGGTCGGCGACGGCACCGGGGAGGTGGCGTGATGTTCATCGACCTCACCGACGACCAGCGCAAGCTGCGGGACGAGCTGCGCGAGTACTTCCGCTCGCTGATCACGCCGGCCGAACGTGCGGAGCTGGCCGAGGAGCTCAACGGCGACGCGTACGCCGCGATCACCCGCCGGATGGGGCGCGACGGCTGGCTGGGCGTCGGCTGGCCGGTCGAGTACGGCGGCCGCGGCTACGGCCCGGTCGAGCAGCAGATCTTCGTGAACGAGGTGAACCGGGCCGAGATCCCGTACCCCGTGATCACGTTGCAGACCGTCGGACCGACGATCATGCGGTTCGGCACGGCCGAGCAGCGCGAGTTCTTCCTGCCCCGCATCCTGGCCGGCGAGCTGCACTTCGCGGTCGGCTACACCGAGCCGGGTGCCGGCACCGACCTCGCCTCGCTGCGGACCAGGGCCGTGCTCGACGGCGACGAGTACGTGGTCAACGGCCAGAAGCTCTACACGACCGGCGGCCACACCGCCGACTACATCTGGCTGGCCTGCCGCACCGCGCCGGACGCCCCCAAGCACCAGGGCATCTCGATCCTGATCGTGGACACCCGCGCGCCCGGCTTCTCCTGGACCCCGATCGTCACGAGCGACGGCCGCCACCACACCAACGCCACCTACTACACCGACGTGCGGGTGCCGGTGGAGCGGCGGGTCGGCGAAGAGAACGCCGGCTGGCGGATGATCACCACCCAGCTCAACCACGAGCGGATCGCACTCGGCCCGGCCGGCGCGCTGGCCCGCTTCCTGGACCGCTTCCTGGCCTGGGCCCGGCGCCCCGGGCCGTCCGGGCGGCCGCCGCTGGACGAGCCGGCGGTGCGCCGCGTGCTCGGCGAGGTGTACGCGGCCGTCACGGTGAACCAGCTGTTCAACTGGCAGGTCGCCGCGGAGATGGACGCTGGCCGGTACGGCGTCGCCGAGGCGTCCGCCACCAAGGTCTTCGGCTCGGAGAGCCAGCAGGAACTCGGCCGGCTGATCGCGGACGTGCTGGCCGGCTACGGCGACCCGGGCGATCCGGAGACCGACGAGTTGCAGCGCTGGGTGGACCGAGCCGCCAAGAGCAGCCTGGTGCTCACCTTCGGCGGCGGCGTCAACGAAGTGCAACGCGAGCTGATCGCGACGCTCGGGCTCGGGCTGCCGAGAGTTCCGCGCTGATGACGGCCGGGAGTCACCGCGCCCGTGGCCGCGGACGAGGCGCACCTGGCGATCATGGCGGCGGCCGACCGGATCGCCGCCCTGGGCGAGAGCACGCCGGTGCCCGGCCGCGACCCGGTCAACCAGCCCATGATCCGGCACTGGACCGACGCGCTCGGCGACGAGAACCCCGTCTACACCGATCCGGTGCTCGCGGCCGGTTCGGTGCACGGCGGCGTGGTCGCCCCGCCCGCGATGCTGCAGGTGTGGACGATGCCCGGCCTGCGGCGGGACCTCGCGGGCGGCCCCAGCCCGCTGAGCGAGATGCTCGACGTGCTGGACGAGTACGGGTACACGTCGGTCATCGCCACCAACGCCGACCAGAGCTACGCGCGCTACCTGCGGCCCGGCGAGCTGGTGAGCACGACGGTCCGCCTGGATTCGGTGCGTGGTCCGAAGCGGACCGCGATGGGGGAGGGCTACTTCGTCACCTCGCGGCTCGGCTGGCTGGTCGGTGAGGAACCGGTCGGCGAGATGGTGTTCCGGCTGCTCAAGTTCCGCCCGCCGGCCGCGCTGATCCGGCCGCAGCCGCGCCGCCGACTGTTCCCGCCGCCGCGCCGCCGCGGAGCTGTCGAGCCGACCGCGAGCCGTACCCGCTGCGGCCGGCGATCAGCCAGGACACCGCGTTCTTCTGGGCCGGCTTGGCAGCGGGTGAGCTGCGGATCCAGCGCTGCGCCGGCTGCGGTGCGCTGCGGCACCCGCCGGGCCCGTTCTGCCCGCGCTGCCGGATCCCGAGCAGGGCTACCTGGTCGCGGCCGGTCACGGCGAGATCTACAGCTACGTGGTCCACCACCATCCGCCGGTGCCGGGGAAGCGGGCGCCGTACGTGGTGGCGGTGGTGGCGTTGCCGGAGGGGGTGCGGATGATCGGGAACGTGCTCGCGGAGCCGGGCCAGGTGCGGATCGGCGCGGCGGTGGAGATCGCGTTCGAACGGGTCGACGACGACCTGGTGCTGCCGTCCTGGCGGCTGCGGTGAGCGCGCTCGCGCCGACCCGGCCGGCCGCGGGCGTCTCGGTCGGCGACACGTTGCCGGAGCTCGTGCTGCCGCTCACGCCGACGCTGATCGTCTCGACCGCGATCGCCACCCGCGACTTCCAGGACGTGCACCACGACCGGGACGCGGCTCGCCGACGCGGCGCCCCCGACATCTTCATGAACATCCTGAGCAGCACGGGCCTGGTGCAGCGCTACGTCACCGACTGGGCCGGTCCGGAAGCGCTGGTGCGCGGGGTCGACGTCCGGCTCGGCGTGCCGAACTTCCCCGGCGACACGATGACGCTGACCGGCACGGTCACCGCCCGCGACGGCCGCGTGGTCACGGTCGCGGTGCGCGGCGCCAACCGGATCGGCGACCACGTCACCGGCAACGTCCGGATCGAGCTGCCGTGACGGGGTCGTCCGCGCTCGGCGGGCAGGCGGCGATCGTCGGGATCGGCGCGACGGAGTTCTCCAAGGCGTCCGGGCGGACCGAGCTGCGGCTCGCCGCCGAGTGCGTGCTGGCCGCGCTCCGCGACGCCGGCCTGACCCCGGCGGACGTGGACGGCCTGGTCACGTTCACCCAGGACACCAACGCCGAGATCGCGGTGGCCCGCGAGCTGGGCATCGAGGAGCTGACGTTCTTCAGTCGCGTCGACTACGGCGGCGGCGCGGCGTGCGGCACCGTGCAGCAGGCCGCGATGGCCGTGGCGACCGGCGCGGCCGAGGTGGTGGTCTGCTACCGGGCGTTCAACGAACGCTCCGGCGCCCGCTTCGGCCAGTACGGGCCGCCGACCTCGAACCGGATCGATGCCAGCTGGCACCACCCGTTCGGGCTCAGCACGCCGGCCGGCTGGGTGGCCATGTTCGCCCAGCGCTACCTGCACGCCTCCGGCGCGACCAGCGAGGATCTCGGCCGGGTCACGGTCGCCGACCGCCGGCACGCCGCGACGAACCCGCACGCCTGGTTCCACGGTCAGGCCGATCACGCTGGACGATCACCAGGCGTCCCGGTGGATCGTCGAGCCGCTGCGGCTGCTGGACTGCTGCCAGGAGAGCGACGGCGGGGTCGCGGTCGTGGTCACCAGCCTCGAACGTGCGCGCGACCTGCCGAACCCGCCGGCGGTGATCCGGGCGGCCGCCCAGGGCGCGGGCGCCGACCAGTACGTGATGACCAGCTACTACCGCGACGACCTCACCGGCCTGCCGGAACTCGGGCTGGTCGGCCGGCAGCTCTGGGCCGGCGCCGGGATCGGGCCCACCGACGTGCAGGTCGCCATGCTCTACGACCACTTCACGCCGTTCGTGCTGGTCCAGCTGGAGGAGCTCGGCTTCTGCGACCGCGGCGAGGCCCGGCACTTCGTCGCGGACGGCGGCATCGAACTGGACGGCCACCTGCCGGTGAACACCCACGGCGGCCAGCTCGGCGAGGCGTACATCCACGGCATGAACGGCATCGCCGAGGGCGTCCGCCAGCTCCGCGGCAGCTCCGTGAACCAGGTGGCCGACGTCGAGCACGTGCTGGTGACCGCCGGCACCGGCGTGCCGACGAGCGGGCTGATCCTCGGTAGGGACGGTGCGTGACCGCCCGACTACGCTACCTTGCGGATCTGGGAGCGCCTGGTTCTATGGGTTTCCTCCGCGACCCACGGGCGGTCGTGGGAGAGGAGCCAGACAGTGTCGACGGCGACGGTTCGGAACGAGGGCGTCTCGGGCCTCCATCACGCGGGACGACGTGCCGCCGACCGGCTCGCCGCCCGCGACCGGCTGGAGGCACTGCTCGTCTCCGGCGAGAACTGCCCGGTGTCACGGTGGCGTGAGGCCTACCTCGACGACCCGCTGCTCGGGGTCTGGGGTCGGTCGCTGATCTGGGAGGCCCGCGGCGCCGACGGCACCTGGACCCCGGGCTGGCCCGCGCCGCACCGCGACGGCGTGCGGTTGGTCGGCGCCGACGAGGCCATGATCGACATCGCCGAGGACACCACGCTCCGGCTCTGGCACCCGATGCGCGCCACCGCCGAGGAAGTGGCCGCCTGGCGTGACTTCCTCGCCCGCCGCGAGGGCTGGCAGCCGTTCAAGCAGGCCTACCGCGAGGTCTACGTGCTCGACCGGGACCAGGTCGCGCGCCGGTTCGAGGGACACATCCTGCGCCGCAGCCGGGCCCTCGCGCTGATGGAGTCGCGCGGCTGGCGTGGTCTGGAACTCGCCGCGCGGGACGGCGAACCGCAGGCCCACGGCGCCGGCCGGGAGGTCGCCGGCCGGCGCCTGGCGGGTCACCCTCGGGCTGCGCCAGGAGCAGTACGGCGAGGTCGCGGTCAGCGTCACCGAACAGCTCGCCTACCAGCGTCGCGACGGCCACCGATGGACCAGCGTCGACCCGGCCGAAGTGCCGCCGCTGGTGCTGTCGGAGACCCTGCGAGACGTCGACCTGTTCGTCGGCGCCGCCTCGATCGCGCACGACCCGCGGCGCCCCGCCCTGTCCGCGCCCCGCCACCGCGGCTACTGGGAGCAGGCCAGCTTCGGCCCGCTCGCCGAGTCGGCGGTGGTCCGCCGGGAGGCGCTCGCCCGGATCATGCCGCGCACCCGGATCGCGGACCGGGTCACGATCGCCGACCGCTACCTTCGCGTCCGCGGCGACCTGCGGATCTACAACATCCACCTCGGCTCCGGCAACGTTCTGATGGAACCGAACGACGCCTACCTCTGCTTCGACCGGGCGCCGGACCGGGACGGCCCGCTGTTCCTGCCGTTCGAGGAGGATGGCGGCCTGCTGGCCACGATCCTGTCGAAGGCGTTCCTGCTCGCCGCCGACACAACCATCACCAACCCCACCCTCACCGCCCAGATCAACGCCTGACCCCGCACACTTACCCGCTTTGGGCAGCCACCACCTTCCCGCTTTGGGCGACATCTTCGGTGCTATAACACCGAAGATGTCGCCCAAAGCGCGCTGGGTGGGCGAATGCGCGGCGGGAAACGGCGGGGCGGCGGGGCCACCGACCCTCTAGGTTCGAGGCATGAACGCAAACGGGCTGACGCCGACCTCGCGCTGGGAGACCGCACTGACCACGGCGGACCACACCGCGCTGTCGGCGCTGCTGGCGGCGGCCTTCTCGAATGAGGACGGTGGGTTCACCACGCAATCCTGGGGCTGGGCGCGCAAGGAGGCCCGGCTGTGGTTGGCCGACAGCGCGGGACGGCCGGTCGCGCACCTCGCGGTGGAGCGCCGGCTGGTGGACGTGGGTGGCGCGGAGGTGCTCGTCGCGGGTGTCGGTGACGTCGGGGTCTCGCCCGACCTGCACGGTCAGGGTGTGGGCGCGGCGCTGATGGCCGAGCTCGGCCGGCGGCTGCGCACCGACTTCGCCGCCGACTTCGGCTTCGTCCAATGCAGCGACGATGTCGTCGGCTTCTATCGCAGCAGCGGCTGGACCCCGGTGCCCAATGTGGTCCGGCACGTCGATCCGGAGGACGAGCGGACGGTCAGGGAGGGGCTGTGGCCCGCGCTGGTCATGGCTGGCCGGCGCCCGCTGCCCGAGTGGCCGGACGGGCTGGTGGATCTGCGCGGACTGCCGTGGTGACCCGTCCGACTCGGCTTTGGGCGACATTTTCGGTGCTATAGCCCGGAAGATGTCGCCCAAAGCGCGAAGGTTGGGCGCGGCGCGGGTTGGGGTGCGGCGCCAGGTGGGGGGATTCAGCGGCCTTCGTAGCGGGGTTCGCGTTTTTCGGCGAAGGCGCGGGTGCCTTCCTTGGCATCGGCGGTGGCGAAGATCGGCAGCCCGATCTCCAGCTCGACCTTGAGCGCCTCCTCCTCGGGGAGACCCTCGGTGGCCTGCACGGACCGCTTGATCGCCTGGACGGCGAGCGGCCCGTTCCGGGCGATCCGGCTCGCCACCTTCATCGCCTCGTCGAGGGCCTGACCGTCCGGCACCACGCGGCCGATCAGCCCGATCCGCTCGGCCTCGGCCGCGGTGAGCGTGTCGCCGGTGAGCAGCAGCTCCATCGCCTTGGTGTACGGGATCTGCCGTCGCAGCCGCACGGTGGAGCCGCCCACCGGGAACAGACCGCGGGTCACCTCGGCGAGACCGAACACGGCACTCTCGCCCGCGATCCGGATGTCGGTGGCCTGCAGGATCTCGGTGCCGCCCGCGACGGCGTGCCCCTCGACGGCGGCGATCAGCGGCTTGCGCAGCTGGTGATTGCGCAGCAGTGCCTTCCACGCCACCCCGGTGTCCTGGCGTAGCTGCTGGCCGAAGGCGTCGTCGGTCTGGCTCGCGTTGAGCGCCTTGAGATCGGCGCCCGCGCAGAACACCCCGCCCGCGCCGGTCAGGACCGCGACCCGGATCTCGGGGTCGTCGTCGATCAGGTCCCACGCGCCCGCCATCCGGACCAGCATCTCCGGGGAGAACGCGTTCCGGACGGCGGGACGGTTCATCGTGACCACGGCGACGTGGCCCGCGCGTTCGACGGTGAGGTGCGGGTCGGGCATGGCGGCCTCCCAGGCGGCATGCGGCGCGTCCGGAACGTTCAAGATAGAACACGTTCTCAGTTACGACAACACGAATGCTTGACACGGCCATAACCAGCTCGAAACACTGCCATGAGCCCCGCTGACGATAACGAGAACGCGTTACCGAAATTCGTCGTGCCCGGCTGGTTCCACCCGCACCGCAGCTGCCCGCACCGCACCGATCGTGCCGAGCGAAGGAGGGGCCATGGGGGAACTCGGGTTCTGGGCGATCGCCGAACGGGAACCCGACCGGCTCGCCGTCGTCGATCCCGACCACCGCGAGATCAGCTACGGCGCGCTGTACCGGGAGGCCAACCGGCTCGCGCACGGGCTGCGGCAGCGTGGCCTGGGCACCGGGGACATCGTCGCCACCGTCCTGCCGAACAGCGTCGAGGCGGTCGCGCTCACCTTGGCCACCGCACAGATCGGCCTCTACCTGGTGCCGGCCAACTATCACCTGACCGGACCCGAGATCGGTTACCTGCTCGCCGACTCCGGCGCCAAGGCCCTGATCGCGCACGAGCGGTTCGCCCAGGCGGCGATCAGCGCGGCGGACGATCGGCAGCTGGCCCGGTTCGCGGTGGGCGAGATCGACGGGTTCGAACCGTACGCCGCGCTCGCCGCCGACCAGCCCGCCGACCTGCCCGCCGAACGCACGGCCGGCGCGCTGATGACCTACACCTCCGGCACCACCGGCCAGCCGAAGGGCGTCCGTCGCCCGCTGACCGGGATGGACCCGCACACCGCCGGCGAGTACGGCACGTTCCTGTTCCACGTGTACGGCATCCCGATGCTCGGCACCGGCGTCCACCTGGTGACCGCGCCGATGTACCACACCGCGGTCACCAATCACGTCACCGCGTCGCTCCACAGTGGCCACGCGGTGGTCCTGATGGACCGCTGGACACCGGAGGACATGTGCCCCGGATCGCCCGCTACCGGGTCACCAGCACGCACCTGGTGCCGACCATGTTCCACCGGATGCTGCGGCTCCCCGAGGCCGAGCGGACCCGCTACGACGTCTCGTCGATGACGCACGCGGTCCACGGCGCCGCGCCGTGCCCGGTCGCCACCAAGCGCGCCATGGTCGCCTGGTGGGGCCCGGTGATCTACGAGTACTACGCCGCGAGCGAGGGCGGCGGCACCCTGGCCACGCCAGAGGACTTCGAGAAGAAGCCCGGCTCGGTGGGGCGGCCGTCGGCGATCAGCGAGATCGCGGTGACCGACGACGACTTCACCCCCCGCGCGCCCGGCGAGGTCGGCACGGTCTGGATCAAGATGGGCGCGCAGACCTTCCGCTACCACCGGGACAAGGAGAAGACCCGACGATCCTGGCGGGACGGCTTCTTCACGGTCGGCGACGCCGGTTACCTCGACGACGACGGCTATCTCTACCTGTGTGACCGCAAGTCCGACGTGATCATCTCCGGCGGGGTGAACATCTACCCAGCGGAGATCGAGTCGGTGCTGTTGCAACACCCGGACGTGGCCGACTGCGCCGTGTTCGGCGTCCCCAACGACGACTGGGGCGAGGAGGTCAAGGCGGCCGTCGAACCGATTCCCGGCACGCCCACCGACGACGCCCAGGCCGAGCGGCTCATCGCCTACTGCCGGCAGAGCCTGGCCGCGTTCAAGTGCCCGCGCACGGTCGACTTCGTGCCGGACTTCCCACGCGACCCCATCGGCAAGGTCTACAAACGGCGGCTCCGCGACCCGTACTGGGCGGACCGCGACCGCCAGATCTGAGAACGCCCCGCTGGAAGTCGTTCTCAGCCGTCCGCATCCCGATCGGAGGCGCACCGGTGGAGTACAACCTGGCCGACCTGTTCGAGAGCGTGGTCGACACCGTGCCGGAACGGGAGGCGCTGGTCTGCGGGGAACGCCGGCTCACCTTCGCCGAACTCGACGCCCGCGCGAACCGGGTCGCCCACCATCTGGAGGCCGCGGGCATCGGCCCCGGCGACCACGTGGGCATCCAGCTCTACAACGGCCCCGAGTACGTCGAGACCATGCTGGCCTGCCTCAAACTGCGCGCCGTGCCGATCAACATCAACTACCGGTATGTCGCCGCCGAACTGCGCTACCTTTACGCCGATGCCGACCTGGTCGGGCTCGTCTACGACGTCGAGTTCGCGCCCCGCGTGGCCGGCGCCGTGGACGTTCTGCCGGCGACCCCGCTGCTGCTCGCCGTCGGCGGTGATCCCGGCCTGCCCGGGGCGGTTGCCGTACGAGGACGCGGTGGCCGGGTCGCGGGATGACCGCGGCTTCCCGGCCCGCTCGGCCGACGATCTGTACGTGCTCTACACCGGCGGCACCACCGGCGCGCCCAAGGGCGTGATCTGGCGGCACGAAGACCTGTTCTTCGCCGGCATGGGCGGCGGCGAGCCGATGGGCGAGCCGGTGAAGACCCCGGGCGAGCTGGCCGAACGCGTCGCCGCGTCCTATCCGCTGGTGATGTTCCCGGTCGCGCCGCTGATGCACGGCGCCGCGCAGCTCGCCACGTTCATCGGCTTCTTCGGCGGCCGCAAGGTGGTGCTGGTCCGCCGGTTCGACCCGGCCGCGGTGCTGCGCGCGATCGAGCAGGAGAAGGTCAACGCCGCGAACATCGTGGGCGACGCGATGGCCCGGCCGCTCGCCGAGACGCTCGCCGGCCCGCTCGCCGGCACCGACGTGAGCAGCCTGTTCGCGATCAGCTCGGCCGGCGCGATCCTCTCCCAGAGCGTGAAGGACACGCTGCACGCGCTGCTGCCGAACACCGTCCTGCTGGACAACTTCGGCGCCTCGGAGTCCGGGCTTCAACGGCACCGGCGTGGCCGGCTCCAGCCCAGAGGCGGGGCTGCGGTTCAGCGTGAACGCGCGCACCGCCGTGCTGGACGAGAACCTGCGCCCGGTGGAGCCGGGTTCCGACGCGATCGGCCACGTGGCCCAGCGCGGTCACGTCCCGCTCGGCTACTACAAGGACCCGGTGAAGACCGCCGAGGTGTTCGTCGAGGTGGAGGGGGAGCGATGGGTGCTCCTCGGGGACCTGGCGAAGGTCGAGGCGGACGGCACGGTGCACGTGCTCGGCCGGGGCGCGGTGTGCATCAACTCCGGCGGCGAGAAGATCTTTCCGGAGGAGGTCGAGGCCGCGCTCAAGGCGCACCCGGCGGTCTTCGACGCGGTGGTCGCGGGATCCCGACCCGACGTACGGCGAGCGGGTGGCCGCGATCCTGCAGTACCGGCCCGAGCTCGACCCGCCCACCGAGGCCTCCCTTGACGCGCATTGCCGGGAACGGCTGTCGGGCTACAAGGTGCCGCGCACGTACGTGGCGGTCGCGGAGATCCTGCGTTCGCCGAGAAGACGGCAAACCCGACTACCGCTGGGCCAAGCCCACCAGGCGGCCGACGCGGCCGTACCGGCGGCGAAGCCCCAGGTGGAGCCCGC
>CAVVAL010000011.1:0-17403 GCA_963746095.1 uncultured Actinomycetota bacterium | reverse complement strand
CTCGAAGCCTAACTATACCGGGTCGGGGCGGATGGGTCGGCAGCACATAATGACAAAAGAATGCCCGGGGTATACGATTGTGCCGCTGAGAGGCGGACGTCTCAGCCGGATCATTCGAGGTTCTGGTCTTAGAGCGCAGATGCCAGGGCGTGGCATTACGCACCTTTCGCAGGCCCTTACTTTTTGACGCTATAACCGTGGGCTGAAAGCTGGCCTGGCGGCGGGTTTCCCATCTGTGATTTCAATCCAGGAGATTTGTCATGAACCGAGCTAGATTCTGTTCGTTATTGTGCGCTGCTGTTGTTGCAGGCGGTGCGTGGGGATTTCCGATGCTGGCGCAACTGCCGGCTAACGCAACGGTGTATGCCTCGGGGCTGGAAGGGCCGCGGGGTCACCTCGGCCACTGCCTCGGCCGGCTCGACCGGGGGCAACGCGCCGAGCCAGCGGTCGGGGCGCGTGAAGCGGACCTGCTGCCCGTCGCTGGGGGCGAAGCACAGCTGGCCACGGAACGAGGCCGGCTTGAGCAGCGCGCCCCAGCTCTCCCGGACCTTGTCGCCGAGCACAGCGGAGCCGGTGCGGCGGGCCACCTCGTCGGCCAGCTCGGCACGGGTCAGCGGCGGACCGTCCAGCGCCGCGCCGACCGTGGCGATCAGCAGTTCGAGCTCGTCCCTGGTGACCCCGAAGTTCCGCAGCCAGACCGGCTTGAGGTAATGCTCGTACTGGCTCAGCCCGGCCTGGACCAGCGGATACTCCGTGGCCGGCAGCAGATGCAGGGTGCCGCGCATGGCCCAGGTCTTGACGTACTGCCGATCGGTCCAGAGCGCCGCGGCCAGCTCACCGGCGGCGAGGCCGTCCAGCCTGGCCCAGAGCGACAGCTCGGCCGAGGAGAAGGCCTGCGCGTGCAGCCCGCCGATCGCGGTGACCACCTCGGCGGCCCGCTTCGCCGGCGCGCGCTCACGCAGCTGCTGCCGCCCGACGCGCCACTCCATCACCTGCCGCCAGCTCACCGACATCGGTCCGCCTCCGTGTTCGCGCCCAGGGAAGGCCCAGTGAAGCACCGGCATCCGACAGCGGGCGGATCGTCGTAGCCCGCCCGTACGGTGGCGTGGTGACGAAGAACCGAGCCGCCGCGCCGCGACCAGCCCGTGCCCCGATGCTCGACGAGGAAGCGTTGGCCGAGCTCAGCGAGCCGCTCTCCGGCGACCTGGATGTCTATCAGGCTCGGATCAGCGGCGAGCACGCCGGCCTGAGTGGCGGCGGCGAGATCGTCCAGGCGGTCGTGGACGCCGCCGACCTGGCCGGTTCGCGGTTCGATCCGCTGGCCCTGACCGACGTGCGGATCCGGCGCGGCGACGTCTCCAACGCCGTGTGGGAGGGGGTCACGGCGCGGCGGGTCGAGATCGAGGGCTGCCGCGCGGTCGGCTGGCGGGTCATCGTCGACTTCGCCGAGGAGCTGGTCGTGCAGGGCTGCCGCTGGGATCACGGCGGCATCTACCTCGGCCGCACCAAGGGCACGGTGGTCTTCAAGGACTGCTCGTTCGCCGGCACGACCCTGCGCGGCGACTTCTCCCGCGTGCTGTTCGAGGGGTGCGATCTGGCCGGCGCGGAGCTCGGGGTGTCCGCCGCGGCCGGGTGCGATCTGCGGACCTCCCGGCTCTCCGGCGCCCGTGGCCTGCTCACGCTGAAGGGCGCTCGAATCACCCCCGGTCAGGCCATCGAGATCGCGGATCTACTGGCAGCGGAGGCCGGTTTCCGGCTGGACTGATCCGGCCGGGCCGGGGAGCCCGCGCCGGCCGTTCGACGGTCGCCGGCGCGGAATGGCGGGCGGTGGCCGCGTGTTCAGGCCATGTCGCGCACGCCAGCGCGGCACGGAAGGAGATTCACCGTGAACCCGTCGACGCTGACCCCCATGGACCAGTACCGCCTCGCCGAGCTGTACCTCGAGACCGGAGACCCGCGCGGCGCGGTCCGGCTCCTCGAGGAGCTCGTCGAGACCCCGGTGGCCGACGACGACGCCAGCCCCGCATCGCCGTACGCCACCACCGCGGTCCGGCTGCTGCTCGCCCGCGCCTACTTCCACTCCGCGCAGCTGCGCCGGGCCGAGGAGCAGTTCCAGCACGTGCTGGCGGCCGACCCGACCGACCACTGGGCGCACTTCGCCCTCGGCCGCACGTTGGAGCGGCAGATCAGGCCCGACGAGGCGCTGCGGCACTTCCGGATCGCCGCGGCGCTGACCGGAGCCGACGAGTACGCCGCCGCCGGTCACCCGCCTGTCCAGCTGACCCCACCAACTCGCTTTGGGCGACATTTTCAGTGCCATAGCACTGAAAATGTCGCCCAAAGTGCGACGGGGGTTGGGCGCTGGTGCTGGACCGCGTGTGAGTTAATCGAGATCACGGCCGTGCCCTGCGGTCGGTGGCGGAGAGGCGACACGTGGCGCGCGATCGGGTCATCACCGGCGAGGCCGTCGAGGTCGAGCTACCCATCGCCCGGCTGGCCACCCGCACGATCGCGCTGCTGATCGACGCCGCCGCCGAGATCATCGTCGGCGGCCTCGCGCTCACCGGCGTGATCCTCCTGCTGCTGCGGCTCGAAGCCGACTCGGCCCTGATCGGCGCGGCGACCGTGGTCGGCCTGGTGCTGATCTTCCTGATCTGGCCGGTCACGTTCGAGACCCTGACCCGCGGCCGGAGCCCCGGCAAGTTCGCCATGGGCCTGCGCGTGGTGCGCGACGACGGCGGACCGATCCGGTTCCGGCACGCCTTCGTGCGCGGTCTGGTCGGCCTGGTGATCGAGTGGCCCGGGCTGCTGATGGCGCCGCTGACCTGGATGTTCGGCGCGGGTGCGCTGCTGTTCAACAGCAAGGGCAAGCGGATCGGCGACCTGGCCGCCGGCACGATGGTGCTGCAGGAGCGGCTGCCCGACCGGGGTCGGTTCGTGGCGCAGATGCCGCCGCCGCTGGCGCCCTGGGCGCTCACCCTCGACCTCACCAGGGTGGACGACGATCTCGCGATGACCGTCCGCCAGTTCCTTTCCCGCGCGCACGAGCTCCGCGCCGAGCCGCGGTCCAGGCTCGGGCAGCTGCTGGTCAACGAGGTGATCGCGGTGACAGCACCGCCGCCGCCGGCCGGCACGTCGGGCTGGTGGTACCTCGCGGCCGTGCTGGCCGAGCGTCGCCGGCGTGAGGAGCTCCGGCTGGCCGGGCAGCGCACGATCGTGGCGCTCGGCCCGTCCCCGTACGCCCGCCCCGCCCACGCCGCACCGGCGGTCACGGCCGCGCCGGCGATGTCGGGCGGCACGCCCGCCTCCACCACCGGCTACCAGCCCCCCGCCTGACGCCGCCGCCGCCCCACCCGGGCGGCGCCACCCCCACACAGCCGCGCCACCCCACACGGCTTTGGGCGACATTTTCTCGGCTATAACCGAGAAAATGTCGCCCAAAGCGGCAACCGGCGGATCAGCCGAACAGGGTCTGGCCCCAGTACTCGCCGGGGCGGACGCCGGGCGGGCAGGCATACACGCCGCTGCTCACGTGCTTGATGTACTCGTTCAGCACGTCCGCCTTGGCGAGCTGGCGCTGCACCGGCACGAACTGCTTGCGCGGATCACGCTGGAACGCCAGGAAGAACAGGCCGGCGTCGAGGCGGCCCAGCCCGTCCGAGCCGTCCACGAAGTTGTACCCGCGCCGCAGCAGCTTGGCGCCGCCGTTGAAGTCCGGGTGCGCGAGCCGGACGTGCGCCGCCTTGCCGATCATCGGCTCCCCGTCGGCGCCGACCGTGTCGAAGTCCAGCTTGTCGAACTCCTTGCCGCCGGTCGGCGGTGCGCCGGTGCCCTTGGTGCGGCCGAAGATCGCCTCCTGCTCGGCGAGCGAGGTGCGGTCCCAGGTCTCGATCATCATCCGGATCCGCCGCGACACGAGGTAGGTGCCGCCGGCCATCCACTCGGCACCGTCGGCCGGCGCGGCCCACAGGTGCTTCGTGAGCAGGTCGGTCTCCTCGGCCTTCAGGTTGTTCGTGCCGTCCTTGAAGCCCATCAGGTTCCGGGCCGTGGACTGCGAGACGCTGGTCGAGGAGGTACGGCCGAAGCCGAGCTGCGACCAGCGGACCGAGACCGTGCCGAAGCCGATCCGGGCCAGGTTACGGATCGCGTGCACCGCCACCTGCGGGTCGTGCGCGCAGGCCTGGATCGCGATGTCGCCGCCGGACCGGTCCGGGTCCAGGTCGTCGGCGGGGAACGCCGGCAGGTCGGCGAGCGCGGCCGGCCGCTTGTCGGCGAGCCCGAAGCGCTCGTCGAACAGGCTCGGCCCGAACCCGATCGTGAGGGTCAGCCCGGACGGGGGCAGCTCCAACGCCTCACCGGTGTCGTCCGGCGGAGCCTCGGGGACGCCGCGCGACGGCACCGATCGGGCCGGCGTCCTTGCCCTGGGTCATCCGCTCGGCGGCCTTGGTCCACGCCTTGAGCAGCGTGATCAGTTCCTCGCGCTTGGACGTGGTGACGTCGAAGGCGACGAAGTGCAGCCGATCCTGCGCGGGCGTGGTGATGCCGGCCTGGTGCTCGCCGTGGAACGGCACCGGGCTCGACAGGTTGCTGGCCTGGGCCGCCGAGTCGCCACCGAGCAACTCGTGCGCCGCCGCGCCGCCGGCCGCCACCACCGTGACGCCGGCCAGCCCGGCCGCGCCGGCTCCGAGCAGCCGCCGGCGGGAGACCCCTCGGCGACCCGACTCGGCGGCCGCCGGTCCGGTGTCCCGGCCGGAAACCGCGGCCGTCTCGCCGCTGTCCGAAACCGCCGGTTCGCCGGTCGGCACTGCTGGTTCGTTCGTCATGCGAGCCTCACTTCTTGGCGACCACTGCCGCGACCTTGCTGATCGGCTCGCCGACGGCGTCGATCGTCGTGCCCAGCTCCTTGATGTCGGCGGGGGTCAGCTCGGTGTAGAGCTTGAAGCCCTCGCCCTTGGCGTGCTTGCTCAGCGCGGCGTCGACGGCGGCGAACCGGGCGTCGATCTCCTTCACCAGCGCCGGGTCACGCTCCTCCAGCACCGGGCGCAGCGCGGCGATGGCGGCCTGGGAACCCTCGACGTTGGCCTGGAAGTCCCACAGGTCGGTGTGCGAGTAGCGATCCTCCTCGCCGGTGACCTTTCCGGTGGCGACCTCGTCCAGCAGCTCCTTGGACCCGTTCGCCAGCTGGAGCGGGGTGAGCGTGGTCTGACCGGCCAGCTCGACGACCTTCTTCACGTCGACCAGCAGCTTGTCGGCGGTCGGGCCGGACTTGCTGATGTTCTTGTCGACCCAGAGGTCCTTCTCCAGCTTGTGGTAGCCGGTGAACTGCTGGCCGGGCTCCACGTCGTTCTCCCGGGCGTCGATCGCCGGGTCGAGGTCGCCGAAGATCTCCGCGACCGGCTCGATCCGCTCCCAGTAGGTCCGGGCGACCGGGAAGAGCGCCTTGGCCTTCTCCTGGTCGCCGGCCTTGATCGCCGCGACGAACACCGTGGTCTGCTCGATCAAGGCGGCGGACTGCGACTTCACGTACCGGCCGTAGTTCGCGGTGGCCTCGGCGAGCTTGGCGTCCGTGCTGGTCGCGGGCGGTGCGTCACCGGTGATCGTGATCGCCTGGCGGATGCCCTTGCCGGTCATGCCGGGCTTGCAGGCGCCCTCGTACTTGCCGGCCGGCAGCTCGACGATGAGCTTGCGGCTCAGCCCAGGGCCGATGTTCTCGACCTCGGCCATGATCCGGTCGCCCTCGGCGTAGACGTAGAACTCGGTCACGCTGGAGCCGGTGTTCTTCACGTCGAAGGTGTGGGTGCCGGCCTCGAGCTCGGTCTTGGCGACGTCGCAGTCCTTCGCCGACGAGGTGACCTTGATCGGGCCACCGGCGGAGTCCCCGCCGTCGCCCTCGGACGAACTGCAGCCGGCCAGGGCGCCGCCGGCGACGAGAGCGGCAGCGCCGAGCAGTGCGGCGGATCGGGGCATACGCATGGTCACGGACTCCGGGGTGGGGTGAGGTGGGAAATCAGGCTGCGGTCGGCTGCGGCGCCGGGCGCACGGGTTTGCGCGCCGGCCACAGGAAGACAGCCATCACGGGGATCAGATAGGCCAGCCAGGCGATGGCTTCCAGGACCGTGGTCGCGGGGCTGAAGTTGAAGACGCCCTTGAGCAGGGTGCCGTACCAGCTGTCCGGCGGGATCTGTGCCGAGACGTCGAACGCGAGGGTGTTCAGGCCAGGCAGGAACGCGGCCTCTTGAAGGTCGTGAACCCCGTAGGCGAGGATGCCGGCGGCGACCAGGATCAGACCGGCGCCGGTCCAGGTGAAGAACTTCGCCAGGTTGAGGTGGACCGCGCTGCGGTAGAGCAGCCAGCCGAGCACGATCGCCACCGCGATGCCGACCACGAAGCCGAGCAGCGGGCCGCTCGCGTCGCCGGCCTGCTGGGCGGCGCTCCAGAAGAACAGCGTGGTCTCCAGGCCCTCCCGGGCGACCGCGAGGAACGCGGCGACCGCGACCGCCACGCTCCCCATCGCGACGGCGGCTTCGAGCTTGCCGGTGAGGTCGGCCTTGAGGTGCCGGGCGGTGCGACGCATCCAGAAGATCATCCAGGTCACGAAGCCGACCGCGACGATGGACAGGGTGCCGCCGAACAGCTCGCGGTCCTCGAAGCTCTGCAGCAACGTGGTCGAGGTGAACGTGAGCAGCGCGCCGAACGCCACGCTGAGCACCACCGCGGCCGCCACGCCGAGCCAGACCAGCGGCAACCTGTCCCGCCGGTCGGACTTCACCAGGAACGCGATGAGGATGCTGACGACCAGCGTCGCCTCCAGGCCCTCACGGAGCCCGATCAGGAAGTTCGGGAAGAAGAACTCCCACACGATGTACTCCCTGGGTCGACGCAACGATGTCGCGACCAGAATAGGGAAGGCTTACCTAGTTAAGGTAGTCCTCCCCTAACGTGATGGCGACCATAGTGACCTGCACGACAGGGTAAAACGCCCAGACGCGTAGGAATTAGCGGATCAGGCCGGTTCGACGGTCGGGGGCCCGTCCAGGGTGAGCAGCTCGACGCCCGGCGCCGAGAGCACCACGTCGCCGGCCAGATGGATCTCGGCCACCGATCCGGTGTCCAGGTCCGCGACCTCGTACCGCTCCACCCGCAGTGGCCGCAGGTCGGTCGGGTGGTCGGTGACATCCAGCAGTGTCCACCGGTGTCGGACCGTGCGGGTGGCCAGCGCGTCCCCGGCCACCGCGATCAGCGCCACCGAGGTCTGCTGTCCGGGTTCGAGCGCCAGCATCCGGGCGGTGGTGACGAGGAAGGCCGGGGAGACGCCCCAGAATCCGGCGGCGGTGGCGGTCTGCTCGGCGGCGTCCGTGCCGTCCACACCGGAGCGCACCCAGAGCACGTTCGGCCCGGCGACGCCGCCGCGCAGCAGCCAGCCGCCGGCCCGCAGTTCGACCCGGCCGTGCCGCCATCGCGAGTCCACGGTCACGTCGACCCGGCCGCCGGCGATCCCGCTCGCCGCGTCCCGCAGGCTCGCCACGTAGCGCCAGCCGGCCGGCCCCGGCGCGCACGAGAACGTCTCCAGCAGGCCGGCGCCAGCCTCGCCGTGACCGTCGCCGAGCAGCCCGGCGTCCCCGCCGATCCGATACTCGCCTTTCGGCACCGCTCCCCCTCCGGTAGCGCCGTCGTCCCGTCCCACCGGCGCTGTGATGACCTTCCCATCGCACCGTAGCCAGCTGCGAAGCGACTCTCGCACCGCGTCCGCACCGGCACCGGAAACCCCGTACCGGACCCGTTCGCCACCGGCTCGTCCTGCGCTGTCGAGCCGCAGCGTAGGGGCCCGATGCCGACCATTTGGCGCTCGCCACGGATCCGTAGACTTCGCGCATGCATTCCGCCGTCACGCGTGTCGTCCGCTCGGGCTGGACCCCGGCCACAGTGTTGTACCTGCTGGTGGTCGCGATCCTGCTGCGCTACGCGACGCCACCACTCGACATCGCGAAGTACACCGCTTACCTGGTGTACGGGATCGTCCTGCCCGGCACGCTCCTCTGGCGGGCGCTGCGGTCCACGCCCGCGTCCGGTTCGCGTCCCTTCGTCGAGGACCTGGCCGGTGGCACGGCCGTCGGGTACGCGCTGGAGCTGATGGTCTACCTGCCCGCGCGGGCGATCGGGGTGCCGCTCGCGGTGGCGTTCACGCCCGCGATCGTCATCATCGTCTTCCTCGCCGTGCCGTCCCTGCGCCGGCACTGGAGCGCGGCGGGCACCGAGCGCGCGCCGCTGGCGTGGTCCTGGACCCTGGCCGGCGTGCTCGCGATCGTCTTCGCGGCCTCGGCGGTCATGTACTACCGCTGGCACGGGCTGGAGTGGCCCTGGTCGGCTGGCTCCTATGTGGACACGCTGTACCAGTTGGCGCTGGCCAGCGAGGCGAAGAACCACGTGCCGCCGACGTCACCGTACGTACTGGACACCTCCCTGGACTATCACTGGTTCGTGCACGCGCAACTCGCCGCGTCGAGCTGGGTGACCGGCATCGAGCTCCAGGTGCTGATCTACCGGCTGTTCGCGTTGCCGATGATCGCGGCCTTCACCGTGCTGGTGGCGCTGTGTGCGAAGCGGATCTCCGGCCAGTGGTGGGCCGGCGCGCTCGCCGCGGTGATGACGTTTCTGGTCAGCTCGCTCAGCCCGTACCAGTGGAGCGCCGGCGCGTTCTACGACATCTCGCTGCTGGAGGTGAACCTCTGGGTCAGCCCCACCCAGGTGTTCGCCGCCGTTCTGTTCGCCGCCGCGGTGCTGCTCATGATCGACCGGCTCCGCGCCGAGTCGCCGGCTCGCGGCGACTGGGTGCTGATCGCCCTCCTGCTGGCCGCCGTGATGGGCGCCAAGGCCACCTTCCTGCCGCTGCTCCTCGCCGGGCTCGGCCTGGTCGTCGCCGGCGGGCTGCTGCTGCATCGGCGGCTGAACCGGCCAGCACTGCTCATCGGCGCGTTCACGCTGGTCCTCTTCGCGTTCGCCACCTACGTCATGTTCGGCGGCGGCGTGGCGCACGCACTGCAGTACAAGCCGTTGCAGACGGTCCGGATGCTGGGCGCGCTGCGGATGACCGGGCTCAGCGGCGGCTACGGCAGCAACCTGCCGATCTGGCTGACGTTGCTGATCACCGCGCTGCTGCTGGTGGCCTGGGGGGTCCGGACGGCCGGCGTGGTCGGTCTGTTCACCAAGCGCGCGCGGTTCGGCGACCCTGCGATCCTGCTGCTCACGGGCATCTCGATCGCCGGAATCGGGCTCACGCTGGCCCTACGCCACCCGGGGATCAGCCAGACGTACTTCATCCGCTCGGTCGCGCCGTACCTCGCCGTGCTCTCGATCTGCGGCATCGCGGCGATGATCCCGGAGGACCGGAGGAACTGGCGCACGGGCCGCCTCCTGCTCGGGGTCGCGGCCGGTGCCGGGCTGCTGGCCTGGGGCGTGGCCTGGTTCGACAATCCGCTGGCGCCGAGCGGTGGCCGCAAAGCGGTCTCCATCGAGCTGATCAAGCCCATCGCGGTGCTCGGCGTGGTCGTGGCCGTCGGGATCGTGGCGCTGTGGTTCGCCCGGCGGCGAATCCGGGCCCTGCAGGGGATCTCGATCGCGCTCATCCTGGTGGCCATCACCGGCCTCGGCATCGCGCCGACCGCCGACCGGCTCTACAGCTTCGCCCAGGTGACCGAAGAGGCCTGGCGGATCGTGCCGGTGGTCCAACCCGGTGAGCGGCCGATGCCCAGCGGCGGCATCGAGGCGGCCCGCTGGCTGCGTGACCACTCCGACGTCAAGGATCTGGTCGCCACCAACACGCACTGCCGCGTGGAGCTCAAGGGCAACTGCGACAACCGGCACTTCTGGATCTCCGGCTACTCGGAGCGGCGGGTGCTGGTGGAGGGCTGGGGCTACACGCCGGAGACCTTCGCCGAGTCGTGGGCTGGCAAGGGTCCGTTCTTCTACCTGCCCTACTGGGACCCGCAGCTGCTCGCCGTCAACGACGCCGCGTTCCAGCGGCCGTCCAAGGAGACGGTCGGGGCGCTGCGGGATCGGTACCACGTCCGCTGGCTGGTCGTGGACGAGCGCTACGACCCGCCCGCCCCTGGCCTCGACGACGTCGCGACGCTCCGGTTCCGGAAGGACGACACCGCGGTCTACGAGATTCCCAGCGACGACAACCGCTAGCGCTGCGCGCCTTTGGGCGACATTTCGGTGCTATGACACCGAAGATGTCGCCCAAAGCGCGTTGATGGGGGTCAGAGTTCCCAGGAGGTGAGGTAGTCGGCCTGGGGCTGGGTGAGGGTGTCGATCCGGGTGCCCAGCGCGGCCAGCTTCAGGCGGGCCACCTCCCGGTCGATCTCGCGCGGCACCTCGAGCACGCCGCCGCCGATCGTCTTGCCCTGCGACAGCAGCCACTCCACGGTCAGGGCCTGCACGGCGAACGAGATGTCCATGACCGCCGCCGGGTGGCCCTCCGCCGCGGCCAGGTTCGCCACCCGACCTTCCGCGACCAACAGCAGCCGCCGGCCGTCGGGCAGGACGAACTCGTCCACGTTCGGGCGGACCCGGGCCCGGTGCTCGACCGCGTTCTCCGCCAGCCACGCCACGTCGATCTCGACGTCGAAGTGGCCGGAGTTGGCGAGCACCGCGGAGTCCTTCATCAGCGCGAAGTGCTCCGGGCCGATCACGTCCCGGTTGCCGGTCACGGTCACGAAGATGTCGCCCACCGCGGCCGCCTCGGACATCGGCAGCACCGAGTAGCCCTCCAGCACCGCCTCCAGCGCCCTGGCCGGGTCCACCTCGGTGACCACGACGTGCGCGCCGAGCCCGTGCAGCCGCTCGGCCACACCGCGGCCGCAGTGGCCGAAGCCGGCGACCACCACGGTGGCGCCGGCCAGCAGCATGTTGGTCGCCCGAAGCAGAGCGTCCACAGTGGACTGGCCAGTGCCGTACCGGTTGTCGAACAGGTACTTGGTGGGGCTGTCGGTCACGGCGACCACCGGGTAGCGCAGGGCGCCGGCCGCTGCCATGGCGCGCAGCCGGACCACGCCCGAGGTGGTCTCCTCGCAGCCGCCGCGGACGCCGGGCAGCAGATCGACGTAGTCCGTGTGCAACGCCGTGACCAGGTCACAGGCGTCGTCCAGCACGATCTCCGGTGGCGCTTCGAGTACCGAGTCGATGTGCCGGCGATAGGTGGCCCGGTCGGAGCGGTAGCGGGCGAAGACGCTCACGCCGTACTCGGCGACCAGAGCGGCGGCCGTGTCGTCCTGGGTGGACAGCGGGTTCGAGGCCGCGATCCGCACCTCGGCGCCGCCGGCGTGCAGGGTGCGGACCAGGTTCGCGGTCTCGGTGGTGATGTGCAGGCAGGCCGCGATCCGGATGCCGGCGAACGGGCGCTCCGCCGCGAACCGCTCCCGGATGCTGCGCAGGACCGGCATGCCGCGGTCGGACCATTCGATCCGGTTGCGGCCCTGTTCGGCCAGCGACAGATCGGCGACGTCGTGCGCAACCGTATGGCGGGTCATCGCCATCCTCAGGATCTCAATTCGTCGATGGTGACCCGGCCGTCGTTCCGGCAGATCAGCGTGAGGTCCCAGAACGGCGGGTCATTCGGACACCGCGCCAGGTTACGCGCGGACCGTGCCGAGCCGGCGTTCGGGGTGCGGCCGCCAACCACGTCCGCCTTCGTACGCGGCCTCAGGACGCGGTCGGATCCACGAGCAGGTAGCCGATCGTGAACCGGGCGTCCTCGTGAACGACGGTCGGCAGCGCCGTGCCGTAGCTGCGCCTGACCGCGGCGGCGGTGTCGGGCGCGAGGCAGTCCCGCAGGTCCAGACGCTTGCCAGCACAGACGATCCAGAGCCGGGCGTTGGCGATCCGGCATTCCGTGCCGGCGCCGCACTCGACCGGCTGGAGCGCCGGGTGAGCGGCCTTGCGGGCGACGGGATCGACGCGCTGGTTGTAGGCCAGGCTCAGCTTGAGCCAGGTGCCAGCGGACGGCTGCAACACCAGGCCGTCACCCGGCCGGCTCTCCTTCGCGAGGACCCTGGCGACGGTGCTCACCCCCGCGTCACCGTGCCCGTCCACCTGCCGGTTGGCCTGCTGGGCGGGGAGGCCCAGCATCACCAGGACGACGAACAGCGTGACCGCGATCGCCGGGCGCTGGGCGACCAGCGTCGCCGCGGCGAGGATCGACCACGCCACCAGCGTGTAGAGCAGGTAACGAGGGTGCAGGACGTGCTCGATCGCGCCGCCGGTGAGCAGCAGCACCGTCGGCACCAGGGCCAACCCGCCGAGCACCCAGCCTGCCCGCCGGTTCACGGTCAGACCGAGCAGGCCCAGAGCGAGGAGCAGGCCGGCGAACAGACCGACGCCGGGGAGGTTGAAGATGCTCCCGCTCATCATCCGGACCGGAAGCTCGTACACCGAACGCCAGGTGGTGAGCGGCAACCACGCCATCGCACCGCGGTTGGAGAACCCGGCGAGCGCGAGCACCAGCACCGGAACGGTCGAGGCCGCGGCCGCCGCCATCCACTTCAGCACGAGCGTGCGGTCACGGCGACCCTCGAGGGCGAGCACCGCGACGCCATGGCCGGCCATCACGAGGAAGGCGAGCAGGTGACTGAACCCGATCAGGCTGCAGGCCACGGCGTAGGGCAACCAGCGGCGCCAGCTCGGCTTGTCCAGCGCGCGCAGCAGCAACAACGTCGCCAGCGCGGTGAACAGCGTGGCGAAGATGTGCGGCTTGGCCTCCTGCCCCATCCGCGAGACGGCCGGCACGAAGGCGAAGACGAGACCCGCGACCGCGCCCGTCACCGGGGTAAAGAGGCGCCGGCCGAGCACGGCCACGATTGCGGTGGCGACCGTCATGCCGAGCGCCGACGGCAACCGCAGGGCCACCGCCGACTCGCCGAAGATCTCGATCCACCAGTGCATGACCAGGTAGTACGGGACGAAGACCGAGTCGACCGCCGAGATCACGTCCAGGATCGCCGACACCGACAGGGAGGACCGGTCCAGGGTGAAGATCTCGTCCCGCCACAACGCGGGGCGACCGAGATGCCAGAGGCTGAGCACCAGAGCGGTCAGGGCCGGCACGAGCCAGAACCCGCCACGCTCGGCGCCTCGGGCCAGCAGCGCGCCGACCCGTGGGGCGCCGCGCCGGTATCGCTCCACCGCCACGACGAGGGCAGGCGACAGCTCGGAACGGGATTCTTCCGGCGGGCCGTCGACGTTCGGCTCCGACGCATCGGGCTCGACGACGATGCCCGCCGAATCGACGCGCTGCGTCATCGAGGCAAGGTCCTTCACTCAGAAACCAGCTTCGGCCGGACCTCACGAAGCACATCGAGAAGGCGTCGACCTGGGGACGAGGAGAAATCTCGCCGTGGCCGACAACACTAGCCGGGACCCGCAACGCTCTGCGGGCCCCGGCTCAGGTGCTGGTGAAGACTACCGAATCGGTCAGTAGCGGTAGAGGTCCGACTTGTACGGGCCCTCGACCGGAACGCCGATGTAGTCGGCCTGGTCCTTGGTGAGCTCGGTGAGCTTCACGCCGAGCGCGTCGAGGTGCAGCCGGGCGACCTTCTCGTCCAGGTGCTTCGGCAGCACGTAGACCTGCAGGTCGTAGTCCTGCGGCTTGGTGAACAGCTCGATCTGCGCGATCGTCTGGTTCGCGAACGAGTTGCTCATCACGAAGCTCGGGTGCCCGGTGGCGTTGCCGAGGTTCAGCAGCCGGCCCTCGCTCAGCATGATGATCGAGTGCCCGTCCGGGAACACCCACTCGTGCACCTGCGGCTTGACCTCGTTCTTCACGATGCCGTCGATCTTCGCCAGGCCCGCGATGTCGATCTCGTTGTCGAAGTGGCCGATGTTGCCCACGATGGCCTGGTGCTTCATCTTGGCCATGTCCGCGGCCTTGATGATGTCCTTGTTGCCGGTCGTGGTGATGAAGATGTCGGCCGTCGAGACGACCTCGTCCAGCGTGGTGACCTGGTAGCCGTCCATGGCCGCCTGGAGCGCGCAGATCGGGTCGATCTCGGTGATGATCACCCGGGCGCCCTGGCCGCGGAGCGACTCGGCCGAGCCCTTGCCCACGTCGCCGTAGCCGAAGACGACCGCGACCTTGCCGCCGATGAGCACGTCGGTGGCGCGGTTGATGCCGTCGATCAGCGAGTGGCGGCAGCCGTACTTGTTGTCGAACTTGCTCTTGGTGACCGAGTCGTTCACGTTGATCGCCGGGAAGAGCAGCTTGCCGTCGCGGGCGAACTCGTACAGGCGGTGCACGCCCGTCGTGGTCTCCTCGGTGACGCCCTTGATCTCGGCGGCGATGCGGGTGAACCGCTGGCCGTCGGCCGCGAGCGAACGCTTGAGGGTGTCCAGAACGACGTGGTACTCCTCCGGGTCGGCGTCGGTCGCGTCCGGGACAGCGCCGTCCTTCTCGAACTCCACGCCCTTGTGCACGAGCATGGTGACGTCGCCACCGTCATCGAGGATCATGTTCGGGCCGGTGCCGTTGCCCCAGTCCACGATCTGCTCGGTGCACCACCAGTACTCCTCCAGGGTCTCGCCCTTCCAGGCGAAGACCGGGACGCCCTGCGGGTCCTCGGGGGTCCCGTTCGGGCCCACGGCGACCGCGGCGGCCGCGTGGTCCTGGGTGGAGAAGATGTTGCAGCTGGCCCAGCGGACCTGCGCGCCGAGCGCGGTCAGCGTCTCGATCAGCACGGCGGTCTGGATGGTCATGTGCAGCGAGCCGGTGATCCGGGCGCCGGCCAGGGGCTGCGCGTCCGCGAACTCGCGACGGATCGACATCAGGCCGGGCATCTCGTGCTCGGCGAGCTGGATCTCCTTGCGGCCGAAGGCGGCCAGCGAGAGATCGGCGACCTTGTACGGTGCGCCGGTCGGTAGAGCGGTGGTCATGCGGTCTCCTCGGGATCGGCCAGTCGGATGACGGGGTACGCACCGGTCGGCACGTCCACCACAGGTACCGCCGGAGCGGCGGGGGGAAGGTCGGAGAGAAGGCTCTGGTGCTTGTGCTGCTCCCAGCGCAGCCAGCCGGCCGCGGGAACGTCCTCGGGCTTGGTCGGCTCGGCCGTGAACCACTCTTCGAGGGCCTCGTGCAGCGGCTCGTCCCTGCGGAGCCGGAGCGCGAAGCCCACGTCGGTGAGGCCGATACCGAACCGCTCGAGCAGCTCGCGCAGCGTGCGGAGTCGCTGGAGTTCCTCGGGACCGTAGAGCCGGTAGCCCGAGCTGGACCGCGGTGCGGCGACCAGCCCGACCTGCTCGATGTATCGGAGCATCCGCGGTGACCAGCCCGTGGTCTCCGCCGCCTCCTGAATAGTCAGCCTGTCCATCGCAGAGGAGGTTACCAGGGCGGTGTCAAGGTTGCCTCGGCGGGCAGCAAAGAAACCCCCGAAGGGCCGGGAGCGGCGTCGGGGGTCGGGAGCGTGATCAAGGGGGCCGGACGCGCATCGCCCGGCCGAGCGGAAGCGACTCGGCCGGGCGTAGCACCCCACAAGGGCAGAGCGTCGGCGTTGCTCGCCAGAGGCGCCCACCACGTGAGCAACGCCGACGCCGTCCTCGAACCATACGACGCATGAGCAACGCCGCAGGTTCCCGTCCCACATAGAGAACATCGTGTCGGCGGCGGAATCGTGAACGTAAGTCCCCGAAAGACCGAAAATCTGTTGCCGATCACGACCGCCCGGCCGGGGTACGTCGGCCCCTGGCCAGCATCGAGTCGGCCTCCCGGCGCACCATCGTGCCACCGCCGCCTCAGCCCGCCGCGCGCCGTAACCGAACGCATCGAGACGCCGCATCGAGGCAGCACCAACCCAGCGCGACTTTCCGTCGCACAGCTCAAATAAACTGCCGCAAAGAAGCTGAGCGGGGGAGATCCGATGGTTGGTTTACGCATCATCCTGACCGGCGCGCTGGCTGCGCCGCTGCTGTTGCTGGCCGGGTCACCGGCCGTGGCCGCCAACGCCCCGGCGGACGTGTCGCCGATCGCGGTCGGCGCCACCACGGCGCACGGCGCGGTGCACGCCTTCGTCCGCGGCACCAACGGCGAGGTGTACCAGAAGACCGGCACGGCCGCCGCGAGCTGGCGAAAGCTGCCTGGGCAGGTGGCGTCCGGTCCGGCCGCGACCACCGACGCCGACGGGCTCATCCACCTGATGGCGCGCGGTCCCGGCAAGGACGTGCTGTGGAATCGGGAGACCGCGCCAAACGTGTGGACGGGCTGGTCGTCCCTGGGCGGCGTCGCGACCAGCGCGCCCGACGTCATGGTCGTGAATCTCGCCGTCGACCGGTTGATCGTCGCGATCCGCGGCAACGACGGCGCCTACTGGGTGCGGGTGCGCACCGGCGACACCTGGGCCGGCTGGCAGCCGATCGGCGGCCGCTGGACCTCGGCCCCGGCCCTCATCGGCTACGGCGGAGTCCCTGACGGATGGACCATCGACGTCCTCGGCCGCGGCCTCGACGGCGACCAGTACACGACAGCCTTCCCGGAAGGCCGCTTCATCCCGAACGCCCGTTGGGAGGGCACTCCCCGCGAGTTCGGGCTGGCGTCGGCGTTCGGGACCGGCACTCAGGCGATCGAGAACAGTCCTGGTAGCAACCTCGTCGGGCCGTGGTACGTGACGGCGGCCGGCAACCTGCACGCGCACCTCTACAACGAGCCCGACCCGCCGGCCCGGAAGCTGACCTCGGCGCCGGCCGCGACACTGGCCGGTTCTGACGTCACGCCGGAGTCCGAGTACTGGCAGATCGTCTTCGCCCGGGGAGCCGATGGCGCGCTCTGGGCTCTACCGGCCCAGGACACACTGCCACCGCGCAAGGACTTCGGCGCATGGCAGAGCTGGGGCGGCGTCGTCGCCTGACCGATTCGCGCTAGGCGGTGCTGGCCTGGAAGACCGTGCCAGCACCGCCGAGCCGGACATCGGGCCCGGCCGGCACGAAGACCGCCTCACCGGCGCGCAGGTCGAGTACCTCGCCGCCGGACTGCTCGGCGCGGACCGTGCCGGTCAGGCAGAACAGGATTCGAGGGCCGGCCCCGACCAGCTCGATCGGGTCGCCGGAGACGATCGCCCTGGTCAGTGCGAACTCGCGGACCGGCGGCTCCCAGACCCGCAGGCCGGCCGCCGGCTCGCGGTACGACATCGGGCGTACCGGGCCGGGTTCGAACCGGAGCAGCCGCAGCAGCTCTCCGCTGTCCACGTGCTTGGGCGTCAGGCCGCCGCGCACCACATTGTCCGAGCTGGCCAGCAGCTCGATGCCGGTGCCGCGCAGGTACGCGTGCGGCATCCCGGCGGAGACGAAGACCGCCTCGCCGGCCGGGATCCGGAACTGGTTGAACAGCAGCGCGACCAGCACGCCGAGATCGCCCGGGTACTGCGC
>CAVVAL010000010.1:0-362765 GCA_963746095.1 uncultured Actinomycetota bacterium | reverse complement strand
GGCTACTGGGCTGCTGGAGCGGCCGAGCGGTTCGACGGCCGGCTGCCCGAGCTGTTCTGCGGCTTCGACCGGTCCGAGTTCGCGGCGCCGGTCTCCTATCCGAGCTCCTGCTCGCCGCAGGCCTGGGCGGCCGCGGCGCCGTTGTCTGCTGGTCCGTGCGCTGCTCGGGTTCGAGCCGGACGTGCCGAACGGGTGCTCCGAGTCGCACCGACCTGCCGGCCGGATGGGCGACGTGCGGTGGACGGGATTCCGCTCGCCGGCGGCCGGGTGACCGTGCATGGCCACGGCCACCGCGCCGAGGTGACCGAAGCTGCCGCCGGCATCGAGCTGAAGCTCGGCTGAGCTCACCCCGCGCGAACGTCGAGCGATCCAACGGCCGGTACGTGATCCCCGCCGCGTCCAGCCGCCGCAGGTGCTCCACCAGCCGGCGCCGCAGGCCCGCCTCGTCCCGCTCGGAGCCCCAGGCGATCTCGGCCACGGCGGCCAGCCGGGGCATCAGGTCGTACTCCGCGCGCTCCGGCGTCGGCAGGTACTCGGTCCACAGGTTCCCCTGCGTGCCGAGCACCCGGGCGCCCCCGAGCTCGTCGTGCCGCCCGGGTCCGGGTCGTACGCGTAGCACCTTGGACAGGCTGTCACGCCGAAGTCGTGTTCTCGCCGTCCGCGATCGAGAGCGGCTCGCCGGGCGCCTGCGGCCTGCGGGTAGTTCAGGTACATGTCGGTGTGCGGCGTCGCCACCACGTCGTGGCCGGCGTCGCAGCGCGTGCCAGCACCCGCTGCCGGTCCGCGCCACGCCATAGCATCGTCGAGCCCTTCGGCGCCGAGCTCGACCAGTTCGTCCCAGACGCACCACGCGGCGGCCGTGCGCCCTTGAGGTGGTCGGCGAGCCGGGCGATCCACCAGCCGAGCAGGTCGGCCGAGCCGGCGAGGCCCAGCTCGGCCAGCCGCGCGCTGGGCGGCCGGGCTCGCCGTCCCACTCCGTCGGTGGGCACCTCGTCGCCGCCCAGGTGGATGTACTCCGACGGGAACACGTCGATCAGCTCGTCCAGCACGTTCCTGATGAACTCGACGGTGGACTCGGCCACGTTGAGCACCCGCTTCGCTGACGCCCGAACTCGGTCCACACCTCCGGCGGGTTCGCTCGGGTCGTTGCCCAGCTCGGGATAGGCGGCGATGGCGGCCTGGGTGTGCCCGGGCAGATCGATCTCGGGCACGATCGTGACCCCGCGCCGGCCGCGTAGGCGACCAGATCGCCGCAGCTCGGCCTGGGTGTAGAAGCCGCCGTGCGGCGTGCCGTCGCCGCGCTCGTCGTGCGCGTGGCCGACGCGGCGACTCCCGCCGGACGCGCCGACCTCGGTGAGCCGCGGGTACCGCGTCACCTCGAACCGCCAGCCCTGGTCCTCGGTCAGGTGCAGGTGGACGATGTTCAGCCGGTGCATCGCGGCCAGGTCGACGAACGTGTACAGCCACGCCACCGGCTTGTACCAGCGAGCGACGTCGAGCATCGCGCCGCGCCACGGAGTACCGCGGCGCGTCCTCGATCTCGGCGCCCGCGCACCGTCCAGGCCACACCCGGCACCGGCTCCCGCGAGTACACCTGCGGCGGCATCAGCTGGCGCAGCGTCTGGACCGCCCAGCGCAGCCCGGCCAGGTCCGCGGCCGTGACCTCCACCCCGTCGGCGGTCACCGAGCAGCCGATAGCCCTCGGTGCCCAGCCCAGCGGCGGCCGGGTCGAGTCGGAACGCGAGCGTGCCCGTCCCGGTCGGATCCGACGTCCGGCAGCGGCAGTCCGGTCGCCGGGCCGAGCAGTTCCCGGACCAGCGCGGCCACCGCAGGGCCGTCCGGCGCGTGGATGCCCGTCCGCGCGTCCAGCGTGTACCCGTACGGGCGCGGCGTGAACGACCTGGGTTGAGGGATCAGCATGGCGCGGAACTCCCGTCGTCGCGGTGGTGGTGCCCGGCCGGGCTCCGTGCTGCCCGGCCCGGCGGCCCAGCCCGAGGTCGGACCGCCCGGCCGGCCCGACCCGGTGTACGGCGTGCTCAGCAGCGGCCGAGGTCGGCCCACTGCGCGGTGAGGCCGGGCTCGGAGCCCAACGTCCACCAGCGGGCCTGCCACAGCCGGCCGTTGTGCCGGACCCGCTGTCCGCCGAGGTAGACCGTGCCCCAGGCCCAGGCCGGCGCGCCGGCAGCAGTTGGCCGGCACGGTCGGGGTGGGGCTCGGAGAGCCCGTCGGCGAGGCGGTCGGCGTCGGGCTCGGGGAGTTGGTCGGCGAGGTGGACGGGTCGGGGCAGGTGTTCGCGTCGACCGTGTCGGTGTGCCCGGTGCCGGCGGCGCGGCGGGCGGCGGCCCGGCTGGTCGCCTCGGCCGGCGAGATCACCTCGTTCTTCGCGTAGTACACCCAGTCGACCTGCTGCTGGTACCGGCTCAGGCCGCCCGGGTGCGTGGTCGTGTCGATGAACCACAGGTTGTAGCGGAGCGACATCGGCGCCCGTGGGTACACCGGGTACTGGCCGCTCGGGTCGAACGTGTGGTCACCGACCTGCACCCCGTCGATGAAGTACTTCACGTGCCCGGCCGAGACCTGGAGACCAGGTCGTGCCAGCCGTCGAAGCTGCGGCGCTGCTCGCTGTGCGCGTTGCGGGCGTCCCACGGCTCCAGCCGGTACCCGTTCCAGCTGGTCTGGTAGTTGATCGGGCCCTGCTCGCCCCAGCCGCCGTTCGGCAGGTACTCGGAGAAGTCCAGCTCGCTGTAGAGCGGGTCGTAGTCGAAGCGCTGGGCCGGTCCGATCGTGAAGAACGTCTGGTTGATGTGCGCACCGTCGGCGCCGGTGGCCGGTGCGTCGGCGAACTTGATCCGAGTGGCGTAGGTGCCGGCCAGGAACCGTTTCCGGTTCTGCAGCAGCTCGGCGTGGGACGTGCTGCCGCCGTGCCGTCGGTGGCCGCCGAGAGCTGGAGCACCTTCTCGGCGCCGTCGTTCTGGAACGTGATGTTGGCCGGCGACCAGGTCGCGCCGGGCACGCCGGGGCCGCCGGCCTCGGCGCGCGCGGTCCACTCGTGCGCCGTGAAGTTCGGGTCGGTCGGGCCGGTGTACTCGAAGTCGTCGAACAGCTCGCCGCACGGGGCGAGGGCCGCGGCGTTGCCGGCGGGCACGGCGGCGAGGCCGGCCACGGCGATCACCGCCAGGGCCGTGATCGTGGCCGCTCCGAACGCGGCTCGGCGGGTCGTACGCGATGGCGCCATGGGTGGTTCTCCTTCGCGGTGGTGAGCGGTGCGGAAAGCCAGTCGGGAGCCGGACGCCGACCGGTGTGCTGCCTGTTGGTCACCCCTTGATCGCGCCGGCGCTCATGCCGGCCACGGCTCGTCGCTGCACGAACAGGAAGAACACGACGACGGGGAGGGTGAAGAGGGTCGCGACGGCCATCTGCGGGCCGTAGTCCGTGCTGTGGCGACCGATGAACGACTGGATGTAGACCGGCAGCGGGTAGTTCGCCGGGTCGTTGATGAGCACGTAGGCGTAGGTGAACTCGGTCCACGCGGTGATGAACGAGAAGATCGAGGTGGCCAGCAGCCCCGGCGCGATCAGCGGGAACAGCACCCGCCAGAACGTCTGCCAGCGGCTCGCCCCGTCGACGGCCGCGGCCTCCTCCAGCTCCGCCGGGATCGAGGCCACGAAACCGCGCAGCATCCAGCACGTGAACGGCACGGTGAAGGAGAGGTAGACGATCATCAGGCCGGTGAGCTGGCCGAGCAGTCCGACGTTGCGGAGCATCAGGTAGTACGGGATGAACAGCGCCTCCGCCGGGATCATCTGCACGATGATCAGCGCGAGGATGAACCCGGTGCGGCCGCGGAACTGGAACCGGGCCAGCGCCAACGCCGCCATCAACGCCACCAGCGTGCCGCCGACCACCACCGCGACCGTGACGGTCAGCGAGCTGCGCAGCGCCTGCCAGAACGTCGCGTCGCCGAGCACCTGGTCGAAGTGCGAGAAGTCCAGCGGCCACGGGATGAACTTCGGCGTGAAGCGCTGGATGTCGGCGTCCGGCTTCAGCGCTGTCGCGGCCATCCAGTACACCGGGAAGACGAAGATCCCGGCGAGGACGACGCAGGCCAGATCGATCAGCGCCCGACGGGTGCGGCGAGAGGCGTACCGGGTGCGCGGCGGACGTGCCACGCGAACCGGACGTACCTGGGCGGACGCGGTCATCGGGTCTCCCCTCGCAGCGTGCGGACGTACAGCCAGGAGAGGCTCAGCAGCATGACCGTCATCAGCACGGCGATCGTGGAGGCGGCGCCGAACTGCGAGTTGTTGATGCCCTTGCTGTAGATGTAGACGCCGAGCATCACGGTGCCCTGGTACGGCCCGCCCTCGGTGGTGAGCCAGACCTGCGGGAAGACCTTGGTGTCCCAGATGACCGAGAGCACGGTGAGGATCGCGTAGATCGGCCGCAGCAGCGGGAACGTGATCCGGCTGAAGATCTTCCAGCCGCTCGCGCCGTCCACCCTGGCGGCCTCGCCGAGTTCCGGCGGCACGGTCAGCAGCCCGGCGTAGATCGAGAGCGCCACGAACGGCACCGAGCCCCAGACCACGATCCCGACCAGTACCGCGAACGCCGTCCACTGGTTGGCCAGCCAGGAGTACTGCTCGGCAGGAGCACAGCCCGGCCGTGGTCAGCACGTAGTTCACGACGCCGAACTCGGAGTCGAAGAGCCACTTGAAGATGACCGCACCGATGATCACCGGCGTCGCCCAGGCCACCACCATCGCGGCCGAGAGCATCAGCCGGGCCCACCTGCTGGCGTTGTGCAGGAGCAGGGCGCAGCCGGTGCCGATCAGCAGGGTCAGCGCCACACACACCGCGGCGAACGCCAGCGTGCGGGGCAGCACCGTCCAGAAGAACTCGTCGGTGAGGACGTCCTGGTAGTTGTCGAGCCCCACCCAGGTGGTGGTCCGTCCGACCAGATCGGCCAGGTTGGCGCGCTGGAAGGACAGCGCGACCATGCTGCCGACCGGGTAGAGCAGGGTGGCGAAGACGGTCAGCGTGGCCGGCAGCAGGAGCAGGTAGGGCAGGGCCCGCCCGCGCAGGCGTCCGGGCCTACGCGGACGGGCGGCTGGTGGCGTCTCCGCGGCGGGCGACCGTTCGCCGGCGGCCGCGTGAGCGGGCCGATCGGTGCGGAGGTGGGTCACGGTCGCGCTCCCGGGGTAGACGGGCCGTCAGGCTGCCTGCTGGATTGGTCGGCCGGGCCGGTGCCGCACCCGGGGCCGCGGGTTCGGTCCCGGCCCGGCAACCAAGTTCGGAGCGGTCAGCTCTGCCCGAGCAGCTGGTCGATCTTGGCGTCGGCGTCCTTGGTGGCCTCGTCGACGCTCTTGTCGCCCGAGGCGATGGCCTGCAACATGTCCTGGATCACCTTGGCGTTGTCCACGTTGGACCACTTGGTCGAGGTGGGCGTGAACCAGCTCTTGCCGGCCGCCTCCAGCTGGACCGCCGTGATGCCGGAGACCGCGGACTCCAGGCTGGTGTTGTTCGGCAGCATCCCGTTCTTGCCGATCGTGGTCTGGTGCTTGGTGCTGGTCATCGTCCTGATCCACTCGTACGCCAGGTCCTGGTGCTTGCCGGCAGCGGCCGCGGCGAGGTTCGAGCCGCCCAGGAAGACCGGCATCGGCCCGTCCGTGCCGGGCATCGGGAAGGCGTCCAGCTGCGTACCGATCGCCGGGTACTTCTCGGTGATCAGCGGCACCATCCAGGACTGGCCGAGGATCATCGCGGTGCGACCCTGACCCATGATGTCGGGCAGGTTGACCTCGTCGGCGTCGGCCGGCGCCTTGGAGGTGGCCTTGATCAGGTCGGACCAGGCGGTGAGGCCGGCCCGCGACTCGTCGCTGCTCAACGTGGCCTTCCAACCGTCGCCGTCCTTCTTGGCGATCGCGCCGCCCTCGTCGTAGACGAACGGCAACGCGGCGTACTGGTACCGGCCGGGGAAGTAGAGGCCGGAGAAGTCCTTGCCGCCCTGGGACTGGAGCGTGGTGGCCACCGTCTTGAGCTCCGCGAGGGTCTTCGGCGGGGTGGTCAGGCCGGCCTTCGCCCAGAGGTCCTTGCGGTACAGCACGACCCGGTCGGCGCCGTAGTACGGGACGCCGTAGAGCTTGTCCTCGTAGGTGCCGGCCTCCTTGAGCCCCTGTAACCAGGTGGACTGGTTATCGAACTCGCGCTTCGACAGGTCCGTGAGGCCGCCGGAGGCGGCGTAGGTCAGCACGTCGGTGTTGCCCATCTCCAGCACGTCCGGCGGCGTGTCACTGGCCAGGGCGGTCTTCCACTTGGCGTCGCGCCCGTCCCACTCCAGGATCTGCGTCTTCACGGTGACCTTGTCGTGCTTGGCCATGAAGTCGTCGTTCACCTCCTTGATGAATTCGGGGGTGGCGGAGTCCTTCATCAGCCAGACGTCGAGCGTGACCGGACCGCCGGCCTCCTCCTTCACCGCCGGCGAGCACGCCGCGGCCGCGGTGACGGCCAGCAACGTGGCCACGGTGCCGAGCAGCCGGCCGCGGCGACGCAACAGATTCCGGGTCACGAGATCTCCTCGGGTTCGGGCCGTCCGCGCACGTTCCTGGCAATCAGGTTTGACCAGTGGCGCGACCATCAGCCATGGCTGAGACAGTGGTCTACACCACTTGCCGAAGTCAAGGGGTTCGCGCGACTCGGTTTGGCGCGTTTGTCGTGGGAGTAAGGGGTCTATTCGGGCCAAGCCGCCCCGAACGGCTACCCTCAACTTGCTTTACCAATGGTCAACTTTGTGGCGCGGCTTCGCGCTCCAGTTGGTACGCTGGCGCCGCTCAGGGAGCCACGACAGCGAGGGGCACGAGTTGAAGCGCGCACAGGTGCGAGACCGCCTCCGCGAACTCATCGACGTCAAGCAGCCGGGCGAGCTGATGCCGTCCGAGCGCGATCTGAGCGAGCAGCTCGGGGTCTCCCGGCCCACGCTGCGCGCGGCGATCGAGGATCTGGCCCGTGACGGCCTGCTGATCCGCCAACACGGCCGCGGCACGTTCACCGGCCGGCGCAAGGTCTCCCAGGAACTCGCCCCGACGCCCACCGGCGACTTCAACGTGCCGCCGGCCGAGGGGAACTGGCGAAGCAAGGTGCTGACGTTCGTCTACGAGCCGGCCGGCGCCCGGCTCGGCACCCGGATGCGGCTCTCCCCGAGCAGTTCACTGCTCTTCGTCGAGCGGCTGCGAATTGTGGACGAGATGCCGATGGCCATCGAGAAGATCCGGATCCCGGCCGTGCTGGTGCCCGGACATCGCGCCCGAGGACTTCGAGTCCGGCTCGCTCTACCAGCTGATGCGGCTGCGGTACGAGGTCGTCGCCACCGACGCCGTGCAGACCACCGAGCCCACCGTGACCGACGCGATCGAGGCGGAACGATTGGAGGTGCCCCTGCACGCGCCGGCGCTGCTGTTCGAGCGCACCACCCGCGACAGCACCGACCGCGTGATCGAGTACACCCGCTCGATCTACCGCGGCGACCGGTACCGGATCACCACCCATCTCAAGTTCGACCACAACTCCGGCTGACCACCCGCCTCCCTCCCCTCCCCGCTTTGGGTGACATTTTCGGTGCTATAGCACCGAAAATGTCACCCAAAGCCGAGGGTTGGGGTCCGCCCAGGCCGGCCAGGGGCCCGGGGCCGCCGGGCCTGGCGCGCACCCTGGGCCGGACCCCAGTGAAAGCTCCCTTCATGACGCGATAGCGCGCTGAAGGGAGCTTTCATGTTGCGCGGGCCGGCCGCCCTGCCCGCGAGTGAAGGGGAGTCAGCTGGTTCGGGCGGGCAGCGGCAGGGGTAGGGCGGGCAGGCCGTCGAGGCTGGTCGCGACGTGCGGCTTGGACTCGCAGTAGGCGCCGAACTCCTCGTCGGTCTTGCGACCGAAGTACTCACCGTGCAGGGTGCGCTCCTCGCGGTACTCCAGGAACGGCACCGCGAAGCCACAGCTGTCGCTGATCCGGTCGGCGGTGACCACGATGATCGCCCGGAGGCTGGGCGCGTCGGCGCCGGTGAAGCGCGCGACGAGGTCGTCCCAGCGTGGGTCGTCGCGGAACACGGGCTCGCCCTGGCCGTACACCCGGACGATGTTCGGCGGCCCCTCGAACGCGCACCACATCAACGTGATCCGGCCGTTCTCTCGCAGGTGCGCGATGGTCTCCGCGCCGCTCCCACCGAAGTCCAGGTACGCCACGGTGTGCTCGTCGAACACGGCGAGCGAGCCAGCCATCCCCTTCGGCGAGAGGTTCACGTGGCCGTCGCCGGTGAGCGGAGCCGTCGCCACGAAGAACATCGGCTGGCTCTCGATGAAGGTTCGCAGCCGGCCGTCGATGCGTTCATAGATTTTGCCCATGCCAGCATCCTCGCTGGTCGGGGCAAGGCGAGACAGCCGAGTTCTCAGGCGGCGGGACTCAGACCGTGGCGACCGCGCGGTTGCGGGCCGACGCGATGGTCGCGGAACCGATCACCACATCCCCGTCGTAGAGCACCACGGCCTGGCCGGCCGCGATCCCCCGCGTCGGCTCGTCGAGCTCCACCCGCAGCACGTCGCCGTCGAGGGTGACGGTTGCCGGCAATGGCTCACCGTGCGCACGCATCTGGGCCAGGCAGCTGATCGGGCCGGTCCGCGGCGTGCCGTCGGTCCACACCGGGCGATCGGCGAGCACCTCGTCCACGTCCAGCGCCTCGGCAGGCCCGACCCGCACGGTCTTCGTGACCGGGCTGATGTCGAGCACGTAGCGGGGCTTGCCGTCCGGCGCCGGCCGGCCGAGCCGCAGACCCTTGCGCTGGCCGATCGTGTACCCATAGGTGCCGTCGTGCTCCCCGAGCACCTCACCGCTGACCGCGTCCACGATCTCGCCCGGCTGCTCGCCGAGGCGCTTGCGCAGGAAGCCGGCGGTGTCGCCGTCCGGGATGAAGCAGATGTCGTGGCTGTCCGGCTTGTCGGCCACAGCGAGGCCACGTTCGGCCGCCTCGATCCGCACCTGCTCCTTGGTCGAGTCGCCGAGCGGGAAGATGGCGTGCGCGAGCTGCTCACGGGTGAGCACGGCCAGCACGTACGACTGGTCCTTAGCCTGGTCCACGCTCCGCCGCAGCACGCCGTTCTCGAGCTGGGCGTGGTGACCGGTGACCACGGCGTCGAAGCCGAGCGCGAGGGCCCGGTCGAGCACGGCCTCGAACTTGATCTTCTCGTTGCAGCGCAGGCACGGGTTGGGGGTGCGGCCGGCGGCGTACTCGTCGACGAAATTGTCCACCACGTCCTCGCCGAACCGCTCCGCCATGCCCCACACGTAGAACGGGATGCCGATCACGTCCGCGGCGCGCTGCGCGTCCCGGGAGTCCTCCAGGGTGCAGCAGCCACGGGCGCCGGTCCGGTGCGACTGCGGCGACGCGGAGAGCGCCAGGTGCACGCCCGTGACGTCGTACCCGGCCGCGACCGCACGCGCAGCCGCCACGGCGGAGTCCACCCCGCCGGACATCGCGGCCAACACCTTCATGCGCACACCGTCCCTGCTCGTCAGTACCTCGTCCACGAGGGTAATCGCTCGTCTCGCCGCCGCCGAACCGCCGCCAACCCGCGGCTCACCCGAACCGGACCGTCCACCCGAACTGCCCCCACCCGAACCGCCGCCCACCCGAACCGCCGCCCACCCGAACCGGACTTTCGGGGTTTCTGGGCATACGACGGGCGGGCGTAGCCCCGTTTTCCCCGAAAGTCCGGTTCGGACGAGGCGGGCGGTGGCCGGTTCGACGAGGCGGACGGCCGGCGCGGCGAAGCCGCCGGGGCTGCGGTTGGATCGCGCCCTCAGGGGGCGCGATCCAACCGCGGCCTGGCGAACGGTCGAGGTTCAGGCGCGGCGGAGGCTGGCTTCGCCGGCCCGGCGCGCCCGCTCGACCACGGCACCGAGGGCATCCACCAACGCGTCCACGTCGGCCCTGGTCGAGGTGTGGCCGAGGGAGAACCGGAGCGATCCGCGCGCCCGCTCCACGTCGGCGCCCATCTCGATCAGCACGTGGCTGGGCTGCGCCACCCCGGCCGAGCACGCCGAGCCGGTAGAGCACTCGATGCCGCGCGCGTCCAGCAGCATGAGCAGCGCGTCACCCTCGCAGCCGGGGAACGAGAAGTGCGCGTTGCCGGGCAGGCGGTCGACCGGGTCACCGTTGAGGATCGCGTCGGGCACGACCTCCCGGACCCGTTCCACCAGGTCGTCCCGCAGTTCGGCGAGCTTGCCGGCCCGCTCGTGCTGGGCCTTCACCGCCGACTCGACGGCCGTCGCGAACGCCACGATTCCCGGCGTGTCCAGCGTGCCCGAACGGACTCCCCGCTCCTGACCACCGCCGTGCAGCAGCGGCGTGCACGGCACGTCCCGGCCCAGCAGCAACGCGCCGGTGCCGTGCGGCCCGCCGAGCTTGTGGCCGGCCACGGTAAGCGCGCTCGCGCCGCTGGCCGCGAAGTCGACCGGGAGCTGCCCGACGGCCTGGACCGCGTCGGTGTGGAACGGGATGCCCCGGGCGGCGGCCAGCGCGGCCAGCGCGGTGACCGGCTGCACGGTGCCGACCTCGTTGTTCGCCCACATCGCGGTCGCCAGGGCCACCCGGTCGCCGTGCTCGGCCAGCGCCTCGGCGAACGCCTCGACCTGGATCCGGCCGAACTCGTCCACGGGCAGCAGGATCACGTCGGCGCCCTCGTGCTCGGCCAGCCACTCGACCGCGTCCAGCACCGCGTGGTGCTCGACCGCGGAGGCGAGGACCACGGTCCGCGCCGAATCGGCATCCCGTCGGGCCCAGTAGATGCCCTTCACGGCGAGGTTGTCGCTTTCGGTGCCGCCGGCCGTGAACACCACCTCGGACGGGCGGGCGCCCAGCGCGGCTCCGACCCGCTCGCGCGCCTCCTCCACCGCCCGGCGCGCGCGGCGACCGCTGGCGTGCAGCGACGACGGATTCCCGTGCTCGCCCAACGCCGCGGTCAACGCCCGTACGGCCTCGGGGAGCATCGGGGTGGTCGCCGCGTGATCGAGGTACGCCATGGTGCCTTCAGCGTAGCCGCGCCCGCTCTGCCCGACCTCACGAGCCAGCCCCTCAGGCTCCCCGCTGGCCACTTCAGTCGCCGGTCTCCCCGCCGGCCCGCGACCGGTACGCCGGAGCGAACACCACCAGCAACGCCAGATCCGCCGTGACGTCGACGAATCGATGTTCCTCGCCGGCCGGCACGAAGACGACCGAGCCGGGCCCGACCTCGGTCTCACCGCTGTCCGTGACCAATCGCGCCCGCCCGCTGCTGACCACGTAGATCTCGTCCTCGGTGTGCGGGCTCTGATCGTCGACCCCGCCCGTCGGAATCGAGTACGTGCCGACGCTCAGATCCGGCACCCGGAACTGCTCGACGTAGTGATTCGGCGCCGTGCCGGGCGGAGTGAACGTCCCCGCACCCTCGATGACCTGCATGTCTCCCCGTTCCGATCGGCTCACCGGCCCGCCACGAGCCGGCCCCGACAAGTTTCCGGCAAAAAGTCGTTGGCGTCGCACGACCTCGCGACTCCCCTCCTCGACCAGCGATGAGGGGAGGACGCCATGACCGATCACCAGCGGCAAACCCGCGGCGTGCGGTGGAGCTGACCTCGACAGGCGCCGCGGAAAGACCGGCGAAAAAACGCGCAGAAAAAAGCGTTGGCAGCCGCTCCTCCCGCGCCTCACAGCCCCGAGAAGGCCAGCAAGCACCGAGGAGGACGCCATGACTGACCGCCAGTACGACCAGGTCCCCACCGCCCAGCCGCGCTGGAGCTGGGGCCACCACGCCGATCACGCCGGCCCCGCCGCGCAGCCGCGCTGGAGCTGGGGATGAGCCGGCAGGACGGTGCCTGCCGACCGCGGCCGACCCGGCCCAGGCGCGCCGGCGAGACCGAGCCCCGGCCGAAGCGCCCCGCAGGTGCCGAGCAGTACCCGGACAGCACACCGGCCAGGCGCCTTGCTCAGGCGCCCGGCCGGGTGGTTCGTTGCAGCCGAAGGCCGCCACAGGGATGAGTAGCCGCGGGCCCGGAACGCAGGCCCGCCGCGGCACTCAGCCCTTGCGCTTGATGATCTCCTCGGTGGCCTGCGGGACCACGTTGAAGAGGTCGCCGACGACGCCGTAGTCGGCCAGCTCGAAGATCGGCGCCTCGGGGTCCTTGTTGACCGCGACGATCGTCTTCGAGGTCTGCATGCCGGCCCGGTGCTGGATCGCACCGGAGATGCCGCATGCGACGTAGAGCTGCGGGGACACCGTCTTGCCGGTCTGACCCACCTGGAACTGGTGCGGGTAGAAGCCCGAGTCGGTGGCCGCACGCGAGGCGCCGACGGCCGCACCGAGCGAGTCGGCCAGCCCCTCGATCACCTTGAAGTTGTCGGCACTGCCGACCCCACGCCCACCGGAGACCACGATCGAGGCCTCGGCGAGCTCGGGCCGGCTGCCCTTGGCCTCGACCACGCGGTCGATCACCTTGGCGCCCTTGGCGGCGTCCGAGACGGTCACCTCGACCGTCTCCAGCGTCGCGGCACCGGCGGCCGGCTCGGGGTTCACCGAGTTCGGCCGGATCGCCAGGATCGGCGTGCCGGTGCGGACCTTCGAGGTGACCAGGACGCCACCGGCGAAGATGGTCTGGCCGGCGGTGCCGTCGGCGTTCACCGAGGTCACGTCGGTGAGCAGCCCGGACTCGAGCTTCACCGCGAGCCGCCCGGCGATCTCCTTACCCTCGGACGACGCGGCCACCAGCACCGCGACCGGCTGCACCGAGCCGACGAGCTGCGCGAGCACCTCGGCCTTCGGCGCCACCACGTAGCCATCGATGTCCTCGGACTCCGCGACGTACACCTTCGCCGCGCCGAACTCGCCGAGCTTGCCGGCGAGCGCGTCGGCGGTGCCGGGCGCACCGAGCACCACGGCCGACGGCTCACCCAGCGCGCGGGCGGCGGTCAGCAGTTCGAACGTGACCTTCTTGGCCGAGCCACCGGAGTGCTCGACGAGGACGAGTACCTCTGCCATGTCGACTCCCCCTCTCAGACGAACTTCTGGGACGCGAGGAACTCGACGAGCTTCGCGCCGCCGTCACCCTCGTCGTTGACCTTGACGCCGGCCTGCTTGGGCGGGCGCGGAGCGAACTCGACCACCTCGCTGGTGGCGTTCGCGAGACCGACCTCGTCGGCGCCGATGCCCAGGTCGGCCAGGGTGAGCGTGCTCACCGGCTTCGACTTGGCCTGCATGATGCCCTTGAAGGACGGGTAGCGCGGCTCGTTGATGGTGTCCCAGACGCTGATGATGGCCGGGGTCGCGGCCTGCACGACCTGGTAGCCGTCGTCGGTCTGTCGCTCGATCGTGAGGGTCGCGCCGTCCACGTCCACCTTGCGGGCACCGGTGAGCTGCGGGACGCCGAGGCGCTCGGCGAGCATCGCCGGCAGCGCGGAGACCTGGCCGTCGGTGGACTCCGCACCGGAGATCACCACGTCCCACTCCAGCGTGCCCAGCGCCTTCGCCAGCACCTTCGAGGTCTGCACCGCGCACGAGCCGTGGATGGCGGCGTCGTTGACGTGCACCGCCTTGTCCGGCCCCATCGAGAGCGCCTTGCGGATCGTCTCGGTGGCCTTGTCCGGACCCATGGTCAGGATGGTCACCTCGCCGCCGTGCGCCTCTTTGAGCTTGAGCGCCTCCTCGATCGCGTACTCGTCCATCTCGTTGATGACGAGGCTCGCCGAGTCCCGGTCAACGGTCTTGTCCGACTCGCGCAAGCTCCGCTCGCTCCCCGAGTCGGGTACCTGCTTCACCAACACCACGATGTTCATGGGCCTGGAAGACCTCCTGCTAGACAAACCGTTGCTGCGGGACAGCGCTCAGACTGTGCCGACACCCGCATCCGGTCAACGTCGCGGACCGTGTCGAACCAATGTTACCGGCGAGTAGCCGGCGTGCGACATCTGAACGCGCCCTCAGGTTGTGGGTCATCTCACCATGGGGGAACGCGGACGTCAGATCCGTGTGGGACAGATCTCACCATGCCGCCGGCGGGCTCGCGCGACGCCACCCCCATCGACTTTCCGCCCACGACAATCTCCCAGAGGATGGTGCTGTGCGGATCGGGCTGCTGGGTCCCCTCGACGTCGCGCGACGACGACCGGACGAGCCGGTCGAGGTCGGCGGCGCCCGCCTGCGCGCCCTGCTGATCCGGCTGGCGCTCGAGGCCGGCCGCGTGGTCACGCGCCGAGCGCGCTCGATCGACGGCGTGTGGGGCGACGACCCGCCCGCCGGGGCGGCCAACGCGCTGCAGTCGCTGGTCTCCCGGCTGCGGCGCGCGCTGCCCGGGCGCACGAGCTGATCGAATCCGGCTACCCGGTCCGGCTACCGGCTGGCTGACCGCCGACGCCGCGGCGGACGTCGACAGTCGACGTCGTCGAGTTCGAGCGGCTCGCCGCCCGACGGGCACGCGCTGCTGGCCGACGACCCCGCGCAGGCCGCCGCCGCGCTCGCGGGAGGCGCTGGGCGCTGTGGCGCGGGCACGCCGCTCGCCGACGTCGCCGAGGCCGCCTTCGCCCGCGGCCGCACGCGGCCCGGCTGGCCGAACGCCGGCTGGCGCGGTCGAGGACCGGTCGAGGCCGTCTGACGCTCGGCCGCCGCCGACGCCTGGCCGAGCTGCGAGGCGCTAGCCGCCGCCACCCGCTGCGCGAGCGGCTCGGCGGTCCAGCTGATCGCGGGCGCTGTACGGGCGCGGCCGGCAGGCCGACGCGCTGGCCGCCTTCGAGCACCCCGCCGCCCTCGCCGACGAGCTGGGCGTCGACCCGTCCGCCGAGCTGTCCGCCGTCCACCTGCGCCGTGCTGCGCGCCGCGTCCGGGCCTGCAGCCGCGGACGCGACCGGCCGCGCGACCAACCTGCGCGCCCCGCTGACCAGCTTCGTCGGCCGCGACGCCGAGGTCGACCGGGTCGGCCAAGCTGCTGGAGCGAGGCACCGACTGGTCACCCTGGTCGGGCCCGGGCGGCGCGGGCAAGACCCGGCTGGCCGTCGAGTCGGCCGAGCCGCCTGGCCGAGCGAGAAGCCCGACGGGGTCTGGCTCGTCGAGCTGGCGCCCGGTCGGCGATCCGGCCGAGCTGCCGCAGGCGCGTGCTGGCCGCGCTCAGCCCGCGCGAGACGCGCGCTGCTGGGCAACATGCGAGCCCGGCAGCCGCCCGCCGCCGACCCGGTCGGACGCGCTCGTCGGCGCGCTCGGCCGGCGAACGGCTGCTGCTCGTGCTGGACAACTGCGAGCACCTGGTCGACGCCTGCGCCCGGCTCGCGCGACCGAGCTGCTGGCCGCCTGCCCGGGCGTGCGCGATCCTCGCCACCAGCCGGGAGCCGCTCGGCATCACCGGCGAGACGCTCTGGCCCGGTGCCGCCGCTCGGCCTGCCGCCGGTGCCGGTCACGCGACGCCCGGCCGAGGCTGCTCGACTACCCGGCGGTCCGGCTGTTCGCCGACCGGGCGGCCGCGTGCCGGCCCGGCTTCGCGGTCGACGCCGGCACGTCGGCGCCGTGACCGAGATCTGCCGGCGGCTCGACGGCATGCCCGCTGGCGATCGAGCTGGCGGCCGCCCGGCTGCGGTCGCTGACGGTCGGCGCAGATCGCCGGCCGGCTCGACGACCGGTTCCGGCTGCTCACCGGCGGCAGCCGGACCGCCCTGCCCCGCCACCAGACGCTGCGGGCGGTGGTCGACTGGAGCTGGGACCTGCTCGGACGAGCCCGAGCACGGGCTGCTGCGCCGGCGACTCGTCGGTCTTCCCCGGCGGCGCCACGCTCGAGCAGCGCCGAGGACGGTCTGCGGATGCCGCCCGACCAGGTGCTCGATGCTGCTCGCCGCGCTGGTCGACAAGTCGCTGGTCGAGGCGGTGCCGCCGACGAGCGAGCCGAGCCGCTACCGGATGCTGGAGACCATCCGGGTGTACAGCGCCGAGCCGGCTGGCGGAGGCCGGCGAGGCCGAGGCGTTCCGCGCGCGCAGGCCGGCTACCTGCTGGGGCTGGCCGAGGCGGCCGATCCGATGCTGCGCGCACCGGCGCCCAGATCGGCTGGCTGACGCCGGCTCTCCGCCGAGCACGACAACCTGCGCGCGGCGCTGCGCTGGGCCGTGGACGGCGGGCGACGCGCGAGACGGCGGTGCGCCTGGTCGCCGCGCTCGGCGTGGTTCTGGACGCTGCGCGGCAACCACAGCGAGGGCGCGGCCTGGCTCGGCGAGGCGATGGCCGTTCCCGGCGAGGCGCCCCAGTCGGCGCGGGCGCTCGGGCACGCGTACCTCGCCCTGCACTCCGCCGTGTCCGGCGACCCGACCACCGGCTCGCGCGAACTGGAGGCCGCACTGCGCGCCGCCGAAGGCTTGGATCGGCCCGGCGCGCACCCGGTCCTGTGGATGCTGCCGGCCGCCGAGGCGATGGTGCAGGACGACGACGTCACGGCGGTCCGGGTGCTGAACCGGATGATCGAGCTCGCCGACCCGTGGACCCAGGCGGTCGCGCTGGTGGCCAGGGCGTTCGTCGGGGACAACGTGGGCGACGCCGACGGCTCGGAACGCGACTTCGCGCTGGCCCTCGGCGCGTTCACCGAGCTGGACGACCAGTGGGGCATGAGCACCGCGCTCGGTGGCCTGGCCGGCGTGCACGAGCTGCACGGCGACTACGCCGGCGCGTTCACCGCGCTCGACCAGGCCCTGGAACTCATGTCGAGCATCGGCTACCAGGACGACATGATGCACGTCCGGACCAGGCGTGCCCTGTCGCTCGCCCGCAGCGGCGACCTCGACGCCGCCCGGGAGGGGCTGGAACAGGCGGCGCTGGCCGGGCGTCACGCCAGCCGGGACGGCCGGCTGCTGCTGGCCGCCGCCCGTGGCGAGGTGGCCCGGCGCGGCGGTGATCTGGACGAGGCGCACCGCTGGTTCCTCACGGCGATGGCGGACGCCGAGACGTTCAAGGAGATGCAGCCGCAGTTCCGGGCGCTGGTGCTGATCGGGCTCGGGTACCTGGAGCTGGATCGCGGCGACGTGCCGGCCGCCGTGGCCCAGCTGCGCGAGGGTCTCGAGACCGCGCTGACCGCGAAGGACATGCCGATCGTCAGCGCCGCGGCCGACGGGCTCAGCGTGGCCGCCCAGGCCACCGGCGACTCGACCAGGGCCGCGGTGCTGTTCGGAGCCGCGACCCGGCTGCGCGGCACGGCCGACCTCGGCAATCCGGACGTGGTGGCCGCCGGTGGCGCGGCCCGCTTGGCGCTGGGCGACGACGCGTACGAGGCCTCGTACCGGCAGGCCGCCGAGCTCGGCCGCGACGCCGCCATGCCCTCGTCCTCGACTCCTAGCCACTCCCGGCTTTGGCCCAGCCGGGCCACCGCCGTACTCCCGCCTTTGGGCGACATCTTCTCGGTTATAGCCGAGAAGATGTCGCCCAAAGTGGCAAAGCGGGTCAGGTCTTGCGGAGGTAGGCGCGGACGGCGAGCGGGAAGAAGACCGCGAAGATTCCCGCCGACCAGAGCAGCGCCGTGATCGCCGACTCGGCCACCGGACCGCCGATCATCAGCCCCCGGATCGCGGTGGTCAGGGCGCTCACCGGGTTCACGTCCACCCACGCCTGCAACCAGCCGGGCATCGTGCCGGGCGCGGTGAAGATGTTGCTGCCGAACGTGAGCGGAAACATCACCATGAAGCCCAGCCCCTGCACGCTCTGCGGCGAGCCGACGAACAGCCCCACCAGGGCGGCCACCCAGCACAGCGCGAACGCGAACGCCAGCACCAGACCGAACGCCGCCAGCACGGCCAGCGGGCTGGTGTGGATGTCGAAGCCGAGCGCCATCCCGAACGCCAGCACCACGCACGCCGAGATGATGTACCTGGCCACGTCGCCGAGCACGGTGCCGACCAGCGGCGCCGACCGTGCGATCGGCAGGCTCCGGAACCGGTCGAAGATGCCCTTGGTGATGTCGGTGTTGAGCCCGACGCCGGTGCCGAGGGTGGCGAAGACGACCGTCTGCACCATGATCCCCGGCAGCACGACCTGCAGATAGGCGCGCCGAGTCCCGCCGCGACCGCGCCACCGAACAGGAACACGAACAGCACCACGAAGATGATCGGCTGCAACGTGATGTCGAGCAGCTGTTCCGGCGAGTGCTTGATCTTCATCATGCTGCGCCAGGTCAGCGTCAGGCCGTGCCGGACGGCGGGGAACCGGGGCGGCGCCGGCCGGGCCGGTCGGGCGGGCGGCGGGGCCGTGATCGCCGGCCGCTGGGTGGTCGTGGTCATGCCGCGCTCCTGTTCTTGCCGTCGGCGTCCCCGCGGCGGTTCTCGTCGTTTTCGTCTTCGGCCGCGTGGCCGGTCAGGGCGAAGAAGACCTCGTCCAGGCTGGGCAGGCGGAGCGACAGTTCGGGCACGTCGATGCCGGCCTGTTCCAGGTCCCCGACCACCGCGGCGAGCACCGCCGGGGTCGTTCACCGGCGCGCTGATCACGCCGGCGGTCGAGGCCTCCAGGGTCAGCACGCCCGTCGGTCGCCGACCATCCGGGCCACCGTCCGCGGCCCGGCCCGTCGGCCGGGCGGATCACGACGTCTGCCCGCCGACCTTGCGCTTCAGCTCGTCGGACGTGCCGCCCGCGATCACCCGGCCGTGGTCGATCACCGCGATCTCGTCGGCGAGCTGTCGGCCTCGTCCAGGTACTGCGTGGTGAGCAGCACGGTGACGCCGTCGGCGACCAGGCCGCGCACCATGTCCCAGACCTCGGCCGCCGGCGCGGGTCGAGGCCGGTGTCGGCTCGTCCAGGTAGAGGACTCAGCCGGCCGACCACTGGCGGCAGGTCGAGCCGGCGCCGCATGCCGCCGGAGTAGGTCTTGGGTGAGCGTCCGCCCGCGTCGGTCAGGTCGAAAGCGTTCCAGCAGGTCACGGCGCGCGCTGCCGGGCGTCCGGGCGGGACAGATCGAGCAGCCGGCCGATCAGGATCAGGTTCTCGATGCCGGTCAGCTCCTCGTCGACGGCGGCGTACTGGCCGGTCAGGCCGATCAGCTCGCGCACCTTGCCGGCCTGGCGCACCACGTCGTACCCGCCGACCGTCGCGCCGGCCGGCGTCGGGCTCGAGCAGGGTGGCCAGCACCGGACCGCCGTGGTCTTGCCGGCACCGTTCGGCCCGAGCACCCCAGCACGCTGCCGGTGCGGGCGGTCAGGTCCGACGCCGGCCAGTGCGGTCGTCTTAACGAACCGCTTGACCGGCCCCGGCCTGGATGGCGTAAGACATGCGTTCCTCCTCGTGGATTCCGTACGCCACCGAGGTTCGCCGTCACCGCTGACAGCCCGCGCACAGCACGCTGAGACCCGCCTGTCAGCGCGCTCGGCCCCGCACGCTTCGGGCGACATCTTGTCGGTCATAGCCGAGAAGATGTCGCCCAGATCGGGAGCTATCGAGCCCGTTCGCGGGCCCCCTCTATCGTCACTGCGACCGGTAGGGCGGCCATGGCGAGGAGCGCGGCGGACAGTGAGCATGGCGGCGACGGACGACAGCACTCCCCTGACGCTGACCGGGGAGCGGACCCTGCCCGGCATCGCGGCGGAGAACTACTGGTTCCGGCGCCACGAGGCCGCGTACCGGGCACTCCTGCCGTGGATCCGGGGCGCGGTGGTGCTGGAGGCCGGCGCCGGCGAGGGGTACGGCGCCGCGATGGTGGCCGGCCTGGCCCGGCGCGTGCTGGCGGTGGACTACGACGAGGCGGCCAGCCGGCACGCGGGCGCCAGCTACCCCGAGATCGGCGTGGTGCGCGGCAACCTGGCAAGCCTGCCGGTGCGCGACGCCGCGATCGACGTGGCGGTGAACCTGCAGGTCATCGAGCACCTCTGGGACCAGCCGGGATTCATCGCGGAGTGCGCCCGGGTGCTGCGGCCGGCCGGCACGCTGGTGATCACCACGCCCAACCGGCTCACCTTCTCCCCCGGCCGGGACACTCCGCTCAACCCGTTCCACACCCGCGAGCTGACCGCCGCCGAGCTCACCGAGCTGCTCGAACCGCACTTCGACGTGGTCCGGATGTACGGGGTGCACCACGGGCGGCGGCTGCGCCGGCTGGACCGCCGGTTCGGGGGCAGCCTGATCGACGCGCAGCTCGCGACGCCGCCGGCCGTCTGGTCGCCGAGACTGCGGCACGCCGTGGCTGGCGTACGAAATCAGGATTTTGATCTGTTCGAGACGGACGTGGACGCCAGCCTCGACCTGTTCGCGGTCGCGGTGAAGCGATGACCCCGCCGATCGGCACGTTCTGCCTGGTGCTGCACACGCACCTGCCGTGGCTGCCGCACGCCGGCACCTGGCCGGTCGGCGAGGAGTGGCTCCACCAGGCCTTCACCGGCTCCTGGCGCCGGGTCGTCGGGGTGCTGGACGAGCTGGCCGCCGAGGGCCGGCGGGACGTGCTGACCCTGGGCGTCACGCCGGTGGTCTCGGCGATGCTCGACGATCCGTACTCCCTGCGCGAGCTGCACACCTGGGCCGGGAACTGGCAGCTCCGCGCCGAACTGCTCGCCAGCCGCGACGAGCCGCACCTGCGCGCGCTGGCCACGCACGAGTTCCGCGCCGCCACCGCCTGTCTGTCCGATCTGGAGGCGCGGTGGCTCCGGGGCGGCTCTGCGGTGCTGCGCGGCGCTGGCCGACGACGGCGTGGTCGAGCTGCTCGGCGGCCCGGCGACCCACCCGTTCCAGCCGCTGCTCGATCCGCGGGTGCAGCGGTTCGCGCTCCACACCGGACTCGACGACAGCCGGCTGCGGTACGGCAGCGCGCCGGCGGGGATCTGGGCGCCCGAGTGCGGCTACGCCCCCGGATTAGAGGAGTCGTACGCGGCGGCCGGGGTGCGACGGTTCCTCGTGGACGGCCCGACGTTCCACGGCGACACCGCGGCGGCGCACCCGGTCGGCGACTCGGACGTGCTGGCGTTCGGCCGCGACCTGGAGGTCACCTACCGGGTCTGGTCGCCGAAGGCCGGCTACCCCGGCGACCCGGCCTACCGGGATTTCCACACCTTCGACCACCCGACCGGGTTCCGGCCCGCGCGGGTCACCGGCAAGCAGGTGCCGCCCGAGCAGAAGCGGCCGTGGGATCCGGACGCGGTGGCCGGCACGGTCAGCCGGCACGCCGACGACTTCGTGGCCACGGTCCGCCAGCCGGCTGGAGGAGCTTCAGCGCAGGGACGGCACCCCCGGGCTGGTCGTGGCCGCGTACGACACCGAGCTGTTCGGGCACTGGTGGTACGAGGGTCCGGAGTGGCTCGCGGCGGTGCTGCGCCGGCTGCCCGAGGCGGGCGTGCGGGTCAGCACCCTGCGCCGGCGCGGTCGAGGCCGGCCACGTCGGCGCGCCGCGCGAGCTGCCGGCCAGCTCGTGGGGGTCCGGCAAGGACTGGCGGGTCTGGGACGGCGCGCAGGTGGCCGACCTCGTCGCCGACTCGCGACGCGTGCAGGAGCGGCTGGTGGCGGTGGTCGACAAGCACCGTGGCCTGGCCCGCGACCCGGCGCTGGACCAGCTCGCCAGGGAGGCGCTGCTGGTCGCGTCGAGCGACTGGGCGTTCATGGTGACCAAGGACAGCGCGGCCGGCTACGCCCGGGACCGGGCCGCCAGCCACGCCGGCCGGTTCGACCGGCTCGCCGACCTGATCGCGTCGGGCCGCGACGACGACGCCCGGCGGTACGCGGCCGAGCTGCGCGCCATAGACGGGCCATTCGGCCACCTGGACGCCCGCCTGTTGTGACAGACAGATGCTACTACGGTCTCCGTTCATGGATGTCCGGCTGCGCGCTCTCTGCGACCTGATGGTTCCGACCGCACGTGAGTGCTGCGGTCTGCACGAGTACGACGGGGTGCTGCAGGATCTCTCCCCGGACGGCGTACGCAAGGCGGTCGCCGCGCTCGGCGGCCCGGCCGGCACGCCCGCCGAGTCCGATCCGCACGACGAGGCGCACGTGCGCGCGTTCGAGACGAACGCCCGGGTGGTCTTCGGCGAGCTGGGCCTGCACCGGGTCAACCCGCTCTTCCACGTCTCGAACCTGGATCTGGCCTGCTACGACCGGGAGTACGCGCCGGCGGCCGAGCGGGCCGCCGCCCGGCAGCGGCACCTGGCCGCCTGGCCCGAGGCGATCGACGCGTCGCTGGCCTCGCTCGACGCGGTGCCGGCGCCGATCGCGCGCGCGACCGTGGGGGCGGCCCGCGGGCTGGCCGTCGGGCTCGACGCCGACCGGGACGACATCGAGAAGGCCGCGCTCGCCGCGCACGCCCGGTTCGTCGCGCACCTGGAGCGGGCGACGCTGGAGGGCGATCCGTCCGTGGCGCTCGGCGCCGACGCGCTGACCAGGCTGCTCGGCAGCGCCGAGGCGGTCGACGTCGATCTCGCCACGCTGAGCGCGCAGGCCGACCGCGAGCGGGACCGGCTGCGCGCGATGCTGGACGAGGCGTGCCAGCGGATCGCGCCCGGCCAGCCGACCACCCAGACCGTGACGGCCCTGCTCAACGACCACCCGGACGCCGACGGCGTGCTCACCGAGGCCCGCGCGCTGACCGCCGAGGTGATCGCCTGGACGGCCGAGCGCGGGCTGGTGCCGTACAACGACGGCGAGTGCCTGGTCGGGCCGGCGCCGGAGTCCCGGCAGTGGGCGATGGCGATGATGTCCTGGGCCGCGCCGCATGAGGCCGAGGGTCCGTCCTGGTATCACGTCACCCCGCCCAGCCCGGAGTGGCCAGCCGCTGACCAGGAGGAGTGGCTCAGCGTCTTCAGCCGGACCACGCTGCCCGCGATCACCGTGCACGAGGTCGCGCCCGGCCACTTCTCCCATGCCCGCGCGCTGCGCCGGGCGCCCCACCGACGTGCGCCGGACCCTGATGTCCGACGCGTTCATCGAGGGCTGGGCGCACTACGGCGAGCTGGTCGCGCTGGAGGAGGGTTTCCGGGCGGAGGACCCGCGGTTCGCGGCCGGCGTGGCGCTCGAGGCGCTGGTCCGGGTCACCCGGCTGGCCTGCGCGATCGGCCTGCACACCGGCGGCATGACGGTGGCGGCCGCCGCCCGCCGGTTCGCCGAGGACGCCCTGCTCCAGGGGTCGGCGGCGATGAGCGAGGCTCGCCGCGGCACCTTCGAGCCCACCTACGGCCGGTACACCTGGGGCAAGCTCGCGATCCTGGACGTCCGCGAGCAGGCGAAGAAGGCCTGGGGCGCCGACTTCTCGCTGGCCCGCTTCCACCGTGCGCTGCTCGACCTCGGCTCGCCCCCGATCGGCCTGCTGGGCACCGCCGTCGAGCGGGGCTAGTTCGCAACCGCCGTGGCCGGCTGCCCCGCCGTTCGGGGTTGCGGTCCATTTGCGCCCTCAGGGGTCGCAAATGGACCGCAGGCCGGCGGCGGAGCCGCCCGGCCGCGGTTCAGCTGGCCGGTGGGGTCCAGACGTACGGGGTGGTCGTGGTGAGCACGACGAAGCCGACCTTCTCCAGGATCGGGCGCGAGTCGTCGGTGCAGTCGACCTGCAGGTAGCGAAAGCCGCGCTCGGCGGCGAGCCGGGCCCGGTGCGCGACCAGGGCGCGATAGATGCCGCGTTTGCGCCAGGCCGGGAGGGTGCTGCCGCCCCAGAGGCTGGCGAAGTCGGTGCCCTGATGGCACCGGATCCAGGCGGCGCACACCGTCTCGTCCCCGGCGACCACCCGGAACAGCGAGATGGCGTCCGGGTCGGCGGCCCACTCGGCGGAGAGCGTGGTGCCCATCCCCCGCCAGTCGCCGCCCCACACGGCGGTCTGCAGCGTCACGATCGCCGCGAACCCGGCCTCGTCCTCCACCGGCACGAACGACACCTCGTCAGGGAGGCTCGCTTCGGCCAGCGGGCCGGCCAACAGCTCCTCGACGTCGGCGACCAGCAGGCTCTCCTGCGGCTCGGCCACGAAACCGGCGGCGAGCAGACGTTCGGGCAGGTCCGCGGGGGTGTCGTAGCCGTAGTGCTTCCACTCCAGCGAGCCGCCCAGGGTGGCGAAGTGCCGCTGCTCGCCCGCGATCACCTCGTCAGCGTTCTCGGCGGTGAGGGTGCTGTGCTCGATCCAATGTCCGGCGAGCGTGCTGTTGCGGAGCACCAGCCCGACCTGTTCGCCGTCGTGCCGGCGGAGTTGGGTGTCGAAGAGCGATAGTGCGGTGGCGGAATCCATACCGTCATCCAATCCCGCAGCGCGACGGCGTCAACCGAGTTAGACCGGAACTCGCCGGGCCCCCGCTGCGTCAGAACCACATGACGCGCCGACGGAACGCCCTCGCCCTGCTGGCCGCCCTCGCTCTCGCCCTCGCGGCGTGCGGCGGCGAGCCGGACACCATCTCGCCGGCCTCGTCCGGAAACACCGGCTCCCCGGCAGACTCGGCCGCCTCCACCACCATGCCGAGCCCCACCGGCACGCCGACCTACGGCGGTGACGCCGGCTCGAAGCTGGTCACGCCGAAGCCCGGCACGATCAAGCCGCACCCGTTGATGTGGCAGAGCGTGAAGCCCGCCGCCGACGGCCGCACGATCCGGGTCTACTTCACGAGTGGCGTCGAACCGTGCTCGGTGCTGGACCACGTCAAGGTGACCTACCTCGCCGAGCGGGTCCTCATCACGCTGTACGAGGGGGCGGCGCCGGGATCGATGAATCAGCAGTGCATCGCGTTGGCCCAGTTCAAGATGGTCGACGTGCGCCTCGACCAGCCGCTCGGCAAGCGCACGGTGGGCGACGGCGCACCCCGCTGAGGCGGCTGGAACGAGAAACAGCTACCGAGTGGTAACCACAGCTCCGAACATCTGTCACAATCCGTGCGATGCGCGCCCTGATCCTGTCCTGGGAGTACCCGCCGGTGATGGTGGGCGGCCTCGGCCGTCACGTCCACGCCCTCGCCACCTCGTTGGCCGCCGCTGGCCACGAGGTCACGGTGGTGTCCCGGCACGCCGAGGGCGCCGCGTTCGACGAGATCGTGGACGGGGTCCGGGTGGTCCGGGTGCCCGAGGATCCGCCGCTCTTCCCGTTCAACTCCGAGACCCTGCTGGCCTGGACGATGGCGTTCAACCACGCCCTCACCAGGGCCGCACTGCGGGTCGCCGAGGAGGTCCGGCCCGAGGTGGTGCACGCGCACGACTGGCTGGTCGCGCACGCGGCGACCACGGTCAAGCACCACTACGACATCCCGCTGGTCGCGACCGTGCACGCCACCGAGGCCGGCCGGCACCAGGGCTGGCTGCCCGGCGACATGAACCGGTCGATCCATTCGATCGAGTGGTGGCTGACCTACGAGGCGCGCCGCGTCATCACCTGCTCGCAGTACATGCGCTGGGAGGTGACCCGCCTGTTCGACCTGCCGCCGGAGAAGGGCGAGGCGATCCCGAACGGCGTCGAGCTGGCCGAGTGGAAGGCCGACCCGGCCGAGGTGGCCGCGGTCCGGGCCAGCCACGGCGGCGGACCGCTGGTCGTCTTCGCCGGCCGGCTGGTCTACGAGAAGGGCGTGCACGACCTGCTCGCCGCGGTACCGAGGCTGCGCCGGCGCCACCCGGGCCTGCGCGTCGTCATCGCCGGCGACGGCCCCCATCTGCCCGAACTCAAGGCCCAGGCCAAGCGGCTGCGGTTGGGCCGGAGCGTGGCCTGGACCGGCTTCCTTGATCCCGGCGAGCTCCCCGTGCTCGCGGCCGCCGCGGACTGCGCCGTGGTGCCGAGCATCTACGAGCCGTTCGGCATGGTCGCGCTGGAAGCCGCGGCAGCCGGCACCCCGCTGGTGGTCGCCGACACCGGCGGCCTGCGCGAGATCGTCGAGCACGGCATCACCGGCCTGCGGTTCGCCCCCGGCAACCCGGCCCAGCTCGCCGACGCGGTCACCGCGCTGCTCTCGGACGAGGTGCTGGCCCGCCGCCTCACCAAGGACGCCCGCGCGGTGCTGGCCAGGGACTACGCCTGGTCGACCATCGCCGACCGGACCGTCGAGGCCTACCGCCGGGCGGTCCGCGAGGAGCGGGCGCTGCAGGCCGGCCTGGTCGCCAGGGCCCAGGCACCGCTGCGGATGGTCGTCCGCGACGGAAACCTCCTCGCCAACGCCGACATCCCCGTAGCCCCAACGACAGCGCTTTGGGCGACATGGTCAGTGCTATAGCACCGAAGATGTCGCCCAAACGGCCGAATGTTGTGGGTCAGCGGGAGGTGGGCTGCTTGCTCGGGAAGAACGTGTAGCTCAGCGGCCAGAGCGCGCAGATGCCGAGGACCACGGTGAGGCGCAGCACCCAGCCCTCCAGCGCCTCGGTGCGGCCCGCGTCGTCCACCCAGAGGATGCCGGCGACGAGCAGCGCGCAGCTGAGCAGCCAGGCCAGCACCGTCTTGCCGAACACCTTCCACTCGTGCCGGATCCGGATCGGACCGCCCTTCGGGATCTTGACCGGCGCCGGCCCGCCGGCGAACCGGTGCGCGAACCGCACGTCGGCCCAGCGGATCATGTCGTGGCCGAACACTACCGAGAAGCCGAGATAGGCCGCGGCGAGGCCGTGGGTGAAGTCCGCGGTCGCGCCGCCGTTCAGGTGCACCACCGTGGCGCCCAGCACCACCACGTCGACCAGCGGCGTGCAGAACAGCAGCGCCAGGCCGACCTTCGGGGCCTTCAGCAGGTACCGCGCGGCCAGGCCGGCGACCAGGAACACCCAGAACGCGACCTCACCGCCCAGGATCACCGCGACCAGCATCTCTCTCCCCCATCTCCAGCCCGACCGATCACCGGGCTACGAGTACCAGCATCGGCGCCGTACCCGCGCGGATCATCGCCGGCGCTGAGGAGATCGGATCGGCGGCCGTACATCGTTCGTCGCACGCACGGGCGCCCTACCAGCCGACGTGCCGAGCTCCCGGAGATGGTTCAGTGGTGAGCGTGAAGATCGAACGGCGTGACGTGGCGATCGCGGCGGTGTCCTTCGTGGCCGGTGTCGGGATGCTCGTCGTGCTGACCGGGCAGCCGTGGCCGCCGCCGGCCACGGAGCTCGGGCCGGTGCTGGTGGTCTGCGTGGCACTGGCGTTCCGGCGCTCGGCGCCCCGGATCGCGCTGGGCATCGGCCTCGCCGCGATCGCGATCGACAGCGTGCCCGCACGGGCCGACGCTGGTCGCGCCGATCCTCTACAGCCAGGTCATCTACGACGCCTGCCTGTACGACTCCCGGACGTTCGCGCGCTGGCTGATCCGGCTGAGCGCGGCCGGCACGCTGCTCGCGGTCGCCGGCGGGCTGATCTGGCTGGACGGCACCGACGGCCTGCTGCTCGGCTTCTACATCGGACTGGTCACGCTGGTGCCGGCGCTGACCGCGCTGGAGGTGCGCCACCACCGTGAGCAGGCGCTGGCGGAACGGCTCCGGGCCGAGCAGGTGACCCGCCTCGCCGAGCTCGACCACCGGAACGCCGTCGTCACCGAACGCACCAGAATGGCCCGCGAGCTGCACGATCTGGTCGCCAATCACCTGAGCGCGATCGCCGTCCAGTCCACCGCGGCGCTGTCCGTGCGGTCGGACGAGACCGGCGCGGCCCGGCGGGCGCTCACGGTCATCCGGGAGAACAGCGTCCAGGGGTTGGAGGAGATGCGGCGGATGATCGGGCTGCTCCGCGACCAGGACGGCACCGATCCGATCACGACCGCGCCCCGCCTGGACGAGCTCCAGCCGCTGCTGGACCAGGCCGGCGAGTCGGGCGTGGCCGCGCGGCTCACGATCACCGGAGCGGCTCGGCCGATGCCGGCGGCCGTGGAGCTCGCCGCGTACCGGATCGTCCAGGAGTCCCTCACCAACGCGGTCAAGCACGCCGCACCGGGGCGTGCCGAGGTGACCCTCGCCTACCTGCCCGAACGTCTCACGGTCACGGTCGACAGCACCCTGCCCGAGCGAGCCAACCGCGCCACCACACCGCCGGTGCCTGGCTCCGGCACCGGACTGGTCGGGATGCGCGAGCGGTCGGCGCTGCTGACCGGCGAGTTCGCCGCCGGACCGCACGAGGGCGGCTGGCGGGTCCGGGTCGAGCTGCCGATCTCCGAGGAGACCCCGTGACGACCCGGCGAACGATCGAGGATGGAGCACCGTGACGATCCGGGTGTTGGTGGCGGACGATCAGGCCGCGGTGCGGGCCGGCCTGGTGCTGATCCTGGGTGACGCGCCGGACATCGAGGTGGTCGGCGAGGCGGCCGACGGCGAGCAGGCCGTGGCACTCGCCCGCGACCTGCGGCCGGACGTCGTCGTGATGGACGTGCGGATGCCGCGACTGGACGGGATCTCGGCCACCCAGCAGCTGGCGGGCATCGCCGACGTGCTGGTGCTCACCACGTTCGACCTGGACGAATACGTGTTCGGCGCGCTGCGGGCGGGGGCCGCCGGATTCCTGCTCAAGCACACCGACGCGGCCGTGCTGGTGGATGGCGTCCGGCTGGTCGCCCGCGGTGAGGGACTGGTCGCGCCGGCCGTGACCCGGCGGCTGATCGCGGCGTTCGCCAGCCAGCCGGCCGGCCGTTCGGCCGCTCAGGAGCCACCGGTCGAGCTGGCCTCGCTGACCCCGCGCGAGCACGAGGTACTGGCCTGTCTCGGCAGCGGGCGTTCGAACGCCGAGATCGGCGAGCGGCTCGGCGTCACCGAGGCCACCGCGAAGACCCACGTGAGCCGGATCCTGGCCAAGCTCGGCCTGCGCAGCCGGGTGCAGGCCGCCGTGCTCGCGCAGGAACTCGGAATCAGCCTGCCCAGCGACTGACCCACGTCCTAGGGCAGGTCCCAGTACTGGTTGTCGGCGCCGCTGCACTTCCAGATCACCAGCTGGGTGGCGTCGCTGGCGTTCAGCGTGGGCGCCTCCAGGCAGCGGTTGGACTGCGGGTTCAGGAGCGAACCGTTCTCCTGGTGCTTCCACTGCTGGCCCTGGCTGCCGTCGCACGGCTCCAGCTGGATCTCGGTGCCGTCCGTCTTGCCGCCGTTGCGAACGCTCATGCACTTGCCGAACGCGCGCAGGGTGCCGTCCTTGGGAACGGTCCACTTCTGGTTCGGGCCGGAGCCGCAGCCGAACAGCTGGATCGCGCTGCCGCTCGCGCCGCCGATGTCCTTCACCTCGGCGCACTTGCCGCCGACGCCGCTGACCGCGCCATTCGCCGCACCGGGCCCGGTGGAGCCGGACGACGGCAGCGGCGACCAGCCCGGGGCGGCCTGGCTGGCCGACTCCGTCGGCGTGGGCGTGCTCGACGCGGGCGGCGTCAGGCTGTCGATGGGCGAACCGGCCGAGCCGGCGACCGGCCGGCTGGAGCCCAGCAGACCGACCACGTTCTGGCGCGAGGTGGAGGGGGCCATGAACGCGGCACCCACCACGAGGACCAGCGCGGCGGCGACCCCGACCGCCTTGTACGTGCGGCCCCGTTTGTACGCCTCGATCCGGTCGAGTGGCACGGGGAAGCCGGAGCGGAGCCGCGGCGCCGCCAGCTCACCGCGGTAGGTCACCCGGCTGGGCACCTCCGCCGAGCTGAGGACCCGGGCCCGCAGCTCGGGCGGCAGCGGCGCCTGCGGCTCGGTGTTCACCGGCACGATGACCGTGCGGCCGCCGCCGAGCAGTTCCTCGCTGCGATCGCAGAGGGTCTGCGCGCGGCTGGGCGAGACGCCGAGGACGGTGGCGACCTCACGGGTGTCGAAGGCGTGCCGATGAACCAGGTCGTAGATCTCTCGCAGCACGCCCTGCGCGCTGTCGTCGTCGACCGAGTACAGCCGGCGGGGCGAGCTGTCCATGCTGTGCGCCCCGGCGGCCGGGACCAGGCCGCCACCGCGACGGAGCACCCGCAGGCACTCGTTCCGCGTCAGGGCGTAGAGCCAGAGCGCGTACTGGTTCCGCGATTCGAGCCGGTTCGACCATGCCAACGCGACGAGCAGCGCGTCGTGCAGGGCGTCCGCTGCCGTCTCCGGATCGACAAACGTCAGGCAGTAGTCGTAGAGATCCTTGGCGTAATAGTCATAGATCGCATCCACAGCCCGAACGCCGCCGCCTCGTCGTAACTCAGCAACCACTGCGTCCTCCCACCGGATGGACGATATCAGTCACAGAACGTTATGCAACCTGTGTGCCAATCTTGCCGATCTAGGCCACCAATTCGAGGGCATTGAGAGCGCGATCATGGGGGGCGGTCCGGATTCCAAAGGTGTCCGGAATGTCGCGGAGGCCGGCCGCGAAGACAACAGGACCTGGCGTGAGTCGACAGCAGTCACGCCGCCGTGAACAGCGTTAACCGTGCTGCTGGCGCTTTCTCCTGTATCTACGTTCAGTAGCTCGCGCCGTCATTACCGTCACCAGCAACCGCTCCCCTACGGTTTCCCTCGATGCGGCCAGGCGGCGCTACGGATACGTTCTTAGAAGCGCTTTCAGCTACCGTGAGTAATGAATAATGCATCAGCCGTGATGTATTGCCTGAACCGATCAACCGAGCACTAACGCTTCGAAACCACGATGCCGAGCATTCCCGGCCCACTGTGGACACCGAGGGCCCAACTGACCGGGTTGACGCACCAATTGCCGACCGACGCGAATCGACCCTTGAGTCGGGCGGCGAGTGCCTCGGCTTCCTTGGGCGCGTCGACGTGATGGATCGCGATGTCCACCGGTCCGTCGCCGGCGCGCTGCAGGGCGATCTCCTCGAGCCGGCCGATCGCCCGCCCGGACTTGCGCACCCTGGTGAGCGGTGCGATCAGCCCTTCCTCGACCGTGAGCAGCGGCTTGAGCTCCAGCGCGGTGCCGAGCAGGGCGGCGGCCTTGCCGATCCGGCCACCCCGCTGCAGGTACTCCAACGTGTCCACGTAGAACAACGGCGTCGAGTTGAGCCGGCGGTGCTCGATCACCGCGCCGATCTCCCGCAGGTCGGCGCCGTCCCGGCCGGCCTCCGCCGCGGCGATCGCCACGAAGCCGACCGCCATCGCGATCGAACGCCCGTCGACGACGTGCACGGGGATCGGCATCTGCTGGGCGGCTAATCGTGCCGCCGCGGCCGTCTGCGCCAGCTTCTCGGAGATGTGGATCGACACGATCGCCTCCGCGCCCGCGGCCATCGCGTCCTGATAGGCCCAGAAGAAGGCCGGCGGGGACGGCGGGGAGGTAGAGACGGGCACCTTGGTCACCAGCGCGTCGAGGACCGCGTCGGGCTCCACCACGTCCTCGTCGTACGCCTTGTCACCCAGGTGGACGGTGGCCGGAACGACCACGATCTCCAGCAGGGCAGCCAGACTCGGGCGGTATGGACGCAGTGGAATCGGTGACTATCGCAACTCTCCCGGCCATAGGCAGAGACAGTAGCCGGTAGTTCTTCGAATCGGCTTACACCATTCACCTGGTGTCTGCGTGATGCGGGCCGGCTCTGGTGCGGTGTCCACCAACGTGGACACCGCACTAGCTCGCCGCGGCGATCCGGTCGGCGATCAGGACGGCCCGGTCCGCGAGGGACACAGTGACCGGCGCGCCGGGGCCGAGTTCTCCGGCGTGCACGCTCGGCAGGTCGGCCAGCAGTTCGGTGCCGGTGTCCAACGCGATCCGCAGCCGGGTCATCGGGCCGTGGAAGTTCCGGGTCACCACGCGGCTGGTGCCGGCCGCGTCCGCGGTCACCCCGACCACCTCGGGCCGGACCAGGACGTCCACCTCCGACCCGGTGCCGCGGCCCTCGGCGTCGATCACCGGCAGCTGGCGGCCGAGCACGCTGACCCGCCCGTCGCCGCCGAGCACGCCGGGGAGCCGGTTCATCGTGCCGACGAACTCCGCCACGAACGCCGTGGCCGGCCGGGCGTAGAGCTGGTCCGGCGTCGCGCACTGCTCCAGCTTGCCCGAGCGCAGCACGCCGACCCGGTCGGCGAGCGAGAGCGCCTCCTCCTGGTCGTGCGTGACGAAGACCGTGGTGATGCCGAGTTCGAGCTGGAGCCGGCGGATCTCGTCCCGGAGCTGCACCCGCACCTTGGCGTCCAGTGCCGAGAGCGGCTCGTCCAGCAGCAGCACCCGGGGCTCGACCGCCAGCGCCCTGGCCAGCGCGACCCGCTGCTGCTGGCCGCCGGAGAGCTGGTGCGGGTAGCGGGTGTCGTGCTCGTCCAGGCCGACCAGCTCCAGCAGCTCGTGTGCCCTGGCCCGGCGCGCGGCGGCCTTGCGGCCCCGCAGCCGCAGCCCGAAGGCCACGTTGTCGACCACGTTGAGGTGCGGGAAGAGGCTGTAGGCCTGGAAGACCATGCCCATGTCGCGCTTGTTCGCCGGCACCCCGACCACGTCGACGCCGCCCACCAGCACCTCGCCACGGTCCGGGAACTCGAAGCCGGCGAGCACCCGCAGCGCGGTGGTCTTGCCGCAGCCGGACGGCCCGAGCAGCGCGATCAGCTCACCGGCCTCGATCCGCAGGTCGAGACCGTCCAGCGCGTGGACGTCACCGAAGCTGCGGTGCAGCCCCCGGAACTCCACCTCGACGCTCTCCCGGTCGCGCAGCGCGGCCACGGCCTCGGCGGTGGAGCCGGCGACCACGGCGGGGGGCATAGTCATGAGACGGCCGCCAGAGTGAGCATCGCAGCGACGCAGGAGCGAGGAGCGGAGCGGCGGCGGAAGCCGGCGGGGGGCATAGTCATTCACAGACTCCTGAGGGTGGTGTCCCGCCCGCGGCGCCCGCCGAGGGAGGAGACGGCGATGAGCAGGAACCAGGCCAGGCCGAGGCTCAGGATCGAGACCGAGACGCTGAGTTGAGCCTCCGCGCCGCTGATCTCGACCACCCACACCGGGAACGGTTTGAACAGGAGCAGCCGCGCGATCGTGTACTCGCCGAGCACGAGTGCGAGGGTGAGGAAGGCGGCGTTCAGGACCGCCGTGCGCAGCACCGGCACCACCACCCGGCCGACCACCGCCGGCCAGGAGGCGCCGAGGTTGCGGGCCGCCTCCACCAGCGTGTGCAGGTCGACCGCGCGGATGCCGGCGTCCAGCGAGCGGTACGCGAACGGCATCGCCAGCACCACGTAGACGAAGACCAGGATCCACGGCAGCCGCTCGTCCTGCAGGCCGACCAGGAAGTCGCCGAGCGCCGTGCCGGCCAGCTCGTTCGGCCCCCAGCGCAGCACCGTGCCGACGCCGATGACCAGCACGATCGGCGGCAGCACCAGCGGCAGCAGGGTGATCAGCTCGACCGCGGGACGCAGCCGCGGCAACCGCAGGTGCACGACCAGCACGGTCGGGATCATCAGCCCGAGCGTGATCAGGATGGTCAGCGCGGCGAGCTGGACCGACAGGCCGAACGCCGAGGTGAAGCCCTCCGCGCCGACGATGCCGGTGTAGTACTCGGCGGTGAGGCCACCGGCGCGCCGGTCCTGGATCGTGAACCAGAACGAGGCGGCCATCGGCACCACGAAGTACGCGCCGAGCACGGCGAACACCACCCAGCGCCAGACCGCCGGCCGCCGCCGCTGCCGGGAGCGCGTCGCGGGGACGGCCTCGACCACGCCGGGCTGACCCGTCACTTGAACCACCGCGAGGTACGCCGCTGCAGCACGACGTAGAACGTCATCAGCACCGCGATCACCGCGAACATGCCCACGCCGAGCGCCTTGCCGACGTTCTCCTGCCCGGCCAACACGTTGCCCGACAGCACGTCGGAGATCTGCAGCGTCACCAGCGGAACGGTACTGCCGACCATCGCGGCGGCCGTGGCGAACGCCGCGAACGCGCCGCAGAACAGCAGCATCATCGCGCCGAGCACGGGCGGGGCGAGCACGGGACCGCCGACGTAGCGCCAGTACTGCCAGCGGGTCGCCCCGAGGTTCTGCGCCGCCTCGCTCCACTGCGGACGCAGCCCGTCCAGCGCCGGCACGATCACCAGCACCATCAGCGGGATCAGGAAGTACAGGTAGACCAGGGTCAGCCCGACGAAGCTGTACAGCGAGAAGCCGGCGTCGTCCAGCACGATGCCGAAGGTGTCCTTGAGCATCGCGGTGACCACGCCGGCGTTGCCGATCGTGGCGATGAACGCGAACGCGAGCGGCACGCCGCCGAAGTTGGCCAGCACGCCGGACGCGGTGAGCACGAGCCGGCGCAGCAGCGCGCTCCGCGGCGCGGTCACGATGGCCTGGGCGAGTAGCAGCCCCAGCGCCGTGCCCAGCACCGCGGTCACGGCGGAGAGCTTGATGCTGCCGACGAACGCGGTCCGGTAGGCGCCCTCGGACGCCTGCTGGATGTTGTCGAGCGTGAACCGGGTGACCTGGGTGTCCGGGTCGGTGGTGCGGAACGCGTCCAGGAAGATCACGCCGGCCGGCAGGAAGAAGAAGACGCCGATGATCACGAAGAACGGCAGCACCGTCAGCCAGGCGAGCGCCTGACCGCGACCCCGACCGCGACCTCGTGCCTTGCCGGGCGACGCCGTGGCGCCGGTGCCCTGAGCACCGGCGCCACGGCTACCGTCCTGGTCGGACAGTGTCGTCGATGGCACGGATCAGCCCGACGTCGCGGCGGACCAGGACTCGGCGAGCACCTTCTTGACCGCGTCGATCTGGTCGTTGGTCGGGAACTTCGGCTCGCCCTCCACCTTGGGCAGCGCCGCGGCGAACGTCTTGTCCGCGGTACCGGCCTTCTCCATCGCCGGCAGCCGGACCGGGCGGGACTTGCCCTTCAGCCACAGGTTCTGACCCTCGTCGCTGTAGAGGAACTCCTGCCAGAGCCGAGCCGCGGCCGGGTGCGGGGCGGACTTGTTGATGGCCTGGAAGTAGTAGCTGCCGTAGACGCCGTCGGTCGGCACGGCGACCTGCCAGTCCACGCCCTTGGCCTTGAACTGCTCGGCGTAGCCGGCGTTGAGGTAGTCCCAGTCGATCGAGATGGGCGTCTCGCCGTTCTCCACCGTGGCGGGCGTGCTCTCCACCGGGATGTAGTTGCCGCTCTTCTTCAGCGCGCCGAAGAAGTCGATGCCCGGCTTGATGTTGTCGAAGCTGCCACCGTTGGCGAGCGCGGCCGCGTAGACCCCGCCGAACGCCGCGCCGGCCTTGGTCGGGTTGCCGTTGAGGGCGACCTTCCCCTTGTACTCGGGCTTCTTCAGGTCGGCGAACGTCTTCGGGCAGTTCGGGATCCGCTTGGCGTCGCAGCCGATCGAGATGTAGCCGCCGTAGTCGCCGACCCAGAGGCCGTCGGCCTCCTTCAGGCTGTCCGGCACGTCGGCCCAGGTCGCGACCTTGTACTCGGCGAACAGCTTCTCCTTGGCACCGGAGAGCGCGAACGGCCCGGCGAGGTCGAGCACGTCGGGCGCACGCTTCTGGCCCTTGAGCGACTTGACCGCGTTGATCTCGTCCTGGCTGGAGCTGTCCGGGTCGGCGCTGTTCACCTTGATCCCGTACTTGTCGCCGAACGCCTTGATGATCTCGCCGTAGTTGGCCCAGTTCGGCGGGAGGGCCACCACGTTCAGCTCGCCCTCCTTCTTCGCGGCCGCGACGAGGGCGTCCATCCCACCCAGGTCCGCGGCGGACGTGGCCGTGGCGGCCTTCTCGCCGTCACCGCTGGCGGATTTGCTGGAGTCACCGCAGCCCGTGAGCACCATGCTCGCGACTGCGGCGCCGGCTGCGAGCCGGACCAGTGTGCTCTTCACAAGGTTCTCCTGTCGTTGATCTCCGAACCACCGGAGGCTGTCCTGCGTTGGTGGACATGTCGTGAACGGAGTTCGATCACTCCCGCCTCGTCGCCTGAAGATTTCCGCAGTTTGCGGCGCAACGTGTCAGGTCAGCAAGGCCCCACGCGGTTCCGTGACCGAAAAGTGCACCTGGTTGCGTCAGCCGCAACAGGCGGATGGGGACAGGATGGGGCGCGCCGGGCGCACGAGGTCGACCGGACGTCGGCGCGGAGAGTCAGGCGAGGTTCGCCGTGCGGGGGTAGGCGTCGGTCGGGTCGGTGAGCACGTTGACGAGGTACGGCACGCCGGCGTCGAACGCCCGCTTCAGCGCCGGACCGATCTCCTTCGCCTCCCGGACCACCTCGCCGGCCCCGCCCAGCGCGGTCACCACGTCGTCGTACCGCAGGCCAGGCTGCAGGTCGGCCGCCACGTCGTACCCGTAGAGCGCCTGCATCGGGTGCTTCTCCAGCCCCCAGATGCCGTTGTTGCCCATCACCATCACGACCGGCAGCCGGTGCCGCACCAGCGTGTCCACGTCCAGCAGCGAGAATCCCGCCGCGCCGTCGCCGAGCAGCAGGCAGACCTGGGACTGCGGGCGGGAGAGCCGGGCCGCGATCGCGTACCCGAGGCCGGTGCCGAGGCAGCCGTACGGGCCGGGGTCCATCCAGCAGCCGGGCGTGCCGGCGTCGAGGTACTTGCCGGCGTAGGAGACGAAGTCGCCGCCGTCGCCGATCACCACGGCGTCCCGCTCCAGGGTCTGCCGCAGCTCGCCGTAGATCCGGGACGGCTTGATCGGGTCGGTGTCGGCCTCCAGCGCGTCCATCTCCTTGGCCCTGGCCGCGTCCTCGGCGGTGCGCAGCTCGGCCAGCCACGGCTCGTGGTCGGCGCGCGGGCCGGTGTGGTCGGCGAACGCGGTGAGGATCAGCCGCAGGTCACCGGCCGGCGAGACGGCCGGCGTGACGTGCGTGGCCCGCTGGGACGGCGCGTCCACCACGTGGACCACCTGGGCGGCACCGAAGTCGCCGAAACCGAGCCGGAAGTCGAGCGGGGTACCGACCACGACCACCACGTCGGCGCCACCGAACGCGGCCCGCCGGCTCCGGGCGAACGCGAGCTCGTGATCGGCGGGGATGCAGCCGCGACCCATCCCGTTGGCGAAGACGGGCACCCGCATGGCCTCGGCGAACGCCACCAGCGCGTCGGCCGCCCCGCCGCCGTAGACGTCCGAGCCGGCGATGACCACCGGCCGGGCGGCGCCCGCGATCAGCTCGGCCGCCTTGCTGACGTGGTCGGGGTCGGCTTTCGAGCGGCTCCGGCGTGAACGCGGCCGGCAGCTCGACGCTGGCGCGGCCGAAGATCACGTCCATCGGGAAGTCCAGGAAGACCGGGCCGCGGTGCGGGGTGAGCGCGGCGGCGAGCGCGGTGCGGACGTCGCCGGGAATGGCTTCGGCGCTGGTCACGGTGGACGCGTGCCGGGTGATCGGGGTGAACAGCGGGACGTGGTCGAACTCCTGGAGCGAGCCGGCGCCCCAGCGCCACTGCGGCGCGCGCCCGCCCAGCACCACCACCGGCGAGGCGTTGAAGTGCGCGCTGGTCACGCCGGAGACGCCGTTGGTGACACCGGGGCCGGCGGTGAGCACGGCCAGGCCCGGCTTGCCGGTGAGCTTGGCGACCCCCTCGGCCGCGAACACGGCGGTCTGTTCGTGCCGGGTGTCCACGATCGGCATGCCGGTGCGGTACGCGGCGTCGTACAGCGGGAACACGTGACCACCGGAGAGGGTGAACATCGTCTCGACCCCGTGCTCACGCAGGACCGCGAGGGCGAGGTCGCCGCCGTGTCCTTCCACCGTGCGCTCGCCGCTCATGGAGCTCCCCTCACCGCAGTTTGATTTCGGGCGACGTTACTCGCAGGTAACCCTCGGCGACCAGCCTTCCGGGTCTGCGCACGCCATCGCCGTCGCCGCCGAACCGGACTTGCGGGGTTTCCGTGCCTACAACGGGCACCCGTAGCCACGTTTGCCCCGCAAGTCCGTTTCGTCCCCTCGGTGGGTTACGGGCCCGGCGCTGCCTGCGGTCCTTTTGCGCCCTCCCAGGGCGCATTTGAACCGCACACCCGAACGGACCCGCGTCACCGCCCGACCGCGCCGGTCCGCCACCCCCTCGCGGCTCCCGCGAGGGCGTGATCGCACGCTCGCGGGAGCCGCGAGGGTGCGCGACGGATGCGTCGGCGAGCCGGCGCCGGGTGGGGTTGCGGTTGGATCGTGCCCTGGAGGGGCGCGATCCAACCGCAGCTCGTCAGGTCTTGAGAGCGGCGCGGGCGGCGGCTTCGCGCTGCTTGCGCGCCATGTCCTCGACGGCGGCCCGCTCGGCGGCGGCCCGTTCGTACTCCTCGACCCGGTTCTTCACCACGCGGCCCGGCACGCCGACGACCACCGAGTGATCCGGCACGTCCTTGTTCACCACGGCGTGCGCGGCCAGCACGCAGCCCCGCCCGACCGTGATCCCCCGCAGCACCGTGACCTTGGCACCGACCCAGCAGTCCGGACCGATCCGCACCGGCGTCTTCACGATGCCCTGGTCCTTGATCGGCACGTGGATGTCGCTGTACACGTGGTCGAAGTCGCACACGTACACCCAGTCGGCCACGATCGTCGCCGCACCGAACTCGATGTCCAGGTAGCAGTTGACCGTGTTGTCCTTGCCGAAGACGCACTTGTCGCCGATCCGCAGGGTGCCCTCGTGGGCCCGGAGCGCGTTGCCCGAACCGATGTGCACCCAGCGGCCGAGCACCAGCCGGCCGTACCCGCGCCGGGCGTGCAGCTGGACCCGCGGCCCGAGGAAGACGAAGCCCTCGGTGATGATGTGCGGCTTGGTGACCTTGAGCACGAAGAACCGCCAGTACCGGATCAGGTACCACGGTGACCAGGCACGATTGCGCAGCACCCAGCGCAGCGACGCATACGTGAGGAACCGCGCCTGACGCGGATCACGACGACCTCCCAGCACGCGGCACAACCTACCGGCCGGCCTCGCCAGCCCGAAATGCCGGCCTGCCCACAGCCACCCGAGCCGACCCGGAAACGAACGCCGCAACCTAAAAGGTGCGTGAGAACACTGTCTGACTTGTCAGTATTAGTGACCTATATAACGGAATGAGGGGAGATTGAGAATCGGGACATTGGGTAGCTTCGTCAGGTGACCACGCCCGTTCTAGAGGAGGACGTCCGCCCATCACCGGGCGGCAGTAATACCGACGGACTCCGAACCCCCGTGACCACCCGTTCCTCCGACCCGGCCCCCGCCACCCGCTCCGCCGAAGACCCCGCCGGCCACGTCGGCACCCTCGTCCTGGATCGGCCGGCCACCGCCGCCGACTCTCCGGCGAGCACCACCCCGCACGCCGAATCGCCCGCGCAGACCCCCGAACGTGGCCGGCGGCGCTATCACGAGGTGGACCTGCTCCGCTTCGTCGCCGCCATCGCCGTGGTGCTCTACCACTACCTCTTCCGCGCCAGCGTGGAAGATCCGGTCTTCGCCCCCACAGGCTTCTCCGATCCGGGCGGCATCTTCCGGTACGGGAACCTCGGCGTGAACCTGTTCTTCGTGATCAGCGGTTTCGTGATCCTCAACAGCGCGTGGAAGAAGCGGCCCAGCGCGTTCGTGGCGTCCCGGATCGGCCGGCTCTACCCGGCCTTCTGGACCGCGGTTGCGCTGACCTCGATCGTGATCCTGCTGGACCCGGCCCACCGGTTCGAGGTCACCCCGGAGAAGTTCCTGGTGAACCTGACCATGACGCCGGGGCTGTTCGACGTCGGCATGATCGACGGCGTCTACTGGACGCTCCTGGTCGAGCTGAAGTTCTACCTGCTCGTGCTCGGCCTGTGCATGATCGGCATGACGCTCAACCGGGTGTACCTCTTCTCGGTGGCGTGGCTGGCCGTCTCGGTCTGGGACATGGTGGTGCCGCTGCCGCAGTCGCTGGCCGGTCTGCTGGTGCCCGAGTGGGCGCCGTACTTCGTGGCCGGAATCCTGTTCGCGCTGGTGGCACGGGAGGGCTGGCGTAAGCGGTACATCGTGACCGTCGTCCTCACCGCGGCCTGGTCGACCTACCTCGCGGTCGGGCTGGCGGCGAAGCAGAGCATCACGTACGGCGCGCTGCTCTCGCCGTGGATCGTCGGCGGCATCGTGCTCGGGATCTTCGGGCTGTTCGCCCTGATCGCGTCGCACAAGCTGCAGGCACGCTGGATGGCCAGGGTCGCGTTCCTGGGCGGGCTCACCTACCCGCTCTACCTGGTCCACCAGTACATCGGCTACGTGCTCTTCGACTACGGCTACGGCAAGGTGTCGCGGTGGCTGTTGCTGGCCGGCGTGCTGACCGTCGTGACCGTGGTCGCGTGGGTGTTGCACGTGACGGTCGAGAACCGGTGCGCCGCTCCGCTGGCGAACTGGATCAAGCGCCGGTGGGAGCCGGTGCGGACGTTCGCCCTGAGCACGCATCCGATCGAGTCCGCAGCCGCCCGGCAATGGACGGAGCCGAGCACCTCGGCCCCGACATCGAGCTTCGCCCGGATGTACTGACGCGCGTTTTCACAACTTTGGGCGACATTTTCTCGGTGATAACCGAGAAAATGTCGCCCAAAGCGCGTTGGGGCGGCGGTTACGGCTTCGTGCCGGTGACCAGCACGTTGTAGAACAACCCGGCCGGCACGACCCGGCTCCAGACGTGCTTGTCCACCGCGGACAGCGCCATCCAGCCCTTGTAGGCGAACCGGGCCCAGTTCCAGCCCAGCTTCTCCTTCGGCACCGCGCACTCGAACGTGCGCACCGGCCAGCCGAACCAGGACGCGGTGAGCTCCTCGGTCTTGACCTCGACGTCGACCGCGCCGATCCGCACCGCGAGCCGCCGCAGGTCGTCCGGGGCGAACGTGTGGATGTCGACGACGGCCTCGAGCGCGGCGGCCTCGGACGACTCGTCCAGTTCCTGCTGCGGCCGGCGCCAGCTGGTCAGGCCGGGCAGCTTGGTCACGTTCGTGGCGGTGAACCAGGTGAGCTGGGACAGCTTCCGGGCCACGATGTCGCCGTGCTTGGTCGGCTCGCCGGCGAAGACGAACCGGCCGCCCGGCTTCAGCACCCGCATGACCTCGCGCATCGACAGCTCGACGTCCGGGATGTGGTGCAGCACGGCGTGCCCGATCACCAGGTCGAACGACTCGTCGTCGTACGGGATCGACTCGGCGTCGGCCACCTTGCCGTCCACGTCCAGGTCGAGGCCGGCGGCGTTCCGCTTGGCCACCTCGACCATGCCGGGGCTGATGTCGGTGACGGAGCCCTTCTTGATCACGCCGGCCTGCATCAGGTTCAGCAGGAAGAAGCCGGTGCCGCTGCCGAGCTCCAAGGCGGTGGGGTACGGCCAGCCGTCGGTGCCGGCGATCGTCTCGAACCGCTCGCGCGCGTAGTCGATGCAGCGCTCGTCGTAGGAGATCGACCATTTCTCGTCGTAGGTCGAGGCCTCCCAGTCGTGGTACAGGATGTTGGCCTGCTTGGGGTCCGACGCGGCCGCCGCGACCTCTTCCTTCGAGACAGCCATCTCAGCGCCCCTCGAACTGGGCTTTGCCCGGGCCGTTCGCCACGAACGACTCCATCCCGACCCGCTTGTCCTCGGTCGCGAACAGCGCCGCGAACAGGTGGCTCTCCAACCGCAGCCCGGACTCCAGGTCGCCGTCGAGGCCACCGTCGATCGCTGCCTTCGCGGCCCGCAGCGCCAACGCGGGGCCGGCCACGAACTTCCGGGCGAGCGCGACCGCGGCGGTGTACACGTCGTCGGGGGCGACCACCTGGTCGACCAGCCCGATCGCCAGCGCCTCGTCCGCGTTCACGAAGCGGCCGGTGAAGATCAGGTCCTTCGCCTTGGCCGGGCCGATCAGCCGGGCCAGCCGCTGGGTACCGCCGGCGCCGGGGATGATGCCCAGGCCGATCTCGGGCTGACCGAGCTTGGCGTTGTCGCCGGCGACCCGGAAGTCGGCCGTGAGCGCCAGCTCGCACCCGCCGCCGAGCGCGTACCCGGTGATCGCCGCGACGACCGGCTTCGGGATCCGTGCCACCGCGCTGAAAGCGCTGGAGAGTGCGCCGGCCCGCTCCGCCATCTCGGCGTAGCCCATGCCGGCCATCTCCTTGATGTCCGCGCCGGCCGCGAACACCTTCGGACCGCCGTAGATCACGACAGCGCGCACGTCAGCGCGGTCGGAGGCTTCCGTGGCGACGGCCCGGAGCTCCTCCTGCACCTGCGCGTTCAGCGCGTTCATCGGCGGCCGCTCCAGCCGGATCGTGCCGATGCCCTCGTCCGCTTCGAGCCGTACGAACTCCCCCACGCCGCGCTCCTTAGGTCTGCCTCGCTCCCGAGGTTCGCCAGCGTACCTACGGGCTGAGGTCCGGTTACTCGCGAGTCACCGCGACCGCGGCCGCACGTTCGCCCGCCGCGACGCCACCCCGCAACGCCGGCTCTCCCGGCAACCCCGTCCAGCCGAAAAAAACATGAATCCGAATCATATTTTTGGTTCGAAAGTATCGCTTCCTGTGATCCACGCCACTAGGCTCCGACGACGCAGGTCCACCCATACCGGGCAACACCGAAATACCGCCGCCCTGGCGAGGAGAGCCGAATGACCAGGTTCCTGTCCTACCGTGTGCGCTTACTGGCCGTCGCGGTGCTGACCGTGGGCATGACCGTGACCGCCGGCCCACAGACGTTCGCCGCCGCGGCCGAGCCCGCCGCCTCCGGCTACCTGGTCGGTGCCGGCATCGCCGACATCACCGGCGAGGCCGCCGAGGTCGGCATGATGGGCTACGCCGAACTCGACCAGAAGACCAGCGGCATCCACCAGCGGCAGCGCTCCCGGGCGTTCGTCTTCGCCGACCAGGCGTCCGGCCAGCGGGTCGCCGTGGTCAACACGGATCTGCAGGCTGTCATGCAGTCCGTGCAGCAGGCCGTGGTCAAGCGCCTCGCGGCTCGCTTCGGGAACCGGTACACGGACAAGAACGTGCTGATCAGCGCCACGCACACCCACGCGGGTCCGGGCGGCTTCTCGCACTACGCGCTCTACAACATCACCGTGCTGGGTTACCAGGACAAGACGTTCAACGCGATCGTCGACGGCATCACGGAGTCGATCGAGAAGGCCGACGCCAACGTCCGCCCCGGCTCGCTCAACGTCGGCCGCAGCGTGCTCACCAACGCCAGCGCGCAGCGGTCCCGGCCGGCGTTCGAGGCGAACCCGGACAAGGGCGTGTTCCCGCTCGGCATCGACCCGGCCATGACCGCGCTGCGGGTCAGCCAGAGCGCCGGCGGCGACCAGCCCGCCAAGGACATCGGCGCGATGAGCTGGTTCGCCACCCACGGCACCTCGATGAGCTCGGCGAACACGCTGATCAGCGGCGACAACAAGGGCTACGCGGGCTACGCCTGGGAGCACGACCGGGCCGGGGTGCGCTACCGGGACGAGTCCAGCCCCGACTTCGTGGCCTCGTTCGCGCAGACCAATGCCGGCGACATGAGCCCGAACCTGAACCTCAAGCCGACCTCCGGGCCGACCGAGAACGAGTTCGACAACACCCGCATCATCGGCACCCGCCAGCTCGACGCGGCGACCACGGCGTACAACTCGGCCACCCCGCTCAGCGGCGGCATCGACTCCCGGCAGCGCTGGGTCGACATGTCCAAGGTGCAGGTCAGCGGCAAGTACACGACCGACGGCGCCGCGCACACCACCTGCCCGGCCGCGATGGGCACCGCGTTCGCCGCCGGTAGCGCCGAGGACAACGCCGCGATCGACTGGGTCAAGGAAGGCAACCCGACCAACGCGTTCCTCAAGGCCATCGGCGGCCTCATCTTCGACATCCCGGAGTCGCTGCGGACCTGCCAGGCACCCAAGGAGGTGCTGCTCGGCGTCGGCACCACCAAGCCCTACCCGTGGTCGCCGGAGCTGCTGCCGCTCCAGCTGGTGAAGGTCGGCCCGCTCTACCTGGCCGCGGTGCCCGGTGAGTTCACGATCATGGCCGGCTACCGGCTGCGCAAGACGGTCGCCGAGGAACTGCGGGTGCCGATCGCGGACGTGATCCTGTCCGGGTACGCCAACTCCTACGCGGGCTACGTGACCACGCCGCAGGAGTACGACCTCCAGCACTACGAGGGTGGCGCCACGCACTTCGGCAAGTGGACCCTCCCGGCGTACCAGCAGGAGTTCGCCGGCCTGGCCGCCGCACTCCGGGACGGCCGGCCCGCGCCCGCCTCCGACGGCATGCCGCGGGACCTGAACGGCAAGCAGCTCAACTTCCAGACCGGCGTGGTCTTCGACGACGCACCGATCGGCAAGCCGTTCGGCTCGATGAACGTGGACGCCAACGCCAGCTACCAGCGCGGCCAGACCGTCACGACCGAGTTCTGGACCGGCCACCCGAAGAACAACCTGCGCCGCGGCGGCACCTTCCTGGAGGTCCAGAAGCAGCAGGGCACCAGCTGGGTGACGGTGGCCGACGACGGCGACTGGTCGACGATGTACCGCTGGGCCCGCAGCGGCATCGCCAACTCCACCGCCAAGATCACCTGGGCGATCCCGTCGAACGCCGCGCCGGGCAACTACCGGATCGTCCACTACGGCGACTACAAGAACGGCTGGACCGGCAAGATCAGCCCGATCAGCGGCACCTCGCGGACCTTCGCGGTCAGCTGATCCCTCCGGCTGCGGTCCTGCGGCGCCCCCGTCGTCGCAGGGCCACACCATCGTTGCGGTTCAATTCCGCCCTTGACGGGCGGAATTGAACCGCACCGTTGTTTTCGGGGTCAGTGCCGACCAGCGCCGCGACGGACCGGCGCACCCCCTGCGGTTGGATTCCGCAGTCTGGCTGCGCAATCCAACCGCAGGCATGCGCAGAGCCAGGGTCGGCCGCGCGGCACCCGCAACGGGCCGCTGGCCGGGCCTGCTCGGGAAAAGGTCCGTCGCTCGGCGGCACCCGTTCATTACGCCGGGTCGGCGGCGCCGGAGGATATCCCCCGAATGGGCGATATTGGCCCTACCGCCCGGTTACAGCGCGCGGGCGTAGTACCGGCCGGCCTCGTCGTGCACGGCGAGCGGCAGGCCGAACGTGGCCGACAGGTGCTGGGGCGTGAGCACCTCGCTCGCCTTGCCCTGCGCGACCACCCGACCGTCCCGCATCAGCAGAGCGTGCGTGATGCCGGGCGGGATCTCCTCCACGTGGTGGGTCACCAGCACCAGCGTCGGTGCGGCCGGATCCTGGGCCAGCTCGCTCAGCCGGCGGACCAGATCCTCCCGGCCGCCCAGGTCCAGCCCGGCGGCCGGCTCGTCCAGCAGCAGGATCTCGGGGTCGGTCATCAACGCCCTGGCGATCTGGACCCGCTTACGCTCGCCCTCGCTCAGCGTGCCGTACCGGCGGTCCGCGAGGTGGGCCACGCCGAACTGGTCGAGCAGGGCCCGGGCGCGGACGTCGTCGAGCAGCTCGTACTCCTCGCGGAACCGGCCGACGACCGCGTACGCGGCCGTGACCACCACGTCGTGCACGGTCTCCTCGGTCGGGATCCGCTCGGCCAGGTTCGCCGAGGAGATGCCGATCCGGGGCCGAAGCTCGAACACGTCGACCCGGCCGAGCCGCTCACCGAGCACGTGCACGGTGCCGCGGCTCGGGTGCAGCCGAGCGGACGCCAGCCCGAGCAGCGTGGTCTTGCCGGCACCGTTCGGACCGAGCACCACCCACCGCTCGTCCTGATGGACGCGCCAGGTGATGGCGTTGACCAGATCGTTGCCCTCCCGGGTGACGGACGCCTCCTGAATGGAGACGACCAGGTCAGGGGAGAGCTCGGCGGAGGCTGCGGGCGACGGCGTCAGGGGCTTCGACACGCCCCTATCCAACCGCACGCCGATCGGGCGCGGGCGCACACCTCCCATTCCACCCGCGGCGCGCCGCCCCGACACCCGGCCAGCACGGAATCGCCGCCGGACCGTCACCGCCCGTCGGTCGACAAGTTGTCGTTCCGAACCGCCAGAATGTCGGCCAGGCCGAAGGGTGCGCCGCGGATTGCAACGCACCCCCTAGGGTGAAAGGCCTCCCGGGGTACGGCGAGGCACGGCAAGAGGGGGGCGACATGACCGCGGCCATCGAGATCGTCGGTCTGCGCAAGACATTCGGCGGACTCCGGCACGGTAAGCGGGTCGCCGTGGACGGACTCGACCTGACCGTCGAGCCGGGCCGGGTGCACGGCTTCCTCGGGCCCAACGGATCCGGCAAGACGACCACGATCCGGGCGCTACTCGGCCTGGTGCACGCCGACGCCGGCGAGATGCGGATCTTCGGCGAGAGCGTGCCGGACCGGCTGCCCAAGGTGATCGGTCAGGTCGGCGCGGTGGTCGAGTCGCCGCAGTTCTTCCCGTTCTTCTCCGGCCGGCGCAACCTGCGGCTGCTCGCGGGCGTGGCCGGCGTCAAGCGCAAGAAGGTCGACGAGGCGCTGGAGATCGTCGGGCTCCGGGACCGCGCCGGCGACCGGGTCAAGGGCTACTCGCTCGGCATGAAGCAACGCCTGGCCATCGCCGCCACGCTGCTCAAGACGCCGCGGCTGCTGATCCTGGACGAGCCGAACAACGGGCTCGACCCGGCCGGTATCCGCGAGGTGCGCGACCTGATGCGTTCGCTGGCCGACTCCGGGGTGACCGTGCTGCTCTCCTCGCACATCCTCGCCGAGGCCCAGCTGGTCTGCGACTCCGTCTCGATCATCTCCCGCGGCCGGCACGTGGTGACCGGGCCGGTGACCGAGGTGCTGGCCGCCCGGGACACCCACGACGTCCGGGTGAAGGTCTCCGATCTGGAGTACGCGGCCTCGCTGCTGGAGGAATCGGGGCTGCCGGTGCGGCGCGCACCCGATCACCTGATCGTCTCCGACATCGCCGACCCGGCCTGGATCACCCAGACCCTGGCCCGCCGCCGGCTCTTCGTCGCCGAGCTGACCCCGATCGCGCCCAACCTGGAGAGCGTCTTCCTCGAGCTCACCGGCACCACGCCGCAGCCCGGCCAGCACCTCCAGGTCGGCGAGGCGGTTCCCCCGCCACCCGACGCCCTGGTCGGCGCGGTCGCCAGCGAACCGGCCGCCACCAACGGCATCGCGCCCGAGGGCACCGAGCAGGCTGGAGACAAGGCATGAGGCTGCTACTGGTCGAGCTGCGGCGGCTCTTCGCCCGCCGCTTCTTCTGGATCGGCGCGCTGATCATGCTCGCCGGCTTCGCCGCGGTGCTGGTCATCACGGCGGCCCAGTCGAGCCTGCCCACCGCGGCCGACCGAGCCAGCGCCCAGCAGCTCGCCGACGAACAGGCCGCGAGCGTGCGGGCCGACCGGGAGGCCTGCGAGGAGTCCCAGCGCCCGGGCGCCGAGCCGCCCACGGACCCGAACCTGGAACGCTTCCAGCCCGGCTTCAACTGCAGCGACATCGTGCCGCCCACCGCCGACCAGTTCCTGTCCGCCCGGCCGTTCCAGCTCACCGAGAACCTGGAGGAGATCACCCATTCGGTCACGGTCGTGCTGGCCCTGTTCGCGTTCCTGGTCGGCGCCACCGCGGTCGGCGCGGAGTGGCACCACGGCACGATGGCCGCGCTGCTGCTCTGGGAGACCCGGCGGCTGCGGGTCTTCGCCGGGAAGTTGTTCGCCCTGCTCGGCGGGGTGAGCCTGCTGGCCCTGGCCGGCTACGCGACCAGCGCGGTTGGGTTCTGGGGGGTGGCCAAGCTGCGCGGCGAGGTCGGCGACCTGACTGTGGACTTCCAGCGCGACATCGGCCTGGTCACGCTGCGCGGGTTCGCGCTGGTGCTCACCGCCGCGATGGCCGGCTTCGCGCTGGCGTACATGCTGCGCCGCACGGCCGCCGCGCTGGGTGTGCTGATCGGCTACTTCGGCGTGGTCGAGGTCGGCACCCGGGTCTTCTTCAACGAGGGCGCCGAGCCGTACCTTCTCACCTCCTACGTCGTGGCCTGGCTCTCGAACGGGTTCACGATCCTCCGCTACAACTGCGACCAACGCGGGCGGCTGCGCGCCGCGGACGATCGACCTGGAGCTGTGGCACGGCGCGCTGTATGTAGGCGGCGTCGCGGCGCTCCTGCTGGTGGCGTCGGCGCTGGTCTTCCGCCGGCAAGAGGTCGCGTAGATGACCACGCCCGGGCGGCCCACCCGGCCCTGGCCGGGACAGCCCTTCCCGCTCGGCGCCACCTGGGACGGCGACGGGGTGAACTTCGCGCTCTGGAGTTCCGGTGCGGAGGGCGTCGAACTCTGCCTCTTCGACGGGGACGACGGGCCCGGTTACCAGCAGACTGCGGCCGAGCAGCGGATCCAGCTGCGGGAATCGACCTACCACGTGTGGCACGGCTACGTGCCGGGCGTCGGCCCCGGCCAGCGCTACGGGTACCGCGTGCACGGCCGCTGGGACCCCAAGGCCGGCCTGCGCTTCAACGCGGCCAAGCTGCTCGCCGACCCGTACGCGAAGGCGTACGCCGGCACGGTCCGGTACGACCGCGCGCTCTTCGCCCACACCGACGACCCGTTCGGCGGCCGACCGGATCCGCGCGATTCGGCGCCGTTCGTGCCGCGCTCGGTCGTGGTGCCGCAGGCGGGTGGGTTGCTGCACACCCGGCCGCGGGTGCCGTGGGAGAACACCGTCATCTACGAGCTGCACGTCCGCGGCTTCACCAAGAACCACCCCGACATCCCGCCCGAGCTACGCGGCACCTACGCCGGCCTGGGTCACCCGGCCGCGATCGAGCACCTGCTCAAGCTCGGCGTCACCTCCGTCGAGCTGCTGCCGGTGCACCAGTACGTCACCGAGCCGTGGCTCGCCGGTCGCGGGCTCACCAACTACTGGGGCTACAACAGCCTGGGCTACTTCGCGCCGGACGCCCGGTACGCGGCCAGCGGTGACGCCGGCGAGCAGGCCACCGAGTTCCGCTGCGATGGTCGCCGCGCTGCACGCCGCCGGCATCGAGGTCATCCTCGACGTGGTCTACAACCACACCGCCGAGGGCGACGGGCACGGCCCGACGCTCTCCTTCCGCGGCATCGACAATCGCGGCTACTACCGCCTCGAGGGCCACGATCCGAGCCGGTACACCGACTACACGGGCTGCGGCAACACCCTCGACGCGCGCCAGCCCGCCGTGCTGCAGATGATGATGGACTCGCTGCGGTACTGGGTGATCGAGATGGGCGTGGACGGGTTCCGGTTCGACCTCGCCTCCGCGCTGGCCCGTTCGCTGCACGACGTCGACCGGCTCTCCGCGTTCATGACCGTCGTCCAGCAGGACCCGATCGTCAGCGGCGTGAAGCTCATCGCCGAACCGTGGGACGTCGGCGCCGGCGGCTACCAGGTGGGCAACTTCCCGCCGCTGTGGACCGAGTGGAACGGCCGGTACCGGGACGCCGTGCGCGACCTGTGGCGCGGTGCCAGCGGCGGCATGGCCGAGCTGGGCTATCGGCTCTCCGGCTCGTCCGACCTGTACCAGGACGACGGGCGCCGGCCGTTCGCGTCGATCAACTTCGTCACCGCGCACGACGGCTTCACCATGCGCGACCTGGTCAGCTACGAACGCAAGCACAACGAGGCGAACCGCGAGGGCAACCGGGACGGCACCGACGACAACCGGAGCTGGAACTCGGGCGTCGAGGGTGACACCGACGACCCCGAGGTGCTCGAGCTGCGGCAGCGCCAGGTGCGCAACCTGCTGGCCACGCTGATCCTCTCCACCGGCGTGCCGATGCTCACCGCCGGCGACGAGATGTGGCGCACCCAGGGCGGCAACAACAACGCCTACTGCCAGGACAACGACGTCTCCTGGATCGACTGGAGCATGCCGGAGCCGGCCGGCGAGCTGCTGGAGTTCACCAGGCGGCTGATCGCGCTCCGGGCCGCCGCGCCGGTCTTCCGGCAGCGCTCGTTCTTCGTCGGCGCACCGGTCCGCCGCGGCCACGAGGCGTACGACCTGGCCTGGTTCCGGCCCGACGGGCACCACATGACCCCGCAGGACTGGCACCGACCCGAGGTCCGCACCCTGGGCATGTACGTCGACGGCCAGCAGATCCGGCACCGCGGACCGCGCGGCGAGCGGATCACCGACGACTCGTACCTGCTCTGGCTGCACGCCGGCGGCGAACCGCTGACCGCCAACCTGCCGGCCGGACCGTGGGCCAACGGGTACACCGTGGTCTTCGACACCGCCCGGCCGGACCTCGCCGACGGCGCCGAGACCGTGACCGACAAGTTCCAGCTGATGTCCGCACTCCGTCGCCCTCCTGCGCGCCCAACGCTAGCCCCACCCGCCGCGCCGCCGAACCCCCGCCGCCGAACCCCATGAAAGCTCCCTTCAGCGTGTGATCGCACGCTGAAGGGAGCTTTCATGGGGTGGTACGCGCGTCGGTCCGCGGCCCCGACGCGCTTTGGGCGACATTTTCGGTGCTATAGCACCGAAAATGTCGCCCAAAGCGCGAAGGTTCGTGCAGCTCAGCCGCGGGCGAGGACGCCGGTGATGGCGCCGGCGGCGAAGAGCAGCATGATCACGGCGATCAGCACCACGATCCGCCACCCGACCTGCTTGGTGGAGAGCACCGAGGCGATCTTCACCGGCGGCGGGGTCGGCCGCCAACCGGTCGGGGTGTGACCGGGCGGCAACCGTTCCTCGATCGCCGGCCCCTTCTTCCCGCCAGCGCGCGCCGCCGCCTTCGCTGCCTTCACCGCCTTGGCCGGGCTGGCCGCCTTGGCCGGAGCTGCCGGCGGTGCGAGCTGGCTGAGCAGTTGCTGCTCCCGGATCCGGAGCAGGTTCAGCTCCCGGCTGAGCCTCCACAACGGACGGAACGCCCGCCACGCCGCGAACGCCACCAGGGGCAGGCAGATGATCGTGAGCGAGCTGAACAGCAGCCCGATCCCGGTGTCACCGCCGACGAAGCCGATCACCGCGAGCACCGCGACGATCAGCAGCGCGGCACCGGAGATGCCGAGCAGGAGCACGCCGAGCAGATCGACGGCAGCGCGCATGCGCGCTCGCAGCCCGTCGATCCGGCCCTGGAGTTCCCTGAGCTCGTTCGTCAGGGAATGCTCCTGGGCCGGACCGGCCGACCGGTTGTGCTGAGCCTCGGAATCGGTCAACGGCCTAGGCCATCGCGACGAGCCCGAGTTCAGCCACAGTGGACAGAAGCTCGTGGTGAGGGATCACCCGAACGGTATAGCCGAATGCACCCGCTCGATGCAATGGCACGTGCGCCTCGAACCGGTGGGTGTCGCCGCCGTTGCCCACGTGCTGCATGGTCACGTACTCGACGTCGTGCAGCGTGTCGTGCTCGTCGACGATGCCGTGGCAGGCGTGCACCACGACGTCCTCCGGCGAGAGTCCGCCGAGCACGATCTCGGCCCGCAGGTGCAGCTGGTTGCCGAGCTCCGGGGTGTCACCGACGCCCGAGGACTCGACGTGCGCCACCTTCACGTCCGCCCAGTGCTGGTTCACCTTCGAACGCCAGGCGGCCAGCCGGCGGGCACCGGCGAAGGAGTCCGCCGTGACCACGGCAGTGGCCTGGGCGGCCGGCGCGTAGAGCTGCCGGACGTAGTCGGCGACCATCCGGTTGGCCTGCACCTTCGGGCCGAGCGTGGCCAGCGTGTGCCGCACCATCTCCACCCAGCGGGCCGGCACGCCGTCCGCGCCACGGTCGTAGAAACCGGGCTTGACCTGCGTCTGGAGCAGCTCGTAGAAGGCCGCCGCCTCCAGGTCGTCGCGGCGCTCGGGGTCGACGACGCCGTCGGCGGTGGGGATCGCCCAGCCGTTCTCGCCGTCGTACATCTCGTCCCACCAGCCATCCCGGATGGACAGGTTGAGACCGCCGTTGAGCGCCGACTTCATGCCGGACGTGCCGCAGGCCTCCAACGGGCGCAGCGGGTTGTTCAGCCACACGTCACAGCCCCAGTACAGGTACCGGGCCATGCCGATGTCGTAGTCGGGCAGGAAGACGATCCGGTGCCGGATCTCCGGGTCGTCGGCGAACCGCACCATCTGCTGGATCAGCAGCTTGCCGCCGTCGTCGGCGGGGTGCGACTTGCCGGCGATGACGATCTGGATCGGCCGCTCGGGGTCGAGCAGCAGCGCCTTGAGCCGGGCCGGGTCGCGCAGCATCAGGGTGAGCCGCTTGTAGGACGGCACCCGCCGGGCGAAGCCGATCGTCAGCACGTCCGGGTCGAAGACCGAGCCGACCCAGGCCAGCTCGGCCTCGGTGTGGCCACGCTTGAGCATGGACGCGCGGACCCGGCGGCGGACCTCCTGGACCAGCCGGGCGCGCAGGGTGCGACGCAGGCCCCAGATCTGGTCGGAGGGGACCTCGTTCACCACGGACCACCCGCGGGACTGCACGCCGAGCTCGTCGCCCAGCTCGGCGATCTCCCTGGCCGCCCAGGTGGGCACGTGCACGCCGTTGGTGACCGAACCGATCGGCACCTCGGTCGACTCGAAGCCCGGCCAGAGCCCGGCGAACATGCCGCGGCTGACGTCGCCGTGCAGCAGGCTCACGCCGTTGGCACGCTGGCCGAGCCGCAGGCCCATGTGCGCCATGTTGAACAGGGCCGGGTCGTCCTCGGCGCCGAGCGCGAGGATCCGCTCGACCGGGAGGCTGCCGTACCTGCCCTCGCGGAACACGTCGCCGACGAGGTCGCGGGAGAACCGGTCGATGCCGGCCGGCACCGGGGTGTGGGTGGTGAAGACGGTGCCGGCGCGGACGGCCTGGAGCGCCTCCTCGAACGTGAGGCCCTCGCCCTCGACGAGCTCGCGGATCCGCTCGATGCCGAGGAAGCCGGCGTGGCCCTCGTTGGTGTGGAACACCTCGGGCGCGGGCTCGCCGGTGAGCGCGCAGTACGACCGCACGGCCCGGACGCCGCCGATGCCCAGCAGGAGTTCCTGCCGCAGCCGGTGGTCGGCGCCGCCGCCGTAGAGACGGTCGGTGACCAGGCGCTCACTCGGCGCGTTGTCCTCGATGTCGGCATCGAGCAGCAGCAGCGGAACCCGCCCCACCTGGGCCTTCCAGATGTGGGCGCGGAGCACCTGGTCGCCGGGGAGGTCCACGGAGACCTGGAGCGGGGTGCCGTCGGCGCCGGCCAGCCGGGTCAGCGGCAGCCCGTGCGGGTCGAGCGACGGGTAGTGCTCGACCTGCCAGCCGTCGGGAGTGAGCGACTGGTTGAAGTACCCGGACCGGTACAGCAGGCCGACCCCGATGATCGGCACGCCGAGGTCCGAGGCGGCCTTGAGGTGGTCACCGGCGAGGATGCCGAGGCCGCCGGAGTACTGCGGCAGCACCTCGGTGATGCCGAACTCCGGCGAGAAGTAGGCGATGGCGCTGGGCACCCCCGCCTGGGCCTGGTACCACCGGGGTTCGGTGAGGTACTGCTGCAGGTCGGCGTGGGCCGCGTTCATCCTGGCGAGGAAGTCCGGGTCCGCGGCGAGCGCGTCGAGGCGTCGGCCCGGTACTTCGCCGAGTAGACGGACCGGATCCTCCCCACACGACTGCCACAGGGCCGGGTCGACACTGGCGAACAGGTCGACCGACTCTGGGTGCCATGACCAGCGCAGGTTCATGACGAGTTCGCTGAGCGGAGCCAAGGGCTCCGGCAGCCGGGCGCGGACGGTGAATCGACGAAGGGCTCTCACGAAGCCGCACGATACCCAGCCGACGCGCGCGCCGCGCCGACGGTGCAATCTTTCCCAAGAAAGCCTGCAAGTATTTTCATGCTGGCGCCGCTCGCAACACGTGCCGCAGCCAGCACATTCCAGCATCCAACTCGTTACGGTAGGCGGCAATGACCGGACGCATTCCCATCGAGGACGTCACCCCCACTGTCTCTTGCGGGCGTTACCCCGCGCGTGCCGTGGTGGGCGAACAGATCCCGATCTCCGCCACTGTCTTCCGCGAGGGCCACGACGCCGTCGCGGCCAACGTCGTGTGGACCGGCCCTGACGGCCGCCGCCATCCGTTCCAGCGGATGGCGGTCGACGAAGAGCAGCGCTGGCACGCGCTGGTCGCACCGGACGCCCCCGGGCGCTGGAACTTCGTCATCGAGGCCTGGGGCGACCCGTACGAGACCTGGAAGCACGCGGTCGAGGTGAAGATCGACGCCGGCCAGGGCCCCGTCGATCTCGCCAACGACCTGGAGGGCGGCGCGCTGCTGCTCCTCAAGGCCGCCCGCTTCGCCCCGAAACCGCGCCGCACCGACCTGATCGCCGCCGCCAACACCTTGCGCGACACCACGCTGGACCTGGCCGAGCGGGTGGCACCGGCGCTCGCGATGGCACCGGTGATGCACGAGTACCCGGTCCGCGAGCTGGTCACCAAGTCCGACGTGTACACCGTCTGGGTGGACCGCGAGCGGGCCCTGTTCGGCTCCTGGTACGAGTTCTTCCCGCGCTCCGAGGGCGCGGTCGTGCCCGAGCCCGGATCGCATGCCGTCAGCCCCGCCGTGCACGGCACCTTCAAGTCCTCTATGCGCCGTTTGCCGGAAATAGCCGAGCAAGGCTATGACGTGATATATCTTCCGCCGATCCACCCGATCGGGAAGGTCAATCGGAAGGGCCCGAACAACACACTCGGCGCCGGACCGGAGGATGTCGGTTCGCCGTGGGCCATCGGCTCCGCGGAGGGTGGACACGACGCCATCCACCCCGCCCTGGGCACCTTCGACGACTTCGACGCCTTCGTCGCACAGGTCGAGGAACTGGGTATGGAGGTGGCGCTCGACCTCGCGCTGCAGGCCGCACCCGACCACCCCTGGGTGACCGAACACCCGGAGTGGTTCACCACCCGGCCCGACGGCACGATCGCGTACGCGGAGAACCCGCCGAAGAAGTACCAGGACATCTACCCGATCAACTTCGACAACGACCGCAAGGGCATCTACGGCGAGGTGCTGCGGGTGGTGCTCCTCTGGGTGGAGCACGGCGTGAAGATCTTCCGCGTCGACAACCCGCACACCAAGCCGGTCAACTTCTGGCACTGGCTGATCTGGGAGGTGAAGAAGGTGCACCCCGACGTGCTCTTCCTCGCCGAGGCCTTCACCAAGTCCTGGATGATGCACTCGCTGGCCAAGCACGGCTTCACCCAGTCGTACACCTACTTCACCTGGAAGACGACGAAGTGGGAGCTGGAGGAGTACGCCCAGGAACTGGTGCGGGCCGCCGACTACATGCGGCCGAACTTCTTCGTGAACACCCCGGACATCCTGCACGAGTCGCTGCAGTACGGCGGCCCGGCGATGTTCAAGATCCGCGCGGTGCTGGCCAGCATGCTCTCCCCCACCTGGGGCGTGTACTCCGGCTACGAGCTCTTCGAGCACGTGGCGGTGCGCCCCGGCAGCGAGGAGTACCTGGACAGCGAGAAGTACCAGCTTCGCCCGCGCGACTACGCCCGCGCCGAGGCCGAGGGCCGCAGTCTGGCCCCGTACCTCGGCCGGCTCAACCACATCCGCCGCGCCCACCCCGCGCTGCGGCAGCTCCGCAACCTGGTGTTCCACCACGTCGACAACGACGCGGTCACCTGCTTCTCCAAGCGGGACGAGGTCACGGGCGACACCATCATCGTGGTGACCCTGTTGGACTCGCACAACGCGCACTGGGGCAACATCTCGTTGAACCTGCCCGCGTTGGGTTTTGATTGGCACGAACGGTTTCCGGTCACCGACGAACTGACCGGCGCAACCTACGACTGGGGCCAGCACAACGCGGTCCGCCTGGACCCCCACATCGAACCCGCCCACATCCTCACGGTGCACCGGTACGGAGCATGAGCGCACACACCATCACTGACCTCAACGGCGAGGAACAGCCCGCTGTGTCGACGGTCCATCACGCGCACGGTCAAACGATCGACGGCCACGCCGGTCCGATCGACGAAGAAGGCCATCTGGTCGAACCCCAGGCCGAGGATTTCCGACATGCCCGCGGGCTGCCGGAAGATCCCGGACTGGTACAAACGCGCCGTCTTCTACGAGGTGCTGGTCAGGGCCTTCAACGATTCCGACGGCAACGGCACCGGCGACCTGATCGGGCTGACCGAGAAGCTGGACTACATCGCCTGGCTCGGGGTCGACTGCATCTGGCTGCCGCCGTTCTACGACTCGCCCCTGCGCGACGGCGGCTACGACATCAGCGACTTCCGCTCGGTGCTGCCGGAGTTCGGGACCACCGACCAGTTCGTCACGTTCCTGGACGAGGCGCACAAGCGGGGGATCCGGGTCGTCACCGACCTCGTCATGAACCACACCTCGGACCAGCACAACTGGTTCCAGGAGTCGCGGAACGACCCCGAGGGGCCGTACGGCGACTTCTACGTGTGGAGCGACGACGACTCCCGGTACGCCGACGCCCGGATCATCTTCGTCGACACCGAGACCTCGAACTGGACGTACGACCCGGTTCGCGGCCAGTTCTACTGGCACCGCTTCTTCAGCCACCAGCCGGACCTCAACTTCGAGAACCCGGCCGTGCAGGAGGCGATGATCGACGTCCTGCGGTTCTGGCTGGACCTCGGGATCGACGGTTTCCGGCTGGACGCCGTGCCCTACCTGTTCGAGGAGGAGGGCACGAACTGCGAGAACCTGCCGCGCACGCACGCCTTCCTCAAGCACTGCCGCAAGGTCATCGACGACGAGTTCCCCGGCCGGGTGCTGCTGGCCGAGGCGAACCAGTGGCCGGCCGACGTGGTCGAGTACTTCGGCGACAAGGACACCGGTGACGAATGCCACATGGCGTTCCACTTCCCGCTGATGCCACGGATCTTCATGGCCGTGCGGCGGGAGAGCCGGTTCCCGATCTCGGAGATCCTGGACCAGACCCCGGACATCCCGAACGGCTGCCAGTGGGGCATCTTCCTGCGGAACCACGACGAGCTCACGCTCGAGATGGTCACCGACGAAGAGCGCGACTACATGTACGCCGAGTACGCGAAGGACCCGCGGATGCGGGCCAACGTCGGCATCCGGCGTCGGCTCGCCCCGCTGCTGGAAAACGACCGAAATCAGATCGAACTGTTCACCGCGCTGCTACTGTCGCTTCCCGGTTCCCCCGTCCTGTACTACGGCGACGAGATCGGCATGGGCGACAACATCTGGCTCGGTGACCGCGACGCGGTCCGCACGCCCATGCAGTGGAGCCCGGACCGCAACGCCGGTTTCTCCGGCTGCGACCCGGGCCGGATCTATCTGCCCGTGATCATGGACCCGGTCTACGGCTACCAGGCCATCAACGTCGAGGCGCAGAGCAACAGCAGTGCGTCGCTGTTGCACTGGACCCGCCGGATGATCGAGGTACGCAAGGAGCACGCGGCGTTCGCGCTGGGCAGCTTCACCGAGCTCGGCTCCTCGAATCCGCCGGTACTGGCCTATGTGCGCGAATATTCTGCGCCAGATGGGGTAACCGAGGGCCATGTTCCTGACGTGGTCGTGTGCGTGAACAACCTGTCCCGATTCCCCCAACCCGTCGAGCTGGACCTCAGCCGGTACAACGGTTGGGTGCCGGTAGAGCTGACCGGCCGGGTGCACTTCCCCGCCATCGGCGAGCTGCCGTACCTGCTCACCCTGCCCGGCCACGGCTTCTACTGGTTCCAGCTCACCCCTCCAGAGGATCGCGTGTGAACTCACCTCTTCACCAACTGTCCGAGGCGATCGCCCCGCTGCTCCAGGACTGGCTACCGCACCAGCGGTGGTTCGGCGGCAAGCAGCGGGAGATCGCCCACGTGCGGCCGGTGCGGGGGCAGACCCTCTACGACGGCGGGCCGGACGGCCCGCGACTCGAACAACTGGTGGTGGCGGTCGGCCAGCGCAGCGGTGGTGCGGTGCTGAACGGCGGCCCGGCCGCCGCGACTGGTCTGGATGTCGGTGCCGACGAGGAGCTCTACCAGGTCCTCGTCGGCCTCCGGCCGTACCTGCCCGAGCGGCTGGAGTACGGCCGGATCGGCTCGTTCGACCTCGACGGCCAGCGCCTGGTGGCGTACGAGGCGACCCACGACACCGACCTCAACACCGCCATCCTCGACCTGATCAGCCGCAACGCCGAGGTCGGTGGCGTGCGGTTCCGGAGCGAGGACGGCGTGACGCTCACCACCGGGATCAGCGGGCGGCCGATCACCGCCGAGCAGAGCCACACGTCGGTGGTCTTCGGCGACGAGTACATCCTCAAGATGTTCCGCAAGCTCCACCTCGGGCTCAGCCCGGACGTGGAGGTGCACCGGGCGCTTCGCGCGGTCGGCTCGCAGCACATCGCCGAGCCGTACGGGGCGATCGAGGGCACGCTGGCGGACCAGCCGGTGAACTACGGCATCCTCCAGCGCTACTTCGCGAACTGCGCCGACGGCTGGGCGATGGCCACCACCAGCGTCCGCGACCTGATCGCCGAGGCCGATCTGCACGCCGACGAGGTGGGCGGGGACTTCGCCGCCGAGGCCCAGCGGTTGGGTCAGGCGGTCGCGGCGGTCCACGGTGACCTGGCCAGGGCGCTCGGCACCGAGACCGTGCCGGCCGATCAGCTGGACACCGTGGTCGAGAAGATGAATCGCCGGCTGGACGAGATCCTCGATCGCGTCGCCGAGCTGGCGCCGTACGCCGGGGACATCCGGGCCGCGTTCGCCGAGGTGGCCAACCTGGGCGTGCCCGTGCCGGTGCAACGGATCCACGGCGACCTGCACCTCGGCCAGGCGCTCCGGACCATCTCCAACTGGGTGCTGATCGACTTCGAGGGCGAGCCGGCCCGACCGCTGGACGAGCGGGTGGCGTTGATGTCGCCGCTGCGCGACGTGGCCGGCATGCTGCGGTCCTTCGACTACGCCGCCCACCACCTGCTGGTGGATCACTACGCGGCCGAGAGCTACAGCGCCGAGTCCCAGCTGGAGTACCGGGCGATGGAGTGGGCCACCCGCAACCGCGAGGCCTTCTGCGACGGGTACGCCAGCGCCGGCGTCGATCCCCGGTCCATGCCCGTGCTGCTGCGCGCGCTGGAGCTGGAGAAGGCCGTCTACGAGGTCGGCTACGAGGTGGACAACCGGCCGGCGTGGCTGGACATCCCCCTCCGCTCGATCGCCCGCCTCGTCGGCCAACCCTGGCTCTCCTGAGTTCAATTTCTCACCGGTGAGATCTGCGAGTCAGGCTCGTCGATCTCACCGGTGAGAAGATGCGATTGGCGCTGGCCTGTGGACAGCCGCCGCGCGGGTCGGGGCGGATTCGGCAGGCTGGCGCGGTGGAACAAGCCTCACTCCGTGCGCTCGCCGAGGAACAGGCCGGGCTCTTCACCGTCCGCCAAGCCAGGGCCAGCGGATATTCGCCGTGGCAGATCAGGAACCGGCTCGGCGACGGGCGGTGGCGTCGGGTGCTCGGTCCGGTTGCTGAGCACTCCTGGCACCGCATACGCCGTCGCTCCGCGATCGCGCCGCTTTTGTTGGCCGCCGGGCCCAGGGCGGTATTGAGTGGCCCTTCGGCTGCTCGACTCCACGGGATGCAGGTCTCGGCGGCGTTCTGCTGTGTCACCGTGCCCGCCGAGCGGCATCTCACGGTGCCCGGCGTGCGCTTCCTCCGCGAGGCGGTCGGGGCACGCGACACCGTGCTCCTTTCGACGACCTCTTCGTCACCAGGACGGATCGCACGGTCTTCGACTGCCTCCGCGTGCTGCCGAGAGCCGAAGGGTCCAGACTGCTGGATCGGGCGCTCCAGAAGCGGTGGATCACGCTGGACGATCTGGTGAACCCAGTTGCCGCGCGCCGGGGGTACCCGGGATATACGGGTCTGCGGAGATTCGTCGACGAGGTCTCGCCGGGCGCGCGGTCAGCGGCCGAACGCCTGGCCCACGAACTGCTCCGCGCGAACGGGATAACCGGCTGGGTGGCGAACTTCGCGGTTCACGACGGGGACGTCCTGATCGCTGTGCTCGATCTCGCATTCCCGCAGCTCATGTTGGCCATCGAGATAGATGGCAGAGCGTGGCACTCGGCGGCGGAACGCTTCCAGCAGGACCGGACCAGGCAGAACAGGCTCGTCAACGCTGGCTGGACCGTGCTCCGCTTCACCTGGGAGGACCTGACTGCTCGGCCAGCGGACGTGATCTCGGCAATTCAGGTGGCCATCGGCCGGCTCGGCGGCTGAGGCCGGCGCGCCAGCAGGAGCGCGGACCGGTGGTGGCCATTAGGGTTGGACCGGTGGAGCGAGAGCCGCTGAGCGCAGACCGCACGCCCGACGATCAAAGCCGCGACGACGGCCACCGATCCGAGCCGGTGGACGGGGTGCGGCCGCCGTCGGCGCCGAATCCGGACACCGATACCGCCGCCGAACCCGGACCGCCCGCCAAACCCACCCCTGAACCCGCTCCCGAGGCCCCCGCGCCCGAGCCCATCGCGACCACCGGTCGCACCGAGGAGACGGCCGCCACCGTGCCCACCAACCACGCCACCCCGCGCACCAGCCCGGCACCCGCCGAGCCGGACAGCCGGCCGCCCAGCCCAAACCCACCACCCCGCCGCTGACCACGCCCACCGCCGCCGAGCCCGCCGGCCGCCCCCGACCCCGGCCACCGCTCGCCGAGCCCACGCCGGTCGCCGCCGTCACACCCGACCCCGCGACCCAGCCAGCCCCACCCACCGCGGCCAAGCCCGCCGCCGCCCCGGCCGAGCCCGCAGCGACCGCGCACCTCAGCCCCGGCGGAGCCTCCGGCCCTGCCGTCCCCGGACCACGCCGGCCTGGACGCGCTGGTCAGGGGCACGATCCACGATCCGCACGGGATCCTCGGCGCGCACCCCGGCCCCGGCGGCACGGTGGTCCGCACCCTCCGTCCCGGCGCCACGGCGGCCACGCTGATCCTCGGTGACCAGCGCCTGCCGATGGACAAGGTGCACGACGGCGGGGTCTACGCGGTGGTCGTGCCCGGCCACGTCGGCGACTACCGCGTCGAGGTCAGCTACGGCGACGACACCTGGACCGTCGACGACCCGTACCGCTGGCTCCCGACGCTCGGCGAGGTCGACCTGCACCTGATCGGCGAGGGCCGGCACGAGCGGCTCTGGGACGCCCTCGGCTCGCACGTGCGGGAGTACGACACCGTGAGCGGCACGGTCACCGGCACCTCCTTCGCGGTCTGGGCGCCCAACGCGCGCGGCGTCCGGGTCACCGGCGACTTCAGCTGGTGGGACGGGCGCGGCGCTGCCGATGCGGTCGCTCGGCTCCAGCGGCGTCTGGGAGCTGTTCGTGCCGGGCATCGGTGCCGGCGCCAAGTACAAGTTCCAGATCCTCGGTCCGGACGGTCAGTGGCGCGAGAAGGCCGACCCGATGGCGTTCGCCGCCGAGATCCCGCCGGCCACCGCGTCGGTCGTCTACACCTCCGACTACACCTGGAACGACGCCGAGTGGGTGCGCAAGCGCGAGGCCACCGCGCTGCACGCCGCACCGATGAGCGTCTACGAGGTGCACCTCGGTTCCTGGCGCGCCGGCCTGTCCTACCGGCAGCTCGCCGACGAGCTGGTCGACTACCTGGTCGAGAACGGCTTCACGCACGTCGAGCTGCTGCCCGTGGCCGAGCACCCGTTCGGCGGCTCCTGGGGCTACCAGGTCACGTCGTACTACGCCCCGACCGCGCGGTTCGGCTCCCCCGACGAGTTCCGCCACCTGGTCGACCGGCTGCACGACGCCGGGATCGGCGTGCTGGTCGACTGGGTGCCGGCGCACTTCCCGAAGGACGAGTGGGCGCTGGCCCGGTTCGACGGCACGCCGCTGTACGAGCACCCGGATCCGCGCCGCGGCGAGCAGCCCGACTGGGGCACGCTGGTCTTCGACTTCGGCCGGCGGGAGGTCCGCAACTTCCTGGTGGCCAACGCGCTGTACTGGCTGGAGGAGTTCCACGTCGACGGCCTGCGCGTGGACGCGGTCGCCTCGATGCTCTACCTGGACTACTCGCGCAACGAGGGCGAGTGGGTGCCGAACATCCACGGCGGCCGGGAGAACCTGGACGCGGTGGCCTTCCTCCAGGAACTCAACGCCACCGTCTACAAGCGACACCCCGGCACCGCGATGATCGCCGAGGAGTCGACCTCCTGGCCGGGCGTCACCCGCCCGACCCACCTCGGCGGGCTCGGCTTCGGCTTCAAGTGGAACATGGGCTGGATGCACGACACCCTCGAGTACGTCGTCGAAGGCGCCGATCCACCGGCAGTTCCACCACCACCAGATGACGTTCTCGATGGTGTACGCGTGGAGCGAGAACTTCGTCCTGCCGCTCAGCCACGACGAGGTCGTGCACGGCAAGGGGTCGCTGCTGCGCAAGATGCCGGGCGACCGGTGGCAGCAGCTGGCCAACCTCCGCGCGCTGTACGCGTACATGTGGGCGCACCCCGGCAAGCAGCTGCTCTTCATGGGCAGCGAGTTCGGCCAGGAGTCGGAGTGGGGCGAGGACCGGTCGCTGGACTGGTGGCTGCTGGACAACCCGGACCACCGCGGCGTGCAACGGCTGGTCGGTGACCTGAACCGGGTGTACAAGGAGAGCCCGGCGATGTGGGAGCTGGACACCAGCCCGACCGGGTTCGCCTGGATCGACGCCAACGACGCCGCCGGCAACGTGTTCTCGTTCCTGCGCTTCGGCGCCGACGGCAAGGCCCTCGCGTGCGTGGCCAACTTCTCGGGCGTGCCGCACCTCAACTACCGGATCGGCCTGCCGCACGCCGGTCGCTGGGACGAGGTCGTGAACACCGACGCGACCGCGTACCTCGGCTCCGGCGTCGGCAACCTGGGCGCGGTCGAGGCCGTCGAGGAGCCGTGGCACGGCCAGCCCGCCTCCGCTGTGGTCCAGCTACCGCCGCTCGGCACCATCTGGCTCCGGCACTGACACCGCTGCGGTTGGATTCGTGCTCTCCCGGAGCACGATCCAACCGCAGCCGGTTCACAGCTCGCGTTTTCGGCATCCCCCGCGCGGCGCGTGCCCCTTTTGTCGGTAAGGTGGCTTTCCGCAATGGTGCGAGGGGGCCACGGGTGCGCGGTAGGACATGGGCGATGGCGGGCGTGCTGCTCGCGCTGACCACGGTCGCCGCGGCACCGGCCGCCGTGCCGAGCTGGCCGATCCGCGCCGAGCAGCTCCAGCCGGAGCCGGACCAGCTCGGCCTGTTCCAGCCCGAACCGCCCACCGCGGCGGAGGTGGCCGCGGCCAAGGCCAAGATCAAGACCCTCAACGGCCGGTTGCGCACGCTCCAGCGTACGTCCGGCCGGCCGCCGACCGGACCCAGACCCTCGACCTCGCGGCCGCCCGCGCCGCCGGCCACGACCAGGACCTCCTCACGCTCGGCGAGGAGCTGGTCAACTACCAGAACGCGCTGCTGGCCAAGGCGCGGCAGGCGAGCACCGGCGTGACGTTGCCGCAGGTGGACGTCGAGGCGTACCCGTCGGTCCGCCGGCTGTTCTCCGCCGCCAGCGCCGCCGCCGTCACCGAGCTGCGGGACGAGCAGCCGGCGCCGACCACGCCGCTGGATCTCGCCGGCGTCGACCCGTGCGGCGACTGGTACCGGCCGCTGCCGGCCAACCCCGTCGCGCGCCGGGTCGAGGGCCCGCACACGGACGTCGAGGCCGCGTTGGTGGGCGCGGGGTACCACCGCACCGCCGGACACGCCTGCGGCCATCCCAACCAGGCTGCGTGCGCCGCCGACTACACCCGTGGCGCCGCGATGGTGACCAAGGCCGGCACGTGCCAGCGTCCGCGCTTCCGCGATCAGGCGATCCCGTCGTACTCGATGGCCGGCTACGTCCGGGTGCAGTACGGCGAGCCGAACCCGGAGTTCGAGAGCTACGCGTGGCCGAACTGGACCTGGGCCGCCTACGTGACCTGGTGGCACCGCCGCTTCTGAAACCGTCGGAAGGCAGCCGCGCCGTCCCTGAAATCGTAGGAGAAGCCGGCGCACCGTTTCCCAGCGCTGGCCCGAGAATCCCGGCCCAGTTCGTCCGGGTTCTGGCAACGCGCCGCTCGGAAACGTTCAAGCGAGGCGCCGGACGTGCCATCATCACGATCGATGGACGACGAACGGTACAGCCAGGGATACAAGGTTCGACACTTCAGCCTGGCCCTTCCCAAGGGGCCCGGCCAGGATCGCGTGCCCGATCTGCTGCGCAACATCGCGGACACGCTGGAGGGCATGGAGGCCGACGGCCCGGTGGGCGTCATGGACCTCGTGCTCCACTACGACCTTGAATCCAACGGCATGCGGCCCCACCTGACGGTCTACTTCTACTTCCCCGAAGAGGGCGAAGTGACCTGAGCGGGCGAGCGCCGAGTGTCGAAACTCCAGCGCCCGCCCGTCCCGGAAAACACGTCCTAGCTGTTCGAGGCCGCGCTCGCCCGCGCCACGGTGCGGATCTGCCGCAGCACCACCGAGAGCGTCGCCAGGTCGGCGTGGCCGTCCTCGGGCATCATGTTGAGCGTGTTGAGCGCCCTGGCGATGCTGCCGGTGTTCGCGCCGACCCACGCCTCCACCCGGTCGGCCGCCGAGGCGTCCCCCGGCTCGTTGTCCAGCACGACCTTGGTGAGGCCGGCGAGCGCCGCGTAGAGGTCGTACCGCAGCGCCATCCGGGCCAGCGCCTGCCACCGGTCGAGCCGGGGCAGCAGCGAGATCCGGTCGAGCAGGTTGTCCACCCCGAACCGTTCGCTGACCGTGTAGTAGGTCTCGGCCACCGTGCGCGGTGCCCGCCGGGTGCGCCGGGCCAGCTCGACCGCGTCCAGCAGGCCGAACCCGTAGAGCGCCGAGGTCGAGCTGGCGGCCAGCTCGGCCGGCACGCCCCGGGCCACCAGGTCGTCGATGTGGGCGCGGATCGCCACCGACTCCCGGCCGACGAACAGGTCCGGCACCTGCGGCAGCAGCTCGTCGATGCCCGGCTTGAGCCGCTCGATCTCGCCGTTCACGTCGATCGCGCTGTTCCGGCTCTGCAGCAGCCACCGGACGCCACGGTCGATGACCCGCCGCGACTCGGTGAACACGGCCATCTGCGCCTCGGTCGGCGCCCTGGTGTCGAGCGCCTCGGCGTCGGCCCAGATCTTCCGCAGGCCGAAGACCTCGATCATCACCACGTACGCGCGCAGCACGTCGACCAGGTCGGCGCCGGTCTCCTCCATGGCCCGGTACACGAACGAGATGCCGCCGTGGTTGACCATGTCGTTCACCACCATGGTGGTGATGATCTCGCGGCGCAGCGGGTGGGTGTCCATGTGCGCGCGGAAGCGCTCCTGCAGCGGCAGCGGGAAGTACCCGACCAGGTCCGGACGTGCACCAGCTGTCGTCCGGCAGCACGGCTGGCGAGGATGTCCTCCTCCAGCCAGATCTTCACGTACGCCATCAGCACCGACAGCTCCGGCGAGGTGAGCCCCAGCCCGGCGGCGGCCCGCTCGGCGCAGACCTCCTCGTTCGGCAGGAACTCCAGCGCCCGGTCGAGCCGGCCGGCGCGCTCCATGTCGGTCATCATCCGGCGGTGCACCGTGAACAGCCGCGGCGCCAGGTGCCGGGCGGTGGCCAACGCGTTGTTCTGGGCGTAGTTGTGCCGCAGCACCAGGTCGCCGACCTCGTCGGTCATCTCGGCGAGCAGCTTGTTCCGCCCGTCGGCGTCCAGCTCGCCGGCCTGCACGGCCTGGTTGAGCAGGATCTTGATGTTCACCTCGTGGTCGGAGGTGTCCACGCCGGCGGAGTTGTCGATGGCGTCGGTGTTGATCTTGCCGCCGGCCAGAGCGTACTCGATCCGGCCGAGCTGGGTCAGGCCCAGGTTGCCGCCCTCGCCGACCACCTTGGCGCGCAGGTCGCGCCCGTTGACCCGGACCGCGTCGTTGGCCTTGTCGCCGACGTCGGCGTTGGTCTCGGTGTGCGCCTTGACGTAGGTGCCGATCCCGCCGTTCCAGAGCAGGTCGACCGGCGCCTGCAGGATCGCCTTGATCAGCTCGGCGGGGCTCAGCTTGGTGATCGTCTCGTCCAGGCCGATCGCGGCGCGCATCTGCGGGCTGATCGGGATGGACTTGGCGGTCCGCGGCCAGATCCCGCCGCCCTCGGAGATGAGCGCCCGGTCGTAGCTGTCCCAGCTGGAGCGGGGCAGCGTCGAAGAGGCGGTGGCGCTCGGCGAACGAGCTGGCCGCGTCCGGGGTCGGGTCGATGAAGACGTGCCGGTGGTCGAACGCGGCGACCAGCCGGATGTGCTCGGACAGCAGCATGCCGTTGCCGAACACGTCGCCGGACATGTCGCCGACGCCGACGACGGTGAACTCCTGCGACTGGGTGTCCACGCCCAGCTCGCGGAAGTGCCGCTTCACCGACTCCCAGGCGCCGCGGGCGGTGATGCCCATGCCCTTGTGGTCGTAGCCGACCGAGCCGCCGGAGGCGAACGCGTCGCCCAGCCAGAAGCCGTAGGAGTTGGCCACGTCGTTCGCGATGTCGGAGAACGTGGCGGTGCCCTTGTCGGCCGCGACCACCAGGTACTGGTCGTCGCCGTCGTGGCGGACCACGTCGTGCGGCGGCACGACCTCGCCCTTGACCAGGTTGTCGGTGACGTCCAGCAGCCCGGAGATGAACGAGCGGTAGCAGGCGATCCCCTCGGCCTGGAACGCCTCCCGGTCACCGCCGGCCGGCGGCTGCTTCACCACGAAGCCACCCTTGGAGCCGACCGGCACGATCACCGTGTTCTTCACCATCTGGGCCTTGACCAGGCCCAACACCTCGGTGCGGAAGTCCTCGCGCCGGTCGGACCAGCGCAGCCCGCCGCGGGCCACCTTGCCGAACCGCAGGTGCACGCCCTCCATCCGGGGCGAGTAGACGAAGATCTCGAACTTCGGCCGCGGCATCGGCAGCTCGGGCACGGCCTGCGGGTCGATCTTGAGCGACAGGTACGGCTTGTGCCGGCCGTCCGCGCCGCGCTGGAAGTGGTTGGTGCGCAGGGTGGCCAGCACGAGGGTGAGGAAGCCGCGCAGGATCCGGTCCTCGTCCAGGCTGGCGACGTCGTCCAGGGCCGCGGTGATCTTGGCCACCAGCTCGTCCGCCCGGGCCTGCCGCACGCTGGCGCCGGCCGCGAAGCCGGGGTCGAACCGGGCCGTGAACAGGTCGATGATCTGCCTGGCCAGCTCGGGGTGGGCCGCGAGGGCGCGCTCCATGTAGTCCTGGCTGTAGATCGTGCCGGCCTGCCGCAGGTACTTGGCGTAGGCGCGGAGCACCACGACCTCGTCCCAGTTCAGGCCCGGCCGCGCAGCACCAGGGCGTTGAAACCGTCCACCTCGGACTCGCCGCGCCAGGCCGCCGCGAACGCGTTCTCCATCGCGCCGTGCACCTTGTCCAGCTGCGCGTCGCCGCGCAGGGCCTCGGGCGCGGTCAGGCCGAAGTCGTAGACCCAGGTGGGCGGGCTGTCGGCCCGGTTCACCTGGTACGGGCGCTCGTCCACGACGCTGACGCCCATCGACTGCATGATCGGCAGCACGGCCGAGAGCGACATCGCCTCGCCGAGCCGGTAGACGGTGAACCGCAGGCCGGCGTCGTCGGCGCGGTAGAGGTGCATGCCGAGCTGGCCGGGCTCCTCCAGCATCTCGATCCTGGCCAGGTCGCGGACGGCCTCGTCGGTGCTGTGCTCGGCCTTGTACGCCTCGGGGAACGCGGTGCCGTACCGGCGGAGCAGCGCGGCGGCCTGGTCCTCGCCGATCTCGCTCCGGATCGCGGCGGCGAAGTCGTCGTCCCAGGAGCGGGTGGCGTCGGCGAGCCGGGCCTGCAACGCCGGCACGTCGATCTCGCCGAGCGGCGCGGTCGGGTCGGTGCGCACCACGAACCGGACCCGCGCGAGCACCCACTCGGTCACCCGGGTGGTGTAGTCCACGCCGATGCCGTGCAGGGCCTCCATCAGGATTTCCTGCATCTTGAGCCGGTTCTGCGTGGTGTACCGGTCCCGCGGCAGGTAGACCAGGCAGGAGATGAACCGGCCGTACGCGTCCCGCCGGACGAACAGCCGCAGCTGGCGCCGGCCGGCCAGGCGCAGCACGCCCATCGCCGTGTCGAACAGCTCCTGGGTGGTGATCTGGAACAGCTCGTCGCGGGGGTAGGTCTCCAGCAGCGAGATCAGGTCCTTGCCCGAGTGGCTGCGCAGGCTCAGGCCCGAGCGGTCGATCACCTCGTCGACCTTGCGCGAGATCACCGGCAGCCGGCGCACGCTCTCCAGGTACGCCGCCGAGGAGAACAGGCCGAGGAACCGCCGCTCGCCGATCACCTCGCCCTCGGCGTTGAACGTCTTGAAGCCGATGTAGTCGAGGAACGCCGGGCGGTGCACGGTCGAGCGCGAGTTCGCCTTGGTGATGATCAGCAGCCGCTGCTCCAGCGCCTTGCGGCGGACGTCCGGCGGCATCTGGCCGAGGCTGCGCGGGTGCGACTGGTCGCTGCGCAGGATGCCCAGACCCGCTGCCCATCACGGCCTGGAGGTGCTCGCGCTCCGTGCCCTCCTCGCCGTGGACCAGCGTGTACTCGCGGTAGCCGAGGAAGGTGAAGTGGTCGTCCGCCAGCCAGCGCAGCAGCTCGCGGGCGTCGGTGACGTCCTTGTCCGGCACCGGCAGCTCGGCCTGGGCCAGCTCGTCGGCGATGCTGAGCGCCTTGCCGCGCATCCGCTCCCAGTCCTCGACGGCCTCGCGGACGTCGGTGAGCACGCGTTGCAGGTCGTTGCGGATCCGGTCCAGCACCTCGGGGTCGGCCTGCCGGTCGATCTCGATGTGCATCCAGGACTCGACCAGCTCGCCCTCGGGCGTGCCGACCTCCGGGTCGAGCGCGCACCGCACCTCGTTCAGCGCACCGAGCACCTCGCGGCGGACCACGAGCTGCGGGTGGACGAGGAGGTGGATGCCGAGGTCGTGGCGGGCCAGTTCGGCCGTGACGGAGTCGACCAGGAACGGCATGTCGTCCGTGACGATCTCGATCACGCTGTGTCCGGCGGTCCAGCCGGTCTCCCTGGCCGGCGGGGTGAGCACCCGCACGTTGAGCTGGCCGGGCACCCGCTGCTGCGCCAGCTCACGGTGGGAGACGGCGGCCGAGATCAGGTCGGCGGCCGAGCGCCCGAGCAGCTCCTCGGGCGGGACGTAGCGCCAGTACACCGGCAGCAGCGCGGCGAGTTCGGGATCCTCGGCCAGCTCGACGGCCTCGGCCAGGCGTTCTTCCTTGATGCGCTCGGCGACGCCGTCGCCGGTCTCGATCGAGGGCGCGGAGGTCACCGCGAGAGGTTTGGCAGGCAAGTCGGCAGCCTGATCCGGTGCCGGCGGCTCGCCCTCAGTGGTCAGGGCATGCTGCTTCATCGGGTCTCTCTCCCCTCGGTCATCCCACGCCGTTGTGGGCTGCGGGGATCAGCCTAGTGCCTTTCGAGGGCGCGAGATCGGTGACCGAGGCTGGACCTGGACCGTTGCCTGCCGAACCCCCCGGTCTGGGCGACGCTTCGCGGCGAAAACCGAAAATGTCGCCCAACCGAGGGGCTGCGGAATCAGAACAGCGCGTTGGTGAGCGCCCGGCGCGCCTGGACGACCAACGGGTCGTCGGGGGACGCGATGGCGAACAGGCCGAGCAGGTGCGTACGGGCGGCGTCCCGCTCCTCGCCGGAGGTCCGCCGGACCAGGTCGACCAGGCGGGCGAACGCGCGGTCGGCCTCGCCGGAGGCGAACTCGACGTCGGCGGCGGCGGTCTGGGCCGCCACGTCGCTCGGGTTGGCGTCGGCGGCGGCCAGCGCGGCGGCCGGATCGACGTTCTCCAGCCGGCGGAAGAGCTGCAGCTGGGCCAGCCCGGAGGTGGCCAGCTCGTCGCCGGGCGACTCGGCGAGCAGCGCGCGGTAACCGGCCTCGGCACCGTCGAAGTCACCGGCCTGCAGCTTCTCGTCCGCCTCGACCAGCCGGGGGTCGACCGGGATCTCGGCCGGGCCGCCCTCGCCACCGGCGGCCTGGAGCACGGTCGCCAGCCACTGCCGCAGCTGGCTCTCGGGCAGCGCACCGGCGAATGCGTCGACCGGCTGCCCACCGGCCACCGCGACGACCATCGGGATGCTCTGCACCCGGAACGCCTGGGCCAGCCGCTGGTTGGCGTCGACGTCCACCTTGGCGAGCACCCAGGCGCCGTCGGCCTCGGCCGCGAGCTTCTCCAGCACCGGGCTGAGCTGCTTGCACGGGCCACACCACTCGGCCCAGAAATCGATGACGACCGGGGTCTGCAGCGACCGTTCGAGCACATCGGTCTGGAAGGTCGCCTCGGAGACGTCGATGACGTGCGGCGAGCCGGCGCCGTTCTGCGCGGCACCGGCCTGGCCGGGTTCGCCCGACGGCTGGCCCGGGCCGGGCTGCGTCGCCGGCGGGCTTCTGGCGGAGGGAAGAAAGGTCGACCGCACCGGCCAGGGCGGCCGCGGTCAGACGGGGATTCGGCTGCTGCATGCATCCAGTCTCGCACCCCGTGGCGCGCCGTGTGCCGCTGGTCAGGTCCCGACATCGGCGGGCAGATCGCCGGCCTCGTCGCGGGGCTGCTCGCGGCCGGCCCGCCGTTCTTCGGGCGGGCCAGCCGCGTGGCTAAGAGGGACCGTCAATAGGGACGGTCGGGCTAAGCGGCCGTGGTCAGAAGCGGGCCTGCTCGGTGTAGACGCCCCACTCGTCGCGAAGCGCGTCGCAGATCTCGCCCAGCGTCGCCTCGACCCGGGCGGCGTCGAGCATCGCCGGCACCATGTTCTGGTCGGTCCGGGACACCTCGACCATCCGGCGCAGCGCGGCGCTCACCGCGTCCTGGTCCCGAGCCTCCTTGCGGGCGGCCAGCACCCGCTTCTGCTCGCGCTCCACCTCGTGGCTGATCCGCAGGATCTCCAGCTGGTCCTCGCCCTCGGACGGGTAGACGTTCACGCCGACCACCTTCTTCTCGCCCTTCTCCAGCCGCTGCTGGTAGAGGAACGCGGAGTCGGCGATCTCGGCCATGAACCAGCCGTCCTCGATGCCGCGCAGCAGGCCCGACGTGATCGTGCCGTCCGTACCCATGTCGCGGATCTTGGTGAAGATCTCCTCGGCCTCCCGCTCGAGCTCGTCGGTGAGCGCCTCGACGTACCAGGAGCCGCCGAGCGGGTCGGCCACGTTCATCACGCCGATCTCCTCGGCGATGACCTGCTGGGTGCGCAGCGCGATCTGTGCCGCCCGCTCGCTCGGCAGCGCGAGCACCTCGTCCAGGGCGTTGGTGTGCAACGAGTTGGTGCCGCCCAGGACTGCGGCCAGCGCCTCGATCGCGGTGCGCACGATGTTGTTGTCCGGCTGCTGCGCGGTGAGCGAGACGCCGGCGGTCTGGGTGTGGAACCGCAGCCACTGCGCCTTGTCGGTCTTGGCGCCGTAGACGTCCCGCAGCCAGCGGGCCCAGATCCGGCGGGCGGCGCGGAACTTGGCGATCTCCTCGAAGAAGTCCAGGTGCGCGTCGAAGAAGAAGGAGAGGCCGGGCGCGAACTTCTCGATGTCCAGGCCACGGGAGAGGCCCAGCTCGACGTAGCCGAAGCCGTCGGCCAACGTGAATGCCAGCTCCTGCGCAGCGGTCGAGCCGGCCTCGCGGATGTGGTACCCGGAGACGCTGAGCGGCTTGTAGGCCGGGATGTCGTGCGCGCAGTACTCCATCAGGTCGCCGATCAGGCGCAGGTGCGGCTCGGGCGCGAACAGCCACTCCTTCTGGGCGATGTACTCCTTGAAGATGTCCGTCTGGAGCGTGCCGTTGAGGACGCCCGGGTCGATGCCCTGGCGCTCGGCGGCGACCAGGTACATGCAGAAGATCGGCACGGCCGGGCCGCTGATCGTCATCGACGTGGTCACGTCCGCGAGCGGGATCCCGCCGAACAGGATCTCCATGTCGACCGCCGAGTCGATCGCCACACCGCAGTGCCCGACCTCGCCGAGCGCACGCGGATCGTCCGAGTCCCGCCCCATCAGGGTCGGCATGTCGAACGCGACGCTCAGGCCGCCGCCGCCCTCGGCCAGGATCATCTTGTAGCGCTCGTTCGTCTGGTGCGCGTTGCCGAACCCGGCGAACTGGCGAATGGTCCAGGACCGGCCGCGATAGCCGGTCGGGTAGAGCCCACGGGTGAACGGGAACTCGCCGGGCCAGCCGATCCGCTCCATCCGCGGGTCCTCGACGCCGGCCGCCGGGCCGTAGACCGGCGCGACCTCCACGCCCGAAAGCGTCGTGAAGTCGGCGTCCCGGGTGCGGGCGGCATCGAAGCGGGCCTGCCACCGTGACTGGCCAGCGGCGATCTGTTCGGCGTCCATCAGGGGTCCTCCTGCTCGGCGCAACTGCGGGCAGGGGTGGCGCCCACCAGTCCGATAGTAGGATGTCCTAGTAATTTTGGCCAACGAGCCGCTGGTTGCCCGCACCCCGAGCGCCAGCTCTCCCGGCGGCGCCACGACGGCCCGCACGGCGGGCGGGGCGGCGGGCCGGGCGGGGCGGCACTCCCCCAGGCGCCAGCTCCGCCGGCGCGGTGGCGCCCCCTCGCGGCTCCCGCGAGCGCGCGATCACACCCTCGCGGGAGCCGCCAGGGGGCAGCACTCATCGCCGTTCGGGGGTTTGCGGTTCGATTCCGCCCTGGAAGGGCGGAATCGAACCGCCCCCCGCGCCGACGGCGCGGGTCCCACGCGGACGAAACGGACTTGCGGGACTAACGTGGCTACGGTCGCCCGCTATAGGCACGTTAGTACCGCAAGTCCGTTTCCCGCCCAGCCCGCGGGTTCCCTCGCCAACGGCGCCCAGCACCAGCGGCCCGCGCGCGGGTCAGGGCGTGAAGTCGCCCGCGTCCACGCGCACCTCGCGCAGGCCAGCGAAGAGGGCGGTGCGGTGCTCTTCGTCCAGGCCCGCCAGCCCGAAGTCGATCTCGGTCAGGTCCGCGGTGGCCGCCTCGACGACCCGGATCCCCTCCGCGGTGAGCGAGGCGAGCACGCCCCGACCGTCCGCCGGGTTCGGCCGCCGCTGCACCAGGCCGGCGGCGACCAGCCGGTCGACCGTGTTCGTGACGCTGGTCGGGTGCACCATCAGCCGCTCGCCGATGATCTTGAGCGGCAACGCACCGGACCGACTGAACCGCAGCAGCACCAGCGCCTCGTACCGGGCGAAGGTCAGCTCGTGCCGGCGCAGGACCGCGTCGTACCGGGCCAGCAGGATCTGCTGCACCCGCATCACCGAGGTGGCCACCCGCATCGCGGCCGCCGGGCCCCAGCGGCGTTCCCAGATCTCGCCGGCCCGCTCGATCGGATCGAACGGCAGGTCGAGCGGTTGCGGTCCCGTTGGCGAAGCCATGCCGGAACCGTACTCGCGAGTAATCCGCCCATCTCGCCCGGATCGCCGCTCGTGCCACCCGGCGAACCGGCCCGGCTGCCGTTGGCCCGCTCCGCCGCCGACAACAGTTTGGCGCGACCGTCGACCAACCGTAGCTCGGCGTCGCAATCGGCGGCGGCCTCCGGGTCGTGGGTCGCGAAGATGACGGTAGCGCCGCGATCCACCTCCTCGTGGAGCAGCTCGACGATCCGCTTCCGGTTGCCCGAGTCAAGCTCGCTGGTGGCCTCGTCGACCAGGAAAACGGCCGCTTCACAGGCCAGTCCCCTGGCGAACGCGACCCGCTGCTGCTGGCCGCCGGAGAGTTCCTCGACCAACTGCTCGCCATGGTCGGCCAGACCGACCCGGCCGAGCGCCGTCTCCGCGCGGTCCGCCACCTCGGCCACCGGCACCCCGGCGGCGAGCAGCGCGACCTGGATGTTCTCCCGTGCGGTAGGACGGGCGCCAGCCGGTTGCCCTGCGGCACCAGCACCACCCCGGCCGCCAGCGCACGGGTGCGGTCGCGGACCGGCTCGCCGTTCACCGTGATCGTCCCGGCGGTCGGCACCAGCAGGCCGGCCATCGCGTGCAGCAGGGTCGACTTGCCGACCCCGGACGGACCGGTGACCGCGAGGAGGGTCCCCGGCGCCGCCTGCACGGAAACGTCCGACAGCACTGTTCGGTCCCCATAGCCGAGCTCGACGGCCGCTGTGGCCAACCCGCCCACCGTGATCTGGTCGGTCACGCCGCCGCCTCCGCTCGCTGCTCCGCATCGCTCCCAGCCCGCAGGAGACCTCCGATGATCATGCCGACCGTCACGGCCATCGCCACGAGCACCACACCCACCAGCAGCGTGGCCGAGTCCGGCGCGACCTGGTAGCGGAGCACCGCAGCCGCTGGCGGGTCGGTGAAGAGCGGCACTTCCGGCAGCGCCCACCACGCGCTCAGTGCGCCGGCCGTGACGCCGGCGACGAGCAGCACCCCCACCACCGCGGCGTACTCGACCAGCAACGATCGGCGTAGTGCCCGGTCGGAGAGCCCGGCGAATCGCAGCGCCGCGAGCTCGACCCGGCGCGGTCGAGCCCCGATGTACGCGGTCACCGCGACGGCGCTGACCGCGAGCAGGCGCGCCACCATGGCGGCGGCCAGATAGAGGCCGAGGGCGAGGTCGGTCCCTCCCGGTCGTAGAAGGCAAGGCGTTCGGCAACGGTGTCGTCGGCCGTGATCCGCAGGCCACCAGCGGTGAGTTGTTGCACCACCGACTCCGGGCGTCCGGGGCCAGCCAGACCTGGGGCACCGGCACGCCGGCGACGAGTTGTCACCCCGTTCGAGCAGGTCGGCGTAGGTGAGATCGACCAGCAGCGCGTGGTCACCACCGCCGGGCACCACTGCTACCCCAGCAACGGGCTGGTACCGCTCACGCGAGGCGTACGCCCCGTAGGTCGCGAGGGTGCGGTCGCCGGCGCTCGTCGGCTGGTTCCACGGCTCGGGTCGGAGCTCGTGGGTCACCACGGCCGGCAACGGGAACGGTGTGTCCGCGTGTAGCACCGTGCCGTCAGAGTGCTGGCCCACGAGATAGCTCACCCGCAGCCCGTCCTCGGTCGAGGAGATCTCGCTCACCGAATCGAAGCGGGCCGCGTCCGGCGTGCGCCAAGCCTTCGCGTCCTTGAGGTCGGAGAGAACTGGCCGGCCGTCGCCCGAGCGCACGTCGCGCAGCACGTAGGCGATCTTGGTGGCCGGCTCGGTCGAGGTGGTCCTGGCCTCGAACCCGACCACCCGGCAGGCTTGCGCGCAGTGGCTGGTCGGCGATCGCAGCGTGTGCCGGCCGGGAGTGAGAATGCCGTTGAGCGTGATCGCGTGCTGATCGCGGTCGGCGCCCTGTACTTGCGCGACCAGCCGGAAGTCGGCCCCCGGGTCGCACTCTCCACGGTGACGTCCACCACCATGTCCGAACCGCGGAACAGCGCCTCGGGACGGCTTTCGGCCGGAGCTTGGCCGCGACCTCCGCCGCCGGCTCCGAGGTCACCTCGGGCTGCCAGACCGCGACCGCCGCGAGCCGGACCGAGTCCACCGCCACGATCTGCCTGGCGTCGTCCCCAGAGCCGGCCGTGGTGCGGGTGGCCGCCATCGCGTAGCGGCCGGTGGGGTCCGCCTTGGCGACTGCGGTCCGCAGCTCGGAGGGCGAAATTTGCTCGACGGTGAGCACCCGGTCGGCGCCGAGTTCCCAGCCTGCCCGCAGCTCGCGGTTGTGAGTGGCCGTGTCCCAGGCCTGCGCGCCGAAAACCACCAGCGACACGGCGACCGCACCGATGATGACGGCGCGGGTGGACGCCGGCCGGCGGGCCAGCTGCGCCAGCGCCAGCATGGTAGCGGTCCGACCCCGACCCGGGCCGAGCCGGACCAGCGCCGGGCGGCCGCCGGCAACAGCCTCGTCACGGCCAGGCCGACCACGAGCGCGAGCAGCGCCGGTACCGCCAGTACCAGCGGCGAACGCTGACCGCTGCCGCGCTCGGTGAAGAGCTGGACAAGCGCGGCCAGCGCGAGCGTGACCACGATGCCTTCGGCAACGGTTGCGGCCCGGCGGTGCTGCCGCGGCGGCACCCGCCGGAGCAGTTCGGAGACCGGCCGGGCGATGGTCCGTCTGGCCGCGACGAGGCGGCACCGACACCGCCGACGAGCGCGAGCAGGCAGACCGCGACCACCGGCTGGCGGATCTCGACGTGCACACCGTCGGCGAGCAGGGACCTTGCCACCAGCTCGGTCACGCCCAGGCCCGCGAGGAAGCCGACCGGCACCGCCGCCAGCACGAGCACCAGCGACTCGGCCAGCCCCGTGGTCGCGGTGTCCCCGGCGCGGAAGCCACGCAGCTTGGCCAGGCCGATCTCCGGCCCCAGCTCGTCGGTGGTGTGCGCGACGACCAGGTAGAGCATGAACCAGCTGAGCAGCACGAGCTGGGCGAGCGCGATCGGCACCGACACGGCGACCAGGTCGCGGTTGCGGTCGGCGGCCTCAACGATCGTGTTCAGGCCGCTCACCACCGATCCCTGCGCGGGAATGTCGTTCAGCCGCTCGTCCAGGCCACCTTTCCGCGCTGGTGCGCCGCGACCAGGCCGGGCGCGTTGTCCAGGTTGACGAAGCCCGGCCGCAGCTCCATGTCGGCGGTGACCTCGGTCTCCACGGCCGGGAAGAGCGCCAGGGTCGACTCGGCGGCGAACCAGGGGCGCAGCGACAGCACCGACCCGTCCGCGATCGGCACGTATCCCTCGAAAAAGAACGGCCGCCCGTGCCAGTACTGCTCTTCTGGGTCCTTCGGCTCGTACAGGCCGACGACGGTCAGCTTCTGGGGCGCGATACCCGCCGTCTTCACGGTGGCCGGGATCGGCTCCGCTTCAGCGGGGCGGCTTGGTCGAGCTGGCCGCCGCGGTCACCTCGCCGGCGCCCGTGGCACAGCGGCCGGCGACGATTCGGAGGTGACCGCAGACGCCGTCGCGGTAGACGACCGTGCCGACGGTGTCCTCGAACGGCAGGTCCACGGCTGCCCGAGCCCCGCCGACCACCGGGCCGTACGCCGGGCCGCCCATCAGCCTCGTCACGTCCTTGGCCAGCGCGGTCGCGGTCAGGGCCGGCTCGGCGCCGGACAGGGTCCGGCTCTGCCGCACGGTCACCCCGACGCCGCGGAGGTGCGGTTCGGCGGCGGCCAGGCCCTCGGCGAGAAGTGACTGCTCGGCGGCCCGGGAGTAGGCCGGCCCGGCCACGACCGCGGTGGCGGACAGGAGGCGATGACGAAGATCAGCGCCGACCGTCCGGCCCGATGACGCAGCCCGGCGATGATGACGCGTAACACCTGCATGACTGGCGGCCCCCGAGTCCCTAGGTCAGCCAGCCGACTGTAACAACGGCGAAAAAGCGCGGCCTAGGTTGCGGAGAATTCGGTGTCTGCGCCGTTCGCAGCGGGTTCGGCTACCCGACGCAGCGCCCAGCGCTCGAAGAACGCGGTGGCGAACGGCGGGATCGAGGCGACCAGCGCGACCAGCGTGACCAGCGGGCTCCACTTCAGTTGCTCGCGGACCAGCAGCACGGACAGCACGTAAAGGATGAAGAGCCCGCCGTGGATGGGCCCGGCGATCTTCACGCCGATCTCGTTGTGCACCACCACGTACTTGAAGAACATGCCGGTGAGCAGGGCAGCCCAGGAGAGGGCTTCGAGGAGCGCGGCGGCGCGGAACAGGCGCAGCGTGGTGTTCGGCACGGAGGTCCTTCCAGGTCGGCGCGGGCGCGCGGCGCCAGGGCGACGAGTCGTCTACGAATTGTAGACATGCCTCGCCTCCGCGCCACGCCGGGCCGCCTCCAGAACCTGGCCGTCAGCTCTCGGGGCGCTGCGGCGGCACGATCGAGCGATGCACGATCGCCGTCCAGACCAACTCCCCCACGCCGCGCACCCGATCGGACGGCTCCGCGATGGCGGTGGGGTCCTCGGGCTGCTCGGCCGGCCCGTCGCCGACATACTCGACCAGGGCGATCGCGAGGTCGCGGAGCCGCACGTTGAAGTGCTGGCTGGCCCGGGTGAGGGTGTCGAACGCCTGGTTGCCGTCGCAGTTCAGGGCGCCGATGACCAGGCCCTTCGCCTGCTCGATGACCCGGCGGTACTGCATCATCTGGAGCATCTGGTCGGCCCGGAGCACCTCGCCGGAGCAGTACTCGACGAAGGCGAGCGCGTTGGCGAGCAGCGGCTCCAGCCGGGCCACCTGCTGGAGATCCTCGTCGGTCGGCGGTCGGTCCAGGTAGACCGTGAGCAGCACCGGACCGCCGTCGTCCCAGGCGCCGGGGAGCGCGATCAGGCCGGAGGCGCCCTTGATCGGCGTCCGCTCCAGCGCCTGCTTGAGCCGCGGCCAGCGGTCGTCGGTGGCCAGATCGTCCGAGGTGACCGGCCGCTCGGTGCGCCGCGCGTCCGGCAGCGGCCCGTCCGAGAGCCGCCACTGCAACGCGTCGGCCTCCTCGGCGACGCCCAACGCGCTCACCACGGCGGGCGGTTCCTCGGCGACCAGCACGCTGACCGCGGCACCCGTCGTACCGGGCAGCGTCTCGATGAGGTGGCGCACCAACCGATCGAGCAGGTCTCCACCGAGCCGTACCGACATCCGTTCACTCCTCCATCGCGGCATTCATCCACCGCGCCTTCGCGGCCGTGCGAACATCACAGGTGACGTCGCTTGACTCGCACTGAGCCGGCCCGCTAACAATGACGATCGAGATCGCGGCCCGATGAAAGCCACGTTCCGCCGTTGAGCAGCCAGCGGCAGTACCTACCTACCCAGAAGTCGGGATGGCTGCACATGACAGACACGCTGCACCCCAGCTCCCAGCCGTCGGCGGTCCACTGCGACCCCGCAGTAGACGGCATGGTGATCCGGCTGGTCGGCGAAATAGACATCAGCGCCTGGCCTCGACTCGACGAGGCATACGCACAGGTCATCGCCGCCGACCCAGGTCCGGTCACGGTCGATCTGTCCGCCGCGACGTTCGTCGACTCCACCACGCTGGGCTTCCTGGCCCGGCTTCACCAGCACGTGACCGACAGCGGTCACGAGTTCCTGCTCGACTCCCCGAACCGGATCGTCTCGCGTGCCATCGAGGTCTGCGGCCTCGACCAGGTGCTCAAGGTCCGCCCCACCGACCAGGCCTGACGACACCGAGCGGGTGGTTTGGGCGACATCGTCGGTGCCACAGCGCCGACGATGTCGCCCAAATCGACAGGCTCAGAGTCCGGCGACGAGTTCGTCGGCGGCGGCGTACGGGTCGAGCGTGCCGGCGGCGACCTTGGCCGACAGCGTCTCCAGAGCCGTGCCGCCGCGCAGGTCGCCGATCCGGTCCCGCAACGTCTGCAACGCGATCGCCTCGACCTCGGCGGTGGCCCTGGCCTCCCGGCGGCGGGTCAGCTCGCCGTGGCTCTCCATCCACGCACGGTGGTTGTCGATCGCGTCCACCACGTCCGGGATGCCCTCCAGCCGGGCCGCCACGGTCTTGAGCACCGGCGGTCGCCACGCGCCGGCCTCGGAGTACCGGCCGCCGAGACCGAGCATGCCCTTGAGGTCGCGGACCGTGGAGTCGGCTCCGTCCCGATCGGCCTTGTTCACCACGAACACGTCGGCGATCTCCAGGATGCCGGCCTTCGCGGCCTGGATGCCGTCGCCCATGCCCGGCGCGAGCAGCACCAACGTCGTGTCGGCGAGCGAGGCCACCTCGACCTCCGCCTGGCCCACCCCGACGGTCTCGACCAGCACCACGTCGCAGCCGGCCCCGTCCAGCACCCGGAGCGCCTGCGGGGTCGCCCAGGAGAGTCCGCCGAGGTGGCCACGGGAGGCCATCGAACGGATGAAGACGCCGGAATCCGTGGCGTGGTCCTGCATCCGCACCCGGTCGCCGAGCAGCGCACCGCCGGAGAACGGGGACGACGGGTCCACCGCGAGCACGCCGACCCGCAGACCACGCCGCCGGAACTCGGTCACCAGCGCCGCGGTGGAAGTCGACTTGCCGACCCCCGGCGAGCCGGTCAGCCCCACCACGAACGCGTGGTTGGTGTGCGGAGCCAGCGCCGCGGCCACCTCGCGCAGCGCCGGGCTGGCGTCCTCGACCAGGCTGATCAGCCTGGCCACGGCACGCGGGTCACCCTCGCGGGCGAGCCCGACCAGCGTCGGCACGTCCCGCTGCCGTCGCGACGCCACCGTCACGCGTACGACCCGATCGCATCGCCGCCGACCACGCGCACCAGTCCGCCCCTGACCTGCGTCGAATTGCCCTGACCGATGCCGATCACGAAGTGCTCGGGGATGCCGAGCTGAGCCGCCGCGGCCATGGTCAGCCGGAACTCCACGGTGTCCTCCCCGACCGTCGCCGAGATCACGCCGCCCTGAGTCGTCTTTCCCGACCCGGTGACGAGCGTGTACTCCTCGTCGTCGGAGCGGGCGTGATCCGGACCGTCGAACTCGTCCGGGCGCATCAGTACGAACGCGTTGTCGGTGTTGTCGGGGTGGTCGGCGAGGGCCACCATGAAGCAGCTGGCCTCCGCCGACCGTCCGACGTACACCGCCAAAGCTTGGAAGACGAACGGAGCGTCGGACAACGTGTCAGTCCTTCGGGACCCGGATGATCAGCGCGTCGCCCTGGCCACCGCCGCCGCAGAGGGCCGCCGCGCCGACGCCACCGCCGCGCCGCTTGAGTTCGAGCGCGAGGTGCAGGGCCAGCCGGGCGCCGGACATCCCGATCGGGTGGCCCATGGCGATCGCGCCGCCGTTGACGTTCACCTTCGCCGGGTCGAGGTCGAGCGCCTTGGTGGAGACGATGCCGACCGCGGCGAACGCCTCGTTGATCTCCACCAGGTCCAGGTCGGCCGGGTCGATCCCCTCTCGCGAGCAGGCCTTCTTGATCGCGTTGGCCGGCTGGAGCTGGAGCGAGGCGTCCGGACCAGCCACGACGCCGTGCGCGCCGATCTCGGCGAGCCAGGTGAGGCCCAGTTCCTCGGCCTTGGCCTTGCTCATCACGACGACCGCGGCGGCGCCGTCGGAGATCTGTGAAGCCGAACCGGCCGTGATCGTGCCCTCCTTGGCGAAGGCGGGGCGGAGCTTGGCCAGCGACTCGGTGGTGGTGTCCGCGCGGACGCCCTCGTCGGCACTGAAGACGATCGGGTCACCCTTGCGCTGGGGGATTTCCACCGGCACGATCTCGTCGTCGAACAGGCCGTTCTTGGCCGCCAGGGCCGCGAGCTGGTGGCTGCGCGCGGAGAACTCGTCCTGCTCCGCCCGGGTCAGGTTGTGCAGGGCGTTGTGGTTCTCCGTGGACAGCCCCATCGGGAGCTGGTCGAACGCGCAGAACAGGCCGTCGTGGGCCATCGAGTCGACCAGCGTGGTGTCGCCGTACTTGAACCCCTCCCGCGACTTCGGCAGCAGGTGCGGGGCGTTGGTCATCGACTCCATGCCGCCGGCCACCACGATGTCGAACTCGCCGGCGCGGATCAGCTGGTCGGCCAGGGCGATCGCGTCCAGGCCGGAGAGGCAGACCTTGTTGATCGTGAGCGCGGGGACGTCCATCGGGATGCCACCGGCGACCGCGGCCTGGCGGGCGGGGATCTGGCCGGCGCCGGCCTGGAGCACCTGACCCATGATCACGTACTGCACGGCCTCACCCGAGATGCCGGCTCGTTCCAGCGCACCCTTGATCGCGATGCCGCCGAGCTGGGGGGCGGAGAAGCCCTTGAGGGAGCCCAGCAGCCGCCCCATCGGGGTGCGTGCCCCACTGACGATGACTGAACCGGCCATGACTGTGCCTCCGGGAACCAATTGTGACAGGGATTGGCGCCACGATACTCATTGGTGAGCCCGGCGGGTCGTGACCCGGACCACAGCGCGGCGCAGCTCAACGACTTACCGCCGCCGCCTAGGGTTTGCTTCGAAGTCCCTGACTCGGAGGTGCCCGAATGCTGTTCACCAAGATCGACCACGTCGGCATCGCAGTGGCCGACCTGGACACCGCGATCGCCTTCTACGCCGACACGTTCGGCCTCAAGGTCGTCCACGAGGAGACCAACGAGGAGCAGGGCGTCCGCGAGGCGATGCTGGCTGTCGGCGACGGCGACTCCCGGATCCAGCTGCTCGCCCCGCTCCGGCCGGACTCCGCGATCGGCAAGTTCCTGGACCGCTCGGGCCCGGGCCTGCAGCAACTCGCGTACACCGTGACCGACATCGACGCGGTCAGCGCCACCCTGCGCGAGCGCGGCATGCGGCTGCTCTACGACGTCCCGAAGCGCGGCACGGCCAACTCCCGGATCAACTTCATCCACCCGAAGGACGCTGGCGGCGTGTTGGTCGAACTCGTCGAGCCCGCCGCCGCAGAGTGAGTGCAGTCGATCACACCACGTCCCACTTGATCGTTACCCATGAGTAACATCCGCGCAACGCACGTGCACCACACCCCCCACCGCGGAGGCAGCGACAGATGAAGGAAATCCTCGACGCGATCCTGAGCGCCGAAACCAGCGCGGACCTCCGCGTGGTGGGAGAGCTCCCGGTCCCCGAGTCCTACCGCGGCGTCGTCGTGCGCAAGGACGAGGCCAACATGTTCGAGGGCGTGCCGAGCCGCGAGAAGGACCCGCGCAAGTCGCTGCACCTCGACGACGTCCCCACGCCGGAGCTCGGCCCCGGTGAGGCGCTGGTCGCCGTGATGGCCTCCGCGATCAACTACAACACCGTGTGGACCTCGATCTTCGAGCCGGTGTCCACGTTCGGCTTCCTGGAGCGGTACGGCCGCCTCTCGCCGCTGACCAAGCGTCATGACCTGCCCTATCACGTGGTCGGCTCGGACCTCGCCGGCGTGGTGGTGCGGACCGGACCCGGCGTGAACGCGTGGAAGCCGGGCGACGAGGTGGTGGCGCACTGCCTCTCCGTCGAGCTGGAGTCCCCGGACGGGCACAACGACACGATGCTCGACCCGCAGCAGCGGATCTGGGGCTTCGAGACGAACTTCGGCGGCCTGGCCGAGCTCGCGCTGGTGAAGTCCAACCAGCTGATGCCCAAGCCCGACCACCTGACGTGGGAGGAGGCCGCCAGCCCCGGCCTGGTCAACTCCACGGCGTACCGGCAGCTGATCTCGAAGAACGGCGCCGCCGCGAAACTGGGCGATGTCGTGCTGATCTGGGGCGCTTCGGGTGGCCTCGGCTCCTACGCGACCCAGATGGCCCTCGGTGCGGGCGCGACCCCGATCTGCGTGGTCTCCTCGCCGGACAAGGCCGAGGTGTGCCGCGCGATGGGTGCCGAGCTGATCATCGACCGCAGCGCCGAGGGCTACCAGTTCTGGAAGGACGAGCACACGCAGGACCCGAAGGAGTGGCAACGCTTCGGTAAGCGGATCCGCGAGCTCACCAACGGCGACGACCCGGACATCGTGTTCGAGCACCCCGGCCGGGAGACCTTCGGCGCCAGCGTCTACGTGGCCCGCAAGGGCGGCACCATCGTCACCTGCGCCTCCACCAGCGGCTACATGCACCAGTACGACAACCGGTACCTGTGGATGAACCTGAAGCGGATCGTCGGGTCGCACTTCGCGAACTACCGGGAAGCGTGGGAGGCGAACCGCCTGATCCAACGCGGCATCATCCACCCGACGCTGTCGAAGACGTACGCGCTGGAAGACGTGGGCCAGGCGGCTTACGACGTTCACAAGAACCTGCACCAGGGAAAGGTCGGCGTGCTGGCGCTAGCGCCCACCGCTGGGCTCGGGGTCCGCGACCAGGAGTTCCGCGCGCGTCACGAGACCGCCATCAACCGCTTCCAGGCCGTCTAGGTAAGGCAAAGGACGGCTAGAAGCGACCCTGCTGTTCTGCGATAGTGAACGCCATGCAGCCACCCTCCGAACAGTCCTCCGTCTCGTTCTTCGATTCATCGTCCGGGAACCCGGACTTCACCATCGCTCTTCGCGGCTACGACCGGCACCAGGTCAACGAGCACCTGCAGCGGCTCGCGACCGAGCTCTCGCAGACCGCCAACGGCAAGAGCGAGGCCGAGCAGCGCCTCACCGACGCGCAGCATCGGCTTCGCTCTGTCGAGCAGCAGCTCGGCGGGCTTCAGCAGCAGCTCCGTTCGCAGCAGAAGCAGCTCCAGGAGAATCAGCGCCCCACGCTGTCCGGCCTCGGTACCCGGGTGGAGCAACTGCTCCGCCTCGCAGAGGAGCAGGCCAACGAGCACAGCAGCGAGGCCGAGAAGAAGGCGGAGGAGACCCTCTCCGCGGCTCGGCTGAAGGCACGTGAGCTCACCGAGAAGGCGCGCGCCGAGGCCGACGCGGTCAAGGCCGCCGCCGAGCGCGAGGCCGGTGCGCACAAGGACGCCGCCGAGCGCGACGCCACCGAGATCCGCTCCGAGGTCACCCGTGAGGTCGACGCGCTGCGCGCCACCGCTGACCGCGAGACCCGCCAGGCCCGCACCACGGCCGACCACGAGGTCGCCGAGCTGAAGGCCCGGGTCCACCGCGAGGTCGCCCAGCTGCAGGCCACCGCCGAGCGTGAGGCCACCCAGCTGCGGTCCACGGCGAAGCAGGAGACCGAGCAGCTCCGGGCCAAGATCAAGACCGAGACCGACCAGCTCCGCACCACGGTCAAGGGCGAGACCGACCAGCTCCGCGCCGAGGCCACCCGCGAGGCCGAGCAGAAGCGCGCCGAGGCCACCAAGATCCTCACCGAGGCCAGGGAGAAGCGCGACCGCGACCTCCAGGCCCTCGACCTCACCCTGGCCGAGCGCCGGGAGAAGGCCGAGCAGGAGGAGTCGCAGCGGCACGCCGCCGCCGTCGCCGAGACCCAGAAGCTCGTGGCCGAGGCCGAGCAGCGCGCCCGCGCCGCCGAGTCCCGCGCCCGCGAGGTGGAGGCCCACACCGAGTCGCGCCGCAAGGCCGCCGAGGCGCAGGCCAAGGACATCGTCGACAAGGCCCGCGCGCTGTCCGACAAGACGCTCGGCGAGGCCAAGTCCGAGGCCGAGCGGCTCGTCTTCGACGCGAAGACGAACGCCGAGCAGACCACCACGGCCGCCAAGCGGCAGGTGGCGGAGCTCACCAAGCAGCGTGACGCGATCACCAGCCAGCTCGGCCAGCTTCGTGAGATGCTCGCAGGTCTGGTCGGCGGAGGCGCCGCGCCAGCAGCCGTCGCGCCGGTCGTCAAGGCCGTCAACGCGGTGGAGGAAGCGGTCGAGGACGTCATCGAGGATGCCATCGAGTTCGACGCCAAGACCAGCAACGCCAGCGCGAACGGAGCCAGCAGCCGTCGCTGACCGGTTCCTGTCCTAGCGGACGCGCCTCACTCGCCCCCGGGTGAGGCGCTCGAGCGTGTGAGTATGAGTGCATGGCGCAGGAGGATGAGTACGACCTCTTCCACATGAACGAAGGCGCAGCGACGCCGTCGTTCGATGTTGTGCTGCGCGGATACGACCGCCGGCAGGTGGATGAGACGCTCGCCAACGTCGATGCGAACCTCGCATCGCTGGCGACGGACCGTGACGCCGCGTACGCCCAGGCTCAGGCGTACGCGGCGCAGGTCCAGCGACTCCAGAACGAGGTCTACGCGCTGCGGCAGCAGATCGCCGCGATCCAGGGTCCGGCCGCCGCGGCCAGCGCCAAGATCGAGCAGATGCTCCAGCTGGCCCGTGCCGACGCCGAGGAGCTCCGCACCCGGGCCCAGGCCGAGCTGGAAGCGGCCAGGATCGAGGCCTCCTCGATCCTCGACCGCGCTGAGGACGAGGCCCAGCAGATCTCGGACGAGCTGGACGACGTCCTGTCCGACCGCAAGGCGGCCGCCGAGAAGAACCTGACCGACCGCCTGCAGGCCCTCCGAGACCAGTTGGAGGAGGAGGGGGCCGAGGCGGGGCGCGCGCTGGCCGTCGCCGAGCGGACCGCGATCCAGGCCGACGAGGCCCTGGCCGCGGCCAGGGAGGAGGCCACCCGGCTCCGCACCGACGCGGCCAACGAGGCCCGCCGGGTCACCGAGGAGGCCACCCAGTCCGCCGCGACGATCAAGTCGGACGCGGAGCTGCTCGCCGAGCGGGTCGTCACCGAGGCGCAGGAGACCGCAGAGCGGCTCGTCCGTGAGCCGGCCGCCGCCGCCGAGCGGCTCACCGCGGAGGCCAAGCAGGCCGCCGACCGGGTCCGGGCCGAAGCCGCCGCCACCGCACACCGGCTCACCACCGAGGCCGCGACCGCGGCCCAGCGGGTCACCAACAAGGCCGACGCCGACGCGCAGCACATCCGGGCCGAGGCCGAGCAGGCCGCGCAGCAGCTGGTGCGCGAGGCCGAGCAGACCGCGGCCCGGGTCACCGCCGAGGCGCAGGCCGCCGCGCGGAACCTGACCACCGAGGCCGAGGCGACCGCCGAGCGGGTCACCACCGAGGCCAACGCGCACGCCATCCACGTGAAGTCCGAGGCCGAGTCCGTCGCCCGCCGGGTCACCATCGAGGCGCACGACGCCGCCCGGCTCTCCACCTCGACCGCCGAGGAGGCCGCCAAGCGGGTCACCACCGAGGCCAACGCCGAGGCGCAGCGGGTCCGGACCGAGGCACAGGCCGCCGCGCGAAACCTGACCACCGAGGCCGAGGAGACCGCCACCCGCCTCACCACCGGCGCCGCGACCACAGCCGACCGGCTCACCAGCGAGGCCAGGGCGCTGGCCGAACAGGTCACCACCGAGGCGAACGCCGAAGCCCAGCGGGTCACCACCGAAGCGAACTCCGAGGCCGAACGGGTCACCAGCGAGGCGAACTCCGAGGCCGAGCGGGTGACCAGGGAGTCGACCGCTGCAGCCATGCTGGTCACGTCGCAGGCGAAGGAGAAGGCCAACCGGGCGATCGCCGAGGCCGACGTGTACGTGGCCAGGGTCACCGCGGAGGCCGAGGCGCTGGCCGCCCGGCTCACCGGCGAGGCGAACACCGAGGCCGAGCGGGTCACGGCTGAGGCGAACGAAGCCGCCGGCCGGGTCAGGGCCGAGGCGGACGCCGAGGCGAAGCGGCTCCTGGCCGAGGCCGAGGCCGCCGCGAAGAAGGTCCGTGCCGACGCCGAGAAGGTCGGCCGAGCGCATCCTCCCGGACGCCGTCGAGACCGCGACGCGCCTGACCACCGGCGCCGAGGACGCCGCCCGCGAGGTCACCAGCGAGGCCGCCGCCGAGGCCGAGCGGATGATCAGGGAGGCCGTCAGCGAGGCCGACCAGGTCACCGCCGAGGCGAACACCTACGCCGAGCGGCTCACCAGGGAGGCCGAGGAGAGCGCCACCCGGATCCGCACCGAGGCCGAACAGCACGCCGAGACGCTCACCACCAGCACGAACCAGAGCAGCAAGGCCACGCTGGACGCCAGCCGGGCGCTGGCCGAGCGGATGGTCAGCGAGGCGACCTCGGAGACCACCTCGATCCGCGCCGACCTCGACCGGCTGACCGACCAGCGGGACAAGATCACCGCCCAGCTCACTCGGATGCGCGAGATGCTCTCCGGCGGAGGCGGATTCTCGCTGGCCGGCCTGGAGCTGGCCACGGCACCGGTCGAGTCGTCCGACGAACCCGCCGTCGACGACGAGCCGGCCGCGGCCGCAGCGGAACCCGCCGCCGAGGCCAAGCCGGCGCCGAAGGCCGAACCCGCGCCGAAGACCGAGACCGCGGCTGTGGAGCCGGCCGAGCCGGCGTCGAAACCCGTCGAGCGCAGCCACTCCGGCGCCGAGGCCCGCGAGGCCGAGCCGGAGCTGACCGGCAAGGCCGCCCCGCCGGAGGCGCTGAGCGCGCCGGCCCCGAACGCCGCGGCCGAGGTGCTGGCCGGCCTGACCAAGCCCTCACCGGCCCCACGGCCCAAGGCGGGACCGCGCCCCGGGCCGACCGCGCGGCCGAACCCGCCTGCGGGCGGCGACTCGTCCGGCGCCGGGCCGTCTACTCCAGGGTCCGGCAGGTGGCCCGGCCACACCCAGCGCCGCGGTCACGGGCTCGGCCAGCGGGAGCCTCGCCGGCACCGGTCCCACGTCGTCGACCGGCGGAAACCCGGCCTCGAGCGCGCTGGCCGGCGCCGCCCCCACGACCAGCGGCGCCAGCCCCACGGCGAGCAGCCGCGATACAGGAACGACCGCGGGTGACCTCACGGACAAGGCGCCGGCCAAGCCCCAGACTGGGGCGGACCGGCCGATCCCGTCGCTCACCGACTTCGGCTTCAACCTCACGCCCAGCACGCCGTATCTGCAGTCGGCGCCCGGCTCCGAGGACGACAGCGACCTCGCCTCGCTCATCGCCCGGCTGACCAGGCCGGTGACGGCCAGCGCCGAACCGAGCCGCCCGATCGACGCGGACTCCCCGCGGGCCGGCAACGCGGACCTCGGCGGCCAGCCGGGAACCGGCCGCCCCGACTCCGCCGCGCTGCCGACCCGGGTCCGCAGCTCCGGGCTGTTCCGGGCCGGCGGCGAGGCCCCGACGGCCACCAACGGCGGAAACGGCACCGGCCTCAACGGCCCGGGCGGACTGGGCGGCCCGGCGTCCGAACGGCCACGGCACCAGCGGAGCCGGCCTGACCATCAGGGACGGCGAACCCGTCCAACGGCACGATGACCACCGCGCGGCCGACCATCCCGTCGCCGGCCAGCGAGGAGTCGCGTGCGTCCGCGGTCTCCTCGTCGAACCCCGCGCCGCCCAGCCCCAAGCCGACCGCGCGCCCGACCCCGCGCGCCAAGCCCGGCTCGGACACCGCCGACGCGGGAAGCCAGCCGGACAAGACGGAGCCGGGCAAGGGTGCGCTGAGCAATCCGACGACGCCAGCAGCTGGTGGGCACCGGCTCGTCCGCCCGGCGAAGACCCCGACGACAACGCCTAGACCAGCTGCGGTTCAATTCCGCCCTCTGAGGGCGGAATTGAACCGCAACCGCGTTTGGCCGGCGCCTCCCGCCGACGCCTCCCGCCGACGCCTCCCGCCGCGCCACCGCCCGGCGCGCCACCGCCCGGCGCGCCACCGCCCGGCGCGCCACCTCCGCGCTTTGGGCGACATTTTCGGTGCTATAGCACCGAAGATGTCGGCGCGGGAGGAGCGTTGTTGCGGGTGTGTTTGGGCTGGCCCGTAGGCTGCCCGTGCTAGTTCGTCGCGGTGAAGGGGAGCCTTGATGTCCACGCACGGGGAGACGCCAGCCGGGTCGGCGCCGGAACAGGACGGCTCCGGAGCCGCCGCCGAGCCAGCGCGGAAGCCGGCCCGTCCGCGCACCCGCAAAGCTGCGACCGCCAAGGTCCCGCCCGCCGCACCCGACCTGCACTCGGCCAACGCGCTCCGGGCCGAGACCGCCGAGGCGCTCGACGACATCGCCCACGCGGTCACCGACGCCCGGGACGCGATCCTGAAGCCCGGGCCTGACGAGCACGATCACCAGCACGAGGAGCCCGAGCCCGCTGGCCGGTTCGGTGCCCGGGGCAAGCCGCTGGACCGCTACTCCCCGTTCTTCGTCGGCTTCACCGGTGCGCTCGGCGTGCTGGGCGCCTACGTCGTCTACAAGGCCGTGGTCAGCGTCTGGTCGATCCTGTTGCTGGTCCTGGTCGCGGCGTTCCTGGCGATCGGGCTCAACCCGGCCGTCACCCGGCTCCAGGGCTGGGGGCTGCGACGCGGGTTCGCGGTGGGCGTGGTCGGGCTGGCCGCGATCGCGTTCGTGACTGGCGTGGTGTTCGCGCTGGTGCCGCCGATCGTCGATCAGAGCGACGGGCTCTCCACCGCGCTGCCCGGTTACATCGAGAACATGAAGGACAACAAGGTCCTCAACGACCTGAACGAGCGCTACGACCTGATCGACAAGCTGAAGACGGCCGCGACCGGGGAGAACGCGTCGAAGGCCTTCGGCGGCGTGCTCGGCGGGGTGGGGCTGGTGCTCGGCACGCTCTTCAACATCGTGACCGGCCTGATCTTGATGTTCTACTTCCTGGCCGCGTTCGACCGGCTCAAGAGCGGCGCCTACAAGCTGGTGCCGGCGTCGCGGCGCGAGCGCACCCAGCTCCTGGGCGACGAGATGCTGGCCCGAGTCGGCAGCTACCTGTCCGGCGCGGTGATGATCGCGGGGATCGCCGGTGTCTCCTCGTTCACGTTCATGGAGATCACCAGCATCCCGTACCCGTTCGCGCTGGCGCTCCTGGTGGCCATCCTCGACCTGATTCCGCAGGTCGGCGCCACGCTCGGCGCGGTCGTGGTGGTCATCGTGGCGTTCTTCGTCTCGGTGCCGGTTGGCATCGCGGCGCTGATCTTCTTCATCGCGTACCAGCAGCTGGAGAACTGGATCATCTACCCGTGGGTGATGCGCAAGTCGGTGAACGTCTCCGACCTGGCCGCGATCATCTCGGTGCTGGTGGGCGCCTCGCTGCTCGGCGTGATCGGCGCGCTGCTGGCCATCCCGATCTGCGCGGCGATCCAGCTCATGGTCCGCGAGGTCGTCATCCCCCGCCAGAACGCCGCCTAGCCCCCCGCCGCGGCGCCCTACAACGCGCTTTGGGCGACATCTTCACGGTCATGACCGCGAAGATGTCGCCCAAAGCGACTCAGGGACGAGCTCAGCCGAGTTGATCGAGGTACGCGGTGATCTCGGCGTTGAACGCGGTCGGGTCCTCGACGGCGGAGAGGTGGCCCACCCCGGCGATCTTCACCAGCTGGCCCTTCGGGAGCGCCTCGGCCATCGCCTCGGCCTCGCTGGCCGGCATCAGCGCGTCCTCCGCACCGGCGATCACCAGCGACGGGACGGTCACGGCGCGGAGCGTCTCGAGCGAGTCCGGGCGGGCCGCCATCGCACGCTGCGCCCAGGCGACCGCGGCCGGCGGCGCCTCCGCCACCTGCTCACGCATGCGCTCCACGACCTGCGGGCGGTCGGCCATCGTGGCGGCGCCGAGCAGCTTCGGGAAGACCTCCTCCAGCAGCGACTCGGACGACCCGGCGGCCAGCACCGCGGCGGCGATCCGTTCGCGGTTCGCGGCGGCGTCCTCGGTGTCGGCGCTCGCCTTGGTGTTGGCGAGGATCAGTCCGCGGACCCGCTCGGGATGCCGGCGCAGGAACGCCATCGCGACGTAGCCGCCCATCGAGAGGCCACCGAGCACGACCTGCTGCAGTTCGAGCTGGTCGAGGAGGCGCACGAGGTCGTCGGCGGCCGTGGTGAGCGACGGCTTGGCGAGCGATGCCGGGTCACCCCGGAGCGGGCTGGCGCCGAAGCCACGCTGATCGGGTGTGATCACCCGGCAACGGCCAGCCAACCCGGTGCGCTGGGTCGCCCACATCGCGGACGACAGTGGGAATGCGTGCAGCAGGACGAGGGGAAGCCCTTCGCCTGACTCCGTGTAGTGCAGCGCAACGGTCATGCCCTGAACCGTACCGGCGCCTGGCGGGTCATCGGGGGATCTGCCCCCGACCCCGTCAAACAGAACTTTCGGGTCGCCGGAGCATGAAACGGGCACAGCTCGGGTCATTAACCCGAAATGTCCGCTTCGTAAACGCCCGGCGACCCGACCGCCACGACACCGACTCACGTCGCGGAGAGGCCACCGTCCACGACCAGCGACTGACCCGTGATGAACGCGGCCGCGTCCGACGCCAGGAAGACGGCCGGGCCGGCGATCTCCTCGGGCGTCGCCCAGCGCTGCATCGGCACCCGGGCCAGCAGCCCCTGCTCGATGCCCGAATCACCGCGGGCGAACTCGGTCAGCTCGGTCGCCACCCAGCCCGGCACCAGGCTGTTGCACCGCACGCCCGCCCAGGCCCACTCGACCGCCAGCGACTTGCTCAGCGCGATGACCGCCGCCTTGGCGGTGGCGTAGTGCGACATCAGCGGTACGCCGGCCAGGCCGGTGACCGAGGAGACGTTGATGATCGAGCCGGTCCGGCGCTCCAGCAGGTGCGGCGCGACCGCCCGGCAGACCTGCACGACCGAGTCCAGGTTCAACCGGACGACCTTGTCCCACCCGTCCGCACGGATCTGGGCGAACGGCGCCATGAAGTTGTTGCCACCGGCGTTGTTGACCACGGTGTCGATGTGGCCGAGCCCGTCGATCGCCTCCTGCACCATCCGCCGCACGGCGTCCGGGTCGGTGACGTCGGCGGCGATGACGACGGCCTTGCGGCCGTGCGCCTCCACCGCGGCCCTGGTCACGTCGAGCGCCTCGGTGTCGCGTCCGCCGAGCGCCACGTCGGCGCCGTGCGCGGCGAAGGCGACCGCGATGGCCCGCCCGATGCCGCGGGAGGCTCCGGTCACGAGCGCCGTCCGGCCGGTGAGGTCGAAGCCGGCGTTCGAAGGCTGGGTCACAGGTGCTCCTGGTTTCGGTGAAGGGTGGTGGGTCCAGCGGGTCGTGCACAACAGGGTGGATCAGGCGGGGTCGTCGTCGTACAGCTCGGAGAACGCGCCGAGCGTGCGGTTGGCGTACGCGCTGGCGTCCCCGACCTCGCTCGGCCCGTCCCACTCCTGGGCCAGCGGGTACCGGCGCGGCGCGACCCGGCGGGCGATCAGGTCCAGCGCGGTCTCCGCGTTGCCGACCCAGAGGTGGCGGGCGCCCTCGACGCCGATCACCCTGGCGTGCGGGATCCGGGCGAACCGCCGGGTCGCCTCGTCCAGCCGCAGGTAGTCGTCGAACTCGGGGATCAGCGCGATCACCGGCTTGCCGGTCCGCGCCCAGGGGTCGAGTTCCTCGTCGGTCGTGTACTTGAGCGGCGGCGAGAGCAGGATCGCGCCGACCACGGTCGGGTCGCAGCCGTACTTGAGGGCGAGATCGGTGCCGAACGACCAGCCGACGAGCCACGGCACCGGCAGGTCGTTGTACTCCGCGTAGTCGATCGCGGCGGCCACGTCGAACCGCTCGCTCTCCGCGCCGTCGAACTCGCCGTCGCTGGTGCCCCGCTGGGACGTCGTGCCGCGCAGGTTGAAGCGGAGCACGGCGACCCCGGCGAGCGCCGGCAGCCGCCAGGCGGCCTTGCGGAACAGGTGGCTGTCCATCATGCCGCCCCGGGTGGGCAACGGGTGCAGGCAGATGATCGTCGAGATCGGCGGCTTGTCGACCGGGACGGCCAGCTCGCCGACCAGCGTCAGGCCGTCAGCGGTGTGCAGCTCGATGTCCCGGCGGTCCGCCGGCAGGATCGTGTTCGCGAGGATGTCACCCACAAGCTCCGATCCTGCCATCCACGGGCGAATCTCCGGGTGTCCTGGCGGGGCTCGCCGCACGACACGGGGCAAGTCATGACAATTCGTCACGCTATGGTGACGCACTGTCGTTCACCCTCCTCGAAGGAGCCCCGTGTTCATGAGTCACCTGCGTCCCGCCCGCAGCCTCCCGGCCGCCGCCCTGGTGGCGCTCGGCACCGCCGTCCTGGGGACGCTCGGCGCCGTGGCCTTCACCGCGCCGCCCGCGCAGGCCGCGCCGGAGCCCGCCAAGCGCCCCACCGTGATCGCGGGCGGCTCCGCCCGGTTGTCGCTGCTGCCGCCCAAGGTGACCGACCTGAACGCGATGCTCGGCGAGCAGTCCGGCGCCCCGATCGCCGGTGCGCTGCTCACCTTCGCCAGCACCGACGGCGCGGTCATCTGCAAGGCCCGCACCAACGCCAAGGGCCGCGCCACCTGCGACAGCGACAACGCGCTGAGCTCGGTGAGCGGCCTGCAGGGCGGCTTCACGGCAACCTTCGCGGGCGACGCCACCTACCTGCCGTCCACCGGCTACGGCACCGTCAAGCCCGTCTGAGCTGACCCTGTGCGGTTGGATCGTGCCCTTGACGGGCACGATCCAACCGCATCTCGCCGGCTTCGCCGGACGGCTTGACCGCAGCGGGTGCGGCGCCGGGCCGGGTCAGCCGCCCTGGGAGCGGGTGCCGGGCTTGGGCGCGACGCCCTCGGCGTACCGGAGGAAGTCCTCGCGGCTGAGCGCTCCGGTCGGCGCCTTGATCTCGATCCGCTGGTTCCGGTCGAGCAGCACCTGGAGCCGGTAGTTCCCGCGAGCGAGCAGCAGCAGTGCGGCTTGCCGGCCACCGACCGTGATCCGCGCACCGGGCCCGAGTTCGCCGCGGCTGATGAACTGCATCGAGGCCACGAACTGCCGGGCGGGCGCGCTCTCCGGCCGAACCCCCTTCGGTGCCAGCGTCAGCGATTCCCCGTTCGACGCGGTCGCCTCGTAGCCGCGCGGCAGCAGCGTGAAGGTGAACGGCACCGTGCGGATCAGCGCCTTGTCGGTCAGGCCGGCGCCGACTCTCGCCAGGTCGGTCCCGTTCAGCTGGTACGAAGACCGGCTGACGTTGACCCACTGGCCGGGCTTTCGCTCGAACAGCACGCTGAGCGAATCGGTGGTCATCGGATCACCCAAGCTGACGAGCTTGCCGGTCTTCGACCCGACCTGGATCGGTGCGATCGTCGGCACGACCTGGTCCGACGCCACCGGCGGATCAGTGGTCCAGTCGTGGTCATCGATCGAGATGGCGAGACTGTCGTTGCCCGCTGCGGCGTAGCTCACGCTGCCGTTCGTCCCCGGGCCGATCCGAAGCTTCGGCTCGGTCAGCCCCGGCGGGAGCCAGGACGGAGTGAGCGGGAAGGACAGCGTCGGCTCTGGACCCTTCTCCAGGACCACGGGGTTGCTGGGCGCGGCCGGCTGGAGCGTGCTGCGCCGACCGCCGGACTGGTCCAGCAGCGGCACCGCGACCAGTACGGCTACCGCCGCGGCGAGCCCACCGACCACGAGTCGGCGGCGGACCGTGTAGCGGCGGGATCGGGCGTGCACGGCACCGAGCAGCTCGGCGCCGTCGGGTGCGTGCGCGGCCTGGCTGACCAGGCTCTCCCGCACGCGGCTGTCGATGTCGATCATCACTGACCTCCGATGAGGCTGGTCGCGGCAGGAAACCCGGCGCGGAGACGGGTGAGCGCGCGGGAGGCGTGGGCGCGGACGGTGGCCGTCGAGCAGCCGATCAGCTCGGCGATCTGCGCGTCGGCGAGGTCCTCGTAGAACCGCAGCACCAGCACGGCCCGCTGCTGTCGCGGCAGGCCGGCGAGCATGGTCCACATCGCGTCCCGGTCGGCGAGCCGGGTGGCGTGATCGCCGAAGCCGGGGCCGTCCGGGAAGTGCGTCGATCGTCGTCTCACCGCTGGAGCGGCGGCGTCGCCAGGACAGGTACTGGTTCAGGATCGCCTTGCGGCAGTACGCGTCCGGCTGGTCCAGCCGGTCGATCTTCGCCCACCGCCGGTGCGCCTTGGCCAGTACTTCCTGCACCAGGTCCTCGGCGAGGTGTCGGTCCCCCGTCAGCAGGTAGCCGAACCGGAGTAGACCCGGCCCTCTCCCCACCACGTACTCGTCGAACGACGTTGCCATCGTTGCCCCTTCTCGTCGCGTGCTCACGAAGAACACGCTCCGAGCCCCCGATTCTGTGTAACGCGCGCAACTGCGGCTTTGGGCGACATCTTCGGTGCTATAGCCCTGAAGATGTCGCCCAAAGCGCTAGGAGTAGGCGGCGCTAGCCGTAGCGCGGTGCGCTGCGGGATCGCTGGACGTTCGAACCGCGCCGGGTGCGGGCCTGCCAGCACGGGGTGTGCCAGTGCCGGCGGTCCTCCGGGCCGGCCGGGCCGTCCGCGGGCCACGCCACCACGTGCCCGATCCGGCCGGGAATCTCCTGGTCACAGCCTGGGCAACGGTAGACCTTGCCGGCCGCGCCGCCGGTGATGTGCCGGACCGTCCAGGCGCCGTCCGGCCAGTGCTCGACGTCCTCGATGCCACGACGCGACGGCGCCGCGTCGAGATCGTCGCGGCGCCGTCGGTTCTGGCGCGGGCTCACCAGTCAAGAGTACGGGCGTCCCGAGAGATCAGCCGAGCGGCTCGGCGGTCCAGGACTCGTGGCGATTCGGGTCGTCCACCAGCCGAATGCCCTGCGCGATCTTGAGCAGTTCGGCCTTGGGCAGGTCCCCCCAGACCTCGATCGCCGGCCCGCCGTTGGGGCCTGCCTCGACGAACAGCCCCGCCCCCGACTCGGCCCATTCCGCCCGCTTCCCGTTGACCTGGAAGTCGTTCGGACCGGGCAAGGGCTGCGCAGAGCTGGAGCGGACCTGGATCAGGAGCTTGTTCCGCAGCTGGTCTCGGTAGTACCCGGCCGTGGCGCCATCAGGATGATCGGAGCCATCCCAACCGGAGCGCCGCGCGCCGTCCTGTGCCATCGCCAGGCCGGAATTCCAGTCGTCGCTCTTGGTGAAGTGTTCCCATCCGTCCTCCAGGATGCGCCCGTTCTTCCGAACGTCCGCCGGTAGGTACCCGACGGTGAAGGGATACCGATGCATGATCACGGGCTCGGGCGTTCTGGGCGCCAAGCGGGCGCTCCCGGCGATCCGGAGGACGTCAGCGCGGAGTTGGTTCGGATCGAAGGGCGCCTTTCCCACCTCCTGGCTGTCGAGCCGGGTCCTGGAGACCTCCACGTTGACCGAGGCCCACAGCCCGTTCGACACCTTCCAGGTCACGTGGACTCCTAGGTACTTCATCGTGACCGCCCGGGACGACTCCGTCGCCGCCTGCATGGTGTAGGTCCGGGTGTCCTGGCGGTAGGCCGCGGACCGCCCGCCGACGTCGACTCGTTCCGCTGCCGGCAGGGGCAACGTCGTCGGGCCGTCGTCGAAGAAGGCGTCCCGCTCGTTGTCCGCGACCACCAGCATGATCCGGTCGCGGGTACCGGCGTAGTAGGTGCTGGCCCTGCGGCCAGGCTCGAGCAGGTCCCGCTCCTTGGCCGTGCTCCCCGCCGGCAGCCAGCCGGGCTGCAGCGCGAGGTCACGGTAGGAGGCGGCCGGCGGCTTGGCCGGGTCGGAGCGTGCCGACCAGCTTCGGCACGGCCAGCGGCGCGGCCACCAGCACCGCGACAACCGCTGCCGCGCTGGCCACGGCGCTCGCCACCCGCCAGCGGGTGGACCGCACGGTGCCGGCGCGAATGTTGGCGAGCACGGCGTTCGCGTCGGGGACGAGGTGTTCGTGGTCGCGAAAGGTCTCGGCGAGGCGTTCCGGTGCATTCATGACTGGTCTCCTCCGGTCACCGTGGACGGCTCGGTCAGCTCCAGGCGGAGCGTGGCGAGTGCCCGCGAGGCGTAGCCGCGGACGGTCCCGGGCGAGCAGCCCAGGATGTCGGCGATCTCGGTGTCGGAAAGCCCCTCGTAGTACCTCAGCACGAGGACCGCGCGTTGCTGCCGCGGCAGGTCGGCCAGACGTCGCCACAACTCGTCGGAGTCGGTGGCCAGGTCGGCGTGATCGGGGTGGACCGGGCCGCCGATGCTGCCGAAATCGGCGTCGAGCGGCACGGTACGCAGGGCGCGGCGGCGACGGGTCGAGATGAACTCGTTGGTCACCATCCGGCGGACGTACAGATCAGGGCGATCGGTGCGGCGGATCCGCCACCAGCGGCCGTGCGCCCGGATCATCACCTCCTGGACGACGTCCTGGGCGAGTTCACGGTCTCCCGTGAGCATCACCGCGTACCGCAGCAGCGCGGGCAATCTGCCGCCGCGAATTCTTCGAACGTCATCCGTGCCCCTTCCTCGTTTCAGGGTCTCCGCACTAGAGACGCGAAACCGGCAGGGGTTGTTGTGCCGCGCCACCCGCTGACGCCTTTGGGCGACATCTTCTCGGTCCTAGCCGAGAAGATGTCGCCCAAAGTGCGGGGGTTGGGGTCTAGCGGGCGGAGTAGTCGCGGAAGCCGCGGCCGACCTTGCGGCCCAGGTAGCCGGCCGTGACCAGGTGCTCCAGCAGCGGCGCCGGCGCGAAGCCGGGCTCCCGGAACTCCAGGTACAGCTCCCGCTGGATGGCCAGCGACACGTCCAGGCCGACCACGTCGAGCAGCTCGAACGGGCCCATCGGGTAGCCGCAGCCGACCTTCATGGCCGCGTCGATGTCGTCCGCGTTGGAGTAGTGCGCCTCGAGCATCTTCACCGCGTCGTTCAGGTACGGGAAGAGCAGCGCGTTGACGATGAAGCCCGACCGGTCCCGGCACTCCACCGCGTGCTTGCCGAGCCGCTCGCAGACCGCGCGGGCGGTGGCCACGACCTCGTCCGAGGTCGAGACCGTCTTCACGACCTCGACCAGCTTCATCACCTGGGCGGGGTTGAAGAAGTGCAGGCCGACCACGTCGGCCGGCCGGCTGGTCGCCGAGGCGCACTCGATCACCGGCAGGCTGGAGGTCGTCGTGGCGAGCACCGTGCCGGGCTTGCAGATCTCGTCGAAGTTGGCGAACATCGCCTGCTTCACGCCGAGTTCCTCGATCACGGCCTCGACCACCATGTCCACGTCGGCCAGGTCGTCCAGCCGGGTGGTACCGGTGATCCTGGCCAGCGCGGCGTCCCGCTCGTCCTCGGTGAGCTTGCCGCGCACCACGGCCTTCTCCAGCGACTTGGTGAGCGCCGCGCGGACCTTGCCGGCCTTCTCCTCGCTCCGGGTCACGAACAGGACGTCGAACCCGGCCTTCGCGAAGACCTCGATGATGCCGGTGGCCATCGTGCCCGAGCCGACCACGCCGACCTTCTGCACCGGGCGGGCACCCTCGGTGGCGGCGCCGGGCGCCGGGGTCAGCGCGTCGGCGACCACCTTCGGCGAGCCCGGCTTCTCGTACGTGTAGAAGCCCTTGCCCGACTTCCGGCCGAGCAGCCCGGCGGTGACCATCTGCTTGATGATCGGGCTGGGCGCGTGCAGCCGGTTGCGGCCCTGCTTGTACATCGTGTCGAGGATCTCGTACGCGGTGTCGATGCCGATCAGGTCCATCAGCGCGAGCGGGCCCATCGGCAGCCCGCAGCCGAGCTTCATGGCCGCGTCGATGTCCTCGCGGGTCGCGTACCGCGACTCGTACATCTCCACGGCGTGGTTCAGGTACCCGAAGAGCAGGGCGTTCGCGATGAAGCCGGCCTTGTCGCCGATCGTCACGTCGGTCTTGCCGAGCCGGACCGCCAGCGCCTCGACGTCGTCGACCACGGCCTGGTCGGTCACCACCGAGCGGACCACCTCGACCAGCTTCATCACCGGCGCGGGGTTGAAGAAGTGCATGCCGATCACGCGGTCGGGGCGCTTGGTGGCGACGGAGATCTCGGTGACCGAGAGCGAGGAGGTGTTGGTCGCGAGGATCGTGTCCGGCCGGCAGACCTTGTCCAGCTCGGCGAAGATCTGCTGCTTCAGGTCGAGGTGCTCGGGCACGGCCTCGACCACGAGGTCCACGTCGTCCAGCGCGGCGAGCGAGTCGGCGTAGCTGATCTTCCCCACCAGGGCGCGCTGGTCGTCCTCGGTGAGCTTGCCGCGGGCGACGGCCCGACCGGTGGAGTCCGCGACGTGGCCGCGACCCCGCTCGATGGCGGCCTCGTCGGCCTCCACGGCGATCACCGAGAGCCCGGCGCGCGCGAACACCTCCGCGATGCCGGCACCCATGGTGCCCAACCCCACGACCCCGACCTTCACGAACTCGCGCGCCACGACCGCCTCCTTGCTGATGTGCCGCTCCCGGCCGCTCCGGCCCGGACGCTCCCGCCGACCGGGGCCTGGGAGCTGTGGCTGCGAGTCTCGCATGTTGCGACGCGATGACAAGGCGTGAGCGAACTTGGTCACATCAGGTGCCCAGCAGCTTGCGCGACAGCTGTTACTCATGGGTAGGAAACGGCCTAGACTGTGCCCATCGCAGCCGTCCCCCCACGGCCGCCCGCACTTGGCCAGGAGGCCAGACATGACAGCTCGGCCCGTTCCCGACGGCTCCGGCCTGGCCACCCCCGTCCCCGGCGCGCCGCCGTGGTCGACGGCGTACTCATCTCCACCAGCCCGGCGACGGGCGAGGAGGTCGGCCGCTTCCCGGTGCACGGCGAGGCGGAGGTCAACGCGATCGTGGCCGAGGCCCGTGCGGCCGCCGCGCTGGTGGTCCGGCCTCGGCTTCAACGAGCGCCGCAAGCGGCTCTCGGCCTGGCGCAAGACCATGGCGCGCCGGATCGACGAGCTCACCGACCTGATGCACCGCGAGGGCGGCAAGCCGACCGACGACGCCCTGATCGAGGCGATGACCGCCCTGGAGCACCTGGACTGGGCCGCCCGCAAGGCAGAGAAGGTCCTCGGGCCACGCCGGGTCTCCGCCGGCCTGCTGATGGCCAACCAGGCCGCGAGCGTCGAGTACCCGCCGCTCGGCGTGGTCGGCGTGATCGGCCCGTGGAACTACCCGGTGCTCACCCCGATGGGCTCGATCGCCTACGCGCTGGCCGCCGGCAACGCCGTGGTGTTCAAGCCGAGCGAGTACACCCCGGCCGTCGGGCAGTGGCTGGTCGACACCTTCGCCGAGGTCGTCCCGGACCAGCCGGTGCTCCAGCTCATCACCGGGCTCGGCGAGACCGGCGCCGCGCTGTGCACGTCGGGCGTCGACAAGATCGCGTTCACCGGCTCGACCCGGACCGGCAAGCGCGTGATGGCCGCCTGCGCCGAGACGCTCACGCCGGTGCTGATGGAGTGCGGCGGCAAGGACGTGCTGATCGTCGACGGTGACGCCGACCTCGAGGCCGCCGCGGACGCCGCGCTCTGGGGCGGGATGAGCAACGCCGGCCAGACCTGCGTCGGCGTCGAGCGGGTCTACGTGGTCGAGTCCGCCTACGACCGCTTCCTGGAGCTGCTGGTCGGCAAGGCGTCGAAGCTCAAGGCCGGCGCGGAGCCGGACGCCGACCTCGGCGCCATCACGATGCCCAGCCAGATCGACATCATCTCCCGGCACATCGACGACGCGCTGGCGCACGGCGGCCGGGCGGTCGTCGGCGGCCCCGAGTCGGTGCGCGCGCCGTACGTCGACCCGGTGGTCCTGGTGGACGTGCCCGAGGAGTCGGCGGCCGTGCAGGAGGAGACGTTCGGCCCGACGCTGACGGTCGCCAAGGTGCGCGACATCGACGAGGCGGTCGAGCGCGCCAACGCCACCCGGTACGGCCTCGGCGCCTCGGTCTTCTCCAAGCGGCGCGGCGTCGAGATCGCCCGCCGGCTGCGGTCGGGCATGGCCGCGGTGAACGGCGTGGTCTCGTTCGCGGGCATCGCCGCGCTGCCGTTCGGCGGGGTCGGCGACTCGGGCTTCGGCCGGATCCACGGCGAGGACGGCCTGCGCGAGTTCACCAGGGCGAAGTCGATCGCCCGCAAGCGGTTCTCGCTGCCGATGGCGATCCAGAGCTTCGACCGCACCGAGAAGACGAACGGCCTGCTCCGCACGACGGTCAAGCGCCTCTACGGCCGCCGCTAGAGCTGTTGCGGTCCAAATGCGCCCTCCCCGGGCGCATTTGGACCGCACCCCGGCGCAGCCGGGGTGCGGTGCCGGCGGCTTCGCCGCCGGGTTGCGGTTGGATTGTGCCCTCCCAGGGCACAATCCAACCGCAGCAGGTCAGCGGGGTCAGGCGGCGCGGCGGGCGTCGATGCGGCGGCGGATGGCCACCCGGATCGGCGGCACCAGCACGCCCTCGCGGGCCAGTTCGACGCGGGCCAGCTTCCGGGTGCGGACCACGCCGACCACGCCGATCGCCCACATGACGAACTGGAACGACAGCGCGATCCGGAACGCGTCCAGGCTGTAGCCGTCGGCGCCGGCCGGGGTGAGCGCGTCCAGGATCAGGCCGACCACCAGGATCGTGACCAGCGAGGCGCAGAAGCCGCCGACGTTGACGATGCCGGTCGCGGTGCCGAGCCGGTGCGGCGGGTTGAACGTGCGGGCGAAGTCGAAGCCGATCATCGAGCCCGGTCCGCCGATCGTGAGGGTCAGCACCAGCCCGACCAGCAGCCACAGCGGCGCCGGTCCGGGCAGCGCGAGCACGACCGCCCACGCACCGGCGTTCAGGCCGACGATGCCCGAGCACCAGCCACGAGCGGCGCAGCGGGTGCCGGGCGACCAGCTCACCCACCAGCGGCGCGACCGCCATGCCGGCGACGACGTACAGGGTGATCAGCGCGCTGGCCGTGCCGGCCGACAGGCCCTGCGCCGAGACGAGGAACGGGAAGCCCCAGAGCATCACGAAGACCGTGCCGGAGAACTGGGTGACGAAGTGGGTCCACAGGCCGAGCCGGGTGCCCGGGTGGCGCCACGCGTCGACGAGCTGCTGGCCGACGTGCCGCACCGACGTGGCCGGCGCCAGCACCGGGGCGCCCGGCGGTGCGTTCCGCAACGCGGCCAGCGCCAGGATCGCGGCCAGCACGGCGAGCGCGGCGGCCGACAGGAACGCCGGCGTCCAACCCGGACCGTGCAGCAGCAGCACCAGCGGCACCGCCGACAGCACCTGACCGAGCTGGCCGGTGATGCCCGTGAGCTGCGACATCAGCGGAATCCGGCGAGCGGGGAACCACGCCGAGACCAGCCGCAGCACGCTGATGAACGTCATCGCGTCGCCGGCGCCGACCAGCACCCTGGCCAGCAACGCGGTGGAGAAGTCGGTGGAGAGGGCGAGCGCGAGTTGGCCGGCCGCCATGGTCAGCGCGCCGGCGACCAGCAGCCGGCGCGAGCCGAACCGGTCGAGCAGCACGCCGACGGGGATCTGCAGCGCGGCGTAGACCAGGAGTTGGACGACCGCGAACGTGGCCAGCACGCTCGCCGACGCGCCGAACCGCTCGGTGGCCTCGATCCCGGCCACGCCGAGCGAGGTCCGTTGCAACACCGCGATCACGTACACCACGACGGCGATCGTCCAGATCGCCATCGGCCCACGTCGCGCGCTCACTGAACCGATTCAACGCCAATACGCGCCGGTAACCGCCCCAACGAGGCCAACCTCACACAGCCGCCCGTTGCCGCCCCACTCGCAGCCGTCACCGGTGAGATCTGCGAGCCTGGCTCGCAGATCTCACCGGTCGGATCGGCGAGCGGCGGGGGTCACAGCGCGAGCGGCGGGGTTCACAGCCGGGGGTCGACCGGCTCGCTCTCCAGCGCCAGCACGGCGAAGACCGGCTCGTGCACCCGCCAGAGCGGTTCGCCGGCCGCGAGCCGGTCCAGCGCCTCCAGCCCGAGGGCGTACTCCCGCAGCGCCAGCGACCGCTTGTGGCCGAGGCTGCGCTGCCGGAGCCGGCTGAGGTGCTCGGGCGCCTGGTAGTCGGGGCCGTAGATGATCCGCAGGTACTCCGGCCCGCGGCACTTCACCCCCGGCTGCACCAGCCCCTTCGCGCCCTTGACCAGCGCGTCCACCGGCTTGACCACCATGCCCTCGCCGCCGGCGCCGGTCAGTTCGGACCACCAGCCGGTGGCCGCGTCGACGGCGGCCGGGTCGTCCAGGTCGACGAAGCGGCGGCCGGTGGCCCGCAGGATCCCCGGGTCGGCGGCCACCAGCCGGTCCAGCACGTCGAGCTGCCAACGGTGGTCGCGGCCGGCGAACGAGCGCCCCTCGGCGGCGAGCAGCTGGAACGGCGCCAGCGCGAGGCCGTCCAGCCCGTCGACCGGCCAGCAGTACCGCCGGTAGGCGTCGGTGAACGCCTCGGCGCTGGCCGCGCGGGCCGCGGTGCGATCCCGGAGCGCGCCCAGGTCCAGACCCCGCGCCACCGCGAGGTCCAGCGCACCGACCGCCGGGGGCAGCGCCGCCCGGGCCGCCGCGCCGACCGCCGCGTACTGGCCACGGATCAGCCCGCCGGCCTTCGCCGACCACGGCAGCACCTCCGCGTCCAGCAGCAGCCAGTCGGTCTCCAGCTCGTCCCAGAGGCCGGCGTCGGTCACGGCCGCGCCCAGCCGGGCCAGCAGCGCCGCCGGATCGTCGAAGAACGCGCGCCCGGTCCGGGTGTAGATCGCGCCGATCTCGCCGGTCTCCACCCCGAACCGGCTCGCGGCCGACCGAAGCGTCCCGGCAGACCAGCGCCACCGCGCGCGAGCCCATGTGCTTCTCCTCGCACACCACCTCGCGCACCCCGTCCGCCCGGAACGCCGCGAACGCCTCGGCCGGGTGTTCCAGCACGCCATCCAGGGACGACGTGGCGACCGGTGCCATCGTCGGCGGCAGGTACACCAGCCAGCGCGGATCCAGCGCGAACCGGCTCAGCACCTCCAGCGCGGCGGCGGCGTTCTCCTCCCGCACGGTGACCCGGCCGTGATGCGCGGTCTCGACGACCCGCTTGCCCAGCACGTCCTGCACCTTGAGCACGCCTGGGTCGCGCTGGCTCGACAGCGGCGCCAGCGGCCGGACCGGCTCGTACCAGACCTGTTCGGCCGGCACCGAGACCAGCTCGCGCTCGGGATAGCGCAGCGCGGTGAGCCGCCCGCCGAAGACGCAGCCGGTGTCGATGCAGAGCGTGTCGTTCTCCCAGACCGGGTCCACCACGGGCGTGTGGCCGTAGACGACCGCGGCCCGGCCGCGATAGTCCTGCGCCCACGGGTACCGCACGGGCAGCCCGTACTCGTCGGTCTCGCCGGTGGTCTCGCCGTACAGCGCGAACTGGCGGACCCGGCCGGAGGCCCGCCCCTGGTACGCCTCCTTCAGGCCGGCGTGCGCGATCACCAGCTTGCCGTCGTCGAGCACGTAGTGGCTGACCAGCCCGTACATGAACTCCTCGGCCTGCTTGCGGAACTCCTCCGGCTCCCGGGCGAGCTGCTCCAGCGACTCCGGCAGCCCGTGGGTGAGCTGGACGTTCCGGCCCCGGAGCGCGCGCACCAGCTTGTTCTCGTGGTTGCCCGGCACGCAGAGCGCGTCGCCGTCGGCCACCATGCCCATCACCAGCCGGAGCACGCCGGGGGTGTCCGGGCCGCGGTCGACCAGGTCACCGACGAACGCCGCGGTCCGCCGCTCGGGGTGCCGGGCGCCGATCGCGCGGCCGGCATCGTCGTAGCGCAGCTGATAGCCGAGCTCGCCGAGGAGCGTGCGCAGCTCCGACGCGCAGCCGTGGATGTCACCGATGATGTCGAACGGTCCGGTCAGCTCGCGCTTGTCGTTGTACGCCCGCTCGTAGGCGATGACCGCCGCGTCCACCTCGGCCGCGGTGTGCAGCACGTGCACCTTGCGGAAGCCTTCCTTCGCCAGCCCGCGCAGCGAACGCCGCAGCTGCTGGCGCTGCCGCCGGATCACCGCGGCACCGAACGCGCGGTCGGCCCGGCCGGCGTTGCGCTCCAGGCAGAGCTCCTCCGGCACGTCCAGCACGATCGCGACCGGCAGCACGTCGTACTGCTTGGCCAGGTCGACCAGCGAGCGACGCGCGTCGACCTGCACGTTGGTCGCGTCCACCACCGTGAGCCGGCCGGCGGCCAGCCGTTTACCGGCGATGAAGTTGAGCACGGCGAAGGCGTCCGGCGTGGCGGCCTGGTCGTTCTCGTCGTCGGCCACCAGCCGCGGCAGGTGTCGCTGGAGAGCACCTGGGTCGCGGCGAAGTGGCGCGCGGCGAACGTGGATTTGCCGGAGCCGGAGGCGCCGACCAGCACCACGAGCGAGAGTTCGGGAATCGTGAGGTTCATCGGGTGAACACCGCCAGTTGCGTCGCCGGGCCGAGATCAGGGTCTTCCGCGCCCACGGGCAGGAATCGCACCGCGTAGCCGTACTCCGCGCCGACGCGCTCGCCCCAGGCCGCGAACTCCGCCCTGGTCCACTCGAACCGGTGGTCCGGGTGCCGCACCTGGCCGGCCGGGAGCCACTCGTACCGCACGTTGTACTCGACGTTCGGCGTGGTCACGACCACCGCGGCCGGCGCGGCGGCGCCGAACACCGCCCGTTCCAGCGCGGGCAGGCGGGGCAGGTCCACGTGCTCGATCACCTCCATCAGCACCGCGGCGTCGTACCCGACCAGCCGATCGTCGCTGTAGGTGAGCGCGCCCTGGATCAGCCGGACCCGGTCCCGCTGGCGCTCGGACAGCTGCTCCAGCCGCAGCCGCCGCTCGGCGTAGGCCAGCGCGCGGCAGGACACGTCGACGCCGACCACCTCGGTGATCGCGCGCTCGGCCAGCAGGTCGGCGACCAGCACGCCGTCGCCGCAGCCCAGGTCGAGCACCCGGGCCGCGCCGAGTTCCAGCACCGTGTTGACGACCACGCGGCGCCGCACCACGCGCAGCGGCTCCTGCCGGTCGATCGGTTCGGCGGCGTCCGCCGGCTCCGGCACCGCGTCGTCGAGCAGCTCGGGCTCGGTGTCGTCCGACTCGGCCAGCCGGGCCAGCGTCTCGCGGGTGAGGGAGCCGCTGCCGCCGCAGGTACCGGCGGACGATCAGCTCCCGCTCGGGATGCGCGGCCAGCCACTCGCCGCCGGCCGTGAGCAGCTTCTCCACCTCGTCGTCGGCGACCCAGTAGTGCTTGGCGTCGTCCAGCACCGGCAGCAGCACGTACAGGTGGGCCAGCGCGTCGGCGACCCGGAGCGTGCCGGTGAGCCGCAGCCGCACGTACGGGCTCTCGCCCCAGTCCGGGAACCGCTCGTCCAGCGGGATGGGCTCCGCCTCGACCGTCCAGCCGAGCGGCGCGAACAGCCTGCTCGCCAGCTCGGCGCCGCCCCGGCAGGGCACCGCGGGCAGCGCGATCTCCAGCGGGATCGCCGTCGCGGCGAGCTCGGGGCGCTCCTTCGACCTGGCCTGCATCGCGGTCCGGAAGACCCGGCCGATGGCCACCGCGAGCAGCGACGACGCCGCGTACGGCCGATCGTTGACGTACTGCTTGAGCGCGAACGCCTCGGTCGCCCGGTTCCCCCGCGCCTTCACCAGCCCGACCGGGTCGACCTCGAGCAGCAGCGCGACCGTGCACCGCTGCTCGGACGCCTCCGGGTAGAACACCGTGGCGTCGCCGTACGCGAGGCCGGCGTGGTGCGCCCGATTGGGATGTTTGTGCAGCAGGAAGCCCAGGTCGGTGGCTGGTTCGTGGGTCGTGGTCAGGGTGAGGAGCACGAGTCAACTATGGCGGGCGACACCAAGCGGGTTTGCGGTTGGATCGCGCCCCTCCCAGGGCACGATCCAACCGCGGCTCCGCCCGGTCAGCGGCGGTGCAGCAGCACGGAGCCGGTCATGAGGTTGGCGATGGCGGCCGGCACATCGACCCGTTGCAGCAACTGTCCGCGGGGGCCGCGCACCTCTGCCCGATGCCTGTCCGTCTTCGCCGCCCACCATCGCGAGCGTCCGCGTGTTGTCGACCCACCATCTCCCCAGATTGTCCCCGGAGAACGCCGGATCCACGGCGCCGGTCCGCGCGTCGTAGACGCCGCTCAACGACTGGCTCGTGACCAGGACGCGCTTGCCGTCCGGAGACCAGCTCTCCGTGCCCTCGACGTTCCCGGGGAGCGGCAGGCTGCGCAGTAGCTTGCCGCTGAGGTCGTACACCTCGGTGCGCAGGTACCTCGGGTACGGGTTGGCCCTGGTGAGCTCGGGGTCCTTCACCACCACGAAGAAGCTGCGGCCGTCCGGCATCCAGCCGATGTTGTCGATCTCCTGTCGTGGCACCGGGAGGTTGATCCGTGGGCCGCCGTTACCGGTCGCCGCGTCGACCACCGCGCAGACTCCGGTGCCACTCCACGTCGTGTTCTTGCAGTAGAGCAGGCTCTTGCCGTCCGGCGACCACTGGTACCAGCCGTTGGCCTTTCCGGGAAGCGAGGCGGGCTTGCCGAGCGGGCGGGTCTCCCCGGTCCGAAGGTCGAGCAGCGCCGGGTCGTCAGCCGACCCGTTGGAGACCAGGACCAGGTTCCCGGCCGGGGACGGGTCGGCGGTCACCCAGTCCTTCACCCAGACGTAACGATCCTTCTTGACGTCCAAGGCCACAGTCGGGCCCCCGTGCGCGCTCGAGTTACTAGGCTCGTTCGCCGCGTAGACGAACCCCCCCGGAAGGCGTAGCGGGCCCGGCAACGCGATCACCGCCTCGGCGAGCTGCCGATCCGTGAGCGGCTTCTCGCTGCGGTGCGGCATCGCGATCTGATCGGCCGAGTCCCGCAGAACCGCCACGGCCAGTACCGGCGCCGCGACCACGGCCACCAGGGCCAGCGCCGCCAGGCTCGTCACGGCCGTGTGCCGCCGCCGGATCCGGCGACCGGTCCGCACCGCCGCCGGGCCCGGGTCCACCGGGGGGCGGCCACCGTCGACCAGCTCGTGCAGCGCATCGTGCACCGCATCGCCCAACGCGAGTCCACCGTGCTGCCTCATGCCTTAACCTCTTCCGGAGTGAGGAGCTCGCGGAGCTCCGGAGCGATCTCGCGGAGCCGGGCCAACGCCCGCGACGCCTGACTGGCCACGGTCTTCTCGGCGCACCCCATGATCTGGGCGGCCTCCCGCTCGCTCAGATCCTCGAAGTAGCGCAGGACGAGCACGGCGCGCTGGCGCGGACCGAGCCGCTGCAGCGCCTGGAGCAACGTGATCCGCAGCAGCGGACCATGGGACAGATCGGAGCCCACGGCCCGGTCGTCGCCGGGCGTCAGCTCGGTCTCCTGGACCCGTTTGCGCCGCCACCACGAGGCCTGCTCGTGGTACATCACCCGCCGGACGTACGCCGCGGGATCCGTGACCCGTCCCCAGCGCGCCGCCGTCTTGGCCAGCGCGGATTGCAGCAGGTCCTCCGCCGTCTGCTGATGCCCCGTCATCGCGTACGCCGTCCTGAACAGCGCGGTCGATCGCGCTGCGACGAAGTCGAGAAATTGTCGTTCTTGTACCGCATCCACGTGGCACCTCCTTCAACCATGGAGAGGGTGCCGCGGCAGGCAAACCCTGCACGCGCGTGAGGTCGGATTCCGCTCTGGAGGGCGCGAACCGCGACCCGGGGTCAGAACAGGCGGAGGGAGTCGTCCTCGACGCCGCGCAGGGTGTTGTAGTCGAGCGTCACGCAGCGGATGCCGCGGTCGACGGCGAGCACCTGGGCCTGCGGCTTGATGATCTGGGCCGCGTACACCCCGGCGACCGGCGCCAGCAGCGGATCACGGTTGAGCAGCTCCAGGTACCGGGTGAGCTGCTCGACCCCGTCGATCTCGCCGCGGCGCTTGATCTCCACGGCGACCGTGCGGCCGTCGCCGTCCCGGCAGAGAATGTCCACCGGACCGATCGCGGTCGGGTACTCGCGGCGGATCAGCGTGTAGCCCTCGCCGAGCGAGGTGATCTGCGCGGCCAGCAGCTCCTGCAGGTGCGCCTCGACGCCGTCCTTGACCAGGCCGGGGTCGACGCCGAGCTCGTGGCTGGAGTCGTGCAGCACCTCCTCCAGCGTGATCCGCAGCTCCTCGCCGGCCTTGTTCACCACCTTCCACAGGCCGTCGCCCTCTTCGAGCCGGCACGGCGGGCTCATCCAGTTCAGGGGCTTGTAGGCACGGTCGTCCGCGTGGATCGAGACCGAACCGTCGGCCTTGATCAACAGCAGCCGGGTGGCCAGCGGGAGGTGGGCGGTGAGCCGTCCGACGTAATCGACGGAGCAGCGGGCTATGACGAGGCGCACGGGCGGTAAGGCTAGTCGGACTTCCGATCCGGCGGGCGGACCCGGGTCGGCGCGGGTCGCTGGCGGGTCGCCGGTGGGCGGGCGTCGGCCGCCGTCCCGGCCTGGGGCGCCGCCGCGGGCGGGCGGCCGTGAGTGGCGGCCGGGCCGCTTCGCGGGTCGCGGGTGGGCGGGCCACCGCCGGGCCCGGGTCGTCGCGCTTCGGACTTTCGGCAGGTGAGCGGGCGCGAGGTGGCTACCGTCGAGGTATGACGATGACGCCCGCGATGCCCGGCCGGCTCGGGAGCCACGTGTTCCAGCCGTGGCGCGACCCGGACGACGTGCGCGCGGCGGGCCGGCGGCTCCGCGCGACGGCACCGCCCGCCGCGCACGGTGTGTTCGCGCTCTCCGCCGATCGGCCGGAGCCCGTGCGCGAGGTGGAGCGGGTGAACAGCGACCGGCTGCGCGAGCTGGCCGCGGTGCGGGTGGGGCGGATGGCCAGCTCACCGTTCGCGTTCCTGCGCGGGTCCGCCGGGCTGATGGCGGCCGATCTGGCGGCCACGGTGGTCAGCGGCATCGACGCCCAGATCTGCGGGGATGCCCACGCGGCCAACTTCGGGCTGTACGCCTCGCCCGAGCGGCGCCAGGTGATGGACGTGAACGACTTCGACGAGACCGTGCGCGGGCCCTGGGAGTGGGACCTCAAGCGGCTGGTCTCCAGCGTGGTCGTGGCCGGTCGGGAGGCCGGGGTGGACGAGCAGCAGTGCCGGCGGGCCGCCCGGGACTGCGTCGCCACGTACCGGATGGCACTGCGCGAGATGGCCGGGATGTCGGTGCTGGAGGCCTGGTATCTGACCACCGATCATTCGACGTTGGAGCACTTCAACATCGGTGACCTCACGGCCACGTTCGACCGGGTGCGGAAGAAGGCGAAGAAGAACACCAGCCGCAAGGTGGCCGCGAAGTTCACCCAGCGGATCGAGCGGAACGAGTGGCGGTTCGTGCCGGAGCCGCCCGTGCTCACGCCCGTCTCGGACCAGACCGCCGAGGAGGTGGTGGACGGTCTGGAGGCGTACGTCGAGGCGCTCGCGCCTGAGCTGCGGCACCTGCTGTCCCGGTTCTCGGTCGAGGACGTGGCGGCCAGGGTGGTCGGGTTGGGCAGTGTCGGGCTGCGGAGCTACGTCGTGCTGCTGCACGGCAACGGTGACGACGCGCTGGTGCTGCAGGTGAAGGAGGCGCGCTCCTCCGCGCTCGCGCCGTACCTGCCGCCCGGCTCGACCGGCGGCTACGCGCACGACGGCGAGCGGATCGTGCGGGGTCAGCAGTGGATGCAGACCGTGAGCGACATCCTCCTCGGCTGGACCACGATCGGCGGCCGGCCGTTCCTGGTGCGCCAGTTCCGCGACATGAAGGGCAGCATCGACCCGACCACGCTGGAATCCCACGAGCTGGATGATTACGCCCGCGTGGTGGGCGCGGTGCTCGCCCGCTCGCACGGCGACTCCGCGGATCCGCGGCTGCTGAGCGGCTACTGCGACGGGAACGGCGAGCGTGACGGGGAGGAGTTCGACGCCGCACTGGCCGAGTTCGCCAGCCGGTACGCCGACCAGACCGAGCGCGATCACGCCGTCCTGCTCGGCGCCGCCCGCTCCGGCCGCATCCCCGCCACCTTCGACGTCTGAGCCGTTGATCGTCAGCACTTCGATTGGAGCACGCGATCGTCGGTATCGCAGACGTGTTCGCAGACTCGCTGGGTGGACGCGATACTGGAGATCGCTGAGGGCAGAGCCCGAGCAAGCGAGCCCGACGTCGTCACCGGATGGCGGTCAGTCGGGCTTCGCGCTGCTTGCGGCTCAGCCCACTGCGGTCGACCTTCTCGATCATGACGCCGGCGACGCTCGCGCCACGTCTCCGCCGGCACCGTAGGCGCAGCGAATTCCGTCCGCTGGCCACAGCATCGGCTCTTCGTGCGGCCGGAGATGCTCGTAGGTCAAGTCGACCGGCCCGAGGCCGTTCCGCCGGGCAGCGAAGATGACGTTCCGGTCGGCGCCGTCCCGCCCCTCGCGTCGCCTCGATGATCAACCTGTCTGGAGCCGCGACCTGGCTGCGTGACGCACGGACGCGATCGAGCGGCGACCGCGGCACCGCCCGCCCGTGTCAGATCCGGGCACGAAGGCCAAGCGCGAACACGCTCGCCGGAGCAGCCTGCTCCAACTGCGTGAGAAGCGACTCGTTGTCGAACTGAATGCGCCGCTCACCGCCGCAAAGCAGCTCTCGCGTAGCGGCGGCGCGAAGCTGGCCTGCTCAGCCGGCGGAACAATAACCGCACAGACCTCATAGATCGAACCACGGTCTGCACTCATCAACCGCATGCCGCTGCACTGCATCGACCCCTTCGACTTCATCGGCAGCCAGGCGATCGAACCTGATCCAGATCGTCGCCCTGCCTCGCCCTTGACCTTCAGGCGCGTGCCTGCTGAGGCCGATCGGTGGCGCGAAACGCCGGGCGGGCATCAGCGCGCGATCGGTGCCACGGCGTGTCACAGTCAGTACATGAGTACCCAGTCGCAGTACGCAAGGCTGCCGGGTGACCCAATGCCGGACGTCATCCCGCCGATGCCGCCGCCCTCCCCGATGCCGCCACCCGAGCCGGGGCCCAGCCCGGATCCGGTGCCGCCGCCGGTGCCCGTGCCGCCGCCGGACCGGCCGCACCCGCTCCCCGAGCCGGAGCCGTCTCCACCCCCGTCATGACCGTCACCGTCGAGCCGCTCACCGCCACCACTCCACGCCCGCTACGCCGGCCCGTGCTCAGCCAGGCGTGGTGCGCGGTGACCTTCCTGCACTGGGAGGTCGATCCGGCCGAGGTCGCGCCGCTCCTCCCGCCGGGCGTCGAGCCGGACGTGCTCGACGGTGTCACCTACGTCGGCCTGGTGCCGTTCCAGATGCGCGGCGTCGGTCCGCTCGCCGGCCCGGGCGTGCCGTACTTCGGCGACTTTCCGGAGACCAACGTCCGGCTCTATTCCGTGGACGCCGAGGGCCGGCGCGGCGTGGTCTTCCGCTCGCTCGAGGCGTCCCGGCTGGCCACGGTGCTGGCGGCGCGCCAGCTCGGCGTGCCGTACACCTGGGCCCGGATGCGGATCGCGCGCGCCGGCGACGTCTGGAGCTACACCAGCCGGCGGCGCTGGCCGGCGCCCCGCGATGCCGCGTCCCGGGTGATGGTGCGGGTCGGCGCGCCGATCGCCACCCCCGGGCCGCTGGAACAGTTCCTGACCGCGCGCTGGGGTCTGCACCTGCGCCAGTTCGGCCACACCGCCTACTGGCCCAACGAGCACCGCGAGTGGCCCCTGCACCACGCCGAACTGCTCGCCTTCGACGACGACCTGATCGCCGCGGCCGGCCTGCCGCAGATCAGCCGGCCACCCAGCAGCGTGCTCTTCTCCCCCGGCGTGAGCGCCACCTTCGGAGCACCGATCCGGCTGACGTAGCTCCCCGCACTGACCACAGTGGATTACTCGGGGAAATGCACGCCTCCGCGCGCCGTGAGGGGTGCATTTCCCCGAGGATTCCTCAGTGGACACGACGCGCCGAGGCCGAGCACCCGCCCAGGCCCGCCCGCCCCGGGGGCCGTGCACCCGCCCCGCAACGCCCGCCCCGCGCCCGCGCGCCCGCCCGCGATGCGCCGCGCCCCCATCGCGGCGCCCCTCCCACTACAGCTTTGGGCGACATTTTCTCGGTTATAGCCGAGAAAATGTCGCCCAAAGCGAGAAGGTGTGGCTAGGGCGAGGTGAAGGTGACCGTCACCGTGGTGAAGCCGAGCGAGCGGAACAGGCTGTCCAACATGGCCTTGGTGTTCTTCTCGGCCCGCGCGGTCAGCTCCGTCTTCTTGGCCGCGTCCTCCAGCCGCCGCTCCGACAGCGTGTAGAGCTCCTGCATCCGGTTCGGATCATCGGCGACCAGCGACTTGAGCCGATCGACGATGCCGCGGTTCTGTTCGAAGACGTAGCTGTTCTCGCTGTCGATGTTGGGCTTCTCCAGCCCGGGGCGGGGCAGTCGGATCTCGACCGTGCGCCGATCCTCGGAAACCTTCAGCGCCGAGCCGCTGATCCCTCCAAAGTCGACATAGACATCCACGGAGCCGCTGGCCACGAAGAGCGTGCGCTCGCCCTTGATCGCGGCGGGCAGGAACTTGGCGTCCTTCTCCACGTCGATGACGACCTGGAAGTTGCCGGTCGCGGCCTCGTACCGGCTCAGATCCTGGACCGACTTGAGCAGCGTCGGCTGGCTGCGGTCGACCGTCTTCTCGCCGAACGGATTCGGGAAGCCGGGCAGCCAGTCGAACGTACGGCCAGCGAGAACGAGCGCGATCACCACGAGCAGCACGACGATCACGCCGAGGAAGCCACGCCGACGATCGATGTGCACCACGATCTCGCGCTCCGGCGCGGCCGGCTGGATCTCAGGCAGGGGCTCGGTGGTCTTCGTCGGCTCGGTGCGTGGCATCGCGTCACCCCTAATGTCGGCCTGTTTCAGGATAGGGGTACCCACTGACAGGACCATTCCACGCGTCGGCGCCCACGACGGCCGTAGCCATTTTGGTACGGCGCCTCCACCCCTGACGAGCGTTGAGGTGGCAGCCTGGAGGCATGCTCGAACTGCTCACCGGCACGGGGCTCGCGACCGCGGCCGGTCTCAACGCCTACATCCCGCTGCTGACGGTCGGGCTGCTCTCACGCTTCACCGACCTCATCACGCTGCCCGAGTCGTGGCGCTGGCTGGAGAATCCCTGGGTGATCGGGATCATCGCGGTGTTGTTGCTGGTGGAGGTGGTCGCCGACAAGGTGCCCGGTGGTCGACCACATCAACGACGTCGTGCAGACCGCGGTACGCCCGACGGCCGGCGGCCTGACCTTCGGCGCCAGCGCCTCCTCCGAGACGGTCACGGTCGACGACCCGGCCGCGTTCTTCTCCGACCACGCCTGGGTACCGATCGTGGCCGGAATCGTGCTCGCCCTGGTCGTGCACGCCACCAAGGCCGCGGTCCGGCCGGTGGTGAACACCGCGACGATGGGCCTCGGCGCCCCGGTCGTGAGCACGGTGGAGGACGGATTCAGCCTGAGCATGTCGGTGGTGGCCATCCTGCTGCCCGTGCTGGTGCTGGTCTTCCTGGTGGGGTTGGTCGCGCTGTTCTGGTGGCTCTGGAAGCGCCGCAGCCGACGCCGGGCCGCCCAACCCGCTCTCTGACCCGCTTTGGGCGACATCTTCGGTGCTATAACACCGAAGATGTCGCCCAAAGCGGCTGGGGTTTCAGTCGTCCTGGTCGTCCTCGAAGCCGACCGAGCGGCGCAGCTCGGCCGCCTCCTCGGTGCGGCCCTGACCGTCGAGGACGTCGGCCAGGGACACCGCCGCGGCGGCTCGGGCCGACTCGTCGTCGGCGGCGTCGGCGTGCGCGACCGCGCGGCGGGCGACGGGCTCGGCCGCCTCGGCGTCCTCCAGCAGATCCAGCGTGACCTGGGCGGCCAACGCGGCGGCGTACGCGGCGTCGCTGTGCGCGCCCACCTCGCGGTGCCGCTGCTCGGCCGAGAGCGCGCGCTGGACCGCCTCCACCCCGCGGCCGGCCACAGCCAGCACCCGGGCGGACTGATCGTCGACCTCGGCGCGTTCCCAGCCCGGGTCGACGCCGTCGGCCGGCGACAGCGCCTCGGCGGCGACCGCGGCCTGCTGGAGCGCTTCCAGGGCGTCGTCGTAGTGGCTCGCACCGGCGAGCGCGGCGGCCTGGGCCCGGTGCATCCGCACCACGCCCTGCTCCTCCTCGGCGTCGGCGAACAGCCGGGCGGCCCGCGCGTACGCCGAGGCGGCCGCGACCGGCTCCACCTCCTCCAGCGCCACACCGACCAGGTTCGCGGCGTGCGCGGCGCTGCCGGCCACGCCGGCCTGCTCGGCGATCTCGCTGGCGGCGGCCAGGTGGCTGGCGGCGTCCCGGAACTCGCCGAGCCGGCGGAACGACGCGCCGAGCCGGTACCGGACCCGGTACAGCGAGGCGTGGTCGGTCTCCGCGAGCAGCGGCAGCGCGGCCTCCAGGAACTGGATCGCCTCGTGATCGCGCTCCAGCTCGTGATAGACGCTGCCGAGCAGCACCCGCGCGTCGGTACCGAGGCCGTCCGAGCCGGTGTCCTCCGCACGCACCACCGCGTCGAAGGCGTAGCCGCGGGCCTCCTCGTACCGCTCGGCCTCGGTGAGCAGCTCGGCGCGCAGGTAGCTGGCGTACGCGGCGGAGCGGAACTCGCCCCACTCGTCGCCGAACCGCACCGCGTCCGCGAGCGGCACCAGCACGGCGTCGAGCCGGTCCGGGTACCAACCGGCCGCCAGCCGGGCCTGCGCGAGCCGGATCGAGATGTGCGGCAGCCACCACTCGCGGCCGACCGTGCGGGCGGTCTCGGCGCACTCCTGCCAGGCCAGGGCGGCCTCGTCGGGGTCGGACGGCTCGTCCAGCCGGTCCAGCAGGATGATCCGGGACTGCGCGGCGTCGGCGGTCGCGCCCAGTTCGGTGGCACGGGCGGCGTGCTGGCGGAAGAGCGTGGCCGCCTCGGCCCGGCCGGCGTCGTCGGCCGCGATGGCCAGCCGGATGTACGCCCGGCGATGCTGGTGGTGCAGCTGCTCCAGCGGGGTGCCGATCTCGTCCAGGACCAGCCCGGCGACGGCCGACTCCGCGACCGCCTCGTCGTGGTCACCGGTGAGCGCGGCGGCCACGGCGGCCCGGGAGCGGGCGATGGCCAGCTTGCGCTCGTCGCCGATCTCCTCCCACCGCCGCACGGCCTGGACCAGCCGTTCCCGGCTCCCGAACGGATCCGTGCCGGCCAGGTCCCGGCCGATGCCGTCGTCCACCGCGGCCAGCAGCCGGGGGTCGGCGTCCGGACCGGCCGCGGCGGCGACCTGCTGCCAGAGCGTCGCGGTGGCGGGGTGACCGATCGCCGCGAGCTCCTCCGCACGGGCGACCAGCGCGGTCAGGCTCAGGCCCTCGGCACCGATGAGCTCGGCGGCCACCCCGATCGGCACCCCGGCGGCCCGGGGCTCCAGGGCGGAAACCGCCGGCGCGGCGTCGGTGACGGGGCCGAGGCCCAGCCGGAGGCTGGCCAGCAGCGGTTCGGCGTCCAACATCGCCAGCGTGACCTCACGTTGGCGGCCGGTGCCGTTCCGCACGTCGAACGCGTCCGCCCTGGTCAACGCCTCGCGCCGGCACCAGGCGGCCAGCTCGGCCACCGTGGTCTCGCCGTCCGGACCGGTCACCGGCGTCTGCTCGCCGGTCACCTCGGCCGCTCGCCGCAGCAGCAGCCCAGCCGCGGCCAGGAACGTCAGGCCGGCGGCCGGGTGTTCGTGCTCGGTGAGCATGGACCGGTGCTCGGCGAGCACCTCCAGCCCGCGGGTCTCGTTCCCGGTCAGCGCCAGGAAGTGCAGGTGGTCGGCGAGGGTGTCCTGGAAGACCAGCTGGCCACGGATCAGCCGGTAGCCCTTGAGGTGGGCGGCGCGAGCGTCGTCGAGGCGACCCTGGCGCAGGTACGGGAGCAGCGCGGTGCCGAGTGCGGAGTGCGGCTCCGAGGCGCAGACCAGCCCGCCCTCGATCACCGTGTCCACCAGCCGGCACGCCTCGGCGTCCGCACCGATCGCGGCCTGGTACTCGGCGTACGCGTCGGCGGTGCAGGCCGCGCAGTTGCTCATCGCGTCGCGCGGGCAGGACACCGCCCGCTCGTACCCGATGGCGGCGTCGTCCCAGTCGCCCCGGTGGATCGCGTAGGCCAGCCGCACGTCGTGCACCGCGCTCATGCCGTGCCCGGCGATGGCGTAGCGGCTCTCCATCTCGTCGATGGTGCGTTCGATCTGGTCCCGGGAGACGGTCGGGAACTTCCACAGCCCTACGGCCATCCACTTGAACGACCAGAGCAGCCGGTGCGCGTCGCTCTCGTCGAACAGCTCGGGCTCGGTGTCGTAGAGCCGCAGCTGCCGGCTGAACGGCACGAACGCCTTCTCCATCTCGGCGCCGCGGTGATACGACCAGACCAGGCTGTGGTACGCGTACGGCAGCAGCAGACGCTCGCCGGCGGCCTCGATCTCGGCCAGCAGCTGCTCGGCCGCGGTGGAACGGGCACGGCCGTGCGGGAGCTGGTCGGTCTCGGCCAGCGCCTCGAGCAGTTGCTGCCGGTCCCGCGTCACGTGTCTCTCCCATCCACCTGAGTACCAACGCTCACTCTGCCAGCTTTTCGCCCGGCGCCGGGCCGGCCCTTGTTCAGGGTTCTCGCCCGGCGCGCGCCGACTCGCCCGCGGCGCCTGCCCAACCTCCGGGCCGGCCCTCGCGCGCCTAGATCTCGCCGACCGCGCGATCGAGCAGGCTCAGGTACGAGCGGCTCAGCAGCGCGCTCTCCCCCGGTTTGAGCGGCCGGTGGGCGAGGAGCAGGGCCTGCATGTACAACGCCTCGGCGGCGAGCCGGAGCAGCTCCGGATCGGCCAGCCCGGGCAGCCGGCGGACCAGGGGGTTGCGGTGGTTCAGCACCAGCCGGGCCCGGGACGGATCGGCCGGGGTCAGGCCGGCGAGGATCTCCGACCACAGCTCGTCGGCGACCGCGGCCTCGGCCCGACGGTCCCGCTCGTGCGCCGCGTCCCGGTCGTCCAGGTGCAGCGCGGGCACCGACACCGGGTCGAACGCGCGCAGCTCGACGTCGCAGTCGTACGGCTCCAACGCCGTCCGCGCCGCACCGAGCGCCCGCTGCCAGCGCAGCTCCTCGTCGCCCGAGACCGGGTCGAGGTGCGCGTTCACCACGGCGCCGTCCAGCTGCTCGACGACCCAGTCCGGCTGGACCGCCCTGATCCGTTCCAGCAGCTCGGCGTCGTAGGCGTAACCGCCGTTCACCACGCCGAGCCCCTGGGCGGCGGCGACCGCGGCGACCCGGCGGAAATCGTCCACTGTGGCCGTGTAGTGCACGATCGGGAAGGTGCGGCGGAACTCGGTGAGCGTCACCGCGCCGAGCGTGGTCTCGAACGGCAGCCAGGGCAGGACGAGCGTGAGCATCTCGTCGTCGTGCAGGGCCAGCGACTTGACCCCGAGGTGGTGCAGCCGCAGGAACGCGCCGGCCCGCTCCGGCTCGGTGGCCGTGAGGCGCTGCAGCCACTGCCGCAGCTGGGCGCCGAGCCGGTCCCGCACCAGTTCCAGCTGCGCGTCGTCGTACAGCGCCTCCCGGGACGCCGTCGGCCGCAGCTCGGTGACGTCCACGGTGGCCCGGACGAAGAACGCCCACTCCGGCAGCAGATCCTCGACCCGCTCGCCGAGCAGCATGCCCTTGAGCCAGACCCGGTGCGAGGCGTGCTGGCTGGGCGGCACCGCCTGCGGCAACACGTACGCCACCCCGGTGAGCCCGGCCTCGGGGACCGAGAGGTCGATCACGTCGAAGGGCAGGAAGCCGAACGTCTCCTGGCACACCTCGGCCAGCGCGGACCGGCGGGCCAGCGCCGATCGGTAGGACGCCCGCCACGGCGCCGGACCGGTGATCGAGGTCTGCTCGCCCTCCCCGGTCCGGACCAGCACCTCCACCGGCAGCAGCGAGCCGAACGTGCTGGCCAGCCCGACCACCCGTTCCGCCCCGAGCCACTCCCGGTGGTCGGCACGCGGACGCAGCTCGACCGTGGTGCCCGGCTCCGCGCGCGGCACCGCCGCCACCCGGGTGGAGTACTGGCCGTCGGCCGTGGCCCGCCACTCGATCGTCGGGCGCGTCCGGCTTGCGGGCCGAGCGGGTCAGCACCCGGATCTCGTCGCTCACCATGAACGCGGAGAGCAGACCGATGCCGAACCGGCCCAGGTACTCGCTCCGGACCCCCTCCAGCACGTCGACCTTCGAGCTGCGGCCGACCGTGGCGAGGAACTCCTCGACCTCGGCGGCGGTCAGCCCCACGCCGTTGTCGTGGATCGCGAACACGTCCCGGCCCTCGTCCACGACCGGCTCGATGAGCACCCGGGCGGCCGGCGCGGCGGAATCGAACTGGCGGCGCGCGGTGGTGGCGTCCACGGCGTTCTGCAGCAGCTCGCGCAGGTAGACGCGCGGGCTGGAGTACAGGTGATGGGCGAGCAGCTCGACGACCCCCCGTAAGTTGACCTGGAAGTTCGCCGCCGTCACCCGATCTCCCCGTTCGCCGTGGACGCCCAGACTAGGGCATGGCTCCGAAGTCCATGCCCTGCTGCACCGCCCCGGCTCGGGGCTATCCGGCCAGCCCGTTGGCCGGCGGACCACGGTGACGATCTCGTCCATGATCTCGGTGAGCGAGTAGTCCTTCGGGGTGAACACTCGGGCAATTCCCTGCGACCGCAGGATGGCCGCGTCCTGGTCCGGGATGATGCCGCCGACGATCACCGGCACGTCGTCCAGCCCGGCGGCGCGCAGCCCCTCCAGCACGGTCGGGACCGCCTCCAGGTGCGAGCCGGACAGGATCGACAGGCCGACCACGTGCACGTCCTCCTCGACCGCGGCGGCCACGATCTGCGCCGCGGTGAGCCGGATGCCCTGGTAGACGACCTCGAAGCCGACGTCCCTGGCCCGGACCGCGATCTGCTCGGCACCGTTGGAGTGGCCGTCCAGGCCCGGCTTGCCGACCAGCATCCGCAGCCGTCCGCCCAGCTCCTCGCCGGTGTCCCGGACCCGCTTGCGGACCGCGGCGAGCGTCTGGGCGCCCTCGGCGGTGACCTGCGCGGCCGAGATCCCGGTCGGCGCCCGGAACTCGCCGAACACCTCGCGGAGCGCGGCGGCCCACTCGCCGGTCGTGACGCCGGCCCGGACGCAGTCCAGCGTCGGCGAGCATCAGGTTCGTCTCGGTCTTGGCGGCCTCCCGCAGCGCCGCGAGCGACTCCTCGGCGGCGACGTTGTCCCTGGCCGCGCGCCAGGCCGCGATCTTCTCCTTGGCCGCCGCCTCGACGGCCGGGTCCACGGTCATGATCGAGCCGTCGATGTCGGCGGTGAGCGGGTTCGGCTCGGTGCTGGTGAACTTGTTCACCCCGACCACGACCTCCTGGCCGCTCTCGATCCGGCCCCGCCGCTCGGCCAGCGACCGGACCAGCTGGCCCTTCATGTAGCCGCTCTCCACCGCGGCCACGGCACCGCCGGCGGCCTGCACCTTGTCGATCTCGGCCCGGGCGCCCTCGACGATGGCGGCCACCTTGGCCTCGACCACGTGCGAGCCGGCGAAGATGTCGTCGTACTCGAGCAGATCGGTCTCGAACGCCAGCACCTGCTGGAACCGCAGCGACCACTGCTGATCCCACGGCCGCGGCAGGCCGAGCGCCTCGTTCCAGGCCGGCAGCTGGACCGCACGGGCGCGGGCGTCCCGGGAGAGCGTCACGCCGAGCATCTCCAGCACGATCCGCTGGACGTTGTTCTCCGGCTGCGCCTCGGTCAGCCCGAGCGAGTTCACCTGCACGCCGTACCGGAACCGCCGCTGCTTGGCGTCGGTCACCCCGTACCGCTCGCGGGTGATCTCGTCCCAGAGCACGCCGAACGCGCGCATCTTGCACATCTCCTCGACGAACCGGACCCCGGCGTTGACGAAGAACGAGATCCGGGCGACCACCTCGCCGAACCGCTCGGCCGGCACCTGACCGGAGTCGCGCACGGCGTCCAGCACCGCGATCGCCGTGCACAGCGCGTACGAGACCTCCTGCACGGGCGTGGCGCCGGCCTCCTGCAGGTGGTAGCTGCAGATGTTGATCGGGTTCCACTTGGGGATCGTGGTCACCGTGTACGCGACCATGTCGGTGATCAGCCGCAGCGAGGGCCCGGGCGGGAAGACGTACGTGCCGCGGGACAGGTACTCCTTGATGATGTCGTTCTGGGTCGTGCCGCTCAGCTTGCCGATGTCGGCGCCCTGCTCCTCGGCGGCGACCTGGTAGAGCGCGAGCAGCCACATCGCGGTCGCGTTGATCGTCATCGACGTGTTCATCCGCTCCAGCGGAATGCCGTCGAAGAGCGCGCGGGCGTCGCCGAGATGGGTGATCGGCACGCCGACCTTGCCGACCTCGCCGCGCGCCAGCTCGGAGTCCGGGTCGTAGCCGGTCTGGGTGGGCAGATCGAACGCCACCGAGAGGCCGGTCTGGCCCTTCTCGAGGTTCCGCCGGTAGAGCGCGTTGGACTCGGCCGGGGACGAGTGACCAGCGTAGGTGCGCATCACCCAGGGCTTGTCACGCTCGTCGGGAGTCGACGGATACGGCACGATGCACCTCCGGCTACCGGGCGGAGGTCCGTCCCGGGGTGCCGCCGAGTTTACTGAACGGTAACTCAGCCTGGGCGGTGACGATGGTCACCGCTGTTGCGGTTCGATTGTGCCCTGGAAGGGCGCAATCGAACCGCAGCCCGCGCCGGAGGTGCGGGTGTCGATCAGGCGACCGCCATCGGCGGTTCGGTGCGGAGCACCCGGTCCAGGCCGGTGGCGGCGAGCAGGCGGGAGACCCGCGGCGGCGTATCTCGAAGCACGATCACCCGGCCGGCGCGCAGCGCGCGGCGATGGGTGCCGACCAGCATGGCCAGGCCCACCGCGTCGACCAGCTCGACCTCGCTCAGGTCGAGGACCACCGCGCCCGACCCCCCGTCGACCGCGCTGTGAAGCTGATCTCGTAGCTGCGTCACTGTCGACGCGTCGATCCTGCCGTTGATCGGCATGATCGTGCCGATCCGGTAGTGCTCGTCCCCAAACCCACCGTCGCGCATGGTCACCCCCCGGTGTCCTTTCGCTTTCTTACTTAGACACTGTGAGCAGCGAAAAGGTTGCTGTCCAGCACGAATTAATTTGTCCCCCGTGTATATCTGTACTCCTATATCCGTTTTGTCGGGTCGCAAACCTCATATCGCGCGGAAGAATCCACCGACCGGTTGACCTCCAGGCCCGTCCACCGGTGCTGTCGGCCGGCTGAGCGGTGCGGCACGTTTGTCCCTATGACGACTGGCGTGCACGGCAACGATGAGACCGCCATCCGGGTCCGGGGGCTCCGCAAGGCCTACCGGGGCGCGGTGGCGGTGGACGGGGTCGACCTGGACGTGCGGCGCGGCGAGGTGTTCGCGCTGCTCGGACCGAACGGCGCCGGCAAGACGACGACCGTCGAGATCCTCGAGGGGCACCGCGACCGCGATGCCGGCGAGGTGAGCGTGCTCGGCGTCGACCCACGGCACGGCGGCGCCGCGTGGAAATCCCGGCTGGGGCTCGTGCTCCAGTCGGTGAGCGACTTCGAGGAGCTCGGCGTCGCGGAGGTGGTGCACCACTTCGCCGCCTACTACCCCCGGCCGTACGACCCGGACGAGGTGATCGACCGGGTCGGGCTGACCGGCAAGCGGGCGGCCAGGGCGAAGACGCTCTCCGGCGGGCAACGCCGCCGGCTCGACGTGGCGCTCGGCATCATCGGCCGCCCCGACCTGCTGTTCCTGGACGAGCCGACCACCGGCTTCGACCCCGAGGCGCGCCGCGAGTTCTGGCAGCTGATCGCCGACCTGGCCCACGGCGGCACCACGATCCTGCTCACCACGCACTACCTGGACGAGGCCGAGGAGCTGGCCGACCGGGTCGGCGTGATCGCGGGCGGCCGGCTGATCGAGGTCGCCACCCCGGCCACGCTCGGCGGTCGCGCCACCACGTCGGCCACCGTCAGCTGGACCGGCCCGAACGGCCGCGAATCCGTGCGCACCGACCGGCCGACGGCCACCGTGGCCGAGCTGTCCACGCGGTTCGCCGGTGAGGTTCCCGAGCTCGTCGTCGCCCGGCCGTCGCTGGAAGACGTCTACCTGACCATGATCGGAGCGAACGCATGACCAGCACCCTGCCAGCCGCCGGCGCCGTCGACACCACGCGACCGGGCGCGCTCCGGCTCGGGCTGCTCCGCGCGAAGTTGGAGCTGCTGCAGTTCCTGCGCGGCCGGGAGTCGGTGGTCTTCACGCTGCTCTTCCCGGTGATCCTGCTCGCGCTGTTCGGGGCGGTGTTCAGCCGCGACATCGCCCCCGGGCGTGAACTTCACCCAGTACTTCGTCGCCGGCATGATCGCCTCGGGGCTGCTCGCGTCCAGCTTCACCAACCTCGCCATCCAGATCCCGATCGAGCGCGACACCGGCACGCTGAAGCGGCTCGCGGGCACGCCGATGCCGAAGTCCTCGTACTTCATCGGCAAGGTGCTGATGGTGCTGGTCGTGTCGCTGGTGGCGGACGCGTTGCTGCTGCTGGTCGGCACGTTGGCGTTCGGCGTGAAGCTGCCGTCCAGCGGCGAGCGATGGCTGGTCTTCGCCTGGGTGGCGCTGCTCGGGGTGAGCGCGTGCACGCTGCTCGGCATCGCGTTCTCCAGCCTGGTGCGGAACGGCAAGTCGGCGCCGGCGCTGGTCACGCCGGTGGCACTGGTGCTCCAGTTCATCTCCGGCGTCTTCTTCGTCTACACCGATCTGCCGTCCTGGCTCCAGCAGACCGCGGCGCTCTTCCCGCTCAAGTGGATGAGCCAGGGCATGCGGTACGTGTTCCTGCCGGACTCGTTCGTGAACGCGGAGCTGACCCATTCCTGGGAGCTCGGCAAGATCGCGCTGGTGCTCGCGGCCTGGACGGTCGGTGGACTGCTGCTCTGTATCTTCACCTTCCGGTGGAAGACGAGTAAGGACGGCTGACCCCAGTGGCAGGCAGTGACGAACCGACGGCGCCCGAAGGACACTTCTGGGACCGGTCCGCGGCGATCTGGCACGGCGTCTTCGCGATCGGTCTCGTCACCGCCACGGTGACCGCGTTCAACCAGCACGGGCCCACCTCGTCGACCGGCATCGCGATCCTCGGCCTGCTCGCGGCGCTGGCGACCTGGTACGCGACCACCGGCGCGCGCGCCATCCAGCGCCGGTCGCACCGGGCCGGCCACCTGTACCTGGTCGGCCTGGTACCTCTGTTCGTCGCGCTGCTCGCGCTGGACGGCGGGATGGGTTACCTGTTGTTCTTCGTCATCCCGCAGATCTACATCTTCGTGGATCGGCTGCTGATCGCCTCGCTGTGCGTGGTGGGCCTGTTCGTCACGTTCGGCGCCGTGCTGCTGATCCGGTACGAGGAGAACCGCGCGGATCCCTGGTCGGTGATCCTGCCGCTGGTCATCTCGCTCAGCTTCTCGCTGCTGTTCGGCACCTGGATCAGCGGGATCATCGACCAGAGCATCAAAAGGGCCGACCTGATCGCCGAGCTGGAGCGCACCAGGGCCGAGCTGGCGGCCGAGCGGCACGACGCCGGCATGTACGCCGAGCGAGCCCGCCTGGCCGCCGAGATCCACGACACGCTCGCCCAGGGCTTCACCAGCATCCTGATGCTGACCCAGGCTGCCGAGACCACGCTGCGGCGCGACCCGGACGCCGCCCAGGAGGCGCTCACGTTGATCGAGGGCACCGCACGGGAGAACCTGGCCGAGGCACGGTCGCTGGTGGCCGCGCTGGCGCCCGCCGCGCTGGACGGCACCAGCCTGCCCGAGGCGCTGCGGCGGCTCGCCGCCCGGCACGAACGGGAGACCCGGACGCCGGTGGCGCTCGAGGTGAACGGGGTCCCGGTCCCGGACGCCGACACCGACGTGGTGCTGCTCCGGGCGGCCCAGGAGACCCTCACCAACGTGCGCCGGCACGCGGCGGCGGGCACGGTCGAGCTGGTCCTCGGCTACCGCGAGGATGGCGTGACGCTCAGGGTGCGGGACGACGGCGTGGGCTTCGATCCCGTCGCGCAGGCGGCCACGGGAGCCGGCGGATACGGGCTGAGCGGGATGCGGCATCGAGTGGAACAGAGCGGAGGCACGGTGAAGGTCAGCAGCGAGCCGGGTGCGGGCACGACGGTCGAGGTGACCCTCCGGTGAGCGAGCGGAGCGAGCGAACCAGTAGGTACGGCTGCCCCGCTCATAGGGCCGCCGAGCGTAGCGAGGTGCACCAATGAGCGTCCGGGTGCTGGTCGTGGACGACCATCCCGTGGTGCGGGCCGGCCTGCGCGGCATGCTGTCGGGCGATCCGGAGATCGAGGTGGTCGGCGAGGCGAGTTCCGGTGCCGAGGCCCTCGTGCTGATCGAGCGGGACCGGCCCGAGGTCGTGCTGATGGACCTTCGGATGCCGGGGATGGACGGGGTCGCGGCGACCGCGGCGATCGGCGAGCGGTTCCCCGGCGTGCGGGTGCTGATCGTGACCACCTACGACACCGACACCGACATCCTGCGCGCGGTCGAGGCCGGTGCGACCGGGTATCTGCTGAAGGACACGCCCCGCGATCAGCTCACGGCGGCCGTGCACGCGGCGGCCAGAGGCGAGACCGTGCTGGCCCCGCGGGTGGCCGCCAAGCTGGTCACCCGGATGCGGGCACCGGCCGCCGACAACCTCACGCCGCGCGAGATCGAGGTGCTGGGCGCGGTCTCGGCCGGGCTGACCAACGCCGAGATCGGCCGCCGGCTGTTCATCGGCGAGGCGACCGTGAAGACGCACCTGATCCGGGTCTTCGCCAAGCTCGGCGTGGACGACCGGACGGCCGCCGTGACCGTGGCCATGCGGCGCGGCATCCTGCCCTCCCCCGGCTCGAGCTGAGCACCGCTTCCTTCGCGCTTTGGGCGACATCTTCGGTGCTATAGCACTGAAGATGTCGCCCAAACCGCAGGGTGAGGGCGGGCGTGCCTCAGGCCGCGGTCGGGCGGAGGACGCGCGAGACCCGGCTCATCCGCAGGGTGAACGCGATCCGCGGCGGTACCCGGCGCAGCTCGACGACCCGGCCCAGGCTGTGCGCCCGCTCGTAGACGCCCATCAGCACGCCGAGGCCGACCGCGTCGAGCTGGGTGACGGCGGCGAGATCGAGCACCAGCGGACCGGCGCCCTCGCCGACCGCGCGGTGCAAGGCGGTGCGGACCTCGGAGGCGGTGGAGGCGTCGACGCGTCCGGTCAGCCGGACGGCGTGGGGCCTGATCGACGTGGTGGACATACGCACCCCCATGCGGTTGCCCTGCCCGGCGAGGTCACCCCAGCCGGCGAGAGTTGGACCGGGCGGCGGCCGACCCGGCCCCCTGCCAGATGGCCGCTGCGCCCGGCAAGACCCACTCTTTCAGCCGGCCACCAGCAAACCGTCCCCCTTGAGGGTGAATCCCCGTATCAGGGATGTCACCCAGAAGTCGGAGGCCGGCGCCCTACCCCCGTGCCAGCTTTGGGCGACATTTTCCCGGTTACCGCCGAGAAGATGTCGCCCAGAGCGGCGGGTGTTCGTCAGCTGTCGTAGGAGTAGAAGCCCTGGCCGGACTTGCGGCCCAGGTCGCCGGCCGTGACCATCCGGTTCAGGATCTCCGGCGGCGCGAACTTCTCGTCCTGGGTCTCGGTGTAGATGTTGCGGGTCGCGTTGCGGAGGATGTCCACGCCGGTGAGGTCGGTGGTCGCGAGCGGGCCCATGGCGTGGCCGAAGCCCAGCCGGCACGCCACGTCGATGTCCTCGGCGGTGGCCACGCCCGACTCGTACAGCTTGACCGCCTCGACCACGAGCGCGGAGATCAGCCGGGTGGTGACGAAGCCCGCCACGTCCCGGTTGACCACGATGCAGGTCTTGCCGATCTCCTCGGCGAAGGAGCGCGCGGCGGCCAGCGTCTCGTCGGACGTCTTGTACCCGCGCACCAGCTCGCAGAGCTTCATCATCGGCACCGGCGAGAAGAAGTGCGTGCCGACGACCGACTCGGGCCGCTGGGTCACGGCCGCGATCTGGGTGATCGGAATCGCGCTGGTGTTCGACGCGAGCACCGCGCCGTCCTTGCAGATCCGGTCCAGGGCGGTGAAGACCTCGGCCTTGACCTCCATCGACTCGAAGACGGCCTCGACCACGATGTCCGCGTCGGCGGCGGCTTCCAGCTCCGTGGTGGTGGTGATCCGGGCCAGCGCGGCCTCGGCGTCGCCCGCCGCGAGCGTCCCCTTGGCGACGAACCGGTCGTAGGACTTCCGGATCCCTGCCACCCCACGCTCGAGCGCGGCGTCGGTGACGTCGCGCAGCACGACGTCCCAGCCGGCCTGCGCGGAGACCTGCGCGATCCCCGAACCCATCAATCCCGCACCGATGACGGCCAGCCGTCCAGCCACTGTCCACTCCCTGCTACTCGGGCACTGCTGTCACCGCCGACCTTATCGATCGTTCAGTGAACACCGCGCGGTGGCCCGCACGGTGTAACACTATGGGTATGGGCTCGCATGCTGGACAGGCATACATCCTTGGACCGCTGGTGGCGCTGGCGGTCACCGGCGTGCTCGCGCTGGTGCTGCGCTGGGCGTACGGCGCGGCGAAGCCGCAGCTCGTGGCCCCACAGGAGAACGGTGACTTCGGCTTACTTCGCGAGGTCGCCCTGGTCGAGACCGACGACGGCGCGAACGCGCTGCGGGCGCTGCTGTCGGACGCCGGGATCCGGTCGACCACGGCCAAGGTGCCCGGCGCCGGCACCCGGGTGATGGTCTTCGCGACCGACCTGGACCGAGCCCGGTCCCTCGTCGGCCCCCGCTGACCGCTTTCGCGCCGCACCCCGCTCGCCCGCCGCGCTCCGCTTTCCGCCGCGCCCCGCCCCTTCCCGCGATTTGGGCGACATCTTGCCGGCCATAGCCGCGAAGATGTCGCCCAAAGCGCGAGGATCGTGCCGTGCGAAGTTGGGCCGGGGCTAGAAGTCCAGTGCGGTGTCGTCGGGCACGGTGATCCGCTCGATCTCCGCGCCGAGCCCACGCATCTGCTCGATGAAGCCCGGGTAGCCACGGTCGATGTGGAAGACGTCGGCGACCTCGGTCACGCCCTCGGCCCGCAGCCCGGCCATGACCAGCCCGACCCCGGCCCGGATGTCGGTGGCGCGCACCGGCGCACCGGACAGCCACTCCTTGCCGCGGACGACCGCGTGGTGACCGTCGGTCCGCACGTCGGCGCCGAGCCGCACCATCTCGTTCGTGAACATGAACCGGGCGTCGAAGACGTTCTCGGTGATCATCGACGGGCCGTCGGCCACCGAGGCGAGCGCGATCGCCATCGGCAGCAGGTCGGTCGCGTACCCCGGGTAGGGCAGCGTGACCACGTCCACCGCGCGCGGGCGGTCGTCCATCGAGACCCGGAAGCCCTCGCCGGGCGGGAACAGCTCGACGGTGGCGCCGGCGGTGCTCAGCTTGTCCAGCGCGATCTCCAGGTGCGACGGCTCGCAGTTGCGGATCGTCACGTCCCCCCGGGTCAGCGCGGCGGCGAACGCCCAGGTGCCGGTGACGATCCGGTCCGGGACCGTACGGTGCGTGACCGGGGAGAGCAGATCGACGCCCTCCACCTCGAGGGTCGAGGTGCCGGCGCCGTAGATGTGCGCGCCCATCTGGGTGAGCATCGCGCAGATGTCGATGATCTCCGGCTCGCGCGCGGCGTTGTCGATGACCGTGGTGCCCTTGGCCAGCACGGCCGCCATCAGCAGGTTCTCGGTGGCGCCGACGCTCGGGAAGTCGAGCCAGATGGTGGCGCCGTGCAGCCGCTCGGCACGGGCGATGACGAACCCGTGCTCGCTGGTGATGTCCGCGCCCATCCGCTTCAGGCCGGCGATGTGGTAGTCGAGGCCGCGCGAGCCGATCGCGTCACCGCCGGGGTGCGCCACCCGTACCTCGCCCCGGCGGGCCAGCAGCGGGCCCAGCACGTTGATGGACGCGCGCATCCGGCGGACCAGGTCGTAGTCGGCCTCGGTGCCCGGCTCGGCTGGGGTGTCGATGGTGATCGTGTCTTCCTCGACCGTCACCGTGCAGCCCAGCCGGCGCAGCACCTCGCTCATGATCGTCACGTCGAGGATGCGGGGTGCGTTGGTGAGCACCGTCCGCCCCTCGGCCAGCAGCGCCGCGGCCATCAGCTTCAGCACGCTGTTCTTGGCACCGCCGACCGTGACTTCGCCGACCAGACGCGTTCCACCAGTAACTCGGAATAGCTCCACCGCGCAATAGTAGGGGTAGTTGGCGATGCCGCCGGGATCGGCCGCGGGGCGCGACCCAGCCGGGTGCGGCGGTTACCCGGAGTGACGGACGTAGGCTGCCGATATGGCCGTCCATCTCACGCGTATCTACACCAAGACCGGCGACGACGGGACCACCGCGCTCGGCGACATGAGCCGGGTGAAGAAGACCGATCCCCGGATCGCCGCCTACGCCGACGTCGACGAGGCCAACGCCGCGATCGGGGTCGCGATCGCGCTGGGTGAGCTTCCCGACGAACTGAGCGCCGTGCTCACCCAGATCCAGAACGACCTCTTCGACGTGGGCGCGGACCTGTGTTCGCCGGTGGTCGAGAACCCGCAGTGGCCGCCGCTGCGGGTCACGGACGTGCAGGTCGAGCGGCTCGAGGGCTGGTGCGACGAGTACAACGGCCGGCTGACCAAGCTGAACAGCTTCATCCTGCCCGGGGGCACCAAGGGCGCGGCGCTGCTCCACGTGGCCCGCACCGTGACCCGCCGGGCCGAGCGGATGACCTGGGCGCTGATCGAGGACGATCCGGAGCGGACCAGCACGATCACCGTGCGGTACCTGAACCGGCTCTCGGACCTGCTGTTCATCCTGTCCCGGGTGGCCAACCCCGGCGGCGACGTCCTCTGGCGCCCGGGCGGCGGCGCGGCCCCGACCGACGACCCGGACGAGTGACAACGCCTGCATAGAAGGCGGCTGGCGTTCAAGCCCCGGCGCTCCGCGCCGGGCTGCGGTCCAATTCCGCCCTCGGAGGGCGGAATTGAACCGCACCTTCTGCCCCGGGCGGCGGCCGGCTTTGCGCCCCGGGCGCCAGCCCGCGAGGCTGACCGACATCACGCCAGCCCGCCGCGCAAGCCCGCAACCAGGGGTAACGCAAAACCCGCCCTTGATCTAAGCCCTTGATCTAACCCGGAGCCCGCTGAGGCGCCCGATCGCAAGGCCGAGGAGCCGACGCGTGCTTCTGGCACGCGAGGCAACGAGAACGCAGCGAGCGTGGTGCCTCAGCGGGCCGCGTACGGAGGATAGCCGGCGCCGGGGGCGGCCGCTTCAAGCCACGACAGGAAGCCGGTCAGCGCGGCGGTGTCCATCGCGAGCTCGACGGGGCCCTGCTCGGTGTCGAGCTCGACGACCACGGAGTCGCTCATCAGCGCGAGCCGCTCGGTGCCGCTGGGATTGCGGCGGGCCACCACGTTGAGCTTCTTGCGGTTGAGCACGCGGCGGGGGCGCGGGGCGAAGCTGAACATCCGGTACCAGAGCAGCTTGTCACCGGAGAACTTCGCCATGCCGAGCGACCAACCGCGGCCGCTCTGCCGCCGATACAACCGGACGCTCACCTCGACACCGTTGCGAGCGATCCACAGCCGGCGGCCGAACAACACCGCCAGCAGCACCAAGCCGGTGCCCAGCACAATGCCGAATCCTTCGAGGAAGCTCATCGGCGTCTCCGGCTCGTCCCCGACGTCAGTGGGAGCTAGCGGTCTCGGCCGGTTCAGCGGTCTCCGCGAGGATCGAGACGCCCTCAGCGGTGACCGAGAGGAAGCCGCCGTTCACCGTGTAGGCGAGCTCGCCGGACTCGGTCTTGATCCGCACCGTGCCGGGGTCCGCGAGCTGGCCGAGAAGCGGAGCGTGCCCGGGAAGGACACCCAGCTCACCTTCGGTGGTGCGGGCGAAAACGGCGTTGGCCTCGCCGGACCAGACCTCGTTCTCGACCGAGACAAGCTCGACGCGCAGCTGGGCCACTGAGACTCCTTCTCTGGAGGGATCGCGGTCAGTTTAGCGACCCGTCCACGCCTGCGTGCGCGGAGCCCCCCATGCTGAATATCACGGTTTCGTGTCGCGAACTTTGCCGGACGAGGTCCGGGACGAGTCACACGATCCACCAAACAGGACACTCGGCCAGTTGACTCATGTCGCGGTCGAATGCGGGCGCGGGCGGGCACGAAGCCACACCGCGGGGGTGAACAACAGAACAGCAGGCCGGCGCCCGAAGACGGACGCCGGCCTCCTGCCGTGGTGCTGATCAGTTCTTGGCGAGCTCTGCCGCGTTCTTCTCGACGTCGTCGAGGCCACCGCACATGAAGAACGCCTGCTCCGGCACGTGGTCGAAGTCACCGTCGGCGAGCCGCTTGAAGCCCTCGATGGTGTCCTTCATCGGCACGGTGGAGCCGGGGATGCCGGTGAACTGCTCCGCCGCGTACGTGTTCTGCGACAGGAACCGCTCGATCCGGCGGGCCCGGCCGACGAGGATCTTGTCCTCTTCGGAGAGCTCGTCGATACCGAGGATCGCGATGATGTCCTGGAGCTCCTTGTACCGCTGGAGGATCTCCTTGGTACGGGCCGCGACCCGGTAGTGCTCGTCGCCGACGTACCGGGCGTCGAGGATCCGGCTGGTGGAGTCCAGCGGGTCCACGGCCGGGTAGATGCCCTTGTCCGAGATCGCCCGCGACAGCACCGTGGTGGCGTCGAGGTGGGCGAACGTCGTGTGCGGCGCCGGGTCGGTGATGTCGTCGGCGGGCACGTAGATCGCCTGCATCGAGGTGATCGAGTGACCACGGGTCGAGGTGATGCGCTCCTGCAGCTGACCCATCTCATCCGCCAGGGTGGGCTGGTAACCCACCGCGGACGGCATCCGGCCGAGCAGCGTGGAGACCTCGGAACCGGCCTGGGTGAACCGGAAGATGTTGTCGATGAAGAGCAGCACGTCCTGCTTCTGGACGTCCCGGAAGTACTCCGCCATGGTCAGCGCGGAGAGGGCGACCCGAAGTCGGGTGCCGGGCGGCTCGTCCATCTGGCCGAAGACCAGGGCGGTCTTGTCCAGCACGCCGCTCTCGGCCATCTCCAGGATGAGGTCGTTGCCCTCACGGGTACGCTCCCCGACCCCGGCGAAGCACGACACGCCACCGAAGTTCTTGGCGACGCGGGTGATCATCTCCTGGATGAGCACCGTCTTGCCGACGCCGGCACCGCCGAACAGGCCGATCTTGCCACCGCGGACGTACGGGGTGAGCAGGTCGATGACCTTGAGGCCGGTCTCCATCATCTCGGTCTTGCTCTCGAGCTGATCGAAGGCCGGCGGCTGGCGGTGGATCGGCCAACGCTCGGTGACCTCGAGCTTCTCGCCCTCCTTGAGGTTCAGGCACTCGCCAAGGGTGTTGAACACACGCCCCTTGGTGATGTCGCCGACCGGCACCGAGATCGCCTCGCCGGTGTCGGTGACCTCCGCGCCGCGGATCAGTCCATCGGTGGGCTGCATGGAGATCGTGCGCACCATGCTGTCACCGAGGTGCTGGGCGACCTCGAGAGTGAGCGTCTTGGCGATGCTCTCCTCGTCGACCTGAACCTTGAGTGCGTTGAACAGCTCCGGGATGGAGCCCTTCGGGAACTCGACGTCGACGACCGGGCCAGTCACCCGGACGACGCGACCGACCCCGGCCGGAGCGTTGCTGCTCTCGGTGCTTTCGATACTGGTGGCAGTCATCAGTCGTCACTTCCTGTTGCGGCGAGCGCGTTGGCGCCACCGACGATCTCGCTGATCTCCTGGGTGATCTCGCCCTGGCGGGCCTGGTTCGCCCGCCGTTTGAGGGTCTTGACGAGTTCCTCGGCGTTGTCGGTCGCCGACTTCATCGCCTGCCGTCGGGCCGCCGACTCGCTGGCGGCCGACTCCAGCAACGCGGCGTAGATCCGCGTGTTGAGGTACTTCGGCAGCAGTGCGTTGAGCAATGCCTCGGGCTCGGGTTCGAACTCGTACGCCGGCTGCGGTCCCTCGGGCTGAGCCTCGGTGACCTCCAGCGGCGCGAACTGCCGTGCGATCGCGGTCTGGGTGAGCATCGAGACGAACTGGGTGTAGACGAGGTGCAACTCGTCCACGCCCTGCACGCCGTCCGGGCCGTGACCGTCGATGGTGTCGTCGTGGCCGGCCAGGAACGTCTGGACCAGCAGGTCCCCGACCTCACGAGCGTCGGCGAAGGACGGGCTCTCGGTGAACCCGGTCCAGCTCGCCTCGATCTCGCGGCCGCGGAACTTGTAGTACCCGACGCCCTTGCGGCCGATGACGTACAGCACCGGCGTCTTGCCCTCGGACTCCAGCCGGGCCATCAGCTCGCCCGCGGTCTTGAGCGCGTTGGAGCTGTAGCCGCCCGCGAGACCGCGGTCGCTGGTGATCACCAGCACGCCGACCCGCTTGGGCTCGGGGCGCTCGACCAGCAGCGGGTGGTCGACGTTGGTGTTGGATGCCAGCGCCGTCAGCACCCGCGTGATCTCGACCGCGTACGGCTTCGACGCCACGACCCGCTGCTGCGCCTTGGCGATGCGGGAGGTGGCGATGAGTTCCATCGCCTTCGTGATCTTCTTCGTCGACTGGACCGTCTTGATCCGTCGGCGGAGGACGCGTAGCTGGGCTCCCACGACTACTTCTTCTCAGCCTCGGGGGCCGCGTGACGGTGACGGGTCACCGTCTCGTGCCCCTCTGCGCCCTCGGCCATCGGCTTCGCCGGCGGCTCGTTGACCTTGAGGTGGTCGTCCTGCGCGAGGAACTGGGCCTTGAACTTGGTGATCGCGGCCTTGAGGCCCTCGACGGTGTCGTCGGCGAGCTTTCCGGTGCTGCCGATCGCCTCGAGGACGTCCTTGTGGCTGTGCCGCAGGAAGTCCAGGAACTCCGACTCGAACCGGCGGACGTCGCCGACCGGGATGTCGTCGACCTGGCCCGTGGTGCCGGCCCAGATCGAGACGACCTCCTCGGCGACCGAGAACGGCGAGTACTGCGGCTGCTTCAGCAGCTCGACCAGGCGGGCACCGCGCTCGAGCTGGTCACGGGAGGCCTTGTCCAGGTCGGAACCGAAGGCCGAGAAGGCCTCCAGCTCGCGGTACTGGGCGAGGTCGAGGCGGAGCCGGCCGGCGACCGACTTCATCGCCTTGACCTGCGCGGCGCCGCCGACCCGGGAAACCGAGGTACCGACGTTGATGGCCGGACGCACACCCGAGTTGAACAGGTCGGTCTCGAGGAAGACCTGGCCGTCCGTGATCGAGATGACGTTGGTGGGGATGTAGGCCGAGATGTCGTTGCCCTTGGTCTCGATGATCGGCAGGCCGGTCATCGAGCCGCCACCGAGCTCGTCGGACAGCTTCGCGCAACGCTCCAGGAGCCGCGAGTGCAGGTAGAAGACGTCACCCGGGTAGGCCTCACGACCCGGCGGGCGGCGCAGCAGCAGCGACACGGAACGGTAGGCCTCGGCCTGCTTGCTCAGGTCGTCGAAGACGATGAGAACGTGCTGGCCGTTGTACATCCAGTGCTGGCCGATGGACGAGCCGGTGTACGGCGCCAGGTACTTGAAGCCGGCCGCGTCGGAAGCGGGCGAGGCGACGATGGTGGTGTACTCCATCGCGCCGGCCTCTTCGAGCGCACCCTTGATGCCGGCGATCGTCGAGCCCTTCTGGCCGATCGCGACGTAGATGCACTTGACCTGCTTCTTCGGGTCACCGGTCGCCCAGTTCGCCTTCTGGTTGATGATCGTGTCGATCGCCACCGCGGTCTTGCCGGTCTGACGGTCGCCGATGATCAGCTGACGCTGGCCACGGCCGATGGCCGTCATCGCGTCGATCGCCTTGATACCAGTCTGCAGCGGCTCGCTCACCGGCTGGCGATCCATCACGCCCGGAGCCTGCAGCTCCAGGATGCGGGTGCCCTCGGCGACGATCTCGCCCTTGCCGTCGATCGGCTCGCCCAGCGGGTTCACCACACGGCCCAGGAAGCCGTCGCCGACCGGCACGGACAGGATCTGCCCGGTGCGGCGGACCGGCTGGCCCTCTTCGATACCACTGAAGTCACCGAGAACGATCGTGCCGATCTCCCGCTCCTCCAGGTTCAGCGCGAGTCCGAGCGTGCCGTCCTCGAACTGGAGCAGCTCGTTGGTCATGGTCGAGGGGAGTCCCTCGACCCGGGCGATACCGTCACCGGTCAGGGAGACGGTACCGACCTCCTCACGGGAGATCTCCGGTGTGTACGAGGAGACGTAGCGCTCGATCGCGCCCCGGATCTCCTCGGAGGAGATGGTCAGCTCGGCCATCGTGAACGTCCTCGTCCTCTAGATGTCAGTGTCTCGAAGTGGGGGGTGGAGGGGTTACTTCGTCAAGGCGGTGCGGGCCTGGTCCAGGCGTCGCGCCACGCTGCCGTCGTACAGATCGTCGCCGACCTGCACGGTCGCCCCGCCGATGATCTTCGGGTCGACCGTCACCTTGAGCGAGATCTGGCGACCGTAGAGGCCCGAGAGCCGGGCCGACAGCCGCTCTTCCTGCTCGTCCGTGAGCGGTGCGGCAACACGTACGTACGCTACCTGCCGATCACGCCGATCAGCGGTGAGCTCGACCAGGCGCTGCAACGACGCGTCGAAGTTGCGCCCGCCGAGTCCGCTGATCGCCAGTTCGACGAGGCGGACGGTGAACGCGGTCGCCTTGGCGGAGAGCAGGTCCCGCGCGAGCGTGACCTTCCGCTCGAGGTCCGCGGCCGGGTCCGACAGCGCGCTGGCGAGCTGCGGGTCGCCGCCGACGACCCGGCTGAACCGGAACAGTTCGTCCTCGACGTCGGCCAGCGCGTTGGCCTTCTCGGCAGCGGCGAGCTCGGCCTCGACCGAGAGCACCTCGATCGTGTTGAGCAGGTCGGTGGCGCGCGACCACCGGCCGGAGACGACCGTCCGCAGAATGTCCAGCGTGTCGCTGGAGACCTGCGAGCCGAGCACGCCCTCGAGCAGCTCCACCCGGGCCTCCGCCGACCTGGCCGGATCCACGAACGCGCGCCGGAGCGCGGGCTCGCGGACGAACAGCCGGGCCACGCTGCGAAGCTCGTCAGCGAGCCGAGCCGCGTCCACGTTCGCGACGACGGCGTCGAGCCGCTCGCGGGACGCGGCTGCTGAGCCGCGACTGGCGGCCTTCATCAGCGCCTGCCCGCAGCCGGCGCGGTGCCGGCCTCGGAGTCCAGCTCGGCCAGGAACCGCTCGACCGTGCTGGCCCGACGTGCCTCGTCGGCGAGCGACTCACCGATGATCCGGCCAGCCAGCTCGACCGCGATCCGGCCGATGTCACCGCGCAGCTCCGCGACCAGCGACTCGCGCTCGGCCTGCAGCTGCTCGGTGCCACGCTGGACGATCCGGGCCGCTTCGGCCTGGGCGTCGCCGCGCAGCTCCTCGATGATGGCGACGCCTTCGGCGCGCGCCTCGTCACGGATCTGCGCAGCCTCGGTGCGAGCCTCGGCGAGCTGGGCCTTGTACTGCTCCAGCAGGGCGTTCGCCTCTGCCTGAGCATCCTCGGCCCGCTTGATCCCGCCTTCGATCGCGTCCACCCGTGCGGCGAACGTCTCCTCCATCTTCGGGAAGACGTACTTCATCAGGATGTAGCAGAGCAGCGCGAAAGCCACGGCGCCGACGCACGATCTCCTGCCAGATCGGCAGGATCGGGTTGTGCTCGGCAGTTTCAGCCACCGCGATGTAGTTCAGCATGCGGACCTCCTGTCCCTCGCCGGTTGTCTGGCTCGGGTTTACTTGAACACGAAGCCGAAGGCGATACCGAGCAGCGCGAGCGCCTCGGTCAGTGCGAAGCCCAGGAACAGCATCGGGCGGGTGAGGCCGGCCGACTCGGGCTGACGGGCGGTCGCCTGGATGTACGCGGCGAACACGATGCCAACGCCGATGCCGGGGCCGATCGCGGCCAGGCCGTAACCGATGGCGCTCGCGTTGCCGGTGAACGCCGTTTCAGAGGCGAGAACGCTCAGGCTCATGACTGTGTTTCCTCCTGGGAATCACGCGTGACTCTCACGCGGGATGACTGATTAGCCGGGCAGGTCTAGGTGCTGGTCTCAGTGCTCGTCGGCGAGCGCGCCCTGGACGTAGCTCGCGGTCAAGATCGCGAAGACGTACGCCTGAAGGACTGCCACGATGACCTCGAACAGGGTCAGGATGATCGCCATCGCGAACGACACCAGCGAGACGCCCTGGTTCAGGATGTTGTTGCTGCCGAGCAGGACGAACCCGCCGACGGTGAAGACCAGCAGCAGCATGTGGCCGGCGAACATGTTCGCGAAGAGCCGCAGCGCGAGCGTGAGCGGCCGCAGGATGAAGGTCGAGAAGAACTCGATCGGGATGAGGATGACCAGCATCGGCTTCGGTGCATCCGGGATCAGGTTCATCTTCAGGTACTTGCCGAAGCCGTGCTTACGGATGCCCAGGTAGTTGAAGAGCACGTAGGACAGCACGGCCAGCACCGCCGGGAACGCGATGTGCGCGTTCGGCGAGACCTGGAGCAGCGGGATGATGCCGAAGATGTTCGTGACCAGGATGAAGCAGAACAAGCGTGGTCAGGTAGGGCGCGAACCGGAGGCCCTCCTTGCCGATGACGTCCTTGGTGACGCCTTCCCGGATGAAGCTGTAGATCGACTCCGCCAGCCACTGCTTCTTGGTCGGCACCAGCGTCGGCTTCCGGTACGTCGCCAGGAAGAAGACGATGATCAGCGCGACGGCGAGCCAGACCATCAGCGTGAACTTGGTAACCCACTCGCCCGCAGCGATGCTGGGGAGGTAAACGTCCTCCACGCTGGGCGGCCACGGAAGCTCCTCCGCGAAGAAGGCCATTGCCTTTGCGCTCACTGCACCATCCTCCGTGATGTAGTCGGGCCAAGGCCGCTGTGTCTACAAGGTCTACAAGTCACCCGGCGAGTACTACACACCGAGCTTGCGGACGATCAGGTAGATCGCCCCGAACATCCCGACGATGACACCGATCCCCGTCGCGATGCCGTCCCACCTCGAGCCATTGTCGACGAGCCAACCGACGAACCCCCACACGGCCATTCCGCCGAGCAGGTATCCCACCGCGTTCCAGCCCATGTTGGCGCCGTCGGCTTCGGGGTGCTTCGAGGGCTGACCGTCGGTCATGATGGGGCCGACATTAGCAGTCGGTTGGCAAGCCTCACGAACCGCCCCCTCACCGAGACTCGGTCAAGTCTACGTAAGGGATCCTTGACCGATACACCCAAACGGCCTGCGTAGTGACCCAGCCGACAGTGCCCGCGATAATGCCACCCGCCATGGGTACCGCACCGTCCCAATTGGACTCATTGACCGCCACGAGGACGCCGCCGAATGCGGTGAACTTGATCAGGTAGGTGGCCAGCCCGATCGGCAACAGCATCGGCCGCATGTGCAGATCCGTATAGGCGACGACCAGCGACGAGATCGTGTACGAAGAGAATAACCAGCCCCACACCGGCCACCGCGCCAGCCAAGCCCACCGGGCCGCCGCCGAGGTACCCGAGCAGCGCGGCTCCCAGCAGGATGGCCGTCGAGGCGAGCAACGCCGGGGGAAGGATTCGCAGCCGCTCACGCATTGCGCTCCGCAAAATCATGATCACGCCCGTAACGTACGCCGCCTCCTGCGGGCATGCGGCCACCAGGGTGCGAGCCCACCGACAGATAAGTCGAGTGCCCCACCAGCGAAGTCGGCCAACTTGTACGCCTCACGGGCGCTCCACGGATCGTCGAAGCCGTCGCGGACACTCAACGGCGACGGAGATTCAATGCCGCCTGCGAACGACTACAGCAGGAAACCTCTGACGAGCGCAGTTGACGCCGCTTTGGACGGCCTTGCGTGTACATGCTAGCTCTCTTGTCACGACCGGCCAGTAGTTATGGCTCTCTCTTCTGGAGGTTACGTGCGAGTTCATCGTTTAGCTGGGATCGGCGTGATAATCGGCGCGACACTCCTAGCTGCCCTTGGTTTTGCTTCACCCGCGCAAGCGGTGGAGACTGGCTGCACCACCAAGAAGATTCACCAGTCCTACTACGCCTACTACTACGACATGCATGTGCACTGGTGCTGGAAGATCTATACGAGTCCTACTAGTAGCACCTCCGAGATCTACGACATCAGCGGCTGGGCGGACGCCGGCACGACCATCCCGAGTTTCGAGGTGCAGAAGGAATACGGTCCGGCTCACTCGAATCACAGCCCGATCGGCAGGTCTGAACGATTCCAGGGCAGTGCTCTCGCGTATGGCGGGTTCCAGTCGCGGTCCTGCACGGTGCTTCCCGGCACCCTCTGCACCAACTGGGAGTGGCACAAGGACAACGCACGGCTTCAGCCGCGCGGTAAGTACACCTGGGATGCGAACATCGCACCATCCATTGTGGGCGATGTCGCACCGAAGTAGAACTCTCAAGTCTTCAATGGCGTGCGTAACCGCACCCCAGCTCGGAGTCTCCAACTAAGGAACGGCGTCTCTGCGTCAGCGCACGCAGAGACGCCGTTCTCATCCCGTTTGGCGATGGGCAGATCCTGTCCAGTGCTGCTCAGCGCGGATAGGCCGGATGGCGGGCGACCAGCGCCCCGACGGCCTCCGCGATCTCGGTGAGTACCCGCGCCCCGTTCGGTCCGTCGGCTCGTACCGCCCGACCGATCAGGGACGCGACCTCCTTCATGTCGCCCTCGGCCATGCCCTGCGTGGTCACGCTCGGCGTGCCCACCCGGATGCCGGAGGCGATCATCGGCTTCTGCGGGTCGTACGGGATCGCGTTCTTGTTCAGCGTGATCCGGGCGGCGTCGCAGCGCCCCTCCGCCTCGGCGCCGGTCACGCCCACCTCGCGCAGATCGATCAGGGCCAGGTGGGTGTCGGTGCCGCCGCTCACGGGACGCATGCCCTCCGCCGCCAGCGCCTCGGCCAGCGACTGGGCGTTCCTGACGACCTGCTTCGCATAGCTCTGGTAGGCCGGCTGCATCGCCTCCCGGAGCGCCACCGCCTTACCCGCGACCGAGTGCATCAGCGGACCGCCCTGGCTGAACGGGAAGACGGCCTTGTCGATCTTCTGGGCCAGCTCCTCGGTGCACAGGATCATCCCGCCGCGCGGCCCGCGCAGCACCTTGTGCGTGGTGAAGCAGACCACGTCGGCGTACGGCACCGGTGACGGGATCGCCTTCCCGGCGACCAGCCCGATGAAGTGCGCCGCGTCGACCATCAGCCAGGCGCCCACCTCGTCGGCGATCTCCCGGAACGCCGCGAAGTCGATCAGCCGCGGGTAGGCCGTCGCGCCGCAGATGATCAGCTTCGGCCGGTGCTCACGGGCCAGCGCCGCGGACCTCGTCGTAGTCGATCAGCTCGGTGTCCTCGCGGACCGTGTAGCCGATCGTGTTGAACCACTTGCCGGAGAAGTTCACCCGGCTGCCGTGGGTGAGGTGGCCGCCGTGCGGCAGCGCCATCGCGAGCACGGTGTCGCCGGGCACCAGCAGGGCGGCGTACGCGGCCAGGTTGGCGCTCGCGCCCGAGTGCGGCTGGAGGTTGGCGTGGTCGGCGCCGAACAGCTCCCTGGCGCGCTCCCGGCCCAGCTCCTCGGCCTTGTCCACCTCGGCGCAGCCGCCGTAGTACCGCTTGCCGGGGTAGCCCTCGGCGTACTTGTTCGACAGCGTGCTGCCGAGCGCCGCCAGCACGGCCGGCGAGGTGAAGTTCTCGCTCGCGATCAGCTGGAGACCGCCGCGCAGCCGCTCCAGCTCCCCGAGCACCACGCCGGCGATCTCCGGATCCTGCTCTTGGAGCGCATCGAAGTCGGGTCCCCAGAACGGCGTCGTCATGTGCTCGCTCCTGGTGGTCTGCCGATCGGCCAGCGGGCACCGTCGCGGCGCCGCGTGCGCTCACTGTAACCGCGAGCCGCCGACCGGGCAGAATCCGCGCCGCGTGGTGCGGTCGACCGACCTCAGCCGACGAGCAGCCGGACCAGCGGCGCGATCGACTCCTCGACCTGGTCGGCGGTCTTGCCGAAGAACTCGTCGCTCCGGCCGTAGGGATCGTCCAGCTCGTCGCCGGCCTGTGACCAGGCGCCCGCGCGCACCGCGTCGGCCGCCGCGACCAACGCCCGGCCGCGGTTGGCCACGCCCGGCACGGTGGGCTCGAACGGCGGCAACGCGGTGGCATCGACGTCCGCCAGCAGGCGCCCGAACTCGCCGAGCACGAACGTGCTGTGCGCGACGCCGGGCTCCAGATCCAGCACGAACTCGACCTGCTCGGCCGTGGCGGTGAGCACCAGGTCGGACTCCAGCAGGAACGCCGGATCCAGCCCGCGCGCCCGGAACGAGTCCGGATCCCCGCCGCGGGCCCGGACCTGACGGGCGGCCGGCGCGTGCATCCGGTCCCCCTCGTGCCAGAAGCCGGTGCCCGCGCCGTGCGAGCGGACCAGTTCGTCGGCGACCGGCCCGAGTTCGTCCCGGAGCCGGGCGGCCAGCAGCCGCTCGGCCATCGGCGACCGGCAGATGTTGCCCATGCAGACGTGCAGGACGCGTGAACGGCCTCACGCGGAGCCCTCGGCGGGCGCCGGCTCCTCCGCCTTCGCCGGCTGGGCTCTTCGACTGGCTTGGGTGTCGCCTTGGGGTCCACGATGTCGGGGACACCTCGCGCAGCTGGTCCAGGCTGACCGCGCCGGCCCGGAGCAGCCGGGGCACCGGCCCGCTCAGGTCGACGATCGTGGAGGCGACCGGCTCGCCGGACTCGCCGGCCTCCAGGTACACCTCGACCAGCCAGCCGAGCTGTTCCCTGGCCGCCTCCGCGGTCGTCGCCGGCGGCTCGCCCGAGACGTTCGCGCTGGACACGGCCATCGGACCGGTGGCGTTGAGCACCTCCAGCGCGACCGGGTGCAGCGGCATCCGGATCGCGACCGTGCCGTTGGCGTCACCGAGATCCCAGGCCAGCGAGGGGGCGTGCTCGACGACCAGGGTCAGCCCGCCGGGCCAGAACGCCTCGACCAGCTCGCGGACGGCCGGCTGCACCGACTGCACCAGCCCGTCGATCGTGTGCCAGGAGCCGACCAGCACCGGTACCGGCATGTCGCGGCCGCGGCGTTTGGCGGAGAGCAGGGTCTGTACGGCGGTGGCCGAGAAGGCGTCGGCGCCGAGTCCGTAGACCGTGTCGGTGGGGAGCACGACCAGGTCACCGCGGCGTACCGCGTCGATGGCGGCGGCGATGCCCTGCTCGCGCTCCTGGAGGTCACGGCAGTCGTAAGTCCGGGTCACCCCAGCAGTCTCCCACCGGCCGGTCCGGCCTCACCACCCGCCCGCACGCGCCCGCCGCCACCCGCGAGCCGCTTTGGGCGACATTTTCTCGGTCATAGCCGAGAAAATGTCGCCCAAAGCGCCGGCTATGAGCGGCGGGCGGTGGTGAAGCGGGGGCGCTCGGCGAGGTCCTGGTGATCGACGACGTCGGTCCAGTCGCCGGTGGCCGCCAGCAGCCGAGGCACGGCGGCGCCCTGGGCGTCGGCGTGCTCGATCCCGAGCCAGCCGCCGGGCCGCAGCAGGGTCGCGGCGCGGGCGATCAGCCGGCGGACCACGACCAGCCCGTCCGGACCTCCCCAGAGCGCGGCGCCGGGATCGTGCTCGGCGGCCTCCGGTGCGACGACCGAACCGTCGGGGACGTACGGCGGGTTGGTGAGGACCAGGTCGGCCGTGCCGTCCAGCTCGGCCAGCACGGCCGGGTCGGTGGCGTCGCCGTGGATCAGCGCGATCGGGGTGTCACCGGCGGCGACCCGGGTGTCGGCGTTCCGGCGTGCCCACGCCACCGCGTGCGCCTCCCGCTCGACGGCGTGCACGGTCGCGTCGGGCCGCTCGTTGGCGACCGAGAGGGCGATCGCACCGGACCCCGAGCACAGGTCGACCACGGTCGGACCGGCCAGCCCGGCGATCACGTCGAGCCCCCAGCCGGCGAGCAGCTCGGTCTCCGGCCGCGGCACGAACACGCCGGGGCCCACCGCGAGCTCCAGGTACCGGAAGCCGGCCAGGCCGGTGAGGTGCTGGAGCGGCACCCGGCGGACCCGCTCGTCGATCAGCTCGTCGAACCGTTTCTCCTGGTCAGCGGTGAACCCGTCGGCCGTGAGCAGGGCCGAGCGCGGCACGCCCAGCACGTGCGCGGCGAGCTCGTCCGCGTCGAACCGCGGGCTGGCCACGCCGGCCTCGGTCAACCGCGCCACCGCGCCGGTCAGCGCGGCCCGCAAGCTCACGCCGGCCACGCCGCCGCCGGCGCGGCCACAGCAGCCCGCAGGGTCACGCCTCGCCCGCCAGCCGGGCCGCGTTGTCGGCGGTCACCAGCGCCTCGATCACCGCGTCCAGGTCACCGTCGAGCACCTGGTCGAGGTTGTACGCCTTGAAGTTGACCCGGTGGTCGCTGATCCGGTTCTCCGGGTAGTTGTAGGTGCGGATCCGCTCGGACCGGTCCACCGTGCGCACCTGCGACTTGCGGGCGTCGCTCGCGGCGGCGTCGGCCTGCTCCTGCGCGGCGGCCAGCATCCGGGCGCGCAGGATCCGCATCGCCTGCTCCTTGTTCTGGAGCTGGGACTTCTCGTTCTGGCAGGAGACCACGATGCCGGTCGGGACGTGCGTGATCCGGACCGCGGAGTCGGTCGTGTTGACGCTCTGGCCGCCGGGGCCGGACGACCGGTAGACGTCGATCCGCAGGTCGTTCGGGTCGATGCTGACGTCGACGTCCTCGGCCTCGGGCAGCACCAGCACGCCGGCCGCCGAGGTGTGGATCCGGCCCTGCGACTCGGTCACCGGCACCCGCTGGACCCGGTGCACGCCGCCCTCGTACTTCAGGTGCGCCCAGATCCCGCTGCCCGGCTCGGCCACCCGGCGGGCCTTCACCGCGACCGACACGTCCTTGTACCCGCCGAGGTCGGACTCGGTCGCGCCGAGCACCTCGGTCTTCCAACCCTGCCGCTCGGCGTACCGCAGGTACATCCGCAGCAGGTCGCCGGCGAACAGGGCCGACTCCTCGCCGCCCTCGCCCGCCTTGACCTCGAGGATCACGTCCTTGCCGTCGTGCGGGTCGCGGGGCAGCAGCAGCTCGCGGAGGCGGTCCTCCAGCGTGCCGACGGTGGCGATCAGCTGCTCGGCCTCGGCCGCGAAGCTGGCGTCCTCGCCGGCCAGCTCCTGGGCGGCGGCCAGGTCACCCTGGACAGCCTCCAGCTCGCGGACCGTGGCGACGACCGGACCCAGCTCGGCGTAGCGCCGGCCCAGGTCCCGAGCGCGGGCCTGGTCGGTGTGGACGCCCGGGTCGGCGAGCTGCTGCTCCAGCTCGGCGTACTCGGCGACCAGCGTGCTGATCCGGTCGGTGGGAGCGTCGGTCATCTGTCAAGCCTCCGTGGCATGGCGGGTAGGCACACGAACGGCGCCCGTCCAGGCCCCTGGTGAGGGGCCCGGACGGGCGCCGTGTGGAAGCTACTTGCTCTCGGTCTCGACCGCTCGGCCTTGCCGGGGCGCTTGCCGAACCGCTTCTCGAAGCGGGCCACGCGGCCACCGGTGTCCAGGATCTTCTGCTTGCCCGTGTAGAACGGGTGGCACTGCGAGCACACGTCAGCGTGGATGCTGCCGCTCTTCGCGGTGCTGTGCGTCGTGAACGTGCTGCCACAGGAACACGTGACCGTCGTCTCGACGTACGCGGGGTGGATGTCGGGCTTCATTGGATCCTGCTTTCGTCGTGGTCGCCGGGTCGCCGATCGATCGACGGCGTGAACCGGTACCGGGAGGTCGGCCCTCAGTCTCTCAAACCTCGGGCACGAGGTCGAAACGCCCCCCGCGCGTCGCTTGTTCCCGCGCGTGGCGCCCCGATGGTGGAGCAAGCGTGACGCGGCGCACCGGACTGCCCGGCGCGCCGCGTCACGAGGCAACTAGTCGGTCGGGCCGACCGTCGTCTTCTGGATCTGCATGAGGAACTCGATGTTGGTCGAGGTCTTCTTGAGCTTGTCGAGCAGCAGTTCCAGCGCCTGCTGGGAGTCGAGCGCGGTGCAGCACCCGGCGCAGCTTGTGCATGATCTGCAGCTCGTCCGGCGCGAGCAGGATCTCTTCCTTACGCGTGCCGGAGGGGTGCACGTCGATCGCCGGGAAGACGCGCTTGTCCGCGAGCTTGCGGTCGAGCTTCAGCTCCGCGTTACCGGTGCCCTTGAACTCCTCGAAGATGACCGTGTCCATCGTCGAACCGGTCTCCACCAGCGCGGTCGCGAGGATGGTGAGCGAGCCACCGTTCTCGATGTTCCGCGCCGCGCCGAGGAACCGCTTCGGCGGGTAGAGCGCCGTCGAGTCGACACCACCGGAGAGGATGCGCCCGCTGGCCGGCGCGGCCAGGTTGTAGGCGCGGCCCAGCCGGGTGATCGAGTCGAGCAGCACGACCACGTCGTGGCCCAGCTCGACCAGGCGCTTGGCCCGCTCGATGGACAGCTCGGCGACCGTGGTGTGGTCCGTCGGCGGACGGTCGAAGGTGGAGGCGATGACCTCACCCTTCACCGACCGGGTCATGTCGGTGACCTCTTCCGGACGCTCGTCGACCAGGACGACCATCAGGTGGCACTCGGGGTTGTTCGTGGTGATCGCGTTGGCGATGGCCTGCAGCACCATCGTCTTACCGGCCTTCGGCGGGCTGACGATGAGCGCGCGCTGACCCTTGCCGAGCGGCATCACGAGGTCGATCACCCGGGTGGTGAGGATGTTCGGCTCGGTCTCCAGCCGCAGGCGGTCCTGCGGGTAGAGCGGGGTGAGCTTGTGGAACTCGGGCCGGACCCGCGCGGAGTCGGGCTCCTGGCCGTTGATCGTGTCGAGCCGGACCAGCGCGTTGTACTTGTCGCGGCGCTCGCCCTCGCGGGGCTGCCGCACCGCGCCGGTCACCGCGTCGCCACGGCGCAGGCCGTTCTTGCGGATCTGCGACAGCGAGACGTACACGTCGTTCGGGCCGGTCAGGTAGCCGGACGTCCGGATGAACGCGTAGTTGTCGAGGATGTCCACGATGCCCGCGACGGGGATCAGAACGTCGTCGTCGGCCACCACGGGCTCGGCCTCGCCGCCGAAGCGCTCACGGTTACCCGTGGTGGTGCCGCCGTCCCGGCCACGCCGGTTCCGCTCCCGGAACCGACCACGCCGCCGCCGGCCGTTGCCGTCGACCTCGTCGTCGCCACCCTGGTCCCGCGGACCCTGATCCCGACCCTGGTCGCGCTGGCCCTGGCCCTGGTCGCGCTGACCCTGGTCGCGCTGGCCGCGCTCGTTCGGCTGACGCTCGCCCTGCTGGCGGTCACCCTGCTGACGGTCGCCCTGGTTGCGGTCGCCGCGCTCGGGGCGGTCGCCCTGGTTGCGGTCGCCGCGCTCGCCGCGCTCACGGCCTGCTGGCGGTCGTTCTGGCCACGCTCGCTCTGGGCGCGGTCCTCGTTGCGGTCGCGCTGTCCGCGCCCGCCACGCTCGGGACGCTCGCCCTGCTGGCGGTCGTTCTGGCCGCGCTCGGTCTGGGCGCGGTCACGCTGGCCGCGCTCACCCTGCGACCGGTCGTTCTGCCGCTCGCCCTGCGCGCGCTCGTTCGGCGCTCGCTCTGGGCGCGGTCGTTGCGGGCCGGGGCCTCGGCGGCCGGCTGCTCGACCGGGGTCGAGTCCACCGTGCTCGGTGCCGACGCGACGGGCGGCGGGCGGCTCGACGACGGCGGTCGTGCCGGTCGAGGCGCCATCGGCGGCGACGACGCCACCCACGGGCGCGCCGGCGGGCCGGCTGGCGCGACGACGGGGCGATCGGGCCGCGGCGGGCTCGACGCTCTCGGCGGCCGGGGCGGTGTCCGCCACGCCGACCGGAAGCGCGACCTGCTCGGCCACCTGCTGGGCGCGCGGCGCGGGAACGGAGACGGCCGGAGCCGCCTCGGACGCCTTGCCGCCGCCCTGCTTCGCCTGAATCGCGGCGATCAGCTCGCCTTTGCGCATCCGCCCGATGCCGCTGATGCTCATCTCGCCGGCGAGTTTCTGCAGCTCAGGGAGGAGCATCGCGGAGAGTCCGCCGCCGGCGGCACGCCGTCGGGGCTTCGTCGTCTCCGCGGCGTTCGCAGTCTCGGGCGCGTTGTCCTGCGCCTCGGACGCGATGTTAGTGGTGTCGCTCAATGGGGGTCCTTCCCTGCGACGGCCGGGCCGGAAGTCCGGACGGCCGGAATGTGGAGCGACCGGCCTGTCAGCCGGGTGGTTCACCCGTCGGACGGACGGGAGTTTGTGGGACAGCCGCGCTTCACGCCACAAGGTGGCGGACCAAGGCGGACGCTCTCAGGCTCAGCCTGACACGGGAGGTACAGCGGATGCCGCACATACCGCAAATCAGGTGGAGTGCCTACCATCAGCAGTCTGGATGACGCTGGGCTCGGCGGCGATTGCGCGCCCTGGGGGCGGCCGTTCTGGCTACCAGCGTAGACGTACCTGTACACCGTGGGCAACAACTGGTCGGGTCGGCGTGTTCCCGCAACGCTTACAGCGCCGTCACCCAGGCCACCGCGCCGCCCGGATCGACGTCGACGGAACGGCTGCTGAATCCGTCGACGGACGCCGGCAAGCGCACCCGGCACGGTGTCGAACGCGAGCACGGTCGGGCCGGCGCCGCTGATCACCGCCGGTACGCCGGCCGCCCGGAGACTGCGCACGAGTTCGAGGCTGGCCGGCATCGCGGCCGCCCGGTACTCCTGGTGCAGCCAGTCCTTGGTCGCCGGCAGGAGCAGCGACGGATCGGCGGTGAACGCGTGCACCAGCAGGGCTGCCCTGCCGGCGTTGGCCGCGGCGTCCGCGTGCGGCACCTGGTCGGGCAGCAGCTTGCGAGCGGTCGCGGTGAGCGCGCGGTGTTCCGGGATGAAGACCACGGGGTGCACGCCGTCGGCCGGGTTCCGGCGTACCGCGTGGGCGGTGCCGTCCTCGGTCCACGCGATCGTCAACCCGCCGAGCAGGCAGGCCGCGACGTTGTCGGGGTGACCCTCGAGCGAGGTGGCCAGCGCCAGCACCGCCTGGTCGTCCAGCGCCAGCGCGCCGCCCTCGACCAGCGCTCTGGCCGCGACCAGACCCGCCACGATCGCCGCCGACGACGAGCCGAGACCGCGTGCGTGCGGGATCCGGTTCACGCAGGACAGCCGCAGGCCGGCCGGCTGGCCACCGAGCGCGTCGAAGCCGAGCCGCAGCGCCCGCACCAGCAGATGGTCCTCGGTGCGGGGTACCTCGTCGGCACCCTCGCCCGCGATCTCCACGGCCAATCCGCCGTCGACCACCTCGACCTCGACCTCGTCGTGCAGCGCGAGCGCGAGACCGAGGGCGTCGAACCCCGGCCCGAGGTTGGCGCTGCTGGCCGGCGGCCGGACCCGCACCGGTCCAGTGCGGAACGACGGCTTCGCCATGAACGGGCCTCCCGGCGGTCGGACGTGCGATGAGCGCTCAGGCTAGCCGGCACCGCCCGGGGCCGCCGCCTCGTCCGCACCACCGCCGGGGCCGACCCCGACCCAGCCCCATGAAAGCTCCCTTCATGGCGCGATGACGCGCTGAAGGGAGCTTTCATGTGGTCGAGGCGCCGTTCGCCGGCCGGCCTGCGCCCGGCGGCGAAGCCGCCGGCGGCGCGCCGCCCGGCTAGCCGGGTGGCGGGTCGGCGTCGGAGTCCTTGCGCGGCGATCGGCCGGCGTCCTTCAGCGCACGCCGCAGCGCGTACTCGATCTGCGCGTTGACGCTGCGCAGATCGTCGCCGGCCCACCGCGCGATCGCGTCGTACACGGCGGGATCCAACCGCAGCAGGAATCGCTTCCGCTCCGCCATGGCTCAGCTGTACAGGGTGCCGGCGTTGACGACCGGCTGCGGGCCGCGGTCACCACAGAGGACGACCAGCAGGTTGCTGACCATGGCCGCCTTGCGCTCCTCGTCGAGTTCCACGACGTCCTGCTCGCGCAGCTTCTCCAGCGCCATCTGCACCATGCCTACCGCCCCCTCCACGATCCGGGAGCGGGCCGCCACCACCGCGCCGGCCTGCTGACGCTGCAGCATCGCCTGCGCGATCTCCGGCGCGTACGCGAGGTGCGTGATGCGTGACTCGATCACCTCGACGCCGGCCAGCACCGCGCGTTCCCGGATCTCGGCGGTGAGCTCCTCGGCGACCTGGACCGCGTCCCGCAGCGAGATCACGTCGTCCGGCGCGTCGTAGGGGTACGTGGTGGCCAGGTGCCGGACCGCGGTCTCGGTCTGGATCCGCACGTACTGCTCGTACGCCTCGACCGCGAACGTGGCCTTCGCCGTCTCCACGACCCGCCACACCACCACGGCGGCGATCTCGACCGGATTGCCGTCGAGGTCGTTCACCTTGAGGATCGGCGTCTCGAAGTTGCGCACCCGCAAGGTCACCCGGCGGTTCGTGGTGAACGGCAACACCCAGTTCAGGCCCGGCTCGCGCACGGTGCCGAGGTAGGTGCCGACGAACTGGACGACCGCGGCCTCGTTCGGGCTGAGGATGACGAAGCCGGTCGAGAGGACCAGCGCCACCACCACCAGCAGGATCGCCACGACCGTCAGCGGACCGGGCGTGTTCTCGGTGTCGATCGCTCCCCCGCCATTCACCAAGGCCGCGGCCCCGGCGGCCACGACCAGCACCGCCAAGCCCGCGAGCACGGCAAAGCCGGGCAATCTGAACGCACGCTTCTCCATTGACATCTCCCCGAGAACGAACGCGGCCGAGCGGCTGCGTGACTTCAAAGTGATATCACTTTAACATCGCGCCGCCACGGGTTCCCCAGCGCACCACCTGCGGTTCGATTCCGCCCGCCACGGGCGGATTTGAACCGCAGCGGTCAGTCGCGGACCTGGTCGGCGAGCCGGACCCGGCTGGTGAGCGCCGCCCAGACCAGCGCGTACCCGAGCGTGACCACACCGCCGGCGGACGCGAGTACCCGGAGCTCCACGTGGTCCGAGAGCACGCCGGCGACCACCTGGCTGCACGCGACCGCCAGCGTGGCGAGCATGAAGTCGACGCTGAACACCCGGCCGCGCAGCGCGTCCGGCACCTCGGCCTGGAGCGCGAAGTTCGACAGCACCCAGTTCGCCCCGCCGGCGGCGTGCGCGATCGTGCAGAGCAGCAGCGCGAGCCAGAACCAGGGCGCGAAGCCGAACAGCACGTACGCGAGGCCGTACACGGCCATCGACAGCGCGAGGCCCGGCAGCAGCCGGCCGGGGCGCTGCAACTGGCCACGCAGCAACAGCGGACCGAGCAGCGAACCGAGGCCACGAGAGGCGTAGAACAGGCCGGCGCCGAGCGGTCCGACCAGGTAGACCGACGACGCGAGCAGCGGGAACAGCGTGAGCGAACCGTTGCCCAGGCCCACGCCCGACTTCACCGTGACCAGCGCCGCGATCCGAGGATTGGCCCGGATGAAGCGGAGCGACTCGGCGAGCGCATGCACGGTGCCCCGGTGGTTCTCGCCATGGTTCTCGGCCTGGAACGGCCGGCGCACCCGCCAGGTCAGGAAGGCCGCGATCAGCAGGCAGGCGGCGTCGAGCACGAAGCACACGTCGGTGCCGAGCAGCTGCGCGGCCACCCCGCCGAGCGAGGCCCCGATCACCAGCATCGTGCCCCAGGCGCTCCCGGCCAGCACGTTCGCCACCGGCAGGTCCTCGGGTTCGACCAGGTTCGGCAGTGCGGCCTGGGACGCCGGAGCGTAGAACGCCTTCGAGACCGCGACCCCGCCCACCGCGACCAGCGCGATCCACGCGGTGGCCTCGCTGCGCACCAGCAGGAGCAGCAGCACCGATCCCACGCTGGCGAGGTTCGACACGATCAGGATCCGGCGGCGGTCGAACCGGTCGGCGATCGTGCCCGCATAGGGCGAGAGCAGCGCGAACACCGCGGTGTCCGCCGCCAGCACGAGGCCGCCCCACAGGCCGGTGCCGGTGAGCGTGGGGAGCAGCGTGAGAAGCGGGATCACGGCGAACCAGTCGCCGGCGAGCGAGATCAGGTCGGCCCCGAAGACCCGACGAAAGTCCCGGTTCCGCCGGATCAGATCCACATATGCCCGCACGCACGGTCACGCTAGACGACCGAAAACCCCCTCACGCTTTGGGCGACATCTTCTCGGTCATGGCCAAGAAGATGTCGCCCAAAGCGAACAGCCCGAAGGCGGGGAGCAACCCCAGAGCGGGGAGAACAGCAGGGTCAGCCGAGTTCGAGGGCCTTGGCGGCGATCGCGGCGTCCACCGGGATGGTGATCGGCTTCGGCGCACCGGAGATGGCCCAGTCGGGATCCTTGAGTCCGTTGCCGGTGACCGTGCAGACCACCCGCTGACCGGCCGCGAGCGTGCCCTGCTCGGCGGCCTGCAGCAGTCCGGCGACGCTGGCCGCGCTGGCCGGCTCGACGAAGACGGCCTCCCCGCGCGCCAGCAACCGGTACGCGGCGAGGATCTGCCGGTCGGTGACCGACTCGATCGCGCCGCCGGAGTCGTCCCTGGCCGCGATCGCGGTGGTCCACGAGGCCGGATTGCCGATCCGGATGGCGGTCGCGATCGTGCTCGGCTCCCGCACCACCTGGCCCGTGACCAGCGGCGCGGCGCCGGCCGCCTGGAACCCGCGCATCACCGGGCGCCGGGTGGTGTCGCCGGCCTGGTGGGCCTCGACGTAGCCCTTCCAGTACGCGGTGATGTTGCCCGCGTTGCCGACCGGCAGGCAGTGCACGTCCGGCGCGTCACCGAGCGCGTCCACGATCTCGAACGAGGCGGTCTTCTGCCCCTCGATCCGGTACGGGTTGACGGAGTTGACCAGGCTGACCGGGTACTCCAGCGCGAGCTTGCTGGCCAGCGTGAGGCAGTCGTCGAAGTTCCCCTCGACCTGCAGGAGCTTGGCACCGTGCACGAGCGCCTGGGCCAGCTTGCCCATCGCGATCTTGCCGGTCGGCACCAGCACCGCGCAGACCAGCCCAGCCCGCGCGGCGTACGCGGCGGCCGAGGCGGACGTGTTGCCGGTGGACGCGCAGATCACCGCCTTCGCGCCCTCCTCGACGGCCTTGCTGATCGCCATCGTCATACCGCGGTCCTTGAACGAACCGGTCGGGTTGAGGCCCTCGACCTTGAGGTAGACGTCGCAGCCCGTGCGCTCGGAGAGGAGCGGCGCGGGCAGCAGCGGCGTGTTGCCCTCGTACAGCGTCACCACCGGCGTCGCGTCGGTGACCGGCAGCCGGTCACGGTACTCATTGATCAAACCCCGCCAGGTCCTACTCACTGTGCTGCCTCTCGCTCGCGACTGCGGGGCTCGCAAGCTCACTCCTCGCGCTCACCTGGGGACCTTTCCTTCAACACGCATGACGCTGACCACGTCGCGCACGATTTCGAGTTGGCGCAGTTCCTCCACGGTCGCCGACAGGGCGGCGTCGGTGGCCACGTGGGTCACGATGACCAGCATCGCGTCCGAGCCGTGGCCCTCCTGGCGCACGGTGGAGATGCTCACCCCGTGGTCGGCGAAGGCGGACGCCACCGCGGCGAGCACCCCGGCGCGATCCGCCACGTCCAAGCTCACGTGGTACCGGGTCAGGCTCTCCCCCATCGGCCGGACCCGCAGCGCCGCGTAGTTGGACTCGCCCGCCGCCCGGCCGCCGATGATCCGGTTCCTGGCCACCGCCACGAGGTCGCCGAGCACCGCCGACGCGGTCGGCCCGCCGCCGGCGCCGCGGCCGTAGAACATGAGCTGGCCGGCGGCCTCGGCCTCGACGAACACCGCGTTGAACGCGTCGCCCACGCCGGCCAGCGGGTGGGTTTTGGGGATCATCGCCGGGTGCACCCGGACCCCGATGCTCTCGCCGCCGTCGGGGTCGGCCCGCCGCTCGGCGATGCACAGCAGCTTCACCGTGCAGCCCATCTCGCGGGCACTGGCCACGTCGGCGGCGGTCACCTCCGTGATGCCCTCGCGGTGCACGTCGGCGGCGGTGACTCGGGTGTGGAACGCCAGCGAGGCGAGGATCGCGGCCTTCGCGGCGGCGTCGAAGCCCTCGATGTCGGCGGTCGGGTCGGCCTCGGCGTAACCCAGCGCGGTCGCCTCGTCCAACGCGTCCGCGAAGCCGGCACCGGTGGAGTCCATGCTGGACAGGATGAAGTTGGTGGTGCCGTTGACGATGCCCATCACCCTGGTCACCCGGTCGCCGTGCAGCGACTCGCGCAACGGGCGGACCAGCGGGATCGCACCGGCCACGGCGGCCTCGTAGTAGAGGTCGGCCCCGCCCTCGGCCGCCGCGTCGTGCAGCGCGGCCCCGTCCTCGGCGAGCAGCGCCTTGTTGGCCGTGACCACGGACTTGCCGGCCTTGAGCGCCGTGGTGATCCAGGTCCGGGCCGGCTCGATGCCGCCGACGACCTCGATCACCAGGTCCACGTCGTCGCGGGAGACCAGACCCATCAGGTCCGTGGTGAGCAGGTCGGCTGAGACCGGCAGCTCGCCCCGGACCCGGCCGGGCCGGCGCACGCCGATCCCGACCAGCTCCAGCGGCACGCCGATCCGCGCGGTGAGGTCGTCGGCCTGGGTGTGCAGCAGCCGGACCACCTCGCTGCCGACCGTGCCGCAGCCCAGCAACGCGACCCGCAGCGGCTTCCGCCCGGCCTCGGCCGGCCCGCCCAGCTCACTCATGCGCCCACTCATCCGAGATCCAAGCGCATGAGGTCATCCTCCGTCTCCCGGCGCACCAGCACCCGGCTCGCTCCATCCAGAACCCCGACGACCGGCGGCCGCGGGGTGTGGTTGTAGTTGCTCGCCATGCTGCGGCAGTACGCGCCGGTGGCGGCCACGGCGAGCAGATCGCCGGGCACCACGTCGGCCGGGAGCCAGACGTCCTTCACGACGACGTCCCCGCTCTCGCAGTGCCGCCCGACCACTCGGGCCAGCATCGGCTCGGCGTCGGACTCCCGGGACGCCAGCACGCAGGTGTACGCGGCGTCGTACAGCGCGGTGCGGATGTTGTCGCTCATCCCGCCGTCCACGCTGACGTAGGTGCGCAGGCCGTCCACGTCCTTGACCGTGCCGACCTCGTACAGCGTGACGCCGGCCGGGCCGACCAGCGCCCGACCGGGCTCGACCGACAGCCGCGGCTCGGCCAGGTTCGCCGAATAGCACTCCTGCTTGACGATCTGGCGCAGCTCGGCGGCGATCAGCGCGGGCGTGGCCGGGTCGTCGTCGACGGTGTAGGCGATGCCCAGGCCGCCGCCCAGGTCCAGCTCGGCGAGCTCGACGTCGTGCTCGTCGCGGATCCCGGTGAGCAGCTTGACCAACCGGTGCGCGGACACCTCGAAGCCGGCCGTGTCGAAGATCTGCGAGCCGATGTGGCTGTGCAGCCCGAGCAGTTCCAGGCTGGGGTGCTTGAGCACCCGCCGGACCGCCTCCGCGGCGGCGCCGGAGGAGAGCGAGAAGCCGAACTTCTGGTCCTCGTGCGCGGTCGCGATGTACTCGTGGGTGTGCGCCTCGACGCCGACGGTGACCCGGACCAGCACGCCGACCCGGACGCCCGCCGTGGCGGCCAGCTCCGCAAGCCGGGCGATCTCCACGAACGAGTCGAGCACCACCCGCCCCACGCCGGCCTCGACAGCCCTGCGCAGCTCCGAGACGCTCTTGTTGTTGCCGTGCAGCGCGATCCGCTCGGGCGGGAAGCCCGCGGCGAGGGCGATCGACAGCTCGCCGCCGGTGCACACGTCGAGTCCCAGGCCCTCCTCGGCGACCCAGCGGGCGACCGCCTTGGAGAGGAACGCCTTGCCGGCGTAGAACACGTCGGCGCCGGCGAAGGCCTCGGCGTAGCCACGCGCGCGGGCGCGGAAGTCGGCCTCGTCCAGGATCAGCGCGGGGGTGCCGTGCTCGGCCGCCAGATCGCGCACGTCGAGACCCGCCGAGGTGCAGCACGCCGTCGACCCGGGACGCGCTCGTCGGCCAGATCCGCGGATCCAGCGCGCCGAGGTCGGCGGCGGCCGGCGCGACACCGCCGTGCGGCAGCACGTCGGCGTGCATCGGCCCTGCGGGGTGAGCTCTCATGCGGCCACCTCGCGGGCGTTCGCTGGTACGTGGACAGGGTTGTCACGGTGTTCACATCCGCTCCGGGGCGCTCACGCCGACCAGGGCGAGCCCGTTGGCCAGCACCGTCCGGGTCGCCTCGCAGAGCCAGAGCCGGGCGCGGTGCAGGTCGTTCGGCTCCTCGTCGCCGAACGGCAGCACCCGGCAGGAGTCGTGGAAGCGGTGGTAGACGCCGGCGAGCGACTCCAGGTAGTGCGCGATCCGGTGCGGCTCGCGCAGCTCGGCCGCGCTCGCGACGACCCGGGGGAACTCGCCCAACGCGCCGAGCAGGTCGCCCTCGCGCTCGTGGGCGAGCAGAGCCGGGTTCAGCTCGCCCCGGTCGATGCCCAGCTCGGCGGCGTGGCGGAGCACCGAGCGAGATCCGGGCGTGCGCGTACTGCACGTAGTAGATCGGGTTGTCGTTGCCACGCTTGGTCCACAGGTCCAGATCGAGGTCGATGGTCTGGTTCACGCTCGCCCGCGCCAGCGCGTACCGGGCCGCGTCCACGCCGATCGCCTCGACCAGGTCGGCCAGCGTGATCACGTTGCCGGCGCGCTTGCTCATCCGGACCGGCTCGCCGGCCTTGACCAGGTTCACCATCTGGCCGATCAGGACCTCGATGTTGTACGCCGGGTCGTCGCCCGCGCACGCCGCCAGCGCCTTGAGCCGGCCGACGTAACCGGTGTGGTCGGCGCCGAGCAGGTAGAGGCAGATGTCGAAGCCGCGGCCACGCTTGTCCAGGTAGTAGGCCGCGTCGCCGGCGAAGTAGGCCGCCTCGCCGTCGCTCTTGAGGAGCACGCGGTCCTTGTCGTCACCGAAGTCGGTGGTGCGCAGCCAGACCGCGCCGTCCTGGTCGTAGATGTGGCCCTGCTTGCGCAGCGCCTCCATGGCACGCTCGACCGCACCCGTGGCGTGCAGCGAGTCCTCGTGGAAGTAGACGTCGAAGACGACGCCGAACTCCTTGAGCGACGCCTTGATCTCGTCGAACATCAGGTTCACGCCGACCTTGCGGAAGATCTCCTGCGCCTCGGCGTCCGGGCGCTCCAGCGCGGTTGGCGCCAGCGTCAGCACCTGCGCGGCGATCTCGGCGATGTACGCGCCGGCGTAGCCGTCCTCGGGCGTGGGCTCGTTCTTGGCCGCCGCGAGCAGCGAGCGGGCGAACCGGTCGATCTGCGCGCCGTGGTCGTTGAAGTAGTACTCCCGGACGACCTCGGCGCCGCTCGCCTCGAACAGCCGGGCGAGCGCGTCGCCGACCGCCGCCCAGCGGACGCCGCCGATGTGGACCGGGCCGGTCGGGTTGGCCGAGACGAACTCCAGGTTGACGCGCTGACCAGCGAGGGCGTCGTTCCGGCCGTACGCGGGACCCGCGGCCACGATCGCGCGGGCGAGCTCACCCTGCGCCGCCGCGTCGAGCGTGATGTTGAGGAAGCCGGGCCCGGCCACGTCGGCGCCGCGCGATCCCCGGCGAGGTGGCCAATTGCTCGGCCACCCAACCGGCGAGGTCGCGCGGTGGCACGCCTGCCCGTTTGGCTACCTGAAGCGCGATATTCGTGGCATAGTCGCCATGCTCGGGGTTGCGCGGGCGCTCCACGGTCACGCTGGACGGCAAGCATGCCGGATCCAGTCCGTGCGCGGCGAAGACATCGCGGGTAGCAGCGAGAACGGCGTTCGAGAGTGCGGCGGGGGTCACGACGCCATGCTATCGAGATGGCGGGTCTCGCTCGTGCGACTACCGTAGTAGCTGTACCACTGACTAGGACGGGCCCGAAATGCCCGGATCATCCGAAAGGCTCCCATGTCGTCGAAGACCAGCCCGCGCTCGACCGGCAAGTCCGGTGGCAAATCCACCGGCAAGGGCCCCGGACGGCCGGGGCGTAAGCCCGTCAAGCCGATCAAGCCGGCGCTGCCCTGGGGCATGATCGCGCTCGGATCCGTCGTCGCGATCATCGCCGTCAGCATCATCGGTTACGGCGGTACAGCGTCCGTGACTCCGGCAAGCCGTTCGGTGAGCGCGCGGCGCAGAAGATCGACGGCGTGCAGAACTTCCGCAAGAGCACGCCGAAGGATCTCGGCCGCGACCACGTCGCCGGCAAGCAGACGTACAAGCAGACTCCGCCGGTCGGTGGCAACCACAACGGTCGCTGGCAGAACTGCGAAGGCGACATCTACTCCGCGGAGATCCCCAAGGAGCAGGCGGTGCACAGCCTGGAGCACGGCGCGGTCTGGCTGACGTACGACCCGAAGCTCCCGAAGAGCGACATCGACGCGCTGGCCAAGAAGGTCCGGGGCAAGGACTTCACGATGATGAGCCCGTTCCCGGGCCTCGACAAGCCGGTGTCGCTGCAGGCCTGGGGCTTCCAGCTCAAGGTCGACAAGGTCGACGACGAGCGCATCGCCAAGTTCATCAGCGGCTTCGCCCGGGCGGCCAACGTCGAGGCCGGCGCAACCTGCTCCAGCGGGCTGACCACGACTGGCACCGAGCCCTTCGCCGAGCAGACCCAGCCCGCGGCCGGTGGCTAGCAACACCGCGCCCGAGTCCGACCGTCCCTCGTTGAGCACCCGAGCCAGGACGTGGTTCGCCGCCGTCCTGGTCGGGGTGCTCGCGTTGGCCGTCGGCTTCGGCGCCGGGAATCTACGTCGCCAAGCCGCAGCAGCCCGGCGACCGCGTCCGCCGAGGCCGGCTTCGCCCGGGACATGTCCACGCACCACGGCCAGGCCGTGTCCATGGCGAGCGACGAGTACCGGCCACCGACCGACCCGGCGTTCCGCCAGCTCGCGGTCGACATCGCGCTCACCCAGCAGGCGCAGATCGGCATGATGCAGGCCTGGCTGCGCAACTGGGGCCTCGACACCAACGGCGAGTCACGCCCGATGGCGTGGATGGGCAGCAGTTCCGCGGTCGCCGAGGGCGAACTCATGCCCGGCATGGCGAGCGAGGCCGACCGCACCAAGCTGCGCAACGCGAACGGCCGCGACCAGGACGTGCTGTTCTGCCAGCTGATGATCCAGCACCACCTCGGCGGCATCCACATGGTCGACGGTGTCCTCGATCTGACCGAGAACACCCAGGTCCGGGAGCTGGCGCAGTGATGAAGGACGCCAGCAGTACGAGATCACGAGCTGAAGAAGCGGTTGACCGCGCTCGGCGCAAAGCCGTAACAGCGCTTCTCGCCGAACGGGCTGCACCTAGCTGGTGCAGCCCGTTCGCGCTGTTCTGAGAGACTCTGGCGGTGGATCCGAACACGCCGAACCAGGGCCAACCGTCGCAGCCGGGCTTTCCGCCGTATGGATCGCTGCCGCCGGACCCGACCAGCGACCGACCGTTCAGCGCGCCAGCGCCGCCTCCGGTCAGCGGCCAGCCGGCCAGCGGCTCCGGGTTCCCCGCCTACCCGCCGCCGGGCAGCCTGGGCAGTTCGGGGCGCCGGGGCAGGTTGGGTCACCCCCGCCGGGCAGCTCGGGCAGCCCGGGCAGCCTGGGCAGTTCGGGGCGCAGCCCGGCGCGCAGCCGGGGCAGTTCGGGGCGCAGCCGGGGCAGTTCGGGGCGCAGCCCGGGCAGTTCGGGGCGCGGCCGCCGCAGAAGAAGGGCGTCGGCGGAGTCGTCATCGGCGTGATCCTGGCCGTGATCGCGCTGCCGTTGCTGTGTGGCGGAATCGGGGTGGCAGCATTCCTGACCTACCGCGACAGCAGGCGGACGCCGACAACATCTCTGATTCGACGGACGACCACATCGACGGTCTCATCGACTACCGCACGCAGAGCCCATCGGCGCTGACTCGGGACCACCAGACCGGCAAGGTCACGTACCCGATGAGCCCGCCGGCCGGCGGCAATCACAACGCCCGCTGGCAGAACTGCGAGGGCGACGTCTACGAGAGCCCATCGCCAACGAGCGGGCGGTGCACAGCCTCGAGCACGGCGCCGTCTGGGTGACGTACCGCCCGGATCTGCCCGCCGACCAGGTCAGCGCGCTGGCTCAGAAGGTACGCAGCAACGGGTACCTGATGATGAGCCCGTTCCCGGGCCTGGACAAGCCGATCTCGCTCCAGGCCTGGGGATACCAGGTCAAGGTCTCCACCGCCGACGACGGCGCCATCGACAACTTCATCGCCGAGTACCGGCAACCGCGACCCAGGAGCCGGGCGCCACCTGCGGCAACGGCTTCACCGGCAGCGACCCGGACCTCACCAGCATCTGCAACTGACGTCCGGCCCCGCGCGCCAGGCCGGCCGGGGCGAGGAGCGCGGGACCTCGGAGGGCTGATACTCTTTCCGAGGTCCCGAGCCCCCGTAGCTCAGGGGATAGAGCACCGCCCTCCGGAGGCGGGAGCGCAGGTTCGAATCCTGCCGGGGGCACCAGCCTGAATCCCACGAAGAAGCCTCTGACCAGCGCGAACACGGTCAGGGGCTTCTCGCATGTGTCGGCGACCACGCCGGCCGCTCGGCCGGTGCATAGGGTCGAGGAGTGTTGCGACCTACCGAGCCCCTGACCACCGCCCGACTCATCCTGCGCCCCTTCACGCCCGACGACCTGGACGACGTCTGGGCGTACCAGCGCCAGCCCGAGGTCGCCCGCCATCTCGGGTGGGAGGCGCGAAGCCGCGCGGAGTCCCAGAAGTCCGTCGACGGGATGGTCGCCGAGCGTGCGCTCGCCGACGAGGGCGACTGCCTCAGCCTGGCCGTGGTGTGGCCCGAGGTGGACAGAGTCGTGGGCCAGGTGGAACTCGTCTGGCTCAGCAAGGAAGACCGCCAGGGCGAGGTCGGCTACATCTTCAATCCCGAATACCAGGGAAAGGGCCTGGCCACCGAGGCCGCACGGGAACTGCTCCGGTTGGGCTTCGAGGAGCTGGACCTGTACCGGATCGTCGGGCGCTGCGCCGCCCAGAACGAAGCCTCCGCCAAGCTCCTGGAACGGCTGGGAATGCGCCGGGAGGCCCACTTCATCGGCAACGCGATCCGCAAGGGCGTCTGGCGCGAGGAGTACGTCTACGCGATGCTCCAGCACGAGTGGACCGCGCGGCCCTAGTCCCCCGCTCAGCGCGCCAGCTGCCAGCGGATCGGTGCTCAGCGGTGCAGGCACGGGCCTCGGCGACGGTGCTGCCGCGCTCCGTGCCGGGAAAGCGGTCGAGCATGGCGCGGACCTCGGCGGCGTCGACGTTCGCGCCGAACAGCTCGGTGCCCGGCTCCATCCGCACGCCTTCGGCGAGCGGGCCGGCGACGACGGGATCGAAGCCGAGCGCGTCGACGAAGGCCGCGACCGCGGCGACGTCGCCGGGATCGTCGCCGGCGACCGCGATCGCCTTGCGCCCGGGTGCGCCGGCGGGCCGGGCGCCTTCCTCGAGGTCGTGGTAGCCCATGTGGTTGAACGCCTTGACGACCCGGGACCGCGGCAGGAACGCCTGCACGGTCTCGCTGGAGGAGGTGCGCGGGTCGGTGAGGTCGTCGCGGATGCCGTCGACCTCCCACCAGTAGTTCATGGCGTCGACGACGAGCTTGCCGCGCAGCGCGTCCGCCGGAATGGTGCGGTACCTGCCGAGCGGGAGGGCGAGGACGACGATGTCCGCCCGCTCGGCGGCCTCGGCCGCGGTCACCGCGACCGCGCCCGGCGTGAGCACCTCGACGATGAGCGAGATCTTCGACGGGTCGCCGGAGCCGGCGATCAGGACGCGGTAGCCGGCCGCCACGGCGAGCCGGGCCAGGACGGTGCCGACCTTGCCGGCACCGAGGATGCCGATGGTGGTGCTCATCGCTCAGCCCGCCAGGATGTCGCGGACCATGGGGATCACCCGTGAGCCGAAGAGTTCGACGGCGCGCATCCGGGCGCTGACCGGCTGGGCTCCGGCGGTGTAGATGAGGTCGAAGCGGCCCACGCCGAGCGCGCTGGCGGCCTTGGCGATCTTTCGCGCCACGGTCTCCGGCGAGCCGATGTACAGCGAGCCGTGCGCGACCTCGGAGTCGAACTCCGACGCGTTGCAGCGGCGGCCAGCCGCGCAGCGTGCCGATCCGGTCCCGGATCACCTTGTAGGCCGGGTAGTACAGCTCCTTGGCCTCCTCGTCGGTGTCGGCGATGAAGCCCGGCGAGTGCATGCCGACCGGGTGCGCGACCGTGCCGAGCTGGTCGGCGGCCCGCCGGTACAGGTCGATGTACGGGGCGAAGCGCTCCGGGTTGCCGCCGATGATGGCGAGCATGAGCGGCAGGCCGTAGCGCGCGGTGCGCACCACCGACTGCGGCGAGCCGCCGACGCCGACCCAGGTGGTCAGGCGGCCGGACTCGGTCTTGGGGAACACGTCGGCGTCGTCCAGCGCGGCGCGGGTGGTGCCGCTCCAGGTGACCGGCTTCTCGTCCAGCAGCTTCACGAACAGCTCGAGCTTCTCCTCGAACAGCACGTCGTAGTCGCTCAGGTCGTACCCGAACAGCGGGAAGGACTCGGTGAACGAGCCGCGCCCGAGGATCACCTCGGCACGGCCGCGCGAGATCGCGTCCACGGTCGCGAAGCGCTGGAAGACCCGGACCGGGTCGTCCGAGCTCAGCACCGTCACACCGGAGGCGAGCTTGATCCGCGAGGTACGGGCGGCGATCCCGGCCAGCACGGTCTCCGGGGTGGAGATCGAGTATTCCGGGCGGTGGTGTTCGCCGAGCGCGATGACGTCGACGCCGAGTTCGTCGGCGAGCACCGCCTCGTCGATGACCTGCCGGATCGCGGCGGCGTGCGAGACGGGCAGGCCGGAGTCGTCCTCCGGCACGTCGCCGAAGGTGTCGAGGCCCAGCACGAGATCGGTCATGACACTGCGCTCCAGATAGTTGACGTGTCAGCTAGGTATGATTGACATGTCAACACAGAAGGGTGGGCCGTTATGCCCGGGCACCGGAAGCTCCCCACCCGCGCCGAGCTGCGCACCTGGCGCGAATTCATCGAGAGCGGCCGAGGCGCTGCGCGGGCTGCTCGCCGCCCGCCTGCAGAGCGATTCCGGGCTCTCGCCTGGCGACTACGCCGTGCTCCTGGCGCTGAGCGAGGCCACCGAAGGCCGGATCCGTTCGTCCGAGCTGGCCACCCGCATCGGCTGGGAACGCAGCCGCCTGTCCCACCACCTCGCCCGGATGGAACGGCGGCAGCTGATCCGGCGCGAGGAGTGCGCCACCGACAGCCGGGGCGCGGAGGTCGTGCTGGAGCCGGCCGGCGCCGAGGCCTTCCACGGCGCCACCGTCCCGCACCTGCGGGCCATCCGGGAGCTGTTCGTCGACGCCCTCACCCCCGAGCAGCTCGCCGCCGCCGGCGAGATCGCCACCGCCCTACGGAAACACCTGTCCCAGGCCGCACCGACGCCCCCGGGCCACACCGGATCCTGACCGGCCCAGCCCACTCAGCCCCGCCACTCAGCGCTTTGGGCGACATCTTCTCGGTTATAGCCGAGAAGATGTCGCCCAAAGCGGCTGGTACTTGGAGGCCTAAAGCTGGTTGGTCAGGCGGTCCGGGCCGTCGCGGTGCCACGGCGCTGCGCCGAGAAGAGGAACCAACCCTCGACCGCGAAGCCGAGCACGACGAGCAGGCCGGCCGCGAGGAACCACGGCGGTCCGCCGCCATCGTCCGACTTGCCGCCCGATGCGGCCGGCGGACCGGCGGCGGCCTGCTGGCCACCCTGCGGTGCGTTCGCCGACGACACGTCCAGCAGCTTGACCACGGGCGCGGGCTTCGTCGCGGCGCCATCGGCGGCGGGTGCGTCCGTCCAGCGGACCACGGTGCCGTCGGAGTAGGTCTGCACGATCGTGAAGGACACCTGCGGCACCTGCGGCATCGGCCCCATCGAGACCTTGAGGATCGTCGGCTGGCCGGCCTTGATCGGCGTCCGCCCCACCCTGGTCCAGGTGACCTTGGCGACCACCTGCTTCGACCTCGTGCCGTGGATCAGCTCGAGGGACTTGTCGAGTTCACGCGACTGGGAGATGGGCGCCCAGCCGTTGATCGACATGGGATAGACCTCGGCGATCGGCGTCGCCACCGGCGGCACCAGCTCGACCTTGGTCGTGTGTGCCCCGGCTCGCTCCTCCGGAATGGTGAAGGACAGCGAGGCTGGACCACCCCGAGGGGCCACGTTCGGGGTGACCGTGACGTCCGCCGCGGCCGGCGCCGCGAGCGCCATCGCGCCGGTCAGGCCGACAACGAATGCGCCGGCTGTGGCACGCCAGTTGCGAATCATGAACCCCTCCATCATCCGGACTAGCGACGACGGGGTACGGACCGATGTCCGTACCCCGTCGCGGCTTGGCGCTAGTTGTTGTTGTTGCCGCCTTGTTGTTGTTCTGACCGTCGTTGTTGTTCTGGCCATCGTCGTTGTTCTGACCGTCGTTGTTCTGACTCGTCGTTGTTGCCGCCTCCGCCGCCAACCTGAACGCGGACCGCGTCGAACGCAGGGGTCTGGTTCGCCCGCTGCATCATCGGCAGACGGTGGCTACCGTCACCGGCCCAGGAGGCGCACTGTGCGACGCCAGCCTCGGGCAGGCCCGGAACCTCGATCACGATCTCGTCCGGCTGGGCGCTACCGCCGCCGTCCTCGGTCGCGACGAAGAACGCCGGTGCCGGCGCCGGGTCGGGCGCCTCGTTCTCGTTGTTCAGGATCCGGCAGGCGGTGTGGAAGTGACCGCGCACGAGGCCCTGCTCGTTGAGCTTCGACATCTCGACGTAGTACCCGCCCTGACCAGCGGCGAGGAAGCGGTCACGGATGAGGTTGCGGGTGCTGACCCGGATCTGGAACGGCTCGTTGACGCCGACCTGCTCCGGGAATTCCGTGATCAACAGCGAGGGGTTCTGGCCCTCGTTGCCGACCTCACCCATCTCGGTGTCCACGCAACGGTTGCCGTTCTGGAAGCCGTCGTGCGGCTGCAGGTTGCTGTCTTCCTGGCAGTTGTCAGCGAGGATGTCGTCCTCGTTGATCTGGTCCGGGTTCTCCTCGGCTGGCGGCTCTTCGTTCTCGTTCTCGCCACCGTTGTTGTCGCCGTTGTTGTTGTTGCCGCCATTGTTCTGGCCGCCGTTGTTGCCGCCGTTGTTCTGGCCGCCTTGCAGCTGGAGGGCTTCTCCTGGCCGTCACCCCAGTGGTTGCGGACGACGCGACCGTTCTGCCGCGTGGCGGTCGTGTTCCGACCACCCGGCGCCGCCTGCCCCTCAACCTGGGCGCACTTGGTCCTGGCCACTCGGGCCGCCTTGGCCTTGGCCGCCTTCGCCGCCGCTGCTGCGGCGGCAGCGCGGGGACGCCGCTCAGCCGCGTTGGACACACTGGTCATGGCAACCATGCCGCCAGCTACCAGGACGAGGACGGTGACCGCTGCGATGAGCGGCCCTCTCCTCGAGCTCTGGCGCCGTCGAGTTTCCGGATACATTAGTGAGTGACCCTTTCCTTCAGGTCCAGGGCGACGCAAGCACTACGCGGTGCCGCTGCCTCTTGCGGGCTGGTCCGTTGCTTGTTGACCTCGGGTCCGAGATCACTTGGCACGCTGTCATCGGCGATTGCGGGCAATCGGACGATCGCTGTGCGGTGGCGATTACGCAGCTGGTTGGCGGGGGCGTTCTCGCGGACGGTCCGGTCCAGCCTGGATTGACCGCCCGTCAGATGTGGGCCTGCGCGCTTCACCTGCTCGCCCGCGGCGTTCTGCCGGGCGAGCTTGCCGACCGGGCCCCACACAGACACGTTGACTCGGGTGGACGGAGCTGTTGGTGCTACTGGACGAGTCACGCTGCCTCCTCGCGCGTCCGAGGTGGGGGCCGCAGATCAGCACGTGACGTGGGCGTAAGCGTCAGACATCTCGTCACTGACATCCAGCTCACCTACTCCCACGCTCCGCCTGCTGCGGTGCCTTCCCACCCTGGTACGGCGCCGATCCGGCTTGCGTTCAACGGGGCGCGCCCTCTTTTTTCGAGGTCCGACGGCCGGCGTGCGCCAAGCAGGGCCTGGGACGGGTCGCACGCAGGGCCGTTAGGCGGCAGAGCGGAGGCTCCGCCGAACCAGTACCGCGGCGACGGTCGAAGCCTCTAGTTGAGGGTCAGAATCCCCACCTGACGGCACGATCTCCACAACAAACCTCGCGTGCCCCCGTGATCGCCCCAGACCGCGCGCCGGTTGCCCGCCAATTCTCCCCAAGGGATGTCCATCCAGTGAGATCCCGGTCCACATTCTGAACACTCGGGCGCAGTCGGTCGGACCGGCCGGGCAAGCGTGGAGCACGCGTTGCGACACCGGACGCGCCGGCCTCGCTGGCCGATCGCCACCACGATCGCCCGCACGTGCTTTGCGGTTCACCCGTCGCGAGCGGGGCCCACTGCGGGACACTTTTCTCCCGGAGCGATCGCCACGTCTTGCCGCCTCTTTGGTCGCTCTCGCCGGGCCAGTGTCGACCCGGCGAGCCGTCAGCTTAGACTTGAAACGATTATCGTTTTCATCTAGGAGGTCTCATGCGGCTCCCCGTCACCGTGCTGGCCGGCCTGGACGACAGTGCCCGCCAGCAGGTCGCCGAGGCACTACTCACCACCGCGCCGCATCGAGTGGCGCTCGTCGAGCACGATCTGTCCGGGCTGGCCGACGGCTGGGTCGTCAGAACCGTACGGAGCGCGACCGACGTGCTGCGCCGGGACCAGATCACGGTCGACCACGCGTGCGCGGCCTGCACGCTGCAGGCCTCCGTCGTGCCGCTGCTGATCTCGCTGGCTCAGCGGGAGGAGTACACCGCGGTGATTCTCTCGCTGCCGGCGCCGATCGAAGCCGAGACGGTCGCCGACGCGCTGGACACGTCGGTCGTCGACGGCATCGAGGCTCGGGAATGGTCCGGGTCGACGCCGTGGTCACGGTCGTGAATCTGGCCAGTGTGGTCGAGGAGATGTCCACCGACGATCTGCTCGCCGATCGTGGCATCGCGCTGGCCGCCAGCGACCGGCGTGCGGTCGCCGAGGTGCTCGCGCGGCAGGTCGAGTACGCGAACGTGCTGGTCACCACGCCGGGCGACGGCCTAGGCCCGGCCCTGCTCAGTCATCTCAACCCGCACGCCAGGCAGCTCGACCTCGGCGACGTGGACGCTCGGTCGCTGCTGCACACCGGCCTGCACGATCCGGAGACCTCCGCGAGCTGGGTGGAGCGTGGCTCGATCAGCGCGCCGCTGACCGAGTCCTACGGCGGCGTGACCACCGTCGTCTGGCAGGCGCGACGGCCGTTCCACCCGCAGCGGCTCTACGACGCGCTGCCGGAGATCGTGTCCGGCGTCGCCCGCAGCCGGGGGTCGGTCTGGCTGGCGTCCCGGCCGGCGGAACGGTTCTGCTGGGAGAGCGCCGGCCAGAGCATGGCGATGGGCACGCTCGGTCCGTGGCTCGCGGAGCTGCCCGCCGAGCGCTGGTCGAGGTCGGCCCCGCGCACCGGGCCCGGGCCGCGCTGGACTGGAACCGGTCCCTCGGTGACCGTGGCACGTCGCTGGTCTTCACCGGCGTCGGGCTCGATCCGGCCCGGCTTCGCGAGTTGCTCGCCGACTGCCTGACCGGTACCGACGAGTGGCAGCGTGGCGGCCCGGTGAGCCCGCTCGACGATCCGTTCGCCGCCTTCCTCGAGAGCGCTCCGTAGGCCCCCACGCCAGCACTTCGGGCGACATCCTCAGCGCCCCCGCGCCGAAGATGTCGCCCGAAGTCGAAGAGGCGGCGGCCAGCCAGCCGGCGCCCGCGTCGGTCAGAAGACCGACGAACGGCGCTGGGTACCGCGCAGCCAGCCGTCGATCTGAGCGGTCCAATCGAGCTGGTCCATGGTGCGGTAGTCCACCTTGAGGTGGGCGAACGTGTCGCGCCCCTCGGTGAACATGCCCCCGCGCTTGTCCGCCTCGAGGATCACGTCCATGCCCTGGGCGCCGGCGACGAAGGTCACCTCGATCTCGTTGATGCCGCGTGCGGACTGCGGCGGGTAGAACTCGATCTCCTGGTAGAACGGCAACTGCTGGCGGACGCCCCGAAGGTAGCCGCGCTCGAGGTCGGCGTTCTTGAAGCCGAAACCGAGCTGCTGCAACGCGCCGAGGATCCGCTCCTGCGCCGGCAGCGGGCTCACCGAGATCGGGTCGAGGTCGGACTTGTCGATCGCCTTGGCCACGGAGAGCTCGGTGCGCAGGCCCATCGTCATGCCGCGCAGCTGCTGGCCGTAGATCGCGGTGATCGGCGTCTCCCACGGCACCGGGAACTCGAACGGGATCGAGCGCTCCTCGCCGGGCGCCAGCGTGAACGCGCCGGCCGCCTGAAGCCGGTGGAACTCGACGGTCGAGTCGTACTCGTGATCGCCGCTCTCCACCTCCACCTTGGTCACGAGGCCGAGCGCGACGTACTCGATCTCGGCCGGGTTGCTGCCGCCGGTGACCTGGATCCGCCCGCGCAGGATCTCGCCCGGCTTGCAGTGCGGGTTCTCCACCACCGTGTCGACCGAAGGGCCGCCGACTCCGAAGGCGCTCAGCATCTTCTTGAAGACCACGTGCTGCTCCTACTTTTCCCGATCGATGAACGGCGACCGGCCGCGGCTCCCCGTGCGGTGCGGCTGGTCGCCAGCGGGCGGTGCCCGCGCGACTTCTCCAGCATCCGGCAGTTCCGGAGATGCGGTCACGTCGCGAATCGGCGATTATGATGGGGATAGCTTGCCGGTTAGCGGCAAAGAGCTGATTGCGGCGAGGGAGTGGCCAGGCGTGCCCACGAGCGAGTACGACCGGGCCAGGGACCGGACCGCCCAGGCGGCCGCGGTGGAGGCCGGCGGCGTCGATCCGGCGTTGCTCGGCGACTTCCTCGATCAGCTCGCGCTGGTCACGGCGTCGGGCGGCCGCGCTGCCCGACAGTGCGCTGGCCACCTGCCGGTCGCTCGGCGCCAGAGCCGCCGACAACGGCGTCCCGCTGCACGCGCTCGTCGACCTCTACCTCTCCGCCGCGTGGCGGATCTGGGACGAGCTGCCGGCGGTCCGGGCGGCCGGCGACGCGGCCGTGGTGCGCACCGTCGCGGGCGTGGTGTTGCGCGCCTCCGACTCGGCCGTCGCCGCGGCGGCCGAGGGGTTCCAGGCGGCACGGCTCTCCGCGGTCCGGCGTGAGGAGTCGGCCCGGCGCGAGTTCGTCGACGATCTGCTCGGCGGCACCGGGGACATCGGTGCGCTGGCCGCCCGGGCCGAGCAGTTCGGCCTCGACCTCGGTGGTCCGCACGCGCTCGCCGTGGCCGTCGCCGACACGCCGTTCGCCGACGGCACCGCGATCGTCTCCCGGGTCGAGGACGCCATCGGCAGGGCGGCCGGTGGCGGTGACCGGCTGGTGACCACGAAGGACGGCGCGCTGACCTGCGTGCTGCCGGCCGGCATCCCCGCCGGCACCGACGCCATGGTGGAAGGGCTGACCGGGACCCTGCGCCGGAACCTGGGCGAGGCCGGCTGGCGGGTGGGCCTCGGGCGGGCGTATCCGGGCGCCGCCGGCGTGCTGCGCTCCTACGAGGAGGCGCGCGACGCGCTCGGGTTGGCGGTCCGGCTCGATCTGCCCACGCCGCTCGCCCGCGCGGTCGACCTGCTCGTCTACCAGGTGCTGCTGCGCGACCGAGCGGCCATCGACGATCTCATCGACACCGTGCTCGGTCCGCTCGTCGGCGCCCGCGGCGGGGTCCGGCCGCTCCTCGACACGCTCTGGGCGTACGCCGCGAACGGCGGCAACACGGCCGCGACCGCACGCGCGCTGCATCTCGCGGTCCGCACGGTCACCTACCGGCTGGACCGGATCGCCGCGCTGACCGGCTACAACCCGGCCAACCCGGAGGACCAGTACGTGCTGCAGACCGCGGCGATCGGCGCCCGCCTGCTCGACTGGTCCGGCCCGCCCGGCTACCACGACGTCGACTAGCCACCCGGACGCCGGCGTCCGGCCCGGCACCCGGCGCCCACGCCGGCGCCGGCCGCCATACTGCCGGATCCCGGCAATCTGATGGCTCGCTTCTTCGCCCGATTCTCGACCTTGTCGCATCCACGCTTGCCGGACCATGGAAACACGGACGTCAACGAGGAGGACTCATGTCGAAGCTCATGCAGAAGGTCGCCGCCTTCGCCCGCAGCCCGCGCGGCCGTCAGCTCGCCGCGCAGGCCCAGCAGATCGCCGCGAAGCCCGAGAACCGTCGCAAGCTGGAAATGCTGCGCCAGAAGCTCGCGGGTCGTCGCCGCTGACCGTCCGACAGCGGGCGTCCCGTACCCGGTGGGATCGTGGAGTGGGGGCTCCACGGTCCCACCGTCGCTGTCTGCCTGACACGATGGGCCGGTGCCGGATCTCGCCCCGTTCGTCGACGCGCTGGACGCGCGGGTGGATCCGGATCGGCTCCGGCGTGACGTGGCGCTGCTGGCCGCCGAGCCGCGCAGCCGCCTCCGCGCGCCGGCCGCGATGGACCGTGCCGAGCAGTACGTCGCCGGCGAACTCACCGCCGCCGGCTGGCGGGTGGAGCGGCAACCGTTCGACGTGCGGTGGCAGCTCGGCTGCACCGATGCCCGCGGCACCAGACTATCGCCGCTCAAGATCCGCCTGCACCGGCGACTGGCCGGCGCCAACCTGATCGCCCGCCTCCCCGGGCACCCCGACCGGCCGACGGTCGTGCTCGGCGCCCACCTCGACACCGTGCAGGACAGCCCGGGTGCCGACGACAACGCCTCCGGAGTCGCCGCGCTGCTGGAAGTGGCCCGGCTGCTCGCCGCGCAGCCCGAGCCGCCGGCGGTGACGCTGGCCGTGTTCGATCTGGAGGAGCTCGGCCTGATCGGCGCCCGGTACGCCGCCCGTGAGCTGTGCTCGGCACGGGCTCGGTGGCCGGCATGATCTGCCTGGAGTCGGTCGGCTACTTCGCGACCGAACCGCGGAGCCAGCGGATGCCGGTGGGCGCCGGCCTGCTCTTCGGCGCCGCCGCGCGCGCGATCCGGGCGGACGGGAGCCGCGGCGACTTCACCGTCGTCGCGCACCGCCGCAGCTCGCAGGCTGCGGCCCAGCTCTGGCAGCGGGCGGCGGCCGGCACGAGCGCCGCGCTGTCCGGCGTGCTGGTGCGCGACCCGCGGCCGGACGGCGCGCTCGGCATCCTCGCCGGCTTGGTGGTGCCGCCGGCGAACAACCTCGGGCGCAGCGACCACGCGCCGTTCTGGAACCGCCGCATCCCCGCGCTGATGCTCACCGGCACCGCCAACTTCCGGAACCGGCACTACCACCAGCCCACGGACACCCCGGAGACGCTCGACTACCCCCGGCTCGCCGCGGTCACGGTGGCCACGGCCGTGACCGCAGTACGTTGGCCCGCCGCCGGGCGACGCTGAGCGGCCCTTGGCCGCGTCGCCGCCGGGCGACGCTGAGCGCTCCTTGACCGCATCGCCGCCGTAGGACAGCCCGTCGGCTCCGGTCGGGCTGGCAGGATTGGCCGGTCGCGCCGCGCACCGCAGTTGCCGGCGCGGCGCGTCGCCGAACACCCCGATCGTGGAGGAGCCACCGTGTCCGCGAAGTCCAGCAGCAGGATCGCGCCGCGCCCCTGGTACGTGCCGATGGTGGCCCGCAACACCAGCGACGGGCACCGGCGCGGCCACGCCGCTCGAACTGCTCTTCGACCTCTGCTTCGTCGTCGCGGTCGCCCAGGGCGCCGCGTCGCTGCACCACGCGGTCTCCGAGAACCACCTCGGCCACGGGGTCGTGAGCTTCCTCCAGATCTTCTTCGCGATCTGGTGGGCGTGGATGAACTTCAGCTGGTTCGCCTCCGCCTTCGACACCGACGACGTGCCGTACCGGCTGGCCACGCTGGTGCAGATCGCCGGCGCGCTGATCCTGGCGGCCGGCGTTCCGCGCGCGTTCGACAAGGGCGACTTCGCGATCATCGTGGTCGGGTACGCGGTGATGCGGCTGGCGATGGTCTCCCAGTGGCTGCGGGCCGCGCGGACCGATCCGCAGTGCCGGGCCACCGCGCTGCGCTACGCCGCCGGCATCACGCTCGTGCAGGTCTGCTGGATCGCCCGGCTGCTGCTGCCCGACGGCCTGCTGATGGCGGCGTTCCTCGTGCTGGTGGTGGCGGAGCTGGCGGTCCCGATCTGGGCCGAACGGACGGGCGTGACGAGCTGGCACCCCGGGCACATCGCCGAGCGGTACGGCCTGTTCACGCTGATCGTGCTGGGCGAGTCCGTGCTGGCCACCACGATCGCGATCCAGTCCGCGCTGGACGCCGGGGAGGCCGACGCGGGGCTGCTCTCGCTCGCCGCCGCCGGGCTGGTCATCGTGTTCGCGATGTGGTGGCTCTACTTCGACCGGCCGGCCGACGACCTGCTCACCTCGTTCCGCTCGGCGATGCGCTGGGGGTACGGCCACTATCTGATCTTCGGCTCGGCCGCGGCGGTCGGCGCCGGCCTCGCCGTCTCGGTCGACTACGACACCCATCACGCGCACGTCGGGTCGCTCGCCGCCGGCTATGCCACGGCCATCCCGGTCGCGGTCTTCCTGCTCAGCGTCTGGGTGCTGCACATCTGCCCGCACGTCCGGGGGCCGGTCAACGTGGCCTTCCCGATCACGGCCGCGCTGGTGCTGCTGGCGCCGTTCGGACCGGCACCGATCCACGTCATCGCGGTACTGGTCGCCGCGCTCGTCACGGTCACCGTGGTGGCCGATCGGCGGCACTTGGCCGGCAGCCCCTAGACCGGTTGCGGGCGGGCGCGGGGGCCGCTGCGCCCGCCCGCAACCTTCCGCTACCCGACTCGCCGGCGCGGACGCGGGCCCACCCTGCGTCCGTGCCGGCGAGCCACCTGACGTGGATTCGGGCCCAGCTCCCTCGTCCACGTCCGCGGCGGTGAACCACCTGCGGCCACCGCGTCAACAGTTCGGCTTGCCGCGCTCCTAGCTGACTTCGAGGAAGTCCGTGTTCGGTCCGCCGTCGGCCGTGGTGGCCGTGGCGCGGATCGTGTTGGCACCGGCGGTCAGGGGCACGGTCGTGGTCACGGTCTGCCAGTTGGTCCAGGCGCCGGTGCCGGGGAACGCCAGGCCGGCGCGGACCACGACGCCGTTCACCGCGATGTCCAGCGGCCGGTTAGCCGTCGTGCCGTTGGCGTACCGGAACGAGAGCGTGGCGGTGCCGGTCTGGCCGGCGTCGACGCTCCACTGCACGTAGCCGCCGGCCACGTTCGTGTAGTTGACGAAGCCGGTGCCCGAGTAGCCGGCGTGGTCGGCGTCGACCGTGCCCTGGGAGATCGTGCCGTTCTCCGCCTCGTACCTGGTCACGCTGGTCGGCGTGCACGATGGGGGCGCGGCGGACGGGTCGTACCGCAGGGCCCCGCCGGTGGTGTTCCTGGCGTTGCTCGCGCACTGTCCGGTGGCGGACTGGAACCCGACGTCGAACGGGCTGCCGCTCCCCCGCTGCGCCACGAAGTCCGTGAAGCCGATCCGGGTGGAGTTGTTCACCAGCACCGCGGGTCGGCCGTCGTTGGCGGCGAACCGGACCGAGCTGTTGTTGAACCGGATGTTGTCCGCGTACCGGAGGTACCAGCCGAACGCCGGCCGGGTGCCGATGCTGTTCGGGTTGTAGTTGGTGGATTCGTTGCTCGGCGGGCTGGTGGACATCGCTCCCGTTGCCGCCGGGCACGGTCAGGTGCACGTTGTCGAACGTCACGTTGCTGACCCGGTTGGTCGCCGAGTGGCCCCAGATCGTCGGGCTGAACGACGGGCTCACGCCGCGCCCGGTGATGTTCGTGAACGTCACGTTGTCGATGCCACCGATGCCGGGACTGTTCCCGCAGCGCCGCCGGTTGCCGACCTTCATCATGATCGGCGAGCGGACGCCGGTCATCGTGATGTCGCGGTAGTGGACGTCGGAGATCCGGGTGCCGTCCATCGAGACCATGCCGAGGCCCGACTTGTTCGAGCCCTCCACGGTGATCCGGGAGAACTGGTAGCCGGTGAAGTCGCCGCAGGTCTCCGAGCCGAACATGAGCGCGTTGCAGCAGCCGGCGGAGAGGTAGGAGTCCTCGACCGTGACGTTGCCGTTCGGCAGCTTGGCGCCGAGCGCGTAGTCGCTCTTGAAGGCCAGCGCGTCGTCGTTGGCATCGGCGTGAAGGTTGGTGATCTTGACGTTCCGGGTGCTGATCACGTTCCAGCCGTCCCGGTCCATCGCGGTGTCGATCGTGAGCCGGTCGGAGACCACGTTCGTGCAGCCGTTGATCAGCGCGGCGAAGTGGCCACCCTCGCGCAGCGTGATGCCGCTCAGGGTCAGGTTGGTGCAGCGGGTCAACGAGATGATCTTGTCGGCCTGACCGGAGTCGGGGTTGCCGGTGATGAGCCCGCCGCCGCCGTCGATCATGCCGGCGCCGACGAAGCCGATGTTGCTGAGGCGGTCGCCCCAGATCATCGCGTTGTGGAAGTGGCTGTGGCCGTAGTCCTGGTACTCGTCCCACTGGTTCGGCTCTGGCGGGTCGTAGCCGCTGGCGCAGCCGCGGATCACCGAGCCGGCGTCGAGCTGGAAGGTGACGTTGCTCCGCAGGTGGATCGAGTTGCACGAGCGGTAGGTGCCGGCCGGGAACCGCAGGATGCCGTCGCCGGTGGCGCTCGCCGCACCGACCGCCCGGTTGATCGCGGCACTGTCGTTCGTGGAGCCGTTGCCGGTGGCGCCGTAGTCCCGGACGTCGAGGACCACGGCCGCCGGCCCCGGACCGGGCACGATCACCGGCGAGGTGGCGGCCGTCCGGGCCTCGGTCCGCACCGCCGCGCGCACACCCGCCGTCGGCGTCGCCACGGCCGCCGGGGCGATCGCGTACTCACCCCAGAGCGCTGCCATCGCGAGGACCACCAGAGCGACGAACCGACCCGTCCGTGATCTCGCGGAACTGGCTAACGCGTTTCCCGACACAGGAGTCTCCCTTCAGGAGCGTGGGCGCACGACGCGTCCAGATGCGACAGTCCGGTGGCGACGCGAGCGGGTAGCGCAAGGCACGGCAACCCTCGGAGGTCCCACTGGACCGACGACCCGCCCAATGACCGATATATTGGTATACCAGCCGTTCGGGTCGCTCACGCTAGGGGCGATTGATCGGATGAGTCAAGGATGTTCCGCGCCGCCGGCCGACCCTTCCCGCCCTGCGGTAAGGCGGTTCAGCCACCGAAAAGTCGGGCGCCCGGACCCTGCGCCGCGACCGCGTCGCCGGGGTTGGAGAGGCGGCACCGCTGGAGGGACAGGCAGCCGCAACCGATGCACTCGGTGAGGTCGTCGCGCAGCCGCTGCAGCTGGTCGATCCGGGCGTCGAGGTCGGTGCGCCAGCTCGCGGAGAGGCGAGCCCAGTCCTGCCGGGTGGGCGTCCGCTCGGCCGGCAGCTTGGCGAGCGCCTCACGGATCGTGCTGAGCGGCATGCCCACCCGCTGCGAGACCCGGATGAACGCCACCCGCCGGAGCACGTCCCGCTCGTACCGCCGCTGGTTGCCCGTGGTCCGGCGGCTGCTGATCAGCCCCTGCGCCTCGTAGAAGTGCAGCGCGGACACGGCCACGCCGCTCCGGGCGGAGAGTTGGCCGACGGTGAGTTCCGCGTGCAGTCCCGACATGTCGACGAGCCTAACCGAACCTCGATCATGCTTGAGGTTTGCCGCCGCGGGTGTGCCACCCGCCGGTCCCCGCGCCAGCCCGCCCGGGCGTTCGCGACGGTCCGTGCCGAGGCCGGCCGGCGTACGGGTGCGGTGTCACAGCCAGTTGCGGTCGCGGGCCCGCCAGCCGAGTTGCAGCCGCGACCGCGCCCCGGTCATCGCCATCAGGTGCTGCACCCGGCGGACCACCGTGCGCCGGCTCATGCCGAGCCGGGCGCCCACCGCCTCGTCGGTCATCCCGGCGACCAGGAGCGAGAGCAGTTCGCGGTCCACCGGCGAGATCTCCGCCGGCGCGGCCACCGCGTCCGAGCCGGCCAGCGTGAGCGGCGTGGCCAGCGCCCAGATGCTCTCGAACAGCGCGGCCAGCGCGTCGAGCAGGCCGCAGGGGTGCACCAGGACCGCGGCGTCCGGAGTCGGGGCGGCCCAGTTCAGCGGTAAGAGTGCGAGGCTCCGGTCGGCGATGGCGAGCTTGATCGGGACGATGTGGGTGAGCCGCGCCTCCTCGCCGGCTCGCAGGTAGGTCGCCACCTCGGCCATGAAGCCGGGCTCCTCGAGCGCCTCGTTGCCGTAGACCGAGCGGTAGAGGATGCCGTCCGGCACCCGGTCCAGCTGGGTCTGGTTGATCGCGGTGCCGCCGAAGTACGGCGGCGCGACGAGCGTGCACACCTCCTTCAGCGCGGTCCGCTGCACGCGGTCGAAGGCGTGCAGCACCCCCGCGCCGTTCGGCACGATCTCGATCAGCCGGTCGGCCTGCCGGCTCGCCGCCCGGTCGTAGCTCTCGGCGACCAGCCGCTGCGCGCTCTCCCTGACCCGCTCCAGTTCGTCCCGGCGGCGCTGGATCAGATGATCGACGGCGAGGTCCGGCGGGACCGGGACGACCAGTTCCTGCGGCAGCGGGGTGCGGTGCACCAGCCCCTTGCGCTGCAGTCCGGTGACCGCGCGCCGGGCCCTCGGCAGGGTGATGCCGGCACGGTCGGCGAGTTCGGTGACCGTGGCCGGCCCACGCCGGACCAGGTCCAGGTACGCCGACTCCTCCATCGCGCCGAGTCCGGCCGCTTCGAGCACGCTCGCCTCCCGTGGCGCAGGTGCGCCTCGGCGCCGTTGCGGAGTCCCCCGCCCGCGACGTCACCAGCCGTGACGCCGCGGCCCGGCCAGCCTCGCGCGAGCTGCCGCGCCGCCGGCCGTCGGGGCCTGTCTCTACGTCTGTCGCGCGGGCGGCGGCCGGCGTTACAAAAGGTCGGCGCGGTTGCCGGCGGGGCCGAACGTCCACTATGGACCTCGCGCCATCGACAGAAACACAGCGTTAACAAGTGGTCACTTGGCGCAGTTGTGCCATGGCGCAGGTGCGCCGATTCCGTCATCTATCGAGCATGCCTCGCCAATTGGCATATTCCGCCAGGACCGGTTTCTCGGTCTCGGGCACATCCGTGTCCTGTCGCTCTCGAGAGGAGCCGCTGTGGCAAGAACCACAGTCAGATGGCGCACGACACTGGTCGGAATCCTGGCCGGTGTGGCGCTGCCCCTCGCCCCGATCGTCCCGGCCCTCGCGGCCCCGGGCGGCGCGGCGAACTCCGGGACCGCCCGCGCGGTCTCCGCCAAGGTGGACGCGGCGGTGCGTGCGGAGGTCACCGCCGACGGTAAGAGCACCTTCTGGGTGGTGCTCGCCAAGGAGGCGAGCCTGGAGGCCGCCAACACGAAGACCGACAAGGCCGCCAAGGGCGCCGAGGTCTACCGGGCCAAGACCGAGTTAGCCGCGTCCAGCCAGGCCGGCCTGCGCAAGCTGCTGGACAGCCGCAAGGTCGACTACACCAGCTTCTGGATCTCCAACACGATCCAGGTCACCGGTGACGCCAAGCTGCTCGGCGAGATCGCCACCCGCTCCGAGGTCGCCAGCGTCCACGCCGACACCCCGATCACGCTGCCGAAGCCGATCACCGGAGCCAAGCGGCTCGCCGAGGTGAACGGCGTCGAGTGGAACATCGACCGGATCAACGCCCCCAAGGTCTGGAACGAGCTGGCCGTGCGGGGTGAGGGCATCACGATCGCCAACATCGACTCCGGCGTGAAGTGGGACCACCCCGCGCTGATCAACAAGTACCGCGGCAACGCGGGCGGCGGCGTGGTCAACCACGACTACAACTGGTTCGACCCGGCGCACGTCTGCCCGACGGCCGCGCCGTGCGACAACAACGACCACGGCACCCACACGATGGGCACGATGGTCGGCGACGACGGCACCAACCAGATCGGCGTCGCGCCCGGGGCGAAGTGGATCGCCGCGAAGGGCTGCGAGTCCAACTCGTGCTCGGACGCTTCGCTGCTCGCCGCCGGTCAGTGGATCCTCGCGCCGACGAACCAGGCCGGCCTCAACCCGCGGCCCGACCTCGCGCCGGACGTGGTGAACAACTCCTGGGGCGGCACCGGCAACGACCCCTGGTACGCGGACGTCGTGAACTCCTGGGTCGCGGCCGGCATCTTCCCGTCGTTCTCCAACGGCAACAGCGGCCCGTCCTGCAACACCTCGGGTTCGCCCGGTATCTACGAGACCAGCTACAGCTCGGGTGCCTTCGACATCAACAACAACATCGCGAGCTTCTCCAGCCGCGGCCCCGGCGTGAACGGCGACCTCAAGCCGGACATCGCCGCGCCCGGCGCCGACGTGCGTTCCTCGGTGCCGAGCGGGTTCGCCAGCTTCAGCGGTACGTCGATGGCGGCGCCGCACACCAGCGCCGCGGTCGCGCTGATCTGGTCCGCCTCGCCGGCCCTGCGCGGCAACGTGGCGGAGACCCGGCGGCTGCTCGACAGCACCGCGATCGACGTCAACAACACCACCTGCGGCGGCACCGCGGCCAAGAACAACGTCTTCGGTGAGGGCAAGCTGGACGCGTTCGCCGCGGTCAGCGCCGCACCCCGCGGCTCGCTCGGCGCGATCGCCGGCACCGTCACCAGCGGTGGCCAGCCGCTCGCCGGCGTCGCCGTGGTCGCCGACGGCCCGATCGACCGCACCACCACCAGCGGCGCCGACGGCAAGTACGCGTTCCCGACCCTGTCGGTGGGCGACCTACGCGCGTGAAGGCCAGCAAGTTCGGCTACGCCACGGCCAACGGCACGGCCACCGTGACCGAGGACGCCACGGCCACGGTCGACCTCGCGCTGGCCCAGGCACCGTCCGCCACCGTCTCCGGCACCGTGCGCACCGCGCTCGGTCTCGCGGCCGGCGCCGAGGTCGCGCTGCTCGGCACCCCGCTCGCCGCCAAGACCGACGCCCAGGGCCGCTACTCCGTGACCGCGCCGGCCGGCGAGTACGACCTCAAGGCCACCCACGAGACCCGCTGCGCCGACCCGCTGACCCAGCACCTCGTGCTGACGGCCAACACCACGCTCGACCTCGACCCTGCCGGACCGCGCGGACGGCTTCGGGTACGCCTGTGGCGCGGCGACCGGCGCCTACCCCGCCGTCGACACCAAGCTCGACATCGCCGGTGACGACCAGATCAAGGCGGTGGACCTGCCGTTCGCGGTGCCGTTCTACGGCTCCACGTACACCAAGGCCACGATCAGCACGAACGGCAACGTGGCGTTCGGCGTGGGCACCACCACCGGCGTCAACACGGCCATCCCGACGACGGCCACCCCGAACGGCGCGCTCTACCCGTTCTGGGACGACCTCGACGTGGACGCCGCGTCGGCGGTCTACACCGGCGTCGTCGGCACCGCTCCGCACCGCGCGTACGTGGTGGAGTGGCGGAACGTCTCGCACTACTCGGACGAGAACCAGCGGCTCTCGATCGCGGCCCTGATCGGTGAGGACGGCTCGATCGTCTACCGCTACAAGGACGTGGCCGGGGTCGGCCTGGAGGCCGGCAGCAGCGCCACCGTCGGCCTCGAGAACCCGGCCGGCACGGTCGGCTTCACGTACTCGTTCAACACCGCGTCGATCACCGACGGCCTCGCGATCGCGTTCCGGACCACCAAGTCCGGCGTGCTCCGCGGCGTCGTGACCGACGGCAACGACAGCAAGCCGGTCGCCGGCGCCAAGGTGACGGTCAAGTCCGGCGACACGGTGGTCGGCACCGGTACCAGCGCGGCCGACGGCAGCTACCTGCTCCAGGTCAGCTCGGGTGAGCTCACGGTCGTCACCGAGGCGACCGCGTACGAGAGCAAGACCGCAGCGGTCTCGCTCGCGCCCGGCGCCGTGGTCGGCGTGAACTCGGTGCTGCGGACGGCCAAGGTCGCCGCCGTGCCGGGTGCGGTGGAGATCGTGGCACCGACCGACCAGACCCGTACCCGCACGGTGGAACTCACCAACACGGGCGCCTTCGACACCCCGTTCACGGTGGCCGAGGCTCCCGGCGACGTGCCGTGGCTGGCGGTCCTGGGCGGCAGCGGCACGATCAAGGCCGGCGCCAAGGCCAAGGTGACGATCACCGTCAGCACGGCCGACCTGGCACCCGGCACCTCGCACGTGGCCGAGCTCAAGGTCACGTCGAACAGCGGTCGGAACCCGGTGCTCAGCGTGCCGGTGAAGATCGTGGTCCCGGGCTTCCAGTCGGCGCTGGACAGCGGGAGCAAGCGCGCCCACCTGGACACCCTCGGCGACACGTGGAGCCCGGACCAGGCGTACGCCGCCGGCAAGTCGGGATACCTCGGCAGCTCGACGGTGGTCACCACGACCAAGGCGATCGCGGGTACGACCGACCCCGCCCGCTTCGCCGACGCCCGTGAGGGCGCGTACGAGTACCGCTTCGACGGCCTGGCCGACGGCGTCTACACCGTGGAGCTCGACTTCGCGGAGCTGAAGAACACCAAGCCGAACAAGCGGGTCTTCGACGTACTGGTCGAGGGCGTCGAGGTGCTGCCGAGCCTGGACATCTCCCTGGAGGCGGGCACCTTCACCGCCACCAACCGGACGTACACGGTGCGGGTGGTCGACGGGCAGCTGAACGTGCGGTTCGTGACCCACTCCGGCTTCGGCAAGCCGATCGTCAACGCGGTCCGCGTGACGCACCGCCCGGACAAGGGCTAGGAATCACCGGGCCTGCCCTTCCCTCGGGGCAGGCCCGGTGTTCGGGGTCGGGGCCGGCGGCGCGCTACGGCGTGGCACCGGCCCCAGCCCCGAACAGCCGTTCCAGGCACTGCACCGATCAAGCCCATCGATGGCGGCCAAGCTCTTGACAACGATGTCATCCTGCGATTCTGTGTGGCTCAGCTCATACCGGGCGCCAGCGAAGCGGAGGCGGGCCACGATGATTTCCAGCTACAGACGACGAGTGCCGTGGATGACTGCGTGCGCGGCGGCCGTCGCGGTGAGCTTGGCGATGCCGGCCACCGCGTCCGCCGCGCCGGATCCGCGGCCGAGCGCGGCCCCGTTATCCGCGCAGGCGGGCAACACGGACTTCGCGTCGTCGCTGGAAGCCGCCGACCCCCAGCCCGACTGGGCGAACACGGTCGAGACCGACGCGCAGGGCAACAAGAAGGCCGACGGCGTCACCGGCGCACCCGCCTCGGGCATCCCCGGCAACATCATGGACAAGGTCAGCGAGATCAAGGCCAACGGTGAGAACACCGACGGCGGCGAGCTGAAGGAGAACGTCGCCGACGGCGACATCTACTCCAAGTGGCTGGTGTTCCAACCCACCGGCTGGCTCGAGTTCACGTTCCCCACCCCGCAGAAGGTCGTGAAGTACGCGCTGACCTCGGCGAACGACGCACCCGAGCGGGACCCGAAGGACTGGACCCTGCAGGGCTCGGCCGACGGCCAGACCTGGACCACCCTGGACACGCAGGTCGACCAGGCGTTCCCGAGCCGGTACCTGACCAAGGAGTACGCGGTCGCGAACACCGTCGCGTACCCGCGCTACCGGCTGAACGTCACCCGCAACGGCGGCGTGAACCTCGTCCAGCTCGCCGAGCTCCAGCTCTCCGACGGCACGCCGGCCCCGCCCGGCCCGAGCGACATGACCACGCTGATCGGCAAGGGCCCGGCCAGCTCGCCCACGGCCAAGACCAGCGTCGGCTACACCGGGCTGAAGGCGCTCCAGTACGCCGGCCAGCACACCGCCGAAGGCCGCGGCTACTCGTACAACCGGATCTTCGACGTGGACGTCAAGGTCACCAGGTCGACCGAGCTGTCGTACCGGATCTTCCCCGAGTTCATCCTCGACGACCTGAGCTACCCGAGCACGTTCGCCGCGATCGACCTGGCGTTCACCGACGGCAGCTACCTCAGTCGACCTCAAGGCGATCGACCAGCACGGCTTCGCGCTCACCCCGCAGGGGCAGGGCAAGTCCAAGACGCTCTACACGAACCAGTGGAACCAGAAGACGTCCGCGATCGGCAAGGTCGCCGCCGGCAAGACGATCGACCGGGTGCTGCTCGCGTACGACAACCCGGCTGGCCCGGCCACCTTCCGCGGCTGGGTCGACGACATCAAGGTCGTCGGCAGCCCGGCGGTGAAGAAGTACGACCACCCGTCCGACTACGTGCTCACCACCCGCGGCACCAACTCGACCGGCAGCTTCTCCCGGGGCAACAACATCCCGGCGGTCGCGGTGCCGCACGGCTTCAACTTCTGGACCCCCGTCACCAACGCGGGCACGCTGAGCTGGCTGTACGACTACCACAAGGGCAACAACGCGGCGAACCTGCCGACCCTGCAGGCGTTCGCGGCGAGCCACGAGCCGAGCCCGTGGATGGCCGACCGGCAGACCTTCCAGGTGATGCCGTCCGGCGCGGCCGGCGTGCCCAACGCGAACCGCGCCGCCCGTGCGCTGGCGTTCAGGCACGAGAACGAGGTGGCCTCGCCGCACTACTACAGCGTGAAGTTCGAGAACGGGCTCAAGACCGAGATCGCGCCCACCGACCACGCCGCGCTGTTCCGGTTCACGTTCACCGGTGACGAGTCCAACCTGATCTTCGACAACGTGACCAACGACGGCGGCCTGACCCTCGACCCCGCGAACCGGACCGTCACCGGCTACTCCGACGTCAACGCAGCGGCCTGTCCAACGGCGCCACCCGGATGTTCGTCTACGCCACGCTCGACAAGCCGGTCACGGCCAGCGGCACGCTGCCCGGCGGTGGCGGCGCCAAGGTCACCGGCTACGTGAAGTTCGACACGACCGCCGACAAGACCGTGACGATGCGGATCGCCACCTCGCTGATCAGCGTCGACCAGGCCAAGAAGAACCTGGACCTGGAGGTCGGCGCCGACGACACCGTCGAGTCCGTGAAGACGCGAGCGCAGCGGCAGTGGGACGAGCAGGCTCGGCGTGATCGAGGTCGAGGGCGCCAGCCTGGACCAGCTGACCACGCTCTACTCCAACCTCTACCGGCTGTATCCTCTACCCGAACTCCGGCCACGAGAACGCCGGCACCGCCGCGGAGCCGGTCTACAAGCACGCCGTGCAGTCCTCCGACCGTCACCGTGCCGAGCACCAGCCCGACCCAGACCGGCGCGCCGGTCGTGGACGGCAAGGTGTACGTCAACAACGGCTTCTGGGACACCTACCGCACCACCTGGCCGGCCTACTCGCTCTTACCCCGAAGGCGGCCGGCGAGATGGTCGACGGGTTCGTCCAGCAGTACAAGGACGGCGGCTGGGTGTCCCGGTGGTCCTCGCCCGGCTACGCCAACCTGATGACCGGCACCAGCTCGGACGTCGCGTTCGCGGACGCGTACGTCAAGGGCATCAAGAACTTCGACGTGAAGGCCGCCTACGACGCCGCCGTGAAGAACGCGTCCGTGCACCGCCCGGCCCAACCCGAACGACCCGAGCGTCGGCCGGAAGGGCCTGCAGACCTCGATCTTCCGGGGCTACACGCCGAGCGACGTGGGCGAGGGCGTGTCCTGGGCGCTGGAGGGCTACATCAACGACTTCGGCATCGCGCAACATGGCGAAGGCGCTGTCGGAGGACAAGCAGTTCACCGCGGCCGAGCGCGCCCGGTACAAGGAGGAGTCGACGTACTTCCTCAACCGCGCGCAGAACTACGTGAACATGTTCGACCCGGCGATCGAGTTCTTCCAGGGTCGCGCCGCGGACGGCACGTGGAAGTCCACCCCGGACGGAGTACGACCCGCGGGAGTGGGGCCACGAGCACGACTACACCGAGACCGACGGCTGGAACTTCGCGTTCCACGTGCCGCAGGACGGCCAGGGCCTGGCGAACCTGTACGGCGGCAAGAAGCAGCTCGGCGAGAAGCTGGACACGTTCTTCTCCACCCCGGAGACCGCCAAGTTCCCGGGCTCCTACGGCGGCATCATCCACGAGATGACCGAGGCGCGGGACGTCCGGATGGGCCAGTGGGGCTTCAGCAACCAGCTCGTCGCACCACATCCCGTACATGTACGACTACGCCGGCCAGCCGGCGAAGACGCAGGAGAAGGTCCGCGAGGCGCTCTCCCGGCTCTACGTCGGCAGCGAGCTCGGCCAGGGCTACCCCGGCGACGAGGACAACGGCGAGACCTCCGCCTGGTACCTGTTCGGCTCGCTCGGCTTCTACCCGCTGCAGGTCGGCAGCGCCGACTACGCGATCGGCTCGCCGCTGTTCACCAAGGCGACCGTGAAGCTGGAGAACGGCAAGAAGCTGACGATCAACGCGCCGAAGAACAGCGCGAAGAACATCTACGTGCAGGGCCTGAAGGTCAACGGCAAGAAGTACACCAAGACCTCCTGCCGCACGACGTGCTGGCCGACGGCGCCACGCTCGACTTCGACCTGGGCCCGAACCCGTCGAAGTGGGGCACCGGCAAGGACGACGCACCGACGTCGCTCACCAAGGGCGACGAGGTGGCCGCGCCCGCTCCAGGACGTGACCGGCGCCGGCAAGGGCACCGCGACCGCCAGCCCCGGCACCGACCCGACCGCCCTGTTCGACGACACCTCCGGCACCCGGGTGGCGCTGGCCGGCGACGTCGCCGTGGGTGCAGTACCAGCCCACCGACGCCAAGCAGAAGGTCAGCTACTACACGCTCACCTCCCCGCGAGGCCGCCGGCGACCCGGCGAGCTGGGTGCTGAAGGGCTCGTACGACGGCAAGACGTGGAGCGTGATCGACGAGCGCACGGACCAGGCGTTCCAGTGGCGCCTGCAGACCCGCGCGTTCCAGATCGACAAGCCGGGCCGGTACGCGCACTACCGGCTGGAGGTGACCAAGAGCACCGGCGCGACCACGGCCCTGGCCGAGATCGAGCTGCTGGCCAACCCGGCCCCGGCGTGCACCACGACGGTGACCGGCAAGGTGTCCGGGCTCAGCGTGAGCAAGGGGGTGACCTGCCTGGTCGGCGCGACCGTCGCCGGCTCGGCGATCGTCTCGCCGGGCGCCTCGCTCTACGCGTACGACTCCACGATCGCCGGCTCGTTCTTCGCCACCGGCGCGAAGGAGCTGGTGCTGCGGAACAGCACGATCGGCGGCGCGGCCAGCATCACCGGAACCAGCGCCGAGCTGGCCCTGGAGGACACCAAGATCGGCGGGGCGGCACTGCTCACGGCCAATTCCGGTGACCCGGCGCCGCTGATCGCCGGCTCCACGGTCGGCGGGCCGCTCGCCTGCGTGCTGAACCATCCCGCCCCGGTGAACAACGGATTGGCGAACACCGTGCGGGGCCCGGCCGCCGGGCAATGCGCGAAGCTCTGAGCTGGTAGACCGACGCGGCGGTGTGCACACCCTGCGGCTTTGGGCGACATTTTCTCGGTTATAGCCGAGAAAATGTCGCCCAAAGCGCTGTTGGACAGCGGGCGGAACGCCAGGGCGGCTGGTAGGGCGGGGCCTCGCCCCAGCCCCAGTGCGGAACCGGGGCTTTCGGGGCGGGCTCGGCGCCGGGCTGGGAGTTCGCCAGCGCGAGCCGGGTACCCCACTCGACGTACGCCAGCAACGCCGATCGGAACTCCGGATCCGAGGGCAGTTCCGCGTCGTCGGCGGCCACCCCGATCAGCTGCACCCAACGGGCCCGCTGCGGCTCGGTGATCGCCAGCCCGATGTGGTGACCGAGCATCGCCGGGTATCCGCCGTGCTCCTCGGTGTAGCGCGCCGGCCCGCGAAAGACCTCGGCGAACCAGACCGCGACGTGCGCCGGGTGGTCCGCCGACATCTGCCGGAAGACCGGCGCCAGCAGTTCGTCGGCGCGAACCCGGGCGTAGAACGCCTCCGTGAGCCGGCCGAGCGCGGCGTCCCCGCCGGCCCACTCGTACAGGGTTGGTACCGCGCTGTCCGCCATCGTGCCGCTCCCTCGTCGAGTACCGCGAAGCTAGCGAGCCGAGACCGGTGGGGCTACCGGTTTGCCGGGCCTTCGGCCCGGTTGCGATTCCGCCCTCTGGGGGCGGAATTGAACCGCAGGGCTGCACACCTAGGGCACCAGCACGACCTTGCCGATGTTCCGGCGCTCGGACAGGTACCGGTGCGCGTCGGCCGCCCGCTCGAACGGGAACGCCTCGGCGACCACCGGCGCGATCGTGCCGTCGTCCAGCAGGTTCTGGAGCGGGCCGGTGAACGGCTCGAGCGTGCCGTATGAGTCCCAGAGCCGGATCATGTTGAGTCCGATCACGGCCTTGGAGTCGCCCATCTGCTTCATCAGGTTGAAGCGCGGCATCCGCACCGCGGCCGAGACCATCGAGAACAGGTTCCGCTTCTCGCCGGGCAGCGCGGCGGACGCTCCGAACGCCACCAGCCGCCCACCGGGCCGGAGCAGGTCGTAGCTGCGCCGGAAACTGACGCCGCCGACCGCGTCGAGGATCAGATCCAGCGGCGGCACGTTCCGCTCCCAACCGGCAGTGCGGTAGTCGAGCGCGTGATCGACGCCGAAGCCACGGATCGCGTCGTGCTTGCTGGGCGAGGCGGTGCCGTAGACGACCGCTCCCGCGTTCTTCGCCAGCTGGGTCGCGGCGATGCCGACCCCGCCGGCCGCCGCGTGGATCAGCACCCGTTCGCCCGGCAGTAGCGCGCCGAACCGGACCAGGGCGGCCCACGCCGTGGCGTAGTTCACCGGGACCGCCGCGCCCTGCTCGAACGTGAGCCGCTCGGGCAACGGCATCGCGTCCGACGCCGACACGACCACCTGCTCGGCGTACCCACCGAACCGGGTGCCGGCCATCACCCGGTCGCCGGCCGCGAACCCGGCCACACCCTCGCCGACCGCGGTGATCACGCCGGCCACCTCGTACCCGACCACCATCGGCGGCTTCGGCGCGTCCGGGTAGATGCCGACGCGGGCCATCAGATCGGCGAAGTTGATCCCGGCGGCGCGCACGTCGATCAGCAGTTGGCCGGCGCCGACGGTGAGGTCCGGCCGTTCCTCGACCCGTAACACCGACGGATCACCGTGTCGGGGAATGACGACCACGCGCATGTCTCTGCTCCTTCGTCTGGTGCGGTCGGACCGGGGTCCTCTGGAGACCGCACCGCCGCAGCCCGACCGAACCATCCGGCCGGTGGCCGCCCAAAATACGCGATACGGGACGAGAGCCACGCGCCAGGCTGGACTGGCTCGCGCACCGGCCCGACCGCCCGCCGCCGAAGCGCGGCCACCTACTTCCGGATGGGCTCAGACGGGTGAATGCTGGAAGGTCGCCGGCCACTCGCCGGCACCGCTCTGACGACCGGGCGGTCCCTCCGGAGACAGGAGCAGAGATGGACGTCGTCGAGCTGTACCGGCGGACCACGGACGTGTGGCTCTCCCGGGTCGAACAGATCGGCTCCGAACAGTGGACCGCGCCGACTCCGTGTACGGACTGGGACGTCCGGGCGCTGGTCAACCACGTGGTGGGCGAGCAGCTCTGGCTGCCGCCGCTGATGGACGGCGCGACGATCGCGGAGGTCGGTGACCGCTTCGACGGCGACCTCCTCGGCGCCGAGCCGGACAAGGTGATCAGGTCGGCGGCGGAGGACGCTGCCGCCGCGGTACCGGCCGCGATCGCCGAGCAGCGGATCGTGCACATCTCGTTCGGCGACACGCCAGCCGCGGAGTACACCTACCAACTCGCTGCGGACCAGCTGATCCACGCCTGGGACCTGGCCGTCGCGATCGGCGCTGACCGCGAACTCGATCCGGAGGCGGTCGCCGCGGTGGCCGACTGGTATCCGCCGAAGGAAGCCGGCTACCGGGAAGGCGGTTACGTCGGGCCCCGGCCGGACGGATCGCACGACGGCACGCAGGCCGAACTGCTGGCCGGGTTCGGCCGCCGCTCGGACTGGAGCTGAGGCCGGCGCGCGGGCGGGCTGGGTTCACGCGGGTTGACCTGGCGTTCGCGCGCGCCGGACGGTGAAAGGTGCGGTTCGATTCTGGCCTCTGGCGTCAGAATCGAACCGCACCTCGACGGCTGGCTAGCTCGAGCTACCAGCCGAAACCATTCTCGTACGACACCTGCGCGAGCACCCGTTGACCGGCGCTGTTGGGATGGAAGTAGTCCCAGGTGCTCAGCTGGTTCAGGGCGAACGGGTAGTTGAAGGCCGCGTTGCCGTCGAACCGGCAGTTCGGGCCGTAACCGGCACAGGCCGCCGCGAACTGCGCGTTGTACTCGATCACGCGTTGCCGGACCCGGTCCCGCCGCGCGGTGTCCGCCGCCGAGGTCGAGGTCGGGTTGGCCAGCATCGCCTTGCAGATCCCGAAGAGCGACCACGCCGACCTGGCCGACGAGCTGCCCTTGCCGACCGACCAGAGCCGCTTGAGGTCCGGCACGCTGACGATCAGGATCTGCGCCGACGGCACGCCGGCTTTGATCGTGCCGAGCGCGGTGTCGATCCGGCCGCGGAACGTGGTGACCGCGGTCATGCCGGCCTCGGAGGAGGCGCAGGCGTCGTTGGCCCCGATCAGGATCGTCACGTACGCGGCCCGTTGGGCCACCGCGGCCTGGGCCTGGCCGGGCAGCGCGTCGGATTTCGCGCCGGTCTTGGCCACGTTGTAGTTGTGGCCCGAGATGGCCCCGTTCTTGGCCCTGATCCGCAGGTAGTGGCTGTTGACCGAGGTGTTGCCGCCGGTGCTCCAGGAGTACGCCGTGCAGTCGGAGTACCAGCCGCAGGCGTTGAAGCCACGGCTGATCGAGTCGCCGATCACCGCGATCGAGGCGGGCGGCGGGCCGGCTTCGGCGGCGGCTGCGCTGGTCGTGGTTCCGGCCACCGCTGCTGCGGTCGGCAGCAGGACGGCGGTCAGGGTGAGGGTGGCGGCGAGTGGGAGGAGTCGTAAGGACATGGGGCACCTCCGCGGGCGCGGTAACCAACCGAGCGGTAACTCAGTGGTTACCTGACGGTAACCCGCAGTTAACAGTGATCACAAGTCCCAGTATTTGGGCATGTGTCCCACTGGCCCCACGCATAGCGCGAGGCCGGGGTCAGTGACCCCGGCCTCGCGATTGGTACTGCTCGTTCACCGTCGGCGGTGCAGCCTGCGGTACGCCAACGCGCTGATGATTCCGGCGATGGCGAGCATCACCACGATGATGTAGTTCTGCACCCCGCCGCCAGGAGGCGTGGTGTTCTGGCTGGTCGGCGTGAGGGCGGCGGTGCCATCGGTGTCGCCACCCGGCGGCACGTCGAGATCCGTGCCGGTGGACGGGTCGATCTGCGGCAGGTTCTGGCCGGAGTTCGAGCCGGAGTTGCCGGTGTCCTGGCCGGCCGAGGGCGCGGCCACGCCATTGCCGTTGGTGGGCGGCGGCACCTTCGCACCGGCCGCATCCGGCGGCGGCACGTCGGGCAGCTTGGAGAAGTCCACCTCGCCGGTGCCCTCGAGAATCGTCATGTGCTTGAGCACGGCAGCGTTGGCGGTCTGTGCGAACGCCCGCACCAGGCCGTTCTTCGTGCCGGCCCGGATCGCGGCCACCACGGCGAACACCTTGCCGTGCGCGCCGCGGAGCAGGTCCGCGAAGAGCTGGTCGTACTCGGCTCCCTGAACCTTGGAGAGCTGATCCATCCAGCCCTGCTGCTGATCGCTGGGCTTGGTCGGCAGCGTGTGGCCGAGCTGGGCCGCGACCGCGGTCGCCTTGGCGTCGAGCTGGGCGTGATCGGCCGCCAGCACGAGGCCGACGTCCTTCACCCGCTGGCTGCCGGCGCTCTGCTGCGCCTGCCGGCCGGTCGGCCCCTCCCAGGAGCCGGCCTGCCAGACCTTGTTGAGGAAGTCCTTGTCGGCAGCGCTGAGCGGCCCGTACTTGGTCTGCTCGGTACCGGCGGCGTTGTCGCCGTTGGGCGCGGCGGTGGGGCCTGGCGTGGCACTCGCGTTGACGACCGGCTGGGTGTCCAGCTTCGCGCCGCGGTCCGCGGTCAGTCGCCGTTCGTGCTGGCTCCGGTCGTGCGCACGGTCTCGGCGTTGGCTCCGAAGCCGGCTGCCATCCACACCGTCACCGCGCCCACCGCGATAAAGGCGACCAGCGGCACCAGCTTCACCCAGCGTCGATTGCCCTGGCTGCTGGCACGGCGGCGTTCCGCCCTGCTCAGGTCACCTGTCCAGTCCTGCTCACCGTGGTCGGGCCGGTGTAGACCGGCGCGCGCTGCCCGGTGTTGGGTCCGCATCACAGCATCCTTCCGATCCCCGGCTTAGCTCGGACGGTCACAGTCCGAGGCTGTCTCTGCAGTGGGTACGCGATGAGGCCGGGCGTGGTTCAGCGGTCCTCGTCGCAAGTTGTCCCAGGGTCCGGGATGGCGCTGGCACCGACGAGCAGGTAACCGCTCACCTCGCGCGCGAGGTGAGCGGTATCTGCGCCTCGCGCGCGACCGCCAGCGCCTTGCCGACCGGCCACCTGCGCCTTGGCAAGAAGATGACCGGCCATTGATCCGAATCGGCACAGCGCCCGTATCCCGTACTGAGCAGCGCAGAAGACGCATCTCCAGTGCGGCGCGGCTACCGACCGAGAAGTACTTAAGACGAACCCACGGAGGACTCACGGTGGATATTCGGCCCGATCGCCTCACGGCGATCTAGAGATGAGCACCGTGACCATCGGGGTTCATGGAGGTCTGGCGGGAGATCATGGACGGCGGGCACTCTCCGTCGCGCGCTCCACTGGACGGCGCGGCGGCGTTACCCAGGAGGGACCGGCTGTCGAGTCCTCCACGCGGTCAGACGATGATGAGCCAGTGACACGTAGGCCGATCCCCCGCCGCGGCAGGCACGAAGTGCCGGAGCCGACCACCGTCGACGAAGAGCAGCTGCTCCGGTCGATGTACGCCGAGCATGCTCGGCCGCTTCTGGTGTTCGTCCTCCGGCTGACCGGTGGCGATCGTCAGCGCGCCGAGGACGTCGTACAGGAGACGCTGCTCCGAGCCTGGAAGAACGCCCATAAACTGGGAGCGAACGGCGCGGCCTCGCTGCGCCCGTGGTTGGTGACGGTGGCACGGCGGATCGTGATCGACGATCACCGCAGCCGCAGCGTCCGACCGTGGGAAACCGACGACGGCCCGTTGGAGAACATTCCTTCTGCCGATGAGATGGATCGGGTGCTCCAGCTCATGACGATCACTGACGCGCTTCGAACACTCAGCCCGGCTCACCGCGAGGCCGTGGTCGAGACATATTTCCGCGGACGAACCGTGCAGGAAGCGGCCGAGACCCTCGGCCTTCCCGTCGGGACGGTCAAATCCAGGGTCTACTACGCGCTGCGTGCGCTGCGCGTTGCATTGGAAGAACGGGGGGTGACGGCATGACCGCGTCGAACGTCGACCACAGGGATGTCGCAGCCTATTCCCTAGGGGTCCTGAGCGATTGGGAGTCCGAGCAGTTCGAAGCCCATCTGGCCGAATGTGACCAGTGCGCGATCGAGTTGGAACAACTGACCATGGTCTCGACGCTGCTCTCGCACGTCGACGTCGAGAGCCTGGCCGTCGCCGAGCAGTCGACGCAGGAGGCTCAGGTCCTCGACCGGATGCTGAACGTCGTCTCGTTCGAGCGGCGCAAGGCCAGGACGCGGCGGGTCATGGCGATCGCCGCGGGCATCGTGGTCCTCGTCGCACGGCGTGTTCTTCGGGGTGGCCGGCGGTTCGTACCTCGAGCGCGACACAACAGCCCGTCGACGGCGCAGGGCCAGGACCCGAAGCCGAACGCATCCGGTTCGCCCAGCGCGTCGGCCAGCCCGCCCAAGGGCAACCTCGGCATCACCGGCGAGGAGTTCCAGGGCAAGAACGCCGCCACCAACGCCTCGGCCAAGCTCGGGCTCGAGCGCACGCTCTGGGGTACCAAGGTGTCGATGGTGCTCTCGAACGTGCGTGGCCCGCTCAAGTGCCAGCTCGTCGCCATCTCCAAGACCGGCACCATCGATCCGGCGCTCTCCTGGACCGTGACCCCCGAGGGTTACGGCACCACCGAGCAGCCCACGCCGCTCAGGCTCGACGGTGGCACCGCGGTTTCCCGCGATGACATCGCCCGGTTCGAGGTCCGCACCTCGGACGGCACGACGCTGGTGACCGTTCCGGTCGCCTGATCGATCAGCAAGGACGAAGGCCCGGACGATTTCGTCCGGGCCTTCGCGCTGTCCTGCCTGGAGTTTGTCTTGGGCTGGGCGGGCGGGTTGGTCCTTGGCGGGCCTTCGCTGGCCGGCCGGTCCTTGGCGGGCCGGCGCCGGGCTCTGGCGGGGCTGGCGCGGTCGGCGGGGTCGGCGCGAGGGTCAGGCTGGGTCGCTGGCGGATCGGTCCGTGCGGCTCAGCGCGTCGGCCATCGCACCCCCGCTGAACTGCGCCATCCCGACCTCGACGGCAGCGGCGAGCTCGTCGGCGGAGGCCGTGTTCGACTTCTCCACCGCGGCCGCCCACGCGTCCACGGACTGCCGGGAGAACTCCAGTACCTCCGGCGAATTGGCCGCGGCCACGGGATCGTCGGTGACCTCGCCGCGCACGTACAGGCTCAGCGCCAGCAGCCCGCCGTCCCAGCCGGGCCCGACGTACAGCGCGCCGGCGCCGCTGCCGGCCAGCTCGATCGGCACGGTGTGCTCGAGTTCCAGCACGGTCTCGCCGTCGCCGGCCGGCGCCGAGGCGCAGCTCGACCACGCTGGTCTCGCCGCCGTACGTCACCCGGAGGAGCTTGGGCGGCTCGCATCGCAGGATCTCGCCGCCGGCGTTTCCCTCCAGCTGGAACGTCCCGCCGGCCTTGAGCTCGCCGCTGATCGGCAGGAACCAGCGCCTCAGCCGGTCGGGATCGGTGAGCGCGTCCCAGACATCCTCGGCGGAGGCCGGGTAGGTCCGGCTCAACATGATGCTGACGGCTTCCCCGTCGGTACCGGGCTGGCGGACCACGTCGCGTCGGATGGCGTTGAGCTCCTCGACGATGTCGATCACGTCTCGTCCTTCCCATGGCTGGTCTCGTCCCTGAGCCTGCGTTCGCGCTTGCCTCGGGCGAGCTCGGTGGCCAGCGCGTCCAGGTGCTGGGTCCAGAACCGGCGGAACTGGTCGAGCCAGACGTCGACCTCGCGCAGCGACGTGGCCTCGACCGAGTAGAGGCGGCGGGTGCCCTCGGCCCGGACGGTCGCGAACCCGTTCTCCCGCAGGACACGCAGATGCTGCGACACCGCCGGCTGGGAGATCCCGAACTCGCGCTGGATGACCGCGACGACCGCACCCGACGCCTGCTCACCGCCGGCGAGCAACTCCAGAATCCGGCGCCGAACCGGATCGCCGAGAACATCGAACGCATGCATGACGCCATGCTGCAGCCAACGCTTATATAAGTCAAACCAACTATTGTCGGTACCGAGCGCTGGTCGCTCGGCGGCGTCGCGCACCACACCCTCGGGGGTCCCGCGAGCGGGTGATTGCACTGTCGCGGGTCCCGCGAGGGTGCGGGCGGTGGGCCGCGCGTGGGCACCAGGCGTTGACAACGGGGCTGAGCGGCGCCTGCTGCGGAGCCGGCAGGCGCCGCTGCGGAGCGCACTGGCGCCCCAGGCGTTGGCAGGGCTGTTGACTGCACTCGGGGCTGAGCCGGCGTGGCCGAGCCGGCCGGCGCCGCCGCGGGCCGCGCCCGGCTACCCCCTGAAAGCTCCCTTCATGGCGTCGTGGCGCCATGAAGGGAGCTTTCAGGGGGTGCGCGGCCACGCGCGCCACACCCTCAGGGGTCCCGCGAGCGCGGGACCCGCGCCGGCGCGGGTCCCGCGAGGGGTGCTTGTCGGGGTTGGCGGGGTCGCGAGCCGGGTGGCCGGCCGGTGCGGCCGGGAGCGGTCGGTCGAGTCGATCGCACCCTCGGGGGTCCCGCCAGCGGGTGATCGCGCCTTCGCGGGCCCCGCGAGGGTGCCCGTCGGGGTTGACGGCGCGGGTCGCGCGCCGCCGAGCACCGGGCACGGGCAGCACAGCGGGGTGTCGGTCGAGTCGATCGGCCGCTCGGGGGTCCCGCGAGCGCGTGTCGCGCCGTTGCGGGTCCCGCGAGGGGGTGCTTGTCGAGATTGGCGGCGCGGGACGGCCGACGGCGGGCACGGCCAGGGCAGGCGGGCGGCCGGTGCGGCCGGGGGCGTCGGTCGAGCCGATTGCACCCTCTCGGGTCCCGCCAGCGCGGGACTCGCGCCGGCGCGAGTCCCGCGTCAAAGGGCCCCAGAACACGGCTAAGCCGGTCGCGCCCTGGTGGGCACGACCGGCTGGCCGTTTAGCTAGGTGGTGCGGTCAAGCGTGACTCAGTAGCTGTAGCCACCGGTGTCGTTGCCCGCCGCCGGCGGAGCGGCAGCGCCGTTGTTCGCGGCCGGCGGAACGGCGTCGGCGTTCTTGCCTTCCTCGCCAGCCTGCGGCACCACGGTGCCCTGGGGCAGGCAGCTCAGGTTCTTCTTGCCGGCCGGGTCGACGACGAACCAGGTGTTACCGACGCCCTGGCCCGCCCACTTACCCGGGCCCGGGTCCTTGGCGAAGGTGTACAGCGGCCAACCGCCGAGGGTCACCTGCTGCTTGCCGTCCGAGCGGATCACCGTGCCGACCAGGGCCGGGTCGATGCCCGTCAGCTTCGGGATCTCCTCGCTCAGCAGCGCGGGCCACGTGGCGGCGCACGCGTCGTTGCAGTTCGACTTGGCCGGCTTGTTGCCGTCCTTCTCGAACCGGTAGAGCGTGAAGCCCTCGCCGTTCTGAACGACGTTGCCCATCTTCGGGACGGCCTTCGCGACCAGTGCAGCGGTGACGCCCGTGGGCGCGCTGTCGGCAGTGGTCTGACCGTCCGTGCCGTTGAGGGCATTCGGGTCGATCTTGTTCGGGGCGGTCTGGCCTTCGGCCGCAGCCGGCTTGGGAGCTCCGGCCTGGGCGCCAGCCCCAGGTGCCTGCGCGCTGCACGCGGCGAGGGCCAGTGCTGCTGCCAGCCCGCAGACCGTAGCGATTCCCCTGCGGTTGCGTCGAATCACGATGTCCTCCATGCCTGATCGTTCGCTCTCAGTTTTGCCCGGTGGCGCGTGGTTGGGCCTGTCGTCTCAGCCCTGTCCAGCGGCGTCATGGGGAGATACGTGGGTGCGACGCGAAAAGGTTCGATTCCTCAAGAAGTCAAGAGATGTGAGCAAAGTCACAGCGCCTCAAGCGGGAAAAGCGCTCTGACGGTGAACCCGCCACGAGAGAGGTCCGTAGTCGCACGCGCGTTGAAGAGAGAGGTGAGCGAACGTTCAGTCCCGGCGACTCCGCTCGAGCCCTACCGGCGGCGCGCGGCGGACTTGCCTGCGACGGCCAACGCACGGTCGGTGCGGGGCGCCCGCATTTCCCGGCGCGACCACCAGAATCGCTGGATCGCCAGCGTCAACGTGCCGGCCACGACGATCGCGCTCACGTTGAGGGCAAGCTGGACGGCGGAGCCGGACGCTTCCGCCCAGACCCCGTACGCGATCGCCACCGCGGCGTTCGCGGCGGCCGGCACGGTCGTCACCGAGATCAGCACGCCGACCAACGCTCCCGACTTCGCCGAGGTCAGCGAGAGGATCCCGGCCACGCCGGCGAGGAACGCGACGATCCAGGAGGTGGCGTCGGGCTGCCAGATGAACGAGGTGAGCGGGCGATCGACCGAGCAGCTGCTTCTCGCTCAGCAGGCCCCACGACGTCATCGCCCAGGTGAGCAGGATCGTGCCGAGCATCCCGACCGGGAAGCCGACGAGCAGCGCGACCGCCGACCGCACGGCCATCGCGGCCTGCCGCTGGACCAGCGCGACGCAGAGCCCGGCGAGCGGACCGAACTCCGGGCCGACCACCATCGCACCGATGATCAGGATCGGCTGGTCCAACACCACCGCGATGCCGGCGATCATCGTGGCCACGGTCATGAAGACCAGGTACGTGATCGAGAGCGTGGTCTCCTCATGGGTCCGGGCCTCGACCTCCTCCCAGACCACGCCGTCCGCACCGTGGCCGGGCGCCGCCTTGGACGCCGCCCGCGCGACCTCGGAGAGTGACACGTCGACGCTCTCCAGCGCGATCGAGCCGTCCTTCTCCAACCCGAGTTGGCGCAGACAGTCCAGCACCTCACTGGCGCCTTCGCGCGCGACGTCAGCCAGGATCAGGTCGCCGGCGGGCTCCAGGGCCGCGCCGGGCAGCGACACGACGTTGGTGACGGCGGCGTCACCGTGCAGGTAGCCGAGCACGTCAGCGGCTACGGCCTCGGGCACGATCAAGCGCAGGTGCAGCATGTCGGACAGCCTGCCAGCGGTCCCTCGGCGCCGTGACGGACGGGCCCGGAAACCGCTCTCCAATTCACCAGAAAGATGTGAATTTGCCTCACGTTTGTGGGTGACCTACGCCACACTGGCCCAGCCCCCACCACCGTGAGTGAAGAAGGAAGCCCACCGTGCCGCTCCCCCTCACCCGGAAATTCGCGCTCAGCGCCGCCACGGCAGTGGCCGTCGCGCTCGGCGCCCTCGCCGCTCCTGTCTTCGTCGGCACGGCCGCTGCCGCCGACGACCCCTCGATCACGAGTCCGCTGTACATCCAGAACGTCGCGAACGGTCAGACCATCGATCTCGCCGGCGGCGGCACCTCCGACGGCCGCGCGATCAGCGAGTATCCGCAGAACTCCGGGCAGAACCAGCAGTGGTGGTTCAACAAGGAGAACGGCCACTACAAGATCAAGAGCAACGTGCACGGCGCCTGGTGCCTGACTCGCGAGCGGGACGGCGACACCGCCAAGGCCCTGCTCAAGCTGTGCGAGGGCAACTACCTCTCGGACTGGGACTTCGAGTCGGTCGGCGGCGGCCGGTACCGGATCAAGGACCCGGCGGCCAACCTCTACCTGAACGTCCGGGACACCCGCCCCTCCGCCGGTCGCGAGCTGGTGACCAGCCCCAACACCGGTGCGGCCGCCCAGTGGTACCTGACCGACATCAACTTCCGGAAGACCCCGCCGAGCGGCGACCTCCGGCTCCACGACGTCACGTTCCTGACGGCGCACAACGCCCACGTGAACCAGGGCGACGCGAGCTGGCTGGTCGCCAACCAGTCCCGCAGCGTTCGCAGCCAGCTCGACGGCGGCGTGCGCGCGCTCATGCTGGACACGCACATCTACAACAACCAGGTCTACCTCTGCCACACCAACGACTCGTCCTGCGGCTGGGCGCCCGGCATCCACTACGGCAACCCGCGCCGCTCGCTGAAGTCCGCGCTGGAGGCCGTGGTCGCGTTCCTGAACGCGCCGGCCAACCGGAACGAGATCGTCTCGATCTTCCTCGAGGACTACGTCGCCGCGCACGATCTCAAGGCCGTCCTGGACACCACCGCGGGCCTGAACGATCTGCTGTTCCGCGCCGACGCGTTCGGGGTGAAGCAGAACGGCTGGCCGAAGGTCGCGGACGTGATCGGGCAGAACAAGCGGCTGCTGATGTTCTCCGACCGCGCCGACCGGGCGTCCTTCGGCGTGATGCCCGGCCGCGAGTACACGGTGGAGAACTACTGGAGCCTCGGCGGCTCCGGCAACGACGTGGCCTGCCGGAGCCGGTGGGACGAGGTGCCGCTGAACCGGGAGGAGAGCGGGTTCCGTCGACTCTTCGTGATGAACCAGTTCCGGGACATCCCGAGCACGATGAACGCCAACGCGGACAACGGCAGCCGGCTGCGCCAGCGGGCCAACGAGATCTGCGCGGCGGCCGCCCGACGCAAGGCCAACTTCGTCGCGGTGGACTACTTCGAGCTGCCCAGCAACGACCCGCCGCAGAACGTCGTGAACGACCTGAACAAGTAGCCACGTCCCGGAGGCGCCGACCGCCTCAGCGCGGCGCCTCCGCACGTCAGGGCCACGATGGCAGGGCTCGATGCCTCGCCGCGGGCACGGACCCGTATCCTCGGCCAGGATGAGCGCACCGACGACACACGGCAGCGACCCCGCGTGGGTGGTCCTGGACGTGGAGACGACCGGCCTGAGCCCACGCGAGCACCGCATCGTGGAACTTGCGGTGGTGATCCTCGACTACAGCGGCAATCCGCTCGGCGAGGCCAGCACGCTTCTCGACCCGGGCGACGATCTCGGCTCGATCGAGGCGCACGGGATCAGACCCGAGCATCTCGCCGGCGCGCCCCGGTTCGGCTCGATCGCCGGCTGGCTGCAGCAGTGGCTCGCCGGCAAGGTCGTGGTCGGCCACAACCTGCTCTTCACCACGGCGTTCCTGGACGAGGAGTACCGCCGGGTCGGCATCACGATGCCGCACGTGCCGGTGATCTGCACGATGACCCACGCACCGCGCTACCTGCCCAGCCTGCCTGGGCCGGACCCTGGAGCAGTGCTGCGCGGCGGCCGGCATCCCGATCGTCGGGCGCGCGCTCGGCGTTGAGCCGGGCCAGGGCCGCGAGCGCGCTCTTCGGCCGCTTCCTCAACCACCGCGAGACGCTGCCGTCGCCCTGGGTGGACAACCTGGCCAAGGCCCGCAAGATGGCCTGGCCGCAGACTCCGGTACGTGACTTCCCGCTGGTCAATCGGCCCGTGGTGACCGATCAGGCGATCGTGGCCGCACCCACGGCCGGGACCGCGAAGGTCTCCGGCTCCAGCGCGGTCCGCCCGGCGGCCAGCGGCTCGGCCAGCGTTGCCGGCACCGCTTCCGGCTCGGGGAGCGCCGCCGTGTCCGGCTCCGCTTCCGTGCCCGCAGCTCGGCCGCCGACGCGTCCGCATCGGAGACTCCGGCGGCGACCGGCACCGCGAAGGTCGAGGCCCGGCCGAGCATCATGGTCGGACCGAAGCCCAGCCCGCGGCCGAGTCCCAGGCCCAGCCCGCGCCCCCGGACCAAGCCGGCCGACGCGTCCGGCCGATCCGGCCGCCAGCGACGACGCGGCCAAGACCGAAGCCGAGCCGGTGCCGGCAAGCCGGCCGATCCGGCCGCCGCCGCAGACGCAAGGACGCCAAGGACGTCGACGGCCGGAAGCCGCCGACGCGGCGCGCGAGGCCCGGTTCAAGGCCATCGAGGGCGCCACCGGTGACCAGGTCGAGCTGGTGGCCGACATGGTGGACAACGCGCCGCGCCAGCCGGACGAGTCCGGCGCGGTCGGCGCCTACCTGGGCGCGCTGGACACCGCGGTCTCGGACCGGATCCTGTCCTTCACCGAGGCGATCCACCTCAAGGACCTCGCGTCCGCGCTGGCGATCTTCGAGGCCGAGCAGGCCGAGGCGCACCGCACCTACCTGCGCACCCTGGCCTCCACCGCGTGGTCCGACCACAAGCTGACCGACGCCGAGCGGACCGACCTGCTCACCGTCGGCAAGCTGCTGGAGGTCTCCGAGGACGAGGTCGACGAGGCCATCGCCGACACGATGCCCCGCCGGCCGGGGCGCGGTGCCGCCAGCCTGGCCTCGATCGGGAGCGCCGGTTCGGCGGCCGTGCCGTCGGCGGACAGCCCCGCGGTCGCGGCCTGGTACCCGGACCCGTACGGCAACGCCCGGCTGCGCTGGTGGGACGGCAGCGTCTGGACCAGCCACCTGCACGACTAGCCCAGAAAGCGCGCTTTGGGCGACATCTTCGGTGCTATAGCCCGGAAGATGTCGCCCAAAGCCGCCAGGCTGAGGTCAGCGGTGTCCGTGGCCGTGGCGGTGACTACCCCTCATCGCCTCGGCGAGCCGCTGCAACACCTGGGTCGCCCAGCGATCTCCAGGGCACGGCCAGGATCGCAGGCACCACCGGCAGACCGGCTCGGGCACGCAGACCTTGCGGTGCATGGCCTGGACGCGACGTGCGGCCTCGACTGCGGTAGCCGTCGGCCTGGTCCGTTCACTTGCTGTGACGGGTCGGGTGGCCGAGTACGGCTGCTGCTGCATCACCATGGTGCCTCCCCTTTCTGCGGCGAGGTCGTAGAGAGGCAGAGCACGGTGGCGGCCGACCGGGACGGCAGCCACCGTGCCCGCCCAATCACCCGCCGCCGCGCCTGACGGCTGCCGGCGGCGGGAAGTGCGAGTGCACCCTCATGTCCTCAAGTACGCACGCAGGGGCGACCTGGATTAGTCCGCAGACGCAGAATTAATCGGACGTCGGGACGCCGCGCAGGTCGATCGCGTCGACCACCTCGGTGAGCAGGGCGGAGATGGCCTGCGGCGAGTCCAGCACGAGGTCCGCCTCGCCGGTCACGGAGTCGCCGGTCTCGGGGTTGGACACCGCGACCCGGACGCCGACGAACCCGTCCCCGGCCGCCTCCCGCTTGGCCACCGCGGCGAACGCGGCGAGGTCGGCCACGTCGTCACCGAAGTACCAGCCGCACCCGAGCTCGCCGAGCTCCTCGCCGATGACGCTGCCCTTGTCGCGCTGGACCGGCGGCTTCAGCTCGACCACCATCCGGCCGGTCTGCAGCCGGAGCCCCAGCCGCGCGGCCTGCCGCTCCGCCCACGCCTGCACCTCGGCGCCCAGAGCCGGCTCGGCCCGGTAGTGCAGCCCGACCGACAGTCGCTTGAACTCGACCAGCACGCCGGCCGGCAACTCGGCCCGCGCCTGGTCGGTGAGTTCGCGGATGGCCGGGATCCACGGCACCGCGGCCGGCTCGGTCACCACCTCACCGCCCGGAACGCTCGACTCCAGCCCGTAGAGGCCGTGCAGCGTGACCGGCAGGTCCGCGAAATGCGGTCGGAGGAAGTCCACCGGCCGCGCGGAGACCACGCCGACCCGGCCGACCAGCGACGCCAGCCGGCCGAGCGGAGCCAGCACGCCGGGTGCGGGCGGACCGTCTCCGGGTCGTCCTGGATCGGCGCGAGGGTGCCGTCGAAGTCGAAGAAGAAGCCGGCTCGCCGCGGCTCCGCCGCCGTCAGTTCGAGCGCCCGGGACACCCGGGACGACCACGGCGCACCGTGCTGACGCTCATCGGTGGGGGGCATGGCGCCAGGCTACAGGCGGGCGCGTGTCCATCGATGTGCCTGTCTGTCCCGTTCGACCAGCCGTCCGGCGTGACCAGTAAATATTCGACCCGGCGATCCTGCATGGACAGACGCGGAGTGGGTATTCACATTCTTAGTCAGGTCCGGGGATCCAGCACTCGACACGAGTCGAGAGTGGACCCGGCCGCGTGCCCCCGAAAGGACACGGAATGTTAGCCATTCTCGCGGCGATCATCTTCGGTCTTGCGCTCCTGCTCGATCTTGCCGACGCCAACGTCGGCGACGCGTTCACTAACCAGACCCTCGTGACGGCCGGCCTCTTCTGCGTCGCCCTCCACCTCGCCGGTGTGGGCAGCGGATTCAACTGGCGGCGGCGCGGACGGCGGTAGGCGCCAGCGGCGTCGGCCACGCGTGACGGCGGACGCCCCACTCCGGTAGCGGTAACGCGGCTGCGCGGCAGGTGCTCCTTTTTGGGGGAGGAGACCTGCCGCGCAGCCGTTTGTCGTCCGGTGCGGGCGGGTGCTGATATACCAGAGCAGTGAGAGAAGCGAGCGCAGCGCGGGAGATCGGCGCCGGGTCACTGCAGCCGGTGGCGCGGGCGACGACCGCGTCCGATCTGGTGGCCGACGCGATCCGCGCGGCGATCCTGTCCGGTCGGCTCCAGCCCGGCGAGACGCTCGTCGAGCGGCGGCTGGCGGTGTTGCTCGGAGTCTCCAAGACGCCGGTGCGCGAGGCCCTGATCGCCCTGTCGGCGAGCGGCCTGGTGTCGGTCAACCCGAACCGCGGCGTCACCGTGCGACAGCTCAGCTTCGACGACATCCGCAAGGTGTACGAGGTGCGGCTCCTGCTCGAGCCGTGGGCCGTGTCCCGGGTGGCTCGGCTCGACCGCGATCTCGGCCCGGCCAGGTTGGCGCTGGACGAGGCCAAGCTGCTCCTCCCGGCGGAGGACCACACCCAGCTCAGCCTCGCCAACCGGCGCTTCCACCGCGCGCTCTACTCGCTCTGCGACAACGACCTGGTCACCGCGAAGCTCGACGACCTCCAGGACCTGACCGCGCTCGGCACGCTCAACCTGCTCTGGGAACACTGGCCGACCTGGCGGGCGGAGTACGCCGAGCACGAGGAGATCCTCGAGCTGGTCGCCTCCGGCGAGGCCGCCGCCGCCGAGCGGCTGATGCGCCGGCACATCGAGCAGTCCGTGGGCCGGATGGAAGAGGCGCACAGCGCCAAGAGCTAGCACCGCCGCGTCGCGGCCGGCCGGGGTCCCACCTTAGGCGACGGCCGGCTGCACGTGCTGCCAGCTGCGCAGGATCGCGGTCACGGCGGCCCGGTCCGCCGCGCCCAGCTCGGTGCTCGGCGGCCGCACCGACCGGTCGCACAGCCCGAGCTGCGCCAGCGCCTCCTTCACCACCGAGACGTTGTCGGCGTTGCCGTTCCGGGCGCGCAGGTCCTCGATCGGCTTGAGCTGCGACCACAGCGCCATCGCGGCCGACTGGTCGCCGGCGCGCAGGTGGTCCAGCAGCCGTACCGACAGCTCCGGGGCGATCGTGGCCAGGCCGGAGGTGAAGCCGCGGGCGCCGGCCAGCCAGAAGAACGGTGCCCAGGTCTCGGCGAGGCCGCACACCCACACCAGCCGGTCGGCGGGGACGGCGGCCACGGCCTCGGTGAGCGCCAACGCGTCCGGGACCGCGTACTTCACCCCGACCACGTTCGGGCAGGCGTCGGCGAGCGCGGCGAACGCGGCCGGCGGGATGAGCGGGTTCCGGACGTAGCAGACCACGCCGAGCTCGGGCACGGCGTCGGCGATGGCGCGGTGGTAGGCGACCCACCCGTCCGCCGACTGGTAGGGGTGGAGGGGCTGGTGGACCATGATCGCGTCGGCGCCGGCCGCGCGGGCCGCCTGGGCCTGCTGCGTCGCGCGGGCCACGTCGAACCCGACCCCGGCGACGACCACCGCCCGGCCGGCCACGGCCTGCCACCGTGACGCTGACCGCCCGGTCCACCTCGGCGGCCGTGAGCGCGTAGAACTCGCTGGTGTTGCCGTTCGGGGTGACCGCCCGGATCCCGCCCTGGATCATCCGGTCCACGATGGCGGCGTAGGCCACGCTCGTCCACCTCGCCCTGCGCGTCGAACGGCGTCACCGTGATGGCCACCACCGAGCGGAGCGCCTCGGCGAGGGACGCTCTCGCCGCCGGCATGCCCTGAGCGGCGCCACGGCCGTCGCTACGTCCATCCATCTCGCACTCCTCGTTCTTGACCGGCCCGACCGCCGGCACCGCTGGCCCGGTCCGACCACCGCACCCATTGATATCTTGGCATACCAGATATCAATCTCTTGACTCGATGGTTTAGACCTCCTACCTTTGTGGCGCGGCATTGCAGCATTACACCCTGATATGCCGCATTTGATGCTCCACTGAGGAGTCGGCCATGAGGGCGCTACGGCATCGGACCTTCAATGATCCGACTTCTCCGCTGGCCCCCGGCTCTGGATTCGGCCCCGAACCGCCGAAACGTGCACCGGCGCACCGCGCGGCCAGCACCGCACGCGGCCCGAGCCCGCCGCGCCCTGCCGTACCGGACCTCCCCGCAGGAGCCCATCCCCGCACCGTAGGAGCCCGCCATGCGCAGCACCAGACCCGCTTTCCTGGCCCACCTCAGCGTCCTCGTCCTGTTAGCCGCCACGGTCGGCGCCAGCGGCGGCGTGGTCACCGAGCTCACGACCGCGTCGCCGCCCACCGCGCTGGCGTTGGAGAACGGGCTGGCGAGAACGCCGCCGATGGGCTTCAACAACTGGAACACGACCGGCTGCCGCGCGGTCTTCAACGAGGCGATGGTCAAGGGCGTCGCGGACTACTTCGTCGCCTCCGGTCTGCGCGAGGCGGGCTACCAGTATGTGAACCTCGACGACTGCTGGGCCGAGACCAGCCGCGGCCCGGACGGGAACCTGGTGCCGAGCCGTACCCGCTTTCCGAACGGCATCAAGTCCCTGGCCGACTACATCCACGCCCGTGGCCTCAAGATCGGGATCTACACCAGCGCCGGCACGAAAACCTGCAACACCGCGGGCTTTCCCGGTGGGCTGAACAACGAGCAGCGCGACGCCAACCTCTTCGCATCCTGGGGCATCGACTACCTCAAGTACGACAACTGCAACAACCAGGGCGTCGACGCGATCCAGCGCTACACCAGGATGCGCGACGCCCTGGCGGCCACCGGCCGGCCGATCGTCTACAGCATCTGCGAGTGGGGCCGGAGCGAGCCGAAGGTCTGGACCTGGGGCCCGAACACCGGGAACCTCTGGCGAACCACCGGCGACATCTCCGACAACTGGACCAGCATGATCGGCAAGGCCAAGGCCAACCGCGTGCTCGCCCAGTACGCCAAGCCCGGCGCATGGAACGACCCGGACATGCTCGAGGTCGGCAACGGCGGCATGACCGACGTCGAGTACCGCACCCACTTCAGCCTCTGGGCGGTCATGGCGGCCCCACTGCTGATCGGCAGCGACATCCGGACCGCGTCGGCGGCCACTCTGACGATCCTCAAGAACGCCGACGTGATCGCCGTCGACCAGGACCCGCTGGGCAAGCAGGCGACCGTGCTCAGCGACTCCGGCGGCCGGGTCGTCTACAGCAAGGTGCTGGCGAACGGTGACCGTGCCGTGGCGCTCTCGAACGAGGGCACCGCGACCCAGACGATCAGCACGACCGCGAGCGCGACCGGGATCGGCGCGGCCTCCTCGTACGACCTCAAGGATCTCTGGACCAAGTCCAACCGGACCACGACCGGCACGATCAGCGCCAGCGTCCCGGCCCACGCCACCGTGCTGTACCGGCTCTCCCCCGCCGGTCCGCCGCAGGCCGGACGGCACGAGGCGGAGGCCGCCACGATCGGCCAGGGCCTGGTCGAGTCGAACCATGCCGGCTTCAGCGGCAGCGGCTTCGTCAACTACGACAACGCGGTGGGTAGCTACGTGGAGTGGACGGTGAACGCCGCCACCGCCGGCCCCGCCACGCTGACGTTCCGCACCGCCAACGGCACCGCGGTCAACCGGCCCATGGACATCACGGTGAACGGCACGCTCGCCGTGGACGACCTGGCCTTCCCCGGCACCGGCGCCTGGACCAACTGGCGGTCCACCACCGCCACGGTGACCCTGCGGGCCGGAGCGAACACGATCCGCGCCACCGCGACCACCGCCAACGGCGGACCGAACGCCGACTATCTCTCCCTCGGCTGACCGTCGGGCGGGCCGGCCGGCGGGCCGGGCGACGGCCCGACCAACATGAAAGCTCCCTTCAGCGGGTCATAGGCCACTGAAGGGAGCTTTCATGTGGCGGCCCGCGGCCGGACCCCGACGCGAGGCGCCGGGGCGGGGGTGCTGGGGTTCCGGGCAGCGGCGGGAGGGTTGCCGGGTCTCCGGCCGAACGCCGGTGAGCGTGGTATACCAAATACGAACCGCCGCACCCGTTGCCGGCGAACCCGAGGAAGGGAGTCCGTTCCATGGCCGACTCGCCGGCACGCCCGGAACGGAAGAGCCCTGCGGACTTACGGAGTCAGCGCTGGTACGGCGGTGAAGGGCTGCGCGCGTTCAGCCATCGCTCGCGTACCCGGCAGATGGGGTTCGGCGCCGACGAGCACCTGAACAAGCCCGTGATCGGCATCATCAACACCTGGAGCGAGATCAACCCCTGCCACACCCACCTGCGCGAACGTGCGGAGGCGGTGAAGCGCGGGGTGTGGCAGGCCGGCGGGTACCCGGTCGAGCTGCCGGCCGGCTCGATGGGCGGCGAGACGTTCCAGAAGCCCACCGCGATGCTGTACCGGAACCTGCTCGCGATGGAGACCGAGGAGCTGCTCCGGTCATACCCGGTGGACGGCACCGTGCTGATGGGCGGCTGCGACAAGACCACGCCGGCCCTGCTGATGGGCGCGGTGAGCATGGACCTGCCGGCGATCTTCGTACCGGCCGGGCCGATGCTCCGTGGTCACTGGCGCGGCGAGACCCTGGGCAGCGGCAGTGACCTGTGGAAGTACTGGGACGAGAAGCGGGCCGGCAGACTCGGTGACGCCGAGTGGGCCGAGATGGAGGACGGGCTGGCTCGTTCGCCCGGCCACTGCATGACGATGGGCACGGCCTCGACGATGACGTCCGCCGCCGAGGTGCTGGGGATGACCCTGCCCGGGGCCGCGTCGATCCCCGCCGTGGACTCCGCGCACAGCCGGATGGCGGCGGCGAGCGGGCGGCGGATCGTGGACATGGTCTGGGAGGACCTGACCCCGGCCAAGATCCTCGATGCCCGTGCGTACGCCGACGCGGTGACGACGGTGCTGGCGCTCGGCGGTTCCACCAACGCGGTGATCCACCTGATCGCGATGGCCCGCCGCGGTGGCGTACCGCTGTCGATGGACGACTTCGACGCGGCCGCGCGGACCGTGCCGGTGCTGGCCAACCTGCGCCCGGCCGGCGACCACCTGATGGAGGACTTCTACTACGCCGGCGGGCTCCGCGCGCTGCTGGCCAACGTTGGGCGAACGGCTGCACCTGGACCGGCCGACGGTGAGCGGCTACCCGTTGCGGGAGGTGGTCTCCGGCGCCCTCACGCACGACGACGACGTGATCCGGCCGCTCACCAATCCGCTCGCCGCCGAGGGCGGGCTGGCCGTGTTGCGCGGCAGCCTCGCGCCCGACGGTGCCGTGATCAAACACATCGCCGCGGACCCGAAGCTGCTCACCCACACCGGGCCGGCCGTCGTCTTCGACAGCTACCAGGACCTGCAGGAACGAATCAACGACGAGAGCCTGCACATCACCGAGGACTCGGTGCTGGTGCTGCGCAACGCCGGCCCGCTCGGCGGCCCCGGGATGCCGGAGTACGGCATGCTGCCGATCCCGGACCGGCTGCTGAAGCGCGGCGTGCGGGACATGGTCCGGATCTCGGACGCCCGGATGAGCGGCACGAGCTACGGCACCTGCGTGCTGCACATCGCGCCGGAGGCGTACACCGGCGGGCCGCTGGCCCTGGTCCGCGACGGCGACCTGATCGCGCTCGACGTCTCCGACCCGCCGGCTCGACCTGCTCATCTCCGAGGCCGAGTTCGCCCGCCGCCGCGCGGAGTGGACTCCGCCGGCGCCGCCGGTACGAACGCGGGTACTCGGCGCTGTACGCCGCGCACATCCTCCAGGCCGACCAGGGCTGCGACTTCGACTTCCTGGCCGCGCCCGGTTCCGTCGCCGAACCCGAAGCTGGCTAGGAGGGTGCTGAATAACCTGGAACAGGCCTAGGGCGACATCGCCGGTACCCGCACCGCAGGTGTCGCCCTTCGCGGTGGAGGTACCGGCCAATCGCGGCGGTCCCGTCAGTCCTTGAGGACGAAGAGCACGTAGAACCAGCCGACCAGGTCCCACGGCTTCGGCTTCGGCACGCCCTTGATGTACCCGTCGTCGTCGCTCGGACCGGCGCTCGGGTTCGGGTCCGCGGTCGGTGTCGCGTCGGGGTCGTACTGGACACCGGTGCCGGGCTGGCATCGCCGCGATCGTCCTTGTCCGGCCCGCCGGAGGCCGACGGCGCGGCCGGCGGGACGGGTTCGAACCGGGCGGCAGGACGACCGCGGACGGGAGTGCGGGCGGCACCGACAGGTCGGCGTCCGGCACGATCGGCGCCGGCGAGATGCCGGAGATCGACCGCGACGCCACCGGCTCTGGCGAACCCATCGTCAGCGAGCCGGCGACGACCACCAGTAACGCGCCGACCACCCCCAGGCCGATCCGGCCGCGGATGCCCAATCGCGGCTTGGACCGCGCCGGTGCGCCCGCGACCCGTCCGCCGAGACGGTCCGAGCTCGCGCGGCGGCGCCCACGGCGGAGCCGCCGGCCCCGCCCGGATGGTGCGGTGACCGACGGCTCGTCGGTGGTCTTGGCCGTTCGCGGGGCCGCCGTCGCGGGATCTCCCGGATGGGAAGCGGTGTCGGATCCCGTGGCCACCTCAGGGGGCGACGCCTCGATGGCGGTGCCCCGCCGGCAGAGGCCGGTCGAGTCCGCGACGGCGTCATGGATGGGCAGATCGGTCGGGTCGGCCGCGGCGGCTGTGCTGGGCGCCGGTGCCGCGGCCGACTCGGGCTCCGGGGCGCCGGTCGAGGGCGTACCGGCCGGGGCCGTGCCGTTCGACCTCGAACCGTTGGCCGCCGCGCCGTTCGCGACGGCGTCGTTCAGGGCGGACGTGGCGGCGGCGAGCCGGGCGGCACGTGCCGACGAACCGCTGTCAGCGGGACTGGCGGTACGGCCCCGGGTGGCGGCCAACGACGCGAGCAGGTCGGACACGTCGCCGACGGTCTCCCGGTGCTGGTGCGCTCCCGTGTGCCGAGCCGCGCCGGGCTGCTCGGGTCCGGTGTCCGAGCCGGCGTCCGGGCTGGCCGCGTGGCTGCCGGCCGGAGCGTGGTCGGAATTGGCGGGGCTGGCACCGGCATGGCTGATGCTCGGCGGATCGAGGCTCGCGTACGCGCCGGTCGAGTGGCTGGCGCCCTGCCTGGAGCCGCTCGAATGGTCGGTTTCGGTCGAGCTGTCGGTGGCGGCCGGGTGCTCGGTGGCGCTCGGGCAGTCGGTGCCGGTGGAGTGCCCCGGGTCGGCGGCACGCCGGTGGTCGGTGCGCGGCTGATCGGTCGTGGGGGCGGGCCGTTCGGAGTAGCCGGCCGTCTGCGCCTCGGCCGGAGCCGAGTGCCGGCCACCGCCGACGTGCTTCCCGTCCGGCCGCGATCCGGTGGCCGCTTTCTCCGGGCCGCCCGCCGCAGCCTTCGCTGGACCAGCGCCGTGCGCCGCAGCGCACCCCGGCGCCGCCGGCCGCGGCCGCCGCGCCGCGACCCGTCCCTGGCGGCGCGCGCGGCGAACCGCCGAGCGAAGTTGGGTGCCTCGGCCTCGACCGGGGATTCTGCCTCCGGCGCCTTGGCCGGTCCAGGCGGCGGGGTGGCGGACGGCGGGGTGGGCGGCGGGCCGCCCTGGTGGTGCAGGGAATCGGTCTCGAGCAGCAGCCGGGCCTTGGCCAGCGCGGTCGCGCACTGGGCCGCGGTCGGACGCCGTTCCGGGTCGTTCTCGGTCATCGCGACCAGTACGTGTCGTACCGGCGCCGGCAGTCCGGTGGAGACCCGCGGCCGCCGGGAAAGACGGGCGATCGCCGCTTCGACCGTGCCGCCCGGGTACTCCACCCGGCCGGTGAGGCACTCCAGCAGCACCAGCCCGAGCGAGTAGACGTCGGCGGCCGGCCCGACCCGCAGGCCACGGACCTGCTCCGGGGCCATGTAGGCGGCGGTGCCGACGGCCAGACCGGTCGCGGTGTTGTGTTTGGTGCCGAGCAGCCGGGAGATACCGAAGTCGGCCAGGTAGACGTTGCTCTCGTCGACCAGCACGTTGCTCGGTTTCACGTCGCGGTGGACGATCCCACGCCCATGCACGTACGCCAGGACGTCCGCGAGCCGCGCCGCCACCTCGACCATCTGCCGGAGCGAGAGCGCACCGTGAACCAGCCGGCTGGCCAGCGTGACGCCGTCGACGAGCTGGAGCACGACGTAGGCACGGCCGTTCTCCACGCCTGCGTCATAGACCGTCACGAGCGACGGGTGCTCAAGCGGGCCGAGGAGCTGTGCCTCCTCGCGGAACCTGTTCTCGGCGGTGTTCCCGGCGCCGGGCCGGAAGATCTTCACGGCGACCGCACGGTTGAGCCGGGTGTCCATGCCCCGGTACACGTCAGCGGTGCCACCGCCGCCCAGACGTGCGTCGATCACATACCGCCCGTCGGCGATATGCGGTCTCGGTTCGGTCGACGTCGCGTCCTGCTGTGTCCCTCCTGGTGCGCTTCCGTGTCCGTCCTCTGATCCCATCGGGATCTGTCGCCCCACGAGTACCTCCCCAGGACCTGGTCGCGAGCCGGTCACGGAGAGAGGTACGTACGCGAGATGGCATAACGTTCGGTTTGAGCCGTACTCATTTGAAGAAAATTGGAGTCGTTGATGCAGCTATGGGCCGGCACCCGGTACCCATTCGGTGCGACATATGACGGAGTAGGCACAAACTTCGCAATTTACTCCGAGGTAGCGGAGAAGGTTGAGGTCTGCCTCTTCGACGCCGACGGTGCCGAGACGCGGATCCGACTTCCCGAGGTCGACGGCTTCGTCTGGCACGGTTACCTGCCCGGGGTCGGGCCCGGGCAGCGCTACGGGTTCCGCGTGCACGGGCCGTACGACCCGAAGGCCGGCCTGCGCTGCAACCCGAACAAGCTCCTGATGGACCCGTACGCCAAGGCCGTCGAGGGCGACATCGACTGGGACGAGTCGCTCTTCGGGTACCAGCTGGGCGAGCCGGACCGGATGTCGGAGACCGACTCCGCCCCGCACCTGCCCAAGTCCGTGGTGGCCAACCCGTACTTCGAATGGGGCGACGACCGGCCGCCGCGGCACCCGTACCACGAGACGCTGATCTACGAGGCGCACGTGCGCGGCCTGACGATGCGCCACCCCGGCGTGCCGCAGGAGCTGCGCGGCACCTACGCCGGCATCGCGCACCCGGCGATCATCGAGCACCTGACCAGCCTCGGCGTGACCTCGCTGGAGCTCATGCCGGTGCACCAGTTCATCCACGACCACCACCTGGTCGAACACGGCCGCCGGAACTACTGGGGCTACAACACGATCGGCTTCATGGCGCCGCACCAGGGCTACGCCTCCACCGGCGACTCCGGCCAGCAGGTGCAGGAGTTCAAGGCCATGGTGAAGGCCCTGCACGCGGCCGGCATCGAGGTCATCCTCGACGTGGTCTACAACCACACGGCGGAGGGCAACCACCTCGGCCCGACGCTGTCGTTCCGCGGCATCGACAACCCGTCGTACTACCGGGTGATGGAGGACGACCCGCAGTACTACATGGACTACACGGGCACCGGCAACAGCCTCAACGTGCGCAGCCCGTACGCGATGCAGCTGTTGATGGACTCGCTCCGGTACTGGGTGCTGGAGATGCACGTGGACGGCTTCCGGTTCGACCTCGCAGCCACCCTGGCCAGGGAGTTCTACGACGTGGACCGGCTCTCCACGTTCTTCGAGGTGATCCAGCAGGACCCGGTGGTGAGCCAGGTGAAGCTGATCGCCGAGCCGTGGGACGTCGGGCCCGGCGGCTACCAGGTCGGCAACTTCCCGCCGCTGTGGACCGAGTGGAACGGCCGGTACCGGGACACCGTGCGGGACTTCTGGCGCGGCGAGCCCGGCACCTTGGGTGAGCTGGCCTCCCGCATCTCCGGCTCCGCGGACCTCTACCAGGACGACGGCCGCCGGCCGGTGGCGAGCATCAACTTCGTCACCTGCCACGACGGCTTCACCCTGCTCGACCTGGTGTCGTACAACGACAAGCACAACGACGCCAACGGCGAGGGCAACCGGGACGGCGAGAGCCACAACCGGTCCTGGAACTCCGGTGTGGAGGGCCCCACCGACGACCCGGACATCCTCGCGCTCCGGGCCAAGCAGCGGCGCAACTTCATCGCCACGATGTTGCTCTCCCAGGGCACGCCGATGCTCTCCCACGGCGACGAGCTGGGCCGCACCCAGGCCGGCAACAACAACGGCTACTGCCAGGACAACGAGGTCACCTGGGTCGACTGGGACACCGCCGACACCGAGCTGATGGCGTTCGTGAGCGCGCTGTCGGCGTTCCGCGCCAAGCACCCGATCTTCCGCCGCCGGCGGTTCTTCGACGGCCGGCCGGTGCGGCGTGCCGCCGGAACCCCGGTGTCGGACCTCGCCTGGTTCGCGCCGGACGGTCGGGAGATGACCGAGGACGACTGGGACACCGACTTCGGCCGCTGCATCGGCCTGTTCCTCAACGGGGACGGCATCCGGGAACGGGACGCGCGCGGCGGCCGGATCACCGACGACTCGTTCCTGCTCTACTTCAACGCCCACCACGAGCCGGTCGACTTCACGCTGCCGCCGCCGGAGTACGGGGCGGCCTGGCGCACGGTGGTCGACACCGAGCGGGCGACCTTCGAGGAGCAGCCGCCGGCCAAGTCGAACAGCACGATCAGCGTGCCGGCTCGGTCGATGCTCGTGCTGACCAGGACGGTCTGACGTCGGACCGCAACCCGCCGAGTTCCACCTACCGGGTCCAGGTCCGGCCCGACTTCGACCTGACCGCCACCGCCGAGCTGGCCGACTACCTGGCCGCGCTCGGCGTGACCCACCTCTACAGCGCGCCGCTGTTGCAGGCCGCCCCCGGCTCGGCGCACGGGTACGACGTGGCCGATCCGACCCGCGTCAACGCCGAACTCGGCGGCGAGGCGGGCCGGCTCGCGCTGGTCGCGGCCCTCCGCTCCCACGGTCTCGGGCTTGTCGTGGACATCGTCCCGAACCACGTCGGGGTCGAGGTGCCGCACGCCAATCCGGCCTGGTGGGACGTGCTGCGGCTCGGTCAGGACTCGCCGTACGCGCGCTGGTTCGACATCGACTGGAGCCGCGGCCGGCTGCTGCTGCCGGTGCTCGCCGACGACCCCGGTGCGCTGGACGACCTGCGGATCGACGACGGCGAACTGCGTTACTTCGACCACCGGTACCCGATCGCGCCGGGCACCGGTGACGGCACGCCCATCGAGGTGCACGACCGGCAGCGGTACGAGCTGGCGAACTGGCGGCGCGGCAACACCGAGCTCAACTACCGGCGGTTCTTCGCGGTGTCCGGGCTGGCCGCGGTCCGGGTCGAGGACCCCGAGGTGTTCGCGGCCACCCACGCCGAGGTGCTGCGCTGGTACGCCGCCGGCGACGTGGACGGGATCCGGGTCGATCACCCGGATGGCCTGGTCGACCCCGGCGGCTACCTGGAGCGGCTGCACGCGGCCGCGCGGGAGGCCTGGCTGGTGGTCGAGAAGATCACCGAACCGGGCGAGGAACTGCCGGCCTGGCCGGTCGCGGGCGGCACCGGGTACGACGCCCTCCGCGAGGTGTGCGGCCTGTTCGTCGACCCGGCCGGCGAGGACGGGTTCACCGCCCTCGACACCGAGCTGGCCGGCGCGGCGACCGACTGGTCCGAGCTGATCGCGCGATCCAAGTTCGAGGTGGCCACGGGCATCCTGCGTGCCGAACTGGGCCGGCTGGGCCGGTTGGCCGCGGGCCAGGCCGGCGACGTGCCGGGCCGGGCCGACGTGATGGGCGAGGCCGAGCCGGACGCCGAGGCGGCGCTGGCCGAGCTGTTGGCCGCGTTCGAGGTGTACCGGTCGTACCTGCCCGAGGGCGCCGATCACCTGGCCAAGGCCGCCGCGCACGCCAGGGCCCGCCGGCCAGAGCTCGCCCCGACGTTCGACGCGCTCATCCCCCGGCTGGGCCGCGCGGACGACGAGTTGGCGGCGCGGTTCCAGCAGCTCTCCGGCGCCGTGATGGCCAAGGGCGTCGAGGACACCGCGTTCTACCGCTGGACCAGGTTCCTCGCGGTGAACGAGGTCGGCGGCGACCCGTCCCGGTTCGGCGTCGAGCCGAGCGACTACCACGCCGCGACCGCCCACCGGCACGAGCGCTGGCCCGCCAGCATGACCACGCTCTCCACCCATGACACCAAGCGCAGCGAGGACGTCCGGGCCCGGCTCGCGGTCCTCTCCGAGCAACCGGAGGAGTGGGCCGCAGTGGTTCGGCGCTGGTCGACCGCCGCACCGATCCCGGACGGCTCGATCGCGCACCTGTTCTGGCAGACCGTGGTCGGCGCGTGGCCGATCGAGCCCGCCCGGCTGCACGCCTACCTGGAGAAGGCGGCCCGCGAGGCCAGCACGGTCACCGGCTGGGACGCCCCGAACGCCGACTTCGAGGCCGCGCTGCACGAGGTCGCGGACCGGATCTACGACGACCAGGTGCTCGAGACCGAGGTGGCCGAGCTGGTCGAGCGGATCGCGCCCGACGGCTGGTCCAACTCGCTCGGCCAGAAGCTGCTGCAGCTCGCCGGGCCGGGTGTGCCGGACGTCTATCAGGGCAACGAGCTGTGGGACTACTCCCTGGTCGACCCGGACAACCGCCGGCCGGTGGACTTCGCCGAGCGGCGGGCGCTGCTGGCCCGAATCGACGCGTGCTGGCAGCCGCCGGTGGACGCCAGCGGGGCCGCGAAACTCCTGGTCACCGCCCGCACTCTGCGGCTGCGCCGGGACCGGCCGGCACTGTTCACCGACTACACGCCGCTGAACGCGGTCGGGCCCGCGGCCGCACACGTGGTCGCCTTCGACCGCGGCGGCGCCATCGCGATCGCCACCCGACTGCCGGTCGGGCTGCGTGAGCGGGGCGGCTGGCAGGACACCATGCTCGCGCTGCCGCCGGGCGAATGGACCGACGAGCTGACCGGCGCCCGCTGGCGAGGCGGCACGGTCCGGCTCACCGCGCTGCTCACGGCCTACCCGGTGGCCCTGCTCAGCCGAGCCTGAAACCCACCCCACACCCGTGCTTTGGGCGACAGCTTCGGGGCTATAGCACTGAAGATGTCGCCCAAAGCGGCACGAGGGGCGAGGGTGGAGCCATGCCGAATCGGGGGGAGCACGCATGACGACGTTTGAGGTGTGGGCGCCGGAGGTCGACCGGGTACGGCTCCGGACCGACGGCCGGGAGCTCGAGCTGCGCGCCGCGCCCGGCGGCTGGTGGGAGCTGGACGTGCCGGCGGCCGGCCCCGGCACCGACTACGCCTACCTGCTCGGCGACGACCCGACCCCGCTGCCCGACCCGGCGTCGCTCCGCCAGCCCGAGGGCGTGCACGGACCCAGCCAGGTCTACGACCAGGCGGCGTTCAGCTGGACCGACGCCGGCTGGACCGGGCGCCAACTGCCCGGCAGCGTGCTCTACGAGCTGCACATCGGCACGTTCACCCCGGAGGGCACGTTCGACGCGGCGATCGGCCGACTGGACCATCTGGTGGACCTCGGCGTCGAGCTGGTCGAGCTGCTCCCGGTCAACGCGTTCAACGGGGTGCACAACTGGGGGTACGACGGCGTCGGCTGGTACGCGGTGCACGAGCGGTACGGCGGACCGGACGGGATGAAGCGCTTCGTCGACGCGTGCCACGGTCGCGGGCTCGGCGTGATCCAGGACGTCGTCTACAACCACCTCGGACCGTCCGGTGCGTACCTGCCACGCTTCGGCCCGTACCTCACCCAGGGCCGGAACACCTGGGGACAGGGGCTCAACCTGGACGGGCCGGGCTCGGACGAGGTGCGCCGGTTCATCGTCGAGAACGCGCTGATGTGGCTGCGCGACTTCCACGTGGACGGGCTGCGGCTGGACGCCGTGCACGCGCTCCGGGACAGCCGGGCCGTGCACCTCCTGGAGGAGCTGGCGCGCGCGACCGAGGTGCTGTCGACCCACGTCGGCCGGCCGCTCTCGCTGATCGCCGAGTCGGACCTGAACGACCCGCGCCTGATCACCGCGCGCGAGAGCGGCGGGTACGGCCTGCACGCCCAGTGGGACGACGACGTCCACCACGCCGTGCACACCCTGCTCACCGGCGAGCGGGCCGGCTACTACAGCGACTTCGGCTCGCTGGAATGCCTGGCCACCGTGCTGACCGGAGCGTTCTTCCACGCCGACACGTACTCCAGCTTCCGTGGCCGGCGGCACGGCCGGCCGGTGGACCGGGAGCGGATCCCCGGCCACCGGTTCGTGGTGTGCCTGCAGAACCACGATCAGATCGGCAACCGGGCGATCGGCGACCGGATCACCGGCACGCTCTCCCCCGGCCTACTCAAGGTGGGCGCCGCGCTGATCCTCACCTCGCCGTTCACGCCGATGCTGTTCATGGGCGAGGAGTGGGGCGCCTCGACACCGTGGCAGTTCTTCACCAGCCATCCCGAGCCGGAGCTGGCCGCGGCGACCGCGACCGGCCGGATCGCCGAGTTCGCCGAGCACGGCTGGGGCGAGGCCGACGTGCCCGATCCGCAGGACCCGGCCACGTTCAGCCGCTCGAAGCTGGACTGGTCGGAGCTGGAGAAGCCGGAACACCACGAGCTGCTCGATTTCTACCGCCGGCTGATCGCCCTGCGCCGGGCCCACCCTGGCCTCACCGACCCGCGGCTGGACCAGGTCACCGTGGCCTACGACGAGGACGCGCGCTGGGCCGTGATCCGGCGGGGCGCCTACGCGGTCGCGCTGAACCTCGCCGGGGCCGCCCAGGATGTGCCGCTGCCGGGGCCGGCCGAAACGGTCCTGCTGGCCAGCGCCGACGGCGTCACGGTGAGCGCCGAGCAAGCGGTCCTGCCCGCCGAGTCTGTCGCGGTCATCGCGCTGGCGTAGCGAAGCCGCGCCGGGCGGATGCGTCACGACGCGCGCTGGGGCGGGCCCGTGGGCCCGCCCCAGTTCAGTCAGTGCTCAGTTCGGTGCTGGTGGTTCGTTGGGCTCACGCGGGAAGCCGGGGAGCCCGCCGTTGTTGTTTCCGTTGTTCCCACCGTTGTTGTTCCCGTTGTTGCCGCCGTTGTTGTTTCCGTTGTTGTTTCCGTTGTTGTCCCCGTCGCCCGGGTTCTGGCCGCCCTGCTCGCCGCCGCTGACGTAGATCGTCACCGCGCCGCCCTTGCTGGAACGGGAACCGCCGCTCGGGTCGGTGCGGGCCACGGTGCCAGCCTCGCGCCGGGAACCGACCTGGTCCTCGGAGACGATCGGGGTGAACCCGGCCTCGGTGAGCGTGGCCTTGGCCTGCTCGACGCTCTCACCATCGACGTCCGGCACAGTCACCTGGACGCCGTACGCCATGGCGTCGGTCGGCTTGACGAACTTGCCCTTCGGCTTACCGTCCATTGCCGCGTCCACCGATGCGGCGAAGACCCGCGCTGGCAGTCCCTGGAGGCTGGCGACGTTGGCCCTCTCCGGATCCTTCGGGTCGGCGACGAAGGCGGCGCCGGCCATCGTCGGGGTGAAGCCCACCAGCCACGCGGTCGGCGTGCCACCGCTGGCACCGTTGTCGGTCGTACCACTCTTACCCGCGACCGGCCCGTCCACGTTCTGGCCCACGCTGGTCGCCGTGCGGCCGCCACCGGGATGGGTGCAGGAGCCGGCCGCCGGGTCGCCGACCGGGCAGCGCGCCGCGTCGGTGGCCGCGTCCGCGACCACCTGCGGGATGACCTGCTTGCACTGGGGCGCGACCGGCAACGGCTTACCGTCCGCGTCGAGCAGCTTCAGCAGCGGGCTCGGCTTGCAGTACTTGCCCCGGGCCGCGATTGTCGCGTAGGCGTTCGCCATGTCGAGCGGGGTCGTCTGCGCCACGCCCAGCGTGAACGATCCCCACGCCCGGTCGTCAGTCTGCACAGCCTCCTTGTTCTCGATGTCAACGCCGGAACGCAGCACCACGCCCAGCTTCTCGGCAGTGGCCACCGCTGCCTTGACGCCGACCCGCTCCTCCAACTGGATGAAGAACGTGTTGGCCGACTCACCGAATCCCGACCACATGGTCTGGTTACCGGTCATCGACTTCGACGCGTTCTTCGGACAGTAATGCCCGTCACAGCTGCCGGGCTCGTACTTGGACGTGTACCGCTGCGGCGAGTTGATAGTCGTGCTGAGCGGCATGCCCTTCTCCAGCGCGGCCACCATCGTGAACATCTTGAACGTCGAGCCGGCCTGGTAACCGTGCACGTCGGCGTTGCCGTAGAGCAGGGGCGCGGTGGTGGCCGGCGCCTTCAACCCGTAGTCCCGGTTGATGGCCATCGCCTTGACCTGGCCGGTGCCGGGCTGGACCAGCACCACACCGAGCGCGTACCGGTTGGTCTTGCTGATCCTGGAGTTGATCGAGTCCTGAGCCGCGGCCTGGATCTTCGGGTCGAGCGCGGTGGTGATCGAGTAGCCGCCCTTGTAGAGGTTCTCCTCGCGCTCGGCCTCGGACTTGCCGAACTGCGGGTTCGACTTCCACCAGTCGAGGAACCAGCCGCAGTAGAAGCCGAATTCCGGGCGCCCGTTCTCACACTTGCGCTTCGGCTTGTTCACCTTCAACACCGGCTGGCTCTTCTTCGCCTCCTCGGCGGCCTTGGCGTCGACGAGGTTCAGGCTGGCCATCGTGTCGATGATGTAGTCGCGGCGCTGCTTGGCGCTCGCCTTGTCACCCTTGACCGGGTTGAACTTGGTCGGGTTCTTCACGGTGCTCGCCAGCAGCGCGGCCTCGGCCAGCGTGAGGTCCTTGGCTTCCTTGGAGAAGTAGCCGCGCGCGGCGGCGGAGACGCCGTAGTTGCCGTTGCCGAAGTTCGCGATGTTCAGGTACCGCTGCATGATCTCCTGCTTGCTGAGCTTCTGCTCCAGGGAGACCGCGTACTTGAGCTCCTGCACCTTGCGCCCGCCGGTGGGCGCGATCGCCGCGTCGCGCTCCTCGTCGGTCTTGGCCGAGTAGAAGAGCGCCTGCTTCACGTACTGCTGGGTCAGCGTGGAGCCGCCCTGGGTGTTGCCGTCCTCACCGGAGACCACGTTGGAGATCAGCGCCCGGAAGATGCCCTTCGGGTCGGTCCCGCCGTGGGTCCAGAACTTGTGGTCCTCGGCCGCGATGATGGCGTCCTGCATGACCTTCGCCACCTTGTCGAGGGCGATGTCCTCGCGGTTCTCCTCGTAGAACGTGGTGATCGGCGTGCCGTCGGCCGCGTAGAGCTTCGAGGTAAGCGGCGGCGGGCCGGCCTTCAGCTCGCCGGGCAGGTCCTCGAACGAGTCCGACGCTGCCTTTGCGCTTAGCCCCGCGCTTCCTACCAGCGGAAACGCGGCTGCCGCGACGACGACTCCAGCCAACACTCCGCAGAGTACGAGGGATGTGAGGTTGGTAGCGCGCCGGGCGGCAGGAGACTTCATGGGACCGAGTTTATGGGGCATCCGCCAGCGACCGCCTACCAGCGTCGGCCCGCCGGTGTCCGGCGGGCCGACTTTGTGGTGATCCGTCCGTTGACCGAGCCGCCGGGCGCCGTCTGGGCCCGACGCAGCCGGGATGGGGTTGTTCAGCGCGCTCCTACCAGCCGAACAGCTTTCCGATCGTCTCCACGATGTTGACGTAGAAGTTGCCCTCGATCCCGCGGAAAATCTGGAAGCCCTCGTCCGGGCTACCGACGAAGGGGCGGAGCGTCCAGGCGAGCTGGGTGCCGACGAATCCGAAGAGCAACACCCAGATCCGGATCAGCCCGACGTTGACGCGCGGCTCCTCCGGCCTGCGCAAGCCGGGCGCGAAGTGTCCGTACGGCTGGCCCGGGAATTGCTGCCCGGGAAACTGCTGGCCGGGAAATTGCGGCACGAAGGGCGGCATGGGCAGCGGCGGCGCCGGGTGTCCGACCGTCGCGACCACGCCGTTCGGTGGCTGCACCGCCGGCGTCTCGGCCGGGGCGCCGACCAGCGCGGGCACCGCCGCGGCGGGCTGAGGCTCCGCCGGCGGCTCGATCGCGGGCTGCGCGGGAGGCTGCGCCACGGGCTTCGTGACGCCGAGCTTGTTGAGGCTGGTCATGCCGTCCAGCAGCACGCTCAGGCCGACGACGCCGGTCAGCATCAGGATCACCACGTTGAGGATCTTGTAGAACGCGTAGTTCGGCGCCGTCACCAGGAAGAAGAGGCTGACCGGCGCGAAGGCGAGCGAGAGTGCGCTGATCACGGTGACCGCGACCAGTACCAGCGCGATCGCCTGCCGGATCGACAGTCGGGCGCCGAACACCAGGTTGAACAGGTACAGCGTGGGCAGGCAGATCACCAGCGTGACGAGGAACAGGATCGGCAACTTCACCGCCGAGGCCAGCGCCTGCGGAATGCTCGCGGAGGCGCCCAACACGGCGCCGTAACAGCCCAGGGCGACGGCGGAACTGACCACCAACTGGCCGATCAGGTTCTTGAGCCGATGCTCCGCGAGGATCTGTTTCCAAAGCCCTTCCCGGTCACGCAAGATGCGCTCGATGACCAGGATGCTTCGACTTTCTTCGGCCATTGCGGGTCCCTTCCGGTTCAGCGACGCGGTACCTGCTCGTCCCCGCACGAGCCGTTGCGGCGCCGACCGTACGGGGTCCACGCAAGCACCTTCCGAATCGTTTGATGCCGAGATTGACAGCGTGAATAGGTCGATACACTGCGGTCAGTGACCGAGGAGGCAACGTGATCGACCGTTACCGGACGCTGTGGGAGCCGCTGCTGGAGATCGGGCGGGCGCCCGGCGGCGGGTACGCGCGGCATGGCTGGAACGCGGCCGACCTGGCCTGTCGCGAGTGGTTCACGGCGCAGGCGGCCGAGCGCGGCCTCACCTGCGAGCAGGACCGGAACGGCAACCTCTGGGCGTGGTGGGGCGAACCTGGTGCCGGCGCGGTCGTCACCGGAAGCCACCTCGACTCGGTGCCGAACGGCGGCGCGTACGACGGCCCGCTCGGCGTGGTCTCGGCGTTCCTCGCGGTGGACCTGCTCCGCGAGCGGGGCGTGCAGCCGAGCCGGCCGATCGCGGTCACCGCGTTCTGCGAGGAGGAGGGCGCCCGGTTCGGGATCGCCTGCCTGGGATCGCGGCTGCTCACCGGCGTGCTCGACCCGGCCAAGGCACGCGCGCTCACCGACCCGGACGGCGTGACGCTCGCGACCGCCATGACCAGGGCCGGCGCCGACCCGGACGCGATCGGCCGGGACACCGAGGCGCTGGCCAGGATCGGCGTCTTCGTCGAGCTCCACGTGGAGCAGGGCCGCGCGCTGACCCACCTGGACGCACCGGTCGGCCTCGCCTCGGCGATCTGGCCGCACGGCCGCTGGCGGCTCGACTTCACCGGCGAGGGCAACCACGCCGGCACCACGCTGCTCGCCGACCGCCGTGACCCGATGATCGCGTTCGCCCGCACGGTGTTGGCCGCCCGTGAGCAGGCCGCCCGTACCGACGCGCTGGCCACGGTCGGCCGGGTGGCGATCGAACCGAACGGCACCAACGCGATCGCGTCCCGGGTCCGGGCCTGGCTCGATGCCCGCGCGCCCGACGGTGCCACGCTGGACGCGCTGGTCCAGGCCATCTCCGCCGACGCGAGCGCGGCGGCCGGCGCGGACGGCACGGCGGTCGAGGTGTTCCCCGAGTCGCATTCGGCGGTCGTCGAGTTCGGCGCCGAACTCCGGGACCGGCTCGCTGAAGTCCTGAAGGCCGGCGGGTTCGGCCCCGAACAGCGGCACGATCGGGCAGTCGGCCGTGCCCGTGCTGCCGACCGGGGCCGGGCACGACGCCGGCATCCTGAGCGGCTTCCTGCCCACCGCGATGCTCTTCGTCCGCAACCCGACCGGCGTCTCCCACGCCCCGAACGAGCACGCGCCCGACGCGGACTGCGCGACCGGCGTCGAGGCGCTCGCGGCCGTGCTGGAGGAGCTGGCATGCCGCTGATCTGGGCCGAGCTGGCGTGGCTGGGCGGTCCCGAGGGCGTGGCCGAGGCCGGCGTGCTGATCGAGGTGGACGGCGAGCGGTTCGGCGCGGTGAGCACCGGAGTGGCCGAACCCCCGCCGGGCGCCCGCCGACTCGCCGGCCTCACCATCCCCGGCCTGGCCAACGTGCACTCGCACGCGTTCCACCGCGCGCTCCGCGGCCGTACCCACGCCGGTCGCGGCACGTTCTGGACCTGGCGCGAGCAGATGTACGCGGTCGCCGAGCGCCTCGATCCGGACAGCTACCTGGACCTCGCCCGCGCGGTGTACGGCGAGCTGGCACTGGCCGGCATCACGGCGGTCGGCGAGTTCCACTACCTGCACCACGACACCGGCGGGGCCCGGTACGCCGACCCGAACGCGATGAGCGCGGCGCTGGTCCAGGCCGCCGCCGATGCCGGCCTCCGGATCACGCTGCTGGACACCTGTTACCTCACTGGCGGGGTCGGCCAGCCGCTCGCCGGCGTGCAGGAGCGGTTCGGTGACGGGGACGCCGGTCGCTGGGCGGAGCGCGTCTCGGCGTTCCGGCCGGAGGGCACGCACGTCCGGGTCGGCGCCGCGCTGCACTCGGTCCGCGGCGTCCCGGCCGAGCAGATGCCCGACGTGGTGGCCTGGGCCGACGGCCGGCCGCTGCACGTCCACCTCTCCGAGCAGCGGGCCGAGAACGAGGCATGCCTCGCGGCGTACGGCCTGACTCCGACCCAGGTGCTGGCCGAGGCCGGCGCGCTCGGCCCGCGCACCGTCACCGTGCACTCCACCCACCTCACCGTCGGCGACGTCGGGCTGCTCGGCGGGGCCGGCGCCGGGGTCTGCATGTGCCCGACCACCGAGCGGGACCTGGCCGACGGCATCGGCCCGGCGCGGGCGCTGGTGGACGCCGGCAGCCCGCTCTCGCTCGGTAGCGACAGCCACGCCGTGATCGACCTGTTCGAGGAGGCCCGCGCGGTCGAGCTCGACGAGCGGCTCCGCACCGAGCAGCGCGGCCACTGGCCGGCCGGCGAGCTGCTGGTCGCCGCGGCGGGTGCTGGGCACGCCGCGATCGGCTGGCCCGAGGCCGGCCGGATCGAGCCGGGCGCACCGGCGGATCTGGTCACGGTCGGGCTGGACAGCGTGCGGCTCGCCGGCGCCCGGCCGGCGGACGCGGTGGCGGCCGTGGTGTTCGCCGCGACCGCCGCCGACGTGCGACAGGTGACCGCGAGTGGCCGCGAGGTCGTGCGGGACGGCGAGCACGTGCTGCTCGGGAACGTGGCGGCCCGGTTGCGCGCCAGCATCGGCGCGCTGCTGCCCTAGGGCGGTTGCGCGACTCTGCTTGGCTGAGCCGGTGCGGATGACGAAGAAGCGGGTCGGGATCGTCGTGGCAGGGCTGCTCGTGGTGACGCTGGGCTTGGCCTACGGCACGTTCACCGTCAGCCGCTCGCGCACGTTCCAGTTCTTCGGCGGGCTGACCCACCGGGTGGACACGTCGGAGAAGCTGGTGGCGCTGACGTTCGACGACGGTCCCACCGAGCACTCCCGCGAGGTGCTGGCGACGCTCGACGCGCTGGACACCAAGACCACCTTCTACCTGACCGGGAGCGAGCTGGCCGAGTCACCGGCGATCGGCAAGGAGATCGCGGCCGCCGGGCACGAGCTCGGCAACCACAGCTACTCCCACCAGCGCATGGTGTTCACCAGCCCGTCCACCGTGGCGAGCGAGATCGAGCGCACCGACGCCCTGATCCGCGACACCGGCTACGACGGGCCGATCACTTTCCGGCCGCCGTACGGGAAGAAGCTCCTGGCCCTCCCGTACTACCTGAACGAGCACGATCGCGCGACGGTGACCTGGGACATCGAGCCGGATTCGGAGCCGGACGTGGCCGACAGCACCGAGCGGATCGTGCGGCACACCGTCGACAGGGCCAGGCCGGGCTCGATCATCCTGCTGCACGCGGCCTACGAGCGCCCGTACGCGCGGGACGCCGTCCGCGGCATCATCGAGCAACTGCGGAGCAAGGGCTACCGCTTCGTCACGGTCTCCCAGCTCCTCGCCGCCCGCCGCTGAGGACCAGCCCGACCAGCAGGCCACGCTGAGTAATCGCGTCACTCCGCTCTGATTTGAGCGTTGTGTTCGGTATTACCCGAACACAACGCTCAGTCGATGAGCGTCGAGGAGTCGTCATGTCCCGGCGGGCCGAGTCCGTTCTCGTCCAGCGGTACCCCCAGTTGGTCCGCACCGCTTACCTGACCCTCGCCGGTGAACGCCGGCGCGAGGAGCGACTGGCCAGGGCGCACCGGGTCGTGCAGTCCGCACTGCCGTGGCGTAATCCGGCCGGCGCGGAGCCCGCGGAGCTCTACCGCAGCCTGCAGGTGCGGGTGATCCGCAGCGCGGTGAGCAAGCCGTGGTGGGGCCGGAAGTGGTCGTGGCGCCGGTCGACGAGCTGGCTTCGGGCCACCCCGTCACTCGGCACGTCCGAGCACGCGGCCATCGAATCGGCGCTCGTCGACACCCACGCCGAGGGGCGGGCCGCCTACGCGCTGCTGGTGGGCGAGGGCATGGCCGGCCGCGAGATCGCCTCGATCCTCACCGAGGCCGGCGTGCCGGCCCCGAAATCGGCGGTCGTCGCGGCCCAGGATCTGCGCGATCGGCTCTGGGACGACCAGGGGCTCGGGCCGGAGAGCCAGACCCGGCTGCTCCAGGATGCCGCGCTCGACCCGACCGTGGCCCGGCTGCGCCCGCCGGACCTGCTGATCCGCCGCGGGCTCATCGTGCTCCGGGCCGGCGTCGCGCTGGCCGTCGTCGCAGCGCTGGTCTTCACCGTCGCCACGGTCGTCCGTGACCGCCCGAGCGACGCCGACACGGTCACCGCGACACCAGCGAAGCCTGTCTCGGTCTCCGCCCAGCTGGTCGCCACCGACGCCTGGAAGACGAGCTCGGAACTGAGCGTGGACAGCTGGCCGTCGCGCGGCAGCCGCCGGACCGACTCGGTGCTCCGCGAGGCCGCCGTGCAGGCGTGGCAGCGGGGCGACAAGGTCTCGGCGCTGGCCGGCACCGTGGGCGGCCCGCCGGTCGGCGTGGTGCGCACCCTGTACGCCGGCGATCTGGACGGGCGGACCGTGGTGCTGCTCGCCGACGACCTGCGCCTGGCCCGGTACGTGGTGGACGGCAAGGCCCGCACCGTGACACTCGCCCCCAAGCCCCGCCGCGACCCGGTCTACGCCAGCGCGCTGCGGCTCACCTCCGGCGCCAGCAGTGCCCGGTACCTGCTCGCCCCCTGGATCACCAAGGCCGAGGTGACCGCGCTCGGCGGCGCCTGGCGTCCGCTGGTCGCGACCGACGGCGTGACCGGCGCGGTCGGCGGCGGCGGTGGCGGCGCCGCGTGCTGGTCCGGACCCGTGCTGCGGCTGCAGTCGAACGAGGTGTCGAACGGCGTCTCGTTCACCCTGGCCGACTTCGGTGCCGCGGCGCCGGCGCACGCCATGTACATCCCGCCGGTCGTGCCGGACACGATCACCCGCCCGCACGAGTTGGACGCGCGCGGCGGTCCGGCGGTCTGGAACCGGCTCGGCTGCTCGCTCTCCGAGCTGCGTGGCTCCACGCTCGACTCGGTGACCGCGTGGGAGCTGTGGTCCGGTTCGCTGCCGGAGACCAACGGGCGGGCGAGCTGGGTGTGCAGCCGGGCGGACGGCACCGGCGGCGCCAACCGGGTCACCGCCGACCTGCTCGTGCCCGGCGCGCCGAAGACGCTGCGCACCTCGGTCCGCACCGCCACCCGCCTGTGCAGCCGGCTGGCCCATGACCTGGTCGTGGCCACCTGGTGGCAGGCGCCGTCGGGCAAGTGGTACTTCCTCGCCGCCGGCAGCCGGGACGTCGGCCGGATCGAGCTCAGCGGGCTCACCGGCAAGACCACCCGCGGTGACGGGCTGGTCGCGGTCGGACCGTTCGAGGCGCCCAAGCGCACCACGCCGGTCACGGTCAAGGCCGCCAACGGGGAGGGCCAGCAGGTCCCGGTGATGTAGCCGGGACTCACGGCCGGGCGCGGCGGTCACGGCTGGCGATCGCCGGGCTCGGCGACCACGAGGTGTTCGGCCGGCGCCACTACGCTGAGCGCTCTGCCGCCGACCGAGGAGCCGCCGCGCATGTCCGCACTCCGTCCCGCCAGCCAAGGTCCGCTGCTTGCTGGGCGAGGGACCGATCTGGTCGCCAGCCGAGTCGGCCCTGTACTGGCTGGACATCGAGGAGCGGCACGTCTACCGCCTCGATGCCAAGGATCTCGACGCGGAGGATGCCGAACCGCGCCGCTGGGACGTACCCGTCAAGCCGGGCTGCCTGGCGTTGCGGCGTGGCGGTGGCCTGATCGTCGCGCTGCAGACCGGAGTGCACGCGCTCGACCTCGACACCGGCGCGCTGACGTTGCTGGTGGCGCCCGAGCCCGACCGGCCCACGCACCGGCTCAACGACGGGTCGGCCGACGCGAACGGCCGGCTCTGGGTCGGCAGCATGGACGACAAGGAGGAGACCGCCTCCGGCTCGCTCTACCGGATCGGCCCGGACCGCACGGCGACCCCCGCGCTCGGCGGCCTTCTCGTCTCCAACGGCATCGGCTGGAGCCCCGACGGCGCCACGATGTACCACGCCGACTCGCCCACCCGGACCATCACGGCGTACGACTTCGACCTGGCCGCCGGCGCGATCAGCAACCCCCGGCCGTTCGCCGTCGACGACGGTTGCTACCCGGACGGCCTCACGGTCGACGCCGAGGGCTACGTCTGGAGCGCCAAGTGGGACGGCTGGCGGGTGGTCCGGTACGCACCGGACGGCTCGATCGACCGGGTCGGTGCCGGTGCCCGTGCAGCGGCCCACGTCGGTGGCGTTCGGCGGACCCGACCTCGATCGGCTGTACATCTCGACGGCCCGGACCCGGCTGTCGGCCAACGCGCTCGCCGCGACCCCGCTCGCCGGTGCGGTACTGGTGCTCGACGACCCCGGCGTGACCGGACGACCCGGAACCGCTCTGCGCCCTCTGACCACGCTGCGGACTGACCACCGAGCGGGGCGGGCCGCCCGCCGCCAGCGTCAGAGCGGCAGCGGGCTCCGCGCGTCGACGTGCAGCCGGCAGCGGTCGGCGCGGTAGGTCGAGACCGAGAACGCCACCGGCGTCCCCTGCGCGAACGAGCGGCTCCGCAGGGTCAGCGCCGGGCTCAGCTCGGGCACGTCCAGCACCCGGGCGCTGCCCGGCTGCAGCACGGTGGCCTCGACGACCTGCTTCACCTCGTCCACCACCACGCCGTACCGCTGCCGCAGCACGTCGTCGACCGCGTGGTCGGACAGGCGCGGGCCGGTCGCGGCGAGCGAGGCGGGGAAGTGCACCGACTCGATGGCCAGCGGATCCTCGCCGGCCAGCCGGATCCGGCGCACGACGTGCACGCGGGCGCCCACCCCGAGACCGAGCGCGGTGGCCACGTCCTCGCGACGCGTCGATCGTGTAGCGGCCGATCACGCGGTACCGGTGCCGGCGGCCGCGGGCCTCGACGTTCTCGGTGAGCATGCCGGAGCCGAGCGAGATGTCCTCACGCCGCGCGGTGACGAACGTGCCCACCGGGCGGACCCGGTGCAGCCGCCCTTCGGCCACGAGCCGGTCGACAGCGTGACGCACGGTCATCCTGGCCACGCCGAACTGGGCCGCGAGCGCACGCTCGGACGGGATGGAGTCGCCGGGCGAGAGCTCGGACTCGATGAGCTCGGTGAGGTAGGTGCGCACCTGGGCGTGCTTCGCCACGGGTGCCGGGGCCGGCTGGCTTCGGCGCCCGAGGCCGCCGGGCTGGAAGGCGCCGACTTTCGGGCGCGCGGAAGGGTGTGGTCGAGAGTGCCGAACGCCACGTCGTCGCCGTCCTCGTGCCGGTTTGCGGACCTCCGCGCTCCGGCCTGCCCGGCGCACCGAGACCCGGTTTGGAAGTTGACTGGGGCCGGTGGTGATTGGTGTTAGCACCTCCACCCACCGTAGTGGGACCATTGCCGAGCGTCCAGATCGGGGGATTGCGGCACGGTGACCAGCTGATGACTATTCGGACACCGAGTGAGACGCCCGGCCACTCGGTCCAGTAGAAAGAGCGAACGGCAGTCGGCAGTTATCCGGCGCATACCTGCATAACTACTCCCACCGGACATTGCGCCCGCAAAGAAAGACTTGACGCGGCGCTCGCGATTGCGTTTGGTAGTGCCCTGGTTGCACGGAGTCGAGAAAGTGAGCGATCATCACTCTTGCAGCCCTTCCCCGTAACTCCCTGCTCGTCTCCACGGAGTCCCATGACTGACACGCCCGTCCTCGACGCCGACGTGACCGCCGTGCAGTGCCGGCGGGAAATCTCGCGCCTCAGCATCGCGCTGATCGGCGAGATCGACATCGAGACAGCGCCGCGACTACAGGCGGCCATCGACTGGGTGGCCGACGTGCCCCCGACCGATGTGACGGTCGACCTGAGCAGAACGACGTTCCTGGACTCCACCGCACTGCGCTTCTTCGTCCGGCTGCGGAAGCTGGTCGTCGGCAACGGACGCCGCCTCAGCCTCGCCGCACCGAGCGGCGAGGTGGCCCGCATCCTGGAGCAGAGCGGCCTCGATCGCGTACTCAACGTCACTGTCCGCCGAACTGATCTGACCGCTGGGACCCCACCCCGACGGCAGACATCGGCATCGCGCCGCGGGCGGAGCCGCGACGCGTACGGAGACAGGACCGGGTACTCCTCACCCGGTCCTGTTTCCAGTCCAGAGCCCTTCCGCCGGCCAGCGCCGAGACGGGCTCGCCCTCAGAGGGACCGTCAATAGGGCGCTGATCGGCTGCGCCGGCGCCAACGGTCCCTCTCAGCTTGAGGAGTTCGAGGCGACCGTTGTCCAGGTCGTACCGGGCGCCGACCACGCGGACCTTGCCCGCTTTGACGCCCTCGGCCACCGCCGGCACCGCGCCGAGCTGCGCGACCACCCTGGCCACGTTCTTGCGCACCGCCCGGTCCACCCGGTCGCCGGGCGCCTCGTCCACCACGGGCTCGATCTGGTCGACCAGGTAACCCAGGTCGCCGTCCGGACTCTCGCCCGAGTCGTGGGCCGCCACGGCCGCCGTCACCGCGCCGCAGCGCTCGTGGCCGAGCACCACCAGCAACGGCACCGACAGCTCCTTGACCGCGAACTCGACCGTCCCGACCACGGCCCGGTCAGCCACCTGGCCGGCGGTCCGGACCACGAACAGGTCGCCGACGGTCTGGTCGAAGAGGATCTCGGGGGCGACGCGCGAGTCCGAGCAGCCGAGCACCAGCGCGAACGGGTGCTGCGCCGTTGGCGAGCCGCTTCGCCGTGGCGATCGAGTGCTTGCGGCTCGGCCGGTCGGCGACGAACCGCTTGTTCCCGGCGACCAGCGCGGCGAGCGCCTGGGCCGGGGTGGGCTTGTCCGGCAGCGGCGGGTACGCCGGGGCGACCTGGCTGGCGTTCACGGTCTTGATCGGATGGGACGCACAACCCGTGAGTAGCGCTGCGGCCCCGAACATTCCCAGCGCATGACGCCGGTCGATTCTCATACGCGCATACTATTCATGTCCACATGCGCGGTTCGATACCCGGGTGGATCGGTCCCTCGGCCCCCGATACCTCGGCGAATCGGCGTACTCAGCTGGCGTTGGCGCGGGCTTGCGGTTCCCGTGCGCCTTCCGTGGTCGCGGTCGAACCGCAGCCGACGACGGTGGCCCGCGCCCTGGCCAGCAGCGCCGCCAGCCCGGACCAGTCCACCTCGTGGGCGGGATCCATCGCCACGGCCAGCTCGTCGTAGAGCGCGCCGACGCCCTCCAGCGCGTCCAACACCGCGCCGGGCCCACCGTCGGCGGCGAGCAACGCCGCGGCCCGTGCCGGCGCCTGCCCGACCACGGCCGCACCCCGGTCCCGGGACGCCGGCTGTGCCTGATCCCGCAGCAGCAGGGCCAGTTCCAGGCAGTCCCTGAGCAGACCGAGGGTGAGGTGCGTGGCGATCAGCAGGTCGCCCCGGACGGCCTTGACCACGGCCGACGCGGCCGAGAACCGGACCCGGGTGGTCCGCGCGGCGAGCCGGTCGAGCGTCGGCGGCAGCACCATCCCGGTCCGGCCGGCGTCCGCCACGGTCAGATCCAGCCGGCGCCCGTCGGCGTAGACCACGCGCATGATGCTGCGGCTGCTGTTGGCCGAGGCGTCGCTGGCCCACACCCGGCCGAACTTCGCCAGCCAGCGTGGATTCGCGATCGCACCGGCGGTGCCGGCCGCGACCCGGACCGCCACGTCCAGATCGCTCCATTGGTCGGCCTCCCCCGACGCGACCGAGCCGTACGCCTGCACGGCGACCACCCGGGCATCGCCGGCGGCGGCCGCGCGAATCTCCGTCAGCAGCGCCTGCTGCCATCCGCTGTCGAGCTCCATGTCGGTGAGGTTGGCGTAGATCTGCGGTGGGCGCGACGGGTACGTCCGTTCGATACCGGATCGGGACCGGTTCGGGCCACCCGGTAACCGCCCGAACGGCCCCACCCCGCCCTGCCCACCGCTCCGGTTCGACCGTCCTGCCACTCTCCGGTTTGGGCGTCCTGCCCACCCTCCGGTTTGGGCGACATCTTCTCGGTCATAGGCGAGAAGATGTCGCCCAAACCGCGAAGGTCTTGGGCGTCCTACCCTGGCGGACATGAGTCGACCGGCCGGCTACAGCGGCACCCCGCTCCCCCGGAAGCTGGGCATCGCGGCCGGCACCCGCACGCTGCTCGACGGCGCACCGGACGGCTTCGCGCTCGACCCGCTGCCGGACGGCGTGACCGTGCACCGCCGGCTCGGCGCCGAGCCGTACGACGTGATCGTGGTCTTCTGCCCCGACCTGGAGACGCTGCTCCGGCGCTGGCCCGCCCTGCATCCGCGCACCACCACGCCCGGCGCGCTCTGGGTGGCCTGGCCGAAGCGGGCCGCCAAGATCCCGACCGACCTGGACGAGAACGTGGTGCGCGACTACGGGCTCGACCACGGCCGGGTGGACGTGAAGGTGTGCGCGATCGACGCGACCTGGTCCGGCCTGAAGTTCGTGGTCCGAGTAGCCGACCGCTGACCCGTGGCCGGCCCGGCCTGGTAGGAACAGCGCATGGCGGACGTGATCGTGCTCGGTGCCGGGCACAACGGGCTGGTGGCCGCGACCCTGCTGGCCAGGGCGGGTCTGAGCGTGGACGTGCTGGAGCGGGCGGACGTGGTCGGCGGCGCCTGCCGCACCGAGACGCCGTTCTCCAAGGCGCCCGGCCCTCCGTGCCTCCACCGGCGCCTACCTGCTCGGGCTCATGCCGCCGGAGCTGCTGCGGCTGCTCGACGTGGACCTCCCGCTGGTCCGCCGGGACCCGCACTACTTCCTGCCCACGCTCGACGGCCGGCACCTGCTGCTCGGCGGCGACCGGGCCGAGTCACGCCGGCTGTTCGCCGAGTTCTTCACCGAGGCCGACGCGGCCGCCGACGAAGCGCTGGCGGCCGAGATCGGCGCGCTCCGGGACGACCTCGCGCCGGCCTGGCTGGCCGAGCCGCTGCCGGTCGAGGAGACCGCCGAGCGCTACGTCCGGCCGGCCCTGCGGCAGACGTTCGTCGACCTGGTGCGCGGCTCGGCGATGGACTACCTCGGCCGGTTCGGCTTCGCCAGCGAGACCGTGGTCGGGATGTACGCGGTCACCGACGGCATGCCCGGGCTGACCGGTACGCCCTGGTCACCGGGGTCGGGGCACAACTTCCTGGTGCACAACATGTGCCGGCTGCCCGGTGCCGGCGGTACCTGGATGGTGGTCCGCGGCGGGATGGGCACGGTCACCCAGGCGCTCGCCGCGAAGGCCGTCGGCGGCCGGGGCGCGGATCCGGCTCGGCACCGAGGTCGCCCGGATCACCGTCGAGAACGGTGCCGCGACCGGCGTGGTGACCAGCGCGGGTGAAGCTTTCGCGGCCAGCACGGTGATCGTGGCCACCGACGTGTTCCGGGTACCCGGCCTGCTCGGCGACGCGCTGCCCGCCGCGCTGGCCGGCCGGATCGCCGAGTGGACCGAGCGCTCCCCCGGCCAGACGATGAAGGTGAACCTGGCGCTCTCCGGCCTGCCGGTCTTCTCGGCGCTGCCGCGAGGAGCGCGGCCAGCACGGCACCACCGTCCACCTGCTCCCGCCCCCGGCCGCCGACGGCAGCGTGCTCACCGCGCTGCGGCTGGCGTTCGAGGCCGCCCAGGCCGGCCGGCTGGACGCGACCCCGCCGCTGGAGTGGTACCTGCACTCCACGCTGGATCCGTCGCTGCGGGACGACGCCGGCAACCACTCGTCCGCGCTGTTCGTCCAGGGCGTGCCGCACGCGCCGGCCGGCTCGGACTGGGCCACCGAGAAGGACGCCTACGTCGACCGGCTGCTCGACTTCGTGGCCACCTACGCGCCGGACATCCGCGAGCTCGTGGTGGACGTGAACGCGCTGACCCCGCCGGAGATCACCAGCCACTTCGGGATCACCAGCGGCAACATCTTCCACGTCGACAACTCGATCTCGTTCACCGATCGGGTGCCGTACCGGCTCGGCGTGGACGGCGTCTACGCGGGCGCGGCCGGCTGCTACCCGGCCGGCTCGGTGATCGGCTGCGCCGGCCACAACGCCGCCCAGGCCGTCCTCGCCGACCTGGACCTTCCCGCCGCCCGCTGACCTGCTGCGGTTGGATCGTGCCCCTGGAGGGCACGATCCAACCGCAAACGCCGCTGACGCCCGACTGGCGCGCCCACTGGACGTGCCTCTTGCTCGATGGTGCACCCTGTCCGCGTGACTACTCAGAGCAGGAGGCTTCATGGCAGAGGTTGAGGGGAGGATCGTCGTCTCGGGCCTGACCAAGCAGTTCAAGAAGGTCAGGGCGGTCGACAATCTCTCGTTCACCGTCGAGCCAGGCACCGTGACCGGATTCCTCGGGCCCAACGGCGCCGGCAAGACCACGACGCTACGGATGCTGCTGGGCCTGATGCGGCCCACCGCTGGCACGGCGACCATCGGCGGTCGTAACTACGCCGATCTGGAGCACCCGCTGGCCACCGTCGGCGCCGCGCTGGAGGCTGCCAGCTTCCACAAGGGCCGCACCGGCCGTAACCACCTCCGGGTGATGTGCGCCGCCGCCGGGCTCCCGTACGAGCGGGCCGACGCGGTGCTGGAGCAGGTCGGCATGACCGCCGCGGCGAACCGCAAGGTCCGCGGCTACTCGCTCGGCATGCGGCAGCGGCTCGGCCTGGCCGGCACCCTGATCGGCAACCCGCGAGTGCTGATCCTGGACGAGCCGGCGAACGGCCTGGACCCCGAGGGCATCCGCTGGCTCCGCGGCTTCCTGCGTGGCCTGGCGAACGAGGGCCGCACGATCCTCGTCTCCAGCCACCTGCTGGCCGAGGTCGAGCAGACCGTCGACGACGTGGTGATCATCGCCGCCGGCAAGAGCGTCCGGCAGGGCAAGGTCGCCGATCTGCAGGGCGAGCAGAAGGTCTCGGTCCGGGTCCGCACGCCGCACACGGAGAAGCTGATCGCGGCGCTGAACGGCGCCCCGGTGCGGCAGACCGAGCCCGGCCTGCTCCACGTCGACCACGTGGACATCGTCCAGGTCGGCAAGGCGGCCTTCGCGGCCGGCGTCGAACTGCACGAACTCACCGCCGAGCACTCCGACCTCGAAGAGGTCTTCCTCCAGCTGACCAGCGGAAAGGCGGAGATTCGGTGATCGGCCTGTACAAGAGCGAGATCCTCAAGATCCGCACCACCAACACCTGGTGGCTGATGATGATCGGGCTGGCCGTGGCCACCGGCCTGGCGCTGGTGCTGAACCTGTTCCAGGCCAACGAGGGCCTGACCAGCACCGACGGCCCGCCCGACACCACCGGCCAGGACTCGGTGGAGGCCGAGCAGGCCCAGAACCAGTTCGCGCTGACCCGCAACGCGGCCTACCTGGCGTCGAACGTCTTCACCTCGGGCCAGTACTTCGGCCTGCTGCTGGCGATGATCATCGGCATCCTGGTGGTCACCAACGAGTTCTTCCACCAGACCGCCACGCCGACCTTCCTGACCACGCCGAAGCGCGAGCGGGTGATCATCGCCAAGCTCGGCGGCGCGCTCAGCTGGGGCATCGCGTTCGCGATGGTCACGACCGTGATCTCGGTCGCTGGTCGGCACGATCTTCTACTCGATCAAGGGCTTCGAGAGCCAACTCGGCGAGCTCGACGTCGTCAAGGCGATCCTGCTCAACCTGCTGGCGTTCGGCGTCTGGGCCATCTTCGGCCTGGGTCTCGGCACGCTGCTGAAGAACCAGATCGCCTCGATCGTGGTGGCGCTGATCCTGTACCTGATCGGCCAGACGCTCGTCACCGGCGTGCTCTACCTACTGGCGCTCTGGCTCGACCAGGACTGGATCCTCAAGATCAACTACTTCCTGCCCAGCACGGCGTCGACGATCATGACGTCGGCGGCGAAGATCGCGCCGGACGCGCCACCGTGGTGGGGCGGCACGTTGATCCTGCTGGCCTACGGAGCGGTGGCCGTCGGGCTCGGCACGGTGTTCACCAAGCGACGCGACATCGGCTGAGCCGACCTGCGACTACGGCGCCGTCCGATCACTCTGCGTGGTCGGGCGGCGCCTCTTCGTCGGGCCTGCGAGCAGGCTGTGAGCAATGCCACGCCACGCCCCCGGCGGTGAGGCTCAGCCGGGTGTCGACTCGCGGCGGGGACGCGTAGCCTGAGCTGTTGCAGGCGCCACTATTACTCCCGGCAGAAGAGGCGATAGACCGGCCGTGTCGACCCAAAGCAGCTCAGCGGATAACCCCCTTGCCAGCTTCGGACCCAATGAATGGATCGTCGAGGACATATATCAGCAGTACCTCGCCGATCCGGCCAGCGTCGATGCGGCCTGGCACGACTTCTTCACCGACTATCGCCCGACCGGCGGAGGCGACTCGGCCGGCAGCGCTTCCGCCGCCGCGCCGGCGACCGAGGCCCGCGCGAGCGGGAACGGCTCGGCGAGCGCCGCGGCCCCCCCGGTAGCGGCGAGCGATGCCGCTGACGGCGGAGCCGTGGCGCCCGCCGCCGAGGCCCCGAACGCGGCGGCCCCAGCGCCGGCCGCCTCAGCCCCGGCTCCGGCGAAGGCCGCCCCGGCCGCCGCACCAGCCGCAAGCCCGCGGCCGCACCCGCCAGCCGGCCGGCGCCGGCTCCGGCCGCCAAGGCCAGCCCGTCGGCTGACGGACACCGGTCCACGACGCTGCGCGGCGCCGCCGCCCGCATCGTGACCAACATGGACGCGTCGCTGCACGTGCCCACCGCGACCAGCGTGCGCGCCGTGCCAGCCAAGCTGATCGCGGACAACCGGATCGTCATCAACAACCACCTGCTCCGCGCCCGCGGCGGCAAGGTGTCGTTCACGCACCTGATCGGCTACGCGCTGGTCAAGGCGCTCTCCGCGTTCCCGGAGATGAACAACTCCTTCGCCGAGGTGGACGGCAAGCCCGCCCTGGTCACCCCGGCGCACGTGAACCTCGGGCTGGCGATCGACCTCAAGGGCAAGGACGGCAACCGGTCCCTCGTCGTGGCCAGCATCAAGGGCACCGAGACGATGGACTTCACCCAGTTCTGGCAGGCCTACGAGGACGTCATCCGGCGTGCCCGGGCCGGCAAGCTCACCGCCGACGACTTCGCCGGCACCACGATCAGCCTCACCAACCCCGGCACGATCGGCACCGTCCACTCGGTGCCGCGGCTGATGCAGGGGCAGGGCACGATCGTCGGCGTCGGCGCGATGGAGTACCCGGCCGAGTTCTCCGGGTCAGTCCGAGGAGTCGCTGGCGAACAACGCCGTCAGCAAGGTCATCACGCTGACCTCGACGTACGACCACCGGATCATCCAGGGCGCGCAGTCCGGCGACTTCCTGCGCCGGATGCACCAGCTGCTCCTCGGCGAGGAGGGCTTCTACGACGAGATCTTCGCGTCGCTGCGGCTGCCGTACGAGCCGGTCCGCTGGGTCCGCGACGTCACAGTCACCCACGAGGGCGAGATCGACAAGAACGCCCGGGTGCTCGAGCTGATCCACTCCTACCGGGTCCGCGGTCACCTGATGGCCGACACCGACCCGCTCGAGTTCAAGATCCGCAACCACCCCGACCTGGACATCCTCCAGCACGGCCTGACCCTGTGGGACCTCGACCGGGAGTTCCCGGTCGGCGGCTTCGCGGGCAAGCCGACGATGAAGCTGCGGGACATCCTGGGCGTGCTGCGCGACTCCTACTGCCGGCGCATCGGCGTGGAGTACATGCACATCCAGGACCCGGAGGAGCGGCACTGGATCCAGGAGCGGGTCGAGCTCAAGCACGGCAAGCCCGACACCGACAAGCAGAAGCAGATCCTGGCCAAGCTGAACGCCGCCGAGGCGTTCGAGACGTTCCTGCAGACCAAGTACGTCGGGCAGAAGCGGTTCTCCCTCGAGGGCGGCGAGTCCGTCATCCCGCTCATCGACGAGGTGCTGCAGGCCGCCGCCGAGGACGAGATGGACGAGGTCGTCATCGGCATGCCGCACCGCGGCCGGCTGAACGTGCTCGCCAACATCGTCGGCAAGCCGTACGAGAAGATCTTCGCCGAGTTCGAGGGGAACATCGACCCGGAGACCGTCGGCGGCTCCGGCGACGTGAAGTACCACCTCGGCGCCGAGGCGAAGTACACCACTCCGGACGGCACCGCGACCACCACGGTCTCGCTGACCAGCAACCCGAGCCACCTGGAGGCGGTCAACCCCGTCCTGGAGGGCATCGTCCGGGCCAAGCAGGACCAGATCGACAAGGGCCTCGAGGGCTACACCGTGGTGCCCGCTGCTGCTGCACGGCGACGCGGCCTTCGCCGGCCAGGGCGTGGTGGCGGAGACGCTCAACCTCTCCCAGCTGCGTGGTTACCGCACCGGCGGCAGCCGTGCACATCGTGGTGAACAACCAGGTCGGCTTCACCACGGCGCCGCAGTACTCGCGGTCGAGCTTCTACTGCACCGACGTCGCCCGGATGATCCAGGCGCCGATCTTCCACGTGAACGGCGACGACCCCGAGGCGTGCGTCCGGGTGGCCCGGCTGGCGTTCGAGTTCCGCCAGGCGTTCCACAAGGACGTCGTCATCGACATGGTCTGCTACCGCCGCCGCGGTCACAACGAGGGCGACGACCCCTCGATGACCCAGCCGCTGATGTACGCCCAGATCGACGGCAAGCGCAGCGTCCGCAAGATCTACACCGAGTCGCTCATCGGCCGCGGCGACATCACGGTCGCCGACGCCGAGGCGGCGCTCCGGGACTACCAGGAGAAGCTCGAGAACGTCTTCCGGGCGACCAAGGACGCCGGTTCCGGCCCCAAGCCGAAGCCGCTGATGAAGTCCGCGGCCACCGTCGACAAGGTCGAGACCGCGGTCCCGCTGGACGTCGTGCACCGGATCGGTGACGCGCACGTCCAGTGGCCCGAGGGCTTCACCCCGCACCAGCGGATCAAGCCGCAGATGGAACGCCGGCAGAAGATGTCCCGCGAGGGCAGCATCGACTGGGGCTTCGGCGAGATCCTGGCGTTCGGCTCGCTGCTGCTGGAGGGCCGGCCGGTCCGGCTCGCCGGTCAGGACAGCCGCCGCGGCACGTTCGTGCAGCGCCACGCGGTGATCTTCGACAAGAACACCGGCGAGGAGTACAGCCCGCTGCAGCACCTGGCCGACGGTCAGGGCCGGTTCCTCGTGCACGACTCGCTGCTGAGCGAGTTCGCGGCGATGGGCTTCGAGTACGGCTACTCGCTGGCCAACCCGGACGCGCTGGTGCTCTGGGAGGCGCAGTTCGGCGACTTCGTCGACGGTGCCCAGACGATCATCGACGAGTTCATCTCCTCCGGTGAGGCCAAGTGGGGCCAGAAGTCCGGCGTCGGGCTGCTGCTGCCGCACGGCCACGAGGGCCAGGGCCCGGACCACTCGTCCGCACGGATCGAGCGGTTCCTGCAGATGTGCGCCGAGGACAACATGACGGTCGCCAACTGCACCACCCCGGCGAACTACTTCCACCTGCTGCGGCGCCAGGCGCTCACCACCAACCAGCACCGTCCGCTGGTCGAGTTCACGCCCAAGTCGCTGCTGCGGCACAAGGCGGCGGTCTCGGCCGTGGAGGACTTCACCTCGGGCACGTTCCAGCCGGTGCTCGGCGACCCGGGCATCAACGGCACGCCGCTCGACCCGGCGCAGGTCAAGCGGGTCCTGCTCTGCTCCGGCAAGGTCTTCTACGACCTGGCCGCCGCGCGCGCCGAGCGTGGCCTGACCAACACCGCGATCCTCCGGCTGGAGCAGCTCTACCCGCTGCCGGTGGCCGAGGTGAAGGCCGCGCTCGCCGCGTACCCGAACGCCGAGGACCACGTGTGGGTCCAGGAGGAGCCGGCGAACCAGGGTGCCTGGAGCTTCGTCGCGCTCAACCTGCTGGAGCAGCTCGAAGGCATCCGGCTCCGGCGGGTCTCGCGGAAGTCGTCCGCCAGCCCGGCGGCCGGCTCGAGCAAGGTGCACGAGCTGGAGCAGTCACGCCTCATCGAGGCGGCCCTGCCGAAGTCGGTCTGAGCCGTGTACTTCACCGACAAGGGCATCGAGGAGCTGGCGGACCGTCGCGGCGAGGAAACCGTGACGCTCGCCTGGGTCGCCGAACGCCTGCGTGACTTCGTCGACCTCAACCCCGAGTTCGAAACCCCGGCCGAGCGGTTCGCCACCTTCCTCGCCCGCGCCGACGACGAAGACGACTGAGGCGGCCCGCCGAGGCACACGTCTCGCCGCGTTGTCAGAGGCCCCGGATATGACCAATATCCGGGGCCTCTTCCGCCTTGCGATCCGCGCACCTGGCGGGCTCCGGGTTAGATCAAGAGCTTTCGAGCTTTTATCGGTACGTCTGGCGGGCTCGGGCTTGCGCGGGGCGGGCCGGCGTGGCATGGTCAGCCTCCCGGGCTGGCGTCCCGTCCGCCGGCCGCCGCCCGGGCGCCCCTGCGGTCCATTTCCGCCCTCAGGGGTCGGAAATGGACCGCAGCTCGCCGCTTCGCGGCATCGCGTGGTCAGGGCTGGTCGGTCGTGATGGTGAGGCCGGCTTGGGCGACGATCGCGTTCAGTGCGGCGACGTGCAGCTCGAACCGGTACCGGCCCAGCGGCGTCAGGCCCAGCCAGGTACGCGGACGCTTTCCGACGTACCCCTTCCGGATCTTCACGTAGCCGGCCGCCTCCAACGCGCTGGCCTGCTTCGACAGCGCCGAATCGCTCAGCTCGACGGCGTCCCGCACCGCCGCGAACTCCATCTCCTCCGCGGCCGCGAGCAACGCCACGATCGAGAGCCGGGTGGTCGTGACGATCACCGGATCCGGCTGCGGCAGCCGGTGCTGTCATGGTCGAACCTCGGCCGCACGCCGGACGAAGATCCGCACCAGCGCAGAGCCCGTGATTCCACGAAGGCCGCGGCGGCCAGGAACGGGCCCGACGCGACGAGCAGCACCGCCGACGACCCGCCGACGCCGTCCAGCAGGCTGGGGTGCAACGTGCCGGACCGCAGCGCCACCCGCGGCCGCCGAGTCAGGGTCAGCGGGAGCAGCGCGGACGGCCAGAACAGCGGCGAGGTCGGAGGCAGATCCCTGGACGCGACGCTGAGCGCTAGACCGACCGCGGTCAGCTGGAAGTACCAGCATGCGTCGACCGCGGTGGTACGAGCTGGCGGCGTCGGGCGGCACCTCGGCGAGATCGCGAGCGGCCCGCTCCGGCGAGTGTCGTGCCGGGTCATCGGTGGTCTCCCGGAGAAGTCGTGGTGGAACGAGAAGCCGTGCGCGGGGAAGCCAGTGCCCGCGGGGCCGTGGCGATCCAACTGCTCGGTCATGCGGCGGCGTTCCGGCGGCTCAGCCGGGTCAGCCACCAGTTCAGCCCCAGCAGAGCCGCGCCGACCAGCACGGCACCCATCGCGCCGGACGCTGTGTTCGACCACGCCGCGTCCCACGGAATGAGGAACGTGTCCGCCAACATCCACACGCTGAACACCAGCGTCATCACGCCGAGCACGGACCACCAGCCGGCGGCTCCCCACGGCTGTTGACGCAGCACCACCCGTCGACTCCGCAAAGCGATCAGCCCGAGGACGGGCAGGCTCAACGCCAGCAACAGCCCCGCGAAGGAGGCCGCCCGCCACGGCAGATCCATCGTTGCGAACCTGAGGAATATCAGGAGGCTGCTCACCGGCGCCAGCCAGTTCGGCATCGGCGACACGAGTTGGGTGACCTGGCGCTGGCGCGCGGTCACCTCGGCTAACGCCCGGGCCGCCTCGGCTGGGGTGATGGAGTGTTGGTTCATGCTCGTCTCCCGGCTTGTTGTTTCCTGCTAGGAAAGTACTTTCCAGTTTCCACCTGGCAAGTACTTTCCGGACGGGACGGCCAGCGCGCGCGCGACCCAGGCTCGCAGACGAAACGGACTTGCGGGACTAACGTGGCTACGGCCGTCCGTTTTAGGCACGGAAACCCCGCAAGTCCGTTTCGTCCCGCTCGGCCCTGCCGCCGCCACACCCCTCAACGCGCTTTGGGCGACATTTTCGGGCTATGGCCGGAAAATGTCGCCCAAAGCAGCACAGGGGGCGGTCAGGGGCGGTGTTCGACGATCACCTTGCCGAAGACGTCACCGTCGAGCAGGTGCGCGAACGCGTCCCGGACCTCGCTGAACGGGTAGACCCGGTCGACGATCGGGCGCAGGCCGGTCTCCACCATGAGCGCCATCAGGGCCGCCAACTCGTCGGGGGTGCCCATCGAGGTGCCCAGCACGGAGATCTGGTGGTAGAAGAGCCGCCGCAGGTCCAGCGTGGGCAGGTGGCCAGAGGTGGCGCCGGAGACGACCAGGCGTCCGCCGGGCTTGAGGGATTTCTGGGAGTGGTCGAACGTAGCCTCGCCGACCGTCTCGATCACCACGTCCACCCGCTCGGGCAGCCGCGCGCCGGACTCCACGGCGATCGCACCGAGGCTGGTGGCGCGGTCCCGCTTGGCGGCGTCCCGGCTGGTCGCGTAGACGGTGGCGCCCAGCGCGTGGCCGAGTGCGATGGCGGCCGTGGCCACCCCGCCGCCGGCGCCCTGCACCAGCACGGCGCTGCCCTTCTCGACGCCGCCCTTGGTGGTGAGCATCCGGTACGCGGTGAGCCACGCGGTCGGCAGGCAGGCGGCCTCGGCGAAGCTGAGTTCGGCCGGCTTCGGCACCAGGTTCCCGGCCGGCACCGTCACCCGCGCCGCGAGCGTGCCCTGATGCTGCTCGGACAGGATCGAGAAGCCGCCCTCGGTGATCACGGGGAAGACGACCACCTCGCGGCCGTCCGGATCGGTGCCCGCCGCGTCGCAGCCGAGGATCATCGGGAGCTTGTCCTCGGCCAGCCCGACCCCGCGCAGCGACCAGAGGTCGTGGTGGTTGAGCGAGCTGGCCGCCACGTCCACCACCACCCAGCCGGCCGGCGGCGCCGGCTCGGGGCGTTCGCCGACCTCCAGCGCGGCGAGCGGATCGGCGGAGTCGATACGGGCAGCGTAGGCGGCAAGCATGCCTCGACCGTACCGGCGCTCGAGCGCGTGATGAAGCACCGCCGGAGCGGTCCACGACACACCGGGGAAGAATGGCGTACGTGCCCGACCGACCCGCGTTCTCCGCCGCCGAACTGACCCCCGCCGACGAGCGGCCCGACCTGGGCGGTGCGACGCCGGACGTCGACCCGGTCGAGTACCGCCGGGTGCTCGGCCACTTCCCCACCGGCGTCACCGTGGTCACCGCGCTGACCGACGCCGGCCCGGTCGGGCTCTCGATCGGCTCGTTCACCTCGGTCTCGCTCGATCCCGCGCTGGTCGGCTTCCTGCCGGCACGCGCGTCCCAGTCCTGGCCGCTGATCGAGTCCGTCGGCCGGTTCTGCGTGAACGTGCTCGGCTCCGACCAGGAGGACCTGGCCCAGCATTTCGCGGCGCCGCACGAGGACCGGTTCGACACGGTGGGCTGGCATCCGGCGCCGGTCTCGGGCGCGCCGCTGCTGGCCGGCGTCACGGCCTGGGTGGACTGCGAGCTCGAAGGCGTCCTGCCGGCCGGCGACCACCACTTCGTGCTCGGCCGGGTCCGGGCCCTGGGCGCCGACCGTCCGGGCGACGAGCCCCTGGTCTTCTTCCGCGGCGCCTACCGCACGCTCACCCGCTAGCGACCCGGGTAGCCCGGTCGGCTGCGACTTATACCACCTGCACTTTCACGCAACGCGCCGCCAGGATGCAGCACGTGAGTGGCGCGAACCGCTAGCGTCGCACGCCGTGCACCCATATCCAGGACAGAGCCAGCCGAACGGCCCCGCGCTCATTCTCCACACGAAGTACACGTGGATCGCGTTCATGCTTGCGTTCTTCAAGCCGATCGCGACCATCAACGGACACCAGGTCCCGCTCCAGTGGGGCGAGAACCCGATTCCCCTGCAGCCGGGCGTCTACGACGTCAGGGTGCACGTGAAGTACCTGTGGGACATCGGCAAGGCGCAGATCCAGGTGGACACCCGCAGCGGCCAGCCGGTGCAGGTGTTCTACGCGGCCCCCGCGATCGCCTTCATGGCCGGCGCCATCGACTACCAGCCGGTCAAGCCGCCGGCCGAGATGCTGTCGATGATCCTGCTCGTCGCCATCCCGGCGCTGTTCGTCCTGCTCTGCTGCTGCGGCAGCATCCTCTCCTCGCTCGGCAACACCTGAGCACCCCCGTCCGAACAAACTTTGGGCGACATTTTCGCGGCACAGACCGCGGAAATGTCGCCCAAAGGCGTGTCAGGTGGAGCTACGCGCGGGCGACGCCCTCGGCGCGGGCCGCTCGGGAGACCGCCTCGGCGACGGCCGGGCCGACCCGCAGGTCGAACGGGCTCGGGATCACCTGGTCCGGCCGCAGGTCGTCGACCACGAGGTCGGCCAGCGCCTTCGCGGCGGCGAGCTTCATGCCCTCGGTGATCGCCCTGGCCCGCACGTCCAGCGCACCCCGGAAGATGCCGGGGAAGGCCAGCACGTTGTTGATCTGGTTCGGGTAGTCGCTGCGTCCGGTGGCGACCACCGCGGCGTACCGGGCGGCCACCTTCGGATCGACCTCCGGGTCCGGGTTGGCCATCGCGAAGATGAACCCGCCCGGCGCCATGGTGGCCACCGCCGACTCGGGCACCCGCCCTGCCGACAGCCCGATCAGCACGTCGGCGCCGCGCAGGGCGTCGTCGAACGTGCCCGACAGGCCGGCGCGGTTGGTGAGCTCGGCCAGCTCCTGCTTGACCGGGGTCAGGTCCGGCCGTCCGGAGTGGACGATGCCCTTGGAGTCGGCGACCGCGATGTCACCGATGCCGGCGGCGAGCAGGATCTTGGTGACCGCGACGCCGGCGGCGCCCGCTCCGGAGACGACCACGCGCAGGTCGGCCAGGGAGCGGCCGGTCAGCAGCGCGGCGTTGCGCAGGGCCGCCAGCGCGACGATCGCGGTGCCGTGCTGGTCGTCGTGGAAGACCGGGATGTCCAGCCGGGCCTTGAGGGCGTCCTCGATGCCGAAGCAGCGCGGCGCGCTGATGTCCTCCAGGTTGATCCCGCCGAACGACGGGGCCAGCCGGACCACGGTCTCGATGAGCTCGTCGGGGTCGGTGGTGTCCAGGCAGATCGGCACGGCGTCGACACCGCCGAACTTCTTGAACAGGACCGCCTTGCCCTCCATCACGGGCATCGCCGCGCGGGGTCCGATGTTGCCGAGGCCGAGGACGGCGGTGCCGTCGGTGACCACGGCGACCGTGCGGCTGGCCCAGGTGTAGTCGTCGAAGAGGCTGGGGTCCTCGGCGATGGCGGTGCAGACCCGGGCGACACCGGGCGTGTAGGCCATCGACAGGTCGTCGTTGTTCTGGAGCGGAACGGTGCAGGCGATCTCCATCTTTCCGCCCCGGTGCAGGGCGAAGACGGGATCGTCGTCCAGTTCGGGTGGATCGACAGGCAGGGCACTCATCGTTGAGCTCCTTGGCGGCTCGAGGCGGAGGGGGCGACAGGCGTGCCAAACGACCAGCGTTGGTCGCGGGTGGTGGCTCAGCACAGCAGCCCGGGGATCGCCCGAGGTTCGATGCAGTCTCGCACAGTGGGACGGGTGCGCGGCTAGAGGTGATGTCGAGAAGTGGAAGACATCACACGCAGAATCCTACATTCTGCCCGGCCACGACGGCGGCCAGTAACGCCACACCACCCGACCGTGCACGGTGGCCGGCCCGTACCGGCGCGAGTCGTCGGTGACCGCGCTGTTCTGGGACTCCAGCCACCAGCCGCCGTCCACCTCGCGCACCGCGCGCTTCACCACCAGCAGCTCCGGCTTGCTGTGGAAGGTGGCCACCACGACGTCGCCGGGACGGATCCGGCCGCCGCGGCGCACCAGCACCGCGTCGCCGTGACGCAGCACCGGGGTCATCGACGGGCCCTGCACCAGCACCGGGGTCCAGCGCCTGCTCAGCACGTAAGTCCTGTTCTGTGCGTCGGGAATGGTCGGAGTAGGGTCGCCGTTAAGGGCAATTTGACACCGACCGATCATCGCAAGCATTCGGAGGACATCCATGCGGCTGCCCCGCCTCTTCACCCCGAGCACCGTCGCGCACGCCCACTGCGACCTGCCCTGCGGCGTCTACGACCCGGCCCAGGCCAAGATCGAAGCCCAGTCGGTGAAGGCCATCATCGAGAAGTACGACGCCAACGAGGACCCGGCGTTCCGGGCCCGCGCCATCGTCATCAAGGAAGAGCGTTCGGACCTCGTGAAGCACCACCTGTGGGTGCTGTGGACCGACTACTTCAAGCCCCCGCACTTCGAGAAGTACCCGCAGCTGCACGGCCTGTTCAACGAGGCCACCAAGCTGGCCGGCGCCGCCGGCACCAAGGGCTCGCTCGACGTGAAGGTGGCCGACGAGCTGCTCGGCCGGATCGACGAGATCGCCGAGATCTTCTGGGAGACCAAGAAGGCCTGACGGCCCTCTGACCCTGTCGCCTTGGGCGGCATCCTCGCGGCGCTCATCGTGCGGATGTCGCCCAAAGCGCTGTCCAGGGGTGCGCTCCGTAGAATGCCGACCATGACCAACGGCTCCCTGATCCTGATCCGGCACGGGGAGACGGAGTGGTCCGCCAACGGGCGCCACACCGGCCTGACCGACCTCCCGCTGACCCCGCGCGGCAAGACGCACGCCGTCGCGGCGGCGCCGCTGCTCGCCGACCTGCTGGGCGGACGTCCACCGGCGCTGGCGCTGACCAGCCCGCTGGCTCGCGCCAAGGACACCGCCGAGCTGGCCGGCCTCGACCGCCGCCCTCGAGCCGGACCTGCACGAGGTCGACTACGGCGACTACGAAGGTCTGACCACTCCACAGATCCGCGAGACGGTGCCCGGCTGGACCGTGTGGACCGGCGGCCTGCCCGGCGGCGAGACCCTCGACCAGGTGGCCGCGCGGGTCGACCGGGTGCTGGACCGGGTCCGCCCGGTGCTGGCCGACGGCGATGCGGTGCTGGTCGCGCACGGCCACCTGCTCCGGATCCTGGCCGCGCGCTGGCTGGGCCTGCCGCCCACCGAGGGCAGGCTGCTCGCGCTGGGCACGGCCGCGGTCTGCGTGCTGGGCACCGAGCACGAGACGCCCGTGCTGGTCCGCTGGAATCTGCCGAACCCCGCCGCGGCACTCGCCGCCGCGGCGCCCGACGACGACCCCCGAGGAGCGCCGGTGATCCGCCCCATCACCCCGCAGGACGTGCCGGCCGTGGTCGCGATGGTGCACGCCCTGGCCGAGTACGAGCGCGCCGCGGACCAGTGCCACCTGACCGAGGACCAGCTGCACACGGTCCTGTTCGGCGACCGATCCGGCGCTCTTCGGCCACGTCGCGGTCGACCCGGCCGGACCCCGGGCACGCCGGTCGGGTTCGCGCTCTGGTTCCTCAACTTCTCCACCTGGCGCGGCGTGCACGGCATCTACCTGGAGGATCTGTACGTCCGGCCGGAGGCGCGCGGCTCCAGGCTGGGCCGGCGCCTGCTGGAGACGCTCGCGGCGATCTGCGTCGAACGCGGCTACGGCCGGCTGGACTGGGCCGTGTTGGACTGGAACACGCCTGCGCGCGACGTGTACGACGCCCTCGGCGGGACGGCTCTGCACGACTGGCTGCCGTACCGGCTCGACGGAGAAGCCCTGGTCAAACTGGCGGAGAACGGCCAGTCGGCGGCGGACCCTGCCGCGGTGGCCGGTTCACGTCAGGCCACGGGCTCCCCGAGTGACCCCCTCTCGTCGTAGAGTGCGAGCAGACGGCGCCGGCCGAAAGGTCGGAGCGCGCGCGAGCGTGGGCGGGGTGACGGTGAACAGGACGGCGGCGCGGGACGGCAGCCACCAGCGCGGCGATGCCAGCGCGGCGGCACCGGCTGAGTCGGGCACCCCGGACGAACCGGCCAGATCCGACGGAATGGTCCGCTCCCGCCCGGCTCCGGGCCGACCGGCCGCCGACGGGCGTGGCGGCGGTGACGTCCCTCGCGGCGACATCGTCGTGCTCACCCTCCCGGCCAGCAGCGCCTACCTCTCGGTGCTGCGCACCGCCACCGCGGGGCTCGCGGCCCGGCTCCAGTTCACGCTGGACGAGATCGAGGATCTGCGGATCGCGGTCGACGAGGCCTGCGCGATGCTGCTGGTCGGCGGCGAATCCGTCGAGACGGAACTGAACTGCCGGTTCGTGCTGGCCACGGACCAGATCACGGTCACCGTGAGCGTCCCGGCGGTCAGCCCCGTGCTGCCGTCGCGGGACACGTTCGCGTGGCAGGTCCTGGCCGCCCTCGCCGGCTCAGTCGAGGCGTCCGTCGTCGACGGTCTCCTGGTCATCGAGCTGACGAAGCGACGCGGTCGGACGCCATGACGCCCGACGGCGTCACGCTTCCCACCGGTGTGGTGGAGCAGCAGCGGCGACGCGGTGCCATGATCCCGCGGCCGTCGGGACCGGCCGGCAACGGCACGGCGACCGCGCACGAGCTGTTCGCCCGGCTGGCCAACGCCGAGCCCGGCTCCGCGGTGTGGCAGACGCTCCGGGACGAGCTGGTCCGCCGGCACCTGCCGCTGGTGCATTTCCTGGTTCGCCGGTTCCGCGGCCGCGGCGAGCCGCTCGACGATCTGGTCCAGGTGGCCACGATCGGGCTGATCAAGGCCGTCGACCGGTTCGACCCCGAGCGCGGCATCGAGTTCAGCACCTACGCGACGCCCACCGTGGTCGGCGAGGTGAAGCGGCACTTCCGGGACCGCGGTTGGGCGATCCGGGTGCCGCGCAAGCTGCAGGAGAACATGCTGACCGTGACCAGGGTCAGCGCCGAACTGTTCGGCCGGCTCTCCCGGTCCCCCACGATCGCGGAGCTCGCCGCCGGCAGCTCCTTGACCGAGGAGGACGTGCTCGAGGCGATCGAGTCGTCCCACGCGTACACGACCGTCTCGCTGGACGCCGAGCTCGACGACCCCGCATCGGCTGCGGTGGCCCCTCATCCGGCCGCTGGGGACGCGCAGGCCGCCTTGGAGGGCGTGGAGAACCGGGAGGCGCTCCGGCCGCTCCTGGGGCAGCTGGAGGAGCGCGAGCGGCAGATCATCCTGCTCCGGTTCTTCGCCAACATGACCCAGTCCGAGATCGCGGCCGAGGTGGGCGTCTCGCAGATGCACGTGTCCCGGTTGCTGGGTCGGACATTGGCACGCTTGCGTGAGGGTCTGGCGAGCGCGGAGTAACCGTGCCGGAGCGTCGCAGCGGCGCCGGGTGACTAACGCAGCGTGAGTGCGAGGCGGGACGCGGGCGCGAGCAGCAGCCCCGCGCCGATCAGCGCGACGATCGCGATCAGCACGCCGCCGATCCGGGTCAGCGTGCCGTTGTCGCCGGTCACCATGAAGTAGCTGACCGGCAGCGCCATCAGCTGCAACACGATGGCCGGGCTGCGCGCCCAGAGCCTGCGGCGGACCAGATAGCGGCCCAATTGCACCAGCGCGAACGTGACGGCCGCGAGGATGGCCGCCAGCAGCAGGGCCAGCGCCGGATCCTCGGGATCGCCGGTGATCAGCTTGAAGATCTCGACCACGGTCAGCACGGCGAGCGCGGCCGCCTCGATCCACAGCACCAGCACCGCGGCCCGGAGCGTGACCGGCCCGTCGCCGTCGTCGGCGGCCCCACCAGCGATGTCGTGCCGATCACTCTCGCCCTGGTCACTCACGGTGCACAGGGTACCGGCCGGTAAAGTCGCGGGCATGCGCGCTCTCCTCGTGGTGAATCCGAATGCCACCACCACCAACGCGCGGAGCCGGGACGTGCTGGCCCGCGCGCTCCGCTCCGAGGTGGAGCTGGAGGTCGAGCACACCCGGCGGCGCGGCCACGCGGCCGAGCTGGCCAAGCGGGCCGCCCGGGATGGGTTCGGCGTGGTGGTCGCGCTGGGCGGCGACGGAACCGTGAACGAGGTGGTCAACGGGCTGCTCGCGGACGGCATCGGCGAGAAGGTGCCGGCGCTGGCCGTGGTGCCCGGCGGGTCGACCAACGTGTTCGCCCGCTCGGTGGGGCTGCCGCGCGAGCCCATCGAGGCGACCGCGGTGCTGCTGGAGGCGCTGCGCGAGGGCCGGACCAGGACGATCGGGCTCGGCCGGGCCGACGAGCGCTGGTTCACGTTCTGCGCCGGGCTGGGGTTAGACGCCGAGGTGATCCGCCGCGTGGAGCGGGCCCGGACCAGGGGCAAGACCGCCACCAAGTACCTGTACCTGCGCTCGACCGTGACCCAGTACCTCGGGGGCACCGACCGGTCCGAGCCGCTCGTGACGTTGAAGCAGCCGGGCGGCGCGCCGGTGGAGCAGCTCTCGATGGTGATCGTGCAGAACACGTCGCCCTGGACCTACCTGGGCAGCCGCGCGGTGAACCCCAACCCGGACGCCTCGTTCGAGACCGGCCTCGACCTGATGGCGCTGCGCGCGCTGCACCTGCCGAGCACCCTGCGTACCGCGACCCAGATCCTCTCCGCCCGTCCTGACCCGCGCGGACGCCGGGTATTGCGGTTGCACGATCTGGAAGAATTCACCCTGAACGCGGAGCGGCCACTGGCCGTACAGGTTGACGGTGACTACATCGGGGAACGGGACACGATGGTGTTTCGTTCTGAGCCTGATGCACTGCGCGTCGTGGTCTGACGCTCTGCCCGCATTTGTCTCGAGATCGATACGTTACGAGAGCCTGCCCGCACAGCGTGTGATCAGTGGGGCGGCGGCGGTGTGCCAGGTCGGGTATAACCGACCGTGACGCTCCTCACGGCCCCAGATTTAAGGTTCACAACCTCTTGACATAGCGGTAACTCGTGAAAGCATTCACAAGCAAGACCGCGACGTAATTTACGCGTTCCGCCGGCCCGGCGAGCAACGCGATGGATAGACAAACTCACCAGATACCAAGGAGTACTGGCATGGACTGGCGCCACCGCGCCCTCTGCCGCGACGAGGACCCCGAGCTGTTCTTCCCCATTGGGACGACCGGTCCGGCTCTGTCGCAGATCGAGGAGGCCAAGGCTGTTTGCCGCCGCTGCCCCGTGACCGAGATGTGCCTGCAGTGGGCGCTCGAGTCCGGGCAGGACGCCGGCGTGTGGGGCGGTCTCAGCGAGGACGAGCGGCGTGCGCTCAAGCGCCGCGGTGCTCGCCAGCGCGCTCGCACCGCCTGAGCGACCGCAACCGGAGTTTCGCGACCCGGTGCCCCAGCAATGGGGTACCGGGTCGGTTCGTTTCTCGGGAACCGTCTTAGTGAATTCTTATTCGGACTTCCTACTTCGTGCGGCGTTCACTTAGTCATCACGGGCCCCATACGTGAAACCGGATTCTCTCTGCGCTTCTTGGTGTCATGCCGAGGCGCGCATTGAATCGGCCGCACTCATTCCTTGCCGCCGCACGATGGTGAGCACACAGCGTCCCCAGCACCTGTCCCTGCACTGCCCCTACCCGAGGCCCAACCGGACATTTGGGGAAAACGGGGCTACGAGTGCCCGTCGTATGCCCAGAAACCCCGAAAGTCCTTTTCCGGGTACGTCCGGCAGCCGGCGTACCTGTGCCCCCTGGCGTGAGTCTCAGCCGCCTCCCGCCGAACCGCCCCCGCCCCGAACCGCCTGCCGCCCGCCTACCGGCGGACAAACCGGACTTGCGGGACTAACGTGGCTACGCGCGCCCGTTGAAGGCACGTTAGTCCCGCAAGTCCGGTTCGCTGAACGCCGCCGGCCCGCCCGGCGCCGGCGAGCCCCCTCGCGGCTCCCGCCAGTGCGTTTCCACCCCCTCCCAGGGACCCCCGATTGAACCGCAAACGCTCTGACCTACACCGTTGCGGGTTGCGGTCCATTTGCGCCCGCTGAGGGCGCAAATGGACCGCAGGTGGTTGCCCGGCCGCGCAGCGGCCCGGTGGCTTGGGGGCGACGCCGGCTGGGGAGGCTGACCGATGTCACGCGCCGGCCCCGTTGCGCGCAAGCCGCCAACCAGCCGGACGTACCGCAAAATGCTTGAAAGCCTTTGATCGAACCTGGAGCCCGCCCAGGTGCCACGATCGCAAGGCCGAGGAGGCGCCGCGTGCTTCTGGGCACGCAAGCCGACGAGAACGCCGCGAGCGTGGTGCCTGGGCGGGCCGCCCCTACCGAGAGCGGGTGAGGGGGAGCACGAGGACGGCCTCGGTGCCGCCACCCGGCCGCGGACGCAGCTCCAGAGTGCCGCCGAGTTCGCCGGTCACCAGGGTGCGCACGATCTGCAGGCCGAGCCGCTGGGAATCCTCCAGGCTGAAGTCCGGCGGCAGGCCCTTGCCGGTGTCGGCGACCCGCACGTGCAGCCGCCCACGCCAGCGGTGCGCCGCCAGCACCACGTCGCCGCTGTCCTTCGGCCCGTACGCGTGCTCGACGGCGTTCTGGAGCAGCTCGGTCACGACCATGACCAGCGAGGTGGCCACCTCCGCCGGCAGCACGCCGAACGAGCCCTCCCGCCGCAGCCGCACCCGGGACTCGGGCGCCGCGACCTCGCCCACCATCGAGGCCACCCGGTCCACGATCGTGTCGAACTCGACGGTCTCGTCCAGCGACAGCGACAGCGTCTCGTGCACGAGCGCGATCGAGGCCACCCGGCGCACCGACTCCTCCAGCGCCGACTTCGCGTCCGGGGAGCCCACCCGGCGGGCCTGCAGACGCAGCAGCGCGGCCACGGTCTGCAGGTTGTTCTTCACCCGGTGGTGGATCTCCCGGATGGTGGCGTCCTTGGTCATCAGCTGGCGGTCCCGGCGGCGCACGTCGGTCACGTCGCGGACCAGCACCAGCGCCCCGATCGGCTGCCCGTGCGGCATCAGCGGCAGCGGGCGGATCAGCACGGTCGCGCCGCGCGCCTCGATCTCCCCGCGCGGTGGGGCGTCGCCCCCGATGGCCGCCGTGATCCGGCTGGCGGCCTCCCGGCCCTCCAGCGGGTCGGTGGTCAGCTCGCCGGTGAGCGCCGCGAGGTCCTCGCCGAGCAGGTCACCGGTGAGGCCGAGCCTGCGGTACGCCGACTGCGCGTTCGGGCTGGCGTACGTCACCCGGCCGCCGGAGTCGAGCCGCAGCAGGCCGTCACCGACCCGAGGCGCGGACGTCGTCTCGCCGGGGTGCCGCGGCGGCGGGAACGTACCGCCGGCCACCATCCGGCACAGGTCGTCGGCGATCTGGAGGTAGTTCAGCTCCAGCTGGCTGGGTACCCGGGTCGCGGCCAGGTTGGTGTCCCGACCGACCACGCCGATCACCGCGCCGTCGCGCCGCACCGGGATCGCCTCGTGCCTGGCCGGCACGTTCGCGTGCCAGACCGGGTCGCCCTCGCGCCAGATCCGCTGCTCTGCCAGGGCGGTGGCGAGGTGCGAGGCCTTGGGTCCCAACGCGGTCTTGCCGACCTGGTCGTCGTGGTACGCGGTGGGCGCCGTGGTCGGCCGCACCTGGGCCACGCAGAGGAATCCGTCGTCCGCCACCGGCACCCAGAGCAACAGGTCGGCGAAGGACAGATCGGACAGGAGCTGCCAGTCGCCGGCGAGCCGGTGCAGCTGGTCGACGTCGGAGGCCGACAGAGCGGTGTGCTCCTCGACGAGATCGCGCAGCGTGGACACTCGGGCAGCCTCGCACACCGGTCCGGCCACCACCGGCGCCGGTGTGCGAGGCCACACCGTCCTGCCGCCCAATTCGCGGCTCCTCACCCCGTTGACCGGCACATCTGCAAGACTTCGCATGGCTTGGAAGGCCAACATCGCCGCGCCGTGAAGTCACCGTGGACGCCGAGCGCGATGTGACCCCCTGCCGTCGATGACAGTGGGCCGTCGACAAGAGTGGACCGTGCTCCGGGCTAGACGCCGGGGGCGCGGAGGAGGTGACCGGATGACCCGTCTGTTGACGCTGCGTGCGCAGGAGGACCCAGCCCGATGAGCGACCCGCTTCAGCGGTTCCGGGACGCAGCGGAGCTCCGCGCTTTCAACGGCGTGACCCGCCGGCTGCGGCCGCGCACCGCCGGCGGCGACGGGCTGATCGATCTGGCGAGCAACGACTACCTCGGCCTCTCCCGTGATCCCCGGGTGGTCTCGGCGGCGGCCTCGGCGGCCCTGGTCTGGGGCGCCGGCTCCACCGGTTCCCGCCTGGTGACCGGCACGACCATGCTCCACTCCGAGCTCGAAGAGGCCATCGCCGGATTCCTGCGGGCCCCTGACGCCCTGGTCTTCTCCTCCGGCTACCTGGCCAACCTGGCCGTCGTCGGCGCGCTGGGCGGGCCCGGTGTGCTGGTCGTCTCCGACCAGAGCAACCACGCCTCCCTGATCGACGCCTGCCGGCTCTCCCGCTCCCGGCTGGTCGTGGTCGCCGCACCGGGACGTGGACGCGGTCGAGCGGGCGCTGTCGCTGCGCGAGGAGCAGCACGCGATCGTCGTCACGGACGCCGTGTTCAGCGTCGACGGCGACCTCGCGCCGCTGCCCGCGCTGCACGCCGTCACCCGCCGGTTCAGCGCGCTGCTGGTGGTCGACGAGGCGCACAGCCTGGGCGTGGTCGGCGACGGCGGCCGGGGTGCCATCGACGCGATGGGGCTCGGGCAGGAGCTCCGACATCATCCGCACCCTGACGCTGTCCAAGTCGCTCGGTGCGCAGGGCGGCGCGGTGGTCGGCGCGACCGAGGTGATCGGCACGCTGGTCGACACCGCCCGGCCGTTCATCTTCGACACCGGGCTGGCGCCGTCGTCGGCCGGTGCCGCGCTCGCCGCGCTCCGGATCCTGATCAACACGCCGGAGCTGGCCGTTGCAGGTGCGGGCCAAGGCGAACGAGCTGGCCTGGCTGGTGCGTCAGGCCGGGCTGACCGCCGAACGGCCGGACGCCGCCGTGCTCGCGGTGCCGCTCGGCGACCCGCACGCCGCCCTGCACGCCCAGAAGCTCTGCGCCGACCACGGCGTCCGGGTCGGCTGCTTCCGCCCGCCCTCGGTGCCGAACGACCGATCCTGCCTGCGGATGACCGCCCGCGCCGACCTCGGCGAGGCGCACCTGGCCGTCGCGGCGCGCGCCTTACACGCGGTGGCCCGCTCCCGCGGCGTCGCCAGCCTGTCCTGACCCCCCACAACCAAGCGCTTTGGGCGACATCTTCTCGGCTATAACCGAGAAGATGTCGCCCAAACCGCCGATCAGAGGGTCAGCGGGCGGGGGTCACGGCGCCGGGCATCACGGGGCCGACGGCCTCGCGCACGTCTCCCCCGTGCTCGGCCAGCCGCTGCCGCGCCGCCGCGGGGCTGAGCCCGCCGTGAGCGCGAGCACGGCCGTGCGGGTCTCGTAGTCGCAGGCGGCGAGCGTGGTCGCGGCCTCGCTCCTCGGAGACGCCGCTGGCCAGCGCGACCATCTTGGCGGCCCGCACCCGCAGCTTCTCGTTGTCGGCGCGGACGTCGATCATCAGATTTCCGAACGTGCGGCCGTGCCGGATCATCGAGAGCGTCGAGAGCATGTTCAGCACCATCTTCTGCGCGGTGCCGGCCTTGAGCCTGGTCGAGCCGAGCACCACCTCGGGGCCGGTGAGCACCTCGATCGGCACGTCCACCTCGGCGGAGAGGGTGGCGCCCGGGTTGGAGCTGAGGCCGACGGTGAGCGCGCCGACCGTCCGGGCGTACGCGATGGCGCCGCGCACGTACGGGGTCCGGCCGCTCGCGGTCACGCCCACCACGGCGTCGTCCACGGTCAGCCCGGCGGCCCGCAGGTCGGCCTCGCCCGAGGCGCCGATCGTCCTCGGCGGCCTCCCTGGCCCGTCCGGTGAGCTGCGCGCCGGCGACCATGGCCAGCACGGTGTCCACGTTGTACGTCGGCCCGCACTCGGCCGCGTCGAGCTCGCAGAGCCGGCCGGGGGTGCCGGCACCGACGTAGATCAGCCGGCCGCCGCGGTCCAGCCGCTGGGTCACCGCGTCGACGGCGGCGGCGATCGACGCCTTGGCAGCCGCGACGGCCAGGTGCACCTCGGCGTCGGCCGCGTTCATCGCGACCACCATCGCCTCGGTGCCGCGCAGGTCGAGGTCGGCGAGGTCTCGTCGCCAGCCCTCGGTACCCAGTGCGCTGATTTGCTCGTCCACGGTGCCCTCCCCAGGCGGGTGTGCGCCCGGTCCCGCGAGCGAGAGCCCGCGGGACCCGACCAGATACACGGCTGTGACTAAAGGGTCTCGGTGACCTTGCGCAGGCCGCGCGGCGCGTCCGGGTCGTCGCCGCGGGCCACCGCGAGGTGCCGGGAGAGGGCCTGGAGCGGCAGGATGTCCAGCACCGGCGCGACCGCCTCGTCGACCGACGGCGTGACGATCCGGTGCTCGCGCCCTGCCGCCGACGCTCTCCGGGCCGATCACGAGCAGGTCGGCGCCGCGCTCGGTGACCCGGCTGAGCACCTCGGTCATCGCCTCGCCGCCGGGCCCGTGGCCGACGACGCGCGAGCACCGGCAGCCCGGGGTCGGCCATCGCCAGCGGGCCGTGCAGCAGGTCCGCGCCGGAGAACGCCTGGGCGCCCACGTAGCTCGTCTCCATCAGCTTCAGCGCCGCCTCGCGGGCGGTCGGGTACGCGTAGCCGCGGCCGGTCAGCACGAGCCGGTTGGCGAACCGGTACGCGGGACGCCAGCGCGGACGCGGCGGGGTCGGCGAGCAGCTCCTCGGCCAGGTCGGGCAGCGCCGCGAGCCCCTTGAGCTGGTCCTGGTCGACCCGGCCGTCGCCGGCCCGCACGCCCTCGAACAGCAGCAGCAGGGCGAGCAGCTCGGCGGTGTAGGTCTTGGTGGCCGCGACCGCGAGTTCGGTGCCGGCGGCCACGTCCACCTGGAGCGACGCGGCCTGCGTTCAGCGGCGAGCCGGGGTTGTTCGTGACCGCGACGGTCAGCGCGCCGCACTCGCCGGCGACCTGCAGGTACTTCACCAGGTCGGGCGAGCCGCCGCTCTGGCTCACGCCGACGACCAGCACGTCCGAGAAGTCGGGGCGGGCGCCGTAGACGGTGAGCGTGGACGGCGAGGCGAGCCCGACCGGCAGGCCGAGCCGGATCTCCGCGAGGTACTTGGCGTAGAGCGCGGCGTGGTCGCTGGTGCCCCGGGCGACGAACAGCACGAACCGCGGCCGGCGGCGCGCCACCTCGGCGGCGACCTCGGCGATCGCCTTGGCGCCCGTCGGTGAGCAGGCCGCGCAGGACGGCCGGCTGGTCGGCCATGTCGCGCGCCATCCGCGCCCCGGGCTCGGACCCCAGCGGGGTACCCCCGGTGGCGGTGGAGTCGGGCGTCGAAGCAGGTGCGGTCATGAGACGGCCTCCGGAGTGAGCATCGCAGGGACGAAGGAGCGAGGAGCGGAGCGCAGGTGGCCGGCGGGGTACGCGGTCATGAGACGGCCTCCGGAGTGAGCATCGCAGCGACGCAGGAGCGAGGAGCGGAGCGCAGGTGGCCGGCGGGGTACACGGTCATGAGACGGTCTCCGGAGTGAGCATCGCAGCGACGCAGGAGCGAGGAGCGGAGCGGAGGTGGGCCGGCGGGGTACACAGGTCATGCGTTGAGCTCCCGTCCAAGCAGGTGTTCGGCGGCGGCCACGGCGTTGACTCGCCCACATCCGAGCGTACGCAGCACGGCGGTCAGCGCTCTCCTGAACCGTCCTGAGCTGCGGGAAGATCGTCCGGGCCGCCCATGGCGACCAGTACGGCGTCGGGCCGAGCGGCCCGGAGCGCGGCGAGGCGTCGCGCGCTGCCACGGTGCAGATGGGCGTCCCGGTAGACCACCACGAGCGGGCGGTCGGCGTACGGACCGAGCAGCGGCGCCACGGTCGGCGGCTCGCTGGTGACCGGCAGCACCACGGTGCCGGGCTCGGCCTGGGCGAGCACCGCGCCGACGCCCCAGGCGATCTCGCCGACGGCCATGCTGCCGGGGCCGCGCAGCTCGACCACGACCGGCGGCGCGGACAGCCGCGGCTCGCCGGCGACCCGGACGGCGCGGCGGGCGACGGCCAGCCCGAACGCGGGATCCGGCTCGCCCGGCTCGGGGTCGTGCGCCCACAGGCGCGAGCTTGGTGACCCGGCCGGCGGCCTCGGCCACCCGCTCCTCGGCCAGCCGGCCGTCCAGCAGTGCGGCGTGCAGGGCGGTGCGCACCTCGGTGAGCTGCGATTCCAGGCCCTCGGCGCCGAGGCAGAGCAGGTCCACGCCGGCCACGAGCGCCTGCACGGCGGCCTCGCCCATGCCGATCGTGTCGGCGATCGCGCCCATCTCCAGCGCGTCGCTGATCACCACGCCGTCGTAGCCGGTGTTCCTCGCGGAGCAGCCGCAGCACGGCGGGGCTCACCGTGGCCGGCCTGTCGTCCAGCGCCGGCACCACCAGGTGCGCGGTCATGATCGCCCGCACGCCGGCCACGATCGCGGCCTCGAACGGCGGCAGCTCCACCGCGGCGAGCCGGGCCCGGTCAGCGCTGACCACGGGAAGCTCGTGGTGGGAGTCCGCGCTGGTGTCGCCGTGACCGGGGAAGTGCTTGGCGCAGGCGACCACCCGGCGGGACTGGAGTGCCCTCGACGTACGCGGCCACGTGCCGGGCGACCAGCACCGGGTCGGCGCCGAACGAGCGGATCCCGATCACCGGATTGAGCGGGTTGTTGTTCACGTCCGCGACGGGCGCCAGGTTGAGGTTCACCCCGGACGCCGCGAGCCGGCCGGCGATGGTGGCCGCGATCCGGCGGGTGGCTGCCACGTCGTCGACGGCGCCCGAGCGCGCCGTTGCCGGGGCTCTCGCTGCCGGTGCGGGCGTCCAGCCGGGTGACGTCGCCGCCCTCCTCGTCGATCGCGACCAGGAGGTTCGGGTTCTCCGCCCGCAGCTCGGCGGTGAGCAGCCCGAGCGACGTGTGCGGGTCGGGCGGCGCGATGTTCTTGGCGAACAGGCAGACGCCGCCGAGCCCCTCCGCGAGCGCGGCGCGGAGGAAGTCCGGCGGCGTGGTGCCCTCGAAGCCGGGGAGCAGACAGGTGTCGACCAGCCGGCGGAGGTCAGCCGGGAGGGCCGTGGGGCGCACGCGGTCAGCCCTTGACCGCGCCGGCGGCCAGGCCCGTGGTGATCTTCCGCTGGATCAGGATGAAGAAGATGACCACCGGGAGCGTGAAGAGCGTCGAGCCGGCCATCACGCCTCCCCAGTCGGTGCCGTCCCTGCTGGTGAAGAAGCCGAGCCACACGGGCAGGGTGTACTTGTCCTGCGTGTTCAGTACCACCAGCGCGAAGATGTACTCGTTCCAGGCCTGGATGAACGCGAAGATCGAGGTGGCGACCAGGCCGGGCGCGATCAGCGGGAACAGCACCTTCCAGAACGCGCCCATCCGGCTGCAGCCGTCGATCATCGCGGCCTCCTCCAGGTCCACCGGGATGGCCTGGATGAAGCTGCGCAGGGTCCAGATGCTGAACGGCAGCACGAACGCCATGTTGATCGCGACCAGGCTGGAGAGCTTGTCGAGCTGGTCGGCGTCCCGCAGCACGATGAACATCGGGATGATCAGCGCCTCGAGCGGGATCATCTGCACCACGATCAGCAGCACCAGGTAGACCCCGCGGCCGGTGAACCGGAACCGGGCCACCGCGATCGCGGCGAAGAACGCGACCAGCATCGAGAGCAGCACGCAGGTCACCGAGACCAGCAGGCTGTTCCACAGGTAGTCGAACATGTGCAGCTTGTTGATCGCGGTGTCGTAGTGCTGCCAGCTGATCGGCCAGGGCAGCAGCGCGGGCCGACCGCTGTCGCTGCCGGTGCCGATCTTCGTGGTCGGCGTGAGCGAGGTCAGCACCATCCAGTACACCGGGAAGACCGAGTACAGGAAGACGATCAGGGCGATCAGGTTGAGCGCGAACCGGCGTGGTGCCGCCGACCCGGGTGGGTGACCGCCGTCTGCCCACCCGGGCCGGGGTCTTGGCGAGCGACCGGGGCCGCCGAGGTTGGTGCTGGGGTCGGCGTCGGTCCGGTCACCGTGCTCATGAGGTCTCCCCCGAACGCACCATCTGGCGGACGTAGTACGCGGTCACGGCGAGCAGGATCAGCACCGTGATCACCGCGACGGCCGCGCCCTGGCCGAAGTCGTACTGCACGAACGACGCGAAGTAGGAGTAGGAGCCGAGCAGCAGGCTCTCCCCGTTCGGCCCGCCCCGGTTGAAGACCCAGACCTGGCTGAACAGCCGGAAGTCCCAGATCACCGAGAGCGTGATGACCAGCATGAACACCGGCTTGAGCATCGGCACGGTGACCTGCGTGAAGCAGCGCCAGAAGCCGGCGCCGTCCATCTCGGCGGCCTCGTACAGCTCGCGGGAGATCTGGGTGAGCCCGGCGTAGAGGGTCAGCGCCACGAACGGCACCGCCTGCCAGATCACGATCAGCGTGACCGCGACCAGCACCTTCGGGCCGGAGAACAGCACCGAGTTGTCGCCGCGCAGGTCGATGCCGACGAAGCCGACCAGCCAGGTGATGAAGCCGTACTGGCTGTTGAACATCCACTTCCACACCACGGTGGCCGCGCAGCGGCGGCATCGCCCAGGCGAAGAGCATGCCGACCGAGACCAGCGTCCGCATGAACTTGCCGAGCCGCTGGAGCAGCAGCGCGATCGAGGTGCCGACGATCATCGTGCCGACCACCATGGCGACCAGGGTGACCATCGTGCGCACCAGCACCCGGCCGAACTCCGGCGTGATGATCGCGCGGTAGTTGTCGACGCCGTTGTAGATGGTCTCCCTGGTGAAGAACTGCTCCCTGCGTGAACTCCTGGAACGACACCAGGACGAGCTGGAGCAGCGGGTAGCCGAGCAGGCCGACCATGAGCAGCAGGCTCGGGACGAGCAGGAGATAGGGCGTGACGGTCTCCACCGTGCGCCACGACGGTCGCCGGGACGATCGTTCTGTGCTGACCGTCCCGGCGCTCATCGCGTTCTCCTCGTACAGGGTTGGACTGTTGCCTTACCGGTGCTGCGGTGGGTCCTAGCCGTTGAGCTTGGCGGCGATGACCTCGTCAGCGGCCTTGGCGGCGTCCGCCACCGACTTCTTGCCCGTGAAGATGCTGACCGTGAGGTCGGTCAGGACGTTCGAGCTCTCCACCGCGCCCCAGTTCGGGCTGTTCGGCACGAACCAGCCGGCCTCGGCCGCGGCAGCGGCGGGCGCGATCTTCGGGTTCGCCTTGGCCGTGGCGAGCAGGGCGTTCGTGTTCGGCAGCAGCCCGGCCTGGTCCACCAACTGCTGCTGGTACTTGGCGGTGGCGAGCAGCTTCAGGTAGTCGTACGCGCCGGAGTTCTTCGACGCCGCCGGGATGGCCAGGTTCGAGCCACCGAGGAAGGCCGGGAGCGCCTTGTCCGCGCTCACGCCGGGCAGGGCGAACGAGCCGATCTTCCCGGCGAGCTTCGGGTTCTCCTTCTCGATGGAGCCGACCTGCCAGGTGGCGTCGTAGATCATGCCGGCCTTACCGGCGGCGAGCGCCGAGAACTGCTGCGGGTCGGCCTCGGTGGCGTCCTTGGGCGCCTTCGAGGTCTTCTCCGCGAGCGCCTTGTACGCCTCCAGGCCCTTGATCGACTCGGGGCTGGACAGCTTGCCGACCCACTTGTCGCCGTCCTTCTCGGCGATCTTGCCGCCGTGGCCGAAGACGAAGCTCATCGACTGGTACCAGTACTTGCCCGGCACGTAGAAGCCGGAGTAGTCCTTGACGCCGGCCTTCTTGGCCTGCAGCGCGGTGGCCGCGGCGGTCAGCTCGTCCAGCGTCTTGGGGGTCTCCTTGAGACCGGCGGCGGCCCACTCGTCCGTGTTGTAGAGCACCACCCGGCAGCCGGCGTAGAACGGCACGCCGTAGAGCTTGCCGTCGACGGTGCCGGACTCCTCGAGGCCCTTGTTCCAGTCGTCGCCGCCGAGGTCGCCCTTCTTGTCCGTCAGGTCCTTCAGGCCCTTGCTGTCCGCGAAGCCGGCGGTCAGGGTGTTGCCGATCTCGACAACGTCCGGCGGGGTGTTGCTGCCGAGCGCCGTGGTGATCTTCGGGCCGATGCCCTCCCACCCCTGGATCTCGACCTTGACCTTGGCGCCCTTGTGCGCGCTCTCCCAGTCCGTGTTGATCTGCTTGAGCACGGGGTCGGGCACCGTGCCCGTCATCAACCAGACCGTCAGGTCCTTCGCCTCGGCGGACTCCTCCGACTTGCTGTCTCCGCAGCCAGTCAGGGCAATCGCCACAGCCACCGTCAACGCGGAGGCGACCAAGTGCCGAACCTTCACCGCATGCTCCCTTTCCAAGCCGGACGCAGGGGATGGGCGGCATGGGACCATCGGACAGAGCCCGTGCCCGCACCGCCGGTCGAGCCAGCTCCCCCGTCATCCGGCAGGTAGGGGGGATTGGACTAGACCAATGCGGAGATTGGCATGGACCTGTCGGGGTGTCAATAGCGGAGCCCTGCCGGCACGGCATGGCCCGAACGTGTCAGTCTGTCTCCTAAGATCACGGAATCCGGCGCCGCTGGGACGATCGTCGAGGGGGAAATCCGATGGCCACCGAGAGCGTCGAACAGACGGCGACCAGACCCGGGACGGCCACCCGCGAGCCGAAGTACTACCGCGTCAAGCAGCAGTTGCTGCAGATGATGGCGAGTCTTGGCCCCGGCTCCGCGGTACCGCCCGAGCGCGAGCTGGCCGTGGAGTTCACCACCTCCCGCACGACCGTGCGCCAGGCCCTGACCGAGCTCGTCGTCGAAGGCCGCCTGGAGCGCATCCAGGGCCGCGGCACGTTCGTGGCCAAGCCCAAGGTCGCCCAGATCCTGCAGCTCACCAGCTATACGCAGGACATGCAGGCGCAGGGCCTCTCGCCCACGTCTCGGATCCTGGACATCGGCCCCGCCGCGGCGGACGAGGACCTGGCCGCCCGGCTGGACGTCCGCGCCGGCAGCCGGGTGCTCCGGGTGGAGCGGCTCCGGCTGGCCAACTCCGAGCCGATGGCGGTCGAGGTGAACCACCTCGCGGCCCGCCGCTTTCCCGGCCTGCGCAAGCACCTGGAGAAGGGCAGCTCGCTCTACTCCACGCTCGCCACGGTCTACGGCGTCCACCTCGCACAGGCGGAGGAGACCATCGAGACGGTGCTCTGCCCGCCGCGGGAGGCCGAGATCCTCGGCACCGACGTGGGCTCCCCGATGTTGCTGCTGGCCCGGCACAGCTGGGACACAACGGGCAATCCGGTCGAGTACGTACGCTCGGTTTACCGTGGTGATCGTTACAAGTTCGTCACCCTCCTGCGGCCGCCGTCGCCGGAGTAACGGCCGCCCCACCCACGAACGTGCAGCACCCCACGGCAACGCGCCGTGGGGTGAGCCCCGCGGTTCAGGTGAGGGTGGTACGCGGCGGCTTGGTCGGCCGGGTGGTCGGACGCGGACTGAACTCCGGGCAGGTGCTGGCGGTCGGCAGCGGGATGTCGACCCGGTAGTAGTCCTTGGGGTCGAGGGCTTCCACCCCGGTACCGGTCGGATCACTTGGTGACGGCAGCGCCAGCAGTCCGCGCTCGAACTGCGCGCAGTCCATGTTGCTGTAGTAGCCGCTAGACCGGCCGAAGGAGACGCCCTGGTCGGCGTCCGACCAACGCCGGTCGGCGATGAACTGGAACTCCATCTGGCTACGCACCACGATATGGGTGTCGACCCGGTCGTACACCTCATGGGCGGGCTTGAGCGCGTAGACGAAGACGTAGTCGGTGGCGACCACGACGTCACCGGTCGGCCCGGCCTTGACCGTCATCGTCCCCTTGTAGCGGGGCGGCGCGAGCAGCGTGCTGCCCGGCGCCAGCCGGGTCACCGCACCCGACCCGTCGGCGCTCGCGAGGTCGGCCGCCGTGCGCTGGCGCTCCCGAGGCGAGAGGGCGGCGAGCAGTGCGGCCGGCTGCCGCCGCTCGACTAGGCGGGGATCCAGCCTGGTCAGGAAGAGCAGGTTGGTCGCGGCGCGCATGTTGGCTGCCACCTCGATCGCGCTGTGCTTGCCGATCGGCTTCGGCGCGGGCAGCTCGAACGAGGCCGCGCCGGACCGGAACAGCTCCGCCGGGGTGTGGATGAACGGCTCGCGCAACGCCGCGCCGGTCAGCGGCACCGCACCGACCTGAGCGCCAGCCTCCGTACCTGCCTCCGCGCCAGCTTGTGCGAGCTTGGGCAGCCGGCCGTCCTGGACGAACCACACGCCGCCGGCGCCGACCAGGACGATCACCAGCACGAGCGGCGACCATCGGGCCAACCGCGCGAACGCAGCGCGGCGGCGAGCCCGCCTGGCGTCCCGCAAGACCCGCTTCTCGGCCTTCCGCCACCAGTCGTCGTCGCCGATCTCCAGCCCGAACTCGCTCTCCACCTGCGTTCCCCTTACCACCGACCGCGCGGTCGCTCCTGCGAGTCCGGAGGCACCGTAGCTGAGGTGCGCAAATCCGGCGGCCGTAGGGTCTGGGTGTGAGCATCCTGGTGGTGACCGGCACCTCGACCGACGTGGGCAAGACCGTGGCCACCGCCGCGGTCGCCGCGCTGGCCCGCGAGCGCGGCGCCACGGTCGCGGTCGTGAAGCCGGCCCAGACCGGCGTCGAGCCCGGCGAGCCCGGCGATCTGGCCGAGGTGGCCCGGCTGGCGCCCGGCATCCGCCAGGTCGAGTACGCCCGCTATCCCGATCCGCTCTCCCCCGAGGCCGCCGCGCGCCGGTCCGGCCTGGCGCCGCTGCGGCTCGAGACGGTCGCCCTGGACATCGCGGCGCTCGCCCAGCGGTACGAGCTGGTGCTGGTCGAGGGTGCCGGCGGCCTGCTGGTCCGGTTCGCCGACGACGGCTGGACCCTCGCCGACCTGGCCCGCGCGCTGGACGCCCCGACGCTGGTGGTCGCCTCCGCCGGGCTCGGCACGCTGAACCACACCGCGCTCACCCTCGAGGTGCTGGCGCACCGCGGGGTCCGGCTGGCCGGCGTGGTGGTCGGCGCATGGCCGTCCGTGCCCGACCTCGCCGCGCGCACCAACGTCGCCGACCTGGAGCGGGTGAGCGGCCGGCCGCTCTGCGGCGCACTGCCCGCCGGCGCTCCGGCCTGGGTCGATTTCCTCTCCGCGGCACGCCACGGCCTCGCCCCCTCGCTGGGCGGCGTGTTCGATGCGGCAGACTTCCGAAGGAACGTTGACGAGCCGGCTGGCGTGCACGCTGACGCCGCGCCCGACCCGAGAGGCACCCATCAGTGAACGACATTCTCGAGGTAGCCCGCCAGCAGGTCCTGGTCGACGGCAAGGGGTTGGACGAGAGCCAGGCGCTGCAGTGCCTCCAGCTTCCCGACGAGCGCCTCGACGAGCTCCTGCAGCTCGCGCACGAGGTACGGATGCGCTGGTGCGGGCCTGAGGTCGAGGTCGAGGGCATCGTCTCGGTGAAGACCGGCGGCTGCCCCGAGGACTGCCACTTCTGCTCGCAGTCCGGGCTGTTCTCCTCGCCCGTGCGGGCCGCCTGGCTGGACATCCCGTCGCTGGTCCAGGCGGCGAAGGAGACCGCGGCGACCGGCGCCACCGAGTTCTGCATCGTGGCCGCCGTGCGCGGTCCGGACGCCCGGCTGATGAAGCAGATGCGCGAGGGCGTGGCCGCGATCAAGGCCGCCGTCGACATCCAGGTCGCCGCGTCGCTCGGCATGCTCACCCAGGAGCAGGTGGACGAGCTCGCCGACATGGGCATCCACCGGTACAACCACAACCTGGAGACGGCCCGCTCCTACTTCACCAAGGTGGTCACCACGCACACCTGGGAGGAGCGCTGGGAGACGCTGCGGATGGTGCGGGACGCCGGCATGGAGGTGTGCTGCGGCGGCATCGTCGGGATGGGCGAGTCGCTGGAGCAGCGGGCCGAGTTCGCCGCCCAGCTCGCCTCGCTGGAGCCGGACGAGGTGCCGCTCAACTTCCTCAACCCGCGCCCCGGTACGCCGTTCGGCGACCAGCCGGTGATGCCGGCGAACGAGGCCCTGCGCACCGTGGCCACGTTCCGCCTCGCCCTGCCGCGCACGATCCTGCGGTACGCCGGCGGCCGGGAGATCACCCTCGGCGACCTGGCCGAGAAGGGCGTGGTCGGCGGGATCAACGCGGTCATCGTCGGCAACTACCTCACCACGCTGGGCCGGCCGGCCACCGACGACCTGGAGATGCTGGCCGAGCTCAAGATGCCGATCAAGGCGCTCTCCGAGACGCTCTGACCACGGCCGCGAGCGGGGAAGATCGCCCGGAACGCCGTCCGGGCGCTGCCCGGACGGCGTCCACGGGTCACGTTCTGCTAGACAGTCAACGTGGGAGTTTCCGTGCGCGCCGCGCTGCCGGCCGAGTATGACGCCATCGGGGCGCTGACCCTGCGCGCCTACTCGTTCGACGGCCTGCTCGATGACGACTCCGACTATGCCCGCGATCTGCGTGAGGCCGGCCGCCGCGCCGAGCACGCCGACCTGCTGGTCGCCGTGGACGTCGAGAACGGCGTGCTCGGGACCGTCACGTTCTGCCTGCCCGGTTCGCCCTACGCCGAGCTCTCCCGGGACGGGCAGGCGGAGTTCCGGATGCTCGCGGTCGACCAGGGCGCGCGGGGCCAGGGCATCGGGGAGAAGCTGGTCCGCGCCTGCCTGGACCGGGCCGAGGGGAAGGGCTGCACCAGCGTGGTGATCTCCACCCGGCCGCAGATGGTGAGCGCGAACCGCCTCTACCAGCGGCTGCTCTTCGACCGGTCGCCCGAGCTGGACTGGACGCCGGCGCCCGGCATCGAGCTGATCGCGTACGTCCGGAAGCTCGGATGACCGGCGTGGCCGGCACGGCGACCTACTGCGGGCTCTGCGGCAAGCCGGCCGGCGAGGCCGACCACACCGCCTGCACGCGCGCGCTCGGCCTCGAACCGCCGCGCTACTGCACCGCGTGCCGCCGCCGGATGGTGGTGCAGGTGCTGCCGACCGGCTGGACCGCCCGCTGCGTCGAACACGGCGAACTCCACTCCTAGCCGCCCCGCCCCGCCCCGACCGCACGCGCCCGCCGCCACCACCCTTCGCCGCTTTGGGCGACATTTTCTCGGCTATAGCCGAGAAAATGTCGCCCAAAGCGCAGGGGTTCGGCGCGCCCGGCCGGCGCGAACGGGTTTGGGGCGGTGATCAGCCGATGACGGCGATCAGATCGCCTTCCTGCACGACGTCGCCCTCGGCGACGGCCAGCTGGGTGACCTTGCCATCGCTCTCGGCGATGACCGGGATCTCCATCTTCATCGACTCGAGGATGACCAGCGTGTCGCCGTCGGTCACGGTGTCACCAGCCGCGACGACGACCTTCCACACGTTCGCCACCATCTCGGCCCGGATCTCGTCGGCCATCTGACGTCTCTCCTGTCTGCGCGACAGCGGGGTGCACTGCCGAACGGGGTGCCCGGGGTGACGGGCGCCACTGCCTGGTCGACTGCTGCGTGCATCCAATCATGCCGGCGCCGAGGGTGAGAGCGACCCCGGGACGGCGGCGCGCCGGTCAGTCGTGGGATCCTGGACGGAAGCGTCACAACAGACTGGGAGACCCACATGGCACGGAAGGCTCGTAAGAAGAGGGCTCGTAAGAAGAGCAAGGCCAACCACGGTCGTCGTCCGAACGCCTGACGACCCGCGACGCGAGAGCCCCGGCACCCGATGAGGGTGGCCGGGGCTCTCGCGTGTGAAGCTGTCTTACCGCTCGCGGTACTCGACCGTCTCGGTCACCTCGACCGAGCGGAACGTGGTGCCGCCCGCGTCGACCTTGGTCACCTCGACCGAGCTGACCTCCACCGAGCTGACCTCGAGCGCCCGCAGCTTGGCCCGGAGCTTCTCGCGCAGGCTCTCCGGCGCGGTCTCGTCACCGCAGCAGCGGTGGACCAGCGCCTTCACCTCCTGCTCGATGCCGAACTCCTGCAGGCACGGGCTGCATTCGTGCAGGTGCTGCTTGATCTTCGCGCTGTTCACCTGGTCGCACTCGGCGTCGAGGTAGATGTAGACGTCCTCGAGCACCTCGTCGCACGGCGTCTCGTGCGGTCCACCGCAACTCATGGGTGCACCTCGCTGCGCTCGGCAGCCCCACGAGTGGGGCAGCTGTACCCATTGGTTCGCTCGCTACGCTCGCTCACGGAGCCACCTCCTGGGTGGCGACCCGCGCGCTGCCGTCGGAGGCGCCAGCGGTGCCGTTGGGGTGGCGGAGGATGCCTCGGTCCAGTGCGTACTGCTCCAACATCTGGCGCAGATTACGCCGTCCGCGGTGCAGCCGGGACATCACCGTGCCGATCGGCGTACCCATGATCTCGGCGATTTCCTTGTACGCGAATCCCTCGACGTCGGCGAGGTAGACCGCGAGCCGGAACTCCTCGGGGAGCGCCTGGAGCGCGGTCTTGATGTCGCTGTCCGGAAGCCGGTCCAGCGCCTCCACCTCGGCCGAACGCAGGCCGGTCGAGGTGTGCTCCGCCGCGGCGGCCAGCTGCCAGTCCTCGATCTGCTCGGTCGGGCTCTGCTGCGGCTGCCGCTGCTTCTTGCGGTAGTTGTTGATGAAGGTGTTCGTCAGGATCCGGTACAACCACGCCTTGAGGTTGGTGCCTTCCTGGAACTGGTGGAAGGCGGAGTACGCCTTCACGAACGTCTCCTGGACCAGGTCCTCGGCGTCGGCGGGATTCCGCGTCATCCGCAGCGCCGCCGCGTAGAGCTGGTCAAGGAACGGGAGTGCGTCCCGTTCGAAGCGCTGGTTGCGCTGCTCCGCCGTCTCCTCGCTTACCAAGAGGTCTCCCGTCCGTTCGGCCCCGACCTGCACAGGGCCGCCAAACGAGGATACGCCCCGGCCAAATCGGTCGCCCGGGGGCGACACCCCACCCGATGCGGCCGCGGGCCACTCCGGCGCCGCGAGCAGGCGGGAAACCCGCTCCGCGTCGGCTCGGTTCGCTCCGCTGAGCATCACCGTCATTGCTCCTCCCGATCCATCCAGCACCACGAGCACTGGAACACCGGCGCGTCCCGTATTAGTTCCGGCGCATGTCGAAGCGCGTGATCAGGGGCGCCGGAGGACACCCCTAAGCTGTGCGGATGGCAGGTAGAGGCACGCCCGCGACCCTGGCGCTGACGAAGGCCAAGGTGGCGCACACCGTGCACGAGTACGACCACGATCCGGCCGCGCAGTCCTACGGCGAGGAGGCGGCGCAAGCCCTCGGCCACGATCCGGAACGGGTCTTCAAGACGCTGCTGGCGACTGTGGACGGCACGCTGCACGTCGCGGTCGTGCCGGTGGCGGGCAGCCTGGACCTCAAGGCGCTGGCCGCCGCGGTGAGCGGGAAGCGGGCCTCGATGGCCGACCCGGTGCTCGCCGAGCGCACCACCGGCTACGTCCGGGGCGGGATCAGCCCGCTCGGCCAGCGCAAACGCCTGCCCACCGTGCTGGACGCGACCGCGTTGGAGCACCCGACGATCTTCGTCTCGGCCGGCCGGCGTGGCCTGGAGGTCGAGCTGGAGCCGGCCGCGCTCGCCGCCCTCACGGCGGCCAAGGTCGCCCCGATCGCCGCCACCTGAGCCGGAAACCCCGCGCTTTGGGCGACATTTTCTCGGTCATAGCCGAGAAAATGTCGCCCAAAGCGGCAGTCAGGGGTGAGCCGCCCAGCCGTGGGTGACGAGCCAGTCGAGCACGAGGGCGCCGACCGCGGCGGGATCACGCTTGAGGGAGTGGTCGCCGGGGACCACGCGCACGTCGACCCCGGGCGTGACGGCCGGGATGCCGAACGGATCACGGTCGCCGCTCACGACCAGCGTCGGCACGCCGGTGAGTAGCTCGTCACCGCGGGACCGGTCCGGCTTGCCCGGCGGATGCTGCGGGAACGCCAGCGCGACGATGCCGGCCGCACCAAGCGCGACGGCCGTGCGGCACGCCACGCGGGCACCGCTGGAACGGCCGCCGACCAGCAGCGGCAGCGCGCCCGTCAGTGACTCGACCACCGCCAGCCACGCCTCGTCGAGGTGGCCGGCCGGCGCGGGAGCACGCCGACCCGCCACCCGGTACGGCTGGGTGACTCGGGCCACCGCGACGCCGCACGGAATCACCGCGTCCCGCACCGCCACCAGGTCGGGGGCGCCGACGTCGCCGCCGGCACCGTGACCGAGCACGAGCAGGGAACGCGGTGGGCCGACCGACGGGTCGAAGTCGACCCGGGCCGGCCCGCGCGGTGTCTCGACGGCCCACTGTGCTGGCCCGGGTGGCGGTGCGCCCACTCCACCGCCACCCGGGCCAGCGCTCAGTGCGTCGCCGAGTGTGCCGGGGTGTTGATCGTCCCGCCGCAGTTCCGCCATGCGACAAGCATCGCGCGACGCTCACGAGGGGTCGTGGCGCCCCAGACGCCTTCGCAGTCGCCGGCGTTGAGTGCGGCGGCCAGGCAGTCTGCCTGGACGTCACATCCTCGGCAGAGAGCCAGCGCCATGTCGGCCGGCTCAGTCGGGAGAGGGAAGAAGGTTTCGGGATCCACAGTGCGGCACCGGCCTCGGGTGCGCCAGGTGGGATCGTGCGGTCGCGCTCCACGGGCTCGCAGCAGCCTCGGATCGCGGCTCGCCGCCTGCACTTCGTGGGGCCGTGGCAGTCTCGCCCGGGTCACGAGTGCACTCCTTTCTTCGGCACTGCCTCTGCAGCGCGTTCGCGGACACGGCATCGCTCCCGCAACACGCTCACTGACACCGCGATCTCTCGCGTGCGGTGCCGACGAGCGGGGTGCCGCGGAAACGCAAAGCGATCAAATGAACTCGCTCTGTGTTCGCCAACGAGCCGGGAGCGGAACCGTTACGGCACCCGCCAGAAGTACGTGATCAGAACAGCGTCTGGTTCAGGTCGATCCGCTCGGGTTTGAAGGCAGATTCGGCCAACCTGGCGACCAGATCCGGCCCGTTGTTCCGCACGTTGCCCACGGCGGCTCCCACCGGACGGATCTCGACCTCGTCCACCAACGCCAGCGGCGAGCGGCGCGAGCAGCGCGGCCGGCTCGGTCTCCTCCTCGCCGAGCCACGCCGACCAGCGTTCCGGCGGCAGCACGAGCGGCATCCGATCGTGCACGGCGGCGAGCGGCCCCAGGGCGGCCGTCGTGACAACGGTGCAGGTGTAGAGGCGTTCCTCGCCGCTCCCCCAGACCTCCCACAGGCCGGCGAAGACGAGCCCGCCGCCGCCGGCCGGGGTCATGTAGTACGCCTGCTTGCCCGGCTCGTTCCGCTTCGGCGTCCACTCGAACCAGCCGTCGGCCGGCACCAGGCAGCGGCGGCGCGCGAAGGCGGCCCGGAACGCGGGCTTCTCGGCGAGCGACTCGGCCCTGGCGTTCAACATTCGCGACCCGATGCCCGGATCCTTGGCCCAGGACGGCACCAGACCCCACCGCACGACGGAGACGACCCGCCCGGCTCGGGCTCCCGTCGCTACCGCCAGTGACGGCGTCGCCGCGCCGACCGCGCTGAACTCGTGGGCGCGCCGGGACCGCCGCACCACCCGGACCCGGTCCGTCGGCGCGACGTTGTAGCTCGGCCGCAGATCGACGCCCTCAGACGCGTCCACAGCGTCGAACTCGGCTACCAGATCCTCGGCGCTCCTGGTGGAGGCATATCGACCGCACACGGGCCTCAGGATAGGCGCGGCCACCGACAGTCGGCGCTCCCCTGAGTCGCGTCCGGGGCCGGTTGACCCGAACGGTGGCCATAGCCTGCACACTGTGGTCATGCAGACGTCATCGGTACCGACCGACGCTCTCGGCACACCGGCGGAGCCGTGGCCGGCCCCCCGCGCCCTGGCCCCCGTCCACGCCACCGTCCCGATGGCCGGCTCGAAGTCCGTCACCAACCGGGCCCTGGTGCTGGCCGCGCTCGCCGACGGCCCTTCCGTGCTCCGCGCCCCGCTGATCTCCCGGGACACCCGGCTGATGGCCGCGGCGCTGCGCGCGATGGGCGTCGGCGTCGACGACGACCGCCGGAGGGCGCCTGGCGGATCACGCCCGGCCAGCTCCGCGGTCCGGCCCAGATCGACTGCGGCCTCGCCGGCACGGTGATGCGATTCGTGCCGCCGATGGCCGCGCTGGCCGCCGGGCAGGTGCACTTCGACGGTGATCCGCACGCCCGGAACCGGCCGATGGGCCGGCTGATCCAGGCCCTGCGGGCGCTCGGCGCCACCATCGACGACGGCGGCCGGGAGGCGCTGCCGTTCACGGTGCACGGCGACGGCGTGCTGCCGGGCGGCAAGGTGACGATCGACGCGTCCGCTTCGTCGCCAGTTCGTCTCCGCGCTGCTGCTCGCCGGCGCCGCGGTACAAGCGCGGCGTGGTCGTGCACCACGACGGCAAGCCGGTGCCGAGCCTGCCGCACATCGACATGACCGTGGCGATGCTGCGCGCCGCCGGCGCCGTGGTCGAGGACAGCGAGCCGAACACCTGGCGGGTCGCGCCGGGCCGGATCCGCGCGCTCGACCTGGCGATCGAGCCGGACCTGTCCAACGCCGCACCGTTCCTGGCCGCGGCCCTGGTCACCGGCGGCTCGGTCACCGTGCCGGGCTGGCCGGCGCGCACCACCCAGCCCGGCAACGCGCTGCGCGAGCTGCTGGCGCAGACGGGCGGCACGGTCGAGTTCGGTCCGGACGGGCTGACCGTCACCGCCGGTGACGAGCTGCTCGGCCTCGACGCCGACCTGCACGACGTCGGCGAGCTGACCCCCGTGCTCGCCGCGCTCTGCGCGCTGGCCAGCACGCCGTCCCGGCTGCGCGGCATCGCGCACCTGCGCGGCCACGAGACCGACCGGCTCAAGGCGCTCTCGCACGAGCTGAACGCGCTCGGCGGCGACGTCACCGAGACCGAGGACGGGCTCGAGATCCGCCCCCGGCCGCTGCGTGGCGGCGTCTTCTCCAGCTACGACGACCACCGGATGGCGCAGGCCGGGGCACTGCTCGGGCTCGCGGTCGACGGGATCGCGGTCGAGAACGTCGGCACCACCGCCAAGACGATGCCGGACTTCCCGGCCGTGTGGACGCGCCATGCTGCGGGAGCCGACCTGACCGGCCGCCGCGACTGGGACGAGGACGACGTCCGGGTCCGCCCCGGCCGCGCGTCCCGTCCCCGGACGCGGATCCGGCCCAAGCACGAGGACGCGGTGCCCGGCTTCGTCTTCGCCGTCGACCGCGGCCGGTTCACCTGCCGGGTGACCGACGGTGACGGCGACCGCAACGTGACCGCGATGCGCGCCCGCGAGTTGGGCCGCAAGGCCGTCGTGGTCGGCGACCGGGTGGGCATCGTCGGCGACGTGAGCGGCAACACCGACAGCCTGGCGCGGATCGTCCGGATCGAGCCCCGCACCTCGGTGCTGCGCCGCACCGCCGACGACGACGACCCGTACGAGCGGGTGGTGGTCGCCAACGCCGACCAGCTGGTGATCGTGACCGCGCTGGCCGATCCGCCGCCGCGTACCGGGTTCGTCGACCGTTGCCTGGTCGCCGCGTACGACGCCGGCCTCGAACCGGTGCTCTGCCTGACCAAGTCCGACCTGGTCGAGGGCACCAGCGTGCTGCCGGACCTGCTCGCCGCCTACGCGGACCTGGACTTCACCGCGATCACCTGCCGGCACGACGAGACGCCGGACGCCCTCCGCACGATCCTCGCCGACCAGGTGTCCGTCCTGATCGGACACTCCGGGGTCGGCAAGTCGACACTGGTCAACGCACTGGTGCCCGACCAGCATCGGGCGATCGGCGTGGTGAGCGCGATCGGCAAGGGCCGGCACACCTCGACCTCGGCGGTGGCGCTGGAACTGGCCGGCGGCGGCTGGGTGGTGGACACGCCCGGCATCCGCTCGTTCGGGCTGGCGCACGTCTCCCCGGAGAGCCTGCTCGCCGGCTTCCACGACCTCGCCGAGGGTGCGCTGGAGTGCCCGCCCGGCTGCGGTCACCTGGGGTCGAGCTGCACGCTGGACGCCTGGGTCGCGGCCGGCCACGCCACCCCGGCGCGGCTCGCCTCCTACCGCCGCCTGCTCACCTCCCGAGCCGGCGCCGACAACTAGCTCAACCCTTCCGCTTTGGGCGACATCTTCCGGGCTATAGCACCGAAGATGTCGCCCAAAGGCGCCGAAGTGGGGAGCCGGGTCAGTCGAGGTCGACCCAGCCGCCGGTACGCCAGTACTCGCCGGCCTCCCGGCCGAGCAGCCCCTCGTCCACGAGGTAGCGGCGGAGCGCGGCGTGGTCGTCGTGCCAGGCCCGGAGGATGGCGTTCACCTCGCGCTCCGCGTACCGGACACCGGGTTCGAAGCTGAGCGCGAGGTGCTCCAGCACCACCCGGCGCTTGGCCTGGGCCGCCGGCATGCTGATCAGCCGACCGTCGCGCACGAACACCCGGAGCACGGCGGCCGCGCCCGGATCGTCCACCCCGTGGTCCTCGGGTTCCTCGATCGGCGCCGCGGCGCGGGCGGCCTCCTTGAACACCTCGGCAGCCAGGCCGAGCCGCCCATCGACCAGGGTGACCAGCCCGCCGCTGCTCAGCCGCTGAACCGCCTTGACGACGTCTTTCAGGTCCAGGCCGGTCGCCTCGGCCACCGCGGCCGTGGTCGTGGCGCCGAGCACGATCGCCGCCGCCACCCGCAACCGCGCGGGCTCCGCCAGCAAGCCCACCAGAGCCGCGGGGGTCATTCCCCCCACCTACCGATCCGCCGTCGCATATCGTGACGGTAACGTCCGAATCCCTTACCGGGGAACCGAATTGGTGCCCCCTACGTACAGTCCATCACCAGGGACCGTGCGAACACACGAGGCAGGAACATGGGACTTCTCTCTCGTCTGAAGGCCAGCACAGCGGCGAGCGCGCCGGCGGAGGTGGCCGAGCAGACGGTGATCGCCCGCTACCAGCTCTCGTCCGGGCCGACTGGCACGTCGACGGACATCCACAGCCTCGCCACGCTGGAGGACCGCCTGGTCAAGGCGATCCGCGAGGCCAGGGCCGGCGAGTTCGACGGGAACGAGTTCGGAACCGGCGAGGTCACCCTCTTCGCCTACGGCCCGGACGCCGACCGCCTGTTCGCCGCGATGGAGCCGATCCTGCGATCGTTCCCGGCCCGGCCGGCACAGGTGCTGCTCCGGTACGGCGCGCTGGCCGACGACCAGGCGCCATCCGTCCTGATCGACCTGTAGGAACGTCCACCAACGGGCGCCGAACGGCCGTCCGTACTGGCACACGAGGTGAAACGACACCGCGCCGAGGAACCGGCGCGGTACCGTTCGCGCCATGTCCCGGTATACCGACGACCTGGCGCTCGCCCACGTGCTCGCCGACACGGCCGACTCGATCTCGCTGAGCCGGTTCCGCGCGCTCGACCTGCGAGTGGAGTCCAAGCCTGACCTGACGCCGGTGAGCGACGCCGACACGTCGGTCGAGAAGGCGATCCGCGCCGCGCTGAGCAGGGCCAGGCCCCGCGACGGCGTGATCGGCGAGGAGTTCGGCGAGACCATGGGCTCGGTCGGTCCGGGGTTCCGGCGCTGGGTGATCGACCCGATCGACGGGACCAAGAACTTCGTCCGTGGCGTACCCGTCTGGGCCACCCTGATCGCGCTGCTCGAAGGCACCCAGCCGGTCGCCGGGCTGGTCTCCGCCCCGGCGCTGGGCCGCCGCTGGTGGGGCGCGCTCGGGAGTCGGCGCGTTCACCGGCAAGCAGCGCTCCGCGGCCACCCCGATCCGGGTCTCCGGCGTCTCCAAGCTCGCCGACGCCTCGTTCTCCTACTCCTCACTGAGCGGCTGGGAGGACCGTGGCCTGCTGGACGGCTTCCTCGACCTGACCAGGACGGTCTGGCGCACCCGCGGCTACGGCGACTTCTACAGCTACATGCTGCTGGCCGAGGGCGGCGTGGACATCGCGGCCGAGCCGGAGGTGTCGCTCTGGGACCTGGCCGCGCTGGTACCGATCGTCACCGAGGCCGGCGGCACGTTCACCGACCTGAGCGGCAAGCCCGGACCGGCCGGCGGCAACGCCCTGGCGACCAACGGACTGCTCCACGACGCGACCCTGGACTACCTCGGACTGCGCTGATCTGCGCCGGGTCGATTCCGACGCAGCCGGCCCGGGGCGGATCCCCCGCCTCGAAGAGCAGTTGCGAGCCAAGTGTGTCTATCCTCTGCGAGTGACTTCAGGTTGGTTTTTTCTCGCCGCGGCTATCGCCACGTACGGGTTGGCCAACTTTCTCCAGGCCTTCGCGGCCTGCCGGGTGGACGTCCACCGCAGCATGCACCCGGGATTCCTGCTCCGGCTCGCGTCGCACAAGACGTACCTGGTGGGCCTCGTCTTCCAGGTCCTCGGCTTCCTGTTCGCCTTCTTCGCCCGGCGTGACCTGCCGCTCTTCCTGGTGCAGACCGGGGTGGCCGCCGGCCTCGGCGTGACCGCGATCCTGGGCGTGCTGCTGCTCAAATGGCGGCACCCGCCGGCCGAGATCGCACTGCTGATCATCCTCGGCTTCGGCCTCGCCGCGCTGATCATCTCGGCCGAGCGCAGCCCGTCGAAGCCGCTCGGCATGTGGGGCGTTGTCGCCTTGGCGGTGTCCGTGCTGGTGATCGGCGTGCTCGGCCGGCTCGCCGCCCGACTACACGGCTCACCAGGGTCGGTGGCGCTGGGAGCGCTGGCCGGGATCTCGTTCGGTGCCGTGGCCGTCGCGTCCCGCCCGTTGGCCAACGTCGACTCGGTGATCGGCTTCTTCCTGAGCCCGCTGCTGTACATCCTGATCGCGCACTCGATCGTCGGTCAGCTCCTGCTCGGACTGGCCATGCAGCGCGGCTCGGCGACCGCGTCGGTGGCCTCGATGGATGCCGCGTCGGCCATCCCCGCCGCCTTGATCGGCCTGTTCCTGCTCGGTGACCGGATCACGCCCGGCCTGGAGTGGCTGGCTGCCTTCGGCTTCGTCGCCGCGCTGGGCGCCGTCATCGGCCTGACCAGATACGCCGAACCCCAGATCCATCCCCAGGAACGCGAACGCCAGCACCTCGCCGTCACCCGCGCCGCCTGACCCCCCAGGTTCGCCTCTGGGCGACATTTTCTCGGTTATAGCCGAGAAAGAATCAGCTGGGGGTCAGGCCAGCTCCTCGCTGGCGCTGCGGGCTCGGACGTCGTGGAGCCAGCCGTCGACCCGGCCCAGATCGGGCTGGGCCGGCAGCGTCGTGCTGGTCAGCGCCTCGTCCACGTCCGGACATGTCGGCCGAAAGCCGGCGAGCGAGGGTGCACCGGGGACGGTCGACAGCGCGCCGTGCTCGGCGCCGGCCTTCGCGGCGAGCAGGTCCGGCAGGTAGTCGAGCGCCGGCACGACTTGTAGCAGCGTGGGCAGGTCGGCGACGACCTCGCCGGTGCTCATCAGATGCGCACCGGTCAGCAGGACCCGATACGTGTAGAGCAGCGGTTTGAGTTCGCCGGTCCGCTCGAAGAGCCGCCACTGGGTCGCGGCGAAGCCCTGATAGTGGTGCGCGTGATGGTGGGTGAGGCAACCGGGCGCGAGCGCGAGCAGTTCCTCGTGCGCCTCGCCGCTCGTAACCACCAGCGGCGACAGCAGCTGCTCGAGCACGTAGCCGTTCCGGTTCAGGAGCAGCCGCGCGAACTTCACCAGATCGTGCGTGACCAGATCGATCTCCAGGCCGTCCCGGAGCCAGCTGCGATCCAGCGTCGCCGGGCCGTGCTGGAGCCCCACCACCTCCGCCGCCGGCAGCAGGTGCACGCCGCGCAGGTCCACGTCCGAGTCCCGGGACGGGAAGCCGTACAGGTGAGCGCCGGAGACGGTGGAGAACAGCAGCGGGTACGGCTGTTCGGCGACGATCCCGGCGAGGGCGGGCAGGTCCAGCACGGTGGCGTCGGTCATGCCAGCTCCTCACGGGCGCTGCGGGCTCGGACGTCGCGGAGCCAGGCGTCGACCCGGGCGAGGTCGGGCTGGGCCGGCAGGTCGTGCTGGCCAGCGCCTCGTCCACCTCCGCGTGCAGGGCCAGCCGCCACCGCTCGACCTCCTCCCACGGCAGCTCACCACGGCGCACCGCCAACAGCCGCTCCCGATCCGGCCCGACGTCCACCCGCACCTCGCCGGTGACGAGGAGGTCCCGACCGGCCGCCAACAGCCGGAGCAGGTGCATCACGTGCTTCCACTTGGGCGCGCCGTGCTGGCGCAGGTCGGCTTCCAGGCGCTTGAACTGCGAGAGCACGTAGCCGCTGTACGTCTGGTGCACCAGCTGGGAGAGAAACGCCGGCCGCAGCGCCAGCAGCTCCTCGCCCAGCGGCGTACTGGTCACCACCAGCGGCGACCAGAGCAGCTCCAGCACGTTCGGGTTGGCCTTGAGCGCCAGCTCACAGAACCGCTCGACCTCCCAGGAGAACTGTTCGGGCAGCGGCCCGTCGACGTGGGTCGGTGGCTTGGCCAGTGACCAGAACGCGGCGGTCGGGGCCACGTAGACGCCACGCAGATCCGTGTCGGACTCCTCGGTGGCCAGCCCGAACGCTCTGGACCCGACCACGGCGGCGTAGATCGTGTGGTCCGCCACGAGCCGGTGCGCCGCGCCCTCCCTCGCCGCGGGGATGGCCAGCTCGGCCTGGTACGCCTTCCGCGGGGTGAGCACCGTACGGTCGGCCACGACCTCACGACCGTCCACGAGCCGCACCCGGTACCCACCACCCTCGGCGCCCATCACACGGCCGGTAACGCCACGCTGGACCGCCTTACCGGCGGCATCCACCGCGTCGGCTCGGAGTACTACCTGAGTCCCGGTCGGGAGCTGGGCGGCGCGGTCGGTCATGCCCCGCAGCCTGCCCGACAGGGGCAAGAGCGGACCTAACGATTTGGCCCGAGCCGCCCCGTTCTCCGCGCTTTGGGCGACATCTTCAGGGCTCATAGACACGAAGATGTCGCCCAAAGCCGCAGGTCGGGGACCCTAGTCGGGGAGCTCGTAGCGGAGCTTGTGCCGGTCGCCGGGGAGGATCGTGATCGAGAGCCGCACCGGCCGCTTGTCGGTGTAGCCGGTGCGGACGTGCGCCAGCACCGGCACGCCCTGCCCGATGTCGAGGCGCTGCGCCTCCAGCGGGTCCGGCATCCGGGTGGTGATCTCGTCGACGTACCGAATCTGCAGATGACCCATCGCGGCCAGCACCTCGGTGGCGCTGCCGTTGAAGACCTGCGGATCCAGCAGCGGCGTACCGTGCGCGAACTCGAACAGGTAGTACGACTCGGAGATCGAGGACGGCTGCCCGTCCACGCTGCGCAACCGCCGCCGGACCACCAGGTTCTCCCCCGGCGGCACCTCGAGGCGCTCCGCGATGTACTCGGTGGCCGCGACGATGCTCACCTCGATCGACTGCTCGGGCACCCGGCCCTGAGCCAGGCTCTGGTCGATGAAGTCGTCCAGACCGGTGACCCGGTGGCCGGTGCGCGGCTCACGCTCGACCCGGTGGGTCCAGTTCATCCGTTCCCGCCGGCGCACCAGCCGACCGGCCCGTGCGCGCCCAGCCGTGATGAGGCCCTCGTGGGCCAGCGCGTTGAGCGCCATCCGGGCGGTGTTGCGGGACACCCCGTACCGCTGGGCGAGATCCATCTCGGTGGGGACCTGGTCACCAGGGGCCAGCTCCAGTTCGCGGATCGACGCCCGAAGGTCATTGGCGATCTGCTGGTAGAGCGGGTTGTCGCCGCCGTCTACGGCAGCCATTTGAGCCTCCCCTAAGCAATTGGTCCTACCAAACTATCAGAACCTATTGACAGCCACCTGAACGATCCCTCAAAGTAGGTATTGTAAGAACAATAAGACCGGATGGTATCGATCGCCTTGCGCAACGATGCGCTTCCCCGCCCACATCGCCGTGAGCGCCGGAGCGGGCGTCGAGAGGAGAAGGCACAACACCAACAGGCGACCTGGAGCAGCCGCGACGACCACCTCGCGCCGCTCCAAGAAGGAGGGCCGAGCGATGATCTACGGGGCTGGATTCGGGCACCGACTGCTCGATCGAGCGGAGCAACTGCTCTGGGCCAGGCAGGATGCCGAGAAAGTGGCGGCCGGCTGGCAGGTCATCAAGATCGGGCGCTGGCACCGCACCTACCGTCACCCGGCCGTGCTCGCGGCCCGCGCGCAGCGGTACCTGGTACGAGTGTCGGACCGTGCGGCATGACCGGCTCGCTGCGGGTCGTCTTCACGGTCGCCCTGCTCACCATCGTCTGGATGTTCCGCCGCACCCGCGGGGCGGTCATCGTCGGATTTCTCGCCGGGATGTGGCTCCGGCGGCTCTGGATCACCGGTCCGACCAGGGCCGGCTCGCTCGGCTCCGGCGGAGGCACCCCGCCGCGCTGGGTCCAGTTCGCCAGCGGGCACGCGAGGGGCCGCGCGATCAGTTCGGGGGCGCAGCGGCACACCGGTGATCTGTTCAAGGCGCCACGCGCGAAGCAGGTAGCGCGCTGGTGGTGATCGGGAGGGGCGGCCCCGGGCTCGAGTTCGAGTCCGGGGCCGCAATACGTCCGGACCGCCGTACGTCCGGACCGCCGTACGTCCGGGCCGCTCTATGCCCGGGCCGCTCTATGCCCGGGCCGCTCTATGCCCGGGCCGCTCTATGTCCGGGCCGCTCTATGTCCGGGCGTGCCCGCCGCGGGGCCCCGCGGCGCAGGCCCCGCGGCGCCTGGCCGCCGCGCCCCGCCTGCCGCGCTGGCACCCTCGCGAATGCCCCGCCCGCCGCCTCAGCCCGGCCGCGGAACCCCCTCGCGGCTCCCGCGAGTGCGCGCCCACCCCCTGGCGGGAGCCGCCAGGGTGTGACGCGCACCGCGCGGCACCCCCCTGAAAGCTCCCTTCATGGCGTGCACGCACGCTGAAGGGAGCTTCCATGGGGTTCGGCGAGCGCCAGCCAGCCGGCGCAGGGGTCGGCGTGCGCCAGCCAGCCGGCGCCAGGGGTCCGGCGTGCGCCAGCCAGCCGGCGCGCAAGCGCTGGCGGCTACGCCGGGCTCAGCCGGGGCCAGAAGCGGCCCGGCCCTGGCCGGACCTGCCCACCGTCGACCGGGATCTCCGCCCCGTTGATGCCGCTTCCGCGCGGTGAGAGCACGAAGCAGACCGCGTCGGCGACCTCCCGCACCGCGACCAGCCGGCGGGCGGGGAACTCGTCGTTGGCGAAGGCCGCGAACTCCTCGGGCTTGTTCGCCCGGAACTCGTCCCAGCCGCCACCGTCGAAGAGGGTCGAGCCGGGGCTCACCGCGTTCACCCGGATCGCGTACTGGGCCAGTTCCTCAGCCAGCGCCGCGGCGAGGAACGTCTCGGCCGCCTTCGCGCTCGCGTAGGACGTCCGGGAACCGGGGGTCCGGCCGGAGATCGAGGAGACGAAGACGACCGAGGCGGCATCGCTCTGGCGCAGGTGCGGCACCGCGGAGCGGACGGCGTGCGCCGCGTGCAGCACGTTGAGCGCGTACGTCTGCTCCCAGTCCTGCGGCGTCGAGTCCAGCAGCCCGCCGCCGACCACGCCGCCGGCGTTCGCGACGAGCAGGTCCAGCCCGCCGAGCGCCTCGGCCGCCCGGTCGACCGCGCCGGCCAGCTGATCGGGGTCAGTGACGTCGGCGACGAATCCCACCGCGTCGTGCTCCGGCCGCGCGCAGTTCGGCGACGGCGGCATCGAGCGTCTCCTGCCCGCGTCCGCAGAGCGCCACCGCGACTCCCTCGGCGGCCAGGGCGTGGGCCACCGCGAGGCCGATGCCCCGCGAGCCGCCGGTGATCAGGGCACGTCGTCCGCTCAGCTGGAGATCCACGGCCCGACGATAACGCCGGCCCGGAACGGCGCGAGCAGGCGGCCAGGTCCGATCAGGTGGGCTGGGTCTCCCAGAAGCCGGCGTTCAGCAGGATCTGGACCTGCATGTCGAAGTTGAGCACGAGGCCGTCGACCAGCAGGTCCAGGATGATGTTCCCGTACGAGTCGTAGATGACCGAGTCGATCCGCCGGGCGCCGAGCGACTCTCCCTCGTAGACGGTCGGCACGATGACGCTCTCCCCGATCCGCGGCACCTGCGGGTACGGCACCTCGGCCTCGAGGATGAAATGGCGCGGCGACCCCGTCACCGGGTCATCGAAGCGGAACTGATAGGTCACCTGCACTGAGAAAGTGTGCCACGGCGACGGGCGCGAACCGGGACCCTCGGCCGGCGCCGGGCCGGTCCACCCCGCCGCAGACGCCGCCCGACCCCGCTGCCGGAAAGCGCGCCCGGCCGGACGCGACGTCGAGAAGCGCGCCGGGCCGGTTCATGCGAGTGGCCGTGGTCCCGGAGCACGCACACTCAGGGAACCACGGCCACTTCGTCAGGTCAGCTACCCGCGGGCTTGATCGGCTTGACCAGCGGCGACGGCGCCGCGCCACCAGCCGGCGACTTCGGGGCCTTGGCCTTCTTGGGCTTCTTCGCTTCGCGACCCGGCTTGTCCTTGGCCATGTTGTGCTCCTTGAGATTGGACGGACAGGTGGGGCTCAACCTCACCACGCCACCCGCCGGGCATACCGGCCCGGGCTAGGCGAGGGAGCGTCGATGATCCTGCCTGCTCACATCCCGGGCCTCCCTCGACACGCGCAGGCCCGCCTACAGGGCCGCGCTGGCACCCTCGACGCTAGCCCTCTCACCGCGTGCCGTCACGGATTTTTCCCGCGATGGCCACTTAGAGGAACCGTCGATAGGGCGCTGATCGGCGGCGCCGGCGCCAGACGTCGGCTACTCGCCCTGCTGGCCCGATTCCTCCGCGCGCTGCCGCTGCTCGGCCTCGCGACGTTGCTTCGCCGCGGCACGGCGTTGCTCCTCGGCGCGTTCACGCAGGCTGCGCAGGAACGCCTCGTCCGCATCGGGAGTGGTCGCGGCCTGCCGACCCGGCCGGTCGTACTCGGGAAATCGCCCGTCGTTGCCCTTGTACGGCAAGCCCCCTGGCTGGGCGGTGGAGCGCGGCCGACCGGCGACCAGCCAGAGAATCGAACCGATGTCGCCGAGCAGCACCACGATCGCCAGCCAGGCGAGCTTGGGCAGGTTCCGGTGCTCGGAGCTGTCCCGCATGATGACGTCGACGATGCAGAACACCCAAAGCGCAAGGAGAAGGAACCCCAACAATCCTCTGACCAGCAACACGCCCGCAGCCTCCCTCAGTTGGCGCTAAACTAGCGGAACGCCACTGAACGCGGTAGAGCGAGGTCAGGTCGGCGCGGACGGCACCGAATTTCGGGATACTAAGGCGTGGAACGCCCCGCTTTGTGTGGGCGGCCGGCTATGGCCGGGTCTAGCCCTCGGGGTCGGCTTCCCGCCGCTCCGCGGCACGATCCGGCTGCTCCGCGGCCTCCCGTTCCTTGTCTGCCGCGCGGTTCCGCTCCTGGGCTGCCCGCCGCTGCTCCCGAGCCAGCCGGTCCCGTTCCTCGGCGTCGCGGGCCTCCTGAGCCTGCCGGTCCCGCTCCTCGGCGCGGCGCTGCTGGGCGGCCTGCCGGCGCTCCTCCTGCATCCGCTCGCCGACGCCGCGCAGGAAGTCCTCGTCATCGTCCGGGTTCGGACCGATCCGGGGCGGGCCTTCGTCCGGCACGCCGTCGGGCTGCGCGGTCTCCCTGGCCCGCCCGGCCATCAGCCAGAGCACGGCACCGATCGGGCCGAGCAGCACGACGATGGGGAGCCAGACCAGCTTCGGCAGGCTCCGAACTTGCGACTTGTCGCGGGTGACGACGTCCACGATGCAGTAGATCCACAGGGCCACAAGAAGGAACCCGACCACGCCCCTGATGAGCAACATGCTCACCATTCTCCTCCTGCCAGCGCGCAACGGCGGCACCCGAAGAGATCACGACTGTCGATCGGCGTCCGCCGTGTGGTGAGCGTCACCGCAGGTAGCGGCCGGCCGGCGATAATGCAGAGGTCGAGGCGGGCGGTCCGCGCCTATTCTTGGCATCGACATGGGAACGCCGCTTGTGAAAACGCCGCTCGCCGAACTCCAGGCGCGCCTGCCCGATCTGATGCTTCGCGACCGCCACCGGCTACAACGCCGGATCGACAGCGCGCGCAAGGCTCGGAACCCGCGGCCCGCCGCCGAGCAGATCGCCGCCGAGATCGACGCCGCCGAGGCCCGCCTGGCCCGGCGGCGCGCCAGCGTGCCCGAAATCAGCTACCCCGAGGCGCTGCCGGTCAGCCAGAAGAAGGACGACATCCTGGCGGCGATCCGGGACCACCAGGTGGTGATCGTCGCCGGCGAGACGGGGTCCGGGAAGACCACCCAGCTGCCGAAGATCTGTCTGGAGCTCGGGCGTGGCGTGCAGGGTCTGATCGGCCACACCCAACCACGCCGGCTTGCCGCCCGCACGGTGGCCGACCGGATCGCCGAAGAGCTCGGCACCGAACTGGGCCAGACCATCGGCTACAAGGTCCGCTTCAACGACCAGGTCAGCGAGACCACCCTGGCCAAGGTGATGACCGACGGCATCCTGCTCGCCGAGATCCAGCAGGACCGCCAGCTCAACCAGTACGACACCCTGATCATCGACGAGGCGCACGAGCGCAGCCTCAACATCGACTTCATCCTCGGCTACCTCAAGCAGCTGCTGCCGCGCCGGCCCGACCTCAAGGTCATCATCACGTCGGCGACGATCGACCCGGAGCGGTTCGCCGAGCACTTCGGCGGCGCGCCGATCATCGAGGTCTCCGGCCGCACGTTCCCGGTCGAGGTGCGGTACCGGCCGGTGGTCGATCCCGACGCCGAAGACCAAGATCCAGATCGCGATCAGACCCAGGCCATTTGTGACGCCGTGGACGAGCTGTCCCACGAGCCGGCCGGCGATGTTCTCGTGTTCCTCAGTGGTGAGCGCGAGATCCGGGACACCGCCGACGCGCTCGGCAAGCTGAACCTGCGCAACACCGAGATCCTGCCGCTGTACGCCCGGCTCTCCACGGCCGAACAGCACCGGGTCTTCGAGCGGCACGGCGGCCGCCGTATCGTGCTGGCGACCAACGTGGCCGAGACGTCGTTGACCGTGCCGGGCATCAAATACGTGATCGACCCGGGTACCGCCCGGATCTCCCGCTACAGCCATCGCACGAAGGTGCAGCGGCTGCCGATCGAGGCGGTCTCGCAGGCGTCCGCCAACCAGCGCAAGGGCCGCTGCGGGCGCACGTCGGACGGCATCTGCATCCGGCTCTACACCGAGGACGACTTCCTCACCCGGCCCGAGTACACCGACCCGGAGATCCTGCGCACCAACCTCGCCTCCGTGATCCTGCAGATGACCGCGCTCGGCCTGGGCGACATCGCGGCCTTCCCGTTCATCGACCCGCCGGACCGCCGCAACATCAAGGACGGCGTCGACCTGCTGCACGAGCTCGGCGCGCTGGACCCGAGCGAGCCGGACGTCCGCAAGCGGCTGACCCCGCTGGGCCGCAAGCTGGCGCAGCTCCCGGTCGACCCGCGGTTCGCCCGGATGGTGCTGGAGGCCGACAAGAACGGCTGCGTGGCCGAGGTGATGGTGATCGCCGCGGCACTGTCCATCCAGGACCCGCGCGAGCGCCCGGTGGACAAGCAGCAGGCCGCAGCCGAGAAGCACGCCCGGTTCGCCGACAAGAACTCCGACTTCTCCGCCTACCTCAACCTCTGGCGGTACCTCAAGGAACAGCAGGCGGCGCTCTCGTCGAACCAGTTCCGCCGGCAGTGCAAGGCGGAGTTCCTGCACCACCTGCGGATCCGGGAGTGGCAGGACCTCCACAGCCAGCTCCGCCAAGTGGTCCGGACGCTCGGGCTCACGGTGAACGACCAGCCCGCCGAGGAGCAGCGGGTGCACGTGTCGCTGCTGGCCGGGCTGCTCTCCCACGTCGGGCTCAAGGACACCGACAAGAACGAGTACCTCGGCGCACGCGGCGCGAAGTTCGCGGTCTTCCCCGGCTCGGCGCTGTTCAAGAAGCCGCCGCGTTGGGTGATGGCCGCCGAGCTGGTCGAGACGTCCCGGCTCTGGGGCCGGATGGCAGCCCGGATCGAGCCCGAGTGGGTCGAGCCGCTGGCCGAGCACCTGGTCAAGCGGAGCTACAGCGAGCCGCACTGGGAGAAGACCCAGGGCGCGGTGATGGCGCTGGAGAAGGTGATGCTCTACGGCATCCCGATCGTGGCCGCGCGCAAGGTGAACTACGGCCGGATCGACCCGGTGGTCTCCCGCGACCTGTTCATCCGGCACGCGCTGGTCGAGGGCGACTGGACCACGCACCACAAGTTCTTCCACGCCAACCGCGAGCTGCTGGACGACGTCGAGGAGCTGGAGCACCGCGCCCGCCGGCGGGACATCGTGGTCGACGACGAGGCCCTGTTCGACTTCTACGACCAGCGCATCCCGGCCGACGTGGTCTCCGGCCGGCACTTCGACGCGTGGTGGAAGAAGACCCGGCACGCCCGGCCGGACCTGCTCACGTTCAACACGTCCATGCTGCTCACCGAGGCCGCGGCCGGCGTCCAGCAGGAGGACTACCCGGACGCCTGGCGCGGACGGCGAGCGCGAGCTGCCGCTGGCGTACCAGTTCGAGCCCGGCGCCGCGACCGACGGCGTGACCGTCGACATCCCGCTGCCGGTGCTGAACCAGGTGACCGCGACCAGCTTCGAGTGGCAGGTGCCCGGCCTGCGCGAGGAGCTGGTCACCGCGCTGATCCGGTCGCTGCCCAAACCGATCCGGCGCAACTTCGTGCCGGTGATCGACCACGCCCGCGCGGTGCTGGCCCGGATCACGCCCGGCGAACGGCCGCTGCTGGACGCGCTGGAGGAGCGAGCTGCGCCGGATGGGCGGCGTGGTGATCCGGCGCGAGGACTGGCACCTCGACCGGGTGCCCGAGCACCTCAAGGTCACCTACCGCGTGCTGGACGACAAGGACAAGCCGATCGCCGAGGGCAAGGACCTCGACGCGCTGAAGGAGAAGCTGCGGCCCAAGACCCGGGTCGCGCTGGCCAAGGCGGCGCCCGGGATCGAGCGGCGTGGCCTCAAGACCTGGGACTTCGGCCCGCTGCCCAGGACCATCGAGCTGCAGCGCGGCGACCATCTGGTCAAGGCGTACCCGGCGCTGGTCGACGAGGGCGAGAGCGTCGCGATCCGGGTGCTGGAGACCGAGGGCGCGCAGCAGCAGGCGATGGCGGCCGGCACCCGGCGGCTGTTGCTGCTCAGCCTGCCGTCGCCGGTGAAGTTCATCTACGGCCGGCTGACCAACAAGGCCAAGCTGGCGTTCAGCACCACCCCGCACGGCAGCGTGACCGCGCTCTTCGACGACTGCGTCGCCGCCGCCGTGGACAAGCTGGTCGGCGACGCCGGCGGACCGGCCTGGGACGCGGACGGGTTCAAGCGGGTGCACGAGCTGGTCCGGATGGACCTGAACCCGATCGCCCTGGACACGGTGATCAAGGCCGAGCGGGTGCTCTCGGCACACCAGCAGGTCGAGCAGCTGTTCCGCGCCTCGCTCAGCCGCGAACTGGCACCCGCCCTGGCCGACATCCGGGCCCAGCTCAACGGCCTGATCTACACCGGCTTCGTCACCGCGACCGGCTGGAAGCGGCTCCCCGACCTGGTGCGCTATCTCCAGGGCATCGAGCGCCGGCTGGAGAAGCTGCCGCAGGAGCCGAACCGGGACCGGCTGAACCAGCTCACCGTCGAGGAGGTCCAGGAGGCCTACCGGGAGCTGCGCCGGGAGGTGCCGCCCAGCGCCGGCCTCACCCAGATCCGTTGGATGATCGAGGAACTGCGGATCAGCCTCTTCGCCCAGGCGCTCGGCGCCGCGTACCCGATTTCCGAAAAGCGCATCTACAAGGCCATGGACGCGTTGTAGCGCGGCCGGTGATTAGGCTGGGCGCGTCCGATTCGTGAGCCTCGGAGGCGACGTGTACCAGCCCGGCCAGCCCTACAACACCCCGCCGCCGAAGAAGAGCTCCGCCAAGCCGATCATCATCATCGTGGCGGCGATCGTCTCGCTGATGTTGCTCTGCTGCTGCGGTGCTATCGGCATCGAGGTCTACAGCTGCGTCGAATCCTCCTGCATCGTCGGCTAGCCCCATTCGCCGGCTTTGGGCGACATCTTCAGTGCTATAGCCCGGAAGATCTCGCCCAAAGCGCACGAAGAATTAGCTGACCGCGTCGACGGCGGGCGGGTCGCCCTCGACCGGCAGCAGGACGCGGAACCGGGTGTCGCCGGGTTCGGAGATCACCCGGATGTCGCCGCGGTGCTTGTTCACCACGATCCGGTAGGAGATGTCGAGGCCGAGCCCGGTGCCCTCGCCGACCGCCTTGGTGGTGAAGAACGGTTCGAAGATCCTGGTCCGGATGTTCTCCGGGATGCCCGGGCCGGTGTCGCCGATCTCGACGCAGACCAGGTCGCCGTCGCGCACGGTCCGCACCGTGAGCACGCCGTGGCCCTCCATCGCCGCGACCGCGTTGTCGATGATGTTGGTCCACACCTGGTTCAGCTCGGCGGCGTACGCAGGGATCTTCGGCAGCGAGTGGTCGTAGTCCTTGACCACCTCGATGCCGTCGCCGATCTTGCGGCCGAGCATGACCAGGGTGGAATCGAGCAACTCGTGCACGTCGACGACCTGGTACGGGGCCCGGTCCATCTGCGAGTACTGCTTGGCCGACGTGATCAGCGTGGAGATCCGGGCCACCGCGTCCTCGATCTCGCTCATCAGGAGCTCGGTCTCGACGGTGTACCCGAGCCAGCGCATCGCGGGTTCCAGATTCCCCTCGCCGACCGCGCCGGCCACCGAGTCCAGCCACGGCACGTCGAGGCCGCCGCCGACCAGGATCGGCGCGAGGTCCCAGCCGTTGCGGACCGCGTTGTCGTCCAGCCAGTCGGCGATCTCGTCCTCGGCGTCGCTGGTCTCCATCGCCGAGCGCTTGGGCGCCTTGGCGATCCGTTCGACCGCCGCCTCCTGGAGCTTCACCAGCTCGGGCAGCTGCGCGGGATCGAGGTGACCGCTGGCCAGGGCGGCGAGCTTGTGCCGCATGCCGGCGACCCGTTCCCGCAGCGACGCGGTGGCCCGCACGGCCGCGGCGGCGGGGTTGTTCAGCTCGTGCGTGAGGCCGGCCGAGAGCGCACCCAGCGCGAGCAGCCGTTCCCGCTGGCCGATCCGCTCCTGGGAGTTGCGCATGCCCAGATAGATGCCGTCGAGCAGGTGCATGGCCAGCGGGAACCAGGCGCGGATCTTGGTGGAGAACAGCTTCGCGGAGATGACGTAGAACCGGGCGTCGTCGATCGCGCGCATGGTGGTCGTGTAGGCCCGTTCCGCCTCGGCCTGCTGGTCGCCGAGGTAGGCCCGGAGCGAACCGCTGTAGACGCCGACCTGGTCGGTGCGGACGGTTTCGATCTCGTCGCCGCGGACCATCCGGCTCAGCGTGATCGTGCCCTGGAGCAGCACGAAGAAGCAGGTACCCGGCTCGCCCTCGGTGAAGACGGCGGTGCCGGCGGCCCGGTGCTCGACCCGTCCGTGCTCGACCAGCCAGTCGAGCTTGTCCTCCTCCAGCGCCTCGAACAGGAAGAGGGTGCGCAGCTCCTCCTTGCTCACCCGCTCGCCATCCGTCGGCTCGTCGGGGTCCCGGGGCACCGCGTTCGCCTGCTCGATCTCGGTCATTGCGACTCCAGGTAACGGTGGACGAGCGTGACGGCCATCGCGCCTTCACCGACCGCGGAGGCGACTCGCTTGACCGAATCCGATCGGACGTCCCCGGCGACGAAGACCCCGGGCACGCTGGACTCCAGGTGGTACGGCTCGCGCTCCAGGTCCCAGCCCTTCGGGCGGCGACCGCCGGCGACCAGGTCGGGACCGGTCAGGATGAACCCGCGCTCGTCACGTTCGATGATGCCGTCGAGCCATTCGGTCCTGGGCGCGGCGCCGATGAAGACGAACAGCCAGGACGCGTCCACCGTGCGCTCCTCGCCGCTGGGCACGTGCCGGAGCGTGAGCTGTTCGAGGTGCTCGTCGCCGACCGCGCCGACCACCTCGGTACAGGTGTGGACCTCGATGTTCGGCGTCGACCGGACCTGCTCGATCAGGTACTGGGACATGGACGCTTCGAGCCCGTTGCCGCGGATGACCAGGTTCACGGTCCGCGCGTAGCGGGAGAAGTACATCGCGGCCTGGCCGGCGGAGTTCGCGGCGCCGACGATGTAGACGTCCTTCTCGGCGCAGTTCGTGCCCTCGGTGGCCGCCGCGCCGTAGAAGACGCCCCGGCCGGTCAGGTCCTCGCAGCCAGGCGCCTCGAGCAGCCGGTAGGAGACGCCGGTGGAGAGGATCACGGTGTGGGCCGCGATCTCGCCGCCGTCGGCCAGCCGGACCACCCTGGTCGAGCCGCGCACCTCGACGCTGGTCACGTCGCAGGCGGTCAGCACCTCGGCACCGAACTTGGCGGCCTGGCGCCGGGCCCGGTCGGTGAGCTGGGCGCCGGAGACGCCGTCCGGGAAGCCGAGGTAGTTCTCGATCCGGCTGCTCTGGCCGGCCTGGCCACCGGTGGCGACCCGCTCCAGCAGCACGGTCCGCAGGCCCTCGGAGGCGCCGTAGACCGCGGCGCCGAGGCCGGCCGGTCCGCCGCCGATGACGACCAGGTCGTAGAAGTCCTCGGCCGGGCGCCGTGGTCAGCCCGACATGGGTGGCCAGCTCGGCCTCGGACGGGCAGGCCAGCGACTTGCCCTCGGTCGTGATCACCACCGGCACGTCCTCGGGGCCGAGGCCGGCGGCCTGCAGCAGCCGGGCTGCCCTCCGGCTCGTCCGCCACGTACCAGCGGTACGGCACCATGTTCCTGGCCAGGAAGTCGCGCAGCGCGTACGACCGCGCCGACCAACGGTGCCCGATCAGCCGCACGTCGGTCACCGGCCGGTCCGGCGTCTTGACCCACGCGTCCAGCAGCGCGTCGACCACCGGGTAGAGCTTCTCCTCCGGCGGGTTCCACGGCTTGAGCAGGTAGTGGTCCAGGTCGACGACGTTGATCGCCTCGATCGCGGCGTCGGTGTCGGCGTAGGCGGTGAGCAGGACCCGGCGCGCGAGCGGCACCAGATCCATCGCCTGCTCCAGGAACTCGATGCCGTTCATCTGGGGCATCCGGTAGTCGGCGAGCAGCAGCGCCACCTGGTCGCCGCGCAGCTTCATCTCACGGATCGCCTCCAGCGCCTCGGCACCGGAGTCGGCCCGCACGATCCGGTACGTCTCCCCGTACTGCCTGCGCAGGTCCCGGGCCACCGACCGGGACACGGCAGGATCGTCATCAACCGTCAGTATCGCCGGTTTCGCCATACCCCTATCCAACACCGCCGGCCGGCGTTCCCCAACGGGCACGCTCCTCGGACCGGGGCACCCGGTTTGGGCTGCATCGTCCCCAGCTCGGACGCGCACACGGTGTGCGGTTCAATTCCGCCCTCCCAGGGCGGAATTGAACCGCAACCCGCCGTGATGCGGCCAAACCGGGCGCCTCAGGTGGGGCTCGGCCGGTCCAGGTAGCCGATCGCCACGTCGAGCAGCACGAACCCGAGCAGCGTGATCCCGAGCAGCGGCATCGCCCAGCCGACCGCGATCACCAGCGGGATGCCCACGATCAGCACCGGCAACGGCAGCCGCCGCCAGCTCCCGCGCACCGGCGCCTTGCCGAGGCCCCGAGCACCGCCGCGGGTCGGCCGCCGCTGCCACCACATCCGGTAGCCCCAGAAGATGACGCAGATCAGTCCGATCGCCAGCGCCGCCAGCAGCACCTGGTTGACCAGTCCGAACAGCACGCCCATGTGCGCCTGCACGCCGAGCTTGCTCAGCTTCGCCAGCACCGGGTAGTCCGACCACCGGGTGGTCGCGGTGACCTTGCCCGTGGCCGGATCGACCGCGGCCTGGTCGTAGCGCACCGGCCAGACGTTGTCGGTCTGAGCCACGGTCCAGGTGCTCTGGGCGTCGGCCGGCGGGGTGATCTCGACCGGGCCGCGGAGCCCGGCCACCCGTGCGCTGGTGAGTACCTGGTCGATCGAGGCGCCGGCCGGGAGGTCGGCTGCCCGCTTCGGCGCCGCGCCGGCGGGCCACCCTCGTGGTGCGACGGCGTGCCGCCCTCGGCGGGCTCGGCGCCGGGCAGCGCGGTCGAGAGCACCGGCGCGGTCGCGTTCAGCTCGCTGCGCAGCGTGGTGAAGTGTCCGCCGGTGTACTTCGACCAGGTCAGGCCGGTGGCGCTGAGCAGGAGCAGGCCGATGCTGAGCCAGACGCCGATGCTGGCGTGCCAGCCCCTGGTCCGCCGGACGCCCTGCGCCGAGAGGTCCGGCGCCAGCGCGGCGCGGAGCGGCTTGCCGCCGCGGTACTGCCGGCGACGGCCGAACCACAGCAGCACGCCGCCGAGGGCGATCACCCAGAGCCAGCTCGCGGCCAGCTCGGAGTACATCCGGCCGAGGTCGCCGAGGTGCAGGTTGCGGTGCAGGTCGTCGAGCCAGGTGGTGACCGGGGTCGAGCCGAACCAGGTGGTCAGCTCGCCGCGGACCTCGTTCGTGTACGGGTCGACGAAGACCGTGCGCTGCTTCTCGCCCAGCTCGGGCAGGTTGAAGACGACCCGGGTGGTCTCTTCCCGGCTCGCGGGCGGCACCACGCTGGCGATGGTGCCGTCCGGGTGGGCGTCGCGGGCCGCGTCCACCTGCTCGGCGAGCGGCTTGGTCGTGCCCAGCACCCGCTCGACCCGGAGTTCGTCGCCGTAGATCAGCCGGTCGAGCTGCGGAACGGCCGTGTAGAGCAGGCCGGTGAACGCCGCGACGACCAGGAACGGCGCGATGCAGACGCCGGCGTAGAAGTGCAGGCGGGCCAGGAGCGGCCAGAGCGCGCTCCAGGTCCGGGTCGTCGGTGGAGTCGCGGGTGAGTCGGCGCGCTGCGGCGCTAACCCTTCGGAGGTCTGTGTGCTCATCGGGGGTCTCCAGAGTCCGCGCCCGGAGGCGCGTCGAGGTCAGTCGGTACGGGAACGCGGCACGACGGGACGCCGCCGAGGCGGCGTCGGGCGGTCAGCGCGGTGGCATGGATCAGCGACCAGTGGCCCCGCACGATGCGCGGGGCAGGGCCGATCCGGGTGTCAGAACGCCAGTACCGGCGGGCCGCGGCGGGAGACCGCGTGGCTGAGCAGAGTTATCGCGGGGGTGCGCACCCCGGCGGGGACGGGAAGCACCGTCGCCGGACCGGCCGGCGCGGGATCGGGGCGGAGCAGCCCGAGCGCACGACCCAACGGCAGCGCGGCAGCGAGCCGGTGGCCGGCCGACCAGAGCAGCGCCTCGCCCCGCCGCAGCCACCAGGCCACGAGCAGGCCAGCCACCACGTGCGCCGCGAACATGTCGAGGGTCATCGTCGGCACCGCGTGCTGGGTCATCGCCTGGTGCCCGTCCGCGGCGGGCGCGGGAACGTAGCTGAACAGCCCGTGCAGCCCGAGCTGGGCGCTGAGCACCGCTCCGGTGAGCTGAGCCAGCGACCGTTCCCTGCCGGCGAACCTGTGGGCGGCGAGGAAGACGAGCCCGCCGCCGGCGACCACCGCGGCCGAGGCCGGCGCGTCCCCGGCGGCCAACGCGTGGCCGGCCGTGGACAGCAGGAGACAGACCGCGGTGAAGAACACCGTCCGCGCGGTCCGCATAACCCCCTGATCCGACATGACCCGACGATGTTCGCACGCTGCCGACGGCCACCGGGAGGTGCCGGTACTTAAACGCGCCATAAATCTCGGCCGGCACGCTCGTGCAGGTCAGCGGCCGCGGCGATGGCCTATGACCTGGCCGTTGGTAGACCGAGCACCGCACTGGCGAAGCAGACGCTGGCGTCGCGGACCAGGCCGCCCACCTGCACCGACTCGCCCTCGCCGGTCAACGCCACGAAGACCTCGTTGAGGCCGGTGCGGAGTTGGACCTGGACCTGCGCCTCGCCCAACGTGACCACCGCGGGGGTCTCGACCGACGAGATGTACGCCAGCCGCACGATCCAGGGTGATTGCGTCGCCTTCGACCCCAGCGGGATCGTGGCGTCCGTCGCCGGCCGGCCGGCCTTGTTGCCCTTCGCGACCCAGGGGCAGGTGTTCGGGGCGACCGGCGGGGAGTGCACGACATCGGTCACGGTCCCCGGTCGCAGCCGGCCGGCGTCGTCGACGACCGAGAACTGGTGACTCCAGGTGGGGAACCACGGCGGGTTCGACGTCGGGCGGACCAGCTTGCTCAGCATGTTCGCCGGATGGACGATCGGGTGCACGATCGCCAGCGGCACCGGCGCGTCGAAGAGTTCGGTGTCGGGGTGCCGTTCCAGGTCGGCGAAGAGCGTGCGGAAGTACTTTTCAGTCGGCGTACCGGCCCCCTTGCTCTGCAGGTCGGCGGCCGAGAAGACGCTGCTGATCGCCACCGCGACCACCACCGCGGCGACCGCGAACTGGCCGGCCGGGTGCTGTGCCAGCCACCGCCGCAGTGTCGCCGACTGCGGCTGGTCCGCTGACGCTGGCGCGTCCACCGGCTCGGCGTCGGCCGGGGACTCCGCCGCGATCGCCGGCTCCGGTTCGGCCGCCGGTCGCGCGTCGAGTGCGGGCGGCAGGGCGTGGCGGCGGGCCGGGCTGAGGCCGCGGGTCGGCAGGAAGGCCAGCCCGATCGCGAACGCCGCCATCACCGCGACGTCCGAGAGGTACCGGTCGAGCAGGCCGATCAGGCCCGCGAAGCCGTCGCCCTGCAGCCTGGCCGCGGCCATCAGCACGAGGCCGAACAGCAGATAACCGGCGAGCAGCGTCCAGGCCCGCCAGCTCCGCAGGCCGGTGAGGCTGCTCAGCACCAGGACGGCCAGCACCCCCGCGCAGGCGACCCAGACCGCGGCGGCCGGCGGCGCGGCGAACGACTTGGTCAGCACGTCGCCGTACCAGACCCACGGGCCGCCCCAGACCTCCGTGGCGAACGACTTGAGCACCATGCCGCGAGCGAGTGTCAGCACGTCGTCCGCGGTCGGCGTGCCGGCCAGGCTGCCCACTGTGGAGAGTGAGAAGTACGCGGCCAGGTAGCCGACGCCGAGCCCGACGTACAGCAGCCAGCCCTGCCATGGGGTCCGCACCGTGTCCCAGAACCGGCGCCACAGCGAGCCCTCGACGCCGTACAACATGGTGAACGCGAACAGCACGACCGGAATGATCAGCGCCTTCTCGAAGAACAGCAGGCCGAACACCGTGGGCACCGCCGCCAGCAACGCATAACGGAGCCGGCCGGTCTGGAGATACCGCACCTGCAGCAGCAGGGCGCCGATCAGGGCGATGTGCAGCGGCAGCCAGAGCAGCGCGGCGCACCACCAGACCGTCGTGGTCGTCGTCATCGCCCAGAACAGGTAGAGCGTGAGCGGCACGAGCGCCCCGACCGTCGCGCCGAAGAGCCGGCGTAACAGCAGCCAGAACAGCACCGCCGCGACCGCGTGCAGCGCCACCGTCACCAGCACGACCGGCCAGCGGTCGTACGGACCGATCATGGTGGTCAGCCAGAACACCGCGGCCCGGCCGGGCGAGAGGTGGCCACCGTCGCTCTGGGTCAGCAGCGACCAGCTGAGCGGGTGACCGAACGAGCGCTCGATCAGCGCGAAATCGTCCTCGTAGAAGTAGCTGCCGGCCACCCAGTTCGTACGCAGCGCGAGGTGCAGCAGGATCGCCGCGGCGGCCACCGTGGCCACCGGCCATCGGCGGACCCAGCGCCCGATCCGTCCCACATCTGTGCTCTGCCGAACCTGTGTCAGCGGCTCCATCCCCACAGTGTGGACCAGCCACGCTAGCGCCGTGCTGGGGCCATCGAATGTGGACTGTCCACGTTATCCATCGTTTGACCGAAATCTAGAACGTCGTCCCACGTCAGGCCAGCCGCTCCCGACTCAGGATTTCCAGATCTCGATCTTGCTGAACGAGACGCGGAACGGCGGCTGGTCGCTGCCGGGCTCCTGGAACACCCCGAGGACGATCCGGCCACGGTGGAACGTGGCGTCCCGCCAGGTGCCGACCTGCCAGCCGTCGCGGTAGAAGGTGAGGTCGTTGCCGGACGCCGTGATGCCGACCCTGGCCGCGACCCCGAGGGCCAGCGGCTTGTCGAACGCGAACGCGTGCAGCGTCTTCACCACGCTCGCATCGCCGGCTCCATGGCTCGTGAGGTAGTAGCCGGTGGGGCAGATCCGCAGCGCGTAGCCGTTCTCCACGAAGCGGAACCAGATCGCGGCACAGCTACCCGGAGTGACCAACTTGACGTCCACGTACGCGGTGAAGTCCGCGACCTCGGTCTTGATGCCGGGGCAGCGATAGGGCCCGGTGCTGAGCTTGGTCACCACGAGAGCGCCGTCGAACAGGCAGGTCGCGCCGTACGCGTCGGAGTCGTCCCTGGTCGACCAGGTGCCGCTGGTGGTGAGCGGATCCGAGACGACGACCGCGGCGCCCACTGGTCTGGTCGGCGCCGCGGACGGGGCCGAGCTGACGGTCGGGGTCGGCGTGCTGCTGGCGGACGGTTTCGGGTCGGCCGCGCCGGCCAGCGGCACGACTCCCTTGACGATGCCGACCACGATCACGGCCATCGCGACCACGGCCAACGCCAGCACGATCGTGGCGACCTGGCTCCACCGCCCCGACCTCGGCGCTGGCACGGCCGGGGTGAACGTGGCGGTGGGCGCGGCCACGGTCCGCTCGCCAACCGCCGGCACCGGGGTCGCTGGCGCGGCCGGCGCGCCCTGGGACACCGCGGCGGGTGGCTTGGCGCCAGGCCGCTCGGCTGTGGGCGACTTGGCCGTGGGCGCGGGGGTGGTGCGGAACGGACGGGTGGTGGCGCCGGTGGGCACATCCTCGAGCGGCTCGTCGTCCGAGACCTCGTCGAAGGGGTGGTACTCGGTGGCGGCCTGGGCGCCCTCGGCCGCGCTGAGCAGCTCCGGCGCGTCGGCCAGCGCGGCCGCGAGCACCTGGGACCGGCGCGGACCGGCCGTGAGCAGGTGGTCGAGGAGTTCGCGGGCGGTCGGGCGGTCCGCCGGATCCTTGGCCAGCGTCTCCGCCACGAGTTCCCGGAGCGGCCCGGTGAGACCGTCGAGTTCGGGCTGTTGGGTGAGGATCCTGGCCGCCAGCGCGTGCGGGGAGTCGCCGCCGAACGGAGTCCGGCCGGTGCCCGCGTACGCGACCACGGCCCCCCAGGCGAAGATGTCCGCGGCCGGGGTGAGCGCCGCGTTGGTGGCCGAGCCGAAGCGTTCGGGCGCCATGTACGGCACCGAGCCGAGCAGCTGGCCGGTGCGGGTGTTGCCCGACGTCGCCGCGACCGCACGGGCGATACCGAAGTCGATGACCTTCGGGTTGCCGGGCGCGAGCAGCACGTTGCTCGGCTTCAGATCGCGGTGGATCACGCCGGCGCCGTGGATCGCCGTCAGCGCGGTGGCCACGCCGATCGCCAGCCCGTGCAGGTTCGCCGGGGTCAGCGGGCCACGCTCGGCGACCACGGCGGCGAGGCTCGGGCCGTCCACGTACTCGACCACGAGGTACGGATGCTCGTGATCGGGGTCGGCGTCGAGCACCTCGGCCGTGCAGAACGGCGGCACCTGGCGGGCGCGTTCGACCTCACCGCGAAAGCGGCGGCGGAACTCGGCATCGGCGGCCAACTGGGTCCGGATCATCTTGACCGCGACCAACCCGCCGTCCGGGGTCCGCCCGAGGAAGACGATCCCCATCCCGCCCTCGCCGAGCCGCCCGACCAGCTCGTAGCGGCCGAGCCGACGCGGGTCTTCGGGCAGTAGCGGCCGTACCCCTGGCGCGTGGTCGCCGGTCATTTCGATGCTCTCCTACTGCCCTACGCCTGGTCGGGCCGACCGGGTCCCCCATCAAAGTCTGGGACAGCATCGCAACCGGGCGCCGACCGCCACACACCGCATCGTCCGACAGCAGCCGGCCGCGCCGGTTCGGTGCGCAGTTCCAGCTCCGGACTGGTGCGCCACTTGGAGTACCGACCTGGCCGCCACAACAGCGACGGGAAGCTGTTCTCATCACATCCGTGCCCAATAGCGTGGACACCAAGAAGTGGAACCGCGCGAATAGTCGACGTCACGCTGACCGACTGGTCCAGTTGGCGCGCTCGCATTCATCAGTCGCCATTCCCGACGAATTCAGCCCCGACTCCAGCGCCCAGTCAAACGCGCCCGAGCAGGCACTTTGGTCTATCTTCATCGTCGAGACAGGATCATCGAGCGCTTAGGAAAATCGCTACTATGCCACCCGAGATCGATCTCTCAGTCCACTTGCTACAGACGGCCTTGGCGGAGCCATGCCGCATACCGGTTTGGCGTGCAAAAGGCACGGGGGCACATCATTTGACGCGACGCTGGTGAGCCCTGACCGCGGTCGCGTCCCGACCACGGTCCTCGCCGCGGTCGTCGCCGGGCCGGCCCATGCCGCCGGCCACAGTGGTTTTTGGCCCACTCCCCCGCCGCCCGACCGCATCGTGATCGACGTGGTCACCGTCAACGGCTCGGGTTGCCCGGCCGGCACCGCCGCGATCGCCGTCTCGCCCGACAACCAAGCGTTCACGGTGACCTACAGCGACTATCTCGCCCAGGTCGGTGTCGGCTCCAAGCCGACGGATTTCCGCAAGAACTGCCAGGACTCGACGGACGGCAGCATCAACACCACGTACCACTTCTCCTGGTTGCGCTGCCCGTAACCCGGACCGGCTGAACGCGGAGGGACCCGTGCCCACGGCATGAGCCCCTCCGTGCGGGCTGTCGCTGCGCTGGTTGGCTGGCTGACTGGCTGGCTGGCGAATCTCGTTTTGGACCGGCCAGCGGCGTGTGATCCGATCAGGTCGTGACCGATGACCAGGCGTGTTACCGCGCGATGGAAGACGAAGTCTTCGCCTTGTACGGGGCCGAGCGGTACGACGACGCGTTGGAGCTGGTGCGCACGGCCGGCCCGGAGCTCGACCCGTGGCGGTCCGATCTGGCCCATGTCGCGGCCTGCCTGCTGGCAGCGGCCGGACGTCCGGCCGAGGCGTTGGCGGAGCTGCGGGCGGCGTTGGACGACGGCGCGTGGTGGCACCGGCGGATCCTGCTCGACGATGATGACCTGGCACCGCTGGCCGAGCTGGACGGCTTCGCCGAGCTGGTGCGACGCTCGGGAGAACGCGCCCAGGCCGCCGCGGATTCGGCTGGCGCGCCGATCGTCCAGCGTCCGAACGGGGTGCCGCGCGGCGTGCTGGTCGCCCTGCACGGCGCCGGCGAGGACGCGGCGGACGCGTGCCAGCAATGGTCGACGGCTACCGATGCCGGCCTGATCGTGGTGGCCGTCGAATCGAGCCAGCGAAACACCCCGAAGTACCGGTCCTGGCCGGACGCCGCTATCGGTGACCGTGACATCGCGGGCGCGCTGGCGTCGTTGACCGCGGCCGAGCGGGCCCAGCCGCTGACCATGGCCGGCTTCTCGGCCGGCGGACGCCAGGCGCTCCAGTACGGTCTGGGCCACGCGGTTGGCTTCTTCGTGGTGGCGCCGGCGATCGGGCCGGAGCAGCTCGACGCGGCGCTGGTCGCCGGGGCCGTCGACCGTGGCGTCCGGGGCTCGATCCTGCTTGGCGAGGACGATGACGATGTCGGCGAGAACGCCCGCGCGTCGTTCGCCTCCTTGCGTTCTGCCGGTCTCGACGTGGACCTGGTCGTCGTCCCCGAGCTTGGCCACGCGTTCCCGGCCGACTTCCCCGGCCGGCTCGCGCAGTTCTTCGACTCGATCTAGCGGCCGACGTCCTGGGCGTCTGGCCCCGGCTTGGCGCCGGGACCAGACGTCCGTGCGCTACCGGGCCTGGGGAGCGGCGACCGCGGTGACGGTCAGCGTGACGCTGCCGACAGTGGCCCCCTCGGGGTCAACTGCCACCTTGTAGTAGCCGGTCGCGGGGAGTTCCGTGACCGTGAAGGTCTCCACGTTCCGGCAGATGTCCGATCCCCAGCCGGACGTGAGGCCAGACCCCGGGCTGCGACACCGCTGGCTGCACAGACGCGAAACGGCCCCGGAGACAATGTCTCCGGGGCCGTTTTCCCTGGTAGCGGGGGTAGGATTTGAACCTACGACCTCTGGGTTATGAGCCCAGCGAGCTACCGAGCTGCTCCACCCCGCGCCGTGTTCCTTGCTGCTCCTTAACTATAGGCAGGTCCATGCCCGAACCGCAAAACGGTTCCGGCGTGACCCGCGACACCGGGCCATCACCGCAGGTGGGGCCGGCCCACCGCCGCAGCCGGTAGCCCCAGCCCCGCGACTTTGGGCGACATCTTCCGGGTCATCGCGCCGAAGATGTCGCCCAAAGCGAGTTCGGGGCGGCCGGGGCTGGCCCCGCCGCTGGTGCCGGACCCCCATGAAAGCTCCCCTTATGGCGTGATCACACGGTGAGGGGAGCTTTCATGGGGGTCCCCGGGGCCGGGTGGCATAGCACTGCGGGGAGGCACAGCGCCCGGGGACGCGGGGCTGGCACAGCACTTGGGGGTGGCGCGCCGGCTGGGGAGGCTGACTGAGACTGCGCCGGCCCGCTGGAGGTACGCCGGCCCGGTCCGCGTACTCGAAAAGGCCTGGAGAAAAGGGGCGCCCCGCCAGCCTTGCGGCTCGCGGGGCGCCCCCGGAGTACGGGCGGAGTTCAGCTCACCCGGCTGGCGACTTGGACGGCGAAGGAGTCGCGGACGGCTTCACGTTCTTCTGCGCCGTCTCGAACTGCTTCACCGCCTTGTCCAGATCGGACTGTGCCCGGCCGATGCCCTCGAAGTCACCGGTCCGCTGCGCCGTCCGTAGCGACTCCAGTGCCTTCTGGATCGCCGTCACGGCCGAGGCCACCGATGCGTCCTGTGAGGGCGCTGGGGTGCCCGTGGTGGGCTTGCCTGGCGTGGTTGGTGGGGTGTTCGTGGGTGGCGAGGTCCCAGCGCCGAACAGCGCGTCCAGGGCCTCCGGCAGCGTGTCCGCGTAGCCGACCTCGTCACCGAAGGAGACCAGCACCTTGGTCAGCTGCGGATAGGAGTTCGTACCCGTGCCGCGGATGTACACCGGTTCGATGTACAGCAGCCCGTCGCCGACCGGCAGCGTCAGCAGGTTGCCGTAGACCACCCGGGAGTCCTGCGAGTTGAGCAGCGACAGGCTGGCCCGGGCGTTCTGGTCGTTCTGCATCTTCGGCTGCACCTGGTTGGGACCCAGGATCGGCGAGTCGCCAGGCAGCTCCAGGAGTTGTATCCCAGGTTTGCCCGTGTCGTCGTAGGACGCCGTGATCAGCGCGGCCAGGTTCTCCCGCTGGTTCGCCGTCACCGCGCTGGTGAGCTGGAACCGTGGGCTGGTCTGCCCCGGGAACTGGCCGACGATGTAGTACGGCGGCTGCGGCGCGCTGTTCGGCTTCGTCGGGTCGTCCGGGACCTTCCAGAAGTCCTGGCCGACGAAGAACTCGCCCGGGTTGCTGACGTGGTACCGCGACAGCACGTTCCGCTGCACCTTGAACAGGTCCTCCGGGTACCGGAAGTGCGCGGCCAGCTCGGGGGTGATCTCCGACTTGGGCCGGACGATGTCGCCGCCGAACGCCTTGTTCCAGGTCTTGAGCACCGGGTCGGCCTCGTCGAACTCGTACAGCTTCACCGTGCCGTCGTAGGCGTCGACGGTGGCCTTGACCGAGTTCCGGATGTAGTTGATCTCGGTGTCGGCCAGCGCCGCGGTGCCGCGGCCGGTGAGCGAGTCCTGCGCCACGTCGCCCAGCGTCTCGCGCTGCCCGTACGGGTAGGCGTTGCTGGTGGTGTAGCCGTCGATGATCCAGACGACCTTGCCGTCCACGACCGCCGGGTACGGGTCGCCGTCGACCGTGAGGAACGGCGCGACCTTCTCCACCCGGTCCCGCGGGTCCCGCACGTAGAGCACCTTGGAGTTCTTGTTCAGCGCGTCCGACAGCAGGAAGTTGCCCTCGCGGAAGTACGTGGCGTAGAGCAGCTTGCGGAACGCCGAGCCGACCTTGACGCCACCCTTGCCGGCGTACGTCGTGTTGATCTGCTCGTCGGAGCCGCCCTCGGCGGCCGGCCGGTCGAACTCGCCGTCCTCGCCGGAGTCCTTGCCGACGACCGAGTAGTCCCTGATCAGCTCGCCGTAGTAGATCCGCGGCTCCTTGATCGGCACCGCCTTGGCGAACGCGTCGGCACGGCTCACCGCGGCCCTCGTCGCCGAGGAAGCCGGAGACGAAGAGCGGGTTACCGGCCGCGTCCACCTCGTTGGCCGGCGCGGCGACGAAGCCGTTGCCGTGGGTGTAGACGGTGTGCCGGTTGATCCAGTTGGTCTGGTTGCCGGTCAGCTCGGTCGACTTCGAGCTCGCGGACGCCGACCACGTAGTCCTGGTTCTTGCCGTCGACCGTGTACCGGTCCACGTCGAGCTGCTCGTTGAACCCGTAGAAGCCACGCACCTGCTGGAGCTGCGTGTAGGAGTCCGACAGCACGCTCGGGTCGAGCAGCCGGGCGTTCGGGATCGTGCCCTTGTCGCCGCGTACCTCGGCCGGGGTGGCGGTCGTCTTCGCCGCGTAGTCCCGCTCGCTGCACGTCCGCGACGCCGTAGGCCTCACGGGTGGCCTTGATGTTCCGCTCGATGTACTCGGCCTCGCGCTCCTTGGCGTTCGGCTTGATCGTGAACTGCTCGCTGAACGCGGGCACCGCGCCGCCGAGGACGACGGCCGAGACCAGCAGCAGCACCAGCGCCATGCCGGGCAGCAACACCTTGCGCAGCCCCACGTTGACGAAGAACACCAACGCACAGAGCGCCGCGATCCACAGCAGAATGTTCTTCGCCGGCAGCAGCCACTCGATGTCGACCGCGGAGGCGCCGTTCACCTTCGACACGTCGCCGTACCCGAACAGCAACCCGTACCGGTCCAGGTAGTAGGCCACCGCCTTGAGCGCCACGAAGATGCCGAGCAGCACGGACATGTGGCCGATCACGGCCGAGCTCATCCGCCCGCCGCTGCCCTGCAAGCGCACCCCGCCGTAGAGGTAGTGCACGAACAGCGACGCGACGATCGAGAGCACCACGGCCGTGAACGCGACGCCGAGCACGTACCGCCAGAACGGGTACTCGAAGACGTAGAACGACAGGTCGAGACCGAACTCCGGGTCCTTCTTGCCGAAGCTGGTCGAGTTCGAGAACAGCAGCCAGGTGCGCCATCGGCCCTGCGCCGCGATGCCGGTGATCAGCCACACGAACGCGGCGAACACACCGACGAGCAGGCGGAACCGGGGCGTGATCGCCAGCCGGTAGCGCTCGAGGTTCTGCTGTTCGAGCGACATCGGCCGGTAGGCCGGTCTGAGCCTGAACGCGATCAGCAGGTTGGCCGCCACCAGGGCAGCCACCAGCCCGCCCACCAGCAAGAACAACACAAGCCTGGTGCGGAGGACGGTGGACATCACCTCGGTGAAGCCCACCTCGCCGAACCAGAGCCAATCGGCGTAAAGGTTGACGCTGCTCGAAAGCACGATGACGAGCAGCAAGAGCGTGACAACCGTGATGAGCACTCGCCGGTTGCGCTGGCTCACGGACGGCAGGGGCGACCGCATGGCCACTGGGCAACTCCTGGAAGGTGTCGTGTCGGTCCGACGTCGCCCAACCTACCTTGCGCGCGGCGGAGTGGCTGGTGCGAGCATGTGCCTATGGACACGCAACCTCCCAACGCCCCCGCGCCGGCCGCCCTGAAGGCCGTGGTCGCCGAGCTGGAATTGCATGCCGACGCCGCGGGCTGGGACCGTCCGCCGATGCTCTACGCGCTCGTCGACACCGCCGAGCTGGTCGCGGCCGAGCCGGCGCTCGGGGAGCAGCTGGGCCTCACCCCGCAGACCGTCACGCCCGGCACGCTGACGCCGATCGAGCAGGAGCCGCTCGGCGACAAGCCGCTCGACGAGGCGCTGGCGCGGATCGCCTGGCCCGACGCGGTGCTCGGATGTGCGCTGGTCCAGGAGGTGCTGGTGCTGCCGCCCGGCGCCGAGGAGCAGCAGCCCGACGGCGCCGACCCGACGGCCTGGGCCACCGAGCACGCCGACCGGCGCGAGGTGCGGATGACCGTCGCCGTGCTGCGGGACGGCGCGCGAGCCGCGGCGCTGCGGCTCCGACCGACCGGCCCCGAGGACCGCGCGGAGGCGGCGTTCGGCGAGGACCTCGCCCCCAACCTTGCCGCCGCGCTCCTCGCCACCCTGGACTGAAGTTCAACAGCGGATTTTGCGTTACCCCCGGCGGGTTGGCGGCTTACGCCAGCCCGCCGGCGTGTTTCCGGCAGCCCCCCGGGCCGGCGTGATTCCCGGTAGCCTCCCGGCGGGCGCGTCGCGCGGCAGCCTCCCGAGCTGGGGTGCCCGGCGGGCAGCCTCCCGGGCCGGCGTCCCCGGGCACTGGCTGGCGTGATCCCCGGCGCCTCCCGGGCCGGCGCGCCCGGCTGCGGGCCGGCGCGTACCAACCCGTGCGGTTCAATTCCGCCCTCCACGGGCGGATTTGAACCGCTACCTCGGGCTGAGCCCGGGCGGCTCGCCGGCCGGTCCGCCGGCGCGGGCCGGTTGGCCAGCGCGGGCCGGTTGGCCAGCCCGGGCCGGTTGGCCGGCGCGGGTCGGCGCGCAACGTGGCCGGCAGGCCGGCTGGCGAGCCGACCCCGAGCAGCGGGGCTCGGGCCGCAGGCGGGCGCGGTTAGCTCAGGCGGCTGGGCACTTGGGCGGCGTGCCGGACTTCTCGCGAAGCATCTCGAGCGAGGTGAGCGCGTCGTCCAAGGTCTCGACCTTGACCAGCCGCAACCCCTTGGGCGCCGTCTTCATCGCCTCGACGCAGTTGTCCGCCGGCGTCAGGAAGACCTTGGCGCCCGCCCCCTTCGCGGCGACCATCTTCTGCGGGATGCCGCCGATCGGGCCGACCTTGCCGTCGTCGTCGATCTCGCCGGTGCCCGCGATGAAGATGCCGCCGGTGAGGTCCTCCGGCTCGAGCTTGTCGATCACGGCCAGCGCGAACATCAGCCCGGCGGACGGCCCGCCGATGCGGTCCAGGTCGAACGAGACGTCGAACGGGTGCGGCTGCTTGGGCTCCACCGAGACGCCGATGACCGGCCGCCGCTGGTCGCCCTCGCCGGAGCCGGCGGTGACCACCTTGACCGTGCCCGGCTTGCCGGCACGGGTGTAGTCGACGGTGACCGTGTCGCCGACCTTGTGCTTGACGATCAGCTCGATCAGCTTGGCCTGGCTGGTCACCGGCTGGCCGTCGATCTTGGTGATGACGTCGCCCTTGGCGAGCTTGCCGGTCGACGCCGAGCCCTTGGACAGCTCCGCCACGGTGACCTGCACCGGGAAGCCGAGCTTGCGCAGCGCCGCGGTCTCGGCGGAGGTCTGGGACGCCTTGAACGCCTGCTCGTTCTCCTGCTCGACCTGCTGCTCGCTCTGGTCGGGCGGATAGACCAGCTCGCGCGGGACCACCGCGGTGTCGCCGTCGAGCCAGAACCGCAGCGCGGTCACCAGATCGATCTTGTCCCGGACCGAGACCGTGGTGAGGTTGAGGTGCCCCTTGGACTTGGACGTCTCGCGGCCCTTGACCGTGATGATCTCTTTGCCCTCGGACTTGCCCAGCGTGTCGATGGTCGGGCCGGGGCCGAGCACCACGTACGGCACGGGCAGATACGACAGGCCCACGGACAGCATGAGCAGGACCACGGCGCCGACCAGCACCGTCCAACCACGTCGCATCATGCGATCAGCCTAGCTAGGTCGTTCCGCACCGGGCGGCCGCTATCCACAGGCCCCGATCGGCGCGCCGCACGGGCGAGCCTGCGCACCGCTCAGCCGCCGGCCTTGCGCCGCTTGCGGGCCCGCCGGACCAGCGCCGCCGTACCGACCAGCGCGACCGTGGCGCCGGCCGCCGCGGTGGCGCCCTTCGCCCCGATCCGCAGCCGCTGGGGCAGCAACGGCCGGCCGGCCGCGTAGGTGGCCAGCGCCTCGGCGTTCGTGTAGTCGGGGCGCCAGCCGGCGGCCGTGAGCTGCTCACACCCGACCACCCAGGGGTGCACGAGGTACGCCAGCTCGCTCGCCGGTCCGGACGACACGCCGATCGCGTGCAGCCGCGCCGCGGTGCCGAACGCGACCGAGGCCGGCAGCTCGACCCGGCGCCGCCCGAGCGCCTTCTCCACGTCCGCCTGCTCCAGCCAACCCTCGCTGGCCACGGTCACCGGGCCGGTCAGGCCCTCGCTGACCACCGTCGCGATCGCGCCGGCCAGGTCATCGACGTGGCAGAACTGCCAGTGCGGACGGGCGCCCCGCACGGCGAGCAGGCGCGGACCGTCGAGCAGGCCCGCCGCCGCGTGCGACAGGCCGGGTCCCACCAGCAGCGCCGGCCGCAGCACCGCGACCGCGAGCTGCGGGTACGCCCGCTCGGCGCGCCGGGCCAACCGTTCGATCTCCAGCAGGTCGCCCAGCGCGCTCGCCTCGGGCTGGGCGCGCAGCGGCGCGTCCTCGGGCAGCGGCACGGGGTTGTCGGCGTGCGCGCCGTACACCCGGGCGCTGGAGAGCAGCAGCACCTGGCGCACGCCGGTGGCCGCCGCGGCGGTGAGCGCCACCTGGGCGCCACGGATGTTCCGCTGCCGCTGCTCGGCCCGGTCGTCCTCGGGATCCGTGGAGACCGCGAGATGGACCAGCACGTCGACCCGCTGCAGCGCGCTCGCCAGCCCCGGGTCGGCCGGGTCGGCCCGCCGCCAGGTGATGCCCTGCACGCTGGGACGATCCGTGTCGAGCGCGACCACCTGGCGCACGCCGTCGGTCGCCGCGAGCCGCCGGCAGACCGCCACGCCGAGCTGGTCGGCTGGCGCCTGTGACGGCTACCACAAGCCCGGTGTTTCGCCCTGAGCGGAGTGGCCGAGCCATCACGGGCCAACCAGAGCTACCGTGGATGACATGACCGGCCGGAACAGCACGTCATGACCGACATCCCCTTCGGCTTCAGCCTGCCTGGCGGCGGCAAGGGGCCCGACCCCAACGATCCTCAGTTCGCCGCGTTCATGGCTCAACTGCAGCAGATCCTCTCCACCTCCAGCGGCCCCGTGAACTGGGACCTGGCCCGTCAGGTGGCGACCGGACTCGCCCGCGAGGGCGACCGGTCCCTGACGGCGACCGAGCGGACCGAGGTCGACGACGCCCTGCGGCTCGCCGACCACTGGCTCGATCCGATCACCAGTCTGCCCTCTGGGGTCACCTCGACCGCAGGGTGGAGCCGGTTGGAGTGGATCGACGCCACCCAGCCGACCTGGCAACGGCTCTGCGACCCGGTCGCCGGCAAGGTCGTCGAGGCGATGGGCACGCTGCTGCCGGGCGCCGGCGCGGTCGATCCCGCCGAGCTCGGTCCGCTCGCCGGGCTGGCCGGCGCGGGCGGCCTGAGCGGGATGCTCGGCGGCCTCGGCGGCATGATGTTCGGCGGCCAGGTGGGCCAGGGTCTCGGCACGCTCAGCGCGGAGGTGCTCTCCTCCAGCGACATCGGCCTGCCGCTCGGTCCGGCCGGCGTCGGCGCGCTGCTGCCCGCGAACCTGGCCACGTTCACCGAGGGCCTGGAGCGGCCCGCCGACGAGGTGCGGCTCTACGTCGCGCTCCGCGAGGCGGCGCACCACCGGCTCTTCGGCCACGTGACCTGGCTGCGGTCGCACGTGCTCGCCGCGGTGGACGCCTACGCCCGCGGCATCACGGTCGACGGCGCAGGCGTTCGAAGAGGCCATGCAGCGCTTCGACCCGAACGACCCGGAGAGCATGCAGGAGGCGCTCGGCGGCGGCATGTTCGAGCAGGAGGACACGCCCGAGCAGCGGATCGCGCTGGCCCGGCTGGAGACGGCGCTGGCGCTGGTCGAGGGCTGGGTCGCGCACGTGGTGGACACCGCGGCGGCCGGCCGGCTGGTCGGTGCGGACGCGCTGGCCGAGACGTTCCGCCGTCGCCGGGCCGCCGGTGGTCCGGCCGAGCAGACGTTCGCCACGCTGGTCGGGCTGGAACTGCGGCCGCGCCGGCTCCGCGAGGCGGCCACGCTCTGGTCGGCGCTGACCGAGCACCGTGGCCCCGAGGGCCGGGACGCGGTCTGGGACCACCCCGACCTGATCCCGGTCGGCGACGACCTCGACGACCCCAAGGGCTTCGCCCAGCGGGACACTAACGTCGACATCCCCGGCCTGGAAGACCTGTAGCCGGACGGCCTGCGGTCCATTTGCGCCCCCGCGGGCTCGAATGGACCGCAGCGCAGCCGGCCGAAGGACCGCAGGTCCCTAACCGGTGAGGAGCGCGCGGGTGGCTTCCCAGCCCTCCAGGCCGGGATCGAGCCGGCGAATGTCGGTGGGCACCCGCAGCCGGTGCCAGCTCGGCGACTGCGCGACCGAGCGAGGTTCCGGCGCGGCGGCGCGCAGGCTGGCCACGGTCGCCTCGTCCAGTTCCGGATCCGCGCCGACGAGCCAGGCCGGCACCGGCAGCCGGGCCGCGAGCGCGACCAGCCCACCGCCGGAGGCGGGCGCGGCGGCCACCGGATGGCTGCCCAGGCCGCGGAACAGCTTGCCGATGTGCAGCGCGGGTAGGTCCGGCGCGTCGGCGGCGATCACCGCGGCCTCGGTGTAGCCGGCCTCGGCCGCGGCCTGGAGTGCGGCCACCGGTCGGGCCGTGGCGACCGTGAAGATGGGGGTGTCCGGCCAGATCAGCGCGGCGGCCAGCGCCTGGTCGGCGGCGACCACGGCCACCGCGCCCTGCACGTTCGCCAGGTTCGCGAGCAGATCCGCGACGTCCTCGGCGAGCGCGGCGCGCCACGAGTCCGGCGGCGATCCCCGGTGGCGGTGCGGCGCTGTCCAGGGGTCCGAGCAGCGCGATGGCGCAGCGGGTGATCACCCAGCTCGTCCGGCACTGCCGACGGCGTCCTCGTCGGAGTCGGCGCGGCCGTCGTCCTCGTTCTCGACCGGCCGGTTCGTTGCCGGTCAGGCCGCCCAGGCTGCCGTCGTCGGAGAACGCGATGCCGGCCGCGGCGGCCACGCCCTCCAGGTAACCGCGGGCTCGCTGGGCCCGGGGATAACGGTCCACCAGCGCCCAGAAGTCCGGACCGTGGCCGGGCGCGCGCAGGTGGGCCAGCTCGTGGACCAGCACGTAGTCGATCACCCAGCCGGGCATCGTGCGGAGCCGGTCCGACAGCCGGATCGTGCCGTCGCCAGGGGTGCAGGAGCCCCACCGGCCGCGCTGGTTACTCACCCAACGCACGCTCACGGGCTGGAGCGTGCCGTCGAAGTACGCCTTGGCGAGCTGCCGGGCACGGGCCTCCAGTTCGGCGTCGCCACGCCCGCGCCGGGTGCGTCGCTCCCGCGAATCGAGCCGGGCCAGCATCTTCTGGACCCACTCGCGCTCCTCGGCGGCGCTGAACCTGGCCGGGATGAGGACCACGACGGTCTCGCCGTCCCGATATGCGGCCACGGTTCGACGCCGGCGGGAGCTCCGCCGGACCTGCACCGTAGTGCGCGGGGCGATGTCGCCGGCCATGGTCTGCACGCTAGCCGCTCGAACCGAGTCACGCCTAGCGTCCGCGCCCGTCGTGCCCGATTTGTTCTTTCCACAGGGGGTGGACAGTCCCCGTGCAGGTCGGAGCCCGGCCGAATCGCACCCATGGAGTTCATGCACAAGTTTCCAGGTGTTCCCTCCACAGCGGGCCAGGCTCGCCGTCCCCAGGAGATCCACAAAGTTATCCACAGGATGTGGATGATCGGGTTGACGTGGACCCGCCACGGACCTAGCGTCGGACGGGCCCCTGGTGGCCTACTCGACCCGGCGCAAGGGGAAGGTGGCGGGCTGAGCGTGGCCTCCAGGGGCCTCTGCCGCTCGGATCATCGTTCCCGCGCTAGCGGTATGGCCTTGGGCCGGCCGCCGTCAGGCTCCGGTGAACTTCGGCTTCCGTCGCTCGCGCGCCGCGGCCACGCCCTCGACCATGTCCGCGGTCGCCATCGTGACTGGCTGCGCCAGCGCCTCCCAGCGCAGCGCGTCCTCGAACGAGGCATGCCCGCCGGAGGCCAGCGCGATCTTGGTCAGCCGGGTCGCCACCGGCGCCTGCGCGGCGATCCCCTCGGCGATGCCGAGCACCTCTTTCAGCAGGTCAGCGCCGTCGAACAGGCGGTTGACCAACCCCAGTCGGACCGCCTCCTCGCCAGCCACGGGCCGGCCGGTGAGCAGCAGTTCCCGCGCCACGGCCAGTCCCGCGACCTCCGGCAGCAGCCACGTGGTGGCCATGCCCGCGTGGATGCCGAGCCCCGTGAACGGCACCGCTAGGCGCGCTTCAGGCGTGGCGTACCGCAGGTCGCAGGCGAGGGCGAGCGCCGCGCCGGCCCCCACGGCGGGCCCGTTGATGGCCGCGATGGTCGGCACGTCGAGGTCTCGAATCGCCAGCCAGGTGCGGTAGAACGGGAGCATCCGGGCGCGCAGCGCGTCCACGTTGGCGCCCGCACCGACCTCCAGCCAGGACAGGTCGCCGCCGGAGCAGAACGCCGAACCGGCTCCGGTCAGCACCACCGCCCGCAGCTCGCGATCGGCCGCGAGGGTGGCCATCGCCCCGCGCCACGCGTCCGTGAGCTCGACCGTCATCGAGTTTCGTCGAGCGGGCAGATTCAGGGTGAGGACGGCGATTCCGTCCTCTCGACGGTCGACGTCGAGGGGTGCGTGGAGGTCAGTCATCTGGGCAGTCTGCGCGATTTGGCGCCGGCGACGTCACATGATTTTTCGCACACTTGAAACATTCGGTTACAGAGAGCAGCGGACGGAAACGGGCGTTCCCGTCCTAGCCGGGGTGGTCCGACGCGCCGAGGCCACTCACCGCCGCAGGTGAGCCTGTCGTATCTGACATGATCCATACCGCTTAGTCACACATTGCGTGTTGCCGCTGCCACGCCGCGCCGAAGGACCGCTGTACCGGTCCGGCGGTTACGCAGGGGTACTGTCATGCACGGTCTGACCGCGACCGGCGGCTCAGATGTCAGACTCGAGGAGGCAACGTGGCCGAGACCTACAATGGCTACTGCGTGAAGTGCAAGGAGAAGCGCGACTTCGAGGGTGAGGTTGTCGTCAGCGACTCCGGCCGGCGCATGGCCAAGGGCCAGTGCCCGGTGTGCAACACCAAGATGAACCGGATCCTCGGAAAGGCCTGAGCAAGGCCGAGGTTCCCACAGACATCCACGGAGGGGCTGCCACCGCACGCAGGTGGCGGCCCCTCCGTCGTCGTTCCTCCACTCTCGCGTCATCGCCCCGTCCTTTCGTCTTCGGCACGAGCTGCCGTAGCTCCTATTCGCGGTTGCCGCTGGCGGCCCGTCAAGGCGCCGACCCCGACCTGTGGACGGGCGGCGCCACTGTGGACAACCGGTTCCGCCGCTCCGCCGAGCTGTCACGCTCTTTCCGGGCTCACGCCGAGGAACGAGGTGATCGCTGGTGCGTCCGCTACTCCTGCCCGCTCTCCGCCAGCTCTGGCGCGGCAAGACGACTCTGCAACTGGGCGTCGATCCGGCGCGCGCCGTGGTCCTGGACGATGTCGACGCGTCGACCGTCGCCGTGCTCTCGCTGCTGGACGGCCGGCGCACAGTCGCCGAGGTCACCGCGAGCGCGGCGGCCAGCGGTCACGCCGCGGCCCGGGTGGACGCCCTGCTCGGGCAGCTCACCCGGTGCGGCGCGGTGGTGGACGGGAATCCGGCGAGCGGCCTGCCCAAACGTCTTCCGGTGACGGCCCGGCGGCGGCTCGGGCCGGATCTCGCCGTGCTGTCGCTCTCGGCCGGCGTCGAGGCTGGCGCGATGCTGGCCCGGCGATCCCGGCGAGCCGTGGTCATCCAGGCGCACGGCCGGATCGCGCCCATGCTCGCCTCGCTCCTGGGCGCCTCCGGCGTGGGCCGGGTGCACGTTCAGGCCAAGGGCATGGTGAACAGCGGCGACATCGGTCCCGGCGGCCTTCTACCGAGCGATGAGCACCGGCCGTACGCGGTCGCCGCGGCCGAGGCGGTGCGGCGGGCCGCTCCGGAGGTGGACACCCGCCCGCTCGGTCCGACTCGCCAGCCCGATCTCATCGTGCTGGCGGGCGGGCATCTGCCGTCGCCGGCCGGCGCGATGGGCAAGGCGACCCGCGGTGTCCCGCACCTACCGGTGAGCCTGCGGGACGGGACCGCGGTGATCGGTCCGCTGCTTGTCCCCGGCCGCACGGCGTGCCTGGACTGCATCGAGCTGCACCGGACCGACCGTGACCCGCTCTGGCCGGCGCTCGTCGCGCAGCTCTCCACGACTCGGCGGGACCAGCCGGAGCCGAACCACGTCGCGATCGCGGCGACGGCGGCCAGCCTGGCCGCCTCGCAGGTGCTCTGCTACTTCGACGGCGGCGAACCCGAGGCGCTGGGCCGGTCGCTCGAACTCACCGGGCTGGGCGAACACCTCCGCCGGCGCACCTGGCTGCCGCATGCCCGCTGCGACTGCACCGGGGCACGAATGCCGGTGCCGCGATGAGCCACGGGCGGCGCTCCAACCGACGCGCGCCGGAGCAGAAGGGGCAGATCGGACGCATCGGGTCGAGCCGTCCCCACCTCATCCGACTCACGATGAACATGCGTCAAGCGGCCCCGCCACGCAGCTCTGGTGGACGCGAGGAACAATGGGCCCGTGGACGACATCCCCCGCTGGGCAATAACGCGGACCGCAAAGCTCGCGTCCCTGCCCTTGGGCATGGCCGGTCGAGCCACCCTGGGGCTCGGCAAGCGGATCGGCGGCAAGCCCGCCGAAGCCGTGGCCAGGGAGATTCAGCAGCGCACCGCCGAGCAGCTCTTCTCGGTCCTTGGCCAGCTCAAGGGCGGTGCGATGAAGTTCGGCCAGGCGCTGAGCGTGTTCGAGGCCGCCCTGCCGGAGGAGCTCGCCAAGCCGTACCGGGTGGCGCTGACCAAGCTTCAGGAGGCCGCCCCGCCGCTGCCGGCCGAGACCGTGCACGCGGTCCTCGCCGAGCAGCTGGGGCCCCGATGGCGACGCAAGTTCAAGGAATTCGACGACCGGCCGGCCGCCGCGGCGAGCATCGGCCAGGTGCACCGGGCGGTGTGGTCGGACGGTCGCGAGGTCGCGGTCAAGGTCCAGTATCCCGGTGCCGGCCCCGCGCTCATCTCCGATCTGAACCAGCTGGGCCGGCTCGCCCGGCTCTTCCCCGTGCTGCAGCCGGGGTTGGACATCAAGCCGCTGATCGCCGAGCTGAAGTCCCGGGTCACCGAGGAGCTCGATTACAAGCTCGAGGCGAAGGCGACCACCGCGTTCGCGAAGGCCTACGCCGACGATCCCGAGATCGTGGCCCCGCGGGTGCTGGCTTCGTCCCCGCAGGTGCTGGTCACCGAGTGGATCCCGGGCACGCCGCTCTCCACCGTGATCGCCGAGGGCAGCCAGGAGGAACGCGACCTCGCTGGCCGGCTGATGGCCACTCTGCACTTCTCCGGTCCCGCCCGGGCCAAGCTCCTGCACGCGGACCCCCACCCGGGCAACTTCCGAATGCTGGACGACGGGCGGCTCGGTGTCATCGACTTCGGCGCGGTCGCACGGTTGCCACACGGGCTGCCCGAATCGGTCGGCCGGCTCACCCGGCTCGCACTCGAGGGCGATGCCGAGGCGGTGCTGACCGGACTGCGCGAGGAGCACTTCGTCAAGCCGAACGTGGAGATCGAGCCGGCGGCGCTTCTCGACTATCTGGTGCCGATCCTCGCCCCGGTCGCCGAGGACGAGTTCAAGTTCTCCCGGGCGTGGCTGCGCAAGGAGGCGACCAGGATCGGCGACCCACGTAGCCCCGGGTACCAGATCGGCCGCCAGCTGAACCTGCCGCCGTCCTACCTGCTGATCCACCGGGTGACGCTGGGTTCGATCGGGGTGCTCTGCCAACTCGAGGCGCGCGCGCCGTTCCGCGGGATCGTGGAGCGCTGGCAGCCGGGTTTCGCCGCTGAAGGCACGCCGGCCCGGGACTAGTTCGGCCCGGACTTCACTTACGCTCCGTGACTATCGGCGGTGAGCCGACCAGCGGGGCGATGAGCGGGTCGGCTGGCCGCTCCGGTCGCCAGAGCCGGTGCTGGCGACCCAGACGTCGCGCCGCAGCCCGAAGGCCCTGGCCCGGGCCGAACCACCGGCTTGGCGATTTCGGTCGCGCACCAACGGCGATGAGCTGCAGAAACGGCGAGCGCCGGAGCCGTGGGCGGCTGTTGCCACCCCTGGGCTCCGGCGCTCGACCGGTGCGGAAGTTTCTGACTGTCAGAAACGTTCCCGGCGCTTGGCCGCGAGCATCGCGACCTCACGCGCCGGTCGCTGCGCGACCGGGTAACGCCGTTGGCTCACCATGCGTGTTCGCATTCGGGAGAGCGCTTCATTCATGAGTAACAACGTGGTGCTCCTGTTCGAGTCAAAGCTGTAGTCGATGTCGGTCGCGGCGCTGTGGACGTCGTTCACGGCGTCCAGCTCGGCGCGAGTACGGATAGTCGTGGTCGTCATGCGGCGACCTCCTCCTTGCGCGGGCGACCCCTCGGGCGCTTGCGGGCGATTACCGCGCCGCGCTCGAAGATCTCGCCGCCCCAGACGCCCCACGGCTCGCGCCGGTCAAGGGCACCTTCGAGGCAGGCAGCACGCAGAGGGCAGGTTCCGCAGAGCCCCTTCGCGAGTTCCAGGCTGGCCGGAGACTCCGCGAACCAGAGTTCGGGGTCTTCACGCCGGCAAGGAAGGCTCAAGTCAGGGTCGGCCGCCCTTCCGTCAAGCAGGGCGAGGCCAATGTCGATCACGCCGGTTCACCTCTTCCGTCAGTGGTGGTGGTTCGTCTTGTGGACGTTTCTTTGGCGGACAAAGCAAGAGGCCGTGGATCCCGGTTACGGGTTCCACGGCCTCGAAGGTGAGCCGGTTGGTCTGTTAGACCGGCCTACTTCGAGGTGGAACACCCGTCCTCGACAGCGATGCGCGGGGCACCGACGCCAACCGGAGTACCGAAGCCGTAATCGTTGAGCTGGGTGTTGCGGAGGGTCATCGCCTGGATGGAGCCCAGGTGGACAGACTTCTCCCGCTTGACCCCGACAGAGAGCGCGGCACTACGCACGGCCGTAGCGCTGAGCTTCGAGTCGCTGTGGTTACGAGATTCGGCACCAATAACAAGCGCGTTCTGCGTGGCCAACGGACGCACCCGCTCCGCGCAAACGGAAACGGCGGCGGCCGACGTCGGCAGCAGCTCGTTCTGCAGCTGGAAGTTCTTCACGGTCGTCCACCTCCTGTTCCGTCTAGCTCCAGCGGGCGCACCAGGCGGTCGCCTCGCGCAAAGAAGAGACTATGTCGGCCCTACACACCGGGCAAACCTTTTTTCGGCTCGAATCTGGAAGATGTCAGCTACGCGACAGTTCTGAGGCCGACACGCCGAGCAACACGCCGGTGGAGCCCCGCAAAACTGCGGGATTGCGCAAGTAAATCGCTTCCATCTCGGCCCGCAAGCTGCGACTTTCAGCAGAGCACCGACAGATCGAAGGCACGACCGGATCCAGCGCGCGGGTTGGTTCGGCGGGCGCGAGCTTGCAGCGGTTGGATTGCGGAGCACCGCTCCACAATCCAACCGCAACCGGCCTGGGGTACGAGGCGGCAGGCCTGGGGGCACGGTGCTGGGCGGGGGCGCTGGGCGGGGCGGCAGACCGGGGCGTTGGGCAGGCAGCGCGGCTTGGCGCGGCTCGGCGCGTCTTGCCGCGCTTTGGGCGACATCTTCACGGCTATGACCGTGAAGATGTCGCCCAAAGCGGGGGGTTACGGGTTTTCGAGGGTTTCGCTGTCTTCGGGTTCGGCTGTGACGCCGGCGACCGTGGCCGGGTCACCGCCACCGACCATGGCCAGCACGGCCTCGCCGTAGAGGGTGAGCTTGCGCGGGCCCACGCCGGGCATGGCGGCCAGCTCCTCCTCGTTGGTGGGTCGCTGTTCGGCCACGGCGGTCAGCGTCGCGTCGGTGAAGATCACGTACGCCGGGAGCTTCTGCTCCTTCGCCAGCAAGCCACGCCAGGCGCGCAACCGCTCGAACAGTTCCTCGTCGTAGTCGGCCGGGCAGCTGCTGCAACGGCGCAGCTTGCGCTGGGTCGAGTCGAACAGCGCGGTGCCGCAGATCCGGCAGATCGGCAGGGTACGCGCGCCGGACTTCTTGCTCCGCGGTCGCGCGGCGGCGCCCTCGCTGCCAGACGCCCCGGCCTCGGGCAGGAACCGGCTGGGCCGCCGGCCGGCGCGCCCGCCCGGCGCCCGAGCCAGCGCCCAGGAGAGCCAGAGGTGCTCGCGGGCCCGGGTGATCCCCACGTACAGCAGCCGTCGCTCCTCTTCGAGCTGGCTCTGGGTCTTGGCGTACGTGATCGGCATGGTGCCCTCGGCGAGGCCGACCAGGAACACCGCGTCCCACTCCAGGCCCTTGGCGCCGTGCAGCGAGACCAGCGTGACGCCGTCGACCGTGGGGGCGTGCTGCACAGCGGCCCGCTCGGCGAGCTCGTCGGTGAACGCGGGCAGGCCGGCGTCCGGCGCGGCCGCGGCGAAATCCTCGGCCAGCCGCACCAGCGCGGCCAGCGCCTCCCACTTCTCCCGAGCCGCCCCACCGGACGGCGGCGCCTCGGACCGGAAACCCACGGCCGAAAGCGTCTCGGTGACCGCCGGTACCAGCGGCTCGCCCGGGCTCGACCGCCCGCGCGGCGCCGCGAAGCAGCACCATCGCCTCCCGGACCTCGGGCCGCTCGAAGAACCGCTCGACGCCGCGGACCACGTACGGGATGCCAGCGTCGGCCAGGGCCTGCTCGTACGCGGCGGACTGGGCGTTGGTACGGAACAGCACGGCGAGTTCGGCGGCGGGTGTGCCGTTGGCGATCAGTTCGGCGCAGCGGGACGCGACCGCGGCGGCCTCGGCGGGCTCGTCCGAGAACGAGCAGACGCGGGGAGTCGGGCCCGGCGGCCGCTGGCCGATCAGCTTCAGCCGGACCCGGGCCTCGGCACCGCTGGCGGCCGAGATCACCGCGTTGGCCAGCTCGACCACCTGCGGCGTGGACCGGTAGTCGCGCTCCAGCCGGACGACGGTCGCCCGGGGATGGACCTTGGGGAAGTCCACGAGGTACGCCGACGTGGCACCCGTGAACGAGTAGATGGTCTGGCTGGCGTCGCCGACCACGCACAGGTCGTTCCGGCCGCCCAGCCAGGCATCGAGCAGCCGCTGCTGGAGCGGGTTGACGTCCTGGTACTCGTCGACCACGAAATGCCGGTACTGGGCACGGATCTGTTCCGCGACGTCACGGTGCTCATCGATCGCCCAGACCGTGGCGCGGAGCAGATCCTCGAAGTCGATGACGCCCATCTTGCGCTTGAGCTGCTCATACCCGGAGTACAACTCGACCAGTTGCTCGGCGGCGAGCGGCAGATCACGCCCGGCCTTGGCCGCCGCGACCGGATAGTCGGCCGGCTCGACCAGCGCCGACTTGGCCCACTCGATCTCGGCCGTGACGTCGCGAACACCGGTGCGGTCGAGCCGGATCCGGGCCCTGGCCGCGGTCTGGCCCACCAGCGGCGCCTTGCGGTCGACGAGATCCGGGAGGGCCCGGCCGGAGAAGACGCGAGGAGCGAAGTACCGCAGTTGGCGGAGCGCCGCGGCATGGAAGGTGCGGGCCTGGACGCCGCTGGCACCGAGCTCCCGCAACCGGCCACGCATCTCACCGGCGGCGCGCGCGGTGAAGGTGACCGCGAGGATGTGATTGGGCGCGGTCGTGCCGGCGAGCACGCCATGCGCGATCCGATGCGTGATCGCTCTGGTCTTGCCCGTGCCGGCGCCGGCGAGGATGCAGACTGGCCCGCGCGGCGCCAGGACGGCGGCGCGCTGATCGTCGTCAAGGCCGGCGAGCACATGGTCCACGGTGGTGGGGGTGGCGACGGTCACCTGGACGATCCTGCCAGTCCGCGGCCCCCCGGGAAGCACCCGTCCCCAGATGGTGTTGTATCCACAGATTCTTCCGTCCCTCTTGCGAAGCGAGGTCTCCTCCCTATGAGCGCTGCCGACACCGTCACGATGTACAGCACGCCGTGGTGCGGTTACTGCCGACGGCTGAAGAGCCAGATGGAGCGCGAAGGGATCCGCTACGCCGAGGTCGACATCGAGCAGGACCCAACCGCGGCCGACTACGTGATGAGCGTCAACGGCGGCAACCAGACCGTGCCGACGGTGGTCTTCCCGGACGGATCGGCGCTCACCAACCCGACGCTCGCCCAGGTCAAGCAGCGCCTGGCCGCGTGACTCCCGCGGCAGCCGATCCTCGCCGCCACGGCATCGCGTGGACAGGCGGGGGTCGGTGACCGGGCCGCGTGCGGTGAGCCCGGACGCGTTGCCCGAGCTGCTGGCCGATCTCTGTGCGGGCGCCGCGGGCGACGGCCGGCTCCGGGTCGCGCTGGACGGGGCGGACGCGGCTCGTCCCGGCGCGCTCGCGGACGCGTTGGTGGATCCGCTTCGGGGACGTGGCCTGGAGGTTCTCCGGGTGCGCGCGCACGACTTTCTCCGGCCGGCGTCGCTTCGCTACGAGTACGGGCGCACCGATCCGGACGCGTACTACGACGGCTGGCTCGACGCCGGCGCGCTCACGCGGGAGGTGCTGCAGCCGCTCGGTCCCGGCGGTTCGGGGCGTTGGCTACCGACCCTCTGGGACCCGGTCGTCGACCGCGCCACCCGGGCGCCGACCCAGCTCGCGTCGGCGCGCGCGGTGCTGGTGGTCGACGGCGTCTTCCTGCTCGGGCGGGGACTGGACTTCGACCTGGCCATCCACCTGCATCTGAGCCCCGCCGCGCTGATCCGGCGTACGCCAGCCGAGCAGGCCTGGACGCTGCCGGCGCACGCCCGCTATGCCGCCGAAGCGGCGCCGCTGGGCGCGGCCGACGTGGTGGTGCGGGTCGACGATCCTCGCCACCCCGCGATCCAGCTCCGCCAGCCCGCCTGACCCACATCCACTCCCCGCATTTGGGCGACATTTTCCCGGTTATAGCCGAGAAAATGTCGCCCAAATCGGCGTGGGGGCCGCGGCGGTGGGCAGGAGCTTACGGGGAGCAGGCGACTCGTTCGGACGGGAGCGCCGGCACGGTGCCGTGGGCCCCCGCGCCACCGCGGCCGGCTTCCTCGGCGCACTCCGCCGACCACGGCGAGCACCGGGGTCTCGACCGCGCGGCGCCGAGCGGAACCGGCGCACAGCCCGAGCACGAGCCAGCTGCTGACCATCATCACCGCGGACGTGATGGTGATGGCCGGGTCGGTCACGAGCAGGCCGTAGGAGAGCCAGCCGATGTTGCACGTGCCGCTCAACGCCCAGCGGCCTCGCGAGACCCCGCTGGCGTCCAACGTGCCGGCGATGCGACCGCGGAGCAGGAGCCAGACCTGCGGCAACGCCATGCTCAACGTCACCAAGCTGGCCAGCGCACCGGAGAACGGCGGGCCGCCGAACACGCCGACGCCGGCCACCACCACGGCGCCTACGGCGAGCGTCGGCAGCCATTCGCGCACCCGCAACCGCGCCCGGACGACCAGCCCGGCCAGCACGCCAGTGGCCCCGATCAGCGCCAACCCGTTCAGGATCATCTGCACGCCGCTGCCCTGCACGACGCCGTAGGTGAACCAGCAGAGCGGCGTGAGCAGGTTCAGCACGCAGCTCAGCGTCGACAGGCCGACGTACCGACGGGAGTGCCAGAGCCGCCACACCTGCGGCCACTGGGACAGGATTCCCAGCCCGCCGGCAAGACCGGCGAGCGCATCGACCCACAGCGGCGCCGCGTCCACGGGGTAGCTGGGTAAGCCGACGATGCTGAGGGAACCGATCATGGCGATCAGTCTTTCAGCCGCGCCGGACCGAAATGAAACCGTTTTCTCGCCTGGCGGTGGTGACGTTGCGCACCATCGTGCCTGCTAGCGGGGGTTCCGCCCGGAATCAGGTGGTGAGCTCGTCGCGCCAGCGGACGATGAGGTGGTACGCGATGGACACCGCGGGCGGCAGCAACGGCTCGAGCGACGGACCCTTCCCGCGCAGCTCGCCACGGGTGTACCAGCGGGCGTCCTCCAGCTCGGTGGTGTCCACCGTGACCGGCAGGCTCGGATCGGCGAGCGCCGTGAAGCCGAGCATCAACGAGGCGGGCATCGGCCAGGGCTGGCTGGCGAAGTAGGTGACGTCGCGGACGACCACGCCGGCCTCCTCGAACACCTCGCGGTGCACGGCGCCCTCGGCCGATTCGCCGGGTTCGACGAAGCCGGCGAGGCATGAGTAGCGGTTCGGCGGCCACGACCGGTTGCCGGCTGAGCAGGCACTGGCCGGCGTCACCGGGCACCCCGTCGTGGACCAGGGCGATCATGGCCGGATTGGTGCGCGGCCAGACCAGTCCGGAGCCGTCGGTGGCCACGGCCTCCCAGCCGGCCGCGCGGAGTTCGAGCGGCGCGCCGGTGAGCGGGCTGAACCGATAGCTGCGCACCCAGTTGGCGATGCCGAGCGCCTCCGCCAGCAACGCCGAGTCGTACCCGTCCAGCTCGGCACCGATCTCGAACAGGCTGGCCGGGCGCGTGTCCGGCACCTCGGGTAGCGCACCGATGACCGCGAAGTACGGCGCCTCGCTGTCCTCACCGAGGAAGAGCCGCTCACCCTCGGGCGCATCGTCGGCGGCGAGCAGCACCAGCTTCGGCGCCGCCCGCTCGCCGGTGATCAGGACCCGGCCGTTCTCGTCCAGCACGAGCACCCGGGCGCGCGACCACGCGGCGGCGAGCCACCCGGCGTCGGTGCGGCGGTGGGCGGCGCGATCCACCAGCTCCCGGCAGAACGCCAGGTGCCGCCAGCTCACGCCGCCCCGCAGTTCACGCGCGGGTGACCGCGCCGAGCACCGAAACCGGCCGCTCGACCGTCTCCGCCTCGCCGAGCACGACCGTGACCGCGTTGGCCGGCCCCAGGTACTTGGCCGCCGCGGCCTGCACCTCGTCCAGCGTCACCTTGGCCAGCCGCTGCGGGTGCTCGGCCAGCCACTCCAGCCCCAGCCCGAAGCCCGCCAGCGCGGCGAGCGTGCCGGCGAGGCCGGCCTGGGAGGAGATGGAGAGCGCCAGCGTGCCGATCGCGTACTGCCGGGCCTGGTCGAGCTCCTCGGCGGTGGGCGGCAGGGTGGCGATCCGGCCCAGCTCGTACCCGATCTCCACCAGCGACGGCGCGGTCACCTCGGTGGCCACGTCGGCGCTGATCACGATGATCGAGCCGGCGCTGGAGTGGTCGATCCCGCTGTGCGGCGAGTAGGTGTAGCCCTTGTCCTCGCGGATGTTCTCCACCAGCCGGGACGAGAAGTACCCGCCGAAGACCAGGTTGGCGAGCTGCAGCGCCGGATAGTCCGGGTTCGACCTGGGCACGGCCTGGATGGCCACCCGGAGCGACGACTGGACCGAACCGGGCCGGTCGACCAGCAGCAACGGGCCGGGCTGCAGCGGCGGCGCCGGCGGCGTCACCACGGCCGGGCCGGTGGCGGTCCAGGACGGCGAGCAGGTCCTCGGCCTCGTTCAGCACCTGCTTCGGGCTCGATGTCGCCCACGATCACCAGCACGCTGCCGGCCGGCACGACGCGCTCCGCGTGCAGCGCGCGCAGCGCCTCGGGCTCCACCGCGCGGACCTGCTCCGGCTCGGGCGTCTCCACCGCGTACGGGTGATCGCCGTAGAGCCGCTTGAGCAGGGCCTTGCGGACCGCGTGCGACGGCTGCGACTCGGCCATCTCGATCCGGTCGGCGAGGTGTTCGCGCTCGGTGCCGACCTCCTTGTCGGGGTACGCGGCGCCGGTCAGGACGTCGGCGAGCACCTCGAACAGCCGCGGCAGACCGGCGGCCAGCGCGTTGCCCGCGACCAGCAGCCGGTCCGGATCGACGGAGACGTGGAGGTCGCCGCCCACCTCCTGCAGCGTGGCCGCGATCTCGACGTTGGACATCGTGGCGGTGCCGGAGAGGAAGGTCTCGCCGAGCACGGTCGCGACCGGCAGGAACTCGTCGCCGGCGCCCGCGAACGGGATCCGCAGCCGGAGCTCGACCAGCGGCACGGTCGCCCGCTGGACGGCCAGCACGCGCAGTCCGGAGGCCAGCGTGCGCTCGGCCACCACGGGCTGATCGGCGATTCGGGGGGCGGTCAGATCGGGGACGGCGATTCGCGACGCACCTGGCGCCGGCCACGTCAACGGCGGTCACTTCGCCCCTCCAGGCACGATCTCCAGAATGGCGCGGCGCTGCGGGCGCAGCATGGCCGCGGCGGCCACCACCTGCTCGGCGGTGACCTCGGCGAGCAACCGGGGCAGCTCGTTGATCAGCTCGGCCCGGCCTCGTTGCTGTTCCAGCACGGCCATCCGCAGGGTGCGGCCGAGTACGGCGTCCACCTCGCGGAGCAGGTGCGCGGCGAGCCGGGCCTGGATCCGGGCCAGCTCGCCCGGCTTGAGGCCCTCGTTCGCCAGCCGGGCCAGCTCCTCGTCGATCGTGGCGATGATCGTGTCGGCGGTGACCTGCGGCGGGTAGTGCACCTGGAGCAGGAACGCGGTGGGGTCCCGCACGTCGAACGGGTCACCCATGAAGCCGAGGTAACCGGAGACCGAGGTCGCCGTGGCGTCCTCGAGCATCATCCGCTCGACCAGGCGGGCGGCCTCGCCGTCGGTGAGCACCTCGGCCAGCACCACGTACGGCAGGTAGGCCTCGAACTCCTTGACCGGATCGGGCACCCGCCAGGCCATCGCCAGCGCCGGCATCGGGGCCAGCGGATCGGTGTGGGTGGCGCGCCGCTCCTCGGTGAGGTCGGGCTCGGCGAAGTCCGGGCGGACCGGCACCGGCCGGCCGGGGATCCCGCCGAAGTGCTTCTCGATCAGCGCGATGGTCTCGGCGACGTCGAGGTCACCGCCGACGGCGAGCACGGCGTTGCCCGGGGCGTAGTACGCGTCGAAGAACGAGGTGGCGTCCGCCACGGTCGCGGCCTCGAGGTCGACGAACGAGCCGTAGCCGTCGTGCGCGTTGGCGAACGTGTCGAACATGACCGGCGGCAGCCGCAGCCACGGGAACCCGCCATACGGCCGGTTCAGCACGTTGACCCGGATCTCTTCCTTCACCACCGCGATCTGGTTCGCGAGGTTCTCCTCGGTGATCCGGGGCGACCGCATCCGGTCGGCCTCGAGGAAGAGCGCCCGCTCCAGCGCGTTGCTGGGCAGGGTCTCGAAGTAGTCGGTGTAGTCCAGGTGGGTGCTGCCGTTGAAGACACCACCCGAGGCCTGCACGTACCGGAAGTGGGCGAGCTTCTCGAGATTCTCCGAGCCCTGGAACATCAGATGCTCGAAGAGGTGCGCGAATCCGGTACGCCCCTCCGGCTCGGAGCGGATGCCCACGTCGTACACGACGGCCACCCCGATCACCGGCGCGGAGCGATCCGGCGTGATCACGACCCGGAGGCCGTTGGGGAGGGTGAGGCGCTCGACCTCATAGGCAGTGGCAGGAATCTTCACGGTGGCTGACGACACGTCAACGAGCCTAGTCGGCCGAGCATCGGCTCGCGGTGCCCAACCCCGCGACCTGTGGACAAAGGGGCACCGGGCCCGCCGCCGGCTGTCACGCCGGCGCCGGCTCGGGCCGCCGGCCAGGGACCACGCCAGCTTTGGCTGCGGGTACCGGCTCGGGAGGCTGACCGCGGTCAGGCCAGCTCGGCGAACGGATGATGGCGGGTGCCAGGCCGGCTTGGGTTGCGGCGCCGGCCGGAAGCCGACCGATGTCACGCCGGCTCAGATCCGGCGTACGGAAGAAATGATCGTCTCGATCTGGGGTGTGAGCTCTTCGTGGGTGTCCGGGATCGAGATGTACAGCACGGCGGCGTCGGGGCGGCCCACATCGACGAGCACCACCGAGACGGTCTCGCCCCGGGCCTTGAGCCCGTCGGCCTGGAAGGTGAGGTGGAACGTGGAGACCCAGGCCGGCCGGCCGCCGAGCGTGGTCTGCTCGCTGCGGGTCTGCTCCTTCGCGTTGGGAAGCGGGTAGTAGGAGTTCCGTACGTCCTCGGAGACCTGCCGGCCGGCGCATTCCAGGTCGAGGCTCAGGCTGTCGCCGACGGTGGCCGGCACCTTGCCGGAGAGCACCGAGGCCAGGTAGGTGCCGCCGGAGTAGTTCTCGGTGACGAAGTAGTAGCCCTGCTCGAACTCGACGCCGAGCGTGCCCCGGGTCCACGGCCCGCGGTCCCACGCCTTCCACGGCGTCGGCAGCTGCGGTAGGAGATGCCGGCGTTGGGGTCGATCACCCGCGGCCCGAGCGGTACCGGCACCGACTCGCTGCGCCTCCGGCGAACCGCTGGGCGGCGGGCACAACCTGGCCAGCGGCGGCCTGGACGCGGGGGGCTGGATGCCGCCGAACGGCCCCACCCCGGACCGCGTCGAGCCGCCGAAGAAACCGGTGCTGACCAGCACCAGGATCACCGCGATCCCGGCAGCCAGCGCGCCGCCGGCGGCCAGCCCGAACCAGAGCAGCGTCCGGGGCTTGCCGTCCGGCGGCGGAGGCGCCCGATCCTCGGCCTCGGGCTCCACGGGACCCGCCGGCAGCGGGCCAGCAGGACCGCCATGACCGGTCGGAGCACCATGGCCGTCCGCGCGCTCCCACGGCGAGCCCTCGCCGTCCTCCGTGGCACCCGAAGGGCTACCGGAGGTGCTGGTCGTCATGTCACCAGTGTGCCCGGATAGTGCCGGTCTGCGCGCTCCTCCGCCAGTATCCGGACGAGCCGTGTCTGGCCTTACCTGTCCGCGACGACGCTTTCCGTGGCCGGCGTCTTCGGATTCCGCAGCTCCGACACCGGGTCGTGCTGGGTGGAGAGCCCATCGTGGATAGCCGGCGGAGTGCCGATGCGCCACGGCGTCAGCACCACCAGCGCGGCGAGCGCGATGCCGAGCAACGCCACCGCGACCACCATGCCCCAACCCGTACTTTCCCGAGCCACGCGCCGGCTGTTCATCCTGATCGTCCTGCCTGGTCCATGCGGACCGCCTTTCCCCCGTGTGAATGTGCTCGCACTCCTTCAGACGCTGTGGCGGCCAGAAAGGTTGCGCGACTCAGACAGAATCGCCGGGGAGGATCGTGGCGGTCCATGGGAAATAGCTGCTGACCCACGCCGCCGCGCGTGCGGTTGCGTGAATCAGCAACGCCATTCTTACTCAGTGCGATAGATCGGTCACCGCAAGTTCGCGCCAGAGATGGGCGGCGGCCTCCGCGCCCTTGTGCAGCATGGGCAGCACGACCCGCTCGTTCGGCGCATGGAACCGGTCGTCCGGCAGGCCGACGCCGAGGAAGACCACCGGCGCCTCCAGCACCTCGGCCAGGTCGGCCTCCGGGCCCGAGCCGCCCTCGCGGGTGAACAGGATCTCCGAGTCGAACGCCTGCTCCATCGCCCGCACCACGGCGCCGTTCGCCGGGTGGTCGATCGGGGTCAGGCACGGCCGCACGCCGTCGCCGTAGAAGTGCACGTCGACCGTGACGCCCTCCGGCGCCCGCTCGGCGAAGTACTCCCGCACCGCCGCCTGCACCTCCAGCGGCTGCTGGTCGGCGACCAGCCGGAACGACAGCTTCGCGTGCGCGTCGGTCGGCACGATCGTCTTGTGCCCGGGGCCGGTGTACCCGCCCCAGATGCCGTTCACCTCGGCGGTCGGCCGGGCCCAGACGCGCTCCAGGGTGGTGAAGCCCGCCTCGCCATAGGCCGCCCGCGACTTCGCCGTCTCGGAGATCCAGGCCTCCTCGTCGAACGGCAGCTTGGCGAACTTCGCGCGCTCCTCGTCCGTGAGCGGGACGACCCGGTCGTAGAACCCGGGCAGCGTGACCCGGCCCTGGTCGTCGTGCAGCCCGGCGATGAGCCCGCAGAGCACGGTGAGCGGATTGCGCACGGCGCCGCCGAACGAGCCGGAGTGCAGGTCGACGTCCGGCCCGTGCACGTCCACCTGGCAGTCGGTGAGGCCGCGCATGGCCGTGCAGACGCTGGGCGTCGTCCCGGCTGAACATCGTCGTGTCGCTGACCACCACGGCATCGCAGCCGAGCCGGTCGCGGCGCTCGCGCAGCAGCGCGGCGAAGTGCGGCGAGCCGGACTCCTCCTCGCCCTCGACCACGAACTTGAGGTTGACCGCCGGCGCGGTCCGGCCGGTCGCGGCGAGGTGGGCGCGCAGGCCGAGGAAGTGGAACGCCATCTGACCCTTGTCGTCGAGGGCGCCGCGGGCGAACAGTTCCTCGCCCCGGATCGTCGGCTCGAACGGCGGCGTCTCCCACAGCTCCAGCGGGTCGACCGGCTGCACGTCGTGGTGGCCGTAGACGACCACGGTCGGCGCCGCCGGGTCGCCGGACGGCCACTCGGCGAACACCGCCGGCGCGCCGGGCGTCTCCCAGATCTCCACGGTCGGGAAGCCGGTGGTCCGGAACTTCTCGGCCAGCCACTCGGCCGAACGCCGCACGTCACCGGCGTGGGCCGGGTCCGCGCTGATCGACGGGATCCGCAGCCAGGCGTCGAGGTCGGCGTGCAGGTCGGCGAGGTGGGCCTGTACGAAGGTGCGCTCGGCGGGGTGCGCAGTCATGGAGACGACCCCCGAAGTGAGCATCGCAGCGACGCAGGAGCGAGGAGCGGAGCGGAGGGAGTCGGCGGGGTACACAGTCATGACAGCAACTTACCGCCGGTGCTGACGGCTGTTTCAAGGACCGGTTCGCTCGCAGGTCACGGCGCTGGGATGGCAAGGAATGTGAACGAACCGGGAACGACCGGACGACCCCCAGCAACGATCTGTGCGCAGCGCTTCCGGGTCGGCCACGCGAGTCGTAGGGTGCCGGGGTTGGACCGGACCCGTGGGACCGACCGCCCAGGGCCGACCGGCCGGGGACCGTGCGAGCCGATCGCCCGCGAGCCCCCCGCCCGCCCGTCACGAGGAGAGCCGTCTTGACCGAAACACCATCCCCCGCCAGAAGTCCGCTCCGGAACGGCCGGCTGTACCGCCGCCTGGCACTGCCCGTGCTCGGCGCCGCGATCGTCGCGACGCTGCCGTTCGCCACCGCGTCCAAGCCCGCCGGCCAGGAGACGAGCTGGAACCCGCTCTCCCCGGTGAACGTGTCGTTCGAGAAGGGCAAGGGCAACACGACGACCGGCCAACTGCTGTCGTTCAACGACTTCCACGGCGCCATCGACCCGCCGACCGGCAGCGGCGGCAACGTCAACGGCACCCCGGCCGGCGGCGCCGAGTACCTGGCGACCACGGTCAAGAAGCTCCGCAAGAGCAGCTCGACGCTCACCGTCGGCGCCGGCGACCTGGTGGGCGCCAGCCCGCTGGTCAGCGCGGCCTTCCACGACGAGCCGTCGATCGAGGCGCTCAACCAGGTCGGCCTGCAGATCAGCTCGGTCGGCAACCACGAGTTCGACGAGGGCACCGAGGAGCTCAAGCGGCTCCAGAACGGCGGCTGCCACCCGGTCGACGGCTGCCAGGACGGTGACGGGTTCCGCGGCGCGAAGTTCAAGTACCTCGCGGCGAACGTGGTGGAGAAGGCGTCCCAGGAGCCGATGATCTCGCCGTACGCGATCCGCGAGATCGGCGGCGTGAAGGTCGGCTTCGTCGGCATGACGCTCAAGGGCACCCCGGGCATCGTCAACCCGTCCGGCATCGCCAAGGTCGACTTCCTGGACGAGGCCGTCACGGCCAACTACTACGCGGGCGTGCTGCGGGCCAAGGGCGTCAAGGCGCTGGTGCTGCTGATCCACGAGGGCGGCGCGCAGGGCTCCCCGGTGCCGCAGGACCCGTCCAGCTGCGCGAGCTTCGCCGGCGCGATCACGCCGATCGTGGCGAACCTGCGCCCGGAGTACGGCGTGGTCGTCTCCGGCCACACCCACCGCTTCTACAGCTGCGGCGCTGCCGAACTCCTCCGGCCAGAACTCGCTGGTCACCTCCGCCGGCAGCCAGGGCGTGCTGGTCACCGACATCGGCGTCACGCTGAACAAGAAGACCGGCAAGTTCGCCGCCGCGTCGGCCAAGAACGTGATCGTCGAGAACGGCGTGAAGAACCCGGACGGCACCTGGCAGAAGGACGCCGCCGGCAACTTCGTCCGGAACCCGGCGCTGGTCGACAAGGACCTGAAGAAGATCGCCGACAAGTACCGCACGGCGGTCGCCCCGATCGCCAACCGCGTCGTCGGCAAGGTGACCGCGGACATCACCACGGCGGCCAGCCCGGCCGGCGAGACCTCGATGGGTGAGGTGATCGCCGACGCCCAGCTCAAGTACACCGCCGGCGCCGGCGCTCAGCTCGCGCTGATGAACCCGGGCGGCGTGCGGGCGCCGATCACGTTCGCCAACTCCCCCGGCGGCGAGCCGGCCGGCGACGTCACCTACGGCGAGGCGTTCACCGTGCAGCCGTTCAACAACCTGGTGGCCACGTACAGCCTCACCGGCCAGCAGCTCAAGGACGTACTGGAGCAGCAGTTCGTCGGCTTCGGCGGGCAGACCACGCAGAAGATCCTGCAGGTGTCGGCCGGCTTCACGTACTCCTGGAGCAGCACGGCCGCGCCGGGCAGCAAGGTGTCGAACCTGGCCCTGAACGGGGTGCCGATCGACCCGGCCGCCTCGTACAAGGTCACCACGAACGACTTCCTCGCGAACGGCGGGGACGGCTTCACCAACCTCACCAAGGGCACCGGCCGGGTGACCGCGCCGGGCTTCGACGTGGACGCGCTCACCGCGTACCTCGGTGCGGCGCCGGTCGCGCCGGGTCCGCTGAACCGGATCACCAAGCTCAACTAGGACGCCCCCGCTCCGAGCCACGGGCGGCGCATCGGAACGTCGGTGCGCCGCCCGTGCGCTTTCGGTCCGGCACCGGCTGCGCGATCCAGCGCCCGCGGGTCGGTGTCGGAGGGCTCGGCTAGCCTCCGAGGTATGCGACTGGCCACGTTCAACCTCTTACACGGTCGGTCTCTGCGGGACGGCACGGTGGACGCCGCCCGGCTGCGCGCGGCGATCTCCACACTGGACTTGGACGTGCTCGGAATCCAGGAGGTGGACCGGGCTCAGCCGCGCAGCGGTGGCCTGGATCTGACCGCCGAGATCGCCGACGCGATGGGCGCGACGGCGTACCGGTTCGTGCCGGCCGTCATCGGTACGCCCGGCGTCGCGTGGCGTGCCGCCACGGCCGCGGACGAGCCGGCCCTGAACGGCCGGTCGGCGCCGGGGTCAAGCCCGAACCACGGCGGCCGGTCGGCGCCGGACGAGAGCCTGAACCACGGCGACCGGTCCGGGTCGGAGCCGAGCCCGGACGACGGCGGGCCGCCGCTGGGCGAGCCGGCCTACGGCATCGGGCTGATCAGCCGCTGGCCGGTGACCGGATGGCAGGTGCTGCGGCTGCCGGCGTCCCGGCTGCGCTCGCCCGTCCTGATCCCGGGCCGACCCGCCCGCGTGCTGATGCTCGACGACGAGCCGAGGGTGGTGCTGGCCGCGACGGTCGACACGCCCGCCGGAGCCGGTGACCGTGGCGACCACGCATCTGTCGTTCGTGCCCGGCTGGAACGCCCATCAGCTCCGGCTGGCGCTCGCCGGGCTGGCCGCGATGGCCGGCCCGCGGGTGCTCCTCGGTGACTTGAACCTGCCGGCGTGGGCGGTCGCCGCCGTCTCGCCGTGGCGTTCGCTGGCCCGGATCGCCACCTATCCGACGCACGCGCCGAGGATCCAGTTCGACCACGTCTTGACCGACGCAACGCCCGCTGAGAGGGCACTTCCGCCGGTCGTGGGGGTGGAGACACCGACGATGCCACTGTCGGATCATCGACCACTTGTGGTCACGCTGGCATCGCCCGACCGCCGCAAGAACATCTAGCCTGGGGGGATGAGGAGCATCGAGGCGCGGGGGCTGACGTTCGACGTCGAAGTGGACGGACCGGCCGACGGCGAACCAGTACTGCTTCTGCACGGCTTCCCGCAGACCCGATCGGTCTGGGCTCCGATCGCCCCCCGGCTGCATGACGCCGGACTCCGCACGATCGCCCTGGACCAGCGCGGCTACTCCCCGACGGCCCGGCCGACCGAGGTGTCCGCGTACCGGATCACCGAGTGCGTCGCCGACGCCGTGGCGATCATCGAGGCGCTGGGCTACGAATCGGCCCACATCGTCGGCCACGACTGGGGCGCGATGACCGCGTGGCAACTCGCCGGCCGCCAACCGGATCGCGTGCGATCGCTCACCGCGGTCGCGGTACCGCATCCCACCGCCGCGGCCCAGGCCATCGCGCTCGACCCGGAGCAGCAGCAGCTCTCGTCCTACATCGGACTGTTCCGGCAGGAGGGGGTCGCGGAGGAACAGCTGCTCGCCGACAACGGCGCCGGCCTGCGAGCGATGATCGAGGACACCGGGCTCACCGGTCCGCCGGTGGACGTCTACGTCGCGGCCACGATGGCGCCGGGCGTCCTCACCGCCGGGCTGAACTGGTATCGCGCGCTCTCGCTGCTCGATCTGGAGGGGCTCGGCCCGATTCGCTGCCCGACCACGTACGTCTGGGGCGATCAGGACCGGTTCTTCGGCCGGTTCGCGGTCGAGCGGTGCGCCGAACACGTGACCGGCCCGTACCGGCTCGTGGAACTGCCCGGCATGAACCACTGGATCCCCGAGCAGGCACCCGACGTCCTCGCCGAACTAATCCTGGAGCGGACCGGCGCCCTCCAGCCCTAGCCATTCGTCACGCAGAGCAACGATTGGCTTTGGGACCGCACCGACCGCCGAACCCGCCATTTCGGCCCGCCCGACCCGGTTTCACAATTCCCACTTACCGGGACGACGCATTCCGAAGTGGACCATTCCGGCAGGTCACACCATGTACACGCGAGGCGGTCGGATGAACCTCCTGATCACCTTCGCCGTACCTACACGCGAGGCACATGCACCGCCGGAGGGAATCCGCGCAAACCGTGTCCGGAGCGTGAAATCTGACGCTCAGTAGATCACATTGGCGCTACTGAACCGATACAGTCGCCCTGTTCACACAACTTTTCTCCGTGAGCCATTCCGTACACCCGTCTCCGTTGCGTACGTTCCTCGGTACCCCCACTGGAGCGGGCATGGCGTGCTCTCCTGCGCCAAATCCCGACTCCATCCCCTGTACCCCACGGAGGCAGTTCGTGCGGAAAGTTACAGTGGGGTTGCTGAGCCTCTCGTTGGCTTCGGGCGCAAGCTTGGTGCTCGGACCGAGCGCCATCGCGAGCCCGCCGGTTGACGCACCACCGGCAGCAACCTCCACCAAGAAGGCCACCATCTCGGACGAGCTCCCCAATGAACTTGAGGAGAAGCGTCGGGAACTCCGCCAGCAGGCAATCGATCTGGTTCTGACGGGGAAGGCCAAGCCGGAGAAGCGCGGCACCAGCACCGTCGTCAAGGTCGGCAAGACCATCGTGGCGAAGGGCACCCCCGGCTCCAAGGCGATCTCGGCGAAGTCCGTCGCGGCCACCCAGGACCAGTACGTCGAGCTCACCCGCGAGAAGACGGACAAGCTGTTCGTCATCCTCACCGAGTTCGGCAACGAGCGTCACCCGAACTTCCCGGACAAGGACACCGACCCGGCGACTGCCGGCCCGGCCACCTTCGAGGGACCTTTAGCGAACAAGATCCCTGAGCCCGACCGCACCAAGGACAACAGCACGGTCTGGGAGAGCAACTTCTCCCCGGACTACTTCCGGGACCTGTACTTCGGCACCACGCCGGCCAGCGAGTCGCTCAAGCAGTACTACGAGGCGCAGTCCTCGGGTCGGTACAGCGTCGAGGGCGAGGTGTCCGACTGGGTCAAGGTCAAGTACAACGAGGCCCGTTACGGCCGGTCGAGCGACAACCCGACCGACGCCAACGGCGACGACCCGAACGTCTGCGCGAGCAGCAACTGCACCAACGTGTGGCAGCTCGTCGGTGACGGCCTGAACCAGTGGGTCGTCGACCAGAAGGCCAAGGGCCGGACGGACGCTCAGATCAAGGCCGACGTCAAGAAGTTCGACGAGCACGACCGGTACGACTTCGACGGCGACGGCAACTTCAACGAGCCGGACGGCTACCTGGACCACTTCCAGATCGTCCACTCCGGTGGCGACCAGGCCGACGGTGACCCGCAGCAGGGTGAAGACGCGATCTGGAGCCACCGTTGGTACGCCAACGCGACCGACCAGGGCCGCACCGGCCCGGCGAACAACAAGCTCGGCGGCGCCCAGATCGGCAACACGGGCATCTGGGCCGGCGACTACACGATCCAGCCTGAGAACGGTGGCCGGAGCGTCTTCTACCACGAGTACGGTCACGACCTCGGTCTGCCGGACGACTACGACACCAGTGGTGGCGGCGACAACAGCAGCGAGTACTGGACGCTGATGGCGCAGAGCCGGCTCGGTGCCAAGGACGACGCTGGCATCGGCGAGCGCGGCGGCGACCTGGGCCAGTGGCAGAAGTTCATGCTGGGCTGGCTCGACTACGAGATCGTGGTCGCGGGTCAGAAGAAGACGTTGACGCTCGGCCCGGCCGAGTACAACAGCGCCAAGCCGCAGGGCCTGGTCGTCGTGCTGCCGAAGAAGAAGGTCACCACGGACCTCGGTGCGCCGTTCGCGGGCACCAAGCAGTGGTTCTCCGGCAACGCCGACAGCCTCGACAACTCGCTCACCCGCGAGGTCGACCTGACCGGCAAGACCGCGGCGACGCTCTCGTCCAAGGTTCGGTACGCGATCGAAGAGGGTTACGACTACCTCTACGTCGAGGCCTCGGTCGACGGCGGCACCAACTGGACGGCGCTGGATGGCACCGTGGACGGCAAGCCGCTGCCGCGGGACGCCTCCAACGCTCCGGCGCTCGACGGCACCTCGGCCGGCAAGTGGGTGGACCTGAACATCCCGCTCACCGCGCAGGCTGGCAAGAAGGCCCTGGTCCGGTTCCACTACCGCACTGACGGTGGCGTTTCCGAGGTGGCTTCTTCGCCGACGAGATCAAGGTCGTCGCCGACGGCGCGACGGTGTTCACCGATGGTGCCGAGGCTGGCAACAACGGCTGGACCTCGAAGGGCTTCTCGGCGATCGGTGCGAGCATCACGGCGGAGTACGACAACTACTACCTCGCCACGAACCGCACGTACGTGAGCTTCGACAAGTACCTCAAGACCGGCCCGTACAACTTCGGCTACGCCAACACGAAGCCGGACTGGGTCGAGCACTACGCGTACCAGCAGGGCCTGCTCATCTCGTACTACGACACCTCCCAGGTGGACAACAACACCAACGTCCACCCGGGTGAGGGCCTGCACCTGATCGTCGACTCCCACCCGGCACCGATCTACAACTTGAACGGTCTGCCGTGGCGCGCCCGAATCCAGATGTACGACGCACCGTTCGGCCTGAGCAAGGCTGACTCGATGACGCTGCACATCAACGGCAAGGCGTCGCTCGTCCGCGGTCAGGACGCGCAGCCGACGTTCAACGACACCAAGAAGTACTGGTACTCCGAGCTGCCGAACCACGGGGTCAAGCTCCCCGCGGCCGGCGTGAAGATCCAGGTTCTTGAGCAGGACGGCACGTCGGTCAAGGTCAAGGTCTCCTCGACCAAGTAGTCAGGGACACCTTTTCAGCACGAAGCGCACGGCGCCCGGGGAGCACGCTCTCCGGGCGCCGTCGCCGTTTCCAGGTCAATCCAGGAACCAGGGACGCCACGGCTGCGTCCCATTGAGGTGAACATGAACCAGCGCATCGCCGCCCTGATCATCGGCATCGGGCTGGCCGCCGCGACGGCCGGCTGCGGAGGCGACAGCGATCAAGCATCGTCCGAGCGTTCCGCGTCGCCGTCGGGCAGCCCGTCGCCCAGCGCGTCCGGCAGCGTCACCCCGACGCCCGGGTCGGCCACGCCCACGCCGCCACCCACGTCGACCACCGGCCCGCCGAACAAGCCGACCGACACGGTCGCTCCCGGCTGGGTGGTCGGCACGATCATGGCCGCCAGCAGCGGACCGTGCTACGGCCTGGTCACCGACGACGGCAAGGAGTACGCCCTGCACAGCACCGCCGGCTTCGCGGTCAACAAGGGGCAGCGGTTCCGGGTGCGCGTCGACCGGCTCGCGATCAAGATCTACTGCGGGCCCGGCACGCACGCCGCGATCAAGGAGCACGAGAAGATCGGCTGACCACCGGCCGCGGCCACCGTTGGGGGGCGACCGCGAACCGGGACACCGGGCCGCGCACCAGTCAGGTGCGCGGCCCGTTCCACGCCCTGACCTGCTGCGGTTGGATCACGCCCTGGAAGGGCGCGATTCAACCGCAGCCCGCAGTGCGAGCCGCCGCGGCGGGGCGGCGCGGCGGCGCGGCGCCGGGGTCAGGGTTGGATCGTCGGGAGGGTCGAGACGAGGTCGGCGAGGCCATCGGCGTCGAGCAGGTCGACCGGGCGGACGGTGCGGTTCTGCCGCACGTAGTGGAAGCCGGCGCGAACCCGTTCCACCGGCACGCCGGCGAGATCCGCCCAGGCCAGCCGGTAGGCGGCGAGCTGGACCGCGGCGGCCGCGGCGGCGTCACCCTCGGGCGGCGCACCGGTCTTCCAGTCGATCACGTCCCAGCTCGTGCCGGCGCCGCTCCGGCCGATGGCACCGGCGGTGTCGGCCGCGCTGTTGAGGCCGGCCACTCCGGCGGTGCCCGAGTCGAACCCCGAGCCCGCACCGCCGGCCCGGTCGGCGAAGACGGCGTCCATCCGGCCCCGCACGACCACGCCGTCGACCACCGTGGCGAACGGCACCTCGACCTGCACCGGCGTCCGGTCGGCCCAGACGCTGGCCAGGAAGGCCTCCTGCAGGGCCTCAAGGTCACTGTCCGGGCCTGCGGCGGCGTCCGCAGCTCCAGGTAGCTCGTCCAGATCCAGCAGGCTCTGCGCGCCGAAGCGGCGTTCCAGCCAGGCGTGGAACGCGGTACCCCGGCGGGCCAGCGGCGCCGGGGCGAACGGCAGCGGGCGGCGGATCGCGCGGGCCAGCTCGGCCGGGTCGCGGCGGAGCGAGACGAGCTGGGAGACCGACAGGTGCGACGGCAGCTCCACGTCGAGCTGGTCACGCCGGCGGGATCGCGCCCGCTCGGCCAGTAGCAGTTCGGCCTCCACGGCCCAGGCCGCGCCGGCCTCCCGTTCCGCCGCCGGCCGCCCGTCGTCGGCGCTCGGAGCGGACCGCTCGGCGTCGGCACCGCGGCTGGCCTCGGTCAGCCGGGTGATCTCGGCCCGCCGCGCCGCGCCGGTGACCAGCGCGGCCGCCGCGCTGAGCGCCGGACGCCGGCTGCCCAGCGGATCGATCGGCCAGTCGGCGCGGCGTGCGGCGGCGGTGAGCGGGTTCTCGCCGGGCTCCGGCGGATCCGTCCACGCGTCCACGCTGCCGCCGCCGTCCAGGCAGTGCGTGCGCACCTCGTCGAGGAAGATCGACGGACCGCGCGGCTTGGACGCCTGGTCCCACCAGTAGCCGGAGCAGAGCAGCAGGTGCCGGGCCCGGGTGAAGCCCACGTACGCGAGCCGGCGTTCCTCGGCGAGACCCCGCTCGGCGCACGCCTCGACGAACCGCTTCCGCGCCTCCTCGACCTCGATCTGGTCCGACGCCGCGCCGAGATCGAGCACGGGCAGGTCGTCCACGTCGCCGCGCAGGTCGAACGGCAGCGCACCCATCGAGCCGGCCCAGGTGTCCGACGAGCCGCCCTCGACCGGGAAGACGTTGCTGGTGAGACCGGGTACGGCCACCACGTCCCACTCCAGCCCCTTGGCCGCGTGGACGGTGAGGATCTGGACCGCGCCGGCCTGCACCTCGACCTGCCCGGGCGACAGCCCGCGCTCCCGGTCCTCGGCCGCCCGCAGGTACGCCAGGAACGCGCTGAGCGTGGCCGTCTCGGCCGTCTCCGCGAACTCGGCGGCCACGTCGGAGAACGCGTCCAGGTGCCCCCGGGCCAGCGACTGGTCCTGCGGCCGACGGGTGGCCACCTCGACGTCCAGGCCGAGGGTCCGCTCCACCTCCGCGACCAGGTCCGGCAGTGGCTGGGCGGCGCGGGACCGCAGCGACCGCAGCTCGTCGCGGAGCGCGCAGAGCCGGGCGTACCCGGCCGGCGAGAAGCCGTTCTGCGGACCGAGATCGTCCAGCGCCTCGACGATGCTCCGCTCGTCGACCTCGTCCGGCGGCAACGCGACCACGGCCGGGGCGGCGTCGGCGGGCCCCATGCCGAGCAACCCGGGCAACGTCGATGCAGCGGCCTGCGCGGCCGTCTGGGCGGCCGGCGCCAGCCCTTCCCGGCGCTGCCGCGCGATCACGTTCGAGCGGGCCCCGAGCGCGGCCAGATCGCGCGGTCCGAGCCGCCACCGCGCACCGCTGAGCAGCCGGATCAGCGCGTCGCCGGCGGTCGGGTCGCTGATCACCCGCAGCGTCGCGACCACGTCCCGCACCTCGGGCGTGTCCAGCAGCCCGCCGAGCCCGACCACCTCGACCGGCAGCCCGGCGGCCCGCAGCGCGGTGGCGAGCTGGTCGAACTGGCTGCGCTTGCGGGCGAGCACGGCCGCGGTGACCGGCTTCTCCGGGTCCGCCGACCACGCCTCGGAGATCCGCCCGGCCAGCCAGGCCGCCTCGTCGTCGACCGTGAGGTACAGCCCGCACCGCACGGTGCCGGCACCGACGCCGGCCGGCCCGGGCTGGAGCTCGGGCACCGACACCGTCTGGCCCGGCGCGCGCAGGGGCGCCGACACGGCGTTGGCGAGCTTCAGGATCGCCTCGTCGTTGCGCCAGCTGATAGTGAGCGCGGTGACCTGGGCGTGCCGCCCGTTGCGGCGCGGGAAGTGGCCGGGAAAGCGCACCAGGTTCCCGGCCGACGCGCCCCGCCAGCCGTAGATCGACTGGCACGGGTCGCCGACCGCGGTCACCGGGTGGCCGCCGCCGAACAGCGACCGCAGCAGCGTGAGCTGGGCGTGGCTGGTGTCCTGGTACTCGTCCAGCAGCACGACCTTGAACCGCAGCCGCTCCAGCGTGCCGACCTCGGCGTGGTCCCGGGCGACGACCGCCGCACGGGACATCTGGTCACCGAAGTCCATCGCCTCGGCGGCGCGCTTGCGGCCGGCGTACAGCTCGACCAGCGGGAGCAGTTGCTGGCGGGCGCGCTGCACGCCGAGCAGCTTGGCCACCTCGGCCGAGGTGGCACCGCGGAACCGCTGCTTGGGCGCCGGCGGGCGGGCCTCCACGCCGGCCACGAACGTCGGCGGCCCAGTCGGCCAGCTCGGCCGGGCCGCGCAGGTGCTCGGCGAGCTGGCCGGCGAGGTCGAGCACGGCGCCGGTGACGGTCGAGGGTGCCTTGTCGACGTGGCTCATGTCGCCGTCGTAGGTGCGCACCACCGCGTCCGCGAGCTGCCAGGTGACGGCCTCGGTGAGCAGCCGGGTGGACGGTTCGAAGCCGGACCGCAGGCCGTGCTCGGAGACGATCCGGGCGGCGTAGGAGTTGTAGGTGGAGACCGTCGGCTCGCCGACCAGCTCGTCGTCTGCCGGGTCCGCGCCGGGTCCGACCGCGCCGAGCACCCCGCGCAGGCGGAGCTGGGACAGCCGGCCGCGGATCCGGGCGGACAGCTCGGCCGCGGCCTTCCGGGTGAACGTGAGGCCGAGGATCTCCTCCGGGCGGACGATGACCGTTCGCGACCAGCCAGACCACCCGGGCCGACATCGTCTCGGTCTTGCCGGAACCGGCGCCGGCCACCACCAGCATCGGCTCCATCGGCGCGGTGATGATCTTCGCCTGCTGCGGCGTGGGGTGCGGCAGGTTGAGCAGGTCGGCGAGGTCGTTCGCGCTGTACCGCGGCCCGGCCTGGACGGTGGCGGTCACTCGGTCACCTGCCGGGACTGGATCGGGCAGCTGGTCCGCACCGGGCAGGTCCGGCAGTGCTGGTGCTCGACCGCCGCGAACGCCGACCCCGCCATGCCCTCGGCGGTGTCCAGCACCAGCTTCTCGGCCCAGGCCGGGTCCTCGCTCTCGGCGAGCGCCGGCTGGCCCTGCTCCTTCGGCTTCTTCGCGGTGGTGCCGAGCTGCACGAGCGCCGCGCCGCCGGGCTCGTTGCCGTCGTCGGGGAACGCGCCGCGCTCGATCGCGAGCTGGTAGACGCCGAGCTGCGGGTGCTCGTCCAGCTCGGACTCCTTCGGCGCGCTGCTGCCGGTCTTGAGGTCGACCACGACCAGCCGGCCGGCGGCGTCGGCCTCCAGCCGGTCGACCCGGCCGCGCAGTGCCGCCCGGCCCACCTTGACCTCGAACTCCTTCTCCACCGCGACCAGCCGGCGCGGGTTCACCGTGAGCCAGTCGACCAGCTTCCGGACCATGTCCATGGCCCGGTCGTGCTGCTTGGCGGCGTACCAGGCGTTGCCCAGGTCGAGCCCGCTCCAGCCCACGTCCAGCGCGGCGGTGAGCGCGGCGAGATCCGGCTCGGTGACGGTGGACGCGACGTCGTGCACGAGCGTGCCGATCCCCTGGCTCGCGCTCGACGCTCCCGAGCCGCCGGCGCCCTCCAACATCCAGCGCAGCGCGCACCGGCTGAACTGCTCCACTTTGGACGGCGAGACCTTCACGTCCTCGTCGAAGGCCCGCAGCGGCCGGTCGTCCGAGAGCGGCAGCAGGCCCCACCAGTGCAGCGGGTCGGCGCCGGGCACCCGGGCCCGCGCCAGCTCGGCCAGCTGGGTGGCGGCGGCGCGGCGGCGCGGCTCGGCCACGTCCGGATCGAGCAGCACGCCGCGCAGCTCCGCGACCAGCGCCGGCGAGCGTCAGGGTGCGCGGCACCGCGGTGAACGGGCGCGGCTCGGGCGGGCGGTCGTCCGGGATCGGCAGCGGGTCCAGCTCGTCGAGGAACCGGGACGGCTGGTCGCCGTCGTCGCCGTCCACCGCGGTCACCACGAGCCGGCGGCGCGCCCGCGTGACCGCCACGTAGAACAGCCGGCGCTCCTCGTCCATCAGCTGGCTGAGCTGCTGGGCCCGGCCGATGTCCCGGTCCGCGGCGAGGTCCACCAGGTCCTCGGAACCCAGCACGCTGCCGCGCAGCCGCAGGTCCGGCCAGAGCCCCTCCTGGACGCCGGCCACCACGACCACGTCCCACTCCAGGCCCTTGGCGGCGTGCGCGGTCAGCACCCGCACCACCTCGCCGTGCTCGGCCGCGGGCGCCAGGCTGTCCGCGGCGATGTGCTGGCCGTGGATGTGGTCCAGGAAGATCTCCGGGCCGGCGCCCGGCAGCCGGTCGACGAACCGCGCGGCGGACTCGAAGAACGCCACCACGGCGTCGAGATCACGGTCGGCGGAGGCGCCCCGGATACCGCCGTCCGCGCTGGCCTGCTGCCACTGCTCGGCCAGGCCGGAGGTGGTCCAGACCGCCCAGAGCACGTTCTCCACAGTGGAACTCGGCTCGGCGGCGACGTCCCTGGCCACGGCGATCAGCCGGGCGATCCGGACCGCCGGCTGGGCCCAGCGCTCCTCCAGCCCGGCCCGCCCCGGCTGCCCGTCCCGGTCGCCCAGGCCGGCCAGCTCGCGCGGATCCCCCAGCGCCTCGGCCAGCAGCGCACCGGAGCCGCGCGGATCACCGGCGGCCGCCGCGAGCCGGCGCAGTTCCTGCCGCAGCCGGCGCAACGCCAGCGTGTCGGCACCGCCGAGCGGGGAGGTGAGCAGCGCGATCGCGGCGTCCTCGTCCAGCGCGGCCGGCCGCAGCGCGCACTCCAGCACCAGCAGCAGCGGCGCCACGCCCGGCTGCTCGGCCAGCGGCAGCTCCTCGCCGGCCACCCCGACCGGCACGCCGGCGTGCACCATCGCCCGGCGCAACGTGCTGAGCTGCTGCGCGGTGGAGCGGACCACGACGGCCATCGCCGACCACGGCACGCCCTCCAGCAGGTGCGCCTCGCGGAGCCGGTGCGCCACGTACGCGGCCTCCTGGCTGGGCGAGCCGAGCACGTGCACCTCGACCTCGCCCGGGACCGCGCCGGGGACCGCGGTGAGCAGCCGGTGCCGGTGCGGTCCGCGCAGCCGCATCGCGACCCGCCGGGAGGCCCCCAGCAGCTCCGGACCGCAGCGGCGGCTCACCGTGAGCGCCACGGTCGGCGCCGGCTCGCGGGTCACGGTCGGGAACCGGTCCGGGAAGCGCCGGATGCACTCCACGTCGGAGCCGCGGAACGCGTAGATCGACTGGTCCGGGTCACCGACCGCGACCATGAACCGGCCGCCGCCGGCGAGCAGCTGGAGCAGCTCCTCCTGGGCCGGGTCGGTGTCCTGGTACTCGTCGACGAAGACGTGCCCGCAGCGCTCGCGCTCGATCGTCAGCAGCCGCGAGTCGGCCTTGAGCTGGGTGACCGTGGCCCGGATCAGCTCGGCCGGGTCGTAGGCCACCCCGCCGGCGCTGCTCGCGTCCCGCAGCTCGGTGACGTCGGCGTACTGCTCCATGAACCGGGCCGCGGCCTGCCAGTCGGGCCGGCCGTGGTGCCAGCCCCAGGCGTCCAGCTGGACCGGGTCGACGCCCCGCTCGTACGAGCGCAGCAGCAGATCCCGCAGTTCGGCGGCGAACCCGCGGGTGCGCAGCGCCGGCCGCAGCTCCTCCGGCCAACCGACGCCCTCCCCGGCCGCGTCACCGGCCAGCAGCTCGCGGATGAGCAGGTCCTGTTCGGGGCCGGAGAGCAGCCGGGGCGCCGGCTCGCCGTGGTCGGCGGCGATCCGGCGCAGCACGCCGAACGCGTAGGAGTGGAAGGTGCGGGCGAGCGGCTCGGCGGTGGTGCGGCCCAGCCGGCCGGTGATCCGTTCGCGCAGCTCGTTGGCTGCCTTGCGGCCGAACGTGAGGACCAGGATGCGCTCCGGATCGGCGCCGGCCTCGATCCGGGCGACCACGGCCTCGACCAGCGTCGTCGTCTTGCCGGTGCCCGGACCGGCCAGCACCAGCAGCGGTCCGGCGCGGTGCGCCACCACGGCCTGCTGGTTGGCGTCCAGGGTGGGCGGGGCGACCGGCGGCGCCGCCCGCCGAACCAGCCGGTACCGCGCCGAACCACGTCCCTCGGGCGCGACGACCTCGTCGGGCTCGGTCGCGATCCCCGCCTCGACCGTGGCGTCCGCGGCGATCGGGGCTGCTCCGAACGCGGCGTCCTCGGGCGCGAACGGATCGTCCCCGTCGGGCGGAAACTGCTCCTCCGCGTCGGGTGCGTCGGCCTCGTCCGGCTCGACCAGGGCGCCCGGATCGAACAGCCCGTCCCCGTCCGGCGCGTGCGCAGCGGCCGAGGCTTCCGGCACGGTCGCGGCTCCGTCGCTGGTCACGGTCGAATGACACCACGCGGCGCCGACAGGATCACGCCGAACCGCCCAGTGGCAGCCGGCCCTATCGGGCGACCTTCGGGGCGTCCCACGCGTCCAGTGCCGCCGCTGCGGCCTTGGCGGCCGACCCTACGTTGACCAGGTAGTCGTCCGCGAGCCCGTACTGCTGCTCACGGGCCTTCTTCACCAGCGCGAGGGCGGCCGGCCAGTCGGCGATCTCCGCCGGTGGCACCATCACCATCCGCGGGTCACCCAGGAACATGCTGGCCTTGGCCAGGCCGGCGGCGGCGTCGTTCACCACCACGGAGACGACCGGGCGACCGGCGCCGGCGGCTTCGATCATCGTGGTCGATGCCCAGCTCACCACCGCGCCGGACCAGCCGAGGTCGTGATGGAACGTGTTGCCCTCGGTGAGCACCGCCTTGGTGGCCGCACCGATCGGCATCTCGTGCATCCGGTCCCGCTCCTGGGGGTGCAGGCGGACCCGCACGGCACCCGCCGGCGCGCTGGTGACCAGCCGCTCGATCCAGCCGTACCAGACGGCCGCGGTGGGCTCGCCGCCGATCGACGGCAGCCACGGCGGCTGGCTGCAGATCAGGATCCGGTCCTCGTGCGGCGCCGGCAGCGCGTCCAGGCCGTCGGCGCGCGGGTTGCCCACGTCGACCACGGTGTCGACCCGGTGCCTGCGGTAGACGTTCCCCCAGCCCGGGCCCCAGCTCAGCACCAGGTCGGGACGGGAGGCGGCCATCCGGCCGTGCGCACCGGCGAACAGGCCCAGGCCACGCAGGACCGCGTCAGCGGCCGGCACAGCACCGCCGAGCAGGCTCCGCTGGCTCAGCCTCTCGTCGCTGACCGCACCGTCCGGCAGCAGCACGACGCTCAGGCCGGCGGCCCAACCCACGGCGATCGCCCGGCGGTAGACCAGGCCGACGTCCTGCGGGGTCACGATCACGCCCCCGGGGTTCTTCCTGGCCCACTCCCGGACGGCGCTCGAGACGGCCCGCAGCCGCCCGATCGTGGCCGGCGCGATGTGGCCGTCCGGGTCGCCGCCGTCCAGGCCGACCACCGCGGCGTTCCACAGGTTGAGCAACTCCGCGGGCCGCTCCAGGCACGCCGCGACCAGCCGGGCGGTGTGCAGCTGAGGTCCGGAACCGATCAGGAACAGCACGGCCGGCGCGGTCATCGGACCGACGCCCCGGAGTCGATGACGCTGGCACCGGACGAGCGCGCTGGCACGTCCCGCTCGGTCTCGGGCTGCCGATCCGGCTCGGCCACGGCGTCGGTCTTGCTCTGCACGGTTGCTCCCACTCGCTGAACCTCGCGTCCGCGCAGCCAGTTCCAGGCGTCGCGGATCCACTGCGTGAACGTGTATCGGTGCGCGGGCGGCGTGGCGGCGAAGGCGAGGGCCAGGAAGGCCCAGACCAGCACCGCGAAGTGCCCGTTGCGCAGGTTCGGGTTGACCATCTCCAGCGCCGTCGCGACGCTCGGTACCGCGAGCAGCCACCACAGATCCCAACGCCGGAAGGTCAGGATCACCGGCAAGAGGTAGAGCAGGAGCAGACCCAGCACGCCAGCGTCGGCGAGCAACCAGGTGAACCCGTTGTGCGGGTCGACGCCGACCACCTGCTGGTACTCGCCCAGATCGGAGTCGCTCTTGGCCCAACCCCAGCCGTTCCAGCCGGCGCCCACGACCGGGTTGATCCGCCACACGTGCATGGCGGCGTTGAGCAGCGCGACCCGGGTGGAGATCGAGGCGGCGCCGTCGTCGTCCGCCCCGCCGGCCGGCAACTCCGTCGGACCGGCGCCGGACTCGGCGGAGGTGATGTGCTGCTCGATGAAGCCCGGCACCAGCGTGTTGAAGCGCGGGTTCATCATGAACAGCAGGGTGACCGTGGCGAGCGCGAGCACGACACCCAGCACGCCACCGGTGACCACCGCGACCACCGCGCCGCGCCGCGGCCACAGCTTTCGGACCACGGCCAGGATCACCGGCGTCTCGATGACCAGCACCGCGATGATCATCGCGATCCGGATCTTGGTGTACTCCAACCCGACCAGTAGCAGCACCGCGGACAGCACGCGCCAATGCAGCTTCCAGCCGAGCCGGTGCCCGATGAACGCGATGATCGCGATGCAGGTGCAGAACAGGTTGGCCAGGATGTTGTTGCCCCAGCCGGGCACCGCCGGTCGGCCGTCGGTGACCAGCGGGTAGTTGAAGAGCGAGTAGTTGGGTTCACCCTGGGCCATCACGACCAGCACGACCTCGACGATCGCGATCAGCACGCTGCAGATCACGGCTGTCCTGGCCAGATCCCGCACCGCCGCGTCCCAGCCCTTGGCCTTCGCCCACCAGGCCACCAGGATCACGACGCCGATCCCGCGCAGCGGCATGACCGCGCCCTGGAACACCGCCGGCACGGACTGGCCGGCGCCGGCCACCAGGCCGACGATCACCGGATAACCGGCGAGCAACGCCAGCGCACCCAGCCAGAGCCGGCCGAGCCGGCTCTCGGGCAGCGGCGGGCGGATCAACAGCAGCGCGCCGATCAGCACCAGGTCGGCGAGGAACAGCAGATCCCGGGCGCGCAACGCGTAGTCCGTGCTGGCGTAGATGAAGACCTGCGGTAGCAGGTTGTCGGCCGGCGACGGGGCGATCAGGTAGGCGGCCAGCACCAGGATCAGCACGTTGCCGCGGCTGAGCCACCAGACGGCGCACAGCAGCCCGAGATACGGCACCAGACAGAGCGCGGCGATCAGGCTCCCGGTCATCACCTGATAGGCCGCGGCTACGCCGAGCGCCCCACCGACCAGCACGAACAGCGCCAGTGAAAGGACGTTGAATCGTCCGCCCCGGGCATGGTCTACGGACACTGGAAGAGACATCACTCTGTATTGGCCTCGGGTCGGTGATCAGCCGCAAGGGGGAGCGGTCCAGGGCGTCACAACCCTAACAGGCTAGGGTTTCCAGCATGAACGGCCGCTCCGCTACTACGTCCAGTTCACTCCTCCGCGCCGCAGGAGAAATTCTGCCTTCGCTCCGCCGCGCGCTGCCCCTGGCTCTGGTCGCCGGGATCCTGGGTGCGCTGGTCGCCGCGGCTGGCGGCGCGGCGCTGATCGCGGCGACCCCGGTGGAGTACAAGGCCTCCGCGGAGTTCAACGTGATCGGCCGGGCCCGCGACATCCAGGCGCTGAGCCTCAGCAAGGGCCTGATCGCCGAGCAGGTCGCCCGCTCGCTGGAATCCAGCAAGGCCGACGAGTACGCGGCCAGCGCGGCACCGGCGGACAAGTTCACCGGCGAGTGGATCGTGGACCCGAAGTTCGGCGAGGTGTCGTACCAGGTCACCTCGGACGACCCCGAGATCGCGACCGCCGCGGCGCAGGCCGTCTACGACAACGCCGGCTTCCTCGGTTTCAAGCTCGCCGACGACGGGCGTGAGCGGTCCGCGCTGGATCTGGTCAGCGTGCGCAAGGCCGCCCCGTCCCGGCAGCCGGCCGGCAAGACGATCGCGGCCGGCGGTGTGCTCGGCGGCTTCGCCGCCTTCGCGCTGGTGCTGCTCCTCGCGCTGCCCATGCGCCGCCAGCGGCAGACCGCCTGATCGGCCGGCAGAGAAGGCCGCTTCCGGGGACGCCACGCGGGCGCTGAACGCCGTACGCTCGCAGGATTCAGCACCTGACCGAGGAGCCGGCCGTGCCCACGGGATCGGACGCCCATCGCCTGCCAGCCGGGGTCGCCGCCGGCCACCCGGCCACCGCCGCGGCCGGCTACGCGGTCCTGCGAGCCGGCGGTACGGCCGCCGACGCGGCGATCGCCGCCACCCTGGCCGCCTGCGTCGCCGAGACCGTCTTCACCGGGCTGGGCGGCGGTGGGTTCGCCACCTACTGGTCGGCCGCCGAGCGCCGGGCCACCTGCCTGGACTTCTTCGTCACCGTGCCGGGCCTGGACACCACCGCCACGCCGGCGCCGATGTCGCGGCTGCAGATCCTGTTCGGCGGGGTCGAGCAGGCGTACTCGGTCGGCGCCAGCAGCGTCGGGCGTGCCGGGCATCCCGGCCGGCTGCGGTGAGCTGCACGCCCGCTGGGGTCGGCTGCCGTGGGAGCAGCTGGTCGGCCCCGCGCTCCGGCTGGCCGGCGCCGGCGTGCCGCTCTCCATCGCGCACGCCCGGGTGTTGCGGTCCCTCGAGGACGGCCTGCTGATCGGTGACGGCGCGCTCGCGTACGCCCCCGACGGCGAGCTGCTGGACGCGGGCGAACGGCTGCACCACCCCGGCCTGGACCAGGCGCTCCGGCTGCTCGCCGAGGACGGCGCGCAGACCTTCTACTCCGGCACGTTGGCCAAGGCGATCGTGCAGGCCGTGCACGAGGGCGGCGGCATCCTCAGTCCGGAGGATCTGGCCAGCTACGCGGTGATCGAGGTGCCCGCCGAGACCGCCAGCCTGGGCCGCTACACCGTGCACGCCCGGCGGGACCTGAACGACACCCTCGGCGCCTTCGCCATGCTCCCGGCGGACCTGGCCACGCTGCCGGCCGGCGATCGCGCGGTCGCGGTGACCCGATCGCTCGGTGGGCCGGAGCAACACGGCGACACCACCAACGTCACGGTGGTGGACGCCGAGGGGAACGCCTGCGTGGTCACCACCACGATGGGCCTCGGCGCCGGCGTCTGGCTGCCGGGCTTCGGCGTCCACCTCAACTCGATGCTCGGCGAGGGTGAGCTGCTGCGCGGCCAGCCCAGGCCGGGTGACCGGATGAGCAGCATGATGTGCCCGCTGGTGGTCACCGACGAGCACGGTCTGGCGCTCGCCGCCGGCGCCGCCGGTGCCTCCCGGATCCGCACCGCACTCGTGCACAGCGTGGTGGGCACGCTGGTCGAGGGGCGCACGCCGGCCGAGGCGGTGGCGTGGCCGCGGATCCACCCGGTGGCCGGCCTCGCGCACGTGGAGCCGGGCGTGCCGGCGGACGAGGTGGACGCGCTGGTCGCGGCCGGGTACCGGATCCGGCAGTGGGAGGCGTACGACCACTACTTCGGCGGCGCGAGCGTGATCGGCCGGCGCGGCGCGGGTGCCGATCCCCGCCGCGGCGGCGCCGTCCGCATCGTCTGACCCCCGCAAACCCCGCGGCTTTGGGCGACATTTTCTCGGTTATAGCACCGAGAAATGTCGCCCAAAGCGCGAGCGGGCAGAAGAGTTACTCGGGCCACCAGAGCACGGGGTCGGCCATCAGCACGTGCTGGCCACGGAACGGCACCCCCTCGGCCTCCAGCCGCTCCCGCGCCCGGAGCTCGTGCCCCGGCGGGAGCCGACCGGCGCCGCTCACCACCCGATGCCACGGAACACCGCTGCCGTACCGGGCCATCACCGTGCCGACCGTGCGGGGCGAGCCGCGGCCGGTGCGCTCGCGCAGGTACTCGGCGATCATCCCGTACGACATCACCCGGCCCGGCGGGATCCGCTCGACCAGATCCAGCACCGACTCGGCGTACTCGGTAGGCGGATTCACCCCAGCACCATGCCCGAAGTGGGCGACATTTTCGCGGCTATGACCGGGAAGATGTCGCCCACTTCGGTAAGAGGGACCGTCAATAGGGACGGTCGAGCGAGGCGGATGTCAGGCGTCGTCCGGCAAGGCGGAGGAGGAGGTCATGCCGGTGTTGCATGGCCGACGACGACAACGCCGCTGGTCGGCGTCTGGCGCCGGCGCAGCCGATCAGCGCCCTATTGACGGTCCCTCTAGGCGGGTGATCAGTACGAGGGCAGGCTCGGGTCGATCTGGTTGACCCAGCTCAGCACGCCGCCCTGCACGTGCACCGCGTCCGAGAAGCCGGCCTGCTTCAGCGCGGCGAGCGCCTCGGCCGAGCGGACGCCGGACTTGCAGTGCAGCACGATCGGCCGGTCCTGCGGCAACTGCGCCAGCGCGGCGCCGGACAGGATGTCGCCCTTGGGGATGAGGATCGAGCCCGGGATCTGCACGATCTCGTACTCGGCCGGCTCACGGACGTCGACCAGCAGGAAGTCCTTGTTGCTGTCGATCATGTCCTTGAGCTCGCCGACCGTGATCGTCGAACCGCGCGCCGCGTCGACGGCCTCCTCGGAGACGACCCCGCAGAACTCCTCGTAGTCGATGAGCTCCGTGATGGTCGGGTTGTCGCCGCAGAGCGGGCAGTTCGGGTCCTTCCGGACCTTGATCTTGCGGTACTCCATCTCCAGCGCGTCGTAGACCATCAGGCGGCCGACCAGCGGGTCACCGATGCCGGTGAGCAGCTTGATCGCCTCGGTGGTCTGGATCGACGCGATGGAGGCGCAGAGCACGCCCAGCACGCCGCCCTCGGCGCAGGACGGCACCATTCCCGGCGGCGGCGGCTCGGGGTAGAGGCAGCGGTAGCACGGTCCGTGCTCGCTCCAGAAGACGCTGGCCTGACCGTCGAAGCGGTAGATCGAGCCCCACACGTACGGCTTGTTCAGCAGCACCGCGGCGTCGTTCACCAGGTACCGGGTGGCGAAGTTGTCGGTGCCGTCGACGATCAGGTCGTACTGGCTGAAGATCTCGAAGACGTTCTCGGAGTCCAGCCGGGTCTCGTGCAGGATGACCTCGACCAGCGGGTTGATCTCCTTGACGCTGTCGCGCGCCGACTCGGCCTTGGACCGGCCGACGTCCGACTGGCCGTGGATGATCTGGCGCTGCAGGTTCGACTCGTCCACGGTGTCGAACTCGACGATGCCGAGCGTGCCGACGCCGGCCGCGGCCAGGTACATCAGGGTCGGCGAGCCGAGTCCGCCGGCGCCGACGGCGAGCACCTTGGCGTTCTTCAGCCGCTTCTGCCCGTCCATGGCGACGTCGGGAATGATCAGGTGCCGCGAGTAGCGGCGAACCTCTTCAACGGTCAGCGACTCGGCTGGCTCGACCAGGGGGGGCAGGGCCACGGTGGGTGCTCCTCAGCTATCTCACGTGCCGTCAGCGGTACTCATGCGAAACCGGCATTGTCTCAACATTGTTCCCCGCGGTCCGGATCTTGGGACACCGGGGAAGGGCCGTCCCGCTCCGAGAGACGCGGGCCGCCGGTCCGAGCGCGGATCAGTTGCCGGCGGTCGGCGCCGGGCCGGCCGCGCGGGGATCAGCTGCCGGCGGTCGGCGGGCCCTTCACGTACTCGCCGTTGACGAACGGGGTGCCGTTCGCGAAGCAGCCGCCGAGCCCGTAGGTCTGCTGCTGCATGATCGGAGCCAGCTTGCCCTTGCCAGGGCACGCCTCGTGCCCGTGGCCGAGCCGGTGCCCGACCTCGTGGTTCACCACGTACCGCCGGTACAGGGCCACGTTGCCCTTGTACTCGGGCACGGCGAGTTCCCAGCGGGCGAGGTTGATCATGACGAACTGTCCGGTGCGGCAGGAGACGTACCCGCCGGTCTGCAGGCCGGCCGCGCCGCAGATCTTGTCCACGGTGTCCGGGGTGCCGAGCCGGACGACGAAGTCCACCTTGCCGCTGGAGACCCGGCGGAACGACCACTCGCCGTTCGCGGTCCAGCTCTGCGGGTTGCTCAGGGTGGCGTCGACCTCGCTGGCGAACGTGTCGGCGGGCTCGCCGCTGCCGTTCTCGGACTCGACCCGGTAGGTCATCAGCTGGCCGGTGCCGACCCTGGGCATCTCACCGGAGGCGATCGCGAACGTGCCGGTGCCGCGCTTGGGCACCACCGGCGCCGGCGAGCTGGAGGCCGACGCACCGGCGGACGGAACCACGGGCACCACGACCTGCGGCAGCGCGAGCTCCGCGCCCGCGGCGGGGTTGGTCGGCCGGATGGTCGGATCGACCGTGGCCGAGCCGCCGCGCGCGAAATCGACCCCGACCAGCACCACGGTCACCGCCATCATGGCCAGCACGACCATGCGTCGGCGGCGGCGGAGCATCCGGGTCCTGGAGAGACGGCGCGCCTGCTGGCGCGGTCCCGCGGAGTCGGTGGCCGACGACGCACGCGACGTCGTTCGGGCCAGAGCCGTCGGTGCCGCGGCGGTCACCTCCCCAGTGCGCCATGTCCAGTAGCGGACACGTGGTGGTCGAGTCACAGGTCGAGCCGTTCAGAGCTAGGCCTCCAGCGTCGCAGACGCGCGCACCGGATCAGGCATCGGCGCGCGATCTCGCGTCGTCCAGAAAGGCCAATACTGCCCTCGCCAGGATACGCGGCGCCTCCAGTTGCGCTGTGTGACCGACACCATCGACAACGAGCAATCTGCTGTCGGGGATGGCGGCGGCCGTCCGCGGCGCGAGCGCGACGTCCACGAGCCGATCCTGTCGGCCCCAGACGATCAGCGTGGGCGCCGTGATCCGGGTCGCCAGCCGCCAGAGCGACCGTCCGCCCGGCACCAGGAACGACCCGGCGAGCCCGCGGAGCGTGCCGAGGTAGGCCTCGGCCGCCCAGGGCACCTCCAGCCGTGCGGTCGCCTCGGCGACCGCCTCCGCCATCCGCTGCGGCGCGACCCGGGACATGTCGGCGAAGCAGACCGAGAGGATGCCGTGGGCCAGCGTCCGCGGCGGGATGGTGCGCAGCCGCGCCTCCACCGCCCGCTGGGCCCTGGGCAACATCAGCACCGGCAGCATTCGGGCGTGCGCCGAACGCGGCTGGATGAACGGCATGGCCGGGGAGATCAAGGTCAGCGTGCGCACGAGATCCGGCCTGGTCGCGGCCACCCTGGCCGCCACGGCGCCGCCGAGCGAGTTGCCGAACAGGTGCACCGGGCCGCGGTCGGCGTGCTCGATCACCCTGATCACCCGCGCGGCCAGCGCCGGCTGCCGGTATCCGCCGCGCGGCGGTGCGTCGGAGTGGCCGAATCCGGGCAGGTCGATCGCCTGGCCGGCGAGCCGACCGGCGACCAGCCCGGCCAGGTCTGTCCAGTTCTGCGCGGAACCGCCCAGACCGTGCACGTAGAGCGCCGGTTCGGCCTGCGGGGTGATGCCCGGTGTGTCGCGTACGTGGGTGGCGTAGCCGTCGATCTCGACCAGCCGTCCCGGCCACGGTGGTGGCAGCGGACCGCCCTCAGGCGGCAGCGCGGAATCCGGCGCGAGGGTGGCTTCGGTCACGCGGGCGGTACGGCCCGGGCCGGCCGAATCTTCGGAAGCGTTGGTGGACACAGCACTAGTCTGCCGCGCCCGACGGGTCACCCCAGGAACGTGGCTCCGGGGGGCGGGCCGGATCGGCCCAGGTCGCGGGGATCGGGCGCGCCGGCCGGGTCGGCCCACGGGGGCGGTTCGGCGGCCCCGGCGGGTCGGCCCACGGAGGCGCCTCCCCCGCTGGGTTCACCCACGGCGGCTGGGCGCCGGCGGCGGCCTCGCTCCACGGCGGCGGCTGTCCCGCGCCGGTGCCGCCGGCCCACGGCGGTGCCTGCCCCGCGCCGGCCGGCTCGGCCCACGAGTAGGGCGGCGACGGCACGGGCGGAGTGTTCTGCCCCCACGACGGATCGTTCGGGTAGCCCGGCGTGGCCTGTTCCGGCGCGTCCTCGGTGCCCGGGCCGGGCGGGGTCGGGTTCGCCGTGCTGGGCGGGGGCGGGCCGGCCGGTGCGAGCACGGGCAGCCGCGGGCCGGTGGCGTCCTGGCTGGGCAGCGGGGGGAAGTGTGGACGTTGCGCCGCGAGCCGGGGGTCGCCCGGGTACGTCTGGTCCTGGCGCGGCGGTGCCGGCGGCTCGGTGCGGGTTCGGCACGGGCGGTGCCGGCTCCTGGCGCGGTGCCGGCGGCGTCTCGTCACGTGGTGCCGGCTCGACGTGCGGTGCGGGCCGCGTGGGGCGGGTTCGACGCGCGGAGCGGGTTCGACGGTCTCGGGTCTGGAGTCGGCCGCTGGCGCCTCGGGTGCCGGCGCTGCCTCCGGCGACGGTTCCTCGGCGGCCGGCGGCTCCGGTCAGCGGCGCCGGAAGTCTTCCACCTCGGAGCCCTCCTGAGCAGGCAGCACCATCGTCGTCCGCCGCCGGGAACCAGGGCCTCGAGCCGGCGGTTCAGGGCGGCCAGCACGGCGCGGACCATGGCCTGTCTGGCATCACCGCGGACCAGCACGGCACCGGCGAGCCGGTCGACCTGGCCGGGGGTGAGCAACGTGACGACCGCGACCGCCACCCGGTCCGAACCGATCTCGGCCACCTCGGCCTGATCGAGCCCGCACCGGCCACGGCCCTCGATCAGCGCGTCGACGGCGTTCAGGGCCGCGCTGGCGACGGTCCGCAGCACCGCGGCCTCCACGGCCGGCCCGGTCGCCGAGCCGACCACCTTCTTCGCCGCCGAGGCCAGGCTCACCTCGACGCTGGCATCCAGCCCGCCGGTGACCACCTGGAGGCGTTCCATCAGCACCCGCCGGCGCGGCGCGTTCACCGGAGCCTGGAACTGCTGCTCGTCGCTGGTGGCGTCCTCGACCATGAACGACCGGCTCGGGTCGACCACCACGCCGAGCCGCTCGTCGAGCACCTGCGAGACCAGAGTGGCGACCGTCACCCCGTCCGCGCCGTCGGCCAGGTCGAGGCGCAGGGTGCGATCGCCGTCGGCGGAGGTGCGGACCTGCGCGTCACGCACGCCGGGCACCGCGCGCACCGCGGCCAGCAGGGCCGAGACCCCGACCGGGCCGGGGGACGGCGGACGGACCGGCGGCCGCGACACGGCAGGGCCTAACCCGGAATCCTCCTGCGCCGGGTCAGGGCTGGCGTACGGGCCGGCTTGCACGGCGACGCTCCTCGAATCGATGGTGACCTTGCAGGCTACCGAGGATTTCCCGGCGCCGTCTCCGGCCGATGTTGATCGTCCCGGTAGACGGACCGTCGCGCTACCCAGGGGGCATCTCGATTAGGCTGGCTACCCATGGGTAGGGCGATCCGACCCGCCATGGGTGGAGGAAAGATGACGAGCACCCCGCTCAGCAGCGGCGCACAGGGCGACGCCGAGCCCGGCACGGGCACGCGTACCGCCCGCCTGCCCCGCACCGCCCGGCGCAAGCAACTACTCGCCGCCGCGCAGGAAGTGTTCGTCGCCCAGGGCTACCACGCCGCCGCGATGGACGACATCGCCGAGCGCGCCGGAGTCTCCAAGCCGGTCCTGTACCAGCACTTCCCCGGCAAGCTCGAGCTGTACATCGCGCTGCTCGACGTGCACGCCGACGGCCTGGTCGCCGGCGTCCGGGAGGCCATCGCGGCCACCACGGACAACAAGGTCCGGGTCGAGAACGCGATGCGCGCCTACTTCGACTTCGTCAACAGCGACGGCGAGGCGTTCCGGCTGGTCTTCGAGTCGGACCTGCGGAACGAGCCGGCCGTGCGCGAGCGGGTGGAACGGGCGTCCCGCGAGTGCATGACCGCGATCGCCGACACGATCACCGCCGACACCGGGGTCAGCCGGAACCGCGCCGAGCTGCTCGCGGTCGGCCTCACCGGCGCCGCCGAGATGGGCGCCCGGTTCTGGCTGGAGACCGACCGCGCCGTGCCGAAGGAAGAAGCGGTGGCGCTGCTCACCGCGATCACCTGGCGTGGCATCTCGAACTTCCCGCTCCAGGGCTGACGCCCCGGTCGTGTTCGCGGTCGGGCCCGCTCCGCGCCGTCCGACCCTTGGCGCGACCCGGACACCAGGGACGGCGCCCGCGGCGGTGCCGTCGCCTCCGCCGGCTGACGTTCGGCTAGCCTTCCTGGTGGATGTCTGACGACGGCATCGGATCCTTGAAGGAGGCACCACGGTGGAGGTCAAGATCGGCGTGCAGTTCGCACCGCGCGAGCTCGTGCTGGAGAGCACGCAGAGCCCTACCGAGGTGGAGCAGGCAGTGGCCGAGGCGCTCTCCGGTCGGAGCGGAATCCTGTCCCTGATCGACGAGAAGGGTCGCCGGGTGATCGTGCCGGCCGACAAGCTCGCCTACGTGGAGATCGCGGAAGCGGAGACCCGTCGCGTCGGGTTCGCGGCGTCCTGATCCAGCCGCGATGGAGGTCTTTCAGCTCCTCCTCCTCGGCCTCGCGGTAGGGGTGGTGGCCCGACTGGTGACCCCAGGGCGACACTCGCTCGGGGTCCCGGTCACCACCCTGCTCGGCGTCCTCGGCACGGTGCTCGGCGGCGCGGTCGCCAAGGCCGCCGACCTCGAGGGTCCGCTCCGCTGGGTGCTCACGATCGGCGTGGCCATCGCCCTGTTGGTGGGCGTCGAGGCCGTGCGCACAGCACTGCGGCAACGCTCGGAGCGCTAGCGGCCGCCCGGTCAGCCCGGTCAGCCGGCCGCCCGGGGCGCTAGCGGCCGCCCCGTTCGACGGCCGCGCCGAGCCGTGGCGGCCGCTCAGTTCGACGGCCGCTCCGCGCTAGTTGTTGAGCCCGATGGCCCGCATCCGCTCGGTGTGCGCGTTGGTGAGCCGCTTGATCAGCGCGCCGACGCCGGCCAGATCGCCCGAGCCCTCGACCACGAGTTCGGTGAGCGCGTCCCGCTCGGCCGCCACCCGCTGGGCCTGGCTGATCGCCTCGCCAACCAGCCGGCGGGCCCAGAGCGCGAGCCGCCCGGCCCGGTCCGGATCGGCCTCGAGCGCGGCCCGCACCTCGGCCACCGCGAACTCGGCCTGCCGGTCGTCGTGCAGCACCTCGAGCACGAGGCTGCGGTCCGGCTCGGCGAGGAACGCGGCCACCTCGCGGTAGAAGTCGTCCGCGATGCCGTCCCCCACGTAGGCCTTGACCAGGCCTTCCAGCCAGTCGTTCGGGCTGGTCGAGTCGTGGAAGTCGTCCAGCGGCTGGACGAACTCGCCCATGGCCTGCTCGGGATTGACCCCGATCTCCACCAGCCGGTCGCTGATCCGCCGGTAATGCGCCATCTCCGCAGCGGCCATCTCGCTCAGCAGGGCGCGCCGGCGCAGATCGGGCGCGAGCCGGGCGTCGGCCGCGAGCCGGTCGAACGCGATCAACACGCCGTAGCCGAGCACCCCCAGCAGGTCGACGACGGCATCGTGCGCGGTGCCAGGCGCCGGCTGCGCGGTGGGCGTGGGGACGGAATCGGCACTGGTCAGCGTGGCCTCCGGGGCGTGCGGGACGGCGGCGCCACCGGCGGACTTACCGGCAGCACAGAATGGCTCGACGCCGCGCTGCGCCAGCCGCGAACCACGTTACGCCTGCGATCCTCGTCACATCGAGCGGGCTTCGAGCGTGAAGTGCAAGCACGGTCACAAGCGGTAGCCGTTACCCTGCGGCCGGCAGCCGCGTACCATGTGTGGTGAGGCAGTGGCATTGGCCATTGCCGGAAGTGTGCGCGGACGCCGCCAGGCGCCGGACCCGCTGAGCCCGCTGTCGTTACGCGATGGCCGAACGTTGCCGGGTGCGACCTTGAAGAGTTACGACGTCTGCGCGTCCTAGAGAGGCGAAGACTCTGAGCACCGAAATCCCCAGTACCTCGTTTTCCGACCAGGGTGACGCAGTCCCCGAGGCCGTCATTCTGGACCACTCCACGTCCGGAGCGCCCGAGGTCGAGACCGCCGAAGAGCTGGCCGCCCGCGCGCCCGTCAGCGAGGCCGCACCCACGTTCGCCAGCCTGGGCGTCCGCCGCGAGACCGTCGAGGCGCTCGCCGCCGTCGGCATCGAGCGCGCGTTCGCGATCCAGGAGCTGACCCTCCCGATCGCCCTGGCCGGCGCCGACGTGATCGGCCAGGCCCGTACCGGCACCGGCAAGACGCTCGGCTTCGGCATCCCGATCCTGCAGCGCGTCACCGGCCCGGACGAGGGCGCCGATGGCGTCCCGCAGGCCCTCGTGGTGGTCCCCACCCGCGAGCTCTGCGTCCAGGTCACCCGCGACATCACCGCCGCCGGCAAGGCCCGCAAGGTCCGCACCCTCGCCGTCTACGGCGGCCGCGCGTACGAGCCGCAGGTCAAGGCGCTGAGCGGCGGCGTGGACATCGTGGTCGGCACCCCCGGCCGCCTGCTCGACCTGGCTGAGCAGGGCAAGCTCATCCTCGGCAAGATCCGCATCCTGGTGCTGGACGAGGCCGACGAGATGCTCGACCTCGGCTTCCTGCCGGACATCGAGCGGATCCTCAACATGATCCCCGAGCTCCGTCAGACCATGCTGTTCAGCGCGACCATGCCGGGGCCGATCGTGACCCTGGCCCGCAAGTTCATGAAGCAGCCTGTGCACATCACCGCGGAGGAGCCGGACGAGGGCCGGACCGTCCCGGAGACCGCCCAGCACATCTTCCGTGCGCACGCGCTCGACAAGACCGAGATGCTGGCCCGGATCCTGCAGGCCGAGGGTCGTGGCCTGTCGATGGTCTTCTGCCGCACCAAGCGCACCGCGCAGAAGGTCGCCGACGAGCTGGTCGAGCGTGGCTTCGCCGCCGCGGCCGTCCACGGTGACCTCGGTCAGGGCGCGCGCGAGCAGGCCCTGCGGGCGTTCCGCGCCGGCAAGGTGGACGTGCTGGTCGCCACCGACGTGGCCGCGCGCGGCATCGACGTCACCGGCGTCACCCACGTGGTGAACTTCCAGTGCCCCGAGGAGGAGAAGACCTACCTCCACCGGATCGGCCGTACCGGTCGGGCCGGCGCGAGCGGCGTGGCGGTCACGTTCGTCGACTGGGACGACGTGCCCCGCTGGCAGCTCATCAACAAGGCCCTGAACCTGCCGTTCCAGGACCCGCCGGAGACGTACTCCACCTCCGAGCACCTGTACGCCGAGCTGAACATCCCGGCCACGGCCAAGGGCACCCTCCCCCGCGCGCAGCGCACCAGGGCGGGCCTGGAGGCCGAAGAGGTCGAGGACCTCGGCGAGACCGGTCGCGGCCGTCGCGGCGCCAAGGCTCCGGCCGGCCGTTCGCAGGGTGGCCGGTCCGCCGGTCCCCGCCGCGGTGGCGACCGTGACACCGCGGCGCCCGTTCAGGACGCCGAGGCTGTCGAGGGCGAGGAGGCCGCTCCCCGTGCCCGCCGCAACCGGCCCCGCCGCCGCACCCGTGGTGGCGCCGCGCTGACCGTGCAGGAGACCGAGGGCGGCACGTCCGACGAGGTCATCGGTTCGGTCGACGTGGCCGACCCGGCCAGCGAGGGCGAATCGGCTCGCGAGGGCGCCCCGCGCCGTCGTCGCCGGCGCCGGAGCACCGGCGAGGGCCAGTCCGCGCAGGAGAACGGCGCCCCCGGCGACGCGGACACCGCAGCCGCCAGCTGACCCGCCACCACCCGCACTCTGGGCGACATTTTCTCGGTTCTGACCGGGAAAATGTCGCCCATTGCGTTGAGGTGGCCGCGCGCCGGTTCGCGGCCGCGGCCACGTTGGTAGTTTTGCCACGGTGAGACCGACCGAGCAGGGGGTGCCGTTGGCCAGCGACCCGGACGCCGAGTGGCAACGCCCCGCGGCGAGTCCGGCCGAACCGGCCACGGAGGCCACGCCGCCGCCGGCCAAGCCCACCTACGCCGGCCCGCCGCGCAGCCAGCCACCGTCCGCCCATGCCCGGCCGGCGCCGCTGATCCAGCCGCTGCCGCCGCCGCGTGAGCTGCCCCCGCAGGATCACGACGCGATCGACGCCGAGGAGGCGCAGGCCCGGCTGGTCACGCTCGGGATATCGATCGTGGCCGGCGTGCTCGCGGTCCTGCTGATCCTGTTCGTCTCGGTCCGCGCGCTCACGGGGTGACCCGACGTGCGGCTGCTGATCATCTCCGACACCCACCTCCCGCGGCGGGCGAAGGATCTACCGGCGCCGGTCTGGGCCGCCGCCGAGGCAGCGGACGTGGTGATCCACGCCGGTGACTGGTGTGAGGTCGGTCTGCTGGACGCGCTGGAGGCTCGGGTACCACGGGTGATCGGCGTCTTCGGCAACAACGACGGGCCGCCGCTGCGCGCCCGGCTGCCCGAGATCGCCGCCGCCGACCTGGGCGGGGTGCGGTTCGCGGTCGTGCACGAGACCGGGCCGAAGCAGGGCCGGGAGGAGCGCTGCGCCCGCGCCTACCCCGATGCCGACGTGCTCGTCTTCGGGCACAGCCACATTCCCTGGGACACCACCGCGGCCAACGGTCTCCGGCTGCTGAATCCGGGCTCACCCACGGATCGCCGCGCCCAGCCGCACCACACCTACCTGACGGCGATCGCCGAGCACGGCGAACTCTCCGCCGTCACCCTCCACCGCCTCCCCTGACGCGCGCGCCACCCCCACCCTCAACGCGCTTTGGGCGACATCTTCTCGGTCATAGCCGAGAAGATGTCGCCCACAGGGAGGAGGGGCCGGCTGCCAGCCATTCGACGCGCGGTGGCGTTCGGGCGGAAGCCGATCGCCAGGGCCACGCCGATGAGGACGGCCGTGCCGAGGAGCTGCTGGATGACGCTGGCCACGACGTGGCCGGTCAGGACCGAGGCCCGGGAGATCCGCGCTGTGCGGAAGCGAGCCACGATGCCTTCGGTCATGTCCGTGGCGTCCTTCGCGGCGGTCCCGGTCGCGGCTATGGCGGCCGCCATGAGCAGGATGCCGGGGACGACGTAGTTGACGTAGGTGTCAGCGGCCGCCGCCGAGTCCGCCGCCGAGGGTTCCGCCGAGGACGTAGACGAACAGGAACAGGATGATGACGGGCGTCGCGACCAGCTGCACGGTCATGGACGGGTAGCGGAGCAGGCGCTTGAGCTGGCGCCGGACCATGGTGGAGCGAATCACGCATGGCGAGGGTGACGGTGCTCATCGGGTGGTCTCCTTCTTGGCGGGCCGGTGGGGTGGGGAGCGTCGTCGGGTCGGGGGTGTGCGCGCTCAGGTCGTCGTGTCGATCGAGCGTTCGTCCGGCGGGCGAGCAGTTCGCGGAGCGCGCGGTCGCCGCCGTCGCTCGGCACCTGCAGGGTCAGCGCCTCGGGTCGTCGATCTCCGCGCCGAACAGCGCGGCGAGCGGCGTCGAGCAGGTGCGGGTCGGCGGAGGTGAGCTGGTGTGGCCGCCGGATCCGCCGCTGAGTTCCTCGGCGGTCCCTTCGGGATCAGCCGCCCGTGGTCGAGCAGGGCGGTGCGGTCGGCGAGTTCGTCGGCCTCCTCCAGGTAGTGGGTGGTGAGCGGATCGTGACGCCTCGCCGGCGAGTTCCCGCTCGATCTGCCACATCGAGCGACGGCTCCGCGGGTCGAGGCCGGTGGTGGGCTCGTCCAGGTAGATCAGGCGAGGGTCGCCGACCAGGGTCATCGCCAGGTCGAGTCGGCGCTGCTGCCGCCGTAGGTGCCGGCCGGTTTGCGCGCCGCGTCGCCCAGGTCAGAGCGGTCGAGCAGTTCGCGGCCTTGCGCTGCCGTCACACGCGGGACAGGTGCTTGTAGGTCGGCCTTGAGGACAGGTTCTCCTCGCCGGTGAGCAGCTTGTCGACGGCCGAGTACTGGCCGGTGACGCCGATCGCGCCGCGCACATCGTTCGCTTTGCGGCCAGGTCGTGGCCGAGCGACCTGGACGGTGCCGCCGTCGGCAGGATCAGGTGGACAGGATCTGGACGGTGGTGGTCTTGCCGGCACCGTTCGGGCCGAGCAGAGCGAAGATCGTTCCTTCCGGGACGGCCAGGTCGATGCCGTCGAGCACGTCCTAGCCTCCTTCCGCCGCAGAGGAGTGGCGCAGCCCGTTCGCCGCGATGGCCAGGTTTCGTCATGATGGGTGTCTCCTTTAGTTGTCGCGAGTCAGAGGCTGCGGGCGGTGATGTCGCCGTACGAGGTGGTGGCGTGGATGTCGAGTTCGCGGTGGTGCCGTCGTTTCTTGAGAGCGTCGCGATGCGGCCGTAGCAGGTGCCGGCGTCCAGGGCGGCCGAGTCTCCGGCGGCGGCGGTGATCGAGATGTCGCCGGACTCGGTGCGCAGCACGACCGTGCCGCGCACAGCCTCGGCGATGCGGATGTCGCCCCTCGCGTGCTGATCTCCGCGGGGCCGTGAAGCGGCCGATCGTCGACATCACCGTCGATCGCGGTGAGGCGGACGCCCGCGGCCTCGTCGATCGTGATCTGGCTGTACGCGCCCTCGAAGACGACGTCGCGAGTGCCCGACGGCACGGAGCTCGCCGCTGGCCGTCTTCGCCTCGACCCCGGAACCGGCGGGCAGCTCGACCGTCACCTCGATCGATCCGGAGGCGCCGAGGAACTGGTTCTTCGCCGAGCCTCGATCCGCAGGACTCCGTCGCGGTATTCGACCGTGGTCTGCTCCGCCACCTTCACGTCGCGCCCCTTCGCGGCGTCCGCGGGCCGTACCTCGACCGTGGTGTCAGCCCGGTCGGCGGCGATGAACTAGACGCGTCCGGCCGGGATGTCCAGGACGGCAGAGATCGGGGTGGGCGGTGTCGAACGTCTGCATCGTGACTCTCCTCTGATCGTTGTTTCGAACAATGGAAACGCTACGTTGCGTTCTCAGATCACGTAACACTTATGTTGCAAAGATAGCAGCATTTATGCAGGTCATAGCTGAAGAGTCATTGCAATGGATCTGTATCTAACGCAACGAAAGCCAGCAGAACTGTTGCAATGATCTGAGCAGCGAACGCTATGCTGGCGGGCCAAGGACCACGAAGGAGATCGCGATGCCGGGCGGCAGGCTCACTCAGCAGGAACGCCAACAGATCGCGCTGGGGCTTGCCGACGGCCTCGCCTACGCGGAGATCGCCCGGCGCCTGGATCGTCCGACGTCCACGATCACGCGTGAGGTGATGCGGAACGGCGGCCCTACCGGCTACCGCGCCAACCTGGCTCACCGCGCCACCGAACACCGCACCCACCGGCGCCGGAAGGCCGCGCCCGCGGGATCGGCGGCGCCCCCGCAGGCCCACGGGCGGGACGCCGAGGCCGTGCGCGAGTACGAGGAGACGTTCATCACCGTCTTCATGCAGTCTGGCCTGCCCAAGATGATGTCCCGGGTGCTGGCCTGCCTCTACACCACGGACGCGGCAGCCTCACCGCGTCGGCACTCGTCCAGCGGCTCCATCACGGGAGTAGCGGGGTGCTAGTTGTCGCCCCAGACCATCTCGGCGCCGCTCTCACCGGTCCGGTAGACGTAGTAGCCGGCGCCGCCGGCGACCGCGAGCAACCCGAGCGTGAGCACCACGGAGACCACGACCAGCAGCACGCCGCCGCTGCGCGCCCGCGCGTAGGTGTGCGGCGAACCGTCATCAGCGAACTGGAGCCGCCGGCGGCGGTGCCGGGCCCGATCGACGACCACCAGGACCACCGCCACCACGGCGAGCAGGGCTGCCAGGTTCCGGAGCATCTGCCCGAAATCCTCGTGTTCGGAGATGGCCGGCGTGGCGCCGCCGAGCTTGACCGCGAACCGCGAACCGCTCTCGGCCGCGGCGTAGGAGGTGCCGGAGCCGGCCAGCGCGAGCAGCACCAGGATCCAGCCGAGCCGCTGCCGGACCGGCGGGAGCAGGCTGTAGACGAGCGCGACCAGCACGGTCAACGGGATCAGGACGACCGGCGCGTGCACCATCAGCGGGTGGGCGGGAAGCCCCATGATCTCGTCGAACACAGCGACCTCCGTCGGTCACGGAATAGGCGATCCACAATGGTGCCATCAGTAAGTAACACGAGGTAGCGACTCGAACGGTTCGACCACGCCGGGCCAGGCCAGGAAGCGCCGTGCACACTGTACGGGTGAGCCAGATCGTCGCGCACCACGCTGACCCCGTCCGCCTGCCACTCGCCGACGGCCCGGTCGCCGCACTGGACGCCGCGCCGCCGCCCGGGGTGCCGCGCCGGGGCACCGCCCTGCTGGTTCCCGGTTACACGGGCAGCAAGGAGGACTTCGCCCCGCTCCTCGATCCGCTGGCCGCCGCCGGGTATCGCGTGGTCGCGATGGACCAGCCCGGTCAGTACGCCTCGCCAGGACCCGACGAGCCAGCCCGGTACACGCTGGAGTGGCTCGGTTCGGTCGTCTCGGGCGTCGCGAAGCTGCTCGGGGACGGTCCGGTGCACCTGCTCGGCCACTCGTTCGGCGGGCTGGTCAGCCGGGAGGCGGTGCTGGCCGAGCCGGCGTCCTACCGTTCGCTCACGCTGCTCGGTTCGGGTCCGGCCGCCATCGGTGGCTCTCGCAAGGACCGGATGACGGCGCTGGAGCCGTACCTCGCGCGCGGCATGGGGGCGGTCTACCAGGCGGTCGAGCAGCTCGCCCAGGCCGATCCCAAGTGGCTCCGCGCCTCGCCCGAGCTCAAGGCGTTCCTGCGCGAGCGGTTCGTCGCCTCGTCAGCCGGCGGCCTCAAGGGGATGGGCGACACGCTGCTCACCGCTCCCGACCGCGTGGACGAACTCGCCGCGGTCGGGCTCCCGCTGCTGGTCTGCCACGGCGCCGCGGACGACGCGTGGCAGCCGGAGACCCAGGCCGAGATGGCCCGCCGGCTGGGCGCGCGGCACGAGGTGATCGAGCAGGCCGTGCACTCGCCCGCGATCGAGAACCCGCCGGCCACGGTCGACGCGCTGATCTCGTTCTGGCGCGAAGCCGACAAATAGTCCTGATCGTCCGGCGCTTCGGATGCCGTTGTCGGTCTCACGTGTAACGCTGGAGTGGATGACGATCTCGAAGCTGGGCCTCTACGGGCCGGAGAGCGTGACGTGGCGGCTGCACGCCGACCCGCTGCTCGCGGTCGGAGCCCTGCGTGCCCTGCTGCTCCAGGCGCTACACCCGGTGGCGATGTCCGCCGTGGCCGAGCACTCGGGATTCCGTGACGATCCGTGGGGCCGCATCCGCCGCACGGCCGAGTACATCGGCGTCACCACGTACGGCACCACCGAGGACGCCGCCAGGGTCGCCGCCCGGGTCCGCGGCATCCACCGCTCGCTCAGCGCGCGGAATCCGGACACCGGCCTGCTACACCGGGTGGACGAGCCGGAGCTGCTGCTCTGGGTGCACTGCTGCGAGGTCGACTCGTTCCTCAGCACGCTGCGGCGCGGTGGCGTGCGCGTCTCCGACCGCGAGGCCGACCGGTACGTGGCCGAGCAGGTCCGGGGCGCCCGGCTGGTCGGCATCGACCCCGAGGTCACCGCGGTGCCGCAGACCGTCGCCGAGCTGGCCGGGTACTTCGAGCGGCTCCGGCCGCAGCTGTACGCCAGCGCCGCGGCCTACGAGGCGGCCCGGTTCGTGCTGAGCCCGCCGATGCCGTGGTGGGTCCGGCTGGCCACCCCCGCGATACCGGGCTGGGCCGCGCTCGCAAGCCTGAGTTTCTGCCTGCTGCCTGGCTGGGCCCGGCGGCTCTACAGCCACCTGCCGGCGATACCCACGACCGACGCGGGTGCCACCGCCAGCCTGCGCACGCTCCGGCTCACGCTGCTCGCGGTGCCGCCGTCGCTGCGCGAGGGGCCACACGTCAAGGACGCCAGGGCACGGGTGGCCCGGATCCCGATCCGACGCCTGGACGTCCTCGGCAGCCCGTCGGACCTGCGCACCCAGGACGTCTCAGCGGTGCGGCAGCACGACCGCCACGCCGCCGGCGCCTGACGCTTGCGCCGCCACCCCTTCGCGCTTTGGGCGACATTTTCGGTCTATGACCCCGAAGATGTCGCCCAAAGCGGGGACCGGCTCAACGCGGGGTGATGGCGGCCCAGGGCTCCTTCTCGGGCGCGGCGGCCTGGCCCTCGGGGCAGTGCCGGCGGAAGTCGCACCACGAGCAGCGGACGCCGGTACGGGCCGGGAAGATCTCGTCCCCGTCGGCGCCGGCCTGCACGGCCGCCTGCGCGGTCACGATGTCCGCGGCGGTGGCCTCGGCCCGCCGGACGTGCCGGGCCAGCGACTCCTCGGTGTGCTCCCAGGCGTGGATCGTGCGGGTCGGCAGGTGATGCAGCTCGACCTGGCGGCACGGGCGGCGCAGCGTGCGGGAGGTGGCCAGGGCGTAGAGCGCCAGCGCGGCCGAGCCACGGGCGTCGTCGGTGCTCAGCTCGGACCGGCCGGTCTTGTAGTCGACGACCACGAGCTCACCGTCCCGGTCGTCGAGCCGGTCGATCCGGCCGGAGAAGGCCAGCGCGTCGGTCTTGGTGGCGACGGTGCGCTCGACTCCGATCGGCTCGGCGTCCGGATCGAGGTCGGCGAGATACGCCTCCAGCCACTCGATCGCGCGCTCGGCGGCCTCGGCCTGCTGCTCGCGATCCCGGAAGCCGTCCGAGATCCAGGCACCGCGCAGCAGCCGCCTGGCCACCTCGGCGGTGCGGCTTCTCCCGAGGCAGCGCCCACCACGCCCGCAGCGCGTTGTGGATCGCCGCACCGAGCGAGGTGTGCGCCCAGGGCGGGCCGCGGGTCGGCGTCGGGCGGTCGACGTACGTCATCCGGTATCGGCGCGGGCAGTCCTCAAAGGATCCGAGCTTGGACGGGGTGCACGAGAAGAGCCGTGTCGGCATGCCCTCGAACCCCAGCTGCTCCATGACCGTCAATCCTGCCAGCCCGGTGCGACGGTTCGGCGCCCCGGCCGAGGCTACGGCTGGTAGTCGCGGACGAAGCCCATCACGCCCTCGGCGACGAGCTGCACGGCGATCGCCGAGAGCAGCAGGCCGGCGATCCGGGTGACCAGCACGATCCCGCTCTCCCTGAGCACCTTCAGGATCACGCCCGAGAACCGCAGGAACAGGTAGAGCACCAGGTGAACGGCCACGATCGCCGCGCCCACCGCGACGAGATCGGGCACCGCGTCGGCCCGCTGGCTGAACACGATGGTGGCCACGATCGCGCCAGGGCCGGCCAGCAGCGGCGTGCCGAGCGGCACCAGCGCCACGTTCACGTTCTTCACCTGGGTCGGCTCTTCGGCCTTGTCGGTCAGCAGCTGCAGCGCCACCAGCAGGAGCAGCAGCCCGCCGGCGCCCTGCAGCGCCGGGATGCCGATGCCCAGGTACTCGAGGATCTGCTGGCCCGCGACCGCGAACGCCGTGATCACGCCGAACGCCACCGCCACGGCCTGCCAGGCCGCCTTGCTGCGCGCCCGGCCGGTGTGCGAGGAGGTCAGGGCCAGGAACAGCGGCACGGTGCCGGGCGGGTCCATGATGACGAACAGCGTCACGAACGCCTCACCGAAGAGGCGCCAGTTGATGATGTGCTCCACTACGCGCGCTCGTCCGGCGCGGCGTGCCGGGCGGTCACGCCGCCGTCACGGGCTTGGCGCCGGTCGCGGCGGCCACGAGCCGCTCGTACACCTCGGGCGTGGTGGTCGCGTTGTCGCCGATCGAGATCGTCTTGTGGATGCCGTGGAAATCGCTCGACCCGGTGGTGAAGAGGCCCAGGTCGGCGGCGAGCCCACGAAGGTGCGCGCGCGCTTCGGGGTCGTGGTCGGCGTGGTCGACCTCCAGGCCACCGAGCCCGGCCGCGGCCAACTCCGCGATCAGCTCGTCCGACACGATCCGCCCCCGCTTCGATGCCCTGGGGTGGGCGAAGACCACCACCCCACCCGCCGCCCGTACCAGCCGTACCGCCTCGAAGGCGTCGATGTCCTCTTTGGAGACACGGTAACGCCGGCCGAGCCATTCGGACGCGAAGGCGGCGTCCATGTCGTCGGCGAGTCCCGCCTCGATCAGCGCCCGGCCGATGTGCGGACGGCCGACCGAGCCACCGGCCGCGTAGCCGAGGACCTGCTCCCAGCTCACGTCGACGCCGTCGGCGCGGAGCAGCTCGACCATCCGTTCGCCCCTGGTCAGCCGGGAGTCGCGCAGGCGGGCGAACGCGGCGCTGAGCGCGGGGTGCTCGGGATCGAAGAGGTACGCCAGCAGGTGCAGGCTGATCGGCGGGCCGATCGGGCCCAGCCAGCGGCCGGAGATCTCGGTGCCGGGCACCAGCGTGAGCCCCGGCGGCAGCGCCGAGGCAGCCTCGGCCCAGCCGGCGGTGGTGTCGTGGTCGGTGAGCGCCACCACGTCCAGACCGGCCTCGGCTGCCGCGCGCATCACCTCCGCGGGCGGCAGGCTGCCGTCGCTCGCGGTGGAGTGGGTGTGCAGATCGATGCGCATCGGGCCTCGTCAACGGGGGTGGTCGGCGTGGCCAGAATAGCCAGCGGCCGATCGGCCCCCGGCACGGCAGGCCCGTCGAGTCGCCGATCTACGGAAGAGGCCAGGGCGGTCAGTCGCCCTCGTCCGCCTTCGGGTTGTTGTCGCTCGGCTCGTACATCTCCTGGACGAACTGGAGGTACAGCTCACCGGGGCGGGGCAGCGGCTTGATCTCGCGCAGCGCCTGATCCTGACCGGCGGACTCCAGCACGAACGTGCCGTAATTGAGGATCCGGCCGAGCGGGCTCTGGTTGTACGCCATGTCGGTGACTCGGGCGAGCGGCATCATGCCGACCTTCCGAGTGACGATCCCGCCGACCACCATCACGCGCTTGTTGGTGAGCACGAACCGGTCGTAGTACCAGTCCAGCAGCTTGAAGCCCACGAAGCACAGCAGGATCAGCCACAGCACCAGCACGACGGTCACGATCGTGCCGGAATCCTCGCCCACCACGCCGACGACGTAGCCGACCAGGAACGGGGAGATCACGCCCAGGGCCGTCCAGCGCGCGACGTAGATCCAGTGCCGGCGCCACTCGCCGCAGTACCGCTCGCTGTCGAACAGGTACTTGCTGACGATCCGGCTGGGCTCGTTGGTGGTGGGCTCGATGTGTGGGGGGCCCATCACGATCGGCAGGCCCGCCGCGTCGTAGTGCGTGGAGCTCGACGACGTCGTCACCGTCGGAGCCACCCGCACGGGTCGCTGCGGAGCGGTGTCGCCCGGGCTGTCGACCGGGACCGGTGTGATGCTCACTGAAGCCGGCGGCGGATCCCCTTGGGGTCGCCGCGGCTGCTCCGGTTGCGGAGTTACTTCCTTGTCGCGGTCCACCGCACGCCTCCCGTGTTTGTGGGAATCAGGCAAGCCCGGACACGAAGTTGCCCAGTCCTTCCGCAACGGTCTTCAGCCCATTGCCGATCGAACGTAATGTCCCGGCCGCTTGGTCGGGTTGCGTCACGACGTAAAAGACTAAGAACGCGATGAGGCCCCAGCTCAACACTTTCTTCATGCCGCGCCTCCTCCAGCTCGGACGATTTCGCCATCAAGAGCGAGCGGCGCCCCGCACCACCGCCAAGAAGCGTAGCCAAGTTCCGCTACTCATGGAGTATCACGAAGGTAAGGCGAAGGTGCACCGAACAGCAACGCTCCCGGTACTTCTTCACGAAGGTCGTCGAGAACGAGGTGCTCGGCGAGGACGTAGCCGGCCGCCTGGGGCCAAGCGACGGCCCAGAGCCAACACCCGAACGCCTCGCCGACGTAGACCGAACGCCCGTCCCCGGACGGGATCGACCACAGCGGCGTGGGCCGGCCGGCCGCCAGCACCTTGGCGTGCGGCGTGGTGGTCTCCATCTCCTTGATCAGCTGCGGCCCGGGGTCCG
>CAVVAL010000009.1:0-79207 GCA_963746095.1 uncultured Actinomycetota bacterium | reverse complement strand
AGGTGGCCGCGGTCGCCGACCCGGCGGTCCGCGCCGAGGCCGAGGCCGCGTTGGACCAGGTGGACCGGATGGTGCACATCGTCGACGAGCTGCTCGACCAGGCCAGGACCGACGGGCGCACAACGCGGTCGAGCTGGACGTGGTCGACCAACTCTCCGCACTCCGCACCGACTGGGACGACGCGTTCCGGCTCAGCGGCCGCACGCTGCACATCGACGCGCCGGACGGGGAGTTCGAGCCGAGCCTGCGCGCCCGCGCCACCCCCGGCCACGTCGCCCAGGTGCTCGGCGTGCTGATCGAGAACGCGTTGCAGCACGGCGCCGGCGCGGTCACGGTGACGGCCCGCGCGCACGGCGAGCACGTGGTGGTGGAGGTGCGGGACGAGGGCGTCGGCGTGCCCGACCCGCTGGTGCCGCTCGTCTTCGATCGCGGCGTCTCCGGCGGCGACGGCACCGGCATCGGCCTCGCGGTGGCCCGAGCCCTGGTCGAAGCCGACTCCGGCCGCCTGGAACTCCGCTCAGCGCACCCCGCCGTCTTCGCCGTGTACCTCCCCCGGATTCGGTAGGCGGCCCGCCCAGGCACCACGCTCGCGGCGTAGTCGGACGCCCGAGATATCACCAATATCCCGGGCGTCCTCCGCCTTGCGATCGCGGCACCTGGACGGGCTCCAGGTCAGATCAAGAGCAGCGGCCAAACTAAGTGCGGTTCAAATCTGCCCTGGGAGGGCGGAAATGAACCGCCCAGTGCGGCGGTCTAGGGGCTTAGGCTTCCGTGGGCGGCGGGGGCCAGGGCCGGGTCGTCGGTCTCGTACAGGGTGTCCTCGGGGTGGAGGAAGACCCACTTCTGGTACGCCCAGAACCGGAACACGGTGGCCACGCCGATGCCGAAGAAGCGGACCACGTTGAGCCAGAACCGGTCCTCGACGTCGAACCCGTAGCTGGCGATGCCGAGGATGGCGCTCGTGATCAGCAGCCCGATCGCCGTTGAAAACGAAGAACAGGATGTACTCGCGGCGCAGACCCGAGCGGGCCGGTGCCGGAATGTCCAGTGCCGGTTCATGAAGTACGAGCTCGTCGCCGCCACCACAGTGGAGATGATCTGCGCCTTGATGGGGCCGATGAAGAGCAGCGCGTTCCAGATGGCAAGGTCGAGCAACGTGTTGACGATGCCGATAATGCCGAACTTCGCCATCTCTCGGATCAGCTTGTGCCAGCGATCGACAACACTCCGGACCAGGTTCACTCCGCAAGAATAGGCACTCGCGGCAACCGATGTGCACCGAGGTCATCGGCATCACGGTCCGTGGACGGCCTATCGCTCGGGAGTGACCAGCGCAATCACGCCCAACAGCCAGGCGTCGCCGTTGGTGTTCGCGGTCACGGTCTGGCTCTTGACGCCCAGCCGGCAAGGCTCCGGTGAGTACCCTCGCGTCCACTCCGAACGTGTTCCAGCCAGCCGGGGTGCCGCCGGTCCGGCTCGCCGCGATGTTGTCGCGATCAGCCCCGCCGAGCGGCACCGCACCGAGCTTGAGCCGGTCGCCGCGAATCCCTCGGTCGCCCTCCCAGCCCACGAAGCCCACCTGCGCCTTCGTGCCTGGCGTGCCGAACAGCGCCGCCGTGAACGACTCGGTGCCCTGCATCGGCGTGAACCCGTCGAAGATCGCCACGCTGCGCGCCGGACCCCGTCGGCGACCAGCACCACCAGGCTCCAGCCGCCGAACGTGCCGGCGCCGTGGTCGAAGACGTTCCGGTCGACCGCGAGCCACCACTGGCCGCCCCGGTTCGCCCGCACCAGCGCGGTCACGTCCGCCGATGCCTGGTACGCGGGCTGGCTGAACCGGCTGGCGGTCACGGTGTCCACCCGGGACGCCCGGACCTTCGTGTACGAACTGGAGGCCGGGCCGCGCAGGTACGCCGCCGGCGTGGCGGGCCGCGATCCGGTGCCGGCCCAGTACAGACCGGCCCAGAGCACCTTCCCGGGCAGCGCGAGGGTGGCGCCGCTCACCGCACCGAGCAGCGGAGCGCCGACGGGGGCCATCGGGTCGGCGTACTCGGTCATGGCGTAGTCGCCGTTGTCGGTCGCGCCGCCGGTGCCGGCCCGCGCGCTGGCGCAGCGGAACGCCCAGTGCGGGCAGGAGAGCAGCGAGTTGCCCACCACGGTCACGTTCGCGGCCATCGTGCCGGCCATGGTGGCGGCCAGCCCGGAGCTGGAGACCACGGCGGTCGAGAGCGCGGTCCGGGTGATGAGGTTCGGCGCGCTGATCGTCACGGTCGGCGCACCATCGGCGGCATCGGCGGCCACGTCCACCGGCACGTACGCCCGGCTGGTCTTGCCCGCGAGCAGCGTCGGCCGCTGGCAGAGCGCGCCCACCGCGGCGGCCACGCAGGTCCAGCCGTCGCCGGCCGACCCCGCCCGGAGCGTCACGCCACGCGGAAAGCTCGAGAGCCGCGCTGATCGGGCCGGTACCCGGGCCGAGGGCCGGCGCCAACCGCGGACCGGCGAATCCCGCGACCGAGCCGCCGCCACCCGCCGCCAACCCTGGCCGAACCGGCTGAGCCGGCCGAACCGGCCGAACCGGCGGTGCCGCCACCGCCGCTCGGGTTCTTGACCGTGAAGACGAGCACCCCGGGCCGGCCGCGGACCAGCGCACCGGCCGGGGCCACCTCCAGCCCGGCCGCGGACTTCGGCGGCGTGGGCGTCGGCGAGGCCGGCGGCGTGGGTGCCGGCGTCGTGCCTGGTGGAGGCACCACCGGCGGATCGGCGGGCGGATCGGCGGGCGATCGGCCGGCGGCACCTCCGCGGGCGGCGCGGGCGGCGGATCGATGGCCGGCTCGGATGCGGGCGGCCGAGCCACCGGCTGGCGGGGCGGCGGCGAGGTGGAGCCGCCGGTCAGGGCGATCGCGACGACCGCGGCGACCACCGCGACCCCGCCACCGGCGGCAGCGGCCTGGCCGTGCCGGGTGCGCAGCGCCTGCCGGGCCGCTCCCCAGACGCCGAAGCCGGCCAGGAAACCCTTGCCACCGGACGCCAGGTACGCCGCCGCGGAACCGCCGAGCACGAGCGGCGCCAGGATCCCGCGGAAGCCGGCGTTGACCTCGCCCAGCTCCACGTAGAGCGCCCGGCAGCGCTCGCAGTCGCGCAGGTGCGCCTCGACCCGGCCGCCCTCCCGGCTGGACAGTCCACCGCGGACGTGGGCGCCCAGCCGCTCGATCGTCCACGAGCACTCGTCGCCGGCCGCATCGCTCAGGTGTTCCTGCAGGTAGGCCTGGCGGAGTCGCTCCCTGGCCCGGTAGGCGAGCGCGGAGACACCGTTCGGCGTGAGGCCGAGCAGGGGCGCCACCTCGGCCGGCGAGTCGCCCTCCACCTCGGTGTGCCAGAGCACCATCTGCCAGCGCTCGGGCAGCCGTGCGAACGCCCGTGCGGCGAGCGACCGCTCCAGCCCCTCCACGGCGGTGTCCACGAACGGCACCCCGGGGTCGTGGCGGGTCAGGTCGTCGGTCACCTCGACCCGGCGGTCCCGGCGAGTCCGGTCGTAGAACGTGTTCCGGAGGCTGGTCAGCAGGTACGCCCGGAACGACGCGTCCGGGCCGCCGCCGTCCTTGAGCTTGCCGAGCAGCTTCGCGAACGTCTCGGCGACGAGGTCGTCCACGTCCGACGAACCGCGCACGAGGGTGCGGGCGAGCCGGCGGGCCGCGTCCACGTGCCGCGTGTAGAGCTGACCGAACGCCGCCGAGTCGCCCTCGCGCACGGCGGAGATCAACTCGGCGTCGCTCGGCCCCGCGCCGGGCATGGCCGTTTCGTCGGGGATCTCAGTCGTCATCTGCCTACCGGTCCATGGGGGTCTCTCTATGCAACGCCTGATCGGCTCCCTGATGACGCATGTTCGCGTTTCGAAGTTCCTCGCCGTACTCGCGTCATGGCGGCCCACTCGAACCGCCGTCTCAGGAGAAGTAGCAGCTAGCGGGGCATGTGGCCCCGACGATCCGGCTCGGGAGGTGCGGTGCGCGCGAACCGACGGCAGTTCTCGGTAGTGACCCCGGAGACCGTTCTGGGCGGCCAGTGGCGCGAGCCCGGTGGTGCGGGTGCGCTCCGGGAGGCGTGGAACCGGGCCGCGCTGGCGGACGGCTGGACCCGGCCGAGCGACTGGTTGACCGCCGAGGTGGACGCCGTGACCGAGGCGCTGGCCGGCGGCGGCGACGCGCTGGCCGCGGTCGCCCGGCTCGGTCGGGCCAGGGCGGACGCCGGGGTGGGCATCCGGGAGGCACTCGACGACCTCTGCGCGCTGTACCGGCAGCTGCCGGCCGGCGGTCCGCCGCTGACCGTGCTGCGCGCGCTGGTGGAGGCCTGGAGCGAGGTCGCCGTCACCGCGGTCCGCTCGGCCACCTGCGAGGACTCGCTCAGCGGCCTGGCCACCGCGAGCTACCTGCGCACCAGGATCGCCGAGGTGTACCGGGAGGCCGAGCACGATGGGCTGCCGGCCGGCGAGCGGCGTGCGCTGCTGATCCTGCAGTTCGCCGAGCTGGCGAGGGTGACCGGCTGGGAGTCGCTGTTGCTGCGGCTCGCGCTCGGGGACTGCCTTCGATCGGTCTTCTCCGGCGGTGAGACCCTCGCCTCGACCGGCCCGACCACGGTGCTGGGCCTGGTCAGCCGGGGCCACTGGCTGCCGGGACAGATCAAGGCGCTGCGGGTCCGGCTGGCCGAGGTCGCCGGCGATCCGGACGTGCGGATCTGGACCGAGGCGCTGCCGAGCACCTTGCCGGCGGCGTACGAGCTGATGGAGAGCGCCGAACGGCCGATGTGAACGGTCGGGGCGCCTGCGGGTGCCCTCGGTGGGGTTGGGCGGCGGGAGCAGGCGCGCGGGGGCGCCTGCGGCGGATGCGGGGGGCATCTTCGCCCGGGCGCCCGCGGCGGCGGCAGGTCAGAGGGGCCCTGCCGCCGCCGCCCTGCCCCTTCGCGCCGAACGCCGCGGGCCCGACCCACGGCCCGTGGCGGGCCTCAACGCGCTTTGGGCGACATCTTCGCGGCCATAGCCGGGAAAATGTCGCCCAAAGCGGCGAAAGGGCAGTGCGCGTCAGTCGGCCAGCTTGGCGATGGCCTGCGCCCAGAGGAAGTACTTGTTGGTGCCGAGGTCGGCCACGGTCTTGATGTTGAACGCCTGCTTCAGCAGCTCCGCGTCGGCGGCGCTGACCCCCTGCAACGCGTCGACCGGCGCGGCCGCCAGCTCAGCGAAGCTCTTGTCTTCCCACGCCTTGTCGACCTTGCTCGCGATGTCACCCATGTGATGTCCCTTCAGGGTTGGCGGAACGTCCGGCACTAGCGGTCTCCGGACGCCTACCGAATCAGTATGGGCGGTATACCGCTTTCGTTCTCGCCCTGAAACCCGCCGCGATCTCACGTCGTGACGTTGGACTTCGGGCTGGAGGTGACCGTCGCGGTGGCGGTGGTCGGGGCAGTCGCGGCGGTGCGGGGAGCCCCGGTGACGCCGCTGCTGGCCTGCACCGTGCGAGAACCCATGTTCTTCGAGGTGACGATCGCCCTGGGCACGCCCTCGGCGGCGTCGGTCGCGACCTTCACCTTGATCCGCGCCGTGGTCGCTCTGCCCGGAGGGCAGCGAGGGATGCCGGCAGACCGCGCCGGAGGAGATCGCCACGCACCGCCAATTGTCGCCAGCAGCGGGGCCGGCAAGGGTGACACCCTGCGGCAACGAGATCTCGGCGGTGATCTTGGCCGTCGCGGGGCCCTTCTTGGTGACGATGGTCAGGCCGGAGAGCGCGCTTCCGCCGCCACCGGTGCCCGCGGCCCTGCCGTTGTTCGTCACGGTGAGCAGTAGCGCGCCGGCCTGGCCCCGGGTGAGCGTGCTGGCCGGGGCGAGCCGGGTGGTGACGTCCGTCTTGCCCTCTTCGTCCGGTACCACCAGCGGGTGGGCGAGGCCGACGCAGCCGGGCTCCCCCGGATCGGAGCCGGGCGAGCCGGACGGGGACTCGCCCGGAGCGAGCGAGGCGCCCGGGCTGCCGGAGACGCCGGGGTTGTTGGGGTCGCCAGGACTGCCGGAGGTGCCGGGCACGATCGTGCCATTGGGAAGTCGGGTGCCGGGCGGCGCCGAGACCGAGCTGGACGGCCGCGGCGCCACCAGCGTGTCCGACGGCGGGTTCAACGACGTGACGTGCGGCGCCATCGTCACCGCCACCACCGTCGCGGCGGCCACGCCACCGCCGGCGATGGCCATCTGGCCGGACCAGGTGGTGAGGACACTGCCGGGCGCCGCCGAAGAAGCTGGCCAGCGAGAGCGCGCTCTTGGCGCCGGTAGCGAGGTACCCGGCCGCGGCGCCGCCGAGGACCAGCGGGGCGAGGATGCCGCGCAGGCCCGAGTTGACCTCGCCGAGGTCCGCGTAGAGCGCGCGGCAGCGCTTGCAGTCCGACAGGTGTGCCTGGACCCGGCCGCTCTCCCGGTTCGCCAGGCCGCCGCGGACGTGCGCGCCGAGCCGCTCGATCGCCCAGCCGCAGTCGTCGCCGCGCGCTTCGGTGAGGTGTTCCTGCAGGTAGGCCTGGCGGAGGCGCTCTCGGGCCCGGTAGGCGAGCGCGGAGACACCGTTCGGCGTCAGGCTCAGCAGCGGGCGACCTGGGCGGCGCTCTCGCCCTCGACCTCGGTGTGCCAGAGGACCAGCTGGAGGCGCTCGGGCAGTCGGGCGAACGCCCGGGCGGCGAGCGACCGCTCCAGACCCTCGATCGCGGTGTCCACGAACGGCACGCCGGGATCGTGCTTGGCGACGTCGTCGGTCACCTCGACCCGGCCGGAGCGGCGGGCCCGGTCGTAGAACGTGTTCCGCAGCGCGGTCAGCAGGTAGGTGCGGAACGCGGCGTCGGGGCCGCCACCGTCCCTGAGCTTGTTCAACATCTTGGCGAACGTCTCGGCGACCAGGTCGTCGACGTCCGTCGAGTTGTGTACCAGGGTGCGCGCCAGCCGCCGGGCGGCGTCCTTGTGGCGCGAGTAGAGCTGGCCGAACGCGTCCGTATCGCCGGCCCGCACCGCCGTGATCAGGTCCGCGTCACTCAGGCCGTCCGCGGGCGCTGCTGCCTCGTCGGCAATCTCCGTTGTCATTCGTCCACCGGTCGTCGGGTTCGATCCTCGCGGAAAGGATCATCCACGGTCTTCGTGAGTCATGTTCACCCTTTCCGGGACCTCGTCCGCGACTTCTTCAGAAACTCTGCCCGAAAGTCGTGTCATAGCTCCGCGGCAGCCGCGTCTATTCGGTCATGCATCGCAAAGATGCGGGTTCCGGGTGGGGTGCTCGGGGCGGGATTGATGAGGGGCCAGGAGGCGTCGTGCGAAACGACTATCACCGACGATCCACTAGTGGAACAGCGCGCTGGGCGGACGAGCTGGCGCAAGCCGGTCCACCGGGACGCCACCGAGCTGCGGGAAGCCTGGTCGAAGGAGTCCTTGAAGGCGGGTTGGACCAGGCCAGGGGATTGGTGGATCCCCGAGGTCGACGTCCTGGCCAGCGCCTTGGCGGAGGGGCGGGACGCGGTCGGACCGTGTGGCCGGCTGGGCAAGGCCCGCGCGGACGCGGGGGTCGGGGCGCGTGAGGCGCTGAACGACGTCTGCGCCCTCTACCGCCAGCTGCCGGGGGGCGGCCCGCCATTGACCGTGGTCAGGGCGCTGGTGGAGGCCTGGGCCGAGGCGACCGTGGCGGCCATCCGCTCGGCCACCTGCGAGGACCCGCTCAGCGGGCTGGCGTCGGCCGCGTACCTGCGTACCCGGCTGGCCGAGGTCTACCGCGGCGCGGAACGGGACGGCGCCGCGGCCGGCGAGGACCACGTGTTACTGGTGGTCGACGTCGGCGAGGCGGGCGCGGCCGACGGGTGGGAGGGGCTGCTGTTCCGGCTGACCCTCGGTGACTGCCTGCGGTCGGCGTTCTCGGGGGGCGAGACGCTGGCGGCGGTGGGGCCGCGAGCGGTTCTCGGCCTGGTCGACCGTGATCAGCACCTGGCCCGACGGGTGGAGACGCTCCGGGCGAGATTGCAGCACGTCCGCGGCGCCGAGGGGTCCGGGTGTGGCTGGAGCGGCTGCCCGAGTCGCCGGGGGCGGCGCTCGACATGGTGGCCGCGATCGACGGGGCGATGTAGCCCGGTCGCGACAGACCAGTGCGGCGCCGCGGTGGGGTCGGCGCCGCATTGATCGACCACTCGCTGGGGTCGCGGGTGGTGTGGGGGGCGCCTGGCGGTGGGGGCCAGGCGGCGGGTGGGGCGCTCGGCTGGGGGGCCGGGCAGCGAGCTGGGGCGGGGTTTGGCCGGTGGGGGGCCAGACAGCGTGGTGGGGGTGCTCGGTGGGGGTGCCGAGCAACGAACTGGGGGGAGTGCCGGGCCGGGGGCGGCCTGGCACGCAGGTGGGGGGATGTCGGGGCGCCCGGGTGGGTCGGGCGCCCCGACGAAGCTGCCGCCGACGTCCGGGCATGTGCCCGGTCGGTCCGGGCGTCGGGCGGCGGTGGAATTTCGGGACCGGATGGCGGCGGGCGGGTGCCCGGACCGGGCGGCCCGGCGGTTACGCTCCGCGTCATGGATTCCCGTACCGGCCTCCCTGTGGTCGGCATGGTCGGTGGTGGCCAGCTCGCCCGGATGACCCACCAGGCCGCGATCGCCCTCGGCCAGTCACTGCGCGTGCTCGCGGCCGATCCGGACGACGGTGCGGCCCTGGTCGCCGCCGATCGTGCAGCACGGGCAGCACACCGACCTCGACGCGCTCCGCCGCTTCGCCGAGGGCTGCGACGTGGTCACGTTCGACCACGAGCACGTGCCCACCGAGCACCTCCGGGCGCTGGCCGCCGAGGGCGTGAAGGTGCTGCCCGGGCCGGACGCGCTGGTGCACGCCCAGGACAAGCGGGTCATGCGCGAGCGGCTCACCGCGCTCGGCGCGCCGGTGCCCCGCTGGGCGCCGGTGGAGTCCGCGGCCGACCTGGAGCGGTTCGGCGCCGAGGTCGGCTGGCCGGTCGTGGTGAAGGCCACCCGCGGCGGGTACGACGGCAAGGGCGTCTGGGTGGTCGGCGAGGTCGCCGAGGCGGCCGAGCTGCTCGCCTCGGGCACCGCGCTGATCGTCGAGGAGCGGGTGCCGCTGGTCCGCGAGCTGGCCGCGGTCGTGGCCCGGTCGCCGTACGGGCAGGTCGCGGCGTGGCCCGTGGTCGAGACCGTGCAGCAGGACGGCATCTGCGTGGAGGTGCTGGCGCCGGCGCCCGGACCTGCCGGAGGAGCGGGCGGTCGAGGCGCAGCGGCTGGCCATCCGGATCGCCACCGAGCTGGACGTGGTCGGCGTGCTCGCGGTCGAGCTGTTCGAGACCGCGGCACGGCATCCTGGTCAACGAGCTCGCGATGCGCCCGCACAACTCCGGTCACTGGACCATCGAGGGCGCCCGGACCAGCCAGTTCGAGCAGCACCTGCGCGCCGTGCTCGACTACCCGCTCGGCGACACCACGATGGCCGCGCCGGTCGTGGTGATGGCGAACGTGCTCGGCGGCGAGCCCGGCGGGATGGGCATCGACGAGCGGCTGCACCACCTGTTCGCGGCCGAGCCCGGGGTCAAGGTGCACCTGTACGGCAAGGCCGTCCGGCCGGGCCGCAAGATCGGCCACGTCACGGCACTCGGCGACGACCTGGACACGGTCCGGAAGCGGGCCGCCCGCGCCGCCCGCTGGCTGCGGGACGGAACGGCATGACCACCAGCGCGAACGAGGAGGAACGGACCGTGCCAGCACCTCGGCCCAGGTCGGCGTCATCATGGGCAGCGACTCGGACTGGCCGGTGATGTCCGCCGCCGCCGAGGCGCTGCGCGAGTTCGACATCGAGCACGAGGTGCGCGTGGTCTCCGCGCACCGGACGCCCGCGCGAGATGCTCGACTACGCCGAGACCGCCGCCGACCGTGGCCTGCGGGTCATCATCGCGGGCGCGGGCGGCGCCGCTCACCTGCCCGGCATGGTGGCCTCGATGACGCCGCTGCCGGTGATCGGTGTCCCGGTTCCGCTCAAGTACCTGGACGGGATGGACTCGCTGCTCTCGATCGTGCAGATGCCGGCCGGCGTGCCGGTCGCCACGGTGAGCATCGGCGGGGCGCGGAACGCCGGCCTGCTCGCCGTCCGGATCCTCGCCGCCAGCGACCCGCCGCTGCTCGACCGGATGGCCGGGTACCAGGACAGCCTCCGCGACCTGGTCGCCGAGAAGGACGCCAACCTCCGCGCCAGCCTCTAGGCCCGCCTTCACTCAGGCTTGGGCGACATTTTCACGGCTATAGCCGTGAAAATGTCGCCCAAAGCGGAGGTTGGAGGCGTGTAGGCGCTCAGCCGTGGTCGGACCACTCGATCTTCGGGCAGGTGTCCATCACGACGTCGAGGCCGGCGGCCTCGGCCCGGGCCGCCGCCTCCTCGTCGATCACGCCGAGCTGGAGCCAGACCGCCCCGGCGCCGATCTCGATGGCCTCGTCCACGTGCGTGCCGGCCTGATCGGAGCGCCGGAAGATGTCCACCACGTCCACCTGGAACGGGATGTCCGCCAGCCGGGCGTAACCGGGCTCGCCGAGCACCGCCTCCGCGTCCGGGTTCACCGGCACGATCCGCCGGCCCTGCTGCTGGAGGAAGCGTGAGACCCCGTAGGCCGCCCGCCACTCGTTCCCGGTCAGGCCCACGACCGCCCAGGTCTCGGCGGCCAGCACCCGCTTGATCGTGATTCCGTCCTGGTACGACATCCCGGTTCCTTCCGTTGGCCTGTGTCCGGACAACGCCGGGACGGGCTCAGTTCATCCGGGTCACGGCGTGCTTGGCCCGGCGCAGGTCGTTGCGGCGCTGCTCGTACGTGGCGCCGACGCCGAGCAGCAGCAGGCCGCCCAGCGAGAGCGGCACCCAGGTCGGCACCGGACCAGGGCACCAGCGGCCAGATCTCCCGCACCGCCACCAGCGCCAGCACCACGCCGCCCAGAGCGAACGGGGCCTGCCGGCGGGTCGCGGCTCCCGCGATCAGCACGCCGAGCGCCGCCAGGCCGAGCAGCAGCGAACGCAGCGGTGGGCTGCCGCTGAAGACCAGCACCAGGCTCGGCAGGAAGGCCGCGGCGAGGCCGGGCCCGAGCGTGATCCAGGACGACTGCTCCGGCTTGCGGCGCAGCGCCAGCAGGCCCGCGACCAGCCCGATCAGCGCGGCCGGCAGCGTGTAGGCCTCCGGCGTTCCGATCCCGGCGGTACCCAGCCAGAGCCAGGACGCGACGACCTCCAGGGCCAGGGCCAAGTACGCGGCCGGTCGGCGGTCGGACCGGAGCGCGGTCAGGCCCACGGCCACGCCGACGAGGGTCAGCGTGAGCGCGGTGTGCCAGCTCTCGCCCAGGGTCAGCACGAGGGCGGCCAGGCCGCCGACGATCGCCAGCCCCTCCAGGACGACGGCCTGCGCGGCACGCCGGGAGCGCAGCACCGCCGCTCCACCGACCAGCGCCACCGCGACCCCGAGCACCGGGTACGCGCAGGTGTGGACGGCCAGCCCGGCGGCACTGCCGACCACGCCGGCCTCGGTCAGCGCCGCCAGCCCGCCGACCATGGTGCCGACCCGGCGGGCCGGCTGGTACCGGCCGAACGCGGCCACGGCCGACCCGGCGAGCACGGTGACGGCGAGCATCGTGATCGTGGCCGGCCGGGAGGCGAGCGACCAGCCGAGCGCGGTGGTGCCGAGGACGCCGGCCACGAGCGTGCCGACGACGATCTGCGTGCGGTCGGTAGGTCGTAGCGGCCGCCACGGCGCCGGCCAGGGCGAGCGCGGCGACCGTGGCCAGGCCCACCGGCCACGGCGCGTCCAGCGCGAGCGGGACCAGCAGCGCGGCGAGCGCCCAGCAGGGGGCCAAGCGCGACCAGGCTGGCGCGGACCTTGCGCAGGAACAGCGCGCCGCCGAGGCCGATGATCAGCAGCGTGACCACGTCCAGCGCGTCGCCGGACCAGCCGAAGTTCACGCCGAGACCGGCACCGGATCGCGCCGGTGCCCCGCTCCACGCGTCGCCCGCCCAGGTCAGCGGCCCGAAGACCGCCTCCATCAGCACCGGCAGCACGCCGACCAAGCCGCCGCCGAGAGCCAGCAGCCCGAGCGCGGCCAGCAGGGTCGAGACGGTGCCGAGGGCCGGGGCCTTGCTGGGGCCGTCCGCGCCGGCGGCGGCGCTCACTGGGCCGGCGGCGGGGTCCGTCGGGCGAGTGGCGGGGTTCGTCGGGCGGGTGGCCGCCGCGCCGGCGAGGACCATCGCGCCGGCCAGCGCCAGCAGGAGGGCGAGGTCGGCCCGACCGGCGTCGATCGAGCCGACCACCACGCCGGCCGCCACCGAGACCGGCACCGTGAACGCGGCGGCCAGCGCGTAGCCAGGCAGCACCCGACGCAGCAGGACCGCCGCCCCGACCGCGAGCGCGGCGGCACCGAACATCGCCAGCGCCGCGCCGAGCCGGGTGTCGCCGAGCGCCCAGGTCGCGGCGCCGGCCTCGCAGGTCAGGGCCAGCAGTGCGGCGGCGGCGGTGACGTCGCCGAGCCGGCCACGGTTCTCGACCGTGGTCCACGCGACCGCGAGCCCGGTCCAGGCGACCGTCAGCACGCCGAGGCTGATCAGGGTCGCGGCCTCGTTGGCCACCGACCAGATCGCCACGTGCGTGCCGAGCAGCAGTCCGAGGCCGGTGAGCAGCCCGCGTACCCGGGCCCGCCGGACGGCCAGCGCCCCGGCGCCGAACCCGAGCGCGACCACCACCTCGGCGACCAGCGCGACCAGCAGGCTGGCCCCCAGCGCCACCGGCACGACCAGCGCGGCCATGGCGGCCACCACGATGCCGACGTACGCCAGCACCGCCTTGCCGAACGCCCGCCAGACGAGCAGCGCCGCGGCCGCCGCGACCAGCGCGAGACCGAGCGCCACTTCGCCGTCCGGAACGCCGTCCGGGGTGGGCACGATTCGCGCCGGCGAGGTCGCCGAGTCGACCGACCAGGCGTGATTGAACCAGCTCAGCGGCGCGAGCAACGTGGCGAGCATCCAGAAGGCGGGCGTGACCGCGGCCGCCAGCGAGACCAGCGTGGCGCCGGAGATCGCGCCGACCCGCCAGCCCTTCGGAACGACCACGGCCGCCCCGGCCGCGACCAGCGCCAACGCGGCGAGCCCGGTCAGCCCGAGGCCCGGTGGTGTTGCCGACGTGGACGCCGTAGGCACCCATGGCCACGGCCAGCACCGCACCGGCGGCGGCCAGTTGCCGGGCCACCCCGCGGTCGATCACCTTGGCGGTCAGCAGGCCCAGCCCGGCGAGGCCGGTCAGCAGCAACGCGGGGCCGACGGCGACCGCGGTGCCGTCTCCGTCGCCAGGCGTCCGACCACAGCTCGAACAGGCCGGTGGCGCCCGCGATCACGGCGGCGATGGCACCGAAGATGGCGGCGACGGTCAGCTCGGCGCGTCGCGTGCCGGCGCTTGGCCCACCACACGACGGCCAGGTCCAGCGCCGCGACCAGCGCGAACGACGTGCCGACCGGCAGCCATTCGGGACGCAGCTCGACGGCGAGGAGCGGCAGCACGACCTGGCCGACGGCCACCGCGATCGGCCGCGGCAGCCGGAGCGGCACCGCGAACGGGTAGAGCACCGCGACCGCGGCCAGCACGGCGGCGACCAGGCCGGCGTAGGTGACCGGTTCGAGCGCGGTGTCCACGTCGAACAGGCCGACCCGCCAGACCGCGAACCCGTCCAGCGCGACCAGCACCAGCCCCACGGCGGCGATCGTCTCGCCGGTCGCGGGCAGCCGCTTGCGGACCAGCAGCGCGGGCACGGTGAACGTGACCACGGTCAGGCCGCCCAGGATCAGCGCCCGCCCGGGGATGCCGAACCGGCCCCAGGCGAAGACGGTGAACGCGATCGCGGCCACCGCGAGCAGCAGCCCGCCGAGGATGAGCAGCACGGTCTGGATCGACTGGCCGGAGGTCTCGCTGGCCCTGACCGCGGTCGCGCACGGCCGGCTGCAACGCGGCCTCCGCCGGTGCGCCGCGACCGGACCGGCCGCCGCCTCGCGGAGAATGCCGACCGGGCCGGCCGGGAACGGACCGCCGGGCTGGGCGGCCGGGTTGGCCCGGGGCCGGGCCATGGCCTGCGCGGCCGAGCGCAGCATCTTGATCAGCTCGGACCGCCGGGAGACCAGCTCGCCGTGGCGGGCGAACAGCCGGTTCCGCTCCTGGTCGAGGTTGACCAGGCGAGCGGCGAGGTCGGCGAGTTCACGGTCGACCCGGCCCAGTTCGGTCGCGACGGGGCCGGCCAGCGGCAGGCCACAGCGCGGGCAGGCGGCGCCGCCGGGCGGACGTTCCGCTCGACAGTCGGGGCACGCGGCGGTCATGGTCGGCTCCTCGGTGCGGGGGGCTTGAAGGTAGCCCTCACCCTGCCGTCGGAAGCCGCGACACAGCAGGTCAGCGCTGCTCATCACCGTTAAGTACTAGTACCCAGGGCCGGTCGGCCGGAGACCCGACGAGGCCCCGCCGTTGGCGGCGGGGCCTCGTGGCAAGCGGTAGCTTACGGGCGGCCGAGGCCGTGGTAGCTCCAGCCGGCGTCGCGCCAGCTGATCGGGTCGAGGCAGTTGCGGCCGTCGATGACCCGCTGGTGCTTGACCAGCTCGGCGAGCGCGACCGGGTTCGCGTGCCGGAACTCTTCCCACTCGGTCAGCACCAGCACGATGTCGGCGTCGCGGACCGCCTCCACCATCGAGACGGCGTAGTTCAGGTCGGGCAGCACGCGGCGGGCGTTGTCGGCACCCTCCGGGTCGTACACGTTCACGATGGCGCCGGCCTCGTGCAGGCTGCCGCGCGATGGCGAGCTGCGGTGCGTCCCGGACGTCGTCGGAGTTCGGCTTGAACGCGGCGCCGAGCGCGGCCACCTTCACGCCGGTGACGTCGCCGCCGACCAGCTCGGTGGTCAGCTCCACCACGTGCGTGCGGCGGCGCTGGTTGATGATGTCGACCTCGGCCAGGAAGTGCAGCGCGCTACCGACGCCCAGCTCCTCGGCGCGGGCCTGGAAGGCGCGGATGTCCTTGGGCAGGCAGCCGCCGCCGAAGCCGATGCCGGCCCGGAGGAACTTGTTGCCGATCCGGACGTCGTAGCCGATCGCGCGGGCCAGCTGGGTCACGTCGGCGCCGGCCGCGTCGCACACCTCGGCCATCGCGTTGATGAACGAGATCTTGGTGGCCAGGAACGAGTTCGCGGAGACCTTGACCAGCTCGGCCGTGGCGAAGTCGGTCACGACGACCGGTACCTCGCGGTCCTCGGCCTGGGCCAGCTCGAAGACGCCCTTGTAGGCGCGGTCCAGCATGTCCTTCGCCCAGTCGGTCTTCACGCCGAAGACCAGCCGGTCCGGGCGGAGCGTGTCCTCGACGGCGAAGCCCTCGCGCAGGAACTCGGGGTTCCAGGCGACCTCGACCTCGGTGTCGGCCGGCACGTACTTGTGCAGCAGCTGCTCGACCCACTCGGCGGTGCCGACCGGGACCGTCGACTTCCCGACCACGAGCGACTTGTGCGTCAGGTGCGGCGCGAGCGCGCTGACCGCGGACTCCACGTAGCTCATGTCGGCGGCCTTGCTGCCGTTCTTCTGCGGCGTGCCCACGCAGATGAAGTGCACGTCGCCGAACTCGGCCGCCTCGGCGTAGGAGGTGGTGAACCGGAGGCGACCGCTGGCGAGGTTCTTGCGCAGCAGTTCGTCCAGCTCTGGCTCGTGGAACGGCACCTGCCCGCCGGCGAGTTTGGTGATCTTCGCCTCGTCGACATCGACGCCGAGCACCTCGTAGCCCAGCTCAGCCATCGAGACGGCGTGCGTGGCACCGAGGTAGCCGGTACCGAGGATGGTGAGGCGAGGACGCTGGGGAGTGGATGGGGACACGCGGTGATCCTCCGGTTGCGGGCGGCCGACACTGGGCGCCGCTGAGACAGCAGGCACGGAACAGGCCGAGGATAGTGGCTCCCGGCGAGAGGTACGTTCGGCCACCTGGTTACTGGCCAGTATCCTAACGGGAAGTCATCGCTGTACCGAGTTAGGGGAGACCCCGTGGACCCGTCGTTCGGCACGTACCAACTCGCGGACGAGCACGAGTACGTGCGCCAGGCAGTCCGGGAGCTCGCCGAGAAGGCCATCGCGCCGCACGCCACCGAGGTGGACGAGGACGCGCGGTTCCCCAAGGAGGCGCACGACGCGCTGGTCCAGGCCGGTTTCCACGCCACGCACATCCCCGAGGCGTACCAGGGCGCCGGCGCCGACTCGATCGCCACCGTGATCGTGATCGAGGAGATCGCCCGGGTCTGCGCGTCCAGCTCGCTCATCCCGGCGGTGAACAAGCTGGGCTCGATGCCGGTGATCCTGTCGGCGTCCGAGGAGCTCAAGCAGCAGGTGCTGCCGCCGGTGGCGCGCGGCGAGGCGATGTTCTCCTACGCGCTGTCCGAGCGGGAGGCCGGCTCGGACGCCGCCGCGATGCGGACCCGTGCGGTGCGCGACGGCGACTCCTGGGTGCTCAACGGCACCAAGTGCTGGATCACCAACGCCGGCATCTCCACGTACTACACCGTGATGGCCAAGACCGATCCCGACGCGGGCGCCAAGGGCATCTCCGCGTTCGTGGTGCACAAGGACGACCCGGGCTTCTCGGTCGGCACGAAGGAGCGCAAGCTCGGCATCAAGGGCTCGCCGACCTGCGAGATCTACCTGGAGAACTGCGTCATCCCGGCCGACCGAATCATCGGCGAGCCCGGCACCGGCTTCGCCACCGCCATGCGCACCCTCGACCACACCCGGCTGACGATCGGCGCCCAGGCGCTCGGTATCGCCCAGGGCGCGTTCGACGCCGCGCTGGCGTACACCAAGGAGCGCAAGCAGTTCGGCAAGGCCGTGGCCGACTTCCAGGGCGTGCAGTTCATGCTCGCCGACATGGCGATGAAGATCGAGGCCGCCCGCCAGCTCATCTACGTCGCCGCGGCCAAGGGCGAGCGGAACGAGCCGAACCTCACGTTCATCTCGGCCGCCGCGAAGTGCTTCGCCTCGGACGTGGCGATGGAGGTCACCACCGACGCCGTGCAGCTGTTCGGCGGCGCCGGCTACACCCGCGACTTCCCGGTCGAGCGGATGATGCGGGACGCCAAGATCACCCAGATCTACGAAGGCACCAACCAGATCCAGCGCGTCGTGATGGCCCGCCAGCTACTGCGCGGATAGCGGCGGTGGCGTCGCCCCGGCGGGCTCGAGTTGAGGCTGCCGGGACGACGCCGAGCCGAGCCGTGCGCCTGGCTCACAGATCGCAGAGCGTGTTACCCCAGACGGTGCTGCCGATGAACACGCGCACGCAGATCTTCTGATCGGTGAAGGCCACCGCCGGTGCCAGCTGCGTGCTGCTGCCCGCGCAGATCCACTGCTCCGGCAGGATGATGCGGATGTCGAAGGCGTTGATCCGCCACCACTCCCAGTGGCCGACCTGGCAGTTGCCGTCCGGGGTGATTTTGGCCGTGCCGAACAGCGGCGCGCCGTCGCAGTAGTTGTACTTGAAGCGGTCATTGGAGCTTCCCCGTGGGAAGCAAGCCTTCGCGGCCGGTCCGGTGGTCGTGCCGTCGACGGTGGCGGCAGCGGGACGGCTGAACGCGGTGCGCTCGGGCGTCGCGGCGGACGCGGCTGGCGTGACCAGGGACAGCGCCGCCAACAGTGCGGCAACGAACGACAAGAGTTTCACCTTGCTTCGGTTCGACATGCCGTGCTCCAACCTCTGCTCGGAAAGAACGTGCAGGCCCCCGAATGGGGCATCGTCACGGTAAGACGGAACCCCGGCATAACCGGCAACGAATGCGACAGACTGCGTATACCGGCAAATTTGCCACGCCGACCGGGTGGGACTGGGGCGGTCGTGCTGGCCGCGGAGCGGCGCTTACGGTGGTGTCATGACCGATCTCGCCGGCAAGCCCACGTCGTACTCCCGCGTCACGCTGAGCCGCATCATGTCGGCGACGGACGTGAACCTCTACGGCACCGTCCACGGCGGCGTGATCATGAAGCTGATCGACGACGCGGCCGGTGCGTCCGCCGCGCGGCATTCCAGTGGCAACGCGGTGACTGCGGCGATCGACGAGATCGTGCTGCTGACGCCGGTGCGGGTCGGTGACCTGGTGCACGCCGCCGCGCAGATCAACTGGAGTGGCCGCACGTCGATGGAGGTCGGCGTCCGGGTGCTGGCCGAGCCGTGGGACCGCGGTGGCACGGATCCGGTCCGGGTGGCCACCGCGTACCTCGCGTTCGTGGGCGTCGGTGCCGACGGCGAACCGCGACCGATCGCGGCCGTGCTGCCCGAGACCGACGAGGACAAGCGGCGCTGGCACGAAGCCGAGATCCGGCGCGAGCACCGCCTCGCCCGCCGCCGCGCGATCCGCGTCTCGCGCGGCTTCAACGACTAACCCGGCCCCCGGGCCCGATTCGCGGCGGTCCCGCCGCCGGTACCGGGCCCGGCGAGGGTTCGCCCGCCCCGCTTTGGGCGACATTTTCGGTGCTATAGCACCGAAAATGTCGCCCAAAGCGCGTGGGTGCGGAGGCGAGGTGGGGTTCGCAAAACGGACTTGCTTCGTAAACGTGGCTACGAACGCCCGGTTTAGGCACGGAAACCCCGCAAGTCCGTTTCGGCGGGCGGCGGCGCGAAAGCGGGTGGTGTGGGGGTGGCCGTAAAGGGCTAGCGGTCGGGGGAGCGGTGGCGGGCCTGCTCGCGGGTCTCCTCGTAGATCCGCTCGCCCGTCCACGGTGCGGGCTCCTGCCGGCGCTGTGCACCGGTGGGCGGTACCTGGCCGCGCTGGCCGGTGGGCTGCTCGCGATAGCCGCCTCGGTAGCTGGGCGCGTCGCTGAGCGGGGTGGCTCCCCGGTAGCCGGTGTCGGGACCGCGGCCGCCACGCCCGCCGCCGGGTCCGGGTCCGGGTCGTCGGGGGGAAATCCGGAGCGGACGGGCCGGGCGTACCGGCTGGGCTGCTCGGACTGCTCGGGGTCGACGGAGATCACCGGGTACGCGCCGGTCGCGGTGCGGCCCGTGGCGGGCGGCGGCGCGAGCTCCTCGTCCAGCTCGGCGGCCGGCGCGGCGGGCGCTGCACTCGGCGGCCACGGGCTTGGCCGCGGGGCGCCGCCAGCGCGCCGGGCTGAACAGCGGCGCGAGCAGTGCGGTGCCGATCAGGAACGCGTACCCGTGCTCCAGCGGGAGGACGAAGATGCCCTGCTGGCCGGTCGGGCCGCTGGGCAGGAAGTTCGAGACCCGCTCGACGTTCGTCACGAACGCGGCGCCGAGGCCGAGCCACGCCAGCCCGCAGATCGCCGGTGCGAGCGGCGAGAGCCGGCTGCTCAGCAGCACACCCAGCCACGCGCCGGCCGCGACGATCAGGATCGCGCCGAACGCGAGTTCCGTCGGTAACTTGTCCTGGTCGTCGCCGAATCGCTGGAGCGCGTCGAGGAAACGGAAGTGGCCGAGCGACACGAGGAACCAGGTCACGGGCGCGAGGAGCAGGCCGAACAGCAGGCCAAGGACGTGGCGCATGGAGAGGCTCCGTCAGGGGCGGGCAGGGTGGGCGGGATGGTCCGTGACGCTAACACCGTTTCGCCCCAGTCGGCAGGGTCGGCCCCGAAATATGGGCGAGCTTTAAGGCTCCCCGGCGTGCGGTCCGAGGACTGCCTTAAGGGTGCCGCCGAGGCGACCGGTTCGGAGCGCGCCGGCGCCGTCCGGACGAGCCGTCAGTCCAGCAGTTCGGCGAGGTACGGCAGCCGGCCGGCGTCCGCGTTGGTGCGCAGCCAGGCGTCCCAGCCGGGGCGTCGCCGCAGGTCGTTGAGGGCCTGCTTGGCCGCGAGGAGGTCGCCGCGCCGGGCCGCGTCCAGTGCGGCGTGCAGGTCGCGTGGGCCGTCGGGGGCCAGCACGGCGAGCGTCTCGGTGTCGTTGTTCTCGTACGCGCGCTGCAATCGGAGCAGCCGGGCGAGCGCGCCGAGCGGATCGGTGGAGTCGTCCACCCGTAGATCGATCGGCACCGCGTCCCACGGTTCGGCCAGCCGCTCGGGCCCGACCACCAGCAGCGCGGCCGACTGCCGGCCACGGAGGTCGCCACCGGCCGCCTCGCCGGCCTCCAGACTGGCCAGCAACCGCTCGGCCAGCGCGCCCGGGGTATAGGCGAACGCGTCCGCCATCGCGTCGACGACTCCCTCGGACGCGAGCATGTTGCCCTGCGCGCTGAAGCCGTCACCGGTGCGGTGGCCGCACGCGGGCAGGCAGTCGATGCCGGTGTGCGCGGCGACCTGGCCGTCCACCCCGAGCAGGGCCACCTGGCGGGTCTGCGCGTCGGAGTCGCGGGCCAGCAGGGTGCCCAGCACCTCGGCCGGCGCCAACCCCGCCTCCAGCCCGGCGAGGCCGTGCGGGCCGTACCCGCGGCGGGTGTGCGACTGGGTGGCCGCGGCACCGACGCCGGCCTTGGCCCACGGGACCACCCGGCCGATGGCGAGCACGCAGGACGCGACGCCGACCCCGAGCTCGCCGGTGAACGGATCCCGGGCGATCACCGAGTACGTCATCGGACCGCGACGTGGGTCGGGCGGCTGATCCGCGTCATACCGAGGATCCAGAGCGCTTCCACGCCGTCCCGCCAGCCGATCGAGCGGCCGTCCTGGGGATCGCTGGCGCGGTAGTTGATCGGCACCTCGTACGGCCGGATGCCGCGGCGCAGCAGCTTGCCGGTGAGTTCGGCCTCCATGCCGACGCCCGACTCGCGGAGTTCGAGCTCGCGGAAGAGCTTGAGCGGCATCAGCTTGAAGGAGGTCTCCAGATCGGACAAGTACGCGTTGTAGAGCACGTTGCACGCCGTGGTCATGCCCTTGTTCGCCATCGCGTACCAGAACGAGTACGACAGGTGCGGGCCGAACGTCCGGCTGCCGAACACCACCTCCGCCTCGCCGGCCAGCACCGGGCGGAGCAGCCGCGGGATCTCCTCCGGCGGATAGGTCAGGGCGGCGTCGCAGCGGATCACGTGGTCGCCGGAGGCCGCCTCGGCGGCGGTGCGCACGGCGGCGCCCTGGCCGCGCTGACGCGGATGCCGGAGCGCGCTCACCCGGGGATCGCGGATGCCGCCGAGCACCGAGGCGGTGCCGTCGCGGCTCCCGTCGTCCACCACGATCAGTTCGATCTCGCACGGGTAGTCGACATCGAGGATGCGCTCCACGGCCGCGGCCAGCGTGCGCTCTTCGTTGAGGACGGGCATCAAGATCGACAGCATCGTGAGGAGAGCTTCCTGCGGGTCACGGGGGTGGAAAGGCGCCCCAGCGAGTGTACGGGGGACGGCCAGCCCGACCGCCCCGTGATCCCAGCCCTCCGCCGCTCTCAGACGCCGGCAGGCAGCCGCATCTGCGCCGGCTCGCCGACCAGCGTGAACGCCGCACCGGTCGCGGCCCGCACCTCGTCCACGCTCACCGCCGGCGCCAGCTCGCGCAGGACCAGGCCGTCCGGGGTGACGTCCAGGGTGGCCAGGTCGGTGATGATCCGCTGGACGCAGCCACGGCCGGTGTACGGCAGGGTGCACTCCTCGACGATCTTGTGGGTGCCGTCCCTGGCCACGTGCTCCATGATCACGATCACCCGCTTGGCACCGTGGACCAGGTCCATCGCGCCGCCCATGCCCTTGACCATCTTGCCGGGGATCATCCAGTTCGCCAGGTCGCCGGTGGCCGAGACCTGCATGGCGCCGAGGATCGCCACGTCGATGTGGCCGCCGCGGATCATCGCGAAGCTGGTGGCCGAGTCGAAGAACGAGGAGCCGGGCAGGATCGTCACGGTCTCCTTGCCGGCGTTGATGAGGTCCGGGTCCTCGTCGCCCTCGTACGGGTACGGGCCGACGCCGAGGATGCCGTTCTCGGACTGGAGTACGACGTGGACGCCGTCCGGCACGTAGTTCGGCACCAGGGTGGGCAGCCCGATGCCGAGGTTGACGTACTGGCCGTCCTCGAGCTCCTGGGCCGCGCGGGCGGCGAGCTGGGTACGGGTGAGCGGCATGTCAGTTCCCCCTCGGCCGGGTCGTGCGGCGTTCGATCCGTTTGCCCTCCGGGCCGACCGGCCCGACCACGCGCTGCACGAAGACACCGGGTGTGTGCACGTCCTCCGGCCGGATCTCGCCGGGCTCGACCAGCGTCTCCACCTCGGCGATCGTGATCCGGCCGGCCATCGCGGTCAGCGGGTTGAAGTTCCGGGCCGACTCGTGGAAGACCAGGTTGCCGTGCCGGTCCCCGATCGCGGCGCGGACCAGGGCGAAGTCGGTGACGATGCCCTCTTCCAGCACGTAGTCGCGGCCGCCGAACTCGCGGACCTCCTTGGCCGGGCTGGCCAGCGCGACCGAGCCGTCCGGGTGGTACCGCCACGGGAGCCCGCCGTCGGCGACCTGGGTACCGACTCCGGCCAGCGTGTAGAACGCCGGGGATGCCGGAGCCGCCGGCGCGCAGCCGTTCGGCGAGCGTGCCCTGCGGGCAGAGCTCCACCTCCAGCTCGCCGGAGAGGAACTGCCTCGCGAACTCCTTGTTCTCCCCGACGTAGGAGCTCGTCATCCGGGAGATCCGGCGATCGCCGAGCAGGATGCCGAGGCCCCAGTCGTCGACGCCACAGTTGTTCGAGGTGATCCGCAGATCGTCCACGCCCGCCTCGTGCAGGGCGTCGATCAGCACCTGCGGAATGCCGCACAGTCCGAAACCACCCACCGCCAGCGTGGACCCCGACTCGATGTCGGCGACCGCCTCGGCGGCGCTGCGAACGACCTTGTCCATTGCGCCTCCTCGTGACCACGGTCACCTTATCGGTCGTTCAGCCGCCGGGCAGGCAGGCCGGGGCAAGCGACCTTCCGCGGGGGCCGGCGCAAGGCCCAGTTGCGAGCGATCGGATCGGACTCTTCGGACGATGGGGCGATATGCGGGCGGGCCGATCGGCTGAGCGTGAGACCCGCGCGCGATTACGAAACGTGTTCACGACACGCCGCAAAATACCCATGACACGGCGGAAGGGACTTTTCTTCGCGACTTCTCTGGTGTTAACTCACCAACTGTAATCAACCGGACACTCGGGGGAGTCATGATGTCCCGGTTAGGACCCTTAGAACGGTTCCCATCCGCGGTGCGGGACACGACGGCGTTCGTAGCCGTCGCTGACACCGGCGCGATGGCCGCGGTTCGCCTTCCTGGCGAGTTCCCCGGCTTCGCGGCGCCCGCTCCCTCGATGTCCGCGTTACGGCAGGTGCGCACGATGTGCGCCCGCGCTGAGGAGTTTTGCTGCTCGAGCCCAGGGGCCACGGCCCAGGGCAACAGCAGCTGCTTATTACCCTGCGGCCGGTCCACAGCGCTCCTGCGCTGACCGGCAAACGTCATCGACGCCGGGCCTCCGCTCCTTGGTTCTCCCCACTGAGCGGACGCCCGGCGTTGCGCTGTCCGCACCGCACTCTCGCGCTGTCCGCACCGCGCTCTCGCGCTTTGGGCGACATTTTCTCGCCTATAGCCGAGAAAATGTCGCCCAAAGCGGCGGGGTGGGGCCGCCGCCAGGCGGCCCGGCGGTCGGGTGGCCCGGCGGTTGGGCGGCGCGGCGGTTGGTCGGGGCCGCCGCCAGGCCGGCTCGGCGGTTGGGCGGGGCGGGGACGGGTCAGTCGGCGCGGCGGACGCCGGAGACCGAGACGCCCAGCGTGACGGTGACCCGCTCGGCGGCGGCCCGGTCGGCTCAGCTTGCTCTGTTCCGGGTTGCGGCAGAGCACCAGGCTCGCGCCGGCGGCGAGCGGCACCAGCAGCCAGTCCAGCGCGTCCGCGCCGTCGCCGGTCGCGCTGCCGTCGATCAGGACCCGGTCCTTGGCGGAGATGGCCAGTTCGGTGGCCCGTGCGGTCGCGGCGGCCACCACCTGCGCGTGCGAACGGGTGCCGACCGCGGCGGAGGCGGGATCCACCGGGCGGTACGGCGCGAACCGGTCGCCGTGGCCGCGCACCTCGGTCGCGTAGTCGGTCACGCCGGCCGGCACCTCGCGCAGCGGCATGGCCATCGGCGCGAGCGAGAGGCCGTACACCTCGTCGGCACCGGTCGCGAGCGCCTCCGCGACCCGGTCGGTGCCGGTGAACGCGACGTCGGCCGCGACCCCGGACCAGCGACAGCCCCGCCGACCAGCAGCCGAGCAGGATCGCGGCGGTCTGCCAGTGCGGTGGCAGCAGCACGGCCGCGCGGGCGCCCGACTCGACCCCACCGTCCTGGAGCAGGTTCGCCGTCTTGGCCACCCAGTTGTCCAGCGTGGTCGCGGAGAGCTCGATCCGTTCACCGGTCGCGTCGTCGTACTGCGTGACGAGCGGTCCGGACGGGTCGGCGGCGAGTACCGCGGCGAGCAGGGTGGCAGGGGTCGGTGCGGGCGGCACAGAGGCTCCGATCACGAGGAACGAGCAGGCGGCCCTGACTGTAGTTCGAGCGGGTGACGGTCTCGGTGACGGTGGGTGGCTTGCCCGTTATGCGCTGAGAGCGAATGCCCGTCCCTATTTCGGTCGACTCTAGCTACTTGGTATTTGCTGTCCTACTCTGAATACGGTCCGTAGTCACAGCAGCCACATGAGTTACCTGGGCGGCGCGCGGACCCGACGCGGACCGCAGGCGGGGGCCAGGGCCTGTGGTGCCGCGAGAGGGCGGGAGTGTGTGGATGAGGCATGGGCGAAGAGGTACACACGTCGTAGCGGTCGCGGCCATGGGGGTGGTCGTCGGGAGCCTGCTCGTGGCCGCCGCTCCACCTGCGGCCCGAACCGCCAGGGGGTCAGCCGGCGACGAACGTGCGCACGCTCAGCCTGGGTAGTTTCGACGCGCCGGCGCCGGCCGCACGCCGTCGGTGGGCCAGCCCGCCGGCGTCCCGATCGCGCCGGACGCGCTGCTGGGGCGCTCGCTGCGCCGGGCGCCCGCCCACGCGCCGGTGCTCCGGACGGCGGTGGTCGGCGGCCCGCGGTTCTCCGCGGTGGCGGTGAGCTGGGCGGACCGAGCCAGACCTCGGACCGGTGAGCGTCGCGGTGCGCACCAGAGGTCGGCCGGCCGCTGGTCCGACTGGTTCACCGCGTCCACGGAGGAGACGCCGTTCTCGCGGGGCCAGACCCGCCGCGCGTGCGGGGCGGCGCCGAGCTGATCTGGACCGGCCCGGCCGACGGCGTCGAGGCGGTGGTGACCGATCTGGCCGGCTCGACGCCCGAGGACGTGCGCGTCGAGCTGATCGATCCCGGTCGTGGCCCGGTGGCCGCCCCGCCGGCACCCCGGCTGCGGGCGGCGGCCGGCGTACCGGCGCCGGTCATCCGCAGCCGGGCCCAGTGGGGCGCCGACGAGAAGAAGATGACCTGGCGGCCCGAGTACGCCCGCACGCTCAAGGCCGCGGTGCTGCACCACACCGCCACCACGAACGCGTACCAGCCGGCCGACGTCCCCGGCATCATGCGCTCGATCTACCAGTTCCAGGCGGTGAGCCGGGGCTGGGGCGACATCGGCTACAACGTGCTGGTCGACCGGTTCGGCCAGGCGTGGGAGGGACGGGCCGGCGGCCTGAGCCGGCCGGTGGTGGGCGCCCATGCTGGCGGCTTCAACACCGGCACGTTCGGCATCTCGATGATCGGTGACTTCACCGGCACGGAACCGCCGCCCGCCACGTTGGAGACCGTGGCCAAGGCGCTGGCCTGGAAGTTCGCCGCCTACGGCATCGATCCTCGGGCGACCACGCTGATCACCGGCGGGCCGAGTACCCGGTACAAGACCAGGGTGACGATCTCCGTGCCGGTGCTCTACCCGCACAAGCTGACCAGCACCACGGCGTGCCCCGGCAAGTACGGCGAGGAGGCGCTGGCCAGGCTGCGGACCAGGGCGGCGGCGCTGATCGCCGATCCGTCCGCGCCGCGCCGCCGCCCGCCCCGCCGTCCAGCACGCCGGCCCCGACGCTGTCGCCCGTCCCGCTGCCCACCGAGCCGGCCGCCGACGCCCGTGCCGACGCTGGTGCCCACCGGACCGCCCGCGCCGACGGACCGCCACCGCGCCGACGGCGCGTTCATGCCACCCGGAACACCTGAGCCAGCGGCGGGGAGGTGATCGGCACGCGATGACCGGGCGGGTCGGTGGTCTGGGGGGATCGCCGGCCGACGGTGGAGCGCTGCCCGCGGCACGGCGTTCGGCCGCCGCGGGACGGGTTGAGGGGGATGGGGACCGGTCATGAAGCTGACGGAGCTGTGCAGGGAAAGGATCGTCACGACGCTGCTGGTGGGCACGTTGGTCGGCGGCGCGGGGGTCGCGCTCGACGCGACCGAGGCCAGTGCGGCGACGACCGCGAACGCGGTCGCGGTGTCCGCGGCCGGGGTGGGCATCAACGGCAAGGGCTTCGGCCACGGCAAGGGAATGAGCCAGTACGGCGCGTTCGGTGCCGCGCTCAACGGGCCTCACGGCCCGGCAGATCCTGGCCTTCTACTACCCCGGCACCGCGGTGACCGCGCTCGCCAACGTGCCGGTCCGGGTCCGGCTGACCGCGCTGGACGGCGGCGCGATGTCGCTGCTGCCGATCGGCGCCGCGAAGACCGTGACCGGGCTGGTCGCTACCGGCGCGAACGGCCGGGTGGTCCGGCTGCCCGCCGCGCCACGCTGGCGGGCGGCGCCGACCAAGGGCGGCTTCGCGGTGCAGCGGCCGGTCGGCCGTGTCTGGGGCACCTTCGTGGTGCTGCCGGCGCCGGTCACGATGTCCGGCCCGGCGGCGTTGCAGGCCCACTTCGGCCGGCGCAAGGGCGACTGCAAGAACAGCTACCAGGTCGATCTTCAACGGCTCGGCCAGGGCGGTCTACTACAACGGCCGGGCCTACTACCAGGCCGTCGTCCCGATGGAGAGCTACCTGCGGGGCGTGGTCTCGTCCGAGATGCCGGCGACCTGGTCCTCGCAGGCGGTGCAGGCGCAGTCCATCGCCGCCCGGACCTACGCGGCCTGGGCGCGCACCCGGGGCTACTTCTACGACGTCCGGGACGACACCGGCGACCAGTGCTGGGACGGCTGGGCCGCCGATCACCCGAAGACGAACGCGGCGATCGCGGCGACCAGGGGCCTGATCAGCACCTACGGCGGCAAGCCGATCCTGGCGCAGTTCTCCTCCTCCAACGGCGGCTGGAGCGCGGCCGGCGGGCCGTCGTACCTGACCGCCAAGGCGGACCCGTACGAGGCCCGCGCGCGCAGCCCGTACCTTTCCTGGCGGGTGGTGGTGACGCCGCAGCGGCTGGCCGGATTGGACGGTGCGGGCGGCGTGGCCAGGCCGACCAGCGTCACGGTGTTGCGGCGGGACGGGCGCGGCGCCTGGGGCGGACGAGTCGCTCTGATTCGAGTCTCCGGGTACACCTCGGCCAACAAACCGACCTACGCGACCGTTGTCCGGCGAGGCGTTCCGGCGGGCATTGGGCCTGCGTAGCAACTACTTCGGCTTCGTCGCCGGGTAGCTCACCGGGGTGGTCTGCCCGTTGGTCACTGAATTTTCAGGCGCGTCGCCGCCCCGCCGCGATCGGTACGGCGGGCGCGGTCGGCGTACGCTGGCACCACAGCGTCTCCGGCCTCGAGGAGTGGCCCAGTGACAGGCGGTAATGCGCCCAGAGTTCTCGTCGACGCCACCGCGGTCCCAGCAGACCGAGGTGGCGTTGGGCGCTACGTCGAAGGACTGCTTCCCGCGCTCGGGCGCGGCGGGGCCGACCTCACCGTGGTCACCCAACGCGCCGACGCCGAGCGGTACGGACGGCTGGCTCCCGAGGCCCGGATCATCCCTGGCCCGGCGGCGATCGCGCACCGGCCGGCCAGGTTGGCGTGGGAACAGACCGGTCTGCCGTTGGTGGCGCAGCAGGTGGGGGCCCAGGTCATCCACTCGCCGCACTACACGGCGCCGCTGCGGACGTCCGCTCCGGTGGTGGTGACCGTCCACGACGCGACGTTCTTCACCGAGCCGGAGCACTACGACAAGGCCAAGGGCACCTTCTTCCGTTCGGCCACCCGCACCTCGCTCCGGCGGGCCGCGCGGGTGATCGTGCCGTCGAAGGCGACCAGGGACGAGCTGATCCGGCTGCTCGACGCCGATCCGACCCGGCTCGACGTGGCCTACCACGGCGTCGACACCAACGTCTTCCACGTGCCGGACGAGGCGGAGTGCGCCAGGGTGCGAGCCCGGCTCGGCCTCGCCGACGCCAGCTACATCGCGTTCCTCGGCGCCCAGGAGCCCCGGAAGAACGTGCCGAACCTGATCCGCGGCTGGGTCAAGGCCTGCGCCGGGCGCGAGGTCACGCCGGCGCTCGTGATCGCGGGCGGCTCCGGCCACGACGACGACATCGACGCGGCGATCACCGAGGTCCCCGGCCACCTGCGGCTGCTCCGCCCCGGCTACCTGCGCTACGCCGACCTGCCCGGCTACCTCGGCGGTGCCCTGGTGGTGGCGTACCCGAGCCACGGCGAGGGCTTCGGCCTGCCGGTGCTCGAGGCGATGGCCACCGGCGCGCCCGGTGCTCACCACCCCGCGCCTGTCGCTGCCCGAGGTGGGCGGCGACGCGGTGGCCTACACCGGGGAGGATGCCGAGCAGATCGGCACCGACCTGGCCCGGCTGATGGACGACGAGGCACGCCGGAAGGAACTCGGTGCCGCCGCTCACGCCAGGGCCGCCGAGTTCACCTGGGAGGCCAGCGCGGAGGCGCACCTGGCCAGCTACGCGCGCGCCGTGGCGGGTAATCGCTGATGGCGGCATGCTCGTTCCACGGGCGTGTTCCACGCGGTGATTCCCGCCGGTGGCAGCGGTACCCGGCTCTGGCCGCTCTCCAGGGCGACCAACCCGAAGTTCCTGCACGCCCTGACCGGCACCGACCGCTCGCTGCTCCAGGCGACCGTCGACCGGCTCGGCGCGCTGGCGCCGGCCGACCGGATCCACGTGGTCACCGGCGGGTCGCACGCCGCGGCGGTCTCCCGCCAGCTCCTCGCGCGTACCGGGGGAGAACATCATCGTCGAACCGGGTCCGCGTGACTCGGCGCCGGCGATCGGGCTGGCCGCGGCGCTGATCGCCCGGCACGACCCGGACGCGGTGATGGGCTCGTTCGCGGCCGACCACCTGGTCGCCAGGCCGGACGCGTTCATCGAGGTGGTCCGCACGGCGATCGACGCGGCCGCCGACGACTACCTGGTCACGGTCGGGATCACGCCGACCGAACCGGCGACCGGCTACGGCTACATCCGGCACGGCGCTCCGCTGCGGACCCCGGGCGCGCTGGCCGTGTCGGAGTTCCGGAGAAGCCGTCGCTGGAGGTGGCGCGCTCCTATCTGGACTCCGGCGAGTACGTCTGGAACGCCGGCATGTTCGTCTGGAAGGTGAGCGCGCTGCTCGCCGAGATCGAGCGCCAGCTCCCCGAGCTGCACGAGGGCCTGCTGCGGATCGCCGCCTGCTGGGACGAGCCGCACCGCGAGGAGACGCTGGCCCAGATCTGGCCGACGCTGCCGAAGATCTCCATCGACCACGGCGTCATGGAAGGCGCTGCGGCGCGCGGCCGGGTGGCCACGGTGCCCGGCTCCTTCGGCTGGAACGACATCGGCGACTGGGACACGCTCGGCGAGATCCTGCCGGCGGACGCGGACGGCAACGTGCTCGTCGGCGGTGCTCCGGAGGGTCTGCGCACGCTCGATACCAAGGGCGCCGTCGTGTTCGCCGGCTCCGGGCGTACCATCGCGATTCTCGGTATGCGTGACGTGGTGGTGGTGGACACCGCGGACGCGCTGCTGGTCTGCCCCCGCGAGCGTGCCCAAGAGGTGAAGAGCATCGTTGATGAGCTGAAGTCGCGTGGAGCAACCGACCTCTGCTGACCCGCGCGCGAGCGGGCGCGACGACGCCGAGGTCACCGTCAACCTCAAAGAGCTGGCCGACCGCGATCGTGGCGGGGCCAGCCGATCCTTCGTGCCCCCGTACCCGCTGGACCTGCGGGCCACCCTCGCGCCGCTGCGTCGCGGCTCCGGCGACCCGTGCCACCAGCACGACGAGGACGGCACCGTCTGGCGTACCGCGCCGACCCCCGAAGGGCCGGCCACGCTGCGGCTGCGCCGGGACCGGGACGGCACCGTGCGCGCCCGTGCCTGGGGTTCCGGGGCGGCCTGGCTGCTGGACGCCGTCCCCGGCCTGCTCGGCGCGGCCGACGATCCGAGCGGCTTCGTTCCGCATCACGACGTCGTGGCCGATGCGTTCCGGCGGTTCCCGGGCTTACGCCTGACCAGGACCGGGCTGATCCTCGACCAGCTCGTGCCGGCGATCCTGGAGCAGAAGGTGACCGGGGCCGAGGCCCGCCGCTCCTGGCGCGAGCTGGTCCGGCGGTACGGCGCGCCGGCGCCCGGCCCGGTGCCGACCGGAATGCGGGTCGCGCCGTACGCCGAACAGTGGCGCACGATCCCGGTCTGGGAGTGGCACAAGGCCGGCGTCGACGGTGGCCGGCAACGCGCGATCCGGGCCGCCGCGCTGCTCGCCGACCGGCTGGAGCAGGCCGCCACGATGTCCCCCGAGGACGCCCAACGACGGCTGCTGCTCGTTCCCGGCGTCGGACCGTGGACCGCGGCCGAGGTGGTGCAGCGCTCGCTGGCCGCGCCGGACGCCGTGAGCGTGGGCGACTACCACCTGCCGACCGTGGTGGGCTGGGCGCTGGTCGGGCGGGGGCTGGACGATCCCGGCATGCTCACCGTGCTCGGCCCGTACAAGCCGCACCGGCAGCGGGCGGTCCGGCTGGTCATCGCCGCCGGGGTGTCGCCGCCGCGGCGCGGCCCCCGGATGTCCGCCCGCGACTACCGCGGCTTCTGACCGCGCCGTCACCCCCGCACCACCGGCGCTTTGGGCGACATTTTCTCGGCTATAACCGAGAAAATGTCGCCCAAAGCGCAAAGCTCGACGGCGATCAGGGGCGGACCGCGTAGCCGAGGCGGGCGGCGGCGCGCTGGACCAGCTGCGCGATGCCGACCTCGTCGCTGCCCGGCGGGAGTGCGTCCATCGGCCACCAGCGCAGGTCGAGCGACTCGTCGCTGATCACCGGCTCGGCACCGGCCGGCGCGATCGCCAGGAACTGCACGTCCAGATGCCGGTTCGGGACGCCGCGCACGCACTCGATCGGGTGGATGTCCAGGTTCAGCGGTTCCGGGTCGATCCGCACGCCCGCGATGCCGCCCTCCTCGACGGCCTCCCGGATGGCCACCGCGACCATCGTGGCGTCGCCCGGTTCGCAGTGGCCGCCGAGCTGGAGCCACCGGCCGACCTTGGGATGCAGGGTGAGCAGCACCCGCCGGAGGCTGGGGTCGACGACCAGGGCGCTGCCGGTGAGGTGGCCGGAGCGGCACCCGCGCCACATCCCGCCCGGTTCGGCGGCGAGAAACGTCAGGTAGTCCTGGCGCAGGTCAGCTTGGCCGGCATCCGGCGCGGCCCACTCCGTCAGCAGCCGCACCGCGTCGGCGTGCAACGACCCGCTGAATTCCGTCACCGGGTCACCAGGTGGTCGCCGGGGGCACGGTCGGGGCGCGGGCGCGGCTCCTCGGCGGCGTACCCGATCGCGACCGAACCCATCGGATCCCAGTCCTCAGGCAACGCCAGCACGTCGCGGACCACGTCGGCGCAGAACATCGTCGAGGAGATCCAGCACGAACCGACGCCCTCGGCGGCCAGCGCGACCAGGAAGTTCTGCACGCCGGCGCCCATCGCCACCGCGAACATGGTGCGCTCCGCGTCCGCCCTGCGTGCGTCGGGGTAGCCGTGCGCACCGTCCCTGACCAGGCACGGCACGACCAGTTCCGGTGCACGCCAGAGCAGGTCGCCGCGGTGCACCCGGCGCGAGATCGCGTCCTCGGTGAAGCCGTCGGCACGCAGGTCGGAGACCCAGGCGTCGCGCATCGCGCCGAGCAGGGTGTGCCGCACGGTGGGCGTGGCGACGTGCACGAACCGCCACGGCACGGTGTGGTGCGGGGCCGGCGCGGTCAGTGCGGCCGCCACCGCACGGGGAATCAGCCCGGGGTCGACGGGCCGGTCGGCGAACGTGCGGACCGACCGGCGCGCCTGGACCGCCGAGCGCTGCCCCGCGGCGATCGCCTCGGCCGTACCCAGGGAGAACATGTCCTCCTCGGCCGGGCGGACCAGCGCCGCGGCGCCGGCCCCGTCCGCGCCGCCGACGCCGGCCAGCCCGCGGACCACGGCCACCGGGACCCCGGCGATCTTGCCCTTGACCAGTTCCGCGGCGGACGCGACCTGGTCGGCGTCGGCGACCACGGTCATCTCCAGGCTCGTTGCCGTACCCGTCCTGCTCGCCGCGGTGGTCCCGCAGCGGCGGCATCCCGGCGGCACCGATCGCGACGTCCACCAGCCCGTTCCGCCACGCCCGGCCCATCGTGTCGGTGACCAGCACGGCGACGTCCACGCCGAGCCGCTCGCGCAGGCCGGCCCGGAGCGCCCGTGCCGAGCCGTCCGGATCCACGGGCAGCAGCGCGAGCGTGTCGCCGGGCACGTTCGAGGTGTCCACGCCGGCCGAGGCCAGCACCAGCCCGTGCCGGGTCTGGACGATCCTGGTCCGGCCGCGGCGAGCCACCTCGCGCACGGTCTCGCCCTCGATCGCGGCCTCGCGCGCCTTCTCCCTGCCGGCGGGATCGGCCGGCACGGGCACCAGCCGGCCCTCGGCCTTGCTGACGATCTTGCTGGTCACGACCACTACGTCACCGTCGGCGAGCCACGGCGCCGCGCCGGCGAGCAGCCCGGCCAGGTCGTCGCCGGCCGCGATCTCGCCCAGGCCGGTGACCGGCAGCACGCTCAGCGGCGCGGTCGGCCGGTCAGGCATCGTCGCCGACCAGACCGGCGGCGGTGCGCACCATCGTGGCGGTGGCGCCGGGATCGGTCATGTAGAGCGGGATCGCGTGGACCTCGACGCCGGGCACCGTGGTACCGGCGTCCGCGGTGTCGACCATCCAGCCGTCCAGCAGGCCATCGTCGTCCCGGGCGCCGTAGAAGGCGCCGACGCCGGCCGCGGACACCTCGACGCCCACCGTGGGCAGGCACTTCTCGGCCATGCCACGGACCGGCGCGCCGCCGATGATCGGGGAGAAGCCGATCACCGGGCCGGGCGCGGTCCGCACCGCCTCGCGGATCCCGGGGACGGCGAGGATCGTGCTGATGCTCACCACCGGGTTGCTCGGCGCGATCAGCACCAGATCGGCGACCGCGAGCGCCTCGACCACCCCCGGGGCGGGCTTGGCATCGGCCGCGCCGACCGGCACGAACGACTCGGCCACCAGCGCCGCGCGGTGCCGGATCCACCACTCCTGGAAGTGCATCGCGCGCCGGCCCTCGGGCCCCTCGGTGACCACGACGTGGGTCTCGACCCGGTCGTCGGTCATCGGCAGCAGCCGCACGCCCGGCTGCCAGCGCGCGCAGAGCGCCTCGGTGACCGCGGAGAGCGGGTAGCCGGCGTCCAACATCCGGGTCCGGACCAGGTGGGTGGCGGTGTCCTTGTCGCCGAGCCCGAACCAGGTCGGGTCGGCGCCGTAGGCGGCCAGTTCCTCCTTGACGGTCCAGGTCTCGCCGGCGCGACCCCAGCCCCGCTCGGTGTCGATGCCACCGCCCAGGGTGTACATGACGCTGTCCAGGTCCGGGCAGATCCGTAGGCCGTGCAGGGTGACGTCGTCCGCGGTGTTCACCACGGCCGTCACCTCGTGCTGGGTCGCCCCCTCCGTTGTCTGGGGCGGCGCCGCCGCCGAAGTCGCCAGTTCCCGCACACCCTGCAGGAACCGGGCTCCACCGACGCCCCCGGCGAGTACCACGATTCGCATGTGCTCCATCGTTGCCTACGCGCGGTCGCGGTTCCGCCCGGGGGCGCGTCTGTGCGAGCCCGGCTGGTCGTGATGTGCCAGGGTTGTCGCACCGCGTGCGTACGGAATCCATGAGGGGGAGCTGTGACGATGGACTCGTCCACCGACGAGAAGCTGGCAACCGAGCAGACCAATCCGCTACGGCTGCCGGTTGCGCTGGCGTTGTTGCTGGTGAACCTGGTCTGGCTACTGATCTCCCTCGAGCAGTTCCTGATCCCCCGCGAGGCGGTCAACGAGTTCGACAGCGTGCCGGACTTCGCCGAGCGTTCGCGGCAGCACTTCCTCAGCTTCGCCGGACTGTGGCCGATCATCCTGCCGCTCATCGCCGTGCTGCTGGTCACGCACTTCAAGCCGGTGCTCGCCACGGCCAAGCTGGTCGTCGTGCTGGCGGTCGGTCAGTACGCGTTCAGCGCGCTGTTCGCGCTGATCACGTTCGTCGGGGCGTTCTTCTACAAGAGCACGTACACCGACTCCAAGGGCACGACGACCGTCTACTACACGTGGCGCAGCGCGGTCGAGGACGGCTTCGAACGGATCGGCGCGCTGGTGCTGCTCGCGATCGTCATGTTCGTGGTGGTGAAGATCGCGCTGCCATTGCTGCGGGGTGAGCCGAAGCCGGACAGGCTGGCGGCGTACGGCCAGGGCAACTACGGCCAGCAGCAGGGCTTCGGGCAGGCGGGTCACGCCCAGCCTGGCTACGGCCAGCCGGCGTACGGGCAGCAGCCGAGCTACGGCCCGCAGGGGCAGCCACAGCCGGCCGGGTACCCGCAGGGCATGCCGCCGCAGGGTGCGCAGCCGCAGCCGCAGCCGGGCCAGCCGCCGTACCCGCAGGCCCAGCAGCCGGCCGGCTACCCGCAGCAGCCGAGCGCGGGTTACCCGGGCGCGCCGCAGGTCTCCGCCCCGCCGTTCGGCGGTCACCAGGTCTCCGCGCCACCCGCCGGGGCGCCGTTCGGCGGCGGCCAGGTCTCCGCGCCGCCCGCCGGACCGCCGCAGGGCGGGCACTTCGGTGGTCACCAGGCCTCCGGCCAACCGGACCCACAGCCTGCCTGGAACCCGCAGGTTTCCGCGCCGCCCGCGCAGCAGCCGTGGAACCCGCAGGTCAGCGCACCGCCCGCGCAGCAGCCCGGCGGCTGGCCAGCGCCGGCGACGGCCGCCGCGCCGCGCGCCCACCCCGACGATGCGGACGACGAGCAGCGCACCACGATGATGCCGACGGACGCCCGGCAACAGGCCGAGGAGGCTCGTCAGCGCGCCGCCCGTGAGCAGCAGCAGGGCTGGGCCCAGCAGGACTGGCCCCCGCAGTAGCCCCGCACCACTCCCGCTTTGGGCGACATCTTCCCGGTCATAACCGGGAAGATGTCGCCCAAAGCGCGTCAAGGCTTTGCTTTTTCTGTAGTTAACCGTCGCTTGACTGCGGAGTGGATGTTATAGGTGATGCCACTTCATTATCGGTAGGCAGTCGACGAAATCTGGCGCTGTCTCCTGGTTGCTATTGACAGGCGCCTGCGACGCCCGGGTATGGTGACCCACGCGCCTGATGCGTGACCTGCCATCAACAGCCATTGACTGATATTCACCAGCTAGTCCACTGCCTGTCCATGTGCATCCAACCTCGCTGGCGGGCAATCCACGCTCGCCGGACGACGCGAGGAGATGTGCCGTGGCTCGCGCATGGCGCTGCAACGGCCGCCACGCTGCTGAAACTCCGCATCACGTTTTGATCCGAGCAAACAGTAGGAGAACGGCTGTGACAGGTTTACGTACGGGGACGGCCGGATTGGCCGGACTGCTCGCCACCTCGCTCGCCGTGGGTTTGGCTGGTGCGTCGCCGGCCAGCGCGGTCGTCGGAGCCCCGGCCGGCAGCGCATCGCCGTTCGTGGTGAAGATCGACCTCGGCGACCGTGCTTGCTCGGGCGCGCTCGTGGCTCCGCGCTGGGTGGTGACGTCGAGCAGCTGCTTCGCCGAGAACGGGCCTGCGCCCAGCGGGTCGCCGAAGGTACGGGCCACCGCGACGGTCGGCCGGGCGAACCTGAGCACCGACGACGGCCACGTCGCCGACATCGTGAACCTGGTCCCGCGGACCGACCGCAACCTCGTGCTCGCTCGGCTGGCTTTCCCGGCCACGGGCGTGCCGACGATCCCGATCGCTGGCACCCGCCCGAGCGGACCGACGCTGCTGGCGGCGGGCTACGGGCGGACCGCGACCGAATGGGTGCCGGACGTCGCCCATGTGGCGGCGTTCGCCGTCGGGGAGGTCGGCCCGACCACGGTCGCGCTCACCGCTGCGACGGCGGACGCCAGTAGCTGCAAGGGCGACTCCGGCGGCCCGGTGTTCCAGACCGTCGGGGGCCAGCCGAGCCTGTACGCGATCAACAACACGTCGTGGCAGCGCGGCTGCCTCGGGTCGACCGAGACACGCGACGGCGCGACCGCGACGCGGCTCGATGACATCAAGGGCTGGATCGAGCAGAACACCAGAGAACTGCCGCCGTCCGACTTCGACGTCGATGGCAAGGCTGATCTGCTCATCATCGACAAGGCCACCGGCGACCAGCTGTGGTGGACGCCGAACACCTCCACGGTGGGCAACCCGTCCAGGGGCATGGCCTTGGGTCTCGGGAAAGACTGGAAGAGCGTCAGTGAGCAGCGGCTGGCGGACTACGACAGCGACGGCAGGCCGGACATCGTCGGGTGGCTCGGCGACCACCTGCTGGTGTGGCGTAACACCAGCACCGGCGGGACGCCTACCTATGCGCCGTACGTCTCGCTCGGAACAGGTTGGAACGCTACCAGGAAGTTCTCGCTCGCCGACGTCGACCGCGACGGCAAGCAGGACATCCTCTGGTTCGATCTCAGTGGCGACCAGCTGTGGTTCACCCCGAACACGAGCACCGTCGGCGCCCCGTCCCGCGGCCCGAGCGTGAAGCTGTCCGACGGTTTCCGGACGGTCACGGACCCGACGCTGGCCGACTGGGACGGCGACGGAAAGGCCGATGTGCTGGGCCGGTCCGCCGACAAGATGTTCGTCCGCCTGAACACCAGCACGGTCGGCAAGCCGTCGTTCGCACCGTACGTCGTCATCGGCGACCGCTTCGACACCCTGCCGCGGACGTTGCTGGGCGACTTCAACGCCGACGGCAAGGTCGACATCGTCGGCTGGAACGTCAGCACCGACCAGTTGTGGTTCCACCCCAACACCAGCACCGTCGGAAAGCCGTCCAAGGGGACCAGCTTCATGCTGACCGACGGTTGGAAGTCGGTCAGCGACCAGTGGCTGGCCGACTACGACGGCGACGGCAAGGTCGACATCCTCGGCCGGCACGCCGGCGACGGGGTCCTGGTGTGGCTCAACCGATCCGGCACCGGTGGCCCGTCGATCGCGCCGTACGTGTCGCTCGGCAACACCTGGGGCAACGCGGATCGGTTCATCACCGCGCGCCAGACGTTCTGAGCGCGGCTGCCCACAGCTCCCTGGTGGAGCTGTGGGCAGCTGTGACGCCGGCTTCCCGTTCCGGCCGGCGCGGCTCGACTGAACGAGAGAAACGCTGGGGTCTCGAATGACGAACATCAGCGAAGGGCTGAGGGTCGGCTCGGCGGAGAGCGTCGCCCACGACGGTGCGCGAGGGGCTGTCGGAGGGCAGACGTAGGCTGCTTCTCATGCCGTCAGCGACCCCACCCGCAGGGCAGGACAGCGCACTGCGCCGAGCGTTGCGCCGCGCGCGCGACGGTGCGGTGCTCGACGTCACCGAGGCCGCGGTGTTGCTGCGCGCCCGCGGTGACAGCCTCGACGATCTGTTGGCCAGCGCGGCCCGGGTCCGCGACGCCGGCCTGCTCGCCGCGGGCCGGCCCGGCGTCGTCACGTACTCGAGCAACGTCTTCATCCCGCTCACCCGACTCTGCCGCGACCGCTGCCATTACTGCACGTTCGCGACCGTGCCGCACAAGCTCGACTCGCTCTTTCTGGAGCGCGACGAGGTGGTCGAGATCGCGCGGCAGGGCGCGGCCCAGGGTTGCAAGGAGGCTCTCTTCACCCTCGGCGACCGGCCGGAGGAGCGCTGGGCGCCGGCCCGCGAGTGGCTGGAGGCGCGCGGCTACGGCACCACCCTGGAGTACGTCCGGGCCTGCGCGATCGCCGTCCTGGAGGAGACCGGGCTGCTGCCGCACCTGAACCCGGGCGTGCTGAGCTGGACCGACCTGCAGCGGCTCAAGCCGGTCGCGGCCAGCATGGGAATGATGCTGGAGACCACGGCCACCCGCCTCTGGTCCGAGCCCGGCGGCCCGCACTACGGCTCGCCCGACAAGGAGCCGGCGGTCCGGCTGCGCGTGCTGGAGGACGCCGGCCGGGTGGGCGTTCCGTTCACCACCGGCATCCTGATCGGCATCGGCGAGAACCTGACCGAGCGCGCCGAGTCGCTGTTCGCGATCCGTTCCGCTCGCCCGCCGGTACGGGCACATCCAGGAGGTCATCGTCCAGAACTTCCGCGCGAAGCCGGACACCGCCATGCGCGGTATGCCGGACGCGGAGCTGGACGATCTGGCCGCGACCGTGGCGGTCGCCCGTCTCGTGCTCGGGCCCAAGATGCGGATCCAGGCGCCGCCGAACCTGATCGGTGACGAGTACGCGCTGCTGCTGCGCGCCGGCATCGACGACTGGGGCGGCGTCTCGCCGGTCACCCTGGACCACGTCAGCCCGGAGCGCCCCTGGCCGGCGATCGAGGCGCTGGCCGCGCACAGCGCCACCGCTGGCTTCGAGCTGCGGGAACGCCTCACCGCCTACCCGCCGTACGTGCTGGCCGGCGAGCCGTGGATCGATCACCGGCTGGCCGCACACGTCAACGCCCTCGCGGATCCCGAGACCGGTCTGGCGAACGCGGCGGCCCGGCCCGAGCCCCGGCGCTGGCAGGAGCCGGACGGCGGACTGGTCCACAGCGGCCGCACCGACCTGCAGGCCAGCATCGACACCGTTGGCCGCGCCGACGACCGGCGCGGCGATTTCGACTCCGTCTACGGCGACTGGGACGAGGTCCGGGACCAGGCCGGTGAGTTCGGCGCGGACGGTGACACCGGCTCGGCGGCCGACCCCCACAAGGTCCGGACGTCCGCGGTGAACCGGACCGAACTGGCCGCGGCGCTCGCGCTCGCCGCTGACGATCCGGCCGCGCTGCTCCTGGAGAAGCACACCGACGCGGCGCTCGCGCTCTTCGCGGCCGACGGCGAAGCGCTGGACGAGCTGGCCCGGCTGGCGGATGACCTGCGCCGGGACACCGTCGGCGACGACGTGACCTACGTGGTCAACCGGAACATCAACTTCACCAACGTCTGCTACGTGGGCTGCCGGTTCTGTGCCTTCGCCCAGCGCCGCACGGACGCCGACGCGTTCACCCTGTCTCTGGACGAGGTGGCCGAGCGGGCGGCCGAGGCCTGGGCCGCCGGTGCCACCGAGGTGTGCATGCAGGGCGGCATCGACCCTGACCTCTCCGGCACCGCGTACGCCGACATCGTTCGCGCGGTCAAGACGCGGGTGCCCGAGATCCACGTGCACGCGTTCAGCCCGATGGAGGTGGTCACGGCGGCGACCAAGGCCGGCATGTCCATCAAGGAGTGGCTGGTCATGGTCGGCGAGGCTGGCCTCGACACGATCCCGGGCACGGCCGCGGAGATCCTCGACGACGACGTTCGCTGGATCCTCACCAAGGGCAAGCTGCCGTCCGCCCTCTGGGAAGAGGTCGTCAGCACCGCACACGAACTGGGCATCCGGTCCAGCTCGACGATGATGTACGGCCACGTGGACCACTCCGGACACTGGCTCGGTCACTTCCGCACGTTGGCTCGGATCCAGGACGCCACCGGCGGTTTCACCGAGTTCGTGCCGCTGCCGTTCGTGCACCACAACGCGCCGCTCTACCTCGCCGGCGTCGCCCGCCCCGGGCCGACCGTCCGGGAGAACCGGGTGGTGCACGCCATGGCCCGGCTGCTACTGCACGGCCGGATCGACAACATCCAATGTTCCTGGGTGAAGCTCGGCGACGCCGGCACCGTCCAGATCCTCCAGGGCGGCGCGAACGACCTGGGCGGCACGCTCATGGAGGAGACCATCAGCCGGATGGCCGGCTCCGAACACGGCTCCGCGCGCACCGTCGCACAGCTTCGCGAGTTGGCCGCGACGGCCGGTCGGCGCCCCCGACAACGCGGCACGACCTACGGATCCGTACCGGACCGGCCGGCCCTTCCGCTGATCTGAGCTGGCGGTGCGCCCCGCTGGCTGGCGCAGGCGCCTGTTCGGGGTCGCGCCAGCCAGTGCTGGGCTTAAGCCCGGCGCGGTCGGGTTGCTCCGTTGGGTGCGCGTGGCTCGGAGGTTGTTCGGGGTTGAGCCGGCGTCGCGCGGAGGTTGCTCGGGGTTGGGCCGGCGTCGCGCGGAATCGCGTCGGGCCTCAGCCGATCGCGTCGGGCTGTCGCCGTTGGGCCCGCATCGCGCGGTCGCGCGAGCCAACCGCGAACACCGGTCACTGCCCGGCATGAGTGCCCTGTCCCGTGGCGGTTGGTAACTGTCCGTATCGGAGTCGGGGTCCGGTATGTCGGGAAGGTAAAGGTTCTTCTCCGGGGTGCCGATGACATCGTTGACGCGGCAAATGGTGGACCGAGGGGCAAAGGGGTACGCCGGTCGAGTTTGGATCGTCTGGAGTCCGGGTACCGGCGATGGAGTTCGCTGGGACGGCCACGATCTGACCGGAGACCCGTTCGAGGGCCCGCGATGGCGCGTGGCCTGAACCGGGCCGGCAGGCGTTATCGCTGGTATAGCCCAGTGGATACGGCTCGGTCGGGCACCGGACCAATTCGGTTCACTACCAGATCTGCGCTTGACTTGGCACGCATTACACGCGTGTAATTCTCTTGGGGATTGTTCGACAGCCTTCCAAGGCGGGGGGTACGAGCGTGGGCGGCAACGCCCATGCTGAGGCGAGGGGGCATCGTGTCAGTGAACGTAGTGGCCGATCTGCTTTCCGGTGACGCTCCGGAGTGGCAAGAGCGTGGCCTGTGCGCACAGACCGATCCGGAAGCCTTCTTTCCGGAGAAGGGGGGGATCGACTCGTGAAGCGAAGCGCATCTGTACGGGTTGTGAGGTGCGGTCCGAGTGCTTGGAGTACGCGTTGGCGCACGACGAGCGGTTCGGCATCTGGGGCGGCCTGAGCGAGCGTGAACGACGCAAGCTGAAGCGCCGCGCGGTTTAACGCCGCAAAGCAGGGCAGCAGTACAGCGGGGGCCGGGCGAGCTGATGTCGCCCGGCCCTCGCCGTGTCCGCACCTCGTGCGCGGGGGCAGTGCACCGAGACGGTCAGGCCGGCACCGCGAAGGCGACCACGTTGTCCAGATAGGACGCCGCGCGCCGGTCGAAGTCGCCGCCGCAGGTGATCAGCCGCAGCTCCGGCCCGGGTGTCGGGCCGTAGACCTCCAGGGTCGGGAACTCGTCCTTCGGGTACGTCCGCACCGCGGTCACCCGGAATCGCACCGACGTCCCGCCGCTCAGCGCCACCACGACCAGCGCGCCCGGCTTCAGCAGCCGTAGCTTGAAGAACACGCCAGGGCCGGACCGCGAGTCGACGTGACCGGCGATCACGGCCGGGCCGGGCTGTCCGGGCACCGTGCCCTTCGCGTACCAGCCCGCCCGAGCCGCCGTGGCCGGTGGTCGCAGCACTCCCGCCGGGTCGAGCACGAGCTCGTCCAGTGCGGACTTCACGCCGATGGCCGGTACCTCGACCCGGAGCGCCGCGTCCGGCGCCAGCGCGGCTCGCAGGGGCGGACTCGCCGGAACGAGCGGAACCGCCCGCGTCGCCGGAGCGCTCGGAGCCGATGCCGGGGCGCCGTCGAGCGCCTCGTTCACCCATCCCTGTACCGGCGGCGCGAGCGCGACCGCGGTGGTCGCCGCGACCGTGACCAGCGCTGCGGCCACGGCCACGACCGACCGCCAGCCACGACCCGCACCTTGCTTCCTGGTTCGCGGCCCGGCGGTGCGTCCGGCGCACAGCCCGGTGGCGACCGTAGCGGCGTGCTCTGGATGGCCCGCTCAGCGCTGCACCGCCAGCCGCCGGGCACCGCGTCGGCGCCACACCAGTCCACTCGCGAACGCCACCAGGGTGAGGCCGGCGCCGAGGCCGAGCGCCAGGCTCGCCCAGTTGCTGGAAGCGGGCCGGGTGCCGCCGAAACCGGCGTCGACCGCGCCGGCCGGCACGATCTGTGCGCCCTGGAGTCGACCTGGTTCAGCACCTTCAGCGCGTTGTTGGCGCCGTCCAGCACGATCACCGAGTAGACGCCGCCGGCCGCGAGGTCCACGTCGGACTTGGTGGCCAGCTCACCGCCGCTGGGGCCGAGCTCGAGCTGCCAGTTCCCGGACGGCACGGCCGTGTACGGCGTGGTGCTGGCGAACGCGGCGGCGGTGGCGATCGTCGGGCCGTCCATCGCGCGCACGTCGAGCGACGGGACCCGGGCCACGCCTGGATGATCCGCACCCGGGCCTGGCCGGCCGGCGGCATCGTGAGGTCGTCGTTGAGCACCGTCAGGCCGAGGCTCGCGTACTTGCCGACGCCGGCCACGGTGCGGGCGGTACCGGGGTCGACCTGGACGTTCGTCGAGATCACCGCCGGTGAACTGGCGGCCGCCCCGGCGCCGCGCATGCTCACGGTGTACTGGCCGGTTTGATCCGCTGGTACGGCGAGACGGCACCGTAGCCGACTCCGCGCAGGATCACGCTCCAGTCCGGGCGGGAGAACGAGGTGAGGTAGACGTCGACGTTCGGGGTGTCCGGAGACAGGTGGGCCAGCCGGATGTAGCTCCCGGTCGCGGCCTGCGCCGGGCTCGGTAAGCCGGCGGCGAGGAGCCCCGCCGCGGCCAGCAGTACAGCGGTGACCGCCCCGAACAGGCGGCGAACCGGCGCGTGCGTAGTGGTGGATGACATGCAGAGCCTCCGGGACGGGTCAGCGGGCGAGCAGCCCGGTCGGGCTGGGCGCGAGATACCTGAGGTTGAGCCCCTGACCGGCCTCGATGACCACCGAGGCCGGGCGGTAGGGCGGGAGTTGAGCGGCGAGCCAGCGCTGGAGCAGCCGGGTCGACGCGGCCGAGGCGGCGATCGGGACGCCGTCCACGGAGGTGATCAGCACCCGCCGGCGCAGCGGTGCGGTGTCCGGCGTGCCGACGCCCAGTTCGCCGGAGGCCGCGGGGAACGACGCGACGCCGATCCGCTGCCGGGCGGCGAGCGAGGCGAGGACGGAGAGCAGCCTCGGGTCGACCTGCCCGGCGGCGAGCACGGCGCGTGCCTCGCCGGCCAGCACGAGGCCGGGGTTTTGGGCCAACTCGACGCTGATCGCCCGGCGAGTGACGGTCTCCCGGCTGGCCACGCGCTGGGCGCCGGCGGGGTCGGGAAACACCTGGCGGATCTCGGTACGCCGGCCCGGCCCCATCCGAGCCAGCGGGACCGAGCGTTGGTCCGCGGTCCGGGCCAGTTGGACCACGGAGCCGGCCATCCCGGCGGTGCGCCGGCCGATCACGAAGACCTGTGGCGCGCCGGCCTTGCCGTCCAGCGCCGCCTGCACCAGCTGGGTCGAGGCCCGCTCGGTGTCGCCGAGGCCGGAGTAGGAGACGAGCCGGTCCGTCGGGATGCCGGCGTCCACCAGCTCGGGCCAGACCACGTCGTCGGCCACCAGGACCGCCTCGTCGCCGAGGTTGTTCTCGATCCACCGCCGCGCCGCCACGCCGCCGTCGGTCCCGGCCGAGCGGGCAGGAGTCCGGTGCCGCCACTGCGGCCACCCCGCCGGCGACCAGCACGACCACCGCGATGCCGACGGCGGCCAGCCGGCGCGGCATCGTGCCGAACCGCCAGGCACCGGCGAGCCACTGCATGGCCGATTCGGCCAGCGCGGCCAGCAGCACCGCGCCGGCCGGCACCGCGAGTAGCAGCGCTGGGGTGCGGACCGGGTCGGGCAGCGCAGCCGCCGAGTGGCCAGCACGATGAAGACCAGGGCGAACGGCTGGAGCCAGCGGACCCGCAGCGCGGCCAGCGAGGCGACGACCGCCGCGATGGCCAGCGACGAGTCCACCGGCCCCGGATCCGGAAGCGCCACGGTCTCGGCCAGCGCCAGCCGGTCGCCGAACGCCCCGGCGAGCGCGGCCAGCAGCAGTACGGCCGCGACGGCCAGCGCTGACACCACGCGATCCGGCGCGAGGTAGACCAGCGTTCGCCCACGTCGCCGATCGCGTAGGAGGCGGCCAGCCCGGCGAGCAGCACCACGCCGACCAGCGGCGAGGTGACGACCGCGATCGCCAGGCAGAGTGCGGCCGGCCCCGCGACCAGCCGCCGGCGCGTCTTCGGCGTGCTGAGCAGGAAGCCGGCGAGCAGCCACGGAACCGCGAGGTTCGCCGGCTCGACCAGCCGATGCGCGTCGAGTGCCCAGGGCGTGAGCGCGGTCAGGAACGCCGCCGCGATGGCCGCCGGGGTCGACAGGCCCAGCCGGCGTACCAGCGCCCAGACCAGCAACGCCGAGATGACGCTCGCGACCAGCATCGTCTCCCTGGCCTGGACCAGTGCGGACGTCGGACCGATCAGCCCGCGCCAGAGCGAGTAGGTGGCGATCTGCAAGGCGGCGGCGGTGTCGGCCGGCCAGCTGTCGGTCAGGTTCGTCACGCCCAGCCGGGCCAGCGCGAACGCCCGCGCGGCCCGTTCGCTTTCCACGTCGGTGGGCGGGGGTGCCGAGGCCGTCCCGCGTAGACCCCACCCGATCAGTGCGAACGCGGCCAGAAAGCCGAACCCGGCGGCCAGTAGGGAGGCCGTACGACTGGGCGCGGCGGGGGCCGGGCGGCGGGCGCGGCCGGCGCGTCGGCCGCCAAGGTGGCCGAGGTGGCCGCCGGTGCCGGTTCCACCGGCTCGGTCGGGGCCCCGAAGAGCTCGTCGAGGGTCACGTCCTCGTCGGCGCGCGGCGGGGCTGGTGCTTCGCCTACCGGCTCATCGGTCTCCTCGGCGCCGGCGGTCCGTCGTCCGCGATGGCGGTCTTCTCTGTCCCCCTCACCTCGGTCTCAGCCGCGGGTACCGAGACAAGCCGCCACGCGGGCTGTTCCGCGGCTGAGGTCTGGTCCGTCTCCGCGCCGCCGCTCTCGGGGGCCGGTTCGCCGTCCGGTACCAGGACCGGCCGATTCGGCTTCGGACGCGGACGACGGGGTAACGGCGGTCCTCGTTCGGCCTCGGCGGCCGGACCGATCCAGCGCACGCGGCCCGGCTTGCGTCGAAGGCAGCTTCGGCGGCTCCGGCGAAACGGGTGTCGCCGGTCCGACGCGGTCGCTCGGCGAGGTTCGGCAAGGATCCCGGACGGCCGGCGGCCGTCGGCCACGCAGGCGCCGGCCGGGGCCGCCGCTCGGCACGGCAGGCGGCCACCGGGGGAGGCGACGGTTTGGGAGAGCCGGGCGAGTCGGGTTTGCGGGCGTGGCGAAGGCCGTTGCCGCCGGGCGGCGAGCCGGTCGGTGGCCGAGCCGGCATCCCCCGGCTGACCGAACCGGCGCAGTGCCCCGCGCGTCGGTTTTGGTCGCTTCCGCCCGCTCCCGGTAGCCGAACGTGTCGGTTCGTTCTCCCCCTGTGCACCGTCCACGTGCTGTCCCTCGTCGCACTCGATCCAGCCCCCACAGTCGTCACCGTCAGCGGCGGGCCGTTACACCGAGGCAACTCTCCGTGTTGGCCTGCTGCGGGCGATGTGACTGTCTGCACGATCATCGCAACGCGCTATGCAGGCCTTATGCAGCCACGTCCCGAGGAACCGCGCAAGAGCTACGCGCCGGTATGTCGAGTAGATAACGGAGAGTGTCCGTTTGGCTGGGGTGCGCATCGGGAGGAAATCCGAGCTACCGGGTCATTCGTCCTCGGGGTCGACCTCGTCCGGATCCACCCCGAGCAGGTTCGCGACCTGCTCCACGATCACGTCGTGGACCAGGTCGGCGAGATCCTCGCGGTCCATCGCCCTGGCCTCCAGCGGCCGTCGGTAGACCACGATCCGGGGTGGCGCGCCACGCCCCTTGCCGGTGTCGCGGCCGGGAAGCAGCCGGGCCAGCGGGACGCTGCCGTCCTCCAGCACGTCCGAGTCGTACGACGGCAGTTCCGGCGGCACGTCCTCGACCGCGAACTCGACCCCGCGCAGCTGGGTGGCCCAGCGACCCTCGAGGTGCTCGACGGCGTCCAGCACCATGTCGTCGAAGATCTGCGAGCGGCTGCGGGAGAGCGGCACAGTGGCGGGCACCAGCCGGCCGCGCATGCCGCGGCCACGGCGATCCCGGTGGGGACCGCCCGGACGGCGGGTGTGCGGCTCGGTGGTCACCGGCCGAGCGTAGCGACCGGCACGCCGGTAGGACGACACGGCTCGCTCGGCCGGGCGGCGCGCCGCCCAGAGCCCCGCTGTGGCCCCGAAAACTGCCAACTTCCGCGACACGAGGCCCGATCACGGCCGAGTCGCTGGCGGCGGAGATGCGCGGCCGGATACCGTGCGCGCGTGAGGTCGAATCGGCGCTGCTCGAGGAACGGCTGTCCGCAGCCTGCGGTGGCCACCCTCACGTATGTCTACAAGGACTCCACAGCGGTGGTCGGGCCGCTCGCGATCTAGGCCGAACCGCACACCTACGACCTGTGCGAGGCGCACGCGCTGCGGCTCACCGCGCCCAAGGGCTGGGATCTCGTCCGCCACGACGGGGACTACTCCGAGCCGGCGCCCAGCAGCGACGACCTGGAGGCCCTCGCGGACGCCGTTCGGGAGGCGGCCCGCCCGGTCTCCGCGACGACGGGCCGCCGGACGGCGGTCAGGTCGGCCGCCGCGGGCATCTACGCGTCCTGCCCTCACCCGGCTGACCCCGCCGGCCCCAGCCGACGGCCGGCGGCGTTGTCGGCCCGTCCGGATACGACACCGGTATCCGGGCGAACCTCCGTCTTGCCGGACGCCGCCTGGCATCCGGCGGGCGGCCCCAGCCGATGACCGGCGGCGTTGTCGGAGCGTCTGACGCCCGCGTCGCCTCCGGCGCGCGACGACCCGCTCGGTGACCTGCCGAGAACGGCCGGTGAACGACCTGCCGGGCCTCCGGCACGGTCGAGACCGACCGGTACGCTCGGACCGACCATGTCCCCCCGCCTGCGAGGAGTCGAGCACGCCGTGCCAGACCTGTCGAGCATCGTGAAGGCATACGACATCCGGGGCGTGGTCCCGGACGAGCTGGACTCCTCGGTCGTGCGGGCGCTGGGAGTCGCCTTCGCCCGGTTGGTGGCCGCCGAGGGCGCCACCAAGGTCGTCACCGCGCACGACATGCGCGAGTCGTCGGTGCCGCTGGCGCGCTCGTTCGCCGAGGGCGTCATCAGCCAGGGCGTGGACGTGGTGGAGGCCGGGCTCGGCTCGACCGACCTGCTCTACTTCGCCTCCGGTTCGCTCGGCCTGCCCGGCGCGATGTTCACGGCCAGCCACAACCCGGCCAAGTACAACGGCATCAAGCTCTGCCGCGCCGGCGCCACCCCGATCGGGCAGGACTCCGGCCTGGCCGACATCCGCCGGATGGCCGAGGACCTGCTGGCCACGGGCGCGGTCCCCGCTGCCGAGGGCCGGACCGGGAGGTGAGCAGCGCCGACCTGCTCAGCGAGTACGGCGTCTACCTGCGCAAGCTGGTCGACCTGTCCGGTAGCCGGCAGCTCAAGGTGGTGGTCGACGCCGGCAACGGGATGGGCGGCCACACGGTGCCGGCGGTGCTGGTCCGGGCTGCCGCTCGAGATCGTGCCGCTCTACTTCGAGCTGGACGGCAACTTCCCGAACCACGAGGCGAACCCGCTCGACCCCGCCAACCTGGTGGACCTGCAGGCCGCGGTGCGCGAGCACGGCGCCGACATCGGCCTCGCCTTCGACGGCGACGCCGACCGCTGCTTCGTGGTGGACGAGAACGGCGACGCGGTCTCCCCGTCCGCGATCACGGCGCTGGTCGCGGTCCGCGAGCTGGCCAAGCAGCCCGGCTCGGCGATCATCCACAACCTGATCACCTCGCGCGCGGTGCCGGAGATCGTCGCCGAGCACGGCGGCACCCCGATCCGCACCCGGGTCGGGCACTCGTTCATCAAGGCCGAGATGGCCAGCACCGGCGCGGTGTTCGGCGGCGAGCACTCGGCCCACTACTACTTCCGGACCTTCTGGAACGCCGACACCGGCATGCTCGCGGCGATGCACGTGCTGGCCGCGCTCGGCGAGACGCAGACCCCGCTGTCCGTGCTGGGCTCGGCCTACGAGCGCTACGTCGCCTCGGGCGAGATCAACTCCACCGTCGACGACCAGGCCGGCCGGATGACGCTCGTGGAGAAGACCTTCGGCGCCCGGGACGGGGTCGAGATCGACCACCTGGACGGGCTCACGGTCAGCCTCCCCGACGCGAGCTGGTTCAACCTCCGCGCCTCCAACACCGAACCGCTGCTCCGGCTCAACGTCGAAGCGGCCGACACCGACCGGATGGCGGCGCTGCGGGACGAGGTCCTCGGCCTCGTCCGCACCTGATCTACCCTGCTTCTCTCATCCCGCCGAGCAGCCCCGCCTCTCGACCAGACCTGGAGCATGCGATGACACCTCGACTCGACGCTGCTGGAAATCCTCGCCTGCCCGTGTGAGGCGCACGCGCCGCTCACGCTGCGACGAGGCCACCAACGAGCTGCTCTGCACGTCCTGTGACCGGGCCTACCCGGTCCGGGACGGCATCCCGGTCCTGCTGCTCGACGAGGCTCGCCGCCGCGGCGAGGGCACCACCACTGCCTGACAGACCCACGCTGTGTCCGCCTCCGGCGGTCCGTGAGCGGAACGAGGGATGAGCGTGCGCGAGCGTAGCGAGCGAACCAATAAGCACAGCTGCCCCGGTCATGGGGCTTCCGAGCGGAGCGAGGTGGACTCATGACCGCGGATATCGACGAGTCGCGCCTCGATGACCAGACGGTTCTCGGCGACGCCGATCCGGCCGCGCATGCTGCGTGCCGTGGCCGGCGCGGGTGCCCAGGTCCGCGAGGCCGCCGCGCTCGCGGCCGAGGCGGGCCTGCACACGCTGGCCGAGGACGGCCGCCCGCGGGCGCTGGTCGTGGCCGGCGTCGGCACCGCCGCCCGGACCGGCGACGTGCTCGCGGCCGTGGCCGGCGCCGGCTGTCCGGTGCCGGTCCTGTCCCACCGCAGCGCCATCATCCCGGGCTGGGTGGGCGCCGCCGACGTGGTGATCGCGGTCTCCGCGTCCGGCAAGGGCCCCGAGGCGCTGGCCGCCGCCGAGGCCGCCATGCACCGTGGTGCCCGGCTGGTCGCCGTGGGCGCTCCCGACTCGCCGCTGCAGTCGATGGCCGAGCGGGCCAGGGCGATCTTCGTGCCGGTACCGGTGCGCCGGCCGGCCCGGGTGAGCTTCTGGGCGCTGACCGTGCCGGTGCTGCTCGCCGGCCGGGCGCTCGGCCTGGCCAACGTCACCGAGGCGGACTTCGCCGAGACCGCGGCCCGCCTCGACCTGGACGCCGAACGCTGCCGGCCGGGCGCCGAGGTGTTCACCAACCAGGGCAAGTCGCTGGCGGTCGAGCTGGCCGGCACGATCCCGGTGGTCTGGGGCACGAACCGGCTCTCGTCGGTGGCCGCGAGCCGGTTCGCCGACTCGCTCGCCGCGAACGCGCGGTACCCCGCCGTGGCCGGTGCGCTGGTCGAGGCCGGCCGTGGCCGGGTCGGGCTGCTGGACGGCCCGTACGGCTCGATGGCCGGCGGCAGCGACGACTTCTTCGCCGACCGGCTGGAGGAGGAGCGCGGCACCCGGCTGCGGCTCGTGCTGCTCCGGGACGACAGCGAGTCCCCGGTGGCCGCCCGTCGGGCCGAGGCCGTCGCGGACCTGGCGGCCGCCCGCGGCGTGGGCGTCAGCGTGTTGACCGCCGGTGGCGGCTGCGAGCTGGAGCGGCTGGCCTCGCTGGTCGCCGTGCCCGACTTCGCCTCCGTCTACCTCGCGCTACTGCACGGCATCGACCCGATCGCCGTCCCCGCCGTCACCGACCTCAAGGAGCGGATCGCACCATGACCAGCCGATGGGCAGCTGGCTGCATGAGCGCCTCGGGCGGCACCAAGGCGATCGTCGCGGCGCTGGCGGCCAACCTCGGGATCGCGGTGACCAAGTTCATCGCCTGGCTCCTGACGTCCGTCCTCCTCGATGCTCGCCGAGTCGATCCACTCGCTGGCCGACTCCGGCAACCAGGCGTTGCTGCTGCTCGGCGGCAAGCGGGCCCGGCGTGACGCCACCCCGGAGCACCCGTTCGGCTTCGGCCGCGAGCGGTACATCTACGCGTTCATCGTCTCGATCGTGCTGTTCAGCGTCGGTGGCCTGTTCGCGCTGTACGAGGGCTACCACAAGCTCGAACACCCGGAGCCGATCACGGCCTGGCACTGGGTGCCGGTGGCCGTGCTGCTGGTCGCGATCGGGCTGGAGTCGTACTCGTTCCGGACCGCGATCCACGAGTCGAACCAGGTGCGGGGCAACACCAGCTGGGTGGACTTCGTCCGCCGGGCCAAGGCGCCGGAGCTGCCGGTGGTGCTGCTGGAGGACTTCGGCGCGCTGGTCGGTCTGGTGCTCGCCCTGATCGGCGTCGGCGCTGACCCTGATCACCGGCGACGGCATGTGGGACGGCGCTCGGCACGATCGCGATCGGCCTCCTGCTGGTGGCGATCGCGGTCATCCTGGCGATCGAGACCAAGAGCCTGCTGCTGGGCGAGAGTGCCACCGCGGAGGACGTCCGCAAGATCGAGGCGGCGCTGCTGAGCGCGACGGTGCCGCGCCGAGCGTGGATCGGATCATCCACATGAAGACCCTGCACCTCGGGCCGGACGAGCTGCTGGTCGCCGCGAAGATCGCGGTGCCGGGAGACGAGTCCGCGGCCGACGTGGCCCGCAGCATCGACGCCGCCGAGACAGCGGATCCGCGCGGCGGTGCCGATCGCCAGGGTGATCTACCTCGAACCCGACATCGATCGGGCCGGGAGCAGCGCGGACGGCCACGTCGATCGCTGGCGACGCGGGCTGAGCATGGACCGGCTCGACAACCCGATCAGGGGTTACGCCTGGGGCTCCCGCACGGCGATCGCCGCCGTGCAGGGCCGCCCGGGGCCGACCGCCGAGCCGGAGGCGGAGCTGTGGATGGGCGCCCACCCGGGCGCTCCGTCCCGGCTGGTCCGCGACGGCCGGGCGTGCACCCTGATCGAGGTGGTCGAGGCGGACCCGGCGGCCGAGCTCGGGCCGGAGATCGCTGGCCGAGTACGGACCGCAGCTGCCGTTCCTGCTCAAGCTGCTCGCCGCCGAGCGGCCGCTGCAGCATCCAGGCGCACCCGGACGCGGCCCAGGCCAGGGCCGGGTTCGCCGCCGAGAACGCGGCCGGCATCCCGCTGGACGACCCGAAGCGGAACTACGTCGACCCGAACCACAAGCCGGAACTGCTCTACGCGGTCACGCGATTTCGAGGCGCTCTGCGGTTTCCGGGATCCGGCCGAGACCCTGGCCGTGCTCGGCGGCTGGACGCCCCGCTGCTGGCCCGGCACCTCGCCGAGCTCCGCGCGCGGCCCGATGCCGACGGGCTCCGGGCCACGCTGACCAGCGCTGCTCGGGCTCGGCGAGGCCGACCGGGCCGCGCTGGTCGAGCAGGTCCGGGCGGCGAGCCGGCAGCTCTCCGGCGAGCCGTACGACGCTGGTCGAGGCGCCTGGCCGCGCAGTACCCGGGCGATCTCGGCGTGCTGGTCGCGCTGCTGCTCAACCAGTTCCGGATCCCGGCCGGCGAGGCGGTCTTCGTCTCCGCCGGCATGCCGCACGCGTACCTGCGCGGCACCGGCATCGAGCTGCTGGCCAGCTCGGACAACGTGGTGCGCGGCGGCCTGACGCCCAAGCACGTGGACAGCGGCGAGTTGCTGCGGCTGCTCCGGTTCGAACCCGGCCCGGTACGCCCGCTGTCCTACCGCGAGCCGGCTGCCGGGGCTGCGGGTCTGGGAGCCGCCGGTCCGCGAGTTCGCACTGACCAGGGCGATCGGCTCCGGCGACCCGGTCGAACTCGCCGGCGGCCGGCCCTCGAATCCTGTTCTGCCTGACCGGCGTGGTCCGTGCCGAGCAGCCCGGCGGCGAGGTGGTCGACCTGCACGCCGGTGAGGCGGTCTTCGTGCCGGCCGGGCCGGGCGTCGACGCTGACCGGCACCGGCACGGTCTTCCAGGCCGCCACGGGCACCGCCCGCTGACCGCGGCCCCAAGCCACCGCCCGGCCCCGCCCAACCGAACCGCCCCGCCCAGCCGAACCGGACTTTCGGGGTTTCTGGGCATACGACGGGCGTCCGTAGCCCCGTTTTCCCCGAAAGTCCGGTTCGTGGGACCGGCGGTTCGAGGCGATCGGCGGTCCGGTGGGATCGGCGGTCCGCGGTTCGCGCGGGATCGGCGGTCCGCGTTGTGGGGCACGGCGGTGCGCGGGGTGGGCACGGTGGTGCGCCGGGAGGCCGACCAGAGGCTGGCCAGGGGCTGAAGTACGCCGGCCGGGCGGTCGTGATCGGCAAAAGATTTTGGGTCTTTCAGGGACTTACGTCCACGATTCCGCCGTCGACACGATGTTCTCTATGTGGGACGGGAACCTGTGGTGTTGCTCATGCGTCGTATGGTTCGAGGACGGCGTCGGCGTTGCTCACGTGGTGGGCGCCTCTGGCGAGCAACGCCGACGCTCTGCCCTTGTGGGGTGCTACGCCCGGCCGAGTCGCTTCCGCTCGGCCGGGCGATGCGCGTCCGGCCCCCTTGATCACGTTCCGAACCCCCGACCCGCTTCTGGCCGTTCGGGGGTTTTTGCTGCCCGCCGGGCCAACCTTGACACCGCCCTGGTAACCTCCTCTGCGATGGACAGGCTGACTATTCAGGAGGCGGCGGAGACCACAGGCTGGTCACCGCGGATGCTCCGATACATCGAGCAGGTCGGGCTGGTCGCCGCACCGCGGTCCAGCTCGGGCTACCGGCTCTACGGTCCCGAGGAACTTCAGCGACTCCGCACGCTGCGCGAGCTGCTCGAGCGGTTCGGCATCGGCCTCACCGACGTGGGCTTCGCGCTCCGGCTCCGCAGGGACGAGCCGCTGCACGAGGCCCTCGAAGAGTGGTTCACGGCCGAGCCGACCAAGCCCGAGGACGTTCCCGCGGCCGGCTGGCTGCGCTGGGAGCAGCACAAGCACCAGAGCCTTCTCTCCGACCTTCCCACCGCCGCTCCGGCGGTACCTGTGGTGGACGTGCCGACCGGTGCGTACCCCGTCATCCGACTGGCCGATCCCGAGGAGACCGCATGACCACCGCTCTACCGACCGGCGCACCGTACAAGGTCGCCGACCTCTCGCTGGCGGCCTTCGGCCGCAAGGAGATCCAGCTCGCCGAGCACGAGATGCCCGGCCTGATGGCGATCCGCCGCGAGTTCGCGGACGCGCAGCCGCTGGCCGGCGCCCGGATCACCGGCTCGCTGCACATGACCATCCAGACCGCCGTGCTGATCGAGACGCTGATCGCGCTCGGCGCGCAGGTCCGCTGGGCCAGCTGCAACATCTTCTCCACCCAGGACCACGCGGCCGCCGCGGTCGCCGTCGGCCCGAACGGCACCCCCGAGGACCCGCAGGGCGTCCCGGTCTTCGCCTGGAAGGGCGAGACGCTGGAGGAGTACTGGTGGTGCACCGAGCAGATCGTGCGACTGGCGCGACGGCACCGGCCCGAACATGATCCTCGACGACGGCGGCGACGTCACCCTGCTCGTGCACAAGGGCGTCGAGTTCGAGAAGGCCGGCGCGGTGCCGGACGCCGACCGACGCCGACCCGGAGGAGTACGCAGTCGTCCTCGACACCCTGCAAGCCGTTCGCTCGCCGACCGACGGCCAGCGGTTCACCCGCATCGCCGCCGGATCAAGGGCGTCACCGAGGAGACCACGACCGGCGTGCACCGCCTGTACGAGTTCGCCCGCGACGGCAAGCTGCTCTTCCCGGCGATCAACGTCAACGACTCGGTCACCAAGAGCAAGTTCGACAACAAGTACGGCTGCCGCCACTCGCTGATCGACGGCATCAACCGCGCCACCGACGTGCTCATCGGCGGCAAGGTCGCGGTCGTCTTCGGCTACGGCGACGTGGGCAAGGGCTGCGCCGAGTCGCTGCGCGGCCAGGGCGCCCGGGTCATCATCACCGAGATCGACCCGATCTGCGCGCTGCAGGCGGCGATGGACGGCTACCAGGTCACCACGCCTGGAGGACGTCGTCGCGACCGCCGACATCTTCATCACCACGACCGGCAACAAGGACATCATCAAGGCCGCGGACATGGCCAAGATGAAGCACCAGGCGATCGTCGGCAACATCGGCCACTTCGACAACGAGATCGACATGGCCGGCCTGGCCAAGCATCGACGGCATCGTGAAGAACGAGATCAAGCCGCAGGTGCACGAGTGGGTCTTCCCCGACGGCCACTCGATCATCGTGCTGTCCGAGGGCCGGCTGCTGAACCTCGGCAACGCCACCGGTCACCCGAGCTTCGTGATGAGCAACTCGTTCGCCAACCAGACGATCGCCCAGATCGAGCTGTTCACCAAGCCCGACGAGTACGACCGGCAGGTCTACGTGCTGCCGAAGCACCTGGACGAGAAGGTCGCCCGGCTGCACCTCGACGCGCTCGGCGTCAAGCTGACCGAGCTGACCAAGGAGCAGGCCGACTACATCGGCGTGCCGGTCGAGGGCCCGTACAAGCCGGACCTCTACCGCTACTGAGCGGTCGCACCACACAACACCAGGCACGCCGGCCGGGGCTCGCAGTTCGCTGCGGGCCCCGGCCTGTTCGCGGACCGACGCCACCGGTCGGCCTCGGCGCCGGCGGCGGTCGCCACCACGCCCCGACCGGCGAGCGGCAGCCCGCCCCGCGTAACCTTCAGCGCGGTCCGGCGGCCATGAAGGGACACCGATGCAGCGCACGATCGTGCCACACGACGTCACCGATCTCGCCCTGGCGGAACGGGTCGGGCGCCGGATCGACTGGGCCGACCGGGCCATGCCCGTGCTGCGCAGTCATCCGTGAGCGGTTCGCGGCCGAACTGCCGCTCGCGGGCATCCGGATCGCCGCCTGCCTGCACGTCACGACCGAGACCGCGAACCTGGTCCGCACCCTGCACGCCGGCGGGGCCGAGGTCGGCTGGCCGCGTCCAACCCGCTGTCGACCCAGGACGACACCGCCGCGGCGCTGGTCGCCGACTACGGCGTCGCGCGTCCTCGCCCGGTACCGCACCGACCAGGCCACCTACCGTCGGCACATCGACTCGGCGCTCGCCGCCCCGCCGGACCTCGTCCTCGACGACGGCTGTGACCTGGTCACCGCGCTGCACACCGACTCGCGGATCTGCTGCCGGGCGTGCGGGGCGGATGCGAGGAGACCACGACCGGCGTGGTCCGGCTCCGAGCCATGGCCGCCGCGGGCGCGCTGCGCTTCCCGGTCGTCGCGGTCAACGACAGCCCCACCAAGCTCCTGTTCGACAACCGTTACGGCACCGGTCAGTCGACTGTCGACGCGTTGCTGCGCTCGACCAACATGCTGCTCGCCGGCGCGAGCGTCGTGGTGGCCGGCTTCGGGCACTGCGGCCGTGGCGTGGCCGAGCGACTGGCCGGGCTCGGCGCGCACGTCATCGTCACCGAGGTCGATCCCGGCCGTGCGCTGGAGGCGATGTTGGAGGGCTACGCGGTGCTGCCGATGGCCCAGGCCGCGCGGATCGGCGACGTCTTCGTCACGGTCACCGGCAACAGGGACGTCATCGCGGCTGAGCACCTCGCGGTGATGAAGGACGGGGCATGCTGGCCAACGCCGGCCACTTCGACGTGGAGATCGACGTCGCGTGGCTGTCCGCGAACGCGGTGGAACATCACCCCGGGTCCGTCCCAACGTCGACGAGTTCGTGCTCGCGGACGGCCGTCGGCTGCTGGTGCTGGCCGAGGGACGGGTGGCCAACCTGGCCGCCGCGGAGGGCCACCCCGCCGCCGTCATGGACATCTCGTTCGCGGTCCAGGCGCTGACCGTCGAATGGCTGCTCAGCCACGGGCCGGCCGAGGCCGCGGTGTACGAGGTGCCGCGCGCCATCGACAAGGACGTGGCCAGGCTCAAGTTGGAGGCGCTCGGGGTCCGGATCGACGACCTCACGCCGCCACAGGCCGCCTACCTCACCTCGTGGGAGCTGGGTCGGTAGCGCCGTGCCCACTGGTGAGTACCTGGTCGACCAGTCGGCTGGACTGGTGGCCATTCCGTCGCACGGCGGCGGCCCACCGGCGACGGTCGAGCGGTTCTCCTGCGCGCCCGGTCCGGCCGGGTGGCGGTACACCGCCTCGGCGCACGAGCCAGCCACCGGTGCGGCTCGCGGTCGGGTGGACGTCACGGTCGATGCGCGTTGGCGGCCGGTCCGGGTCGAACTGCGGGTCGGTAGCTGGTGGCTGCGCGGTGGCCACACCGGCCGTGAGGTGCTCTGGGTGCGGGGCGGCGAGGAGGCGCGCGAGTATTCGGCCGAGGCGCTCGGGTTCGGCGGGGCCTCACCCGCTTTCCTGATCTCGACCGGCCGGGCGCTGCGGCTCGAGGTCGGTGCGTCCGCGTCCGTGGCCCTCGTCGCGGTGACCGGCGACGCGCTCGCGACCCGGACGGTCCGCCAGCGCTGGTCGTTGCAGGAGATCGCCGAGCACGTGACCGACCTGCGGCCGTTGCGCGTCGAGCGGTACGAGGTCGCGGACCTGGACACCGGCGTGGTGGCCGAGGTCCACCTGGCCGGTGACGTGGTGCTCTCCGCGCCGGGCGTGGAACTGCTCGCCCTGGACGGCCCCCCGACCGCCGAATCGGCCTGATCGCGTCGATAGACTGCGCCGATGTCCGCCACCTCCACCACGACCATCCCCTTCAACCGGGCCTACCTCACCGGCACCGAGGGGACGTACGCGCAGGAGTCGCTGGCGAGCGGTCTGCTCTCCGGGGACGGGCCGTTCACCCGCCGGGCCAACACACTGGTCTCGGAGCTCACCGGCGGGCTCGGTTCGCTGCTCACCACGTCCTGCACGCACGCGCTGGAGATGACCGCGCTGCTGCTCGATCTGGAGCCCGGCGACGAGGTGATCATGCCCTCGTTCACGTTCGTCTCCACGGCCAACGCGGTCGCCCTGCGCGGCGCCGTGCCGGTCTTCGTCGACTGCCGGCCGGACACGCTCAACCTCGACGAGGCGCTGGTCGAGGCGGCCGTGACCGACCGGACCAAGGCGATCATGGTGGTGCACTACGCCGGCGTCGCGCTGCGAGATGGACACGATCAACGCGATCGCCGGCGCGGCACGGCCTGGTCGTGATCGAGGACAACGCGCACGGCCTCGGCGGCAGCTACCGTGGCCGGCCGCTCGGCTCGCTCGGCGCGATGGCCACCCAGAGCTTCCACGACACGAAGAACGTGCAGTGCGGCGAGGGCGGTGCGCTGGTCCTCAACGACGCGGCGCTGCTGGAACGGGCCGAGATCATCCGGGAGAAGGGCACCAACCGCAGCCAGTTCTTCCGCGGCATGGTCGACAAGTACCGCTGGGTCGACATCGGCTCCAGCTACCTGCCGTCCGACCTGCTGGCCGCGTTGCTCACCGGCCAGCTGGAGGGCGTTCGCGAGCATCCAGGCGCAGCGGCACGCGGTCTGGAGGCCTACCACGAGCGGCTCGCCGGCTGGGCGGTGAGCAGGCGTGAGCCGCCGACCGTGCCGCGCCGAGCTGCGCCCACCCGGCCCACCTGTACTACCTGCTGATGCCCGGTCCTCGAGCACCAGCAGGGCCTGATCGCCCACCTCGCGACCAGGGCGTCCAGGCCACCTTCCACTACGTGCCGCTGCACTACGCGCCGGCCGGCGAGCGGTACGGCCGCGCCGCCGGCGACGGCTGCCCGGTCACCGACGACGTGAGCGCCCGGCTGGTGCGGCTGCCGCTCTTCGCCGGGATGGCCGACGCCGAGCTGGACCGGGTGGTGGCGGCGGTCCGCTCGTACCCGTTCGGTTCCTGACCGGGATCCGGGGCGCCCGGTGAGCTGGCGGCAGGCCGTCGAGGCCGTGGAGGTGGCGGCGGTGCCGTCGCCGTACGAGACGGACCGGTTCGGTGTCTCGGTCGATCGGGTCGGCGTCGCCGAGGCCGCCAAGGTCACGCTGGACGAGGTGCGGGCGCTGGTGCGCGGCTCGACGGCCGACGTGGTGGTGCTGCGGTACCCGGCCGACCGCGTCGGCTGGTTCGCCGCGCTGGCCGGCGACGGCCGGGTCGCGCTACTGGCCGACAGCCTCGTCTACTGGCGGCTCAGGGTGGGTGCCGGCCGGGGTCCCGCGCCGGCCGCCAACCTGCGGACGGCCGTGGACCGGGACGTCGAGCCCGAGACAGTCGACGCGCTGGTGGCGGACATGTTCGCGGCCTACGGCAATCACTACCTGGCCAACCCGCTCTTCGATCCGGCCCTGGCGCTGGCCGGCTACCAGCAGTGGGCCCGTCGGTCGGTCGCCGAGGCCGGTGCGGTGGTGGTCCGGGACGAGGACCGGTTGCTCGGCCTGGCCACCGTGGAGCAGACCGCGGAGCGCACGGAGATCCTGCTGGCCGGCGTGGTCTCGGCCGCCCAGGGCCGCGGGATCTACGGGCACCTGCTGGCCGAGGTGGAGCGGCAGGCGGCCGAGCGGGCCGCCGCCGAGGTGGTCATCTCGACGCAGGGGCACAACGTCCGGGTGCAGCGCGCCTGGGCCAGGTACGGCTTCGAGCCGGTGCACGCGCTGCTCACCGTGCACCTGGTCCGCCCCGGCCTCCTTTCCTGACCCGCGGCCGGCCGCGCCCCCAACGCGCTTTGGGTGACATCTTCTCGGCTATAACCGGGAAAATATCACGCAAAGCGGTCAAGGGTAGTTGTTAGGCCGCGGCCCTGGCGTCGGCGGGTCAGTCCAGACGGGGCTGGCTGGTCACCGGCGGCTCGGTCGCGAGCAGGCCGGAAGTAGCGTGATCCTCCGCGATCTCCGGATGCGCGTCGGTGTCGGTGCGCTCCCGGATCACGTACGTCGGGCGGCCCATGCTGCCGCGAGTGCAGCCGCCCGACGTACTCGCCGAGGACGCCGATCGCCAGCATCTGGGCGCCGGAAAGAGCGCGACCATCGAGGCGATCGTGGTGAACCCGGCGACCGTGGTGGCGCCGCGAAGTACCCAGAGGATCACGCGAGCAGCGCCAGCCCGAGCAGCCCGGTCGCGCAGGCCGACGCAGCTGACCAGGCGCAGCGGGTGGTGCTGTAGCCGATCACCATGTTGCGGCGTGCCGCAACAACGACGGATCGTGTAGTTGGACCGGCCGTCCGCGCGGTCCTCCATCCGCACCTTGGTCGCGGTGATCCGGGTGGTGGCCCAGGACAGCGCCACGTCGATCGAGGCGTGCGGTCCGTTGATCCGGTCGAAGCCGTCGCAGGAGGAGCCCGGAACGCGCGGAAGGCGCTGATCGCTGCGGGCGTCCCGGATGCCGCAGCGCGCGTGGCCATGCCCGCCTTGACGAGCGGGAGGCCAGGCTGCGCAGGAAGCCGTGCTCCTCGGTCTAGCGGCACGCCGTAGACCAGGTCGAGGTCGGCGGTGAGCGCGCGCAGCAGCACGGGCACCTCGTCCGGCGGGTGCTGGAGGTCGTCGTCCATCGTCACGACGATCTCGTGCCGGGCGGCCCGGACACCGGCGACGAGCGCGTTGTGCTGCCCGTAGTTCCGGGCCAGCCGGATCGCGCGGACGACTGGTACTCGGCCGCCAGCTTGCTGGCGACCTCCCAGGTGTTGTCCGGGCTGCCGTCCACGACCAGGATCACCTCATACGCCGAGGTGGTCACGGGCAGCACCGTGCTCAGCCCGGCGACCAGGTCAGGCAGGGTCGACGCGGACCGGTAGCAGGGCACTACGACCGATACGTACAAGGCAGCCTCTCCGGGGTGAAGGCACGTGCTGTGCCGGCGCCGCTAGAGTGTTCCAGACCACGACTGTACGGTCGGGCACGGGCTTGGACATCGGCCCATCAGCGTCCGCTGGCAGGTATTAGCTACGGCGTTCGACCTCCATTGTGCCGGGCGCGGACAACGTCGACCCGTACGTTCCACGAAAGGAACCTCCACCGCGATGAAGGCGCTCGTGCTGTCAGGTGGCAAGGGCACCAGGCTGCGTCCCCTCACCCACACCTCCGCCAAGCAGCTGGTCCCGGTGGCCAACAAGCCGGTGCTGTTCTACGGGCTCGAAGCGATCCGAGCCGCCGGCATCACCGAGGTCGGCATCATCATCGGCGACACCGGTGACGAGATCCGCGCGGCGGTCGGCGACGGCTCCCAGTTCGGCATCGACGTCACCTACCTGCCGCAGGACGCGCCGCTCGGGCTGGCGCACTGTGTGCTGATCGCCCGAGACTTCCTCGGCGACGACGACTTCGTCATGTACCTCGGCGACAACTTCCTGGTCGGCGGCATCACCGGGCTGGTCGACGCGTTCAAGGCCGGCGACTACGACGCCCAGATCCTGCTCACGAAGGTCGCCGAGCCGCAGTTCTTCGGGGTCGCCGAGATCGGCGCGGACGGTGAGATCCTGGGTCTGGAGGAGAAGCCGGACGACCCCAAGAGCGACCTGGCGATCGTCGGCGTCTACATGTTCTCGCCCGGCGATCCACGAGGCGGTCGGCGCGATCAAGCCGTCGGCCCGCGGCGAGCTGGAGATCACCGACGCCATCCAGCACCTGATCGACAACGGCCAGTCGGTGCACTCGCACCTGGTCACCGGCTACTGGAAGGACACCGGCCGGCTCCAGGACATGCTGGAATGCAACCGCATCGTCCTGGAGACCATCGAGCCCAGCATCAAGGGCACCGTGGACGAGGCGAGCGAGCTCACCGGCCGGGTCGTGATCGAGGACGGCGCCGTGGTCGAGGGCTCCGTGCTGCGCGGTCCGATCGTGGTCGGCGCCGGCACCAGGGTCGATCCGCTCCTACATCGGCCCGTTCACCTCCGTCGGCGAGGACTGCGTCGTCGAGGACGCGGAGATCGAGTACTCGATCGTCCTCGGCAACTCCTCCATCCGCGGCGTCTCCCGGATCGAGCACTCGCTCATCGGCAAGGACGTCGAAGTCACCCGCGCGCCCAGCGTGCCCAACGCCCACCAGCTCATGGTCGGCGACCACAGCAGGGTCCAGATCCGTTCGTGAAGGTTGGTCCGTGAGGATCCTCGTCGCCGGCGGTGCCGGTTTCATCGGTTCGCACTACGTCCGTTCGCTGCTCTCGGCGCCTATCCGGGGACGAGGACGCCTCGGTCACGGTGCTCGACAAGCTCACCTACGCGGGCAATCTCGCCAATCTCGCGCCAGTGGCCGGTGACCGCCGGTACACCTTCGTCGAGGGCGACATCGTCGACGGCGCGCTGCTGGCCGAGCTGCTGCCCGGGCACGACGCGGTGGTCAACTTCGCCGCCGAGACCCACGTCGACCGCTCCATCGACGGCGGCGCGGACTTCGTGCTCACCAACGTGCTCGGCACCCAGCGGCTGCTGCAGGCGGCGCTCGACGCCGGCATCCCGACGTTCGTGCAGGTCTCCACGGACGAGGTCTACGGCTCGATCCCCGAGGGTTCCTGGCCCGAGGACCACCCGCTGCTGCCCAACTCGCCGTACTCGGCGGCCAAGGCCGGCAGCGACCTGCTCTGCCGCGCCTACCACCGCACCCACGGGCTGGACGTGCGGGTCACCCGCTGCTCCAACAACTACGGGCCCGTACCAGTTCCCCGAGAAGGTCATCCCGCTGTTCGTGACCAACCTGTTCGAGGGCAAGAAGGTCCCGCTCTACGGAGACGGCCTGAACGTCCGCGACTGGCTGCACGTCGACGACCACTGCCGGGGCATCCAGTTGGTGCTGGAGAAGGGCGCGGCCGGCGAGGTCTACAACATCGGCGGCGGTACCGAGCTGACCAACAAGGAGCTGACCGAGCGGCTGCTGGCCGCCTGCGGCGCCAACTGGGACAGCGTGGAGTACGTGACCGACCGCAAGGGTCATGACCGCCGGTACTCCGTCGACATCACCAAGATCGGCCGCCTCGGCTACAAGCCGCAGGTGAGCTTCGAGGAGGGGCTGGCCGAGACCGTGCGCTGGTACCAGCAGAACGAGGAGTGGTGGCGCCCGCTCAAGAAGGGCTGACCGCACGCTGACACCGAACGGGCCCGAGCCGGATGATTCCGGCCGGGCCCGTTCCCTGTTCACTCGTGGGTGGCCCGGGCACTGCTCGGACCACCCGTCGCTCAGCGGAGTTCGTAGATGATGCTGTCGCCGGACCGGAACCGCTCGTCCGCCACCTCGCCGAGCGCGCTGCCCGGCCGGTGGAACCGGTCGTCCACGAAGAGCCAGCGCACGCCGTACTTGTCCTTCAGGAGGTCGGCGTTCGCCTCGGTCGGGTCGGCGAAGAGCCGGTCGTTGTCGGCGAGCAGGGACGGGTTCCAGTACGGGTAGTAGTACCAGGTCCCTTGATAGGTCGGGATGCCCTGGTTGGCGGTCGCCGTGTAGCCCCAGCTCTCCACCAGGAACCGACGCTCGGAGTACGCGGCCATCCAGAAGTGCCGGTTGTCGCAGTAGCCCTTGTACTCCTTCCGGCAGTGCACGTTGGTCGCGACCAGGTCGTCGACGTCCGAGTGCCCGCGCAACCAGCGGCCAGCCTCGAGCGCGCCCGCGGCGATCGGCCGGCCGGCCGGGTCGCTCTTGGTGTACGCAAGTCCGCCGTGCAGGTCGATGTAGCGCAGCGGGTCGCGGATCGCCGGGATGATCCGGCTACCGCCGAGGCCGAACACGAACGCGATCAGCAGCACCGCGCTGACCCCGCGGAGTACGGCGTGCCGTCGCCGCAGCAGGACCAGCGTCAGCCCCAGCGCAGCGACCACGCCCAACAGAATGAGGTAAGGCGTGACCAGGGCGTACGCGACCCCGTCCCGGCCCAGCGCCCTGGCCGTGGGCGGCGTGTCGTCGCGCCAGAGGATCACCACCGCGCTGGCGGCGGCACCCGCTACCGCGGCGCCGAACAGGGCCAGTGCCATCCGGCGGGTGGCGCGTTCCACCGGGAGCAGTTGCGCCGCGCCCCAGGCCGAGAGCACCGCGATCATCGGCGTGATCGAGCGGATGAAGTACAGCTGACCGCCGTTGGACTGACTGAACGTGAACGTGGCCAGCAGACCGGCGGTGATGATGCCGAGGAACACGCCACTCACCGGATCGAGCCAGCGGTATCGCCTGGCGAAGATGCCGGTGAAGCCGGCCGCTCGCGCCGACCAGGACAGGATGGCGATCAGGAAGACGAAGGTGCGGAACCAGGTCGGCGGCTGCGGCACGTTGATCTCCGCGATGGACTCGGTGATCGCGAACGGCTCGACCAGTAGGCCCTGCGAGGCGCCGCCGAACAGGATCAGCTGCGCGTACAGGAAGCCGGCGAGTCCCAGGCCGGCCGCGATGATCAGCGGCTTGTCGATCCGCCGCCGGGCGATCAGACCGATCAGGCCGGCCAGCCCCACCCCGCCGAGGAGCAGCGGGATGAAGGTGGCCTTGCCGCCGACGGTCGCGGCGAGCAACAGCGCGATGATCACCCACTCGCCACGGCCGCCCGGCTCGCGCCGGATCCGGTCCGAGAGCAGCAGCAGCAGCGGCAGGAACAACGTCACGCCGAAGGTCTGCGTCGGGCTGCCCCAGAGCGTGGTGATCAGGAAGCTGGTGTCGGTGAAGGACGGGGAGAACCAGGCGTACGCGAACGGGGTGAACGAACCCACCACCACGTACAGCGCCGCGGCCACCGGGCCCACCCAGACCCGGCCGGAGATCCGGCTGCCGAGGATCGCGGTGAGCAGCACGGTGAGCGCGGCGAGCGGCATCGCGAACAGCCGGAGCAGGATCGTGCGCGGTTCGATGCCGGTCACCCAGCTCGAACCGGCCATGTGCGCGTGAACGAACCAGTGGTAGCTGGCCGGCTCGCCGGTGACCCAGGGGATCTGCGGCGGGAAGTGGTGCCGCAGATCGCCGATCAGGGCCAGGTGGAACGGCATGTCGACGTACGGGCTGTCGGCGCCGGGTCCGCTGAGCGGGTGGCCGAGGAAGCCGGACCAGGCGAGCCAGGCGAGACCGAACGCGGTCATCCCGGCGACGCTCCACGACCAACCGAGCGGCATCCGGGGGGCACCGGTCGGGCGCCAGTGCCGCCGCAGCCGCGGCACGGCCAGGAAGGCGACGATGACCAGCGCCGGCCAGGCGGCCAGCAGCATCGGCACGCCCAGCCAGGAGACGAGGAAGTAGACGAACAGCTCGACCGCGTAGCCCAGCACCGTGCCGGCGGCCACGTCCTCGACGAACGACCGAGGCGTGCCGCGCAGCGACCGGTAGAGCAGCGTGCCCGGCAGGGCCAGGCCGTAGCTCAGGTAGGCCCCGTAGCGTGCGACTTCGTCGATCGGTGTCTCGAACGCGAGCAGCGCGGTGACCGCGGTGACGGCGACCAGCAGGGCGGGCGGCCAGCCCGAGCGGAGCACACTTCCTACCCAACCGACTTTGGCGGGCGGCTCCGGAGCTGCCCCGCGCGGCGACTCGTCGCTGACCGGGGCGTCAGCGGCCTCCGCTGACTGGCTGGTCGCAACCACTGCTTCCTCATTCCTGTCGTGCCTGTCAGGGCGCCGCGGTGGGGAGGTACTGCGCCGCGGGGGAACGTTCATGGCCGGCGAACTCGCGCGTCACAGGCCGCCGCGAGCTTGTCGCAGTGTATGCAGGCCCGACCAGGCGGCTGTCAGCCCTCGCCGGGCCACCGGTCCTGGCGACCCGCGAGCGCGAATGGTCGACCAAGAACCGGGTGATGGACCGTACCGGAGTTGTTCGCCGGACGTCAGGCCCGAAGCTGGCGTGCCCTAGACTGCCGCCCAGATTCGGACTGGATGCGAAGGAATGGGTGATGGCGGCGTGACTGGCCAGCAGACGTCGGCGGCGACCGAGGCGGCCAAGCCGTCGGACCAGGACATTTCGGGCCCGCTGGGCGGCCGGTTGGAGCGGCTCGACGGCCTGCTCGCCTGCCCGGCCTGCCACGCCCCGCTCGACGTGCGCGGCGAGCTGACCTGTGCGGCGTGCGGCGCCTCCGGTGAGCGGCGCGGCAGCCAGCTGTCGTTCGGCGGCTTCGCGGACGAGGAACTGCGCGAGGATCCGCTGAACCGCATCAAGGAGGCCGTGAAGAAGCGGTTCGCCCGGTTCTACCCGGTGGCCATCGGTCTGTTCGCACCCGTGCTGACCACCCGGTTCGTCAAGCCGTTCCTCAAGACGTTCGATCTGGACAAGCAGCTGGTGGCCGACCTCGGCGCGGGCACGCACCGCCGCGACCCCCGGCTGCTCTGCGTGGACGGCGGCTCGTACAGCAACGTGGACCTGGTCGGCGACCTGCGCAAACTGCCGCTGGCGGACGGATCGTTGGACGGGGCCATCAGCGTCGCGGTGCTCGAGCACGTGCCGGACCCGGCCGCGCACCTGGCGGAGATCCACCGTGTACTCGCGCCGGGCGGGCGGTTCCTCTGCTTCGTGCCGTTCATGCAGCCGTTCCACGCCTCGCCGTGGGACTTCCAGCGGTACACGAAGGTCGGGCTGAAGGAGCAGTTCCAGGACTTCGAGGTGCTCAGCGTCAAGGTGGGCGCGGGTCCGACGTCCGGCATGGTCTGGGTGCTGCAGGAGTGGATCGCGATGGTGCTCTCCTTCGGCAGCGAGAAGCTCTACCGGCTGCTCGTGCCGCTGACCTGGATACTTTCGCCGCTCAAGCTGCTCGATCTGCTCCTGGTGCACCACCCGTCCGCCTCGGTCATCGCCAGCGGCTTCGTCATCGAGGTGCGCAAGCCCCAGTAGCGGTCCGGTCCGCGTCGGCGTTTACCCGCCGGGACGGTCGCGATCGGCTTAGGGAGGACTACCTTAACTAGGTAAGCCTTCCCTATTCTGGTCGCGACCTCGTCCACGCCGACCCAGGGAGTACATCGTGTGGGAGTTCTTCTTCCCGAACTTCCTGATCGGGCTCCGTGAGGGCCTGGAGGCGACGCTGGTCGTCAGCATCCTCATCGCGTTCCTGGTGAAGTCCGACCGCCGGGACCGGCTGCCGCTGGTCTGGCTCGGCGTCACGGCCGCGATCGTGCTCAGCGTGGCGTTCGGCGCGCTGCTCACGTTCACCTCGACCACGCTGCTGCAGAGCTTCGAGGACCGGAGCTGTTCGGCGGTACCCTCTCGATCGTCGCGGTCGGCTTCGTGACCTGGATGATCTTCTGGATGCGCCGCACGGCCCGGCACCTCAACGGGATCTCACCGGCAAGCTCGAGGCCGCCATCGCGATGGGCGCCGTGGCGGTCGCGGTCGCCGCGTTCCTCGCGGTCGCCCGGGAGGGCTTGGAGACCACGTTGTTCTTCTGGTCTGCCGCGCAGCAGGCCGGCGACGCGAGCGGACCGCTGTTCGGCTTCGTGGTCGGTATCGCGGTGGCGATCGTGATCGGCTGGCTGCTCTACCGCAGCGCGATCCACCTCAACCTGTCGAAGTTCTTCACCTGGACCGGCGCCGGCCTGATCCTGGTCGCCGCCGGAATCCTGGCCTACGGGGTGCACGACCTCCAGGAGGCCGCGTTCCTGCCGGGCCTCAACACCCTCGCCTTCGACGTCTCCGAGCAGGTCCCGCCGGACAGCTGGTACGGCACCCTGCTCAAGGGCATCTTCAACTTCAGCCCCGCGACCACGGTCCTGGAGGCCATCGCCTGGCTGGCCTATCTGGTGCCCGTGATGACCCTCTTCCTCTGGCCGGCGCGCAAGCCCGTGCGTCCGGCGCCGCAGCCGACCGTCGCCTGACTCCCTACCTCACCTCACCCCGGAGTCCGTGATCATGCGCATGCCCCGATCCGCCGCATTGCTCGGCGCTGCCGCTCTGCTCGCTGGCGGCGCCCTGGCCGGCTGCAGTTCGTCCGAGGGTGACGGCGGGGACTCCGCCGGTGGCCCGATCAAGGTCACCTCGTCGGCGAAGGGCTGCGACGTCGCCAAGACCGAGCTCGAGGCCGGCACCCACACGTTCGATGTGAAGAACACCGGCTCCAGGTGACCGAGTTCTACGTCTACGCCGAGGGCGACCGGATCATGGCCGAGGTGGAGAACATCGGGCCGGGGCTGAGCCGCAAGCTCATCGTCGAGCTGCCCGCCGGCAAGTACGAGGGCGCCTGCAAGCCCGGCATGACCGGCAAGGGCATCCGCCAGGCGATCACGATCACCGGTGACGCACCCCCCGCGACCAGCACGGACGCCAAGCTCGCCGAGGCCACCGCGAACTACGGCCGGTACGTGAAGTCGCAGTCCGCGGCCCTGATCGAGCAGACCACGGAGTTCGTCGACGCGATCAAGGCCGGCGACCAGGAGAAGGCCAAGACGCTCTTCCCGGTGGCGCGGACCTACTGGGAGCGGATCGAGCCGGTCGCGGAGATCTTCGGCGACCTCGACCCCGCGATCGACGGCCGCGAGGACGGGTTGAGCCCGGCCAGGAGTTCACCGGCTACCACCGGCTGGAGAAGGATCTCTGGGTCACCAAGGACATCAGCAAGTCCGGCCCGACCGCCGACAAGCTGCTGGTGGACGTGAAAGAGGTCGTCAAGCTCGCCCGGCCGAGACCACGCTGACCCCGCTCCAGCTGGCGAACGGCTCCAAGGAACTGCTCGACGAGGTCGCCACCGGCAAGGTCACCGGCGAGGAGGACCGCTACTCGCACACCGACCTGTGGGACTTCCAGGCCAACGTCGAGGGTTCCCAGGCCGCCATCGCCGCGCTGCGCCCGGTGCTGGAGGAGCGTGACCCGGCGCTGGTGAAGGAGATCGACGTCCGGTTCGCCGCCGTCGACGCCGCGCTGAGCAAGCACGCCAAGGGCGAGGGCTTCAAGCTCTACACCGAGCTGACCCCCGCCGACATCAAGGAGCTGGGCACCACGATCGACGCCGTCGGCGAGCCGGTCAGCAAGGTCGCCGCCGTCGTCGCCAAGAAGTGAGGCTCGTATGACGAACGACGCAGCGGTACCGGACGACGCACCGGCGACGGCTGCCGGCCGGGAGCCTGAGGCGGTTGCGTCGCCGAGCCGGGCCGCCGCGGGGTTTCCCGGCGGCGGCTGCTCGGGGCCGGCGCGGCCGGGCTGGCCGGTGTCACGGTGGCGGCGGCCGGCGGCGCGACCGCCCACGAGTTGCTCGGCGACTCGCCGGCCCAGGCCGGCAGCCTCTCCGGCCCGGTGCCGTTCCACGGCGAGCACCAGGCCGGCATCGTCACGCCAGCGCAGGACCGGCTGCACTTCGTCGCCTTCGACGTCACCACGACCGATCGCGCGGCCCTGATCGCGCTGCTCAAGGACGTGGACCAAGGCCGCCGAGCGAATGACCCAGGGCAAGGACGCCGGCCCGATCGGCGCGGTCGGCGGCATCCCCGAGGCCCCGCCGGACGACACCGGTGAGGCGTTGGAGCTGCCCCCGTCCGGGCTGACCCTCACGATCGGGTTCGGCCCGAGCTGTTCGACGAGGCGCTTCGGTCTCGCCGACAAGCGGCCAGCCGCCCTGGCCGACCTGCCGCTGTTCCCGGCCGACGCCCTGGACCCGGACCGTTCCGGCGGAGACATCGCGATCCAGGCCTGCGCGCACGATCCGCAGGTGGCGGTGCACGCGATCCGGAACCTGGCCCGGATCGGCTTCGGCACGGTCTCGGTCCGCTGGTCGCAGCTCGGCTTCGGCCGGACCTCCTCGACCAGCACCTCGCAGTCCACGCCCCGGAACCTGATGGGCTTCAAGGACGGCACGAACAACCTCAAGGCCGAGGAGACCGACCTGCTCGAGAAGCACCTGTGGGCCGCGCCGGCCGACGGTGCCGAGTGGATGGCTGGCGGCACGTACCTGGTGTCGCGGCGGATCCGGATGATGATCGAGACCTGGGACCGCACCTCGCTCGCCGAGCAGGAGGCGATCTTCGGCCGGACCAAGGGCACCGGCGCACCGCCCACTGGGGGCAAGGAGTTCGACAAGCTGGACTTCGACACGGTCGGCGCCGACGGGGAACCGATGATCGGCACGGCGGCCCACGTCCGGCTCGCGCACCCGGACTTCAACGGCGGCGCCAAGCTGCTGCGGCGCGGGTACAACTTCGTCGACGGCTCGGACGGGCTCGGCCGCCTCGACGCGGGCCTGTTCTTCCTGGCGTTCCAGCGTGATCCGCGCAAGCAGTTCGTGCCGGTGCAGCGCCAGCTCGCCAAGTCGGACGTGCTGAACGAGTACATCAAGCACGTGAGCAGCGGCGTCTACGCCTGCCCGCCCGGCGTCCGCCCCGGCGAGTACTGGGGCCAGACCCTCTTCGACTGATCCCCACTTCCAGCCGCTTTGGGTGACATTTTCTCGGCTATGACCGGGAAGATGTCGCCCAAAGCCGTGTTGGGGGTGGCGCCGCGGCGTGGGGGTGGCGCCGCCGGGTTGGGGCGGCGGCGGTCAGGCGGGGGCTTGGTAGCCGGTCGTGGAGGCCGGGGTGTCGCCCGACAGGGCGGACGCGGCGATGACCGGTGCTGCGGCCTGGGCGGGGCGGGCGTACGGCGACGGACCGAGCGCCACGAGTGAGCGCTGGCCGGCCAGCCGGAGCTCCTCGCGCCGGCGGCGCTCGGCGAGCACGGCCGCGAGGTACCACCAGCCCGACGTGCCGGCCGGCGGCGGCGGTGCGGTCACCGCGATCACCTCGTTGACCAGCAGCTGCCCGAGCCTGGCTCGCGGCTCGGCGCGAAGCTCGTGCGCGCGGGAGAGGAACTGGCGGACGGTCATCGCGAGATCGTCGTCCACCCTGGTGAGGTCGAGGGTGAGGGCCCAGGGCGCCAGTGGCGGCGGCATCTGTGCGACGAACCGACCCCGGTCGGGCAGCCGCTCCTGCAGCACCATCGTGCCGGCGGCCAGGTCGCCGATCCGCTTGCCCTTGCTGTTGAACAGCAGCGCGCCGGCACCGAACATCCAGGTCAGCGGTGCCATCAGCAGTCCGGGCCACTCGATCACCAGGCCGACCAGGCCGCGCACGAAGGCGTGCCGGAACCGGATCGGGCCGCCGTCGTCGCGCACCACCCGCAGGCCCATGGCGAACTTGCCGGGGCTCCGGCCGCGAGTCAGGGTCTCGAACGTGACCGGCCAGATCAGGAAGATCAGCACCAGGCCGATCACTGTCGCCGCGCCGATCAGGGCCGAGTCGGCTTCGAGCTGCAACAGCAGCAAGATCACGCCGGTGAGCGCGAGACCCCCGACGACGATCTCGGCGGTGGCGTCGATCAGCAGTGCGATCGTGCGGGTGGCCAGCCGGGCGATGGGTAGCTCGACCTCGACGGCCTCGCCGGTGATGACCCGCTCGCGCGCCACGTGTCGCCTCTCCGCCACCGACCGCAGGGCACGACCGTGATCTCGATTAACTCATACCCCGTCCAGGCGGGACCGGCCGAGCCCGGCGCCGCTCTCCGGTTCCCGTCCCTTGCCTGACTTTGGGCGACATATTGTCGGCTATGACCGAGAAAATGTCGCCCAAAGCGGCGGCTGGTGGGTCAGCTGGCGAGGCGGGTGACCGCGGCGGCGTACTCACCGTCGGCGGTCAGCGCCGCGGCGATCCGGAAGTGCCGGAGCGCCTCGCCGGGCCTGCTCTGACGCTCCAGGGTGCGACCGAGCGCGAAGTGCGCCCAGTGGTCGGTCGGGTCGGCGGCCAGCACGTGCTGGAACTGCTCCTCGGCCCGGCGCAGCTGCGCGGAGTGGTAGTACGCCCGGGCCAGCAGCAACCGGACCGCGGTGGTCGCGTCGGCCGGCGTGGTGTTGATCAGTTCCTCGAGCAGCTGGACGGCGCGGCGGGGGTCGCCGATGTCGAGGTTCAGTTCGGCGAGGCGGTACTGGTCCATGGGCGTCAGAGTCGACGGGTTCACGGTGGATCTCCTTCCGTGCCGCGCTGGCGTGCGCGACACCGTCTCAACACGCGGAAACATCCCGCCATTCCGCGCGCCCGCCGTCCGGCCGGGTCGCCCGCGCGCCCGGGTTGCCCGCGCCGCTCGGCCCGCGCCCGGGTTGCCCGCCCGGCCGGGCCGCTTGCGCGCCCGGGCCGCGGCTCAGTCCAGCCGGAAGCCCGCCTCTGCCGCCAGCAGATCCGCGATCTCGATGGCTTGGCCGGGCGTGATCCGGGCGCCCTTCAGCGTGAGCAGGCCACGGGCGCCGGAGAGCCGGGAGGTCCGCAGATCGCACCCGGCCGCGGCGGAGACGCCGAGCTCCGCGCCGGCCAGATCGCACCCCTCGAACAGCACTCGGGAGAAATCGCCGCGCAGGGTCGTGCCGGCGAAGGAACAGTCCTTGAAGACCACCGTGCCCTTGGTGCGGCCGAGGAAGATCCCGCCGTGATCCCACCGGCAGCCCTGAATCACCAGTTCCTCGGCGAAATCGATGATGACCCGCCAGCCGACCGCGCGGCAGCCCTCGATCTCGACCCGCCGCGCCGTGACGCCCTCCCACACCGCGTTGGAGACGTCGCCGCGCCGGATCCGCACGTCGGTCAGCGCCAGCGGATCGAACCGGGAACCAGCCAGGTCGGCGGCGTCCACAAGGGCCTGGACGATCTCGCCGCCGCCGCTCAGGCCGGTGTGCGCACCGCTGATCCGCGCCTGGTAGACGTCGAGATCACCGGCCAGCGGCTCGCTGAGCTCGCCCAACGTCTCCTCGTCGAACATGGGCGCTCGGGCTGGCCGCGGCTCGGTGGCTCGGTTCTTCGTCACCCCGACACCGTACGGGCGAGGTACGACGCTCCGCCGGCCGTCGGAGGCCGGTGCTTCACTAGTGCCTGGTTCGGGCCACGGCACAGGAGGGAGGACCAGCGGCAGTGACCTGGCGACGAGTGATGGAGTGGCGCGTCGGCCGGCATCAGCTGCGTGAGCGCGCGCCCGCGAAGAGTGTCGCCGAGGTGGTCACCGCGATCGGCGGGCTGCACGCGCAGGTCTTCTCCTCGGCCGAGCTGTCGCTCTGGGCCAGGCTGGACGGCATCGCCGCAGGCGAGTTGGCCGAGGCGCTGTGGACCAAGCGGCAGTACGTGAAGACCTGGGCCATGCGCGGCACCCTGCACCTGCTGCCCGCCGCCGAGTATCCGCTGGTACAGGCAGGGCTGAGTCAGTACGAGCACTACCTCAAGCCGGTTTGGCTGCGGAACTTCGGCGTGACCAGGGACGAGCTGGAACTGCTGATCGCCACGGTCGGCGCGGCGCTGGACGGTCCGCCGCTCACCCGTACCGAGCTGGCCGACGAGGTGGCCCGCCGCACCGACTCCGAGGCGCTCGGCGACAAGATCCGGGAGAGCTGGGGCGCGATGCTCAAGCCGGCGTCGTTCCGTGGCCAGCTGTGCTTCGCGCCGAGCGAGGGGCAGCAGGTCCGTTTCACCCGGCCGGATCGCTGGCTCGATGCCGTGCCGTCGATCGATCCGGACCAGGCGGTGGCCGAGGTGACTCGCCGGTACCTCGCCGCGTACGGGCCGGCGACCAGGGAGGACTTCGCCCGCTGGTGGGCCGTGACCCCGGCCAGGGCCAAGGCCCTGCTCACCGCGCTGGGCGACGAGGCGATCGAGGTGGACGTGGAAGGCGGCAAGGGCTGGCTCCTCGCGGGTGACGCCGACGAGCTCGCGGGTACGAAGCCCGGCGCCGCGGCGTCGCGCTCGGTGCGGCTGCTGCCCGCGTTCGACCCGTACGTGATCGGCGCCTCGCGGGCCGTCCCGGAATTCCTCGACGGGGACGTGCGGGACCTCGTCTACCGACCGCAGGGCTGGATCTCGCCGGTACTGCTCGTGAACGGGCGGATGGACGGGGTGTGGAAGCACGAGCGCGGCAGCCGCCGGGTCGAGGTCCGGATCACGCCGTTCAACCCGCTACCGGCGTGGGCCCGGCGGGAAGCGGAGCAGGAAGCCGCTCGGCTCGCCGCGTTCCTCGACGGTCCGCTGGAGCTGGTCTGGGAGACCTGATCGGCGAACCGGTTTGGGGGAGCGTCCGAACCGGGTATCCACCCACCCTCGGGATCAACGATGAGGAGTGCGTAGATGAATGCCAGCCAGGTCGGCCGCGAGGCACAGCAGGCCGCGGAGAGCGGCCCGGTGAAGTTGCTCGGCCGAGTAGGACTCGTCTCGTACGGTGTCGTGCACCTGCTGGTGGCGTATCTGGCGCTGAAAGTGGCGATCGACGGCAGTGCGGGCGAAAAGACGGACAAGGGTGGCGCGTTACAGACCCTGGCCGAGCAGACCGGCGGCAAGTTCCTGCTCTGGGTGATCACGATCGGCCTGGTGGCGCTGGTCATCTGGCAGCTCGCCGAGGCCGCGTGGGGACACCGGCAGATCCGGTCCGACAAGAAGCGCACGCTCAAGCGGGTCGTGAACCTCGGCGAGGCGCTCATCTTCGGCGCGCTAGCCTGGAGCGCGGGCAAGCTGGCCAGCGGTGGCGGCAGCAGCAGCGGCGAGAAGCAGCAGACGATGACCGCGAAGGTGCTCGACTGGCCCGGTGGCCAGCTGCTGGTCGGCGCGGTCGGCGTGGCCGTGATCGCGATCGCCGCGTTTGTCGCCCACCGAGGCATCACCAAGAAGTTCACCGAGGACCTCGACCTGCGATCGGCCAGCCCGAACGCACGCAAGGCCGCCATCCGGCTCGGTCAGGTCGGCTTCCCGGCGCTGGGCGTCGCGTACGGCACGATCGGCGTGCTGATCGTCATCGGTGCGATGAACTACGACCCGAACAAGCAGGTCGGCTTGGACGCGGCGCTGAAGACCCTCGCCGGGCAGCCGTACGGCGCGATTCTGCTCGGCTTGGTGGCCGTCGGTTTGGCCTGTTTCGGCGTCTACTGCCTCTTCGACGCGCGCTACCGCAAGAACTGACCGATCGTTCAAGGTGTACTCCGTTTACATCGTGTTCACATCTGTAGAACGACTTGGAAACGCCGCGCCGTCACTCTCGGGATGGCTGGTCGACTGCCAGTCGCCCGAAGTGAAGGGACCGATGTGAGCTACAAGGCCGAGTACATCTGGATTGACGGCACGGAGCCGACCGCGCGGCTTCGTTCGAAGACCAAGATCATGTCGGACGGCGCCGAGCTGCCGATCTGGGGATTTGACGGGTCGAGCACGAACCAGGCCGCCGGTAACCAGTCGGACTGCGTGCTCAAGCCGGTGTTCTCCTGCCCGGATCCGATCCGCGGCGGCGACCATGTCCTCGTCATGTGCGAGGTCCTCCTCACCGACATGACCCCGCACCCGACCAACACGCGCGCGTTACTCACGCCCGTCGCCGAGCAGTTCGCGGCGCAGGAGCCGATCTTCGGCATCGAGCAGGAGTACACGTTCTTCCAGGAGGGTCGCCCGCTCGGCTTCCCGGCCGGTGGTTTCCCGGCTCCGCAGGGCTTCTACTACTGCGGCGTCGGCGCCGACGAGGTCTACGGGCGGGACGTCGTCGAGGCGCACCTGGACGCGTGCCTCGCCGCCGGCCTGGCGATCTCGGGCATCAACGCCGAGGTCATGCCCGGTCAGTGGGAGTTCCAGGTGGGCCCGGTCGGCCCGCTGGAGGTCTCGGACCAGCTGTGGATCGCCCGCTGGCTGCTCTACCGGATCGCCGAGGAGTTCGGCGTCTCCGCGACGCTCGACCCGAAGCCGGTCAAGGGCGACTGGAACGGTGCCGGCGCGCACACCAACTTCTCCACCAAGGCCATGCGCGAGGGCTACGACGCGATCATCACGGCCGCCGAGTCGCTCGGTAAGGGCGACAAGGTCAGCGAGCACGTGGCCGGCTACGGCGCCGAGATCGAGCACCGGCTCACCGGCCTGCACGAGACCGCCCCGTGGAGCGAGTACAGCTACGGCGTCTCCGACCGTGGCGCCTCGGTGCGTATCCCGTGGCAGGTCGAGGTGGACAAGAAGGGCTACATCGAGGACCGGCGCCCCAACGCCAACTGCGACCCGTACGTGGTCACGCGGCTGATGGTGAACACCTGCTGCGCAGCGCTGGAGACGGCCGACCAGGTCTGATCGGCGCTTGTTCGAAGGGCCCGCAGGCTACCCGCCGGCGGGCCCTTCGCGGCGTCACGGTCCGTAGCGTCCGGCGCGGTCGTCGGGCCCGCGCGTGCGGCTTGCCCGCGACCGGCGGCCAGATGCGGATGTCGGACCCCGATGGGATGCTCGAGGGCATGTACCGGGAGTGGGCGTCGCGGCTGCCAGGCGCGGTGGCCTGGGAACGCACGGTGTCCGCCGTGGCGCCGTCGAACCGCATCCTTCCGGACGGCTGCATGGATCTGATCTGGAGCGACGGTGAGCTGATCGTCGCCGGCCCGGACACCACGGCACACCTGTCCGAGACGGCGTCGGGCGCGACGTTCTCCGCGCTGCGGTTCGCGCCGGGCATGGCGCCGGCCGTGCTGGGAGTGCCGGCGCACGAGCTACGGGATCGGCGGGTCGCGCTGGATCGGCTGTGGCCCGCCGCGGAGGTCCGCCGGATCACCGAGCGCATCGATCAGGCGCCAGATCGCCCGGCGGCGCTGGAGGAGCTCGCGATCCGCCGGCTGGACCAGGGCGAGCCGCCCGCGCCAGCCGTGGCCGAGATCGTCCGGCGGCTGACGGCGGGGCGGCCGGTGGCGGCCACGGCCGAGGTGGTCGGGCTCAGCGAACGGCAACTGCACCGGCGTTGCCAGACCGCGTTCGGGTACGGCCCGAAGACACTGGTGCGGATCCTGCGGATGAATCGCGCGTTGGCGCTGGCTCGTGGCGGCACTCCGTTCGCCCTGGTGGCCGCGGTCGCCGGGTACGCCGACCAGGCCCACCTCTCGCGTGAGGTGAAGGCGTTGGCCGGCGTCCCGCTCGGCGCCCTGGTCTAAGGCCGCTCTTTGCCGCTTTGGGCGACATCTTCCGTGCCATAGCCCCGAAGATGTCGCCCAAAGCGGCGCCGGCAGCGCTGGCCGAGCTGCGGGGCGGTCAGGTCGGCAGGGGTGCGAACAGGTCGACGCCGTTGCCGTCCGGGTCGTGGACAAGCGCGTACCGCTGCCCCCAGGGCGCGTCCCACGGTTCCTTGTGTCCCTCGTAGCCGGCCTGGACCAGCGCGGCGAACACCCGGTCCACCTCGGCCGGGTCGTCGCAGACGAAGGCGAGCCCGATCCGGGGACTGCCCTGCGGCGCCACCCAGCTCGGGTCGAAGGAACGGATCGTGTCGATGGAGTCCCAGGCCATCCGCAGGCCACCGGGAAGGTTCACCTCGACGTGCGGTTCCGCGTCGGCGGAGGCGGGGATGTCCAGGCCGAGGCGGCGGTAGAAGGCGAGCGATTTACCCATGTCCGCGACGGCGATGCCAATGAGGTTGAAGGTAGCTGTCATGCCCGCCACGCTACGGAGCCCGTGGCGGGACGTCTTGAACGAAACGGACGTGCTCGCGCTACGGGAACGGCCAGGGGTTCGGGGTGCAGACCTTGCCGTCACGCGGGATGGCAACGCCCTGCGGGTACTCGGCCGTGATGTCGAGGATCTCGTTGTTCGACGTGCTGAAGGTCTGCTGCATCATCACGGGCGCCGGACCACCGGCGCTGCCGCACGGCCGGTGTCGCTTGCCGAAGAAGTGGCCGACCTCGTGGTTCACCATGTACTGCCGGTAGCTGGCCAGATCGCCGTCGAACGCGACCGCGCCGCGGATCCAGCGCACGCTGCTCAGATACACCGTGTTCCCGGTCCGGCACGACACGTCGATCGGGATCTCGTAGCCGCATCTCGATCGCGCCGTCTGCTGCGAGGCGAGCCGGATGCGTAGAGCCGGCTGTCCGCTGTCGATCCGCCGCACGGCGATGGTGCCGCCGCCGATCCAGCTGCGCGGGTCGGTGAGCGTGGCCTGGACGGTCTGCGCGAACGCCGCCGCGCCCTCCGGCGGTGCCACGCCCCGCTCGACCTCGACCGTGTAGGTCCGCACCCGTCCCGGTGCCGACCACGCCCGACCTGCCCGGCACCACGGTCCACGCGCCGGAGCCGGCGACGGGCACCGGTCCGCCGTCCGGCAGCTCGGCGCTGGAGGCGTACGTCCGCGCCGGTGGTTCGGGCTGAGCCGTCGGGGCTGGTGCGGTGTCGGGGCTGGTCTGTGCTGACTTGGCGTCCGGGCTGGTCCGGGCCGGCTCGCGGCTCGAATCGGCGGCCGCGTCGGCGGAGGTGGGTTGGTTCGCGGCGAACTGCAGCCCGGCGACCAGGCACAGCACGGCCGTCACGGCGAGCACGACCGACGCCAGCCGCCGCCCGGTGCGCGTCCGGCCAGCGCGTGCGGTACCCGCGCGGCCGGCGATTCCGCTGGGCAGGCGCTCGGTGTTCCGGGTGTGTAACTGCGGATCGGATGCCATGACTCCGACCATCACGGTCAGTTATGAAGAACCTGTTGTCGTGCGGTTCAACCCCCATGAGCGCGGGCCGGTAGCAGCGTACGATCGGCCACCACATTGTGAAGAACCAGTTGCGTTCGATGAAGGGGCCGTGATCGCCAGGCACACTGGGCGGATGGGCGCGAACATCCTGGTGGCCGAGGACGATCCGAACCAGGCTGAGCTGGTCCGCCGCTACCTCGAGCACGACGGGCACTCGGTGGTGGTGGTCCACGACGGCAGGGCCGCGATCGACGAGGCCCGGCGGCGGCGCCCGGACCTGCTGCTACTCGACGTGATGATGCCCAAGGTCGACGGCCTCGACGTGTGCCGGATCCTGCGCGCCGAGTCCGAGGTGCCGATCGTGCTGCTCACGGCGCGGTCGGTCGAGGACGACGTGCTGCTCGGGTTCGATCTGGGCGCCGACGACTACATCACCAAGCCGTACCGACCCCGGCAGATGGTGGCCAGGGTGCGGACGATCCTGCGCCGGGTCCGGCACGTCCGCGCCAGCCCGGCCGCCGTGCTGACCGTCGGTGACCTGGTCGTCGACCGGGTCCGGCACGAGGTCACCCGCGCCGGGGTGCCGATCGACTGCACGCCGGCGGAGTTCCGGCTGCTGGCCACCCTGGCCGCCGAACCGCAGCGCGTCTTCACCCGGAGCCAGCTGCTGGAGCAGTCGTACGGCCTCGACGGGTTCATCACCGAGCGCACGGTCGACGTGCACATCATGAAGCTGCGGAGGAAGCTCGAACCGGACCCGAGCCGGCCGACATACGTGCTCACCGTCTACGGCATCGGCTACAAGCTGGTCGACGGCAAGGTCTCGCCGGTCCCGCGGCCGAGCTGGGCCGGGTCTGACCCGGATGGTGCGCCGGCACAGCCTGACGGTGCGGTTCTTCGCGATCTCGGTGCTGATCGCGGCGTGCTCGATCGGGGTCACGGCGTGGCTGGCGGCTCAGACGACGACCGGCACGATCCGGCAGGAGCAGGGAGACGCGCTGGCCACCGACGCCAAGCTGTACGACCAGCTGCTGGCGTACGCGGCCACGCATCCGAATTGGACCGGCGTGCAGCCGATGGTGGACTCGCTCGCCGAGGAGACCGGCCGCCGGATCGCGTTGACGACGAAGGATCGCAAGCCGATCGCCGACTCCGGGGATCGCGACGCGCCGCCGCTGCCCGTGCGGCAGACCGTGATCATCGATCCGCTCCGGGTCGATCTCACGCTCAAGCCCGATGCCCCGGCGGATCAGATCGATCCGCGCGCGGTCGGGCCGTACGCGCTCACGCCGGCGGAGCGGGCGCAGGTGCGCCGCTATGCCGAACGGTTCCTCGCCTGCGCTCGCGACAGTTCGTGGGGAAGTTCGTGGTGGAGATGAACGGGCGCACGAGAGTGCGGCTCGACGGCGAACGCGACGAACGGTATTTCCACGAGGGGCTTGATTGCGAGACGGAACAGGACCTGCTGGCCAAGCCGACGACCACGGAGACCGCTGCCGGTCAGCAACTGGAGTACCTGTTCGGCAAGTGCGTGGGTGCGCCCCCGGTGAATCGCGGCAGCCCCTACAGCTTGCGTATCGATGAACAGGCGCTGGGCCTCTACAAGACCTTCGGGCTGAGCGACGGAGCCCTGGATCCGAGGAACTCCGCGTGTGTGGACACCGCACGACGCCAGCAATTGGCTCCGCACGTCGCCCCGCCGACCCTGCTGTTCCTGACCTCCCGGACCGGTGCGGTGGCACCGCGGGCGGATCTGTCCCGGGCCGGCGCGACCCGGATCGCGTTCACCGCGCTGGCGATCCTCGCGGTGGCGATGTTCCTGGCCTGG
>CAVVAL010000008.1:0-206559 GCA_963746095.1 uncultured Actinomycetota bacterium | reverse complement strand
TTCCGGCTGGATCTGGTCATGTTCGTCGATCTGGTGCTGGCGTTCATCATCCTGGGCACCACGGTCGACCAACTCGGCAACGCCAACCGCGCGGCCGGGAACCCGCACAGCAACAACTACCTGACCCTGATCGGGCTGCTGGTGGCTCTGCCGCTGGTGCTCCGCAACTGGTATCCGCTCGCGGCATGGCGCTGCGCCATCGTGTTCACCGGCTGGTGCTGGTTCGCGGTCCGCGACCTGGACCGCACCGGCGTCGCGCTGAACGGCGCGCTCGTGCTGGCCCTCACCCTGTACGCGATGGCCGTGCGGGCGAGCCGGACCGCGACGATCACCGGGTGGTTGATCACCGTGGGCTGGGTCTGGCTGCTCGCACCGGACACGCCGAGGGGTGTCACGGGCAGCCTGATCGTCACGGGCGCGTCCTTGTTCGGCCACAACGTGCGGGTCCGGCGGCTGGCCCAGCGCCCGTGATCCAGCAGGACCAGCAGCTGGCGGAGCACCTGGCCGCCCGCACGCTGCTGGAGGAGCGGGCCCGGATCGCCCGGGAGCTGCACGACGTCGTCGCCCACCACATGTCGGTGATCGCGATCCAGGCCGAGGCCGCGCCGTACAAGGTCCCGATCCCGCCGCCGGAGCTCGCCGCAGCTTCGCCGAGATCCGCGGCACCGCGCTGGAGGGCGCTGACCGAGCTGCGCCGGATCCTCGGCGTGCTGCGCACCGACGACGGCACGGCCGACACCGCGCCGCAACCCGGGCTGGACCGCCTCGACGAGCTGGTCACCGGCGCGCGCAGCCGGGTCTGGCGGTCGAGACCACGGTCGAGCGGGCCGGCCGGCCGCTGCCCGCCGGCGTCGGCCTGTCGGCGTACCGGATCGTGCAGGAGGCGCTGAGCAACGCCATGCGGCACGCGCCGGGCGCCAGGGTCCAGATCGACCGTGCCTACGGCGACAACGCGCTGCGAGCTGCGCGTGATCAACGGCCCGCCGGCGATCGGGTGCGCCGGCCACGGCTCCGGACGGGCAGCGGCCACGGCCTGGTCGGCATGCGGGAGCGGGTCGCCATGCTGGGCGGCGAGCTCACCGCGCGGGCCACGCCCGGACGGCGGCTTCGCCGTGACGGCCGATCCTGCCGCTGACCCCGGGAGCGACCGCGTGACCGATCCGCGTGCTGATCGCCGACGACCAGGGCATGGTGCGGTCCGGCTTCTCGCTGCTCCTCAACGCGCAGCCCGACATCGAGGTGGTCGGCGAGGCCGTCAACGGCGCGGAGGCGGTGCGCCAGGTCCGCCGAGGTGCGGCCCGACGTGGTGCTGATGGACGTCCGGATGCCCGTGATGGACGGGCTGGAGGCCACCCGGCAGATCCTGCCGCCGGCGCCGAGCGGGCCGGCCGCCGAAGGTGCTGTGCTCACCACGTTCGACCTGGACGACTACGTGTACGAGGCGCTGCGCGCCGGGGCCAGCGGCTTCCTGCTCAAGGACGCCTCGCCGCGCGAGCTGCTCCGACGCGGTCCGCGTGGTCGCCGCCGGCGACGCGCTGCTCGCGCCGTCGGTGACCCGCCGGCTGATCGCCGAGTTCGCCCGGCTCGGCGCGCCCCGCGGTCCGAGCCGGGCCAAGCTCGAAGACCTGACCGAGCGGGAGACCGAGGTGCTGGCGCTGGTCGCACGGGGCTTGTCCAACGCCGAGATCGCCGGCCAGCTCTTCGTCGCCGAGCAGACCGTCAAGACCCACGTCGGCCGGATCCTCGGCAAGCTCGACCTGCGCGACCGCGCCCAGGCGATCGTCTACGCGTACGAGACCGGGCTGGTCCGCCCCGGCCAGTGACCGCCGTACCCCGCAGGTAGCCCCGACGGGGTGAGCGCCATCGGGTGACGCCGACCACGGCCCCCGATTCCTAGCGTCCTGGTCAGAGATTCACACATCTGACCAGGGAGAACGCGAATGTATCGAGCTCGGGCGACGCTGCTGGCCGGCCTGCTGGTGAGCGCGCTGGTCGGCTTTCCCGGCGCCTCGGTCGCGGCCCGGCAACCGGCCGCGCACACCATCCGGGCTCCCGAGTCGCTCGCCGCCGGCGCGCTCGAAGCCCGCTACGCCGCCAACCGGGCCGCCGCCGCCAAGTTTCCGGCGACCCGCGCGCTGGCCCGGCCCGGCCGGCAACTCCTCGGCTTCGACCGACGCGGCGGCGGCCGGGTGGCCGAGGTCTTCGGCGACCTGGCCACGGCCGAGCGGGTCGCGGTGCTCGTGCCCGGCTCGGACATCGACCTGACCACGTTCGACCGGCGCGGCGACAAGCCGTACTCCTCGCCGGCCGGCGGCGCCCGCGCGGTCTACGCGGAGGCGCGGCGGCTCGCCCCGGACCGGCGGATCGCGGTGATCGCGTGGCTCGGGTACGACGCGCCGAGCACGCTCAGCCTGGCGGTCACGAACGACCGCCGGGCTCGGGCCGGCGCCGTGGACCTGGGCCACCTGATCGCCAGCCTGCGGCGCCACGGCGTGGCGGTCAGCCTGCTCTGCCACAGCTACGGCTCGGTGGTCTGCGCGCACGCGGCCCGCCGCGAACCGGTGACGGAGCTGGTGGTCTTCGGCAGTCCAGGGCTCCCGTTCCGGTCGGCCGCGGCGCTCGGTGCCGGCCGGGTCTGGGCCACCCGGGGGTCGGCGGACTGGATCAAGCGGGTGCCCAAGCTGCGGATCACCCTGTTCGGCGGCAGCCTCGGGCTCGGTCGCGACCCGGTGGACCCCGGCTTCGGCGCCCACGTCTTCGGCAGCGGACCGGCCGGTCACAGCGACTACCTGCGGCCGGGCAGCGACGCGCTCCGCCGGATCACCGGGATTGCGCTCGGCGCCGGCGTGGCGACCCCGGGGAACTGAGTCGGCGGCCACCCCTGGTTGCGGTTCGATTCCGCCCTCCCAGGGCGGAATCGAACCGAAACCCACCCCGTCAGATCGCTCGCTCGAGTGCGACGCGATGATCGCTCCGGACGAACGCCTGCCAGAGCTGGAAGCTGCCGCGCGGCCGGGCGTGCAGCGAGACGACCTCGCCGCGCGCCACCTCGACCTCCATCGCCGGGCTCTCCTGCCAGTCGATCGACAGTTGCACGGTGTGCCGACCGGCCCGCACCGGGATGGCGACGGCGTCTCCCCGCTTGAGCGAAGCGACGATCTTCCCGTCGACCAGCACGGCGTACCGGCGGTCGAGATCCCTGGCCGAGCTGTCGGAGCGAAGGATGCGGATCGTGCCCTGATCAATATCGAACGGCGTGGTCATCAGATCCCCTGCCACATCGATTTGTGTCACCGGACCATTTACCTGCGCAGGGTCACTAGGTACCCACACTGCGGTACGGACAAACAGGGCACACCTCGAAACGGACTTGCGGGACTAACGTGGCTACGCGCGCCGGTTGTAGGCACGGAAACCCCGCAAGTCCGGTTCGCGCAACGGCTGCCCACCTGCCGCCAGACAGGCGTCCACATACCGGGAGCACCTTGACCTCAGGGTGGGACACCGTGCGAGACTGCAGTCGTGAACAAGACCGCATCGTTTTTTTATGGCTACCGGATCCCGGCAGCCGTCGATACCGTCTGAGCACAGACACCCACGACGCCCCGGGCCTTACCCCCGGGGCGTTTCGCATTTCCGGGGCAGGGCAGGGGCCGACTCCCAGGAGAGCCAGTCATGACCGTTCCCACCGCCACTCCCGTCCCCACGCCAGCCACAGCGACCGACAAACCCGACCCCGTCGACGCCCTCCGGACGCGGATCGATGCCGTGGACGCCGAGATCATCGCGCTCTGGCGTGAGCGCGCCACGCTCAGCGGCCAGATCGGCGCGGCTCGGATGGCCGCCGGCGGGACCCGGCTGGTGCTGGCCAGGGAGCAGCAGATCGTGGAGAAGTTCCGGGACGCGCTCGGCGAGGACGGCGCCCCGCTCGCCATGCTCCTGCTCCGCGCCGGCCGCGGCCGGCTCTGAACCCACAGCGACGACCGCCGGCCAAGCCACCCCCACCACGTGAACGGATCATGAGCCCAGCCCCTAACATCGGACCGGTGACCTTCCCCGCCTCCGCGGCCCCGCTGGACGACGTGCAGCGCGTGCTCGTCGTCACCGCTCATCCCGACGACGTGGACTTCGCGGCGGCCGGCACGATCGCGAGCTGGACCGACGCGGGGATCGAGGTCGCGTACTGCATCGCGACCCGGGGCGATGCCGGCGGGTTCGACGACACTCCGCGCGATCAGATGCCGGCGCTGCGGGAGGCCGAGCAGCGGGCCGCCGCCGCGGCGGTCGGGGTGAGCGACGTGACGTTCCTCGACCACCCGGACGGCGCGCTCTACGTGACGCACCCGCTGCGGCGTGACATCACCCGAGAGATCCGACGCTTCCGGCCGGATCGCGTGCTCACCCAGTCGCCGGAGCGGGACTGGTCCCGGCTCGGTCCGAGCCACCCCGACCACCTGCGCCTCGGTGAGGCGGCGTACTGCGCGGTCTTCCCCGATGCCCGGAACGCGTTCGCCCATCCCGAGTTACTCCGGGACGAAGGGCTGGAGCCGTGGACGGTTCGGGAGGTCTGGTTCGCCGACACCCCGAGCGTCGATCATCCCGTCGACGTGACCGACACGTTCGACCGGAAGATGGCCGCGATCGGCTCGCACGTCAGCCAGGTGGGCACCGACGTCAGCGTGCTCACCGACCGGTTGCGCCAGTTCCTCGCCGGGAACGCCCGCAAGGCCGGGCTCCCCGACGGGCGTCTCGCCGAACTGTTCTCCATCGTCCGCACGAGCTGATCGGAGCCCGCCCGGTGTCGCAGATCTCCGCCTCGCACAAGACGGTCGACCCCACCCTGATCCACCTGCGTGGTCGCCGTAGCAGCCTGGTCGTCGACCTGTCGGCCGGCACGCCCACCGTGCTGCACTGGGGCGCCGCGCTGCCGGACGAACTGGACCCCGGCGAACTGCGCGTGGCGCTCACTCCCGCGATTCCCCAGGCCGGCCTGGACGTCACGGTGCCGCTCACGCTCCTCCCCGCCGACGCGACCGGGTTCGTGGGCCAGCCCGGCCTGGCCGGCCACCGCGACGGGCTCGCCTGGTCGCCCGTGCTCGGCTACGTCTCGCACACGGCCACCCCGGACACCCTGACGATCGAGACCGCCGACCCGGTGGCCGAGCTGGGCGTCACGATCGAGCTCGAACTGCACCCCGAGACCGACCTGCTCCGGCTGGGCCTCCGGCTCAACAACGGCGGCGCCGCGCCGTACCGGCTGGACCGGCTCCTCGTCACGCTGCCGCTGCCGGCGGCGACCGACGAGGTGCTGAACTTCACCGGCCGCTGGTGCAAGGAGTGGCAGCCGCAGCGGCACCGGCTCGGCGCCGCCGCGCTGGTGCAGGAGAACCGCCGTGGCCGCACCTCGGCCGACAGCCCGCCCGGACTGATGGTCGGCACGGCCGGCTTCGGCGAACGCCACGGCGAGGTGTACGCGGTCCAGGTCGGCTGGAGCGGCAACCACGCCCTGCGGGTGGAGCGGCTCAGCAACGGCCAGGCGTACCTGCAGGGCGGCGAACTGCTCTCGCCCGGTGAGATCGTGCTGGCCCAGGGCGAGGCGTACGACACCCCGTGGCTCTATGCCACCTACTCCCCGGCCGGGCTGGCCGGCGTGACGGACTCGTTCCACCGCTTCCTCCGGCTGCGGCCCGGCAACCCCGGCGAGGTGAAGCCCCGCCCGGTGATCGTGAACACCTGGGAGGCCGTCTACTTCGACCACGACCCGGACCGGCTGCGGGCACTGGCCGACGCGGCCGCGACCGTGGGCGCCGAGCGGTTCGTGCTGGACGACGGCTGGTTCCGCGGCCGGAACAACGACCTGGCCGCGCTCGGCGACTGGTACGTCGACGAGTTGAAGTACCCGGATGGCCTCACCCCGCTGATCGAGCACGTCCGCGGCCTCGGCATGGAGTTCGGACTCTGGGTCGAGCCGGAGATGGTCAACCCCGATTCCGACCTCTACCGCGCCCACCCCGACTGGGCCCTCGGCGTGCCCGGCTACTCCCAGGTGCTGGCCCGGCACCAGCTGGTGCTCGACCTCGCCAACCCCGACGTCTCGGCGTACCTGCTGGAGCGGCTCGACTGGCTGCTGACCGAGCACGACATCAGCTACTTCAAGTGGGACATGAACCGGGACCTGGTGCAGGCCGGTGCCGGACCGGCGGGGCGCGCGGGCGTGCACGCCCAGACGCTGGCCTACTACGACCTGCTTGGCAAGCTGCGCCAGGCCCACCCGGAGGTGGAGATCGAGAGCTGCTCCTCCGGCGGTGCCCGCGCCGACCTGGGCGTGCTCGCCTACACGCAGCGGATCTGGACGTCGGATTGCAACGACGCACTGGAACGCCAGCTCATCCAGCGTGGCTTCAGCTACTTCCTGCCGCCCGAGCTGATGGGCGCCCACATCGGACCGCCGCGTTCGCACACCACCGCCCGAGTGCACGACCTCGGGTTCCGCGCCGCCACCGCGCTCTTCGGCCACCTCGGCGTGGAATGGGACCTGACCACCGCCAGCCCGGCCGAACGATCCGTGGTGGCGGACGTGATCGCGCTCTACAAGCAGCTCCGCCCGCTCCTGCACAGCGGCACCGCGGTCCGGCTGGAGCACCCCGACCCGGCCACGTTGGCGCACGGTGTGGTCGCCGCCGATCAGGCCTCGGCCGTCTTCGCGTTCGTCCAGCTCGGTGCGTCGCCGACCGCGGTCACCCCGCCGCTCCGGCTGGCCGGGCTCGATCCCGACCGCCGCTACGCGGTGCGCTGGCTGCGGCTCGGCGAGGACGGGCTGGGGCCGATGAAGGCGCCGCCGCCGTGGCTCGCCGACGGGGTGACCCTGACCGGCGCTCAGCTGGCCGCGCACGGCCTCGCCATGCCGATACTCCACCCCGAACACGCGCTGCTGCTGGAGTTCGTCGCCGTCTGACGCGCCTTAGAACGTCCGCCAATAGCGACGGCGCAGCCGATCAGCGCCCTGTTGACGGCCGCTCTTATCGCCGAGCCGAAAAAAGACACGTAGCGCCACTCATTGCGGTGTGTGAAATCGGAGTGCCGCGTGTAATAGCTGGCCGCCCACGCGCCGACACCTATTGACGCTGCACAAATACCCGAAAGGGCAATTCCGCTGGGACCCCGCGACGGGCGGGCCTGCGGCGTCCCACTGGGCCGGTTTCACCCCTGTGAGCTGGCTTGTCACGCCCTCTCACCCTGCGTGAACCAGCCCGGAACGCCGCCGCCAATGGTCACTCTTCGTGCATTGACAGCCACGATTTGACGACGATAAGTTTCTGCCGGCCGCCGGCGGCGAAGTAGGGCAAACCCCGAACTAACGCACAGCTGAACCTGTATTTCATCGTGGGCTCAACCACCGAATCTCCGGTGGTTATCAGACCTGGAGGAAAGAAATTATGGTTCTACCGCGGAATGGCGTTCGCACGTTACGCGCCGGACTGTTCGCCGCCGCCCTGGTCGGTGCCGCCCTAGGCATCGCGCCGGCCGCCGCCGCCTCAGCAGCGACCCTCTGCAATGGCCTCAATGCCACGGTCGTCGGCACGGCAGGCGACGACACCGTCTTCGGCACGGCCGGCGCGGACGTCATCGCCACGCTCGGCGGCGCCGACGTCGTCATCGGCCTCGGCGGCGACGACACCGTCTGCCTCGGCCCGGGTGCGGACGTCTTCTCCGGCGGCGCCGGGGACGACTGGGCCGACGGCGAGGAAGGCCCGGACACGCTGATCGGCGACGAGGGCGGCGACTCGCTGAACGGCGGAGTCGGCGTCGACGACGTGAAGGGCGGCGGCGGCAGCGACGCGATCTCCGGCGGCGAGGGCGCCGACGCGCTGGCCGGTGAGGACGGCCCCGACAACATCCTGGGCGATGACGGCGCCGACTCGATCGACGGCGGCGCGGGGCTGGACGTACTGGCCGGTGGCGACGGTGCCGACACGATCGCCGGCGGTGCCGGTGCGGACGACATCAGCGGGGAGGCCGGCCCGGACTCGCTCGCTGGCGACGCGGGCGCCGACACGGTCAGCGGTGGTCAGGGCGTCGACCAGGTCGAGGGCGGCCAGGGCAACGACACCCTCGCCGGCAACCAGGGCAACGACACCCTGACCGACGAGGCCGGTACCGACGTCGGCGCCGGCGGGCAGGGCAACTCCGACCGCTGCTCGGCCGCCGTGGAGACCCGGACGGGCTGCGAGATCATCATCTGACCCACGAGGGAGAGCCGTCCGGTCGCGCTCAGCGCCCCGGGCGGCTCTCGCCGTTCGGTCCATCCGTTCGCTGGGCCCGCGGAGCCGGCGGCGCGCCGCTGCTCAGATCTGGCGGCGCAGGACCGTCTCACCATCGGCGCGGCGGATCTCCAGCGCCGCGAGTTCGGCCTCGTGGTACTTGGTCGCGGCGTCGGTGGTGATCTCCTTACCGGGCCCCACCGACCACGAACCGATCTGCTCGCTCGCCCCCGATCGGGTGACCGCGAACAGCGTGTAGGACTGCAACGCGCCGTACTTCGAATCGGTGTACTTGCAGTGCAGGGCCACCTTCGTGCCCCAGGCCTTCTCGACCATGCCGATCTCGGCGCGCACCGTGCCGCCCCCGCCGACCGGCTTCATCGCCTGCAGCGGCACGTCCGACGTGGTGGTCTGCTGGACCGGGCTGAACGGCGCGAACAGCGCCAGCGGCAGGGCCACGGCGACGATCACGATGAGGCAGGCGGCGACCGCCAGCAGCCGGGTCCGGCGCCGCTCCGGGCCCGGTGTGACTGCGCGACGTCCAGCAGCCGGGGCCACAGGGTGGGCGGCGGCAGTTCCAGGGGAGCGCCGCCGAGTACGCCGGTCTCCTCGGTGTCCACGCTGGCCAGCAGGCCGGGCAGGCCGGAGAGTTCGCGCACCGAGGCACGGCAGTCGGGGCAGGTCGGCAGGTGGTTGACGAAGGCCCGGCGCTCCTCGGTGGAGAGCGAGCCGACCACGTAGGCGCCGTCGTCGTAGGCGTACGGGCACCTCACTGGGTCACCCCCATCTCTTCGAGCGCGAGTTTCAGCGCCCGGAGCGCATAGTGGGTTCGCGATTTGACCGTGCCCGGCGGGACGCCGAGCCGTTCCGCCGCCTCGGCAACCGACTGGCCACCGTAGAAGCACTCGATCAGCACCTCGCGGTGCGGGTCACTCAGTCGGGTCAGCGCCTCGGCTACCAACCAGGACTGCAACATCCGGTCGGTCTCGTCGCTGATGGCGTGCTCGGGGAGTTCATCGGTGACGATTTCCGCCCGGCGAAGCGGCCGGCGCCAGGCGTCGATGGCGATGTTGCGCGCGGTCGTGAACAGCCACGAGCGGACGGAGCCACGGGCGGGGTCCAGTGCCTCGGGGTGGCGCCAGGCACGCAGCAGGGTCTCCTGCACCAGGTCCTCGGCGCGGCCACGGTCACCGCCCGTGAGCCTGAGCGCGAAGGACCACAGCGCGGTGGCATGGTCGTCATGAAGTGCGCGCAACAACTCGGCCTCTTGCATTCGCTATCGAACCCCCTTCCCAACCGTCAACACGGACCGGGCAACGGTGCGGTTCAAAAGTTCTCTTAAGGCGCGCGGCATGCGGGTTCTGATCCGATCCAGGAGCGCCGAAGGGGCACTGACCGGGCGTGATCCCCACCACACCCTGGCCATTCACCGTTCATCTCGCGGGCCGGCGTTGCTCACGTACGGTGCCTAGGTTCGGGGCACGGATCACCATGCCCCCGAAGGAGTACGCGTGACGTACGCCCCTGATCACCGTCGGTTGCTGCCGCTCGCCGACCACCCGGCCGGCCGCTCGGCCATGACCTGCGCGTACCGCTGTGGCAACGCGTGCGCCCATCCGGCGCCCAACCCCAGCGAGAACGAGTACTTCGGCGACGTGCGACCGAGGCGCCCGGGTCAGCTCTCCCGGCGTGGCCTGCTCCGGGCCAGCGCCATGGCGCCCTCGCCCCGGGCGTGGCGGTCGTCACCGGGGGCATCGCCCGGCGCGGCCGCGGCCACCGCCGGCCAGCGCCGGGGCCGCCGGGACCGTCCGCCAGGCACCGCGCTGACGCTTCACGGCGGTACCGCCGAACCGGCTGGACGGCCTCGTCGTCCGAACGGCTACGACCACGCCGTGGTGATCCGCTGGGGCGACCCGGTCGTGCCCGGCGCACCGCGGTTCGACCTCGAGAGCAGACGGCCGCCGCGCAGGCGAAGCAGTTCGGCTACAACAACGACTACGTGGCCGTGTTCCCGCTGGACGGGCCTCGTGGGACCAGCGGGCCCTGCTCGTGGTCAACCACGAATACACCAACGAGGAGCTGATGTTCCCCGGCTACACGGCCGCGGACGGCCTCACCGTGGAGCAGTCAAGATCGCGATGGCCGCGCACGGCCTGTCGGTCGTGGAGATCGAGCGGGTCGGCGATACCGGCCGGTGGCGGCTGGTCACGACGGGCGGCCGGCGCTACAACCGGCGGCTCACCGCCTCGTCACACCTTCCAGCTCACCGGTCCGGCCGCCGGTCGGCGCTGCTGAGGACCGCCGCCGACCCGACCGGCACGCATCGTCATCGGCACGCTCAACAACTGCTCCGGCGGGGTGACCCCGTGGGGCACCATGCTGTACCGGCGAGGAGAACTTCAACCAGTACTTCGTCGGCGGCGACGGGGCGCCCGCGGCCGACAAGGCCGCGCTTAAGCGGTACGGCATCGACACCGTCAACCGCGATCCCGTCCGGCAGCCGCAAGTGGGACGGGCCGACGAGCGCTTCGACCCGGCCAAGCACCCGCACGAGGCCAACCGGTTCGGCTGGGTGGTCGAGATCGACCCGTTACGACCCGGACTCGACCCCGCGCAAGCGCACCGCGCTGGGCCGCACCAAGCACGAGGGCGCCAACATGATCCTGTCCCGCGACGGCCGCGCCGTGGCCTACCTGGGCGACGACGAGCGGTTCGACTACCTCTACAAGTTCGTGTCCGACCGGCGGTTCGCGCGGGACACGCCCAGCCCGCGCACAACCTGACCCTGCTCGAGTCGGGCACGCTCTACGTGGCCCAGTTCGCGGCACACCCCGCGCCGAGATCGACGGCACCGGCAAGCTCCCGACCGACGGCGCTTCGACGGCACCGGCAACTGGATCCCGCTCGTCGCGGCAAGCAGTCCCTGGTGCCGGGGATGACCGTAGACGAGGTTCTGGTTTCACCCGGCTCGCCGGCGACAAGGTCGGCGCGACCAAGATGGACCGACCCGAGGACGTCGAGCCGAACCCGGTCGACCGGCAAGATCTACGCGGCGCTGACCAACAACACCAACCGCGGCGTCGGCACCACCCGGCCGACGAGGCCAACCCGCGCAACCACAACAAGCACGGGCACATCCTCGAGATCAGCGAGGCCGGCGACGACGCACGCGGCTACGACGTTCACCTGGCGCTGCCGATGGTCTGCGGCGACCCGACCGACCCGAGCACGTACTTCGCCGGGTACGACAAGACCAAGGTCTCCCCGATCTCCTGCCCCGACAACGTCGCCTTCGACGCCGCCGGCAACCTCTGGATCTCCACCGACGGCAACGCGCTGGGCACCAACGACGGCCTGTTCGCGGTGCCGGTCGACGGTCCCGAGGCGGGCCACCTGAAGCAGTTCCTCAGCGTCCCGTTCGGCGCCGAGACCTGCGGACCGTTGATCACCGCCGACAAGGAGCGTGTTCGTCGCCGTGCAGCACCCCGGTGAGATCACCGGCGCCTCGGTCGACACCCCGCTCCAACTGGCCGGACGGCGACTTCGCCAAGCCCGGCGTCGTGGTCACCTGGCGCATCGCCGAGGGCAGCAAGCGCGTCGGCGCCTGACCCTCACCGCGCCTCCCGCGCGACACCTTGTATGCTTTGGGCGACATTTCTCGGTTATAGCCGAGAAAATGTCGCCCAAAGGCGCTGGGGTGGGCGGCGCGGAGCGCCGGCCGGTGGAGCTCAGCCGGTGCGGGCGACCACGAAGTCGGCCAGCGATTCCAGGGCGGCCCGGGCCGGCACCTCGGGCAGCTCGGCCAGCAACGTCCTGGCCTCGGCCGCGTACGTCTCCAGGGTGGCCCGCGCGGTCGTCATGGCCGGTGACTTACGCAGCAGCTCCAGCGCCTCGGCCACCTCGTCGTCGTCCACGAGCGCCCTGGCGACCAGCTCGCGCAGCCGCGCCTCGCCCGGGTCGTCGGAGGACAGCGCGTGCAGCACGGGCAGCGTCGGCACGCCCTCGCGCAGATCCGTGCCGGGCGTCTTGCCGGACTGGAGCGACTCCGACGCGATGTCCAGCAGGTCGTCGGAGAGCTGGAAGGCCACCCCGATCACCTCGCCGTACCGGGTGGAGGATCTCGACCTCACGCGGCGTCGCGCCGGCGAACATGGCCCCGAACTTACCGGAGGTGGCGATCAGCGAGCCGGTCTTCTCGGCCACCACGTGCAGGTAGTGCTCGATCGGGTCGGCGTCGCCGATCGGGCCGGCGGTCTCCCGGATCTGGCCGGTGACCAGCCGCGAGAACGTGCGGGACTGGATCTTCACCGCCTCCGGCCCGAGGTCGGAGACGATGTCCGAGGCGCGGGCGAAGAGGTAGTCGCCGGTCAGGATGGCGACCGTGTTCGTGTACCGGGAGTTGGTGCTCGCGGCACCGCGCCGCACGCTCCGCCTCGCGCGGCGGACGTGGGCGCGGTGCGCCGAGCGCCAACTCCCGGTACACGAACACGGTCGCGATCCTGACCGGCGACTACCTCTTCGCCAGGGCCTCGGACATCGTCTCCGACCTCGGGCCGGAGGCGGTGAAGATCCAGTCCCGTACGTTCGCGCGGCTGGTCACCGGCCAGATCCGGGAGACCGCCGGCCCGATCGGCGACGCCGACCCGATCGAGCACTACCTGCACGTGGTGGCCGAGAAGACCGGCTCGCTGATCGCCACCTCCGGCCAGTTCGGGGCCATGTTCGCCGGCGCGACGCCGCGTGAGGTCGAGATCCTCACCCGGTACGGCGAGGTGATCGGGGTGGCCTTCCAGCTCTCCGACGACCTGCTGGACATCGCCTCGGAGTCGCTCCAGTCCGGCAAGACGCCCGGCACGGACCTGCGCGAAGGCGTCCCGACGCTGCCGGTGCTGCACGCACTGTCCTCCGACGACCCGGGCGAGGCGCGGCTGCGCGAGCTGGTCTCCCGGGCGCTCGTGGACGACGACGAGGTGGCCGAGGCGCTGGAGCTGCTGCGCAAGTCGCCGGCCATGGTGACCGCGCGGGCCACGCTCGAGACGTACGCGGCCGAGGCCAGGACGCTGCTGGCCGAGCTGCCCGAGGTGCCGGCCCGGGCGGCGCTGGAATCGCTGGCCGACTTCGTGGTCGCCCGCACCGGCTGAGCTCCACGGCCGGCGCTCCGCGCCGCCCACCCCAGCGCCTTTGGGCGACATTTTCTCGGCTATAACCGAGAAGATGTCGCCCAAAGCGTGCGGGGTTCCGCGCGGGAGGCGCGGTGAGGGTCAGGCGCCGACGCGCTTGCTGCCCTCGGCGATGCGCCAGCTCACCACGACGGCGGGCCGGGCGTAGTCGCCGTCCGGCCAGGTGCTCTTCGGGGTGTCGAACGAGGCACCGGCGAGCTCACCGGGGTGCTGCACCGCGACGAACACGCTGCGCTGGTCCGGCGTGACGAACGGCCCGCAGGTCTCGGCGCCGATCGGGACGCTGAGGAACTGCTTCAGGTGACCGGCCTCTGGCCCGGCGACCGGCATCGCGAACAGGCCGTCGTTGGAGCCGAGCGCGTTGCCGTCGGTGGAGATCCAGAGGTTGCCGGCGGCGTCGAAGGCCACGTTGTCCGGGCACGAGATCGGGCTGACCTTGGTCTTGTCGTACCCGGAGAAGTACGTGCTCGGGTCGGCCGGATCGCCGCAGACCAGCGGCAGCGCCCAGCTGAACGTGGTGGCCGCCGCGTCGTTGCCACTCTCGCTGATCGTCAGGATGTGGCCGTGCTTGTTGGCGTTGCGGGGGTTGGCCTCGTCGGCAGGGCCGCCGGCGCCGCGGTTGGTGTTGTTGGTCAGCGCCACGTAGACCTTGCCGTCGACCGGGTTCCGCTCGATGTCCTCGGGCCGGTCCATCTTGGTGGCGCCGACCTTGTCGCCGGCGAGCCGGGTGAAGACCAGGACCTCGTCCACGCTCATCCCGGGCACCAGCGACTGGTTGCCGCGCACCAGCGGGATCCACTCGCCGGTCCCGTCGAAGCGCGCCGTCGGTCGGGAGCTTGCCGGTGCCGTCGATCTCGGCAGCCGGGCTGTCGCCGCGCAGCCGGGCCACGTAGAGCGTGCCGGAGTCGAGCAGGGTGAGGTTGTGCGCGTGGTCGTTCTTGCGCATCCGCTGGTCGGACACGAACTTGTAGATGTAGTCGAACCGCTCGTCGTCGCCGAGATAGGCGACCGCGCGGCCGTCGGCGGCCAGCGAGACGGTGGCGCCCTCGTGCTTGAACCGGCCGAGCGCGGTGCGCTTGCGCGGGGTGGAGGTCTTGTCGTGCGGGTCGAGCTCGACCACCCAGCCGAAGCGGTTCGCCTCGTGCGGGTGCTTGGCGAGGTCGAAGCGCTGGTCGGCCTCGTGCCACTTGCGGTTGCCGGTCGGGACCGGGTTCACGGTGTCGATGCCGTACCGCTTGAGGGCGGCCTTGTCGGCCTCCGGCACTCCGTTGCCGTTCACGAAGTACTGGTTGAAGTTCTCCTCGCCGTGCAGCGTGGTGCCCCACGGCGTCAGACCGCCCGAGCAGTTGTTGAGCGTGCCGAGCACCTTCCGGCCGGACGGGTCGGCCGCGGTCCGGAGCAGCGGCGAGCCGGCCGCCGGTCCGGTGAGCCGGAAGGCGGACGACGCCGTGAGCCGCCGGTTGTAGCGCCGGCCCTCCCGCACCGGCCGCCACTGGCCGGTGTCGTCGACCCGCTCGATCTCGACCACGGACAGCCCGTGGGCGGCCATCGCGATCTTGCGCTGCTCGACGGTGGTGCCGTCGGCGCTGAGCACGCCGGGGAACATCAGTTCCTCGTTGGTGTACTCGTGGTTGACCACCAGCAGCGCGCGCTTGGTACCCCCGAACCAGGCCCGCTCCAGCGGGATCACGGCCACGTAGTCGTTGTTGTAGCCGAACTGCTTCGCCTGGGCGGCCGCCGTCTGGTGGTGCGGGTCGAACCGCGGCGCGCCGGGCACCACCGGGTCGCCCCAGCGGATCACCACGGCGTGGTCGTAGCCGTTCGGGACGACGACGCTGTCCAGCCGGTTCGGCGGCACGGCCGGGAAGGTCAGCGCCGTGCCGCCCGCCTTCGCGGCGGTGGTCCCGGCGGCCAGGGCGCCGGCCGGGGCGGCAGCGGCCGGTAGGGCGATGCCACCGGTGACGCCAGCCACGCCCGCCGCGAGCGCCCCGACCGCGCTGGCCCGGAGCAGGCCACGCCGGGACAGCTGACCCGCGAGCGCCTCGGTCGCGACGTCGCCGAAGTACTCGTTCTCGCTGGGGTTCGGCGCCGGGTGGGCGCACGCGTTGCCGCAGCGGTACGCGCACGTCATGGCCGAGCGGCCCGGCGAGTGGTCGGCGAGCGGGAGCAACGGTCTGTGATCAGGGCCGTACGTCACGCGTACTCCTTCGGGGGCGTGGAGGTCCGTTGCCCCGAACCTAGGCACCGTACGTGAGCAGCGCTGGCCCGCGAGGTGAACGGTGAATGGCCAGGGTGTGGTGGGGATCACGCCCGGTCAGTGCCGTCCGAGCGCTCCTGGATCGGATCAGAACCCGCGTGCCGCGCGCCTTAAGAGAACTTTTGAACCGCGCCGTTGCCCGGTCCGTGTTGACGGTTGGGAAGGGGGTTCGATAGCGAATGCAAGAGGCCGAGTTGTTGCGTGCACTGCATGACGACCATGCCACCGCGCTGTGGTCCTTCGCGCTGAGGCTCACGGGCGGTGATCGTGGCCGTGCCGAGGACCTGGTGCAGGAGACGCTGCTGCGTGCCTGGCGCCACCCCGAGGCGCTGGACCCCGCCCGCGGCTCCGTCCGCTCGTGGCTGTTCACCACCGCGCGCAACATCGCCATCGACGCCTGGCGGCGGCCGCTGCGCAGGGCCGAAATCGTCACCGACGAACTCCCCGAGCACGCCATCAGCGACGAGACGGACCGGATGCTCCAGTCCTGGTTGGTGGCCGAGGCGCTGACCCGGCTGAGTGACCCGCACCGCGAGGTGCTGATCGAATGCTTCTACGGCGGCCAGTCGGTCGCCGAGGCTGCGGAACGGCTCGGCGTCCCGCCGGGCACGGTCAAATCGCGAACCCACTATGCGCTCCGGGCGCTGAAGCTCGCGCTCGAAGAGATGGGGGTGACCCAGTGAGGTGCCCGTACGCCTACGACGACGGCGCCTACGTGGTCGGCTCGCTCTCCACCGAGGAACGCCGGGCCTTCGTCAACCACCTGCCGAGCTGCCCCGACTGTCGGGCCTCGGTGCGCGAACTCTCCGGTCTCCCCGGCCTCCTGGCCAGTGTGGACACCGAGGAGACCGGCGTGCTCGGCGGCGCTCCGCTGGAACTGCCGCCGCCCACGCTGTGGCCGCGGCTGCTGGACGTCGCGCAGTCGCACCGGGCGCGGGCCCGGCGGCGGAGCCGGCTGCTCGCGGTCGCCGCCTGCCTCATCGTGGTGGTCGCCGTGGCCGTGCCGCTGGCGCTGTTCGCACCGTTCAGCCCGGTCCAGCAGACCACCACGTCGGACGTGCCGCTGCAGGCGATGAAGCCGGTCGGCGGGGGCAGCACGGTGCGCGCCGAGATCGGCATGGTCGAGAAGGCCTGGGGCACGAAGGTGGCCCTGCACTGCGCCTACACCGATTCCAAGTACGGCGCGCTGCAGTCGTACACGCTGTTCGCGGTCACCCGGTCGGGGGCGAGCGAGCAGATCGGCTCCTGGTCGGTGGGGCCCGGCAAGGAGATCACCACCGACGCCGCGACCAAGTACCACGAGACCGAACTCGCGGCGCTGGAGATCCGGCGCGCCGACGGTGAGACGGTCCTGCGCCGCCAGATCTGAGCGGCGGTTCGGCGCCGGCGCTGCGGCCGTCCGAACGGCGAGAGGCGCCTGCGAGCGAAGCGTGGGCTGGCGCGAACGGCGAGAGCCGCCCGGGGCGCTGAGCGCGGCCGGACGGCTCTCCCGATAGGTCAGTTGATGATCTCGCAGCCGGTCCTGGTCTCCACGGTGGCCGAGCAGCGGTCGGAGTTGCCCTGCCCACCAGCACCGACGTCGGTGCCGGCCTCGTCGGTCAGGGTGTCGTTGCCCTGGTTGCCGGCGAGGGTGTCGTTGCCCTGGCCGCCCTCCACCTGGTCGACGCCCTGGCCGCCGCTGACCGTGTCGGCACCCGCGTCGCCCGCGAGCGAGTCCGGGCCGACCTGGCCGCTGATGTCGTCCGCACCGGCGCCGCCGGCGATCGTGTCGGCACCGTCGCCACCGGCCAGCACGTCCGGGCCAGCGCCGCCGTCGATCGCGTCGGCGCCGTCGTCGCCCAGGATGTTGTCGGGGCCCTCCTCGCCGGCGAGCGCGTCGGCGCCCTCGCCACCGGAGATCGCGTCGCTGCCGTTGCCGCCCTTCACGTCGTCGACACCGGCTCCGCCGTTCAGCGAGTCGCCGCCGTTGTCGCCGATCAGGGTGTCCGATCCCTCCTCGCCGTCGGCCCAGTCGTCCCCGTTGCCGCCGGAGAAGACGTCGGCGCCAGGGCCGAGGCAGACCGTGTCGTCGCCACCGAAGCCGATCACGACGTCGGCGCCGCCGAGGGTGACGATGACGTCGGCCGCTTCCGTGCCGAAGACCCTGTCGTCGTTGGCGGTGCCCACGACCGTGGCGGTCAGCCCGTTGCAGAGCGGCGCCGCGGCGGCTGCGGCCGGCGCGACACCCACGGCGGCACCGATCAGGGCGGCGGCGAACAGTCCGGCGCGTAATGCGAGAACGCCATTCCGCTGTAGAACCATGATTTCTTTCCTCCAGGTCTGATAACCACCGGAGATCCGGTGGTTGAGCCCACGATGGAATACAAGGTTCAGCTGTGCGATAGTTCGGGGTTTGCCCCACTTCGCGCCGGCGGCCGGCAGAAACTTATCGTCGCCAAATCGTGGCTGTCAATGCACGAACAGTGACCATTGGCGAGCGCGATTCCGGCCCGTTCACGCAGGGTGAGGAGCATGACGAGCCTGGTCAGGCACGAATCTGGAAATCGGGGCGCCTCGGGTCCGCGTCTGGTGCGGAGTCCCGAGGAATGGCCCTTGTCGGGTATTTGTGCAGGGCGAATACGTGTCGATGCTTTGCTGGCCGACTATTGCCGGCGGCATCGCAATTTCACGCACCGCAATCGGTGGCGCTACGTGCTTTCCCATCAGCTCGGCGATATGGCGGCCGTCAACAGGGCGCGATCGGCTGCGCCGTCGCTATGGCGCTCTGGCGAGATCAGACCGCGACGCACTCCAACAGCAGGGCGTGCTCGGGGTTGAGTACCGGCATGGCGAGCCCGTGGGCGGCCAGCTGCGCGCCGGTCAGGGTCACCCCGTCGGCGAGCCACGGCGGCGGCGCCTTCATCGGCCCCAGCCCGTCCTCACCGAGCCGCAGCCACCGCACCGCGTAGCGCCGGTCGGGATCGAGCCCGGCCAGCCGGAGCGGCGGCGTGACCGTGGTCGGCGACGCCCCGAGCTGGGCGAACGCGAAGACGGCCGAGCCCTGGTCGGCGGCGACCACCCCGTGCGCCAGGGTGGCCGGATCGGGGTGCTCCAGCCGGACCACGGTGCCGCTGTGCAGGAGCGGGCGGAGCTGCTTGTAGAGCGTGATCACGTCCGCCACCACGGAGCGTTCGGCCGGGCTGGCCGTGGTCAGGTCCCACTCGACGCCGAGGTGGCCGAAGAGCGCGGTCGCGGCGCGGAACCCGAGGTCGTGCACCCGGGCGGTGGTGTGCGAGCGCGGCGGTCCGATGTGGGCGCCCATCAGCTCGGGCGGCAGGAAGTAGCTGAAGCCACGCTGGATGAGCTGACGCTCCAGCGCGTCGTTGCAGTCCGACGTCCAGATCCGTTGCGTGTAGGCGAGCACGCCCAGGTCGGCGCGGGCACCGCCGGAGGAGCAGCTCTCGATCTCCACCTCTGGATGGGCCTGGCGCAGCTTCCCGAGCAGGTCGTAATAGGCCAGCGTCTGGGCGTGCACACCGGCGCGCCCGGCCGGGCCGGTGCCGGCCTGCACCAGGTCCCGGTTCATGTCCCACTTGAAGTAGCTGATGTCGTGCTCGGTCAGCAGCCAGTCGAGCCGCTCCAGCAGGTACGCCGAGACCTCCGGGTTGGCGAGGTCCAGCACCAGCTGGTGCCGGGCCAGCACGTGGGAGTAGCCGGGTACGCCGAGGGCCCAGTCCGGGTGGGCGCGGTAGAGGTCGGAATCGGGATTCACCATCTCCGGCTCGACCCAGATCCCGAACTCCATGCCGAGGCCCCGGACGTGCTCGATCAGTGGCGTCAGCCCGTCCGGGTACTTCAGCTCGTCCACGTACCAGTCGCCGAGGCCGGCCAGGTCGTCGTTCCGGCCGCGGAACCAGCCGTCGTCCAGCACGAACCGCTCGGCGCCCACGGTCGCGGCCGCGTCGGCGAGGGCACGCAGCCGGTCGGGGTCGTGGTCGAAGTAGACGGCTTCCCAGGTGTTCACGATCACCGGGCGGGGCTTCACCTCGCCGGGGTTGCCCGGCCGCAGCCGGAGGAACCGGTGGAACGAGTCGGTCACGCCGGCCAGCCCGGCCGGTGAGTAGGTGGCGTACAGCCAGGGGGTGTCGTACGCCTCGCCCTGGGCCAGCACGACCTCGCCGGGCGAGAGCAGCTCGCCGCCCTGCAGGTAGGCCTGGCCGTTGCTGAGCCGCTCCACCCGCAGGGCGTGGTTACCGCTCCAGCCGACCTGGACCGCGTACACCTCGCCGTGGCGTTCGCCGAAGCCGGCCGTGCCGACCATCAGCCCGGGCGGGCTGTCGGCCGAGGTGCGGCCGCGGCGGTTCTCCTGCACCAGCGCAGCGGCGCCGAGTCGGTGTCGCTGCGGCTGCCACTCCTTGCACCAGCGGCCGGTGAAGTTCAGCACCTCGTCGGTCACCGCCGGCAGCGGCAGCGTGACGAGGAGCCGGTCCAGCCGGTACGGCGCGGCGCCGCCGTTGCTCAGCCGGATGCCCAGCCGGAGCAAGTCGGTCTCGGGGTGCAGTTCGAGCTCGATCGTGACGCCCAGCTCGGCCACCGGGTCGGCGGTCTCGATCGTCAGGGTGTCCGGGGTGGCCGTGTGCGAGACGTAGCCGAAGACGGGCGACCAGGCGAGCCCGTCGCGGTGGCCGGCCAGGCCGGGCTGGCCCACGAACCCGGCGGCGTCCGCGGGGAGGAGGGTGAGCGGCACCGTGACGTCCAGACCGGCCTGCGGGATCGCGGGCGTGAGCGCGGTGCGCAGCTCGCCGGGTTCCAGCCCGTCCGGCAGCGCGGCGCCCCAGTGCAGCACGGTGGGCGTACCGGCCGAGAGGTCGACGACCAGGCTGCTGCGGCGACCACGCAGGTGGATCAGGGTGGGGTCGACCGTCTTGGGCGAGGCGGAGTTCTGCGACACCGGGCGGGCTCCGATCAGCTCGTGCGGACGATGGAGAACAGTTCGGCGAGACGGCCGTCGGGAAGCCCGGCCTTGCGGGCGTTGCCGGCGAGAAAGTCGTGTAACCGCTCGGTGAGCACGCTGACATCGGCGCCGACCTGGCTGACGTGCGAGCCGATCGCGGCCATCTTGCGGTCGAACGTGTCGGTCACGTCGACGGGATGATCGACGCGTGGGGGTGTCGGCGAACCAGACCTCCCGCACCGTCCACGGCTCCAGCCCCTCGTCCCGCAGTAGCTCCGGGTGGGCGAACGCGTTCCGGGCATCCGGGAAGACCGCGCAGTACGCCGCCTCGCCGAGGCGTAGGTGGTCCGGATGGCTCGGGCCGAGCCTGGACCAGTCCCGCTCCGGCGACTGGGTGAGCACCCGATCCGGCCGGAACCGTCGGATCTCTCGGGTGATGTCACGCCGCAGCGGGTGCGTCACGTAGAGCTCGCCGTCCGGGTGGTCGAGGAACGTCACCTCGGTCACCCCGACCGCCGCGGCGGCGGCTCGCTGCTCAGCCTCCCGCAGCGCGGGCATCTGGTCGCGCGGAGTGTCGTCGAACCCGCCGGCATCGCCCCGGGTCGCGATGCAGTACGCGACCTCGATCCCCGCGTCGACCCAGCTCGCGATCGTCCCGGCCGCCGCGAAGTCCACGTCGTCGGGATGGGCGGTGACGACGAGCACGCGCTGCACGTCGTCCAGCGGGGCGGCGGAGGCGGGGAAGGTCACCGGTCCGATGTTAGGGGCTGGGTTCATGATCCGTTCAAGTGGTCGGGGCTGGTCCGGGCCGGCGGTCGCCGCCGTGGGTTCAGAGCCGGCCGCGGCCGGCGCGGAGCAGGAGCATGGCGAGCGGGGCGCCGTCCTCGCCGAGCGCGTCCCGGAACTTCTCCACGATCTGTTGCTCCCTGGCCAGCACCAACCGGGTCCCACCGGCGGCCATCCGCGCCGCGCCGATCTGGCCGCTGAGCGTGGCGCGCTCACGCCACAGCGCGATGATCTCGGCGTCCACGTCATCGATCCGCGTCCGGAGGGCGTCGATGGGATCGGGTTTGCCGGTCGCTGTGGCTGGCGTGGCGGCGGGGGCGGCGGTGGGAACGGTCATGACTGGCTCTCCTGGGAGTCGGCCCCTGCCCTGCCCCGGAAATGCGAAACGCCCCGGGGATAAGGCCCGGGGCGTCGTGGGTGTCTGTGCTCAGACGGTATCGACGGCTGCCGGGATCCGGTAGCCATAAAAAAACGATGCGGTCGTGTTCACGGCTGCAGTCTCGCACGGCGTCCCACCCTGAGGTCAAGGTGCTCCCGCCATGTGGACACCTGTCGGCGACAGGAGGGCAGCCGTTGGCGAATCGGACTTTCGGGGTTTCCGTGCCTACAACGGGCGCGCGTAGCCCCGTTATTCCCGAAAGTCCGTTTCGAGGTGTGCCCTGTTTGTCCGTACCGCACTGTGGGTATCCAGTGACCCTGCGCAGGTAAATGGTCCGGTGACACAAATCGATGTGGCAGGGGATCTGATGACCACGCCGTTCGATATTGATCAGGGCACGATCCGCATCCTTCGCTCCGCCAGCTCGGCCGGGACCTCGACCGCCGGTACGCCGTGCTGGTCGACGGGAAGATCGTCGCTTCGCTCAAGCGGGGAGACGCCGTCGCGATCCCGGTGCGGGCCGGTCGGCACACCGTTCGGCTGTCGATCGACTGGCAGGAGAGCCCCGCGATGGAGGTCGAGGTGGCGCGCGGCGAGGTCGTCTCGCTGCACGCCCGGCCGCGCGGCAGCTTCCAGCTCTGGCAGGCGTTCGTCCGGAGCGATCATCGCGTCGCACTCGAGCGAGCGATCTGACGGGGTGGGTTTCGGTTCGATTCCGCCCTGGGAGGGCGGAATCGAACCGCAACCAGGGGTGGCCGCCGACTCAGTTCCCCGGGGTCGCCGCGCCGGCGCCGAGCGCGATCCCGGTGATCCGGCGGAGCGCGTTGCTGCCCGGCCGCAGGTAGTCGCTGTGACCGGCCGGTCCGCTGCCGAAGACGTGGGCGCCGAAGTCGGGGTCCACCGGGTCGCGACCGAGCCCGAGGCTGCCGACCGAACAGGGTGATCCGCAGTTTGGGCACCCGCTTGATCCAGTCCGCCGACCCCCGGGTGGCCCAGACCCGGCCGGCACCGAGCGCCGCCGCCGACCGGAACGGGAGCCCTGGACTGCCGAAGACCACCAGCTCCGTCACCGGTTCGCGGCGGGCCGCGTGCGCGCAGACCACCGAGCCGTAGCTGTGGCAGAGCAGGCTGACCGCCACGCCGGGGCGGCGCAGGCTGGCGACCAGGTGGCCCAGGTCCACGCCGCCGGCCCGAGCCCGGCGGTCGTTCGTGATCGCCAGGCTGAGCGTCCTCGGCGCGTCGTACCCGAGCCACGCGATCACCGCGATCCGCCGGCCCGGGGCGAGCCGGCCGGCCTCCGCGGTAGACCGCACGGGCACCGCCGGCCGGCGAGGAGTACGGCTTGTCGCCCGCGCCGGTCGAACGTGGTCAGGTCGATGTCCGAGCCGGGCACGATCACCACGACCCGCTCGGCCGTGGCCAGGTCGCCGAAGACCTCGGCCACCCGGCCGCCGCCGCGCCGGTCGAAGCCGAGCAGTTGCCGGCCCGGTCGGGCCAGCGCGCGGGTCGCCGGAAACTCGGCGGCGGCGGCCCGGTTCGCGGCGTACCGCGTCTTCGAGCGTGGCGGCGGTGAACGACTCGGGGGCCCGGATCGTGCGCGCGGCCGGCTGCCGGGCCGCGACCGAAGCGCCCGGAAAGCCGACCATCGCGCTCACCAGCAGTCCGGCCAGCAGCGTCGCCCGAGCTCGATACATTCGCGTTCTCCCTGGTCAGAGGTGTGAATCTCTGACCAGGACGCTAGGAATCGGGGCCTGTGGTCGGCGTCAACCGACGGCGCTCACCCCGTCGGGGCTACCTGCGGGCTACGGCGGTCACTCGCCGGGGCGGACCAGCCCGGTCTCGAACGCGTAGACGATCGCCTGGGCGCGATCGCGCAGGTCGAGCTTGCCGAAGATCCGGCCGACGTGGGTCTTGACGGTCTGCTCGGCGACGAAGAGCTGGCCGGCGATCTCGGCGTTGGACAGCCCCGGGCGAGCAGCGCCAGCACCTCGGTCTCCCGCTCGGTCAGCCCTTCGAGCTTGGCTCGGCTCGGACCGCGGGGCGCGCCGAGCCGGGCGAACTCGGCGATCAGCCGGCGGGTGACCGACGGCGAGAGCAGTGCGTCCCCGGCGGCGACCACCCGCACCGCGTCGGAGAGCTCGCGGGCGGACGCGTCCTTGAGGAGGAAGCCGCTGGCGCCGAGCCCGCAGTGCCTCGTACACATAGTCGTCGAGGTCGAACGTGGTCAGCATCAGCACCTTCGGCCGGCCGTCGCCCGCTCCTGAGCAGCACCGTCGTCGCCGTCGCCGAGGATCTGCCGGGTGGCGGCCAGCCCGTCCAGCACGGGCATCCGGATGTCCATCAGCACCACGTCGGGCCGCACCTCGGGAACCTTCCGCACCGCCTCCTCGCCGTTGACGGCCTCGGCCACCACCTCGATGTCCGGCTGCGCGTTGAGGAGCAGCGAGAACCCGGACCGGACCATGGCCTGGTCGTCGACGATCAGCACCCGGATGGTCACGCGGTCGCTCCCGAGGTCAGCGGCAGGATCGCCGTCACGCTGAAGCCACCGTCCGGGGTGGCCCGCGCGGTGAGTTCGCCGCCGAGCATCGCGGTCCGTTCGTGCATGCCGAGCAGGCCGTGGCCACCGCCGTCCGGACCGCCCGGCGCACCCGATCGCGGCGGGCCGTTGATCACGCGCAGCTCCAGCGCGTTGGCGCCGTACAGCAGGTGGACCTGGACCCTGGCACCCGGCGCGTACCGCATGGCGTTGCTCAGCGCCTCCTGCACGATCCGGTACGCCGAGAGTTCGAGGCCGGAGGGCAGCGGCCGGACCGGCCCGCTCACCGCGGTCTCCACCACCAGACCCGTACTGCGCGCGCTGCTGACCAGGTCCTCGAGCCGGTCCAACGCCGGCTGCGGCGTGGTGTCGACCGTGCTCTCCTCGGAGCGCAGCACGCCGAGGATCCGGCGCAGCTCGGTCAGGCCCTCCAGCGCGCTGCCGCGAATCTCGGCGAAGCTGGCGGCGAGCTCCGGCGGCGGGTTCTGCACCTTGTACGGCGCGGCCTCGGCCTGAATCGCGATCACGGACATGTGGTGGGCCACCACGTCGTGCAGCTCACGGGCGATCCGGGACCGCTCCTCCAGCAGCGTGCGGGCGGCCAGGTTCTCCGCCAGCTGCTGTTCCTGCTCGATCACGTGCTGCTGGGCGAGCCGGCGGACCCGCACGTTGTAGCCGAACAAGCGTCGGCGCCCGTGACGATCAGGCTGCCCGTGACACCCCTCGGCGCGTCCGGTGCGAGCAGCCAGATCCAGCCCACCGTGATCAACCACCCGGTGATCGTCACGATCCGGCTGGTCCGCACGGCCACCGCGTACAGGGTGAGGGCCAACACGAGCGCGCCGTTCAGCGCGATGCCGGTGCGGTCCAGGTCGCGGACCGCGAACCAGCACCAGCCGGTGAACACGATGGCGCAGCGCCACGCCGCGAGCGGATACCAGTTGCGGAGCACGATCGGCAGGGCCACCAGCAGCCCGATCAGGGTCAGATAGTTGTTGCTGTGCGGGTTCCCGGCCGCGCGGTTGGCGTTGCCGAGCTGGTCGACCGTGGTGCCCAGGATGATGAACGCCGAGCACCAGATCGACGAACATGACCAGATCCAGCCGGAACGGCAGCCAGCGCGGTTGGCGGCGGGCCCAGGACGCCCGGGCGGTGGCCGGTTCGGCGGTCCCGGTGGCGAGCGTCTGGGCTACCGCGTGCAGTGCTGCCTCGACCGGCGGCAGCCGGCGTACCTGCGCCAGCACGACCCTGGTCCGAACGAGCGGCGGCACCTTGCGCTGCGGTGGTTCGGGGCCGGTCACGATGCTCCACAGTAGGTTCCCGCCGCCCTGGCGAGGTCCGCCCTGCGGATGAAACCGCGCGTAGCTCCCAGGTAGGGGGTGCCCGGCGTGCTACACCGTGACGATGAACGAACTGGTCACCGGCCGGCTACGGCTGCGCCCGGTCGGCGTGCTCGAGGCGCGCTGCGTGCTGGCCGGCGTGCCGGGTCCGGCCTCGACGTGGGCGCCCGGGTACCCGACCACCGGCGACATCATCTCGGTCGGCGGCTACCTCGAGTACTGGGCCGCGATCGGCGATCCGCGCCTGTTCGGCCCGTACCAGCTGGTCCGCGCCGAGGACGGGCTGGTGATCGGCGGCGCCGGCTTCCACGGCCCGCCGGACCACGACGGCGAGGTCGAGGTCGGGTACGGCGTGATCCCGGCCGCGCGACGCCACGGGTACGCCACCGAGGCGCTGCGCGCGCTGCTGACGTTCGCGCAGGCCCACGGGGTGACCGCCGTCCGCGGCGCCGCGGACCGGGCGAACCAGGCGTCGCACCGGGTGATGATCGGCGCCGGCATGACGTTCCTGGCCGAGGATCACGACCACCAGCACTACGAGGTCCGGTACCCCGCGCGCTGACCGGTCGAGCCGGGTCCGCACGCTCGGCGGGGCCGGACGGGCGACCGAAGTTGTCGGTGCCACCGATAGACTCGGCAGAGCGATGAGCACCCTCTTCGACCTCCCGGTCCCCCCGAAGCCCGCCCGTCCGCACGGCGCCTCCGGCGTGCGGCTTGCCGTCGACGCGAACACCCTGCTCGAAGGGCTGAACGACGCCCAGAGCGAGGCTGTGACGCACGCCGGTTCGCCGCTGCTGATCGTGGCCGGCGCCGGGTCGGGCAAGACCCGTGTGCTCACCCACCGGATCGCCCACACGCTGGCCCATCGCGGCGCCGCAGCCCGGCGAGATCCTCGCGATCACGTTCACCAACAAGGCCGCCGGTGAGATGAAGGAGCGGGTCGCCGCCCTGGTCGGCAACCGCGCGAAGGCGATGTGGGTCTCCACGTTCCACTCGGCCTGCGTCCGGATCCTGCGCGCCGAGGCGAAGACCGCCGGCCTGAAGAGCAGCTTCTCGATCTACGACGCCGACGACTCGCGCCGGCTGATGACCCTGGTCGCCCGCGAGCTCGACTTCGACCCGAAGCGCTATCCGGCCCGGGCCCTGGTCAACCAGGTGAGCAACCTCAAGAACGAGCTGATCGACGAGGACGAGTGGTCCACCCGCGCCGGCAGCCCGCCCGAGCGCGCCCTGGCCGAGGCGTACACCCTCTACCAGCGCCGGCTCCGCGAGGCGCACGCGCTGGACTTCGACGACATCATCATGACCACGGTGAACCTGCTGCAGGCGTTCCCGGCCGTGGCCGAGCACTACCGGCGGCGGTTCCGGCACGTGCTCGTGGACGAGTACCAGGACACCAACCACGCCCAGTACACGCTGATCCGTGAGCTGGTCGGCACGGCAGGGCGACGGCACCGGCGTGGCCCCGGGCGAGCTGTGCGTGGTGGGCGACGCCGACCAGTCGATCTACGCGTTCCGCGGCGCCACGATCCGGAACATCCTCGAGTTCGAGCGCGACTACCCGAACGCCCGCACGATCCTGCTGGAGCAGAACTACCGCTCCACCCAGAACATCCTCTCCGCGGCCAACGCGGTGATCTCCCGCAACGCCGAGCGCAAGCCGAAGAACCTCTGGTCGCAGTCCGGCGACGGCGAGCCGCTCACCGCGTACGTGGCCGACAACGAGCACGACGAGGCCGCCTGGGTGGCCGGCGAGGTCGATCGGCTCACCGACGCCGAGAAGGTCCGCCCCGGCGACGTGGCCGTCTTCTACCGCACGAACGCCCAGTCCCGGGTCTTCGAGGAAGTGTTCATCCGGGTCGGGCTGCCGTACAAGGTCGTCGGCGGGGTCCGGTTCTACGAGCGGCGCGAGGTGCGGGACGCGCTGGCGTACCTGCGGGCGATCGCGAACCCGGACGACACGGTCAGCGTCCGCCGGATCCTGAACACCCCGCGCCGGGGCATCGGCGAGCGTGCCGAGGCCTGCGTCGAGGCGCTGTCGTCGCGGGAGCGGATCGGGTTCGGGCCGGCGCTGGAGCGGGCCGCCGAGGCGCCGGGCATCGGCTCGCGCGCGGTCAAGTCGATCGCGGAGTTCACCACGCTGATGGCCGGGCTCCGCGAGCTGGCCGAGACCGAGCCGCCGAGCACGGTGCTGGAGCAGGTGCTCGCCGGCACCGGTTACCTCGCCGAGCTGGAGGCCAGCACCGACCCGCAGGACGAGGGCCGGGTGGAGAACCTGCAGGAGCTGGTGAGCGTCGCCCGTGAGTTCGAGGAGCGCGCCGCCGTCGCCGAGCAGCCCGCCGGCCTGACCGAGTTCCTGGAGCAGGTCTCGCTGGTCGCCGACGCCGACAGCATCCCGGCCGGCCCGGACGAGGAGCAGAGTGGCGTCGTCACGCTGATGACCCTGCACACCGCCAAGGGCCTGGAGTTCCCGGTCGTCTTCCTCACCGGCATGGAGGACGGCGTCTTCCCGCACCTGCGCTCGATGGGGAACGAGAAGGAGCTGGAGGAGGAGCGCCGGCTCGCCTACGTGGGCATCACCCGCGCCCGTGAGCGGCTGTACGTCTCCCGCGCGATGACCCGCAGCGCCTGGGGCCAGCCGCAGTACAACCCGCCGTCCCGGTTCCTCGACGAGATCCCCGCCTCGCTGCTCTCCTGGGAGCGGGAGGCGCCGAAGCAGGAGCCGAAGGCGAGCCTGTCGAGCTGGAACAACGGCTCGGCGCAGGAGCGGCTCGCCGGCCAGTTCGCGTCCGGGGCCCGGCGCGGTGGGCGTGGCGACCGCCCGATCCCGGTGCTCGACCGAGGGCGATCGGGTCACCCACGACGCGCACGGCATGGGCCGGGTCGTGGAGCTGCGGGGCGAGGCGGAGAAGTCGCAGGCCGGCGTGGACTTCGGCGACGGCAAGGTGCGCTGGTTCGTGCTGCGGTACGCGCCGCTGGAGAAGATCTAGCCAGTTTCGCGGCTGAGCGGTGCCGGCTTCGGCGGTGCCGCGGTTCGCCGTGGGCGAGGCGTTCGCGCTGGTCGGGCCCTTGGCGTTCAGGGGGAGGCCGACCGCGATTGCTGGCGCGCTGAGGCGACCGTGATGCAAAAAGATTGGATTGAGGTGTTTAGCCCGTCCTGCGCTGGCTAGTTACTAGAGCTAGAGCAGTGAAAGGAGGGGTGCGTGTGCGCTTTGGATCAGCGGCTGGTGTCGATGCCGGTGGCCTGCATGTCCACGTTGCGCTTCTCCATGAAGGGCAGCGGGTTGAGCGCCTTCGTGCCCTGCCGGACCTCGAAGTGGCAGTGCGGCCCGGTGGAGTAGCCGGTGCTGCCGATCTTGGCGATCGGGGTACCGGCCTCGACCTGCTCGCCGACCTCGACCAGAAGCGCCGAGTTGTGGCCGTAGCGGGTGGTGTAGCCGCCCGGGTGTTCGACGATGACGAGCTTGCCGTAGCCGCCGTTCCAGCCCGAGAAGATGACCTTGCCGGCGCTCGCGGAGACGACGGTGGAGCCGTACTCGGCGGCGATGTCCAGGCCGAGGTGCTGGGCGCCCCACCGGGCGCCGTAGAGCGAGCTGAGCGGTCCCGTGGCGGGCCTGACCCATTCGGCCATGATCGTCGGCGAGGGCGAGCCCTGGCGGCTCTGTGTGCGGGAGGCGCGGCCGACGCTGGCGCTGCGGGCCTGATTGGCTGAGACGTCCTCGGCCGAGAGGGTGTTCTGGTCTTTCGCGGCGGTGCTGGCCTTGTCCAGCGCGGTCGTGGCGCCTTCGGTCTGCTGCGGTAGTACCGAGCCCGCTCCGAAAGCGACGACTCCGGCGCCGACAACCGCCGTGGTCACGACCATCGCATAGCGGGTACGTGGTGCCATCGGGGCACGGTGGCGTCCGACATGGCGCCTCGATGTCCGGTGGGAATGCACGCATAACCCTTCGTCGATGACACTGGCGCACCAGCCCACCGTCTGTGAAGACCGTGAGAGCGACTGAGCGTTAGCACCGAGATAGCCCGGCGCCGAGGACCCACGGTAGCCAGGGGTCGGCGGCGAGACAAGGATGCCACAAAATTCCGCGCCTTTCATCACCCTAGTCCGTTTTATGGCGAGAGGTAATGCAGCTCACGGTAGTGATCTCTGTACGTTTAGTAATAGGGCAGTAACGGATTTACTATCGCGTCTTACTCAACGTATTTGTGTCGGGAATTCGACACGTCAGGGCGATCGGGCCGGAGCCAACGACGGCGCAGATCCACTGTGTCTCACCGGGTCAAGTGCGAGAAACCCCAGCGAAACCCGGCAGTTGGCGCTGCGCTCCTCCCTGGCCGTTGACTCCGTCCCGATCTCACTCGGAGGCCGCGGCTGGCATGCCGGGCGCTCACGCACAATGAAGACGTGGTGGGCGCATCGTCATGACGCGAGCCGGCAAGATGTGATCTACGTCGCTTGGCTAACGATCGTTTAGCGTGGTGGCATGGATCCTCAACGACGAGAGGCCAGTCAGATGGGCGAGCGAATGGACCGGGGCTCGGGCGTGGCGGCCGGGGCGACGGCCGGGGTCACGGCATGAACTCGCGGATCAGGGTGGTGGTCGCCAAGCCAGGCCTGGATGGGCACGATCGCGGCGCCAAGGTGGTCGCCCGAGCGCTGCGGGACGCCGGCATGGAGGTCATCTACACCGGCCTGCACCAGACGCCGGAGCAGATCGTGGAGACCGCCATCCAGGAGGACGCGGACTGTGTCGGCCTGTCCGTGCTGTCCGGCGCGCACATGACGCTGTTCTCCCGGGTCATCGCGCTACTGCACGAGCGGGGCGCGGACGACATCGTGGTCTTCGGCGGCGGCATCGTGCCGGAGGCCGACATCGCGGAGCTGGAGCAGCTCGGGGTGGCCAAGGTCTTCACGCCGGGCGCGACGACGCAGTCGATCGTCGACTGGGTCACTACGCACGTCGGAGCCCCCGCCGCCGGCTGAGCCGCGCTTCAACCGTCCGGCTTGGGTCACGGATCGTCCGATCTTGGACGGTCGATAGCCTGGTCTGACCAGTAAAGGTGCGGCCCGAATCGGCCGGAGGTGGGCTGGGGACGAAGCGGGGTCGGGCACACCCCTCGAGTGCCCGACCCCGCAGTCCGATTGCGCGCCGAGTTGGCCGGCTCGGCGACGCGTTCGTTCTACACAACGCACGAGTCGCGAATTGGTGACGCAATCTTCTGTCCGCTTTGGATAGAAAAACGGCGTTTCTTCGACAACTGCGTTCACTGAACCTTCTGTACCCCTGTTCCTGCGGTAACGCAATGCCTCTGGGGAGTGCACTGGGCGTGTTTGTCCCGCGCGTCGACGCCGAGTGTCGGCGCCGAGTGTCGTCGCCGCGCGTCGCCGGGCTGCCCGTCCGCTATCCGCCGTGGCCGGCGCGACCGCGATCCGCGCGGGGAGCTGCGGGAAGGCCGCCGGTTCGACCCCGATCTCGCCGATCCGCTCCACGTAGCACCGGTACCGCCGCCGCGCCTCGCCGTGCCGCCCGGCGGCCAGCAGTGCGCGGACCAGATCGAGGTGCGCCGACTCGTCGTACCGGTCCTGCTCCAACAGGCGCAGCGCGTACCGGATCGCCGCCGCCCCGTCGCCGCACTCGATCGCCGCCGCGGCCAGCCCCCTGGTCGCCGCGAGATAGGTCTCCCTGCGCCTCGTCGCGCATCGGGTTGGCCCACTCGGCGTACGGGTCGTCCTCGTAGAAGTCGCCCACGTACAGCGCGACCGCGCGCTCCAGTTTCTCCCTGGCGTCCACGGGATGGCCCACCCGCAACAGATCCAGCCCGACCCCGGTCTGCCGGAACAGCCGCTCCACGTCGACCCGGAGCTGCCCGCGTTGGAGCGCCAGCGCGCCGCCCCGGCTGCTCACGTAGTGATCGGCGGGGTGCCGGCGGTCGGGATCGAGCACGGCCCGGGCGGTGGAGAGGGCCACGGAGAGGCGATTGCCCAGCTTGTCCACGTCGTCGCCGGGCCAGAGCAGCTCCATCAGCGCTTCCCGGGCGATCGCCCGGCCGCGCCGCGCCACCAGGATGGCCAGCAGCTCGCGGGCCTTCTTCGACTGCCATTCCTGCACCGGCACCGGTGTGCCGTACCGCAGCACGGCCAGGCTGCCGAGCACGCGGATCTCCACCGGCGGCGCGGGCGTCGACTCCGGCACCGAGACCCGGTCCGATCCCCAGCTCACCGACTCCGGCCGCACGCCGAGCGCCCTGAGCCGCGCGGTCACGCCGGCCACCCGGTGCAGCTCGACCGCGGTGTCCCGCTGGGACGCGAGCAGCGTCGCCCGCGCCTCGCGGAGCACGCAGCCCAGCGCGCCCCACGCGTCGGCCGCCTCGGTCAGCAGCGCCTGCCGGCGGACGGGATCCGGCTCGGCGGCGGCGCGCAGCTCCAGCTGCTCGGCCAGCGGCGCGGGTTCGCCCCGGCCGCGCGCCAGCTGGGCCACCTCGATCGCCCGGCGCAGCGCCTCGGCGCGGTCCCCGCTGGCGAGCGCGGCCCAGCCGCTGGCCAGCAGCGCCGGCAGCTCGCCCCAGCCGGCCGCCTCCGCCAGCGCCGTCCTGGCCAGCTCGACCGCCGCCGCGGGGTCGGTCCGCAGCAGGGTCATGGCCAGCTCGGTGCGGGCGAGCAACAGGGCCTGCACGTCACCGGCGGTGGTCGCCAGGCCGAGCGCCTCCTCCAGGCAGTCCCGGGCTCGGCCCAGGTCGCCGCGGAGCCGGTGCACCACGCCGATGCCGGTCAGCGCGTAGCAAGAGAGGAAGGAACCGGTGCCGCTGTACAGCGCCCTGGCCGTCTCGTAGTCGGCCAACGCCTCGTCGAGCCGGCCGAGCATGCTGAACGCCTCGCCCCGGTTGACCAGCAGCAGCGCCCGCTTCGCCGCGAAGCCGGTCATGTCGGCGAGCCGGAGGCCGGCGTCCAGCTCGACGATCGCCTCCGCGTACCGGCCCTCCTCGTTGCGGCGGGAGCCACGGTTGTTCCGGATCCGGATCACCTGGAGCACGTCGCCGGCCCGCTCGGCCGCCGCCAGCGCCGACCGGTAGTGCGACTCGCGGGCCTGCGGGTCGCCGTCCGCCTTGGCGAGCAGCCCGTGCGCCGCGTGCGCGGCCGCCAACGCCGCCGGCTCGCCGCTGCGTTCGGCCGCGGCCATGCCCCGGGCCGCCAACTCCCGGCAACCGGCCAGGTCGCGGCGCATCCACCGGGCCGTGGCGTGCCAGCTGTCCAGCAGCGCCTCGTCGGTGTCCGCACCCACGCCGACCTGGCCCCGCGCGTAGACCCGCAGCGCCGAGTCGAAGTCGCCGCGGTGGTGATGGATGAGGCCCATCCGCCACGCGAGTCCGGGCGGCAGTTCCTCCGCGGTGCCGGCCGCACGCTGGAAGCAGCGCAACGCGCCGAGCCAGTCGCCCAGCACCTGACGGGCCTGACCCTCCACCTGATCGATCTGCGGCCCGCGTAGGGCCGGCGGAAGGGCCTCGGCGCAGTCGACCGCGAGCTGGACGTGGCCGCGGGCGACCGTCTCGGCGCCGCACTCCCGCAACAGCTCGGCGAGCTCCGGTAAGGCGCGGGCGGCGAGCAGGCAGCGCAGTGCGGCGGAGGGGCGAGCGTCCGCCACGTGGAACCGCGCCGCGGCCGTGTACAGGTCGGCCCGCTCGGCGGCCGGTAGGGGAAGGTGCGCGGCGGCGTAGTCGGCGGCCAACCGGGAGACCAGCCACCGGCTCGACCGCCGACCCGGCGTGACCAGCCCGCGCTGGGCCAGCCAGCGCAGCGCCTCCGGCGCGTCCAGCACACCGACCGCGATGCCCAGCTCGGCCGAGACCTCCCCGAGCGGGGCGAGCCGCCGGACCGCCTCCTTGACCACGTCGCCGGCGCCGCTGAACACCTCCTCGGCCAGGTACGGCAGCAGCGGACCGTCGGGCTGCCGGAGCCGCTCGGCGGCCGCCGCCCGCTGCGGCGGGGTCAGCGGGCGGAGGTGCTCCACCGCGAGGTGCAGCGCGGCCGGCCAGCCGGCGGTGACCTTGTACAGCAGCCGGGCGAGGCGCCGGGTCGGCGCCGGGCAGGGCGTTCTCCACCACGGTCAGGGCCTCGTCCTCGGTGAACGCGAGGTGCGGCGTGGTGAGCGTGCCGACCAGGCCGGCCGAACGCATCCGGCGGAGCGGGAACGCCGGCTCCGCGCGGCTGGTGAGGAGCAGGTGCAGCCCGGCCGGGGCCTGCCGGCAGAGCGCCTCCAGGAACGCCGATGCCGGCCCGTCCGGTCCGCAGCGCCGGCACCCCGTCGATGACCAGGACCAGCTCGCCGGTCAGCCGTTCGCCGATCTCCTCGCACAGCGCGCCGGCGATCGACGCCGCCCGGTAGGCGTCCTCACGCTCGACCGTCGGCCGGGCCGCCGTGAGCAGTTCCGGCCGCCAGCCGGGCAGGTGCGGGGCGAGCGCGCCGACCGCCCGCCGGACCAGCAGCGACAGGTCCGGCTCGGCGTCCTCCAGCGGCAGCCAGGCGCAGCGGCGATCCCGGGTGGCCGTGGCCGCCAGCGTGGTCTTGCCGAATCCCGGGCCGGCGATGAGCAGCGTGAGGGGACGTCGCAGCAGGTCAGTGACCAGCGCCTCCAGCCGGGGCTGAGCGACCCGGTACGGCGGCGGCTCGGGCGGGCCGGGCGAGGCGGTCATGGCGTACATCCCATCGGTCCGCGCGGTCCGGGATCAATCGCTCTCTGCGCCCCATGCGTCGGAAATCTGTCACTACGAGGCAACTCCGCCCACCGAATTCGCCTCCGCCGGCCGCCTTAAGCGGACGCTAGGCCAACGCTAACGAAGCTCAGGAGCCTCATGTCCGGCGCCTCGCTGGAGTCGTCACCAAAGGGAGGAAGGACCCGACATGCAGAAGTTCTTAGCCGCCGTCGGCACGGGGGTGCTGCTCGCCGGGCTCGGCGTCGCGGCCGCCGCTGCCGAGCCGGTCGCCGCGCCCAGCGCCGAGACCGCCGTGGCCCACGCCGACACCGCGCTCAAGGCCCACCTGGCCGACGTCCAGGCCAGTCCCGAGGACGCCTTCTCGGTCGAGCGCGTGATCAGCGAGGCCGACGGCTCCGCGCACGTCCGGTACGCCAGGACGCACCGCGGCCTGCCCGTCCTCGGCGGTGACTTCGTCATCCACACCACCGGCGTGAAGGGCATCTACCAGGGCGCCTCCTCCGGGCTGGCCGCCCCGATCAAGGTGGACACCACGGCGGCGCTCGCCAACGCCTCGGCCGTGGCCAAGGCCCGCACCACGCTTCACCGGCACGGTCCGCGCCGCGAACACCGAGCGGCTGGTCATCGACGCGGTGCACGGCGCCCCGAAGCTGGCGTGGGAGGTCGTGGTCGAAGGGATCGAGCCCGATGGCCAGAGCCCGAGCAAGCAGCACGTGCTGGTGGACGCCGACGGTGGGGCGGTCCTCGGTTCGTGGGACGAGATCGAGCACGTCACCGGCACCGGGCACGGCGTCCACTCCGGCACCGTCGCGATCGACACCACCCAGGTCGGAGCGCTCTACCAGCTCAAGGACCCGGTGCGCGGCAACGGCGTCACCTGCGACATGGGCAACGGCACGACGACGTGCGCGACCATGACCGACGCCGACAACATCTGGGGCAACTCCCTCCCGAGCAACCGGCAGTCCGCCGCGGTCGACGCGCACTACGGGGCGGCCAAGACGTTCGACTACTTCAAGAACATCCACGGCCGCAACGGCATCTTCGGCAACGGGCTCGGCGTCCCCTCCCGGGTGCACTACGGCAACGCGTACGTGAACGCGTTCTGGGACGGCTCGCAGATGACCTACGGCGACGGCGCGGGCAACCTCAAGCCGCTGACCTCGATCGACGTGGCCGGCCACGAGATGTCGCACGGCGTCACCCAGGCGCTCGCCGGCCTGGTCTACTCCGGTGAGTCCGGTGGCCTGAACGAGTCCACCAGCGACATCTTCGGCAACATGGTCGAGTTCAACGCGGGCAACGCCAACGACCCGGGCGACTACCTGGTCGGCGAGAAGATCGACATCTTCGGCAACGGCAAGCCGCTGCGCTACATGCACGACCCGATCCAGGACACCAGGTCGCCCAACTGCTGGAGCGCCAACACCCAGAACCTGGACCCGCACTACTCCTCGGGCGTGGCCAACCACTTCTACTTCCTGCTCGCCGAGGGTTCCGCCGCGACCCAGTTCGGCACCAGCACGACCTGCAACGGCAGCACGCTGACCGGCATCGGCCGGCTCAAGGCCCAGAAGATCTGGTACCGCGCCCTCGACCTGTACTTCACCAGCACCACGAAGTACGTGGACGCCGCCAACAACGACGCCCGCTACTACACGCTCCGGGCCGCCCAGGACCTGTACGGCGCGTGCAGCATCGAGTACCGCACGGTGCAGAAGGCCTGGTCCGCGGTGAACGTGGCTGGCGTCGACCCGACGGCCTGCGCCGCGGCCAACCTGGTTCAGCAACGACACCAACTACGCGGTGCCGAACCCGGGCGTCGTGCTGGCGCCGCTCTCGGTGGTCCGGGCCGGTAACGCCCCGGCCGGGCTGAAGGTCGGCGTGAACATCAAGCACCTGCACCGCGGCCAGCTCCTGGTCCAGCTGCAGGCGCCGGACGGCTCGCTGTACACGCTCAAGGCGGCCGCACCGGCCGACACCGGCGACGACGTGACCGCGGTCTACACGGTCAACGCGTCCGCCGAGCTCGCCACCGGCTCCTGGAAGCTCCGGGTGCAGGACACCGCGGCGCCCACCGCGGGCACGGTCTACGGCTGGAGCCTGCTGTTCTGAGGCCTAGCCGCGGCTTGCCAGCCGGCCCCGACCAGTGAACGTGCTGGTCGGGGCCGCTTCGTGCGGCTGCCGGCCGGCACCGGCGCTCCACAGACCCGCCGAATCCGACCCTGCGGACCGCGCAGCGTCGCGCATTGTGACTGATCCCACCGCCAGATGTGAAGGATTACACCGAGGGGGGCGTGCTTCCTTGTGCTCGGCAGAGCTAGCCTCGCGGAGAGCGCGCAGCCGCGCACGGCTGGCGCGCGCCCCCGGGCGGCCTACCTCTTGGCGGCAGCCGACGTCACAGACGAGGAACGGACACACAGTGGATCTGTTCGAGTACCAGGCGAAGGATGTCTTCGCCAAGCACGGCGTACCGGTGCTGCCCGGCGCCGTAGCCAGCACGCCCGAGGAAGCCCGCAAGGTCGCCGAGGAACTCGGTGGCCGGGTGGTCGTCAAGGCGCAGGTGAAGACCGGCGGCCGCGGCAAGGCCGGCGGCGTGAAGCTGGCCGAGGGCCCGGACGAGGCCGAGGCGCGCGCCCGCGAGATCCTCGGACTCGACATCAAGGGCCACATCGTGCACCGGGTGATGCTGGCGGTCACCGCCGACATCGCCGAGGAGTACTACTTCTCCTTCCTGCTGGACCGCTCCAACCGCACCTTCCTGGCCATGGCCTCGAAGGAAGGCGGCATGGACATCGAGCAGGTGGCGGTGGACACCCCCGAGCTGCTCGCCAAGGTGCCGGTCAACGTCATCGAGGGCGTCGACCACGCGAAGGCCCGCGAGATCCTGGTCGCCGGCCGGTTCCCCGACGAGGTGCTGGACGAGGCCGCGGACGTCGTGGTCAAGCTGTGGGACGTCTTCGTCAAGGAGGACGCCACGCTGGTCGAGGTGAACCCGCTGGTCAAGACCGCCGACGGGCAAGATCGTCGCGCTGGACGGCAAGGTCACGCTGGACGAGAACGCCGGCTTCCGGCACCCCGACCACGAGGCGCTCGAGGACAAGGCCGCCGCCGACCCGCTCGAGCAGCGCGCCAAGGAGAAGGACCTCAACTACGTCAAGCTCGACGGTGAGGTCGGCATCATCGGCAACGGCGCCGGGCTGGTCATGTCCACGCTCGACGTGGTCGCCTACGCCGGCGAGGAGTTCGGCGGCGTCAAGCCGGCCAACTTCCTCGACATCGGCGGCGGCGCGTCGGCCGAGGTGATGGCGAACGGTCTGGAGATCATCATCTCCGACCCCGCCGTGAAGAGCGTCTTCGTCAACGTCTTCGGCGGCATCACCTCCTGCGACGCGGTCGCCAACGGCATCGTCCAGGCGCTCGAGCTGATGCACCAGCACGGCGAAGAGGTCACCAAGCCGCTGGTCGTCCGGCTGGACGGCAACAACGTGGACGAGGGCCGTCGCATCCTGAACGAGGCCAACCACCCGCTGGTCGAGCAGGTGGACACCATGGACGGTGCCGCGAAGCGCGCCGCTGAGCTCGCCGCCGCGAAGTAGAGGGTCTGCGATGTCTATTTTCCTGACCGAGAAGAGCAAGGTCATCGTCCAGGGCATGACCGGCTCCGAGGGCAGCAAGCACACCCGCCGGATGCTCGCGTCCGGCACCCAGGTCGTCGGCGGCGTCACGCCCGGCAAGGGCGGCCAGAGCGTCGACTTCGACGGCACCTCGGTACCCGTGTTCGGCTCGGTGGCCGAGGCGATCAAGGAGACCGGCGCGGACGTCACGGTGGTCTTCGTGCCGCCGAAGTTCGCCAAGGCCGCCGTCATCGAGGCGATCGACGCGGGCATCGGCCTGGCCGTGGTGATCACCGAGGGCATCCCGGTGCACGACAGCGCCGCGTTCTGGGCGTACGCGCAGGGCAAGTCGACCCGGATCATCGGCCCGAACTGCCCCGGCCTGATCAGCCCCGGAGCGTCCAACGCCGGCATCATCCCCGCCGACATCACCAAGGCGGGCCGGATCGGCCTGGTCAGCAAGTCCGGCACGCTGACCTACCAGATGATGTACGAGCTGCGTGACCTCGGCTTCTCCACCGCGATCGGCATCGGCGGCGACCCGGTCATCGGCACCACCCACATCGACGCGCTCGCCGCGTTCGAGGCCGACCCGGACACCGACGCGATCGTGATGATCGGTGAGATCGGTGGCGACGCCGAGGAGCGGGCCGCGGCGTACATCAAGGACCACGTCACCAAGCCCGTGGTCGGCTACGTCGCCGGCTTCACGGCGCCCGAGGGCAAGACGATGGGCCACGCCGGCGCGATCGTCTCCGGCTCCTCCGGCACCGCGCAGGCCAAGCAGGAGGCGCTGGAGGCCGTCGGCGTCAAGGTCGGCAAGACCCCCAGCGAGACCGCCCGCCTGATGCGCGAAATCATCGAAGCGCGTTAGGCCCCAGAAACTCCGCATTTGGGCGACATTTTCCCGGCTATAACCGGGAAAATGTCGCCCAAATCGTGGAGCAGGTCGGGCCGGGCCGCGTGTCGTCCCCGGTGCGACGGGTGGCGCGCTGGGAGAGTGGGAAGGTGTCGGACCTGAGCACCCGGGAGAGCCGGCGAACCATGCCCACCGGTGAGAAGCCGGTACCGGTGCTCGTCGCGTCCCTGACCACCGCGCTCTGGGCCGCCGTGGTCGGATCCGCCCCGGTGGTCGCCGTCGCGCTGGTCGCCTGGATCGCGGAGACCCGGTCCGGCGCACCCGCGTACGAGGCGGTCCGGGTGGCCTTCAACGGCTGGCTGCTCGCCCACGGCGCCTGGCTGCGCACCGACGCCGGCCCGGTCGGGCTCGCCCCGCTGGCGCTCTCCATCCTCATCTTCCGGCAGCTCATGCGGGCCGGCATCAACTCCGCCAGGGCCACCGGGGCCGCGACCGTCGGCGGCGGCGCCTGGGTCGTCCTCGCGCTCAGCACGGTCTACGGCGTGCTCGGCATGGTGGTGGCGTTCCTCGCCGGCACGGCCGGGGTGCACGCCGACCTGCCGATCGCCGGCCTCGCGACAGCCCTGTTCGCGGCCGTGGCGACCAGCGCCGGCGTGCTCCGGGTGAACGGCATCGGCACGCTGGTCGCCGGCCGGCTGCCGCTGCCGGTGGCCCGGTCGCTGCCCGCGGGTGCGCTCGCCGCGTGCGTGGTGCTCGGCGCCGGTGCGCTGCTCGCCGGTGTCTGCCTGGCGTTCGCCGCCGACGACGCCACGATGTTCTTCGGCGCCTTCTCGCCCGGCGTGGTCGGCTCGTTCGCCCTGTTCGGGCTGTCCGCGCTGTACACGCCGACGGCGGCGGTCTGGGGCGCCGCGTACGTGATCGGCCCCGGCTTCGCGGTCGGCTCCGGCACCTCGGTCAGCGCCGTGGACGTCTCGCTCGGCACGATGCCCGCGTTCCCGCTGCTCGCGGCGCTGCCCGTCGAGCGGCCGGCCGGCTGGGCCATGGTGTTGCTCGGCGTGCCGCTGCTCGCCGGGGTGGCCGCCGGGTTCCTCGCGGCGCGGCGACGGGTGCCGGGGGAGCGCTGGGCGTCGACGCTGTTCGGTGCGGCGCTGGCCGGTCCGGTCGCCGGCGGGCTGCTGGGGGTCGCGGCGTACGCGGCGGGCGGTCCGGTCGGCAGCGGGCGGTTGACCGCGGTCGGTCCGTCGCCGTGGCGGGTGGCGCTGGTCTGCGCGATCGAGGTGACCTTGTTCGCGGTGGTGGGGGCGGCGTTCGCCCGGATCCTGGCCTCGCGCTCGGACCAGCCGCTGCTCGGCGTCCCCGCTGATCCGAGGCCGCTGTGCCGGTCGACGCGGCCGCGGATCGGCCGCCAGTCCCGAGCGTCCCGAGGCGCCGGCCGCCGAGCTGCCGGACGTCCCCGCGCCAGCGGGAGAGCCTCCGAGCCCGCTGGACGAGCCCGAACCGCGCCGAGCCCGAACCGCGCCGAACCCGAAGCCGGCCGACCGAACGCCGGCCGACCCCGCTGGCACGGACGTCGCTGACCTGCCGCGGTACGGACCCGACGCCCCGCAGCCGGAGGTGCTGGAGAGCCATCCGGTCCGCAGCGCCGCGCCGCCGAACCGCTCACCGGCCCGCTCGGCGCCCCGCCGCAGACCCCCACCCCACTCCTACGATCTGGGCGACATCTTCTCGGCTATAACCGAGAAAATGTCGCCCAAAGCGCGAAGAGGGGGCGGCTGGCGCGCGGCTGGGTAGGGCGTCAGCCGTTGGCGACCATGATCGTGCCGATCACGGCGGAGGCCACGGCGACCGCGATCGCCACGTAACCGAGCACCGGGCTGCGACCACGCCGGCTGGCCTGCACGGCCGAGACGATGCCCAGCAGCGCCCCGAGCGGCGGGCAACCCAGCGCGATCACGATGCCGGCGATGGCCAGGTGGGTGGCGTAGCTCTTGGTGCTGCCCGGGTGGAGGCGGAGTCAGGGGCGGGCACGGTACCTCCGGGGCGATCAGCGCTGTGGACTGTCGATCATGCCCGGGTCCCGCTCGCGTGCTGGCCGGAGTCACCGAAAGCGAACCGGACTTTCGGGGTTTCTGGGCATACGACGGGCGTGCGTAGCCCCGTTTTCCCCGAATGTCCGGTTCGGCGGGGGCGGGGTGGGGCGGTTCCGTGCGCGGGGAGGCTGACCGCTACTGCGCCGGCTGGGTGGAGGTCGCCGGCGGCCAGGCGTACTGAAGAGTGACCTTCAGGCCTTTGATCCTGGCCTTTGATCTTGCCCGGACGTGTTGCCCGGAAGTGCCGTCGTCCGGACATGGCGACGGCGCCGCGGTGCGAACACCGCGGCGCCGTGACCTGCGCAGGAGTTACCTGGACAGCTGGTAGATGGTGCCACCGATGAGGTTCAGGACACCGGCGCCGATGGCGAGGTAACCCCAGAGCGGGTTTCCACCCTTCTTCTTGGCCTCAAGCAGCGACCAAACGCCCAGGCCGACACCCAGCAGGAAGCAGCACAGCAGGCCGGTGACGATGCCGATGATGCCGATGAGCTGGGAGTTGTCCTTGCCGCCAGCGGGCTGCAGCGGCGGCTGGCCCATCGGCGGCGGGGGCGGGGGTGTGGTGTAGTCGGTCACAAGTCCTCCTTGACGTGGGGATGCGGTTGGCGCCAGCACGGGTTGGCCATCCGGTACCGCCTCCCCGACATGTCCATTGCCGAGAGATAGTCGCGACTGGACACTCGCTGGTCAAGGAGGCTCACGCGGCAGAACGGTGACAACACGATGTCGTTTGACTCGGAGGTGGGCAATCCGCCCGCCCGGGAACCAGTTAGAGTCAGCAATCAGACACTCGCGACGACCTGCGCCCCGATCTGCTCGGCCAGCCCAGGACCGCTCGTCGCCCCCGGTCGCTGGAGCTGAGGAGCACGCCCTGACTGCCCGCCTCGTCGTGCTCGTGTCGGGCGCCGGCACCAACCTCCAGGCTCTCCTGGACGCCGCCGCCGATCCCGCGTACGGCGCCGCCGTGGTCGCGGTCGGCGCGGACCGGGACGGCATCGAGGGCCTGGCCAGGGCCGAGCGGGCCGGCATACCGACGTTCGTCCACCGGGTCCGCGACTTCGCCGACCGGGCCGCCTGGGACGCGGCGGTCACCAAGTCGGTCGCCGCGTACGAGCCGGACCTGGTCGTCTCGGCCGGGTTCATGAAGCTCGCCGGCGAGGCGTTCCTGGCCAGCTTCGGCGGTCGGTACGTCAACACGCACCCGGCGTTGCTGCCGTCGTTCCCGGGGATGCACGGCGCGCGGGACGCGCTGGAGTACGGCGTCAAGGTCGCCGGCTGCACGCTCTTCATGGTGGACGCCGGCGTCGACACCGGCCCGATCGCCGACCAGCGCGCGGTGCCCGTGCTCGACGACGACGACGAGGCCAGCCTGCACGAACGCATCAAGGTGGCGGAGCGGGCGATGCTCGTCGAGGCGGTCGGCCGGATGGCGCGCGAGGGCTGGACGGTCACCGGCCGCAAGGTCACGATCCCCTGAACCGGCAATGAACGAGTGGAGCGAGCGGTCATGAGTGAGTACGAGTCGAGCAGCGCCCGACCGATCCGGCGGGCGCTGATCAGCGTCTACGACAAGACGGGGCTCGAAGAGCTGGCGCGCGGGCTGCACGAGGCCGGCGTGGAGATCGTCTCCACCGGCTCGACCGCCGGCCGCATCGCCGCGCTGGACATCCCGGTCACGGCCGTGAGCGACCTGACCGGCTTCCCCGAGTGCCTGGACGGCCGGGTCAAGACCCTGCACCCCCGCGTGCACGCCGGGATCCTCGCCGACCTGCGCAATCCCGACCACGTCAAGCAGCTCGACGAGCTCGGCGTGGCACCGTTCGACCTGGTCGTGGTGAACCTCTACCCGTTCCGCGAGACCGTGGCGAGCGGCGCCGAGGGCGACGACGTCGTCGAGCAGATCGACATCGGCGGCCCGTCGATGGTCCGCGCCGCGGCGAAGAACCACCCCAGCGTCGCGGTCGTCGTCGAGCCGGCCGCCTACGACGACGTGCTCGCGGCCGTCCGCGGCGGCGGCTTCGACCTGGCCGCCCGGCGCGCGCTGGCCGCGAAGGCGTTCGCGCACACCGCCGCGTACGACGTGGCCGTGGCCGGCTGGTTCGCCGACCAGGCGATCGACCAGCAGACCGCGCCCGGCGCCGACTGCTGGCCCGCGTTCGGTGGGTTGGCCGTCGAGCTCGCCGACGTGCTCCGCTACGGCGAGAACCCGCACCAGGCCGCCGCGCTCTACCGCGACTCCGACATGGCGCCCGGCCTCGCGCAGGCCGAGCAGCTGCACGGCAAGGCGATGTCGTACAACAACTACGTCGACGCCGACGCCGCCCACCGAGCCGCGTACGACCACGACGAGCCGTGCGTCGCGATCATCAAGCACGCCAACCCGTGCGGGATCGCCGATCGCCACCGACGTCGCCGCCGCCCACCGCGGCGCGCACGCCTGCGACCCGGTCTCCGCGTTCGGCGGCGTGATCGCCACGAACCGGCCGGTCTCGCTCGCCATGGCCGAGCAGGTCGCCGAGATCTTCACCGAGGTCGTCGTCGCGCCGGCGTTCGAGGACGGCGCCGTCGAGCTGCTGGCCAAGAAGCCGTCGATCCGGCTGCTGGTCGCGCCCGAGCGGACCCGCCACGGCGCCGAGTTCCGGCAGATCTCCGGCGGCGTGCTGCTGCAGACCATCGACGCGGTCGACGCGGACGGCGACGACCCCCTCAACTGGATCCTCGCCACGGGCGACCCGGTGGACGCCGCGACCCTCGCCGACCTGGCCTTCGCCTGGCGCGCGGTGCGGGCGGTCAAGTCCAACGCGATCCTGCTGGCCGACGGCGGCGCCACGGTCGGCGTCGGAATGGGCCAGGTCAACCGGGTCGACTCCGCCAAGCTCGCGGTCTCCCGGGCCGGCGACCGGGCGAACGGCTCGGTGGCCGCCAGCGACGCCTTCTTCCCGTTCGACGACGGCCTCAAGGTCCTCCTCGAAGCGGGCGTGCGGGCCGTGGTCCAGCCCGGCGGCTCCGTCCGCGACGAAGAAGTGATCGCCGCCGCCAAGGCAGCCGGAGTCCCGCTCTACCTCACCCACACCCGCCACTTCTTCCACTAGGCGGGCTCCGGGTTAGATCAAGAGCTTTGGTCAAGGGCGGGTTTGGCGTTACCCACGGCGGGTGGGGGGCTTGCGCGGTGCGGGGTCGGCGTGACAGCGGTCAGCCTCCCCAGCCGGCGCTCGGGGCTAACCCTCTGCGGTTGGATTGCGCCCTTCCAGGGCGCAATCCAACCGCACCGGCCGCTCCGCGGCCGCCACCCCGACGTGCGGTTCAATTCCGCCCTCCACGGGCGGATTTGAACCGCAACAGCCTTTGATCTGACCTGGAGCCCGCCGAGCGCCAAGTGTCGTGAGCCCCCTCTTATAGGCTTCGGGTGAATCCCACATCCGGGGAAGGGGAGTCACATGGCCACAAGCCAGACACCGCCCAAGGGCCTCGCCGACGTCGTCGCCGCGAGTACCGCCATCAGCGACATCGACGGCCGGGTCGGCCTGCTCTCCTATCGCGGCTACGACATCCACGATCTCGCCGGCTCGATCAGCTTCGAGGAGTGCGCGTACCTGCTGCACCGCGGTGAGCTGCCGAATCAGGCCCAGCTCGCGGCGTTCCGCGCCGAACTGGCGGCCGGGCGGACCTTAGGGCCCACCGTCGAGACGCTGCTCGGCACCGCCATCGTCCGAACCTCGCCGATGGAGGCGCTGCGGACGCTGCTCAGCGCGCTCTCGGTCGACGATCCGGACGCGAAGGACAACTCGCCGGAGGCCAACCAGCGCAAGGCAGCCCGGCTCACCGCGCAGATGCCCGCACTGGTAGCCCGGTTCCACGCGGCGCGCACCGGCAGCGCGCTCCCCGACGCCGACGACGAACTCGGCATCGCGGGCAACTTCCTGCTCCAGATCACCGGCAAGCGGCCCGACCCGGTGGCGGCCGAGGCACTGGACGAGTGTCTGGTGCTGCACGCCGACCACACGATGAACGCCTCGACGTTCGCCGCCCGGGTCTGCGCCGCCACCCTCTCCGACATGCACTCGGCCGCCACGGCCGCGCTGGCGACCCTCAAGGGCCCCCTGCACGGCGGTGCGAACGAGCAGGTCATGCGCGTGCTGGAGACGCTGGCGTCGGCCGGCGGGGCGGACGCGGTCGAGGGCTCGGTCCGGGCCCGGCTCGATGCGGGCGAGAAGCTGATGGGCTTCGGTCACCGCGTCTACCGCACCGAGGATCCGCGGGCCACGCATCTGCGCGCGATGAGCAAGCGTCTCGGCGAGCTCGCCGGTGACACGCTCAACTACGACATGAGCGCGCGGATGGAGCAGACCGTGCTCGACGTGAAGGGCCTCCGCCCGAACGTCGACTTCTACGCGGCCTCGGTCTATCACTCGCTCGGCATCCCGACCGACCTGTTCACCCCGGTCTTCGCGATCTCGCGGATGTCCGGCTGGACGGCGCACGTGATCGAGCAGCACGCCGACAACCGGCTGATCCGTCCGGACAGCGAGTACATCGGCGAGCGCGACCGCAAGCTCGTTCCCCTCGCCGCTCGTTAGATCAACCCCGTTGCGGTCCAAATGCGCCCTCAGCGGGCGCATTTGGACCGCAGCTGGTTGACGGCGGTCAGCGGCGGTGGCGGGCGCGGTACGGGGGGCCGCCGGGCTTCACGCCGCGCTTGGTGGGGCGGGTCCGCGGGAAGACGGCGTAGACCACACCGCCGATCGTCAGCGCGAGCAGCACGAGCCCGGCCAGCGCGGAGAGCGGGCTGCCGCTGCCCGGGAGGGAGACGATCACCCGGCGGTTCCACGGCAGTTCGACGCCGCGGTTCTCGATCCCGGACGTTCCGTCCGCCTCCCCGCGCGAGGACCGGTCGCTGCGGGCTCGCATGGACGAACGGCTCGGGCTGGCCGACACCGAGGCCGGCACCGTCAGCAGGCTCGCCGCGTACGTGCAGATGAGCTGTTCGCCCGGCGCCAGCATCACCCGGTTCGGGTCCATCACGCCGGCCTGCTGCGGTGCGGACGTGGGCCGGCTGCCGCGGCACCCGGTGTTCTCCAGCCGCCAGCCACTGACCTCGCGCGCCTTGGCCAGGGTCACCTCGCCGGGGGCCAGGTCGAAGGTCCGGGACTCGCCGGGGCCGAGCGCGAAGCCGTCCGGGTCCAGATCCTTGGATGCGAACGCGAACCGCTGCCGGTTCTTCGGCGCCGGCGCGCTGCCCTTGCCGACGATGGCCCGCACGGTGACCCGCGCCGGCTCGTACGGATTGCCCGCCGCGTCGCCCAGACCTGCCGGCGCCACGCCGTCCGGCTCCGGCGCGCAGCCGCTTCCGTCGAAGCACTCCGTCACGTCGAGGTTCCAGCGCTGCTTCTTGGCGAGTTGGAAGAGCGTGAGCCGGTCCGGGCCGATGAACGCCGCGCCGGCCACCGCCGCGTCCGCGTTGCCGTAGACGTCACCGATCACGCCACGATCCACCCCACCGGGCGCCGCGGGGTTGGCGGCGGCCGCGCAGCGCGCCGTGCCCTCGACCGGATCCACCCGGATCACCTGGTCGGCCAGCGGCTTCACGGTCCATTTGCTGATCGGTTCGACCTTGCCGAGGTAGGCGTCGTGCGCGTCCACCGACGCGTACCCGTAGAAGCGCCCATCGGACGGATTGAACGCCCAGTCGTAGAGGATGCTCTCCGGCCTTGGCAGCTTGGGGTCCTTGGCGCGCAGCCGTTCCTGGGCCTGCAGGTTGTTCAGCAGCGGGTCGCAGGAGTCGCCCCAGTTGGCCGTGGTGGTGGTCGCGAGGAGATCGGCGGGCCGGTCCGACCGCAGTCCGGTGGTCGGCGCGAACGTCTGCACCACGCCGACCCTGGTGAGTGGGTTGAACGAGAACGCCACGTACCGGCCGTCGTCGTCCACGTCGGCCACCAGCGGCGCGCCGGCCAGCGAGCCGACCGTGGCGGCGGCGACCTCGTCGTCCTCGGTGCGGCCGATCCGGATCAGCGACGGCAGGCCCTCGGCCCGGTCGTAGAGCGCGTAGAGGTAACCGTCGGTCGGGTTGTAGCCCAGATCGTCGATGACGCAGCCGTCCGGCAGCGCGCCGTCGAGCACCGGACTCTCCAGCCGGGACGCGTCGGCGCCGGGCTCGTAGTGCACGACGAACGCCGAGCCGGCCGGCGCCGGGAAGGGCCGCGGCGCGGTGTCGCTGTCGCAGGCGCCCGGGTCAGCCGTCGCGGCCGTCGGTGCGAAGCCGACCACGCCGAGGCCGAATGCGGCGGCGATGACGGTCGTGACCGCTAGCGAGCGTCGCATCAGATGCTGTCCTTCTCCAACCGAAGGGGGGCGCGCGCGGGTCGACATCGGGCAGTTAGCTACTAATAGTCATGGAATGACTGCGGAGCGTAGATTGTTTCGCTTCGCGTCGGCAACCCCGTCCGGGCGCGCCAGGCCCGCGTCCATGGCTGGCCGGCGCCGATACCGGTGGGGCTCTGTACAACGCGTGAGGGTGGTCCCGGTCACGGTCGGCCGCCCGGCAGGCGCAAAATCCCCAGGCCCGGATAGCCTGAGTCCATTAGTGGAAGATCGGTGTTCGTCAGACCACAGGAGCGGAATCCATGGGTAAGAAGGTCACGGTTGTCGGGGCCGGTTTCTACGGCTCCACCACCGCACAGCGCCTCGCGGAGTACGACGTCTTCGACACGGTGGTCCTCACCGACATCATCGAGGGCAAGCCCGAAGGTCTGGCGCTGGACCTGAACCAGTCCCGGGCGATCGAGGGCTTCGAGAGCAAGGTCGTCGGCGTCGGCGGCGGCTCGTACGAGGGCACCGAGGGCTCGGACATCGTGGTCATCACGGCCGGCCTGCCGCGCAAGCCGGGCATGAGCCGGATGGACCTGATCGAGACCAACGCCAAGATCGTCCGCTCGGTCTCCGAGCAGCTGGCCAAGACGTCGCCGGACGCCGTGGTCATCGTGGTCTCGAACCCGCTGGACGAGATGACCGCGCTGACCCAGCTCGCCACGGGCTTCCCGAAGCACCGCGTGCTCGGCCAGGCCGGCATGCTCGACACCGCCCGGTTCACCAACAACGTGGCCGAGGAGCTCGGCGTACCGGTCGGCTCGGTCAAGACGCTGACCCTGGGCTCGCACGGCGACACGATGGTGCCGGTGCCCTCGCGCTGCACCGTGGACGGCAAGCCGCTCGCGGACCTGCTGCCCGCCGACAAGATCGAGGAGCTGGTGGTCCGCACCCGCAACGGCGGCGCCGAGGTGGTCGCGCTGCTCAAGACGGGTTCGGCGTACTACGCGCCGTCGGCCGCGGCGGCCCGGATGGCCAAGGCCGTCGCGGAGGACTCCGGCGCGGTGCTGCCGGTCTGCGCGTGGGTCGATGGTGAGTACGGCATCTCGGGCGTCTACCTGGGCGTCGAGGCCGAGATCGGTGCCGAGGGCGTGCGCAAGGTCGTCGAGGGTGACCTCACCGACTCCGAGCTCGCCGCGCTGAAGGAGGCCGCCGAGGCCGTTCGCGCCAAGCAGGCCGACGTCGCCGACCTGTAAGACCAAGAACTCACCCGCGCCGTTGGCCGGCGTTTCTCGGTCTATTTGCGCCCTCAGGGTGTCGCCAAATGCGACCGCTGTGGCGTCGTTCAGGCGGTGCGGGCCACGTCGACCATGGCGGCGGCCACCTGGGCCAGGTCGTCGGCGCTGATCACGTAGGGCGGCATCGCGTAGACCAGCCGACCGAACGGCCGGAGCCAGACCCCGGCGTCCACCACCTGCTTGGTCACGGCCGCCATGTCCACCGGCTCGACCAGCTCGATCACCCCGATCCCGCCGAGCACCCGGACATCCGCCACGCCCGGCAACCCGCGCGCCGGCTCGAGCCCCGCGCGGAAGCCGGCCTCGATGCCCGCGATCTCGCCCTGCCAGTCCCGGCTCAGCAGCAGCTCGATGCTCGCCTTCGCCACGCTGGCCGCGAGCGGGTTACCCATGAACGTCGGCCCGTGCATGAACGCGCCGCCCTCGCCGGCGGTGATCGTCGCGGCCACCTCGTCGGTGCACAGCGTGGCGGCCATCGTGAGATAACCGCCGGTCAGGGCCTTGCCGAGGCAGAGGATGTCGGGGGTGACGCCGGCCCACTCGCTGGCGAAGAGGCGTCCGGTGCGGCCGAAGCCGGTGGCGATCTCGTCGCAGATCAGCAGGGTGTCGTACCGATCGCACAGCTCGCGGACGGCGCTCAGGTACGCCGGGGAGTAGAACCGCATCCCGCCGGCACCCTGCACGACCGGTTCCAGCACGACGGCCGCGATGCTGGCGTGGTGCTCGGCCAGGGCGGCGCGCATCGGAACCAGATCATCGTCGCTCGCCGGGTCGGCAAAACCGCAGGTCGGCGCGTCGACAAAGCGGTGCTGCGGGAGGATGTGGCGGAACAGGTGATGCATGCCGGTCACCGGGTCGCAGACGGCCATCGCGCCGAGCGTGTCGCCGTGGTAGCCGCGGCGGATCGTGAGCAGCCGGCTCTTGTCCGGACGTCCGGACGCGGCCTGGAACTGCACCGCCATCTTCAGCGCCACCTCCACCGAGACCGAGCCGGAGTCGGCGAAGAAGACTCGGTTCAGGCCGGCCGGGGTGAGGCGGACGAGGAGTTCGGCCAGCTCGGCCGCCGGGGCGTGGGTCAGGCCGCCGAACATGACGTGCGACATCCGGCCGAGCTGGTCGGTGACCGCGCGGTCCAGCTCGGGCACCCGGTAGCCGTGGATCGCCGCCCACCAGGACGCCATCCCGTCGATCAGCTCCCGGCCGTCCGCCAGCTCCAGCCGTACGCCGGCGGCGCCGACCACCGGCAGTACCGCGGCCTCGGCCGGCGCGTACGGGTGCCAGACGTGGGCGCGATCGAGTTCCAGCAGCCGCTCGGCCTCGTGCGGCATGGCTTTCCTCCGGCGTAGGTTGGGGTGGCGTTGGACCCTGGCGGACCCGTAACAGTATGCTTGTACTACTTCAGTGGGGTAACGGCGTGTCGGCCCCGCGAACCACTCCCGAGAGGAGAGCTGCGCCGCATGGCCAAGATCAAGGTGACGAACCCGGTTGTCGAGCTCGACGGCGACGAGATGACCAGGATCATCTGGCATTTCATCAAGGACCAGCTGATCCTGCCGTACGTCGACGTGCCGATCGAGTACTACGACCTCAGCATCGAGCACCGCGACGCCACCGACGACCAGGTGACGATCGACGCGGCGCACGCGATCCAGCGTCACGGGGTGGGCGTCAAGTGCGCCACCATCACGCCGGACGAGGCGCGGGTCGAGGAGTTCGGCCTGAAGAAGATGTGGCGTTCTCCGAACGGCACCATCCGGAACATCCTCGGTGGCGTGATCTTCCGCGAGCCGATCATCTGCGACAACATCCCCAAGCTCGTCCCGGGCTGGACGAAGCCGATCGTGGTCGGCCGTCACGCGTTCGGTGACCAGTACCGCGCCACCGACTTCGTGGTGCCGGGCGAGGGCACGCTGACGATGACGTTCACGCCCGAAGGACGGCTCGGAGCCGCTCGAGTTCAACGTCTTCGACTTCCCGGCTGGCGGCGTCGCGCTGTCGATGTACAACCTCGACTCGTCGATCCGCGACTTCGCGCGGGCGTCCTTCCGGTACGGCCTGGCCCGGAACTACCCGGTGTACATGTCGACCAAGAACACGATCCTCAAGGCGTACGACGGCCGCTTCAAGGACCTCTTCCAGGAGATCTTCGACGCGGAGTTCAAGGCCGAGTTCGAGGCTGCCGGCCTGACCTACGAGCACCGGCTGATCGACGACATGGTCGCCGCCGCGCTCAAGTGGGAGGGCGGCTACGTCTGGGCCTGCAAGAACTACGACGGTGACGTGCAGTCGGACATCGTGGCGCAGGGCTTCGGCTCGCTCGGCCTGATGACCTCGGTGCTGATGACGCCGGACGGCAACGTCGTCGAGGCCGAAGCGGCTCATGGAACTGTTACAAGGCACTACCGGCAGCACCAGCAGGGCAAGCCGACGTCGACCAACCCGATCGCGTCGATCTTCGCCTGGACCCGGGGCCTCGCGCACCGCGGCAAGCTGGACGACAACGCCGAGCTGATCCGCTTCGCCGAGACGCTGGAGCAGGTCTGCGTGTCCACCGTCGAGGGCGGTCAGATGACGAAGGACCTCGCGCTGCTCGTCGGCCCGGACCAGGGCTGGCTCACCACGCAGGAGTTCCTCGCGGCGCTGGACGAGAACCTGCAGAAGGCCATGGCCTGACAGCTGTGTTCGTCGGGGGCCCCGGGCATGCTTTTCGCCCGGGGCCCTTCGCTGTGTCCAGGGCTGGGCGCCGGCGCTGCCCCCCCGCGCTCGGTCCACATTGGAAAAGCCGGGGAAATGCACGCCTCCTCGCCGGATGAGGGGTGCATTTCCCCGACTATCCACAGTGGAGCCTAGGTATGGGGGCCGCCTGTGGATGACGTACGCGCGCCGGCACCGATTTCTGCCATAGTCGGTGGGTGCCTCTACCGCCGAGCTGCCCCGCCGAGCTTGCTGGCACGGTGTTCCGGGCGTACGAAGCGCTCGCAGCCGGGCTGCTCACTCGTCGTCAGCTTTCTAGTTCGGCATGGCGTCGCCTGTTCCGGGGGATCTACGCCGACGCCGAACTGCCCGTCGACCACGCTCTGCGCTGTCTTGGCGCGCATCTGCTGATGCCGCGCAGTGCCGCGATCGCCGGCCGCTCAGCGGCCCACCTGCTCGGCGCGCGGCTCGCTGGCCCGGACGACGCGGTGGAGGTGGTGGTGCCCAGGAGCCACCGATTCGGGCCGGTCACGGGGCTCCGGATTCGGTACGCCGAACTACCGCCGACTGACGTCGATCCAGCCCGGCCCCGTTCGACAACGCCATTGCGCACGGCGCTCGATGTTGCACACGGCCGGGATGTGATTGAGGCAGTGGCGCTGCTCGACGCTCTGGGTGCCGCGGGTGCGCTCCGGCCTGGCGACCTGGCCGAGCTCCGCAGGAGGCTGGGGAATTCTCGACGCGGGCTTCGCGCGCTCGATCTGCATGATCCGAAGGCCGAATCGCCGCAGGAGTCGCGGCTGCGGGTCCGGCTGGTGCTCGCCGGGGTGCCGCGGCCGGTCAGCCAGTACGTCGTGCGGGACGCGTGGGGCTCCTTCGTCGCCCGGACCGATCTGGCCTGGCCGGAACACGAACTAGCGATGGAGTACGACGGTGAGTGGCACGCCGACGCCCGCCAGTTGCGCAGCGATCGACGTCGGCTGAACCGGCTCGTGGCTGCCGGCTGGACCGTTCTCCATGTGACCGCCGACCGGCTCGAGCACCACTTGGACGAGGTGGTCGCCGAGGTTGCGGCTTGCCCGCCGCGCCTGAGCGTTCCGGCCAGCGGGGAGGCTGCGGAGATGGCGGGATGGGGGAGTTACGGCGGGCCGGTGAACGTAGCCTTAAATGCTGTTTAAGCGTTTACATGGACACTTCTGCCCGCCACGCATGTCCGCTATGTTCCCGGTCTGGCATTCACGGCTTTTATCGGGAAGGTTTCACTATGACTGCACCGGTGCGCGACGATTCCACCAGCCGGTTCAGTTCCCTCCAGCCCGCCGCGTTACTCGCCTTTCGGCTGGTCGTCGGCGTCCTGCTCGGCCTGCACGCTTGGCAGAAGGGCGCGCATCCCGAACGAGTTCGCCGAGTACGTGCGCTCGCTCGGCGTGCCGGCGCCGGAGCTCGCCGCGACCGCGGTGATCCTGCTCGAGATCGGCCTCGCTGGCCTGCTGATCCTCGGCCTCGCCACCCGGCTGGCCGGCGCGCTGCTGGTCGTCCACATGACCCTGATCTGGACCACCGTGCACAGCGGCGGCGCGCTCGCCACGGACGGCCGCTCCGGCATCACCGGCGAGCTGGCCCTGCTCTACCTCGCCGCCGGCCTCGGTCTCGTCGCGGCCGGCTCCGGACCGTTCGGCGTGGACTCGTTCCTCGGCCGGAACACGAAGTCGGCCCACCGCACACCGCACGCCCCACGCCTCAGCCACTCCAACGGCTCGCCGAAGCCCAACCTGGCCGACGGCGTCGCCACCCGACTGAGCGGCACCTCCGGACGTGAACCCGCTGCCCGACGCGATCGACATCGGCGGCCTCAGCCGGATCGCCAGCGAACGCCGCACCGCCCGCTAGCCCGCAACCCCCGCACCAGACCCGTCGAAGCGCCCGCCACGGCCCCGCCGAGCGCCCCGCCACCACCGCCCGCCACCACTCCCCGCTTTGGGCGACATTTTCACGCCTATAACCGAGAAGATGTCGCCCAAAGCGCGAGGGTAGGGCTCAGGGCAGGTCCCACTCGGCGCCTTCGGGCGTGTCGCGCACCTCGACGCCGGCCGCCGCGAGGCGATCGCGGACCGCGTCCGAGGTGGCGAAGTCCTTGCCGCCCTGGCCGCCCGGCGCAGCTCCAACAGCGCCTCGATGTACGGGCCGACCACCTCGCGCGGATCCCGGGCGCCGGTCGCCGCCAGCTCGCCCAGCCGGACCACCATGCGGCGCAGCACCGATCGGGCGTGCTCGCCGTCCTCGGGGCTGAACGTGTCGGTCGACCAGTCCACCATCGTCTGCTCCATCGCCAGCACCGCGGAGACGCAACCGGCGGCGTCGTGCACCGGCCAGCGCGGCGGCGAACTCGGCATCGTGCCGGTCGGCCTCGGTCGGCAGCGAGGGGATGTCCGGGCGTTCCCGCGCGGGCTCGGCCACCGGCGCCGGCGCGTCACCCGTCGAGCCTGCCCCGACCAGCTCCTCGAAGCTCAGCACGGCACCGGTCGGGAACACCGTGGAGTGGCCGTGCCGGCGGACGGTCACCGCGCTGTTGCCCAGCACGGTCGCCGTCCGGGCATCCAGGTCGAGCACGCAGCCGGTGTGCTCGTCCACGCCCAGCACGAACGCGTCCTCGGGCAACTCCTGCTCCAGCCGGGCGAGTCGACGTTCGCCCAGGTAGCAGTAGCGGGTGTCGTGGTGGCCACCCTCCGCGTTGTCGTAGTGCGGGATCACCACCGCGGGCAGCCCGGTGACCGCCTCCACCAGCCCCAACCCCGGCGTCCAGTACGGATCGGCGCCGGCCTTGTAGATCTCGTACACCGGCACGGTGTGGCTGCCGAGGGTCAGTGCCGCGGCGCTCGCGAAGGTCACCACGCCGTCGTCGGCCAGCCGCTGCCGCAGCAGGTCCGGGATCGGCGTCTCCCGCCACTGCCGCAGCGCGTAGGTGGGGCTGCCCGGGCCGGCGAAGATCCACCGCGCCGTCCGCAGCGACGCCAGCGCCTGCTCGCGGGCCAACCCTGGCTCGGGTGCGGTCCGCCAGGTCACCACGTCGACCCGCTCGCCGACGCTGGCCGCGAAGTACGACTGCGCCCGGCGGGAGATGTCGTCGGCGTTCTCCTGGAAGCCGTACGGGGTGTCCAGCAGCGCGGCCATGCCGGTGCCGGCGGTGCGCGCGAACAGGGCCCGGTGCGGCTTGATCATCGTCGGCGCGGTCTCGCCCGACCCCATGATCACCAGCAGCCGGCTCACGACGCCGCCTCCTCGGCCGCCGGGCCGCCAGCTCAGAGCTGGCCAGCCGGAGCAGGTCGGCCGCGACCTCGGCCGGGTGCTGCGCGTGCACGTCGTGGTCGGCACGCGGGTAGGCGCGCACCTCGGCGGACTTCAACGCGCGCGACCGCCTCGGCGAGCTCCGGCGCGGTGCCGTTCCGACCGGCCGGCACGAGCAGCACGGGCACGGTGATCCGGGGGTAGATCGCGCGCGGGGAGTGCTCCCAGAGCGAGCGGAGGATCGACATGTGGTGCGCGCGGTCGAGGTGCGGCCGGGCGGTGCCGTCCGGCGGCGATCGCGAAGTTGCCGAGCGTGCCGGCGATTCCGGTGTCCGGCCAGTCCGGGTGCGCCCGGCGGAACCGTGCCTCCAGGTCGGCCGCCTGCATGCCGGCGAACATCGGCGGCGCGAGCGCGGCGGCGCAGGCGTCCCAGCTGGCGAACCGGTCGCCGAGGTGGATCCACCCGCCGTCCACGGCCGCGATCGCGTGCGGCAGTTCGGGCCGGTCCGCGGCCAGTTGGAGCACCACGTTGCCGCCCCACGACTGCCCGGCGACCACCGGCTTCGTCAGCCCCAGCGCGCCGATCAGCGTGGCCAGATCCGCGGCGGCGGTGAGCGTGTCGTACCCGGACTCGGGCGCGTCCGACTCGCCGTGGCCACGCAGGTCGACCGCGACCACCCGGTGCCCGGCCGCGGCCAGCACCTCGGCCACGCCGTCCCAGGTGCGGGCGTTGGAGGCCAGCCCGTGCACCAGCAGGTACGGGCGACCGTCGCCGGCCGTGTCCCGCACGTGCAGCCGGACGGAACTCACTCACAGGAACCATGGAATCGGGCACGACTGCGACCCTATGGCGAATCCGCCGACCAGGCGTGGCAAACCGCTGCGGTTCAATTCCGCCCTCAGAGGGCGGAATTGAACCGCAAGAGGGGTTTCAGCTCACGCGGTGCGCGCCGGCGGACGGCAGGGAGACGAACCAGGCCGGCGGGTCGAAGCCGGCCGCCGCGAAGGCCGTCGCCACGGCGCCGGCCACGGACTCGGCCGCGGTGGACTCGACCAGCGCGATCACGCAGCCGCCGAAACCGCCGCCGGTCATCCGGGCGCCGAACGCGCCGGCGGCGATGGCCGCGTCGACCGCCGTGTCGAGCTGCGGCACGGTCACCTCGAAGTCGTCGCGCAGCGAGGCGTGCGACGCGGTGAGCAGGGGACCGATGTCACGCAGCGCGCCAGAGCGCGAGCAGCGCCACGGTGGCCAGCACTCGCGCGTCCTCGGTCACCACGTGCTTGGCGCGGCGCGCGGTCACCGGGTCCAGCCGGGCCAGCGCGGTGGGCAGGTCGGCCACGCCGATGTCCCGCAGCGCCGGCACACCGAGCTCACGAGCCGCCAGCTCGCAGCTCGCCCGCCTGGCCGCGTACTCGCCGTCGACCAACTCGTGCGGCGCCTTGGTGTCCACGACCAGCATCGCCAGGCCGGCCGAGGCCACGTCGAACGGCACCTGCTCGGTCTCGCCGGTCCGGGTGTCGAGGAAGAGCACGTGGCCTTCCGCGCAGAGCACCGAGGCCGACTGGTCCATGATCCCGCACGGCATGCCGGCGTAGTCGTTCTCCGCACGCTGCGCGAGGCGGGCCTGCTCGGCCGGCGGGATGTCGAGTCCACCCAGGTCGTGCAGGGTCCGCAGGACCGCGCACTCGAGCGCCGCCGACGAGGAGAGCCCCGCGCCGACCGGCACGTCGGAGTCGATCAGCAGGTCCGCGCCGGGCACCTCGTGGCCGGCCTCGAGCAGCGCCCAGACCACTCCGGCGACGTACGCGACCCAGCCGCCGACCCGGGCACCGGCGTCGTCGGACGACACCTGGTCGAGGCCGAACTCGACCGGCTCGGGTGAGGCCAGCGAACGCACCCGCCACACTCCGGGCTTGCCCAGCCGGGCCGCGACGGTGACCCGGTGCGGCAGGGCGAACGGCATGCAGAAGCCGTCGTTGTAGTCGGTGTGCTCACCGATCAGGTTCACCCGACCCGGTGCCACCCACACGCCGTCCGGCTCACCGACCGAAGTGCTCGCCGAACGCGATCAGCGCGGGCGTCACGGCCGCTGGTTGTGCGTCGAGTGGAACGTCCAGGCGTCGCCGATGATCTGGCTGAGCTCGGGCTTGCGCGGTCGCCAGCCCAGCTCGGCGTGCGCCTTCTCGGACGCGGCCACCACGATCACCGCGTCGCCGTCCCGCCGTGGCGCGTGCTCGACCGGCACGGGCCGTCCGGTCACCTCGCGGACCACGTCGATCACCTGGCGGTTGCTGAAGCCGGTGCCGTTGCCGAGGTTGAAGATCTGGTGCTCGCCGGGGCGGGCCGCCTCCAGCGCCAGCAGGTGGGCCTGGGCCAGGTCCTCGACGTGGATGTAGTCGCGGACGCAGGTGCCGTCCGGGGTGGCGTAGTCGTCGCCGAAGAGCATCAGCTTCTCGCGCTGGCCGGCCGCCACCTCCAGCGCGATCGGGATCAGGTGCGTCTCGGGCTCGTGCCGCTCGCCCAGCACGCCGGAGGCGCCGGCCGCGTTGAAGTACCGCAGCGACACCGCGCCGAGGCCGCGCGCGCCGGCCTCACCGGTGATCATCAGGTCGACGGCGAGCTTGCTCGACCCGTACGGGTTGGTCGGCCGGGTCGGCGCCGACTCGTCGATCGAGGCCACGTCCGGGGTGCCGTAGACGGCGGCGGTGGAGGAGAAGACCAGCCGGGGGACCGCCGGCCGCGCGCACCGCGTCCAGCAGCGCCAGCGAGCCGCGCACGTTGGTGTCCCAGTACAGCTCGGGCTTGATCACCGACTCGCCGGCCGCGATCTTGGCGGCGAAGTGCAGCACGCCGTCGAAGCCGGCGTCCGGGGTCAGCACGCTCGCCACGTCGTGGATCGACAGCTCGTGGAACTCCGCGCCGGCCGGGATCACGTCAGCGTGGCCGGTCGAGAGATCGTCCACCACCGTCACCTGGTGGCCCGCCGCGACCAGTTGGTGCGTGACGACGCCGCCGATGTAGCCGGCGCCGCCGGTGACGAGCAGCTTCACTACGTGTTCTCCCTTGTGATCGCGGTGCCCGAGCGCAGCCGCTCGGCCGCCGCTCCGGCGAGATGTCGTTGACGAACACCCCCATCGCCGGACTCCGACCCGGCCAGGTACTTCAGCTTGTCGCGGCCCGCGCTGCATGGAGAACACCTGCAGGTGCAGGTAGGCCAGCTCGCGGCCCTCCCGCACCGGCGCCTGGTGCCAGGCGGAGATGTACGGCAGCGGGCTGTCGAAGAGCGCGTCCAGCCGGCGCAGCACGTCCAGGTAGAGCGGCCCGAACGCGTCCCGCTCGGCGCTCGGACAGCGCGGGGATGTCCGGCACCTGGCCGGTGCGGGTAGAGGTGCACCTCGAACGGCCAGCGCGCGGCCACCGGCACGAACGCCGTCCAGTGCTCGTTCTCGGCCACGATCCGGTCGCCGGCGGCCCGCTCGGCGGCCAGCACGTCGGCGAAGAGGTTGCCGCCGCCGGTCCGGGCGTGGTGCCGGCGGGCCGAGTCGAGCATCGCCGGGCGTCCGCGGCGTGACGAACGGGTACGCGTAGATCTGCCCGTGCGGGTGGGCAGCGTCACGCCGATCTCGCGCGCCCCGGTTCTCGAAGCAGAACACCTGCTCGACGCCGGGCAGCGCGTACAGTGCGGCGGTCCGGTCGGCCCAGGCCTCGACCACGGTGCGCACCCGCTCGGGCGTCAGCGCGCCGAACGAGCTGTCGTGGTCGGCGGTGAAGCAGACCACCTCGCACCGCCCGGCGCCCGGCCCGGCGCGGGAACGGGTCGCTCGCCGGGCAGCGGCTCGCGGGTCCGGGGTGTCGCTCGGCGAAGGACGGGAACCGGTTCTCGAAGACGACCACGTCGTAGTCGTCGGCGGGAATCTCGGTGAGCCGGTCCGGAGTGGACGGGCAGAGCGGGCACTCGTCGCGCGGCGGCAGGTAGGTGCGGTGCTGCCGGTGGGCGGCCACCGCCACCCACTCGTCCAGCAGCGGGTCGTACCGCACCTGGAGGCGGGCGGCGGCGGCGGCAGCTCGCGGCGGTCGTACAGCTCGCGGACGGCGCCGCGGTTGACGCTCGGTCGTCGTCGAAATAGATCAGCTCGCGGCCGTCGGCGAGCCGGGTGGCGGTGCGCTTCATTCGGACCGCCGCCGCGCGCGTCTCGGGTTCGACCACGACGAGCTCCCCCACTTCGGTCGGCGAGGATCTCGCGCGCCTCGGGGTCCAGCCCGTCGTCGGTGATCACGACGTCCGCGTCGGCCAGTGCGGCGATCGAGCAGATGCCGACCATCTCCCACTTGGTGTGGTCGGCCAGGACCACCAGCCGTTCGGCCGGCGGCGACCAGGGCCCGGTTGGTGTCCGCCTCCATCAGGTTCGGGGTGGTGAAGCCGGCGCGCCGGTCATGCCGTGCACGCCCGAGGAAGATCACGTCCAGGTGCAGCGACCGGATCGCCGCGACCGCCACCGGCCCGACCAGCGCGTCCGACGGGGTACGCAGGCCGCCGGTGAGCACCACGGTCTGGTCGGCCCGGCCGGCGCGGTAGCAGCATGTCGGCGACCGGGATCGAGTTGGTCACCACGGTCAGCCCGGCACCTCGCACAGGCGCGGGGCCAGCGCGGCGGTGGTCGTGCCGGCGCTGACAGCGCGATCGCCGATGCCCGGGCGGACCAGCTCGGCGGCCGCGCTGGCGATGGCTGCCTTCTCCTGCCGCTGCCGGTACGACTTGGCCTCGAAGCCCGGCTCGTCGGTGCTGTGCCCGGCCGATCGCGGTCGCCCCGCCGTGCACCTTGGCCAGCAGGCCACGCTCGGCCAGCGCCTCCAGGTCCCGGCGGATCGTCATGTCCGAGACGCCGAACTGCCGCGGTCAGCTCGCTGACCCGGACGCCGCCGCTGCGGCGGACCTCGCTCCAGGATCAACGCCTGGCGCTGCTGTGCGAGCACGTCAGCTTCCTCCCGCAGTCGCTGTCGGGTCTTCCTTCGAGCACGGCCACGCCGCCGGCCGGCACCGTGACGGCACCGTCGCGGCGGTCGCCGGTGAGCAGGTCGACACCAATGCCGGCGACGCTCGCACGACCGGTCACCGTGGTTGAGCAGGAAAAGGTACGACGGCGCCGGTGGCGTGCCGCCGCCGAACCGCCTCCACGCCGGGCGGGGTCTCGCACCGGCCCGTCACGCCGGCTTCGGCGCAGATCCGGGCCAGCAGCGGGGCGCGGGTCGGCGTCGTCCAGTCGGGTGCCGAGGTACCAGGCCGCGCCGGCGCCCCAGGCGTTCCGGGCCACCGCCGGGCCGCCGTCCAGTACCGCCGCCGACATAGCTGGCGACCACCTCGGCGTCCGGTGCTGCGCGCCGCTCCGACCAGACCAGGCCCGGTGCCGCCGTCGACAGCGTCACCGTGCCGCCCTCGCCCAGCGGGAAGAACTCCTCCACCCGGACGCCGAGCAGGCTCGCGGAACGCGCCCGGGTAGCCGCCGAGCCGGACGTGGTCGTGCTCGTCGACGATGCCGGAGTAGCAGCCGACGCCAGCGTGCCGCCGTTCGCGACGTACGTGCGTCAGGTTCGCCGCTCCGACGTCGCTGACCAGGTAGAGCGCCGGCACGAAGACCAGCGCGGTACCCGGAGAGGTCGTCGGTCGGGTGCACGACGTCCGCGGTGATCCCGGCGCGCCACAGGGTGCGGTGCCAGCGCGCGGACCTCGTCCAAGTAGTCGACGTCCGCGCTGGGCTGGGCCTCCAGGCGTCCTGCGCCCAGCGGCTCTCGGTAGTCCAGAGGATCGCGACGTCGCGCCTCGACCCGGCTGCCGGCGACCTCGGCGAGCGCGCGCAGGTCGGCGCCGAGCTCGACCACCTCGCGCCAGATCTTCGTGTCGGTGCCGGCGTGCGGCACCATCCCCGAGTGGAACTTCTCCGCACCCGCGCGCCGACGGCGCGCCACTGGAAGAACATCGCGCCGTCCGAGCCACGGGCCACGTGCGCCAGGCTGTTGCGGCGGAGCTGCCCGGGCGCCTTGGCCAGGTTCCGGGGCTGCCAGTTGACCGCGCGACGTGGAGTGCTCCATCAGCAGCCACGGCGCGCCGTGGCCGAGCGAGCGGGTCAGGTCGGCGCCGAGCGACCAGGTCGAGCGTGCGCTGTCCGGGTCCTTCGCCGATCAGGTAGTGGTCGTTGGAGACCAGATCCTGCTCGGCGAGCCCAGGACGCTGGTAGTCCAGGCCGTCGAAGCTGCCGGCAGCATGAAGTTCGTGGTCACGGGCTTGTCGGGGGTGATCCGGCGGAGCACCGCGCGCTCGGCCCGGAAGCAGTCGAGCAGCTCGTCCGAGCTGAACCGGCGGAAGTCCAGGGCCTGGGTGGGGTTGCGCGAACGACGGCGTGGCCGCGCGGCGGCTGGATCTCGTCCCAGTCGTGGTAGCGCTGGCTCCAGAACGCGGTGCCCCAGGCGGCGTTGAGCGCGTCCAGGTCGCCGTAGCGCGGCCTGCAGCCAGCGCCGGAACGCCGTCGGCCGAGACGTCGCAGTAGCAGCGGGCGACGTGGCAGCCGTACTCGTTGTTGATGTGCCACATCGCCAGCGCGGGGTGGTCGGCGTACCGGGTGGCGAGCTGCTCGGCGAGCGCCGTGGCGGCCGGCCGGTACCGCGGCGAGCTCGGGCAGTAGGCCTGCCGGCTGCCGGGCCAGAGCCGGCCGCCCGTCGGCGGTCGACCGGCAGCGTCTCCGGGTAGGCGGGCGGAGAACCAGGGCGGCGGCGAGGCGGTGGCGGTGGCCAGGTCGACCGCGATCCCGCCGCCGTGCAGCAGGTCCAGCACCCGGTCCAGCCAGCCGAACTCGTACTTGCCCTCGGCCGGCTCCAGCAGCGCCCAGGAGAAGACCCCGACGCTGACCAGGTTGACGCCGGCCTCGCGCATCAGCGCGACGTCCTCGACCCACACCTGCTCGGGCCACTGCTCGGGGTTGTAGTCGCCGCCGTAGCAGAGACCGGTAACGGCATCAGGCCAGGCAGTCATGGGGCACAGCGTGGCAAGCGGGATGCACAAAGTCAACATCATCAAACATTCTGGCGCTGATATCGACATCGATGGGCGTTCGCCACATCTGTTCGTCTTTAAGGCGATCAAATCCCTCTAAGCCCGGCGTGCCGATGTCGGAGGTGATGCGCAGACATGAAATCGTGATGTCCGGCGTCTTGACATGCCGGCAGGGTCGGCGGTGGGATGTGGTGACTTTTGTTAGGTCACGTTGGAAAGTGCAGGCACTATCCCACGACACAGGCTCCAGGAGGCCCGGATGTCGTACCGCCCAATGTCCAGCCCGGCGGCACAGAGCGCCGGGGCGTATTCCCTCTCGCGCCGCGGTCTGCTCCGCGGCACGTTGCTAGCCGGCGCGGCCATGGGGCTAGCACCCCTCGCCGCCGCTTGTGGTGACGGTGGCAGCAGCAGCGGAGGTGGCGGCAAGACCGTCAGCTTCGGCTCCAACTACTCCGACGCCGTCCCCAAGAAGGCCATGGAGGAGGTCTTTGCCGCGTTCGAGAAGAAGAGCGGCAAGACCGTCAAGGTCAACACTGTCGACCACAACACGTTCCAGCAGCAGATCAACACGTATCTGCAGGGACGCCCGGACGACGTGTTCACCTGGTTCGCCGGCTACCGCATGCAGTTCTTCGCGCAGCGCAAGCTCGCCACCGACATCTCGGATGTCTGGCAGGACATCGGCGGGAACTACAGCGAGGCGATGAAGAAGGCCGCGACCGGGCTGGACGGCAAGCAGTACATGGTGCCGTTCTACAACTACCCCTGGGCCGTCTTCTACCGGAAGAGCGTCTTCGCCGAGAAGGGCTACACCGTCCCGAAGACGCTGGACGAGTTCAAGGCCCTCGGCGCCAAGATGAAGGCCGACAAGCTCGTCCCGCTCGCGTTCGCGGACAAGGACGGCTGGCCCGCGATGGGCACGTTCGACTACCTGAACATGCGGATCAACGGCTACGACTTCCACATCAGCCTGATGGCCGGCAAGGAAGCGTGGACCGACCCGAAGGTCAAGACGGTCTTCGACACCTGGCGCGGCCTGCTCGAGATCAGCCAGCCGGGCTCGCTCGGCCGCACCTGGCAGGAGGCGGCCCAGAGTGTCCAGCAGAAGAAGTCGGGCATGTACCTGCTCGGCAGCTTCGTCGGCCAGCAGTTCGAGGGCGCCGACCGGGACGACCTCGACATGTTCCCGTTCCCCGAGGTCGACTCCAACATCGGCGCGGACGCGGTGGAAGCCCCGATCGACGGCTTCATGCTCGAGCAAGAAGCCGAAGAACGAGGACGGCGCGAAGGAACTGCTGAAGTTCTTCGGCACCGGTGCGGCCGCAGGACATCTACCTCAAGTCCGACCCGAACAGCGTCGGCGCCGCGAAGGACGCCAACACCAGCGGCTACACCGCGCTGCAGAAGAAGTCGCTCGAGCTGATCAGCGGTGCGAAGAGCATCTCGCAGTTCCTCGACCGGGACACCCGCCCCGACTTCGTCGAGCCGGTCGTGATCCCCGCGCTCCAGTCGTTCATCCGCAACCCGAAGGACGTCGACGGGCTGCTGAAGAACATGGAAGCCCAGAAGAAGACGATCTTCGTCGACTGATATGGCTCTCCCCGACCGTTCAGGCCACCCCGCCGGCCGCGAAGCCTCCCAAGGCCCGCGGCCGGCGGGTACGCCGCCTGACCAACCGCGACCGTATGGTGCTCGGGCTCATGCTCGGCATCCCGTCGCTGATCCACATCGGGCTCGTCTGGGGCCCGGCGCTCGCGTCGATCGCGCCTGTCGTTCACCTCGTGGGACGGCATCGGCGGGCTCGGCACGATCAAGTGGATCGGCCTGCGACAACTACGAGCAGATCTTCACGATCTACCCGCCGTTCTGGCCGCGCCGTCCAGAACAACATCATCTGGCTCGTCTTCCTGCTCATCGTGCCGACGACCTTCGGGTTGTTCCTGGCCGTGCTGCTGGACAAGCAGATCAAGTTCAGCCGGCTGTACCAGAGCGCGATCTTCACGCCGGTCGTGCTCGCGCTCGTGATCGTCGGCTTCATGTGGGAGCTGGTGTACTCGCCCGAGCAGGGCCTGATCAACAACATCTTCCACCGGACCGGCCAGGACGGCGACGGCCCGCTCATCGACTGGCTCGGTGATCCGGACCTCAACCTGTGGGCGGTGCTGGTCGCCGCGAGCTGGCGGCACACCGGCTACATCATGATCCTGTACCTGGCCGGGCTGAAGGGCGTGGATCCGCAGCTCAAGGAGGCCGCCGCGATCGACGGCGCGAACGAGTGGCAGACGTTCCGCAAGGTCGTCTTCCCCGCGCTTCGGCCGGTGAACATCGTGGTGCATGGCCGTGACCGTGATCGAGGCGCTGCGCGCGTTCGACATCGTCTACGTGATCAACGGCGGTACGAACGGGCTCGAGCTCATCTCGGTGCTCGTCTACCGGAACATCGTGGGCGAGGCCAGCCGGATCGGCTACGGCTCGGCGCTGGCCGTGCTCATGCTGCTGGTCTCCGTCGGGTTCATCTTCACGTACCTGGCGCAGATCTATCGCGAGGAGAAACGAGTGACCACCGCGACCGCCGAACGGACCGCCGCACCGGTCGCCGAGAAGAAGCAGTTCAGGGTTCGGCCCGGCCGGATCCTGATGCACGTCTTCCTCACCGGCACCGCGCTGTCGTTCCTGGCCCCGCTGCTGTGGACGCTCTACACCTCGCTGCGCCCGTACGCCGAGACGGCGCGGAAGGGCTACGTCTCGCTCCCCAGCACGCTCAGCTTCGACAACTACACGAACGCCTGGAGCCAGGCGGACCTGCCGAAGTACTACCTGAACACGATGATCATCACGATCCCGGGCGTGATCATCACGCTGCTGCTGGCGTCGTTCATGGCGTTCGGGATCTCCCGGTTCTCCTGGCGCGGCAACATCGCGCTGTTGATCCTGTTCACGGCCGGCAACCTGCTGCCGCAGCAGATCGTGCTGACCCCGCTCTACCGGCTCTACCTCGAGCTGCCGCTGCCGTACTGGATGAGCGACTCGGAGGTGATGTTCGATTCGTACTGGGGCCTCATCGCGATCCACGTGGCGTTCCAGGTCGGCTTCTGCACGTTCGTGCTGAGCAACTACATGAAGACCCTGCCGATCGAGCTGACCGAGGCGGCCATCGTCGACGGCGCGTCGGTCTGGCGGCAGTACTGGCAGGTCATCATGCCGCTCTGCAAGCCGGCGGTGGCGGCGCTGGCCACGCTCGAGTTCACCTGGATCTACAACGACTTCCTCTGGGCACTCGTGCTGATGCAGACCGGCGACAAGCGGCCGATCGTGGCCGGCCTGAGCAACCTCGAAGGCGTGTACTTCAAGGACAACAACCTCATCGCGGCCGGCGCCATGCTCGCCGCGCTGCCCACCCTGGCCATCTACTTCGCGCTGCAGAGGCACTTCATCGGCGGCCTCACGCTCGGTGGAACGAAGGGCTGAGCGCACCTCACCGGGCCGGGCCGGGAGCTGGTTGCCGACGCAATCAGTGGACCGCCGGCCCGGTGTGGTGCGTGGTGCTGACAGAATGCGCGCCATGGGTGATTCGAGGCCACGAGTCCTGTCCGGAATCCAGCCGACGGGCGACTCGTTCCACTTCGGCAACTACCTGGGTGCGCTGCGCCACTGGGTGGCGCTCCAGGAGACCCACGACTGCTTCTACTGCGTGGTCGACCTGCATGCGATCACGGTGGCGCACGACCCGGCGGTGCTGCGCCAGCGCACGCTCGTCTCGGCCGCTCAGCTGCTCGCGGTCGGCGTCGACCCGGAGCGCTCCACGCTCTTCGTGCAGAGCCAGGTGCCCGAGCACGCCCAGCTGGCCTGGGTGCTGAGCTGCATCACCGGGTTCGGCGAGGCCAGCCGGATGACCCAGTTCAAGGACAAGTCGGCCAAGGGCGGCGCGGCCACGGCCTCGGTCGGGCTGTTCACCTACCCGGTGCTCCAGGCCGCCGACATCCTGCTGTACCAGGCCGACGCGGTGCCGGTCGGCGAGGATCAGCGCCAGCACCTCGAGCTCTCCCGTGACCTCGCCCAGCGCTTCAACACGCGGTTCGGCGACACGTTCGTGGTGCCCTCGCCGCACATCGTCAAGTCGACCGCCAAGATCTTCGACCTGCAGGACCCGGCCATCAAGATGAGCAAGTCGGCCTCGGCGCCGGGCGGCATCATCGAGCTGCTGGAGGATCCCGCCCGCAGCGGCAAGAAGATCCGGTCGGCGGTCACCGACACCGGGCGCGAGGTCATCTTCGACCCCGAGAACAAGCCCGGCGTGAGCAACCTGCTGACCATCTACTCCACCCTCACCGAGCGGCCGATCCCGGAGCTGGAGGCCGAGTACGAGGGCAAGGGGTACGGCGATCTGAAGAAGGACCTCTCCGCCGTCGTGGTCGACTTCGTCAGCCCGATCCAGAAGCGCACCAACGACTACCTCGCCGACCCGGCGGAGCTCGGCCGGCTGCTGGCCAAGGGCGCCGAGAAGGCCAGGGCGGTCTCCGAGCCGACGCTCGCCGCGGTCTACGACCGGGTCGGCTTCCTGCCGACCCCGGGGAGCTGACGCATGCGCCGGACCATCGGGGTGGCGATCGGCATCCCCGAGCCGTGGGGCAGCGAGCTGGTCCAGCACCGGATCGAGGCCGGCGACCCGCTGGCCGAGTCGGTGCCGCCGCACGTGACCCTGCTGCCGCCGACCGAGATCGACGGCGACCGACCTGCCCCTCGTCGAGGACCATCTGCGCGCGGTCGCGGCTCGGCACCGCCCGTTCGACCTGCACCTGCGCGGCACCGGCACGTTCCGTCCGGTCACCGACGTGGTCTTCGTCGTGGTGGCGCGCGGGATCAGCGAGTGCGAGCTGCTCCAGGCCGACGTCCGGGTCGGGCCGCTGGTCCGCGAGCTGCACTTCCCGTACCACCCGCACGTCACGGTCGCCCACGACGTGGCCGCGGCCCAGCTCGACCAGGCGTACGAGCGGCTCGCCACGTTCGAGGCGCAGTTCCGGGCCTGGGGCTTCACCCTGTTCGAGCACGGCGCCGACGGCCGTTGGCGCCCGCAGCAGGACTTCCCGTTCGCCGGCGCCGAGGTCGGGCCAGCGCCACCCGCCTGACTCCCACCCTTCCGCTTTGGGCGACATTTCCGGTGCCATAGCACCGAAAATGTCGCCCAAAGCGCGGGGCTTCGGCCTTCACGTTTGGTCACCGCGCGTTAGCCCGGCTACGGCCGGGGGAAGGTAGAGCAGCGTGGTCGAACGGGTGAAGCACGCGTGGCGACGGACCTCGGAGGCCTTCTCCGCGGCCCGCCGCCGCTACGGCTGGCTCGATCACCTGGCCAGGGCCGCGATCCGGTACGACGAGGCGCGGGGCGGGCGGCTCGCGGCGGCGGTCACCTACTACGGCTTCCTCGCGGTCTTCCCGCTGCTGCTGGTCGCCTACGCGATCCTCGGCTACCTGATCGGCCGGAACGCCGCGTTCACCGCCGAGGTGAGCAACTTCCTCACCTCCTACCTGCCGGCGCTGGACGTCGAGCGGATCGCCGAGGCGCGGTACACCGCCGGCGTGGTCGGCCTCTTCGGTGTGCTCTACGCCGGACTCGGCTGGGTGGACACGCTGCGCTCGACGATCCGGGTGATGTGGGAGAAGAAGGAGACGCCCGGCAACCCGATCCTCGCCAGGGTGGTGGACATCGGCGTGCTGTTCGGGCTGGGCCTGATCCTGGTGATCTCGATCGTCATGTCGCTGGCGCTCAGCATCGGGCTCGGCTGGGCGCTGGAGGCGCTCGGGATCGAGTCCGGCGTGTCCCGCACGGCGCTGAGCGTGGCCGCCTTCGTGCTCAGCCTCCTCGTCAACGTCTGCGTCTTCATCGCCTTGCTCTCCGGCCTGCCGAGGCTGCGGATGCCGTTCCGGCGGCTCATCGTCCCGGCCCTGATCGGCGGCCTGGGCTATGAGCTGCTCAGGATCTCCAGCAAGTTCATCCTCAGCCGGACGCTCAGCAACCCCGCGTACACCGTGGTGGCGAGCGCGGTCGGCCTGCTCATCTTCCTGAACCTGCTCAACCAGCTGCTGCTGTTCTGCGCGGCCCTGACCGCCACCAGCGACGCCGGCGAGGTGCGCGAGCGCCGAGCCCTGAGCGCCCGGCGGGCCGAACTGCGCGACGACGCCGCCCGCAGAGCCCTCGTGGACGCCCCCACCGCCGGCATCCCCTGACGAAACCCCCTGCGCTGTGGCCGGCCGCAACCCCAGGGCTTCGGCCGGACGAAACCCCTGCGCTTGGGCGACATTTTCTCGGCTATAGCCGAGAAGATGTCGCCCAAAGCGGCTGGGTGGCCGCCCAGCCGGCTGGGCGGCCGGTCGCGACCCGGGCGGGCTGGCCGGCCAGCAGCGAGCGGGTGGGGCAGCGGGTCCGCGGGTCAGTAGCGGCGGCGGCGGGCCAGGGAACGGCGGCCGGCCCGGACGACCCACCACGTGCCGAGACCGAACGTGGCCAGCACCAGCAGGGCCCCGGCCAGGTCCGCGGTGCCGAAACCGCTGCTCACCGGCCCGGCCGCCTTCTTGACCACCGACGGGGCGTCACCGCCCGGCGCGGCGGCCTTGGCGATCTTCTCCGCCTCGCCGGGACTGACCAGCCGGCCCACCGGCTCGGTCTGCGCGGGCAGCGCGAAGCCCCAGTCCAGCAGGGCGGCGGCCTGCTGCCACGGGCGCTGCGGGCGCACCTCGCCGCGCATCATCGTGACGACCAACCGGCGACCGCCACGCTCGGCCGCGCCCACGTAGGTGTGCCGGGCGAAGTCGGTGAAGCCGGTCTTGCCGCCGATCGCCCCGGGGTACGCCGTGAGCAGCCGGTTGTCGTTCTGGATCTGGAACGCCTTGAACTTCGGCGGCTGGGCGGGGATCACCGTCCGCTGGGTGGCGTCGTACCGGCGGAAGTCGGGGCTGGCGAAGTCGGCGCGGGCGATCAGCGCCAAGTCGTATGCCGAGGTGTACTGCCCCGGCCCGTCGAGGCCGGACGGGGTGACCGCGGTGGTGTCGAGGGCGCCGAGCCGGCGGGCCTCCGCGTTCATGGCTCGGATCGTGCTGGCGACGCCGCCCTGGCCGCCGGCCAGCCGGGCCACCACGTTCGCCGCGTCGTTGCCGGAGGCGAGCAGCAGGCCCAGCACGATCGTCTCCACGGTGTACCGCCCGCCCTTGACCAGGCCCACCGCCGAGCTGCCCGGTTCGAACGCGAGGTCCTGCTCGGTCACCGTGACGATCTGCTTGGGGTTCAGCTTCGAGAGCGCGACGAGGATCGTGAGCAGCTTCTGCGTGCTGGCCGGGGCGTGGAACGCGTGCGGCGCGCAGGCGCCGAGGATGGCGCCGGAGTCGAGGTCGGCGACCACCCAGGCGCGCGCATTGAGCGTGGCAGGCAGGGCCGGCGCGGCGGCCGGGACGATCAACCCGGGGCTGGCCAACGCGGGTCCGCCGACGATCGGGGCATCGGCCCGGCGAGCGGGCGGGAGGGGCAGGTTGGGCAGCTTCTTCGGCGCGGCGATCGGCGGCACGGCCTTGGCGATCGGGCACGGGACGGACGGGGCTAATGCGCTGGTCACGGCCAGGCGGCTGGGCGCGCTGCCGCGGCGGCGCTCGCACCGGGAAGCGTCAGACCGGCGACGAGGCCCAGCGCGGCGCCCGCGGCCACCACCCGGCGGACACCCCACCGTCCGGCGCCAGCGTGGCGGCCGCGGTTCCGCACCAGCGCCGCGCGGGCCACGGGCCGTCGGCTCTCGAGGACAAGTCGGTGCGGCATCGCACAAACGGTACCCGGTCAACGAGTCAACCGTTTTGAGCGTCCACAGCCTCGCGATCGGCGGATCGGACGGTCGGCCTGACCTGTGCGCGGGCCGTCCGGCCGGGCTGGCCGACCGGTGCGGAGGCCGTTCCGCCGGCCCGGCCGTGCGGTGCGCGGGTCGCTCCTGGTGCCCAGCGCGCTCAGCGCGGGCCGGCCTTGGTGCCGGCCGGGACGGCCGTCGCCCGGACTGGGCGGTGCGGGCGGGCGGTCGCGGTGCACCGCCGGGGCGGGTCGGCCGGGGGCGGCGACCCGGCGCCAGCGCGAGACCCGTGCAGAGCACCGCGCCCAGCGAGAGCGAGGCCTGGGCGGGCAGCGGCAGGTGCTGCTCGGGCGGCACCGGCGCGAGGGCCGGCGCCGGCTCGGGGCGGGCGAGCGGAGCCGGTTCCACCCTGGCCAGCGGATCGACGTCAGCCTGCATGGCGACCTCCTGCTCGGCCGGGTCGCCGTCGGTCGTCCCTGTCGTCGGGGGCGCTGGCTGCTCCTCGGCGTGCGGAGCGTGGGACGGGGTGGCCGCGGGGACGGCGCCGGCCAGTTCGGCATCCGTGCGGGGCGTGGCCAGCGTGCCGACCGCGGTGCCCCCGCGCTGGGCGAATCCCCAGTTCAACAGTGCCGTGGCCTGGGTGCCGTAGCTGCGATCGGCGCCGAGCAGGGTCACCACGAGGGTGCGCCCGCCGCGCTCGGCCGAGCCGACGAACGTGTGCCGTGCCGGCGTGGTCCAACCGTCCTTGCCGCCGAGCTGACCGGCATAGCCGAGCCGGCGCAGGATGTTCTGGGTGACCAGGGTCCGGCGCGGGCCGTTCACCGGTCCGAACAGGTACGTCGGTGTGTTGAAGCGGGCCCGGAAGCGGGGATCGCCAAGCCCGGCCCGCACGATCAGGGCGAGGTCGTAGGCGCTGGTGTGCTGGCCGGGAGCGTCCAGGCCGGACGGGGTCACGGCGTGCGTGTCGTCGGCCCGGAGCCGCCTGGCCAGCTCGTTCATCGCGCCGATCGTGATGGACCGGTCGCCGGTCGAACTGGCCAGCACGTTCGCGGCGTCGTTGCCGGAGCGCAGCAGCGCCGCGTGCAGCAGCGCGTCGACCGTGTAGACCTGCCGCGGCGCCAGCCCCACGCAGGTGCACTCGACGGCGAGGTCGGGGGCGAGCACGGTGACCTGCCGATCGAGCGGTACCTCGCGGATGATCGTCAGCGCGGTGAGCGTCTTCATCGTGCTGGCCGAGGGGAGCGCGCGGTGCGGGGCACGGGCGGCGAGCACCTCACCGGTCTTCGCGTCCGCCACCACGAACGAGGCGGCGGTGACGGCGGGCGGCAGGGCACTGCTGCCGGTACCCCGGACGGTGCCAGCCGTGCCCAGCTGCCGGCCACCGACCGGACCGTCCTGGCGGGTCGCCGTGACCGGCGCGGCCCAGCTCGCACCGGCGGACAGCGCGCAGCCGGCCGCGAGCACGAGCAGGGCGGCCCGTCGACCGGGCGTTCTCAGAGGCATCACTGGTCACGTTAGTAACAAAGCACGCAGATCGGACGGCGCCACGCGCGGCCCAAGTACTCGGCCGGCCCGCACGCGCACGCTGCCGGCCCACGCCACGTCGGCCCGCCCACGCCGGTCGGCCCGCACTCCGTCCGGTCGGCCGCACCGCGCCGGTCGGTTCGCCCATGCCGGTCGGTTCGCCGAGGTGGGACCGCCCGTCGGTGGCCGCCGCGCTCGACGGGCATACTCGCGGGGTGGTTCTCTCTCGACGGTGGTCAGCTTTCCTGATCGGCGTGGCGGTCTGGAGCTGGCTGGTCTGGCCCCGGTTCGCCAAGGCGATCTATGACGATCCGCGCGCGTTCGACGGCGACACGCCGACCAGCTTCCTCTGGGTGCACGCCGTGTTGATCGTCTCCGCGCTCGCGATCGGGACGACCGTCGGCGTGCTCGGCGTACGGGGCTGGCGAGCCGCCCGCCGCTGAGTTCACGGCGCGCACCGCACCCCTCCCGACCACCTGCGGTCCAAATGCGCCCTCAGAGGTCGCATTTGGACCGCAACGGGTTGGCGAGCGGGCGCGGGGCGCCCTTGCGCTAGTGTCTACGCGTTGTCGACAGTTCGGGAGGCGTCGTGGACGCGTTGGAGTTCGTCCGGTTGGTGCTGCGGTACCTCCACCTGGTGGGCGTCGCCCTGCTGCTGGGCGGTTGGGCCGTGCAGCTGTTCGCGCGCCAGTACCGGATCAACAGCGCGATGCTCTACGGCGCGCTCGCCCAGATCGTGACCGGGGTGGCGCTCGCCGCGCCGCTGGGTCGGGACGAGCAGCCGGAGCCCGCGAAGCTCGCGGTCAAGCTGATCGTCGCGCTGCTGATCGCGGTCATGGTGATCGTGGTCCGGGGCAAGTCGTCCGTCGCGAAGGGCCACTTCCTCGCGATCGGCGGCATGACCCTGCTCAACATCGGTGTCGCGGTCTTCTGGACCTGAGGCACCGGTGGCGAGGCCCTGAGCCCGGCACCGACGCTGGCCCCGGCGCCCGGCGCCTCGGCTCCGGCTCCGTGGACCCGATCAGGCGGTGGAAAGCCGCAGGTCGAAGCTGAGGTCGGACGAGGACGGCGCGTTGTTGTGCACCTCCACCGCGAGCACGTTGGCGCCGGGCTGGAGCGCCGTGGCGGGGATCGTCACGGTCTGCCAAGCCGACTCGTCGGCACCGGCGATGGCGGTCACGGCACGCGTGCTCGCGGTCACCGGCCCCGCCGGGAGGTTGTCCCGCCACACCTCGATGCCGTTCAGGTACACGACCGCGCCGTCGTCGCGGACCACGCTCAAGCTGAGTTCGCTCGGCGTCACGTCGGCGGCGACGGTGAACCCGTGCCGGAAATAGTAGGTGACCCGGCCGGCGGGAAGCGTGGTCGCCTCGTCACCGTCGCCCATGCCCAGCTGGGCTAAGCCGCTCGTCCAACCGGTCTGGTCGAAGCCCGGTTCACGCCACGCCGTGCCGAGGTCGGCGCCGTCCGCCTGGTGCTCCCAGGCCGCGCCGGCGTCCACCAGAGCTGTCGCGCCCGCCTGTACCGGGAACGTGGCGAAGCCGCGGATCGTGGTGTCGCCGTTGACCGAGGTGAAGATGCCGCCGATCCGCAGCCCGCTCGGTTCGGCGAGCAAGGCCCAGATGCCGCTGCTGCCGGCCACCACGGGGTCGAACGGCTGCAGCGCGCCCGTGGCGGCGTCCATCGCGGCGATCATGTTCCGGACCCCGGCGACCGAGCCCACCTTGCCGAACTGGGGCGTGAAGTGGCCGCCGCCGTAGATCGTGCCGCCGACCAGCGAGACCGCCTGCACGTCACCGTCGCCGTACTGGCTCCACTTCCGCACGCCGGTGCCGACGTTGTACGCCGAGACCCGCCCGCCCGGCCCGGAGACCGCCGCGTAGACCAGCGTGGACGTCGCGGCCAGGGACTTGATGACGCACGGGTTGGCCGAGTCGTCGCAGTCCGCGGGTGGCGCCCAGGGAGTACCGCACCGGTGTCACGGTTGACCATCGCGAGGTACTTGCGAGCCTGGCCGGAGACCGTCGCGAACTCGCCGCCGAGGGCGATCGACGTGCTGCCCGGCACGGGGACCAGCGCGTTCACGGCCCAGCTCGCGCCGGGCGCCCAGGCGGTGTCCAGCGCGCCGGTGGTGGGCGAGACCGCGGCGGCCCGGAGTCGTTGCTTGCCGGCGACGGCGGTGAACAGGCCGCCGGCGTAGAGCTTGCCGTTGTGCACGAGCAGGGCCCTGACCTCGGCCGACGCGTCAGCCTTGAAGGCGGTGTCGACCGCTCCCGTGCTGGCGGTGAGAGCGGCCAGCCGCGCCCTGGCGACGCCGCCGATGGAGGTGAACGTGCCGCCGACGTACAGCCGGCTGCCGTCCGTGGCCAGCGAGCGCACGGTGTTGTCCGCCCCCGGGTTCCACGTGGTGACCGGCGCGCCGGTGTCGGCGTTCACCAGCGCGATTCGTGAGCGGGCGACGGTCACGCCGGCCGGCGACTTCAGCCCGGTGAACGTGCCGCCGAGCGCGATGTTCGATCCCACCCGGACCATCGCGAAGACCTGCCCGCCGGTGACCGTCCAGGTGTCCCGGGCCTGCTCGCTGTAGACCGTATCGCCCACCGCCGCGGCCGAGGGCGATGCCGTCCCCGCGAGTAAGCCCGCGACCAGCACGAGTCCGGTCGCCGCGATGCCGACCAATCGGCCGACCGGAGAACGAGCAGCCTGACCAGACATCCCCGTCATGGGCCCCACCTCTACACAGACTGCGACGATCGATCTCACTAGGTGCAAGACCTCCCTCACTCTCTGTGCCTGGCCATAACCTGACAATGCGCCGTTCGGGCGATACATCGTGCGCGAACGACCAGGTAAAGGGCCTTGCGTCCCTTCCACCCCTCGCTTTGGGCGACATTTTCTCGGCTATAACCGAGAAAATGTCGCCCAAAGCGAGGGGGTGGGCCGCCGCCCAAGCGCGGGGGTTGGGGTTGGGCCGGCGCCCAAGCGCGGGGGTGGGGGCGGCGCCGGGTTAGACGCGGCGGAAGAGGAGGGCTCGTTTTACTTCTTGGATGGCCTTGGTGACCTCGATGCCGCGCGGGCAGGCCTCGGAGCAGTTGAAGGTGGTGCGGCAGCGCCACACGCCCTCGGCGTCGTTCAGGATCTCCAGCCGCTCCTCGGATCCCTCGTCGCGGCGAGTCGAAGATGAAGCGGTGCGCGTTCACGATCGCGGCGGGGCCGAAGTAGGCACCGTCGTTCCAGTACACCGGGCAGGAGGTGGTGCACGCGGCGCAGAGGATGCACTTGGTGGTGTCGTCGAAGCGGGCGCGGTCCTCGGGGGACTGCAGGCGCTCGCGGGTCGGCTCGTTGCCCGAGGTCATCAGGAACGGCTGGACCTGCCGGTACGCCTCGAAGAACGGCTCCATGTCGACGACCAGGTCCTTGAGCACCGGCAGACCCTTGATCGGCTCCACCATGATCGTGTCGCCGTCCCGCCGGACCAGGTCCTTCACCAGCACCTTGCAGGCCAGCCGGTTGACGCCGTTGATCCGCATCGCGTCCGAGCCGCAGATGCCGTGGGCGCACGAGCGGCGGAAGGTCAGCGTGCCGTCGAAGTAGCCCTTGAGGTTCATCAGCAGGTTGAGCAGCCGGTCGCCGGGCTGCACGTCGACCTCGTAGGTCTCCCAGTGCGGCTCGGTGTCCAGCTCGGGGTTGAAGCGCCGGATCTTGAGGTTGACGGTCGAGATCCCAGCCACGGCGGTCGGCATCAGTACTTACGCTCCATCGGCTGGTAGCGGGTCACGGTCACCGGCTTGTAGTCGAGTTCGATCTCGCCGCTGGGCCGGCGGTACGCCATCGAGTGGCGCATGAAGTTCACGTCGTCCCGGGTCGGGTAGTCCTCGCGGGAGTGACCGCCGCGGGACTCGGTCCGGGCCCGCGCGCCGACCACCAGCGCCTGCGCGAGGTCGAGCAGGAAGCCGAGCTCGACGGCCTCCAGCAGGTCGGAGTTGTACCGCTTGCCCTTGTCCATGATGGACACTCGGGAGTACCGCTCGCGCAGCACGGTCAGGTCGTCCTCGGCCTGCTTGAGGGAGGCCTCGGTGCGGTACACGGCCGCGTTGAGGTCCATCGTGTTCTGCAGGTCCTTGCGGATGTCGGCGACCCGCTCCTCGCCGGTCGAGTCGAGCAGCCGCTCGATCAGGTCCTCGACCACGCCGGCCGGGTCGTCCGGCATCTCCACGTGGTCGTGCACGTTGGCGTAGCCGGCCGCGGCGAGCCCGGCGCGCTTGCCGAACACGTTGATGTCGAGCAGCGAGTTCGTGCCGAGCCGGTTCGAGCCGTGCACCGAGACGCAGGCCACCTCGCCGGCGGCGTACAGGCCGGGCACCACGTGCTCGTTGTCGCGCAGCACCTCGGCGTCGATGTTGGTCGGGATGCCGCCCATCGCGTAGTGCGCGGTCGGGTACACCGGCACCGGGGTGTCGTACGGCTCCACGCCCAGGTAGGTGCGGGCGAACTCGGTGATGTCCGGGAGCTTCGCGTCGAGCTGCTCCGGCGGCAGGTGGGTCAGGTCGAGCAGCACGTAGTCCTTGTTCGGACCGCAGCCGCGCCCCTCGCGCACCTCGGTGGCCATGGCGCGGGCCACGATGTCCCGCGGCGCCAGGTCCTTGATGGTCGGCGCGTACCGCTCCATGAACCGCTCGCCGTCGGCGTTGCGCAGGATCCCGCCCTCGGCGCGGGCGCCCTCGGTGAGCAGGATGCCCAGGCCGGCCAGGCCGGTCGGGTGGAACTGGTAGAACTCCATGTCCTCGAGCGGGAGGCCCTTGCGGAACGCGATGCCCATGCCGTCGCCGGTCAGGGTGTGCGCGTTCGACGTGGTCTTGAAGACCTTGCCGAAGCCACCGGTGGCGAAGATGACGGCCTTGGCGTGGAACACGTGGATCTCGCCGGTGGCCAGTTCGTAGGCGACCGCGCCGGTGCAGATCGGGCCGTCCGGGCCCTCGGTGAGCGCGATGTCCAGCACGTAGAACTCGTTGAAGAACTCCACGCCGTACTTGGTGCACTGCTGGAACAGCGTCTGCAGGATCATGTGGCCGGTGCGGTCCGCCGCGTAGCAGGCCCGGCGTACCGGCGCCTCGCCGTGGTTGCGGGTGTGACCGCCGAACCGGCGCTGGTCGATCTTGCCCTCGGGCGTCCGGTTGAACGGCAGGCCCATCTTCTCCAGGTCGAGGACCGCGTCGATGGCCTCCTTCGCCATGATCTCGGCGGCGTCCTGGTCGACCAGGTAGTCACCGCCCTTGATCGTGTCGAAGGTGTGCCACTCCCAGTTGTCTTCCTCGACGTTCGCCAGCGCGGCGCACATGCCGCCCTGGGCCGCGCCGGTGTGCGACCGGGTCGGGTAGAGCTTGGTGAGCACTGCCGTCCGCGTCGACGGCTTGGCCGCGGTGTTGGCGGCCAGTGCGGCCCGCATGCCGGCGCCGCCCGCTCCCACGATGACCGTGTCGTACCGGTGGAACTGCATGAAAGGGCCCCTCAGGAGATGTTCGGGTCGAAGGTGAAGATGACCAGCGTGCCGGTGAGGAGCACCAGCGTGCTCGCGGTGTAGAGCAGCATCTTCAGCCAGAACCGGGTGCCGTCGCGCTGGGCGTAGTCGTTGATGATCACGCGCATGCCGTTGGTGCCGTGCAGCTGCGCCAGCCAGAGCATGGCCAGGTCCCAGACCTGCCAGAACGGGGACGCCCAGCGGCCGGCCACGAACGCGAAGCCGAGCCGGTGCACGCCGCCGTCCAGGATGTTCATGATGAACAGGTGGCCGAGCACCAGGACCACGAGCAGCAGCCCGGACAGGCGCATGAACATCCACGCGTACAGCTCGAAGTTGGTCCGTGAACGGGACCGGGCGCGCTTGCGCGGCGACCGCGGTGCCTCGATCAGCGGGACGTCAGCGACCGAAGTGCTCATCAGTTGCTCCCGAACAGGTCGGCGACCGTGCGCGCCAGCATGAAGTAGACGCCCGGCACCATCACCACGACCCAGATCGCGACGATGGCCCAGAGCAGCTGCTTCTGCAGCCGCGGCCCGCGCTCCCAGAAGTCGATCGCGATCACCCGCAGGCCGTTCAGCGCGTGGTAGAGCACCGCGCCGACCAGCCCGACCTCCATCAGGTTCATCACCGGGTTCTTGTACGCCTCGATGACCGTGTTGTACGCCTCGGGCGAGACCCGCACCAGCGCGGTGTCGAGCACGTGGACGAAGAGGAAGAAGAAGATGAGTACGCCGGTGACCCGGTGGGCCACCCACGACCACATCCCCTCCCGCCCGCGATAGAGCGTCCCGGCCGGGCGGCGGGACGTGGGAGCGGCGCTGGGCACGGTGACCTGCCTCCGTTGACGGATCGTTTGCCGGGATCGGCGGGCCCCCGAGTCGCCAGGATCGGCGGCCCGAGGATGTCGGGATCGGCGGCCTGAGCCCGCCGCCCCGGGGGCCGGGGAACAACCCCGGCGAGCTCAAACAGCCTGATGCTATGTCCCGGATAGTGGGCGGTGCTGCCGGGTGTGACTGACCAGACAGCCTGCTGATAACTAAGTCACACCCCTCCGCGCTTTTCACGGGCCGGAGCGTGGCGTGTGCCGCGCTGACCTGGGCGGCCGGCGAGCGCGCGATCAGAGTCGGATTCGTGCCGCGACCGGGAGGTGGTCGCTCCCGGTGGCAGGCAGGGACCAGATCTCGGTCACGGTCATCGAGCGGCCCATGATCTGGTCGATCCGAGCGAGCGGCGAGCCCGCGGGCCAGCTGAACGCGAAGTCCGAGCCGCGCGGTGGTCAGTTGCGAGCTGACCGGTGCCAGGCCGCGGTCGTCCACCGTGCTGTTCAGGTCTCCCAGCAGGAGCACCTTGGCCAGCGGCTCGGCCGCGATCGCTCCTGCCGAGCAGGACGGCGCTCTCGTCGCGTCGCGCGCAGTCGAGGCCGGTCGTGTCCGAGACGCACGGACGGCAGATGGGCGACGTAGACGGCGAGCTCACCCCGTGGCGTGCGCACGACCGCCCGCAGGCCCCGGTTCCAGTCGGCTCCGACCCCCTGCGGCCTGATGTTCACCGGACGCGCCTCGGCGAGTGGGAACCGTGACCACAGCCCGACGGTGCCCTGCACGGTGTGGTGGGTATACTCCGCCGCCACCGCGGTGGCGTAGTGCGAGAGCGCGGGCTGCGTCAGCTCCTCCAGCGCGACCAGGTCCGGCCGGGCCTTCGCCAGCTCCCGGGCGGTGCCTACTGGGTCGGCGTTCTCGTCACTGACGTTGTGCTGGACGGCGGTGACGTCGTATCGGGAGTGCTGGCCGGGCAGCAGGTGGCCGCTGTAGAGACCGAGCCAGGCGACCAAGGGCAGCAGCGTGGCCAGCAAGGCGCTCGCCGACCGGCGCCACCACGCCAGCCCGCACAGCACCGGAATGGTCAGCCCGAACCAGACGTGGAAGGTCTCCACGAGGCTGCCCAGGCGGCCGACCGTGTTCGGCACCGCCGCGGGAACGGCCAGGAGACCCGCGACCAGCAGGGCGACCGCCACGACGAGGTGCCCGCGTCGCCAGCTCGCTCCGGCCCCGACGAGCTTCGCTGCGCGGTCGGTGGCGCCGGCGGGGGTTCGCACCTCGCGAGGTTCGCAGGTAGCGGTAACCACGGCGCGGAGATCGACCGTGGCAGGCACATGCTCTGCCGGCCCAGGAGGGTCCTTTTCGTCAAAGTTCGCCGACGCGGTCGGTTGGCTCACAGGCGCGACACTCCCGGGCGCGGCGTGCTGGGTGACCACTTCGTGACCGCTGTGACCTGCGCCATCGCTATGACATCACGGTCCGGTGACGACCTCACTCGATCGGAGGCAGGTCCACCGACTGGGATTACGCTCTGATCGTTCTGCACTGCAGTGGGGCGGTGCACTGGGGAAGGAGATCGTCTTGCGCCGAGCGCGTGGGATGAAGCTGGCCGCCATTTTGGCCGTCAGCACGATGGCACTCGCCGCCTGTGGCGGCGGCAAGATCGGTGAGCGGCGACGGCGACAGCGACAAGAAGTCGGTCAAGGTCGGGCTCGCGTACGACATCGGCGGGCGAGGCGACAAGTCGTTCAACGACGCGGCCGCCGCCGGTCTGGAGAAGGTCAAGGACGACCTCGACCTCGACATCAAGGACCTGTCCGCCAAGGCCGACGAGCCGGCGTCGGACAAGGAGGAGCGGCTGCGGCTGCTCGCCGACGGCGGCTACAACCCGGTGATCGCGGTCGGCTTCGCGTACGCCGAGCCGCTGGCCAAGGTCGCCAAGGAGTTCCCGGACGTCAAGTTCGGCATCATCGACGGCGTCGTCGAGAACGCCACGAACGTCTCCAACCTGGTCTTCGCCGAGGAGCAGGGTTCGTTCCTGGTCGGCGCCGCGGCGGCGCTGAAGAGCAAGTCGGGCAAGGTCGGCTACATCGGCGGCTGCCTGGTGCCGCTGCTGCAGAAGTTCGAGGCTGGCTTCGTGGCTGGTGCCAAGGCCGTCAAGGCCGACGTCCAGACGCAGGTCAAGTACCTCTCGACCACCGCCCAGAAGTGCTCGGGCTTCAACGACCCGGCCGCCGGTAAGACCACGGCCACGGGCATGTACGACGGTGGCGTCGACGTGATCTTCGCGGCGGCGGGTGGCTCCGGTACCGGCGTCTTCCAGTCCGCCAAGGAGAAGAGCAGCCTGGCGATCGGCGTCGACTCCGACCAGTACCAGTCGGCCGACCCGGCGCTGCGCGACGTCATCATGACCTCGATGCTCAAGCGCGTCGACGTCGCGGTGTTCGACTTCGTCAAGGGCGTCGGCGACGGACAAGTTCGCCGCCGGCACGAAGGTGTTCGACCTCAAGGTCGACGGCGTGGGCTACTCCACGTCCGGCGGCAAGGTGGACGACATCAAGTCCAAGCTGGACGACTACAAGCAGCAGATCATCGACGGGAAGATCACGGTTCCGTCGAAGCCCGCAGGCGTGTAGCGAAGCAGTACGGCGGCCGGGTCCGGGGAGGTAACGTCCCTCCGGGCCCGGCGTCGTCTGCCGGTACTCGGTAACCGCGCGAGGGCGTCCGCCGACTCCGGCGGTGGGCGTGCCGGATGCTCCAGGAAAGGTTTGTCCGTGACCAGAGGCGCTGACACCGTCGCCGACCCGCCCGCGGGCGCGCCAGCCGTGCCGGCCGCGGTCCGGCTGGACGGGATCCTCAAACGATTCCCCGGCGTGGTCGCGAACCACGACATCCACATCACGGTCGCGCGCGGCACCGTGCACGCGATCGTCGGCGAGAACGGCGCCGGCAAGTCGACGCTGATGAAGATCCTCTACGGGATGCAGAAGGCGGACGCCGGCACGATCGCGATCGACGGCGTCGAGCAGACCTTCTCCACCCCGCAGCAGGCCATCAAGGCCGGCATCGGCATGGTGCACCAGCACTTCATGCTCGCGGACAACTTCACCGTGCTGGAGAACGTGGTGCTCGGCGCCGAGGCGCTGCACGGCATCGGCGGCGGGGCGCCGGCGGAAGATCCGCGAGATCTCCGACTCCTACGGGCTCGGCATCGACCCGGACGCGCTGGTCGAGGACCTGGGCGTCGGCGTCCGGCAGCGGGTCGAGATCCTCAAGGTGCTCTACCGCGGCGCCCGCATCCTCATCCTCGACGAGCCCACCGCCGTGCTGGTGCCGCACGAGGTCGACGAGCTCTTCGACAACCTCCGCGAGCTGACCAGCGAGGGCCTCACGGTCATCTTCATCTCGCACAAGCTGGACGAGGTGCTCTCGGTCGCCGACGCGATCACCGTGATCCGCCGCGGCACCACCGTGGCCTCGGTCGACCCCAAGCAGGTCACCGCACGCCAGCTCGCCGAGCTGATGGTCGGCAGCGAGCTGCCCAGCCCGGAGACGCGCGAGTCCACCGTCACCGACGTGCCGGTGCTCCGGGTCGAGAACCTCACGGTCCGCACCCCGGACGGCCGCCCGATCGTGGACGACGTCTCGTTCACCATCCACAAGGGCGAGGTCGTCGGGATCGCCGGCGTCGAGGGCAACGGACAGGCCGAGCTGGTCGACGCGATCATGGGCATCCGGCCGTCCACCGGCGGGGTCTGGCTCAACGAGGCCGAGATCGACACCTGGACCACCCGCAAGCGGCGCGAGTCCGGCGTCGGCTACATCCCCGAGGACCGGCACCGGCAGGGTCTCCTGCTCGACGCGCCGCTCTGGGAGAACCGGATGCTCGGCCACCAGACCGAGCCGCCGAACGCGTCCGGTCCGTTCCTCAACATCGCCGGCGCCCGCAAGGACACCGAGCGGATCGTCGAGCAGTACGACGTGCGCACCCCCGGCATCGACGTCACCGCCGCCTCGCTGTCGGGCGGCAACCAGCAGAAACTGATCGTCGGACGCGAGATGAGCCACGATCCGGTGCTGCTGGTCGCCTCCCATCCGACCCGGGGCGTGGACGTGGGCGCCCAGGCCGACATCTGGCAGCACATCCGCACCGCACGGGCCAACGGCCTCGGAGTCCTGCTCATCTCCGCCGACCTGGACGAGCTGATCGGCCTGTCGGACTCGCTCAAGGTGATCCTGCGTGGGCGCTTGGTCGCCGACGCCGACCCGGCCGACGTCACGCCGGAGCAGCTCGGATCCGCGATGACCGGAGCCGGCGAGCAGGGCGCTCGGACCGCGGACCCCGCGGCCGGCCAGACCGTAACCGAGAAGCCGGAGGACCAGCCGTGACCGGCCGGATCAACGTCCGCAGCGTGGTGCTCGGGCTCGCGGCCCCGGCCGCCGCCGTGCTCATCGCGGTCGGGCTCTCCTCGATCGCGCTGCTGATCAGCGACATCAACCCGTCGTACACGTTCTCCAGGATGTTCGAGTACGGCACCGAGCCGAACAGCATCGTCGACATCCTCAACCGGTCCACCTACTACTACCTGGCGGCCGTCGCGGTGGCGATCGGCTTCCGGATGAACCTCTTCAACATCGGCGTGGACGGCCAGTACCAGCTCGCCGCGATGCTCGCCGCCGCGCGTGGGCGGCGCCGCCGCGATGCGGGACCTGCCCGGGCCCGGTGCTGCTGATCATGGTCGTGCTGGTGTCGGTGATCGTCGGCGCGCTGTGGGCCGGGTTCGCGGCGCTGCTCAAGGTGACCCGCGGTGTCAGCGAGGTGATCTCCACGATCATGCTCAACGCGATCGCCGGTGGCCTGGTGGCGTACCTGATCAGCGAGAAGGGCTTCGGGGTGCTGCCCGAGGGCGGCAACATCCTCACCACCCGCACGCTGCCGGAGAGCGCCTGGGTGCCCGGCATCCCGCTGATCCCCGGGGCCAGGGACGACGTGTTCGGGTTCCTGATCGTGGCGATCCTGGTCGGCATCGGCTACGCGGTGCTGCTCAACCGCACCCGGTTCGGCTTCGATCTGCGGGCGGCCGGCGCGAACCCGTCGGCCGCGGTGGCCAGCGGCGTCAGCGTCAAGAAGATGGTGCTGTTCAGCATGCTCATCTCGGGCGGGGTGGCCGGCCTGGTCGGCCTGCCGCTGCTGCTCGGGGAGAGCCACAAGTTCACCTCCGACTTCCCGGCCGGCATCGGCTTCCTCGGCATCGCGATCGCGCTGCTCGGCCGGAACCACCCGGTCGGGATCGCGTTCGGCGCGCTGCTCTGGTCGTTCCTCGACCGGTCCGCGCAGATCCTCGACCTGGAATCCATCCCCAAGGAGATCGTCACGATCATGCAGGGCGTCAGCGTCCTCGCCGTGGTGGTCGCCTACGAGGTCGTCAACCGGATCCGACGCCGCACCGAGCAGAGCCGGGTCGGCAAGGAGTTGGCCACCGACCAGCCGCAGGATCTGGCCGTGGCGGGCGCTGCCAAGGGAGACGCGCAGTGAGCATCACGACCGACCCCAGCCTCGTCGCCGCTCCGGCGGCCGTCGGGAGCAAGCGCCGGATCAGCCTGCCGATCGTGCTGCTGATCATCGCCGGCGCGATCCTGCTGATCGCCGCGGTCCGGGCCGCCACCGGCGCCGACGACCTGACCTCCCGGGGCACCGTCCGGGAGGCGCTCCAGTGGGCGGTGCCGATCGGGCTCGCCGGCCTCGGCGGACTCTGGTCCGAGCGCGCCGGCGTGGTCAACATCGGCCTCGAGGGCATGATGATCCTCGGCACCTGGTTCGGTGCCTGGGCCGGCTACCAGTGGGGCCCGTGGACCGGCGTGATCGTCGGCATCCTCGGCGGCGCGATGGGCGGGCTGCTGCACGCGCTGGCCACCGTGACGTTCGGCGTCGACCACATCGTCTCCGGTGTCGCGGTCACCATCCTCGGCGCCGGCGTGACCCGGTACCTCTCCGGCATCGCGTACCAGGGCGTGGAGGGCGCCGGCATCACGCAGTCGCCGGCCGTGCCGGACATCCGCACGATCACGCTGCCAGGGATATCCAGCTGGATGGAATCGATCGAGAAACATCGATGGTTCTTCGTCTCCGACCTGGCCGGCATCATCGGCGGCGTCACCACGTCGATCTCGCTGCTCACCCTGGTCGCCATCGCGCTGGTGCCGGCCACCTACTACCTGCTCTGGCGGACCGCGTTCGGCCTGCGGCTGCGTTCCTGCGGCGAGAGCCCGTCGGCGGCCGAGTCGCTGGGCGTGAACGTCTACCTCTACAAGTACATCGCGGTGGTCGTCTCCGGTGGCCTGGCCGGTCTCGGCGGGGTCTACCTGGCCGAGGTCTCGGCGAGCATCTACCGCGAGGGCCAGACCAACGGGCGCGGCTACATCGGCCTCGCCACGATGATCTTCGGCAACTGGCGCCCCGGCGGCCTGGCCGCCGGCGCCGGCCTGTTCGGCTTCACCGACGCGCTCCAGCAGCGGCCGCGGGGCGGCGAGTCCGTGCACGCGCTCCTGCTGCTGGTCGGCATCCTGCTGGTCGCGCTCGCGGCCTGGCACCTGTGGAAGCGGCGCTGGGTGCTGGGCGGGGTCAGCGCGCTGATCGCGGTCGGTTCGTTGGTCTGGTTCGCCACCCAGCCCGAGGTGCCGGCGCAGTTCGTCCGGTTCATGCCGCACCTCACCACGCTGATCGTGCTGGCCATGGCGGCGCAGCGGCTCCGGATGCCGGCCGCGGACGGCCTGCCGTACCGCAAGGGCCAGAGCGGGTGACCGGCGCTGATGCGCGAGCCGACGCTCGTGACCGGCCGGCGTCCGGTCGACGGGCCGCCGCTCGATGGGCCGGCCGCCGAGGTCGACTGGGACGGGTTGCGCAAGGCCGCCATCGACGTGATGGAGCGGGCGTACGCGCCGTACTCGAACTTCCCGGTCGGTGTGGCCGGGCTGGTGGACGACGGACGGATCGTGGTCGGCTGCAACGTCGAGAACGCGTCCTACGGGCTCGGGCTGTGCGCCGAGTGCGGCATGGTCTCGGCGCTGCACGCCAGCGGCGGCGGCCGGCTGGTCGCGGTGGCCTGCGTCGACGGGAACGGCGCCGCGCTGATGCCGTGCGGGCGGTGCCGGCAGCTGCTCTGGGAGAACGGCGGGCCGGACTGCCTGCTGGCCACCGCGCGCGGGGTCCGTGCCGATGAGCGAGATCCTGCCGGACGCGTTCGGGGCCGAGGACCTCAGCCGCTGACCTACCGGCGCCAGGAGCGCTGTGTCAGTTTTGTGCCAGTTGCAGTGCGGACCGTCACGTGGCGGCGGCCGACCGGCCACGTACGATCCGCTGTAGAGGGACGTTGCCGTCGACCGGCTGATCGGGCGACGGCAACCGGTGCGTACTTCGGGTCGCCCGGCTGAGACAGGAGGGAGCGCGGTGAGCATCTCCGCGATCGACGTGATCCGGACCAAGCGTGACGGCGATGCGCTCTCGGACGAGCAGATCGACTGGGTGGTCGACGCGTACACCACCGGTGTGGTCGCCGACGAGCAGATGTCCGCGTTGGCGATGGCGATCCTGCTGCGCGGCATGGACCGGCGCGAGATCGCCAGGTGGACCGCGGCCATGATCGCCTCCGGCGAGCGGATGGATCTCGGTTCGAACCCGCGCCCGACCGTCGACAAGCACTCCACCGGCGGCGTGGGCGACAAGATCACGCTGCCGCTGGCCCCGCTGGTCGCCGCGTGCGGTGCCGCGGTGCCGCAGCTCTCCGGCCGCGGGCTGGGCCACACCGGCGGCACGCTGGACAAGCTCGAGTCGATCCCGGGCTGGCGCGCCCGCCTCACCCACGCCGAGTACGTCGACCAGCTCCGGGACGTCGGCGCGGTGATCTGCGCGGCCGGTGACAACCTGGCCCCGGCCGACCGCAAGCTGTACGCGCTGCGGGACGTGACCGGCACGGTCGAGTCGATTCCGCTGATCGCCAGCTCGATCATGAGCAAGAAGATCGCCGAGGGTGCGTCCGCCCTGGTCCTGGACGTGAAGGTGGGATCCGGGGCGTTCATGAAGTCCGCCGAGACCGCCCGTGAGCTGGCCGCCACGATGGTCGAGCTGGGCGGCGCGCACGGGGTCCGGACGGTGGCGCTGCTCACCGCGATGGACACCCCGCTCGGCCGGACCGCCGGCAACGCGCTGGAGGTGATCGAATCGGTCGAGGTGCTCGCCGGTGGCGGCCCGGCCGACATCGTCGAGCTGACCCTGGCGCTGGCCAGGGAGATGCTGGACGGCGCCGGCCTGACCGACGCGGACCCCGCCAAGGCGCTGGCCGACGGCTCCGCCATGGACGTGTGGCGCCGGATGATCGCGGCCCAGGGCGGCGACCCGGACGCGACGCTCCCGAGCGCGCCGGAGAAGCACGTGGTCGCGGCCGAGAGCGACGGGTTCATGTCCGCGCTGGACGCCTACGCGGTCGGCGTGGCGGCCTGGCGGCTCGGTGCCGGCCGGGCCCGCAAGGAGGACCCGGTGTCGGCCGCGGCGGGCGTGGTGATGCTGCGCAAGCCGGGCGACGCCGTTCGGGCCGGCGACCCGATGCTCGAGCTGCACGCGGACGACGCCGGCCGGATCCCCGCCGCGCTGGCAGCCCTGGAGGGTGCCGTTCAGATCGCCGACACCGCACCCGCTCCCGGCCCGCTCGTCCTCGACCGGATCGGGGAATGAGCGAGCGCAGCGAGCGAATCAATGGGTACAGCCGCCCCTGTCGTGGGGCTTCCGAGCGGAGCGAGGTGGACACATGACATCCGGATACCCGGCCGGTGGCGACCCGCGCGGACCGGAAGCTCCAGATCCGATGCTGATCCGCGAGGCCAACCTCGTCGACGTCGCCGAGCTGGGCTTTCCGGTGCCGCCCGACGGCTACCCGCTGGTGTGGGAGCCGGGTGACCGGGCGGCGCTGCGGACGGTCGAGGAGATCGAGGCGCGCGCCGTCGTGCTCAACGCGGTCATCGCGGCCACGTTCGGGGCACCGCCGGAGCTGACCGCGGGCTGGCTGGAGGAGAACGGCCTGCGGGACGCCGTGACCAGGCCGGAGTGGCTCTTCCTCTCCGAGGGCCAGGGCCCGGCCGACCTGTACGGCCTGCACATCGAGGCGCTGTGGGCGCTGGCGTGGCTGCTCGGCGTCGCGGAGGAGCTGGACCCCTCCCAGTACTGCGGCGACGGCCTGGCGCTCTGGCTGCCGGATCTCGCGGCCGGCGAGTCCTACGAGGACTGGCAGGAACGCAGCCTCCCCGAGCCACGCCCGGCCGGCGAGGCCGCCGCCCTGCTGGACCTGCACTACTGCCTGGACTGGGGCCACGTGCAGGCCCTGATGGACGGCCGGCCGCACCCCGGTATGACCCAGCCCTACGTGGTCGGGCAGCGGCGCTGGGCGCTGGAATGGGCGATCGTGTTCAGCGGTCCGTACCACGAGCCCCCCACCAGCTGGGACGAGATCGACCTCGCCAGCTAGACCCCGTTGCGGTCCAAATGCGCCCTCAGAGGGCGCATTTGGACCGCAAGGATCAGCCCCAGTTCGGGAGGTCGGGGGCGGGGGTGTCCAGGTGCGGCGCCGCGAGGTCGGGACGGCCGAACAGCCAGGCCAGCAGGGCGAAGTCCGGCCCGGCCACGGTGTGCGGCGCACCGTCCCCGTAGCGCACGCCGTTGATCTCGTACGCCACCCCGGCCGGCAGCCGATCGGCGAGCTTGGCCAGCTCGTGGGGCAGGTGGGCTTCGACGAACGCGGCCGGCCAGTCGGCGATCGTGAATCGGTCGAGGGCCAGGTCGGCGTGGTGGATCTCGACCTCGCGCCAGCGGGTCCAGGCCGTGCGAGCGGCGGGGAAGTCGCCTTGGCGGAACGTGACGATCCGGTCCCAGGCCTCCGTCGGCATCGCGGCGAAGACCCGCTCGACCTCGGCGTTCGTCTCGGCGACGTCGACGGCGAGTTCCTTGGCCGGCCGGTCCGCGCCGGCCTCGATGCCGGCGTTCCGCTCCGCCGCGCCACCGGGGTACTGCTCGGCCGGGACGTTCGCGGCGGCGCCGTCGGCCAGCCGGACCGCCGACTCGGCATGCCGGGCGAGGTGGGTCAGCAGGTGGCCACGGGTCCAACCGGGGAGTCCGGACGCGCCGCGGGCCTCGTCCTCGGTGAGGGTTTCCAGGGTCTGTTCGAGCCGCCGGTGGGCCAGCGAGATGGCCGGCAACGACGCGCTCAGCTCGTAGGTAGTCACGCCTCCATCCTGTCCCCGCCAGCAACCCGACAGCCAGCAAAGCAGCTGCGGTTGGATTGTGGAGTCCCACTCCACAATCCAACCGCACCCGGGGCCGGCAGCGAGCTGCGGTTGGATCGCGCCCCCCGAGAGCGCGATCCAACCGCAGCAGCGGATGTCCTAGGTCAGCCGACCGGGGTGAGCTCCCGGCGGTCCGGCTCCGGCGGCGTCGCGGACGGCGCCTCGTGCAGCCCGAACTTGGCGTGCAGGATTCGGAGCGGCTTCGGCGCCCACCAGTTCGCCTTGCCGAGCAGCGTCATCGTGGCCGGCACCAGCAGGCACCGGACGATCGTCGCGTCGACCAGCACGGCGACCACCAGGCCGAAGCCGATCTGCTCCACGCCGCCGATCTTCGCCGCCGCGAACCCGCCGAAGACGATCATCATCAGCACGGCCGCGGAGGTGATGATCCGCCCGCTGCGCTGCAGACCCAGCCGGACCGCGGTGTCGTTGTCGTACCCCTGGTCGTACAGCTCCTTGATCCGCGCCAGCAGGAAGACCTCGTAGTCCATCGAGAGGCCGAACGCGAAGGCGAAGATCGCCAGCAACGTGTACGGATCCATGCCGTCGTTGACCAGGAAGTCCAGCGGACCGGCGCCCCAGCCGAACTGGAACACCATGACCATCGCGCCGAACGTGGCGCCGAGCGAGAGCAGGTTCATCACCAGCGCCTTGATCGGCACCAGCAGCGAGCCGGTCATCAGGAAGAGCAGCACGAACATCGCGCCCACCATCACCGCGAGCGCACCGGGCAGCCCATCGACGAGGACGTCCAGCAGGTCACCGAAGACCGCCGCGTCGCCGGTCACCCAGGACTCGCCGTCCGGCCGGTCCGCACGCAGGGACTTCACCAGCTCACGAGCCTCCGAGCCGTGCGGGTCGCCGGCCACGTCGATGTTCACCAGGCTGAGCCCGGAGCGGACCTCCTCGGCCGGGAAGACCTTGGTCACGCCCTTGTCGCCGGCGTGCTGCGCGGCCCAGGCGTCCAGCGTCGCCGGGTCGGTACGGGCCAGCACGGTGATCGGCGGATCGGGCTGCTGACCGAACCGGCCGGTCAGGTCGTCCACCACCCGGCGGGACTCGATCGAGGTGGGGATCTCGCCGAGCCCCTGGTCGGAGATGTTCACCGCGACCGCCGGGGCGGCGACCGCGAGCAGGCCGAACAGCGTCACCACGATCACCATGACCGGACGCCGCTGCACCCGCAGGGCCAGCCGGGAGAAGAAGCCGTGGTCGGCGCCGCCCACCTTCTTCGGCGGCTTGATCCAGCGGCCGAAGACGCGGATCAGGGCCGGCATGAGCGTGAGCGCCACCAGCATCGTCATCAGCGCGATCGAGATGCCGGCCGCACCGAGCGCCTGCATGAACGGCACGTCGACCATGACCAGCCCGCCCAGCGCGGCGGCGACGGTGAGCGCGGAGAACGCGACGGTCCGGCCGGCGGTCGAGGCGGCCTTGCTCACCGCGGCCTCACGGTCCAGCCCGTTGCCCAACTCCTCGCGGTACCGGGTCAGCACGAGCAGTCCATAGTCGATGGAGAGACCGAGGCCGAGCAGCGTGGTCACGGTGAGGGTGTTGGAGTCGAGCGCGCTGAACGTGGAGAAGCCCCAGAGCGCGAGGAACGCGGTGCCGATCGACATGATCGCGCCGAGGACCGGCAGGCTCGCGGCCACGAACCCACCGAAGACCAACACCATCACCAGCAGGGTGATCGGGAGGGCGATCATCTCGGCGCGGCTCAGGTCGGTGCCGACCTGCTCGTTGATCTCCTTGTCCAGGACGGCGCTGCCGCCGACCTCGATCTTCGCGCCGTCCAGGTCGATGCCGCGGAGCTGTTTGGTCACGGTCTCGACCGTGGCGTCCCTGGCGTCGTCCTTCGCGTCCTTGGCCAGGTGCGCGACGATGACGACCGCGCGCTGGTCCTTCGCGATCAGGGCGGCCCCCGCAGGCCCCCCTGAGTACGGGTCCTCGACCTCGACCACGCCGGAGACCTTGCGGAGCGCCGCCGCCGCCGCGGTCACCTGCGACTTCGTCGCGGCCGACGCCGGGTCGATCCGGTCCACGACACCCACCACGGTGCCGTCGTCCTTGCTCTCGGCGTCCAGCACGTCGTACGCGTTGATCGACTCGACGTTGATGTCCTGGTCCGCCGACAGGGCGGTGAAGACCGGACCACTTGCCACCATGCCGCCCGCGAAGATGGCTATCCAGATAACCAATACCGTGAATCTGTGGCGGAAACAGAACCGCCCCACTCGAGCGAACATGGCCCTTCCCTCCTGCGTGATGTCGTCGCAAGAAGGCTGTCGGGGTCGAGCGCTCGGAACCATCGGGTAAGGCCCCCTTTTCATAGGGGGGATAACCCCCCGGGGTCGACCCTGAGGAAACCCTGAGAGGGCCCTTGCCGCCACCCGCCGTGTAGCCCGCACGCCGCCGGTGGGTCTCGGGTCGCTTCCGGAGTGAGCTACCGTTCGGCATGAGCTCTGCAACGACGCCGAGCGCCGACGGGATCCGCCAGGCGCCGAAGGTCCTCCTCCACGATCACCTCGACGGTGGGCTGCGGCCCCAGACCGTCATCGAACTCGCCAGCGAGGCCGACTACCAGAATCTCCCCAGCACCGACGCGGAGGAGCTGGGCGCCTGGTTCCGCGACGCGGCCGACTCCGGCTCGCTGGTCCGCTACCTGGAGACGTTCGCGCACACGGTTGGCGTGATGCAGACCAAGGACGCGCTGGCCAGGGTCGCCGCCGAGTGCGCGATCGACCTGGCCGCCGACGGCGTGGTCTACGCGGAGGTGCGGTTCGCGCCCGAGCTGCACGTCGAGCACGGCCTTTCGCTGAACGAGGTGGTCGACGCGGTGCTCGGCGGCTTCGAGGCGGGCAGCGCGCAGGCCGCGGCCGACGGCAACCCGATCCGCGTCGGCACCCTGCTGACCGCGATGCGGCACGCCGCCCGGTCCAGCGAGATCGCCGAGCTGACCATCGCCTACCGCGACTCCGGCGTGGTCGGCTTCGACATCGCCGGCGCCGAGGCCGGCTTCCCGCCCACCCGGCACCTCGACGCGTTCCAGTTCATCCAGCGCGAGAACGGCCACTTCACGATCCACGCCGGCGAGGCGTTCGGGCTCCCGTCGATCTGGGAGGCGTTGCAGTGGTGCGGTGCCGACCGGCTCGGCCACGGCGTGCGGATCGTCGACGACATCACCCGCGGCCCGGCCGGTGACGCCGTCGGTGCCACGCTCGGCCGGCTCGCGGCGTACGTCCGGGACAAGCGCGTGCCGCTGGAGATGTGCCCGTCGTCCAACGTGCAGACCGGCGCCGCCGCGTCCATCGAGGAGCACCCGATCCGGCTGCTGCACGACCTCGGCTTCCGGGTCACCGTCAACACCGACAACCGGCTGATGAGCGGCACCTCGATGAGCCGCGAGTTTGCGCTGCTCTGCGAAGCTTTCGGCTATGGCTACGAGGACCTCCAATGGTTCACGGTGAACGCGATGAAGTCGGCCTTCATCCCGTTCGACCAGCGGCTGGCCCTGATCAACGACGTGATCAAGCCGGGCTACGCGAGAGCTGCGGGCACAGAGCTGACCCAGCCGGCGGCTCGACCGCGGCCGTCCGGGTCGCGGTCGAACCGCTGGGTGCTGTGGGCGGTGATCGGCGCCTTCGCGAGCTGGGCGCTGGTGCGTGCGTTCGGCCTGGATCTGGTCACGCCGCTGGTGCAACTCGTCTCGTACACGCCGTACGTGGCGGTCGCGAGCGTGGTGCCGCTGCTCGCCGCGTTGCTGCTCCGGCGGTGGCGGGAGGCTCTGGTCGCGGTGGTGGTGGTGGCCGCGTTCGGCGCGTTCGTGCTGCCGCGTGCGGTCGCCGAACGGGATCCGGCCGGGGCGAGCGGCCGCTCGCTGGTCGTGATGACCGTGAACGTGCTGGCCGGCGGCGCCGACACCGACCGGATCATGGCGCTGGTCCGCGCCGAGAAACCCGACCTGCTCAGCGTGCAGGAGCTCACCGGCGACGCGGTGGACCGGCTGGACGCGGCGGGCATCGCCAAGCTCCTGCCCGAACGCGCGCTACGCCCACGGGACGGCGGTCTCCGGCACCGGCCTCTACTCGGTCTTCCCGCTGCTGGACGCGCGTGGGCTCGCCTACCGGTCCACCTTCGACATGGCCAGGGCCACCATGCGCACCCCCGCCGGGGACATCGACGTGGTGGCCGTCCACACCGGACCTCCACTGCCCGGCGGCCCGACCACCCGCTGGCGGCGCGACTTCGACCTGCTACCCCGACCCGATCGGGACGGCCCGCCGCGGATCCTCGCCGGCGACTTCAACGCCACCCTCGACCACCGCGAACTGCGCCGGCTGCTCGACACCGGGTACCGCGACGCGGCCGTCGCCGAGGGTGCCGGGCTGGTGCCGACCTGGCCGCACGGCCATCCGCTGCCGCCCGTGACGATCGACCACGTGCTGGTCACCGGGCGTACCGCGGTCAAGTCGGTCGAGGTCTTCACGGTGCCGCGCAGCGACCATCGGGCGGTGATCGTGCGGCTGCGGCTGCCGTCCTAACTGGAGCCGAACATGCCGCCGCCCCGGGTCACCGTTCGGTGGGAACGGCGGCCCGGGGCGGATCTCGGTCGTTCGGGAGTCCCGAACCGTGCCTGCTACTTCGACGGCTGCGGCACGTTGCACTCCACCTTCGGGTTGGCTCCGACGTAGTTGAGCGGGCCCGCGATGATGGTGACCGCGATCGTGCCCAGCTTCGCGCAGTTGGCGTCCGACCCGCTGAAGTAGTCTCGCTGCGCTGCCGCAATGAGGCCGATGACTAACCAAATGACGACCAGTGCTGACCCGATGCGCATTCCAGCCTCCCCAAGCAAGTTTTGTGCCCAGTCAGGGCCAAGGTGTTCCTTCCCTCGTTTGAACGCTTTCAACCGTGATCGGCCGTAGCAGTCCAAATTGGGCGAGGCGGAAAGGGCCGCAACCGGGCGGGGGAGAAGCCGGCGACGGGCGCCTACTCGTTGGGGAGCATGACCCAAAGCACCAGGTAGAGCACGAACTGAGGCCCTGGCAGCAGGCAGCTGAGCAGGAACAGCAGGCGCACGGTGGTGGCCGAGAGTCCGAACCGGCGACCGAGCCCGGCGCAGACACCGGCGATCATCCGACCGGAACGCGGACGGGACAGGCTGGCCATGGAAACCACTCCTCGACGTCACGAGAGCGCTGCTCACTCTCTCCCTCGACGCTAACGCCGCGATTCGTCGGCAGCCTCGCCCCGCCGGACGATCCCCGCCCCTAGGGGTACCCGCCGCCACGCCGCCCGCCGCCCGCCCGTGCCGGCCCCGGTTGCCGGGACGCCCGCTCCGCTGGCCGGCCAACTCCTCCGCTTTGGGCGACATCTTCACAGCCCTGGCCGTGAAGATGTCGCCCAAACGCGATGGGAAGGGCAACGGTCGGGCGCCGGAGCCGGCGGCGGTGCGGTGCGGGCGCGGAGGACGACACCCTGGCGGGACCCGCGAGGGTGGACCGCGCGCTCGCGGGAGCCGCGAGCGCGCGGTCAGCCGCCTACGGCGCGGTCCTACGCCAGCCGCCCGCGGCGGCCGCGGCCGCCGCCGCCACGCTGCGGCTTTGGGCGACATCTTCCGGGCTATAGCACCGAAAATGTCGCCCAAAGCGGAGGGGGTGCCCCGGAGGGCGTCCCCCGGAGGGGCGCCGGGCGCCGCCCAGGGCAAGGGGGTGGTCAGGCGTGGGTGAGGGTGCGGATCGTGCGGATGGTGCCGTGCGCGTTGCAGGGGCGGCACCCCAGCGCGGTCTGCCGGGCCAGCACGGTGGATTCGGCACGCATCAGCGCCCAGCCTCGGCGTACCAGGATGCCCGGCGCCTTCCGGCCCTCGCGCAGGTCGCGGGTGAGGCGGCGCAGGTAGGTGAGCTGTCGCGTCCGGCGTAGGGCCACCGCGTCCGCGAGCACACCGGCCTCGCGGCAGGCCGCCACGATCTCCGCCGCGAAGATGCCCTCGGCGATGAAGAGCGGTGCGCCTGCCGAGCTCCAGCACGTGCGTGCCGGTGCGCCGGTCGGCCCCGATCTCGTACACCGGCACCTCGGCACGCCGCTCGGCGCAGAGCTTCACGATCGCGGCGACCGCGTCGTCGGCGTGCCACGACGCGGGATCGTCCCAGTCCACCAGGCCGCTCGGCAGTCGGGGCAGCGCGGGGTCGTCGCCGTCGCGATAGAAGTCGTCGAGCTCGAGCACCGGCAACCCGGTGCGCCGCGCCACGTACGACTTCCCCGATCCGGATGGGCCGGCCAGCAGCACCACCCGAGCGTTCGTCAAATCACTGCTCAGTCGTGCCACTTCACGGCGGCGGAGATCTTGCCGATGATGCTGCGCCAGCCGATCGAGGCCTGCTCGGCGCCGACCTTCTTCAGCCGGCGGCGCGCCATGAAGCCGCCGTCGCGCAGACCCTCGTCGAGGTCGTCCAGGGGCGACCCGGGCGCCAGTGCGGCGAGCACCTCGTCCAGCTCGCAGGCGAACGCGACGTCACGCGCCACCTCGCCGGCGGGGATCAGCAGGTCGGGCTCCCACACGTCGTGGCCGCCACGGAGGTTCTCGACGACGAGGTCCAGCTCGTAGCGGTCCTCCTCGATCGCGATCAGGTCCGACAGCGCGACCCGGCGCTGGACCTGCTCCCAGGACTCCAGCTCGGTCAGGTCGTGCGTCGCGTCGGACTTGATGAACTCGAGCAGGCCCTCGCGGGTCTTGAACAGGTGCAGCGTGCCGCGGTGGGCGAGGAAGACGGCCTCCTCGGTGGGGTCGCCGTCGTCGTCCTCGACCGCGCGGTAGTGCCGCAGGGTCAGGCCGGTGCCGGTGGGCAGCACGATCTCGATCGGGTCGATCTCGACGTCCGCCCAGAACAGCGCGGTCTGCGGCGACTGGTCGTCGGCTCTTCGCCGTCCTCGACCTCGTCGTCATCCGTCGTCCAGCTCGTCGTCCTCGAGCTCGTCGGCGTCGTCGATCACGTCGTCCAGCGCGTCCGCGCGGGTCTCCTCGGACTCAGCCGCGGTCGCGTCAGCGGTCTTGACCTCGTCGTCGGTCGAGTCGGGCTTACCCACGGTTCCTCCGGGTGACTGCGTGCAGGGACATCCGTTGAGACCCTAGACCGCCGGCACCAGTCCAAAGCCCAGGGGGTGCCGGCTACACGCCGATCGGGATGCCAGACGGTCTTCGTCTCCAGGTACGCCATGATCCGGCTCAGGTCGGGCTCGTCGGCCCAGTCCGGCTCGCTGGCCGGCCGGCGGACGCACCCGCTTCAGGTTGTCGGCGGCGGCCACCTCCAGCGCGGCGGCGTCCTCGGCCGCGGCCCCGACCAGGTCGATCGCGTTCACGTCCATGTGCGCGGCCAGCCACGGCGCCATCTCCGCGGTGCGCCCGGTGAGCAGGTTGACCACGCCGCCCGGCACGTCCGAGGTGGCCAGCACCTCGCCGAGCGTCACGGCGGGCAGCGGACGCTGCTGGCTGGCCACGACCACCACCGGTGTTGCCCGTGACGATGGCCGGCGCGATCACCGACACCAGGCCGAGCAGCGAGGACGCCTGCGGTGCGAGCACGCCCACCACGCCGGTCGGCTCCGGCACCGAGAGGTTGAAGTACGGGCCGGCGACCGGGTTGGCGTTGCCCGGCGACCTGGGTGATCTTGTCCGACCAGCCCGCGTACCAGACCCAGCGGTCGATGGCCGCGTCCACGACCTCCTCGGCCGCGGCCCGGGACAGCCCCTCGCCCAGCGCGACCTCGTCGACGAACTGGGACCGGCGGCCCTCCAGCAGCTCGGCCACCCGGTAGAGCACCTGGCCACGGTTGTACGCGGTCGCGCCGGACCAGCCGGGGAACGCCTTGCGCGCGGCGACCACCGCGTCCCGGACGTCCTTGCGGGAGGCCTGCGCGGCGTTGGCCACGAACTCCCCGTTCGCGTCGCTCACCTCGTACGACCGTCCCGACTCGATCGCGGGAACTTCCCGCCGATCAGCAGCTTGTAGGTCTTGCGCACGGCGAGCCGCGAGCCCGGGCTGGTCACGGCGCGCCGGCTCGATGCTCTTGGCCGGGAGCTTGGCGGCGGCGGCCTGGTTGCGGCTGCGCGGCTTGGGGGACTTCTCAGCCATTGAGGTACGCCTCCAGCCCGTGCCGGCCGCCCTCGCGCCCGTAGCCGGACTCCTTGTAGCCGCCGAACGGCGACGTCGGATCGAACTTGTTGAACGTGTTGGCCCAGACGACGCCGGCCCGGAGCTGGTTCGCCATCCAGAGGATCCGCGAGCCCTTCTCGGTCCAGACGCCGGCCGAGAGGCCGAACGGCGTGTTGTTCGCCTTCTCCACGGCCTCGGCGGGCGTGCGGAACGTGAGCACCGAGAGCACCGGGCCGAAGATCTCCTCGCGGGCGATCCGGTGCGCCTGGGAGACGCCGGTGAAGAGCGTCGGCGGGAACCAGAAGCCACGGTCGGGCAGCTCGCACGGCGGCGACCAGCGCTCGGCGCCCTCGGCCTCGCCGATCTCGCTCAGCTCGCGGATCTTGGCCAGCTGAGCGGCCGAGTTGATCGCGCCGACGTCGGTGTTCTTGTCCAGCGGGTCGCCGACCCGGAGCGTGCCGAGCCGGCGCTTGAGCGAGCTCATCACCTCGTCGTACACGCTCTCCTGGACGAGCAGCCGCGAGCCGGCGCAGCAGACGTGGCCCTGGTTGAAGAAGATCCCGTTGACGATGCCCTCGACGGCCTGGTCCAGCGCGGCGTCCTCGAAGACGATGTTCGCCGCCTTGCCGCCGAGCTCCAGGGTGACCTTCTTGTCGGTGCCGGCGACCGAGCGGGCGATCGCCTTGCCGACCTCGGTCGAACCGGTGAACGCGACCTTGTTCACGTCCGGGTGCTCGACCAGCGCCCGGCCGGTCTCGCCGGCGCCGGTGACGATGTTCACCACGCCGGGCGGCAGATCGGCCTGCTGGCAGATCTCGGCGAACAGCAGCGCGGTGAGCGGCGTGGTCTCGGCCGGCTTGAGCACCACGGTGTTGCCGGCGGCCAGCGCCGGCGCGATCTTCCACGCCAGCATCAGCAGCGGGAAGTTCCACGGGATGACCTGACCGGCCACGCCCAGCGGCTGCGGATTCGGTCCGTGGCCGGCGTACTTCAGCTTGTCGGCCCAGCCGGCGTAGTAGAAGAAGTGGGCGGCGACCAGGGGGATGTCCACGTCCCGGGACTCGCGGATCGGCTTGCCGTTGTCCAGCGACTCCAGCACGGCGAGCTCGCGCGCCCGCTCCTGGATGATCCGCGCGATCCGGTACAGGTACTTGCCGCGCTCGCGGGCCGGCAGCTTCGACCAGACCCGCTCGTACGCCGAGCGGGCCGCCGCGACCGCCTGGTCCACGTCGGCGCTGCTCGCGTCCATGACCTCGGCCAGCACCTCCTCGGTGGCCGGCGAGATCGACTTGAAGGGCTCCCCGGTGCCCGGCGTGAACTCGCCGCCGATGAACAGCCCGTAGGACGGCTTGATGTCGACGACCGCGCGCGACTCCGGCGCCGGTGCGTACTCGAACGCCATGACCATCAGTCCAAAGTGAAGTAATCGGGGCCGGAGTAGCGGCCGGTCGTCATCTTGGTCCGCTGCATCAGCAGGTCGTTGAGGAGGCTGGAGGCGCCGAACCGGAACCAGTCCGGGCTCGAGCCAGTCCTCGCCGCAGGTCTCGTTCACCATCACGAGGTACTTGATGGCGTCCTTCGAGGTGCGGATCCCGCCGGCTGGCTTCATGCCGATCTGCCGGCCGCCGGTGGCCCGGAAGTCCCGGACCGCCTCCAACATCACCAGCGTGACGGGCAGAGTGGCGGCGGGGGAGATCTTGCCGGTCGAGGTCTTGATGAAGTCGGCGCCGGCGATCATGGCCAGCCAGGACGCGCGCCGCACGTTGTCGTAGGTGACCAGCTCGCCGGTCTCCAGGATCACCTTGAGGTGCGCGTCGCCGCAGGCCTCCTTGACGGCCACGATGTCGTCGAACACCTTCTGGTACCGGCCGGCCAGGAACGCGCCGCGGTCGATCACCATGTCGATCTCGTCGGCGCCGGCGGCCACCGCGTCCCGGGTGTCGGCCAGCCGGACCGCGAGGTCGGCACGGCCGGACGGGAACGCCGTGGCGACGCTGGCGACGTGGATGCCGCTGCCCTTCAGCGCGTCGACGGCGTCGGCCACCCGGTCGCCGTAGACGCAGATCGCGGCCACCTGCGGCGCGGTCGGGTCGGCGGGGTCGGGCCGGCGCGCCTTCGCGCAGAGCGCGCGCACCTTGCCGGGCGTGTCCGCGCCTTCCAGCGTGGTCAGGTCGATCATCCGGATCGCGAGATCGAGCGCCCACGCCTTGCTGGTGGTCTTGATCGAGCGGGTGCCGAGCATCGCCGCCCTGGCCTCGGCGCCAACCTGGTCGACGCCGGGGAGGCCGTGCAGGAATCGCCGGAGCGAGGACTCCGAGTTCGTTACATCGGAGTACGGCGCCGGTGCCGTAGCTGTCATACGGCCCACTCTACGCAGCGGTCCGCGCCGGAGCCTGGCGGGCGATGACGAACCGGCGCCCGCCGTACTGGCACCAACCGCCGACGCCGCACCGGCCGGTCCCGTGCGCCCCACGGGCCGGGCCGGCGCCGCCCCGGCGGCCGGCAGGGCTGCGGTTGGATCGGGCCCTCCCAGGGCACGATCCAACCGCAGCGGGTGTCGACGGTGACGGGGAGGCAAACGGCGAGGGGCGGGGCGTGAAGGCTGGGCGAAGCCTCGCCGTCGGGCCTGCCGCGCCCGGGTGACCAGCCTTACCGTCGACCTGCGACGGCCGGATTTGCCGGATTCCTGCGACCCTCGTGAGGCTCCCGTGCGCGTGGTGCACTTCTCCGACACGTACCTCCCACGCCGGGACGGCGTCATCACCTCGATCCGCACGCTGGCCCACGCCCTGCCCCGGCACGGCTGCATCAGCACGCTCGTCGCGCCTCGGCACCCGGACACCCCGCAGGACCCGGAGCTGCCGGTCGAGGGGCTGCCGTCGGTGCCGTGCGGGGTCGCCAACCTGCGCCTCGCCGCGTGGCCGCGATCCCGGCACGTGGCCGCCGTGGCCGCGCTCGCACCCGACGTGGTGCACGTCCACACGCCGGGCCCGGCCGGGCTGCTCGGCATCCTCGCGGCCGATCGGCTCGGTCTGCCGCTGGTGCAGACGTACCACACCGACCTGCACGCCTACCTCGACGCGTATCGGATCCCGACCAGGGCGCTGCGGATCGGCGTGGCCGCGTACCGCCGGCGGCTCGGCGTGGCCGCTCCCGACGCGACCGACTCCGAGCGCCGCTGACCAGCGTCGACCGGCGCCGCGCCCTGATGGACCTCGGCAACCGGCTGCTGCTGGAGCGGACCGACGCCGTGGTGCTGCCCACGCGTGCGGTGCTCAGCCGGACCCGGCTCCCGGTCGATCCGGCGCTGATCAGCGTGATCCCGACGGGGGTGGCGGCGCGGCCGGTCGGCTCGGCGGACGTGGCCGCGTTCCGGGCCAGGTGGGGACTGTCCGCGAGCGAGCCGACCGTCGTGTTCGTGGGCCGGGTCAACCCGGAGAAGGGCGTCGACCTGCTGATCGCGGCGTTCGCGGAACTGCTGCGCACCGAGCCGCGCGCCCGTCTGGTGCTGGTCGGCGCCGTGTACGACCGGCCGTGGATCGAACGGCTGCTGGTCGAGCACGGCGTGGCCGAGCGGGTGGTGCGGACCGGGCAGTTGCCGCCGGCCGAGGTGGCCGCCGCCTACGCGTCCGCCGCGGTCTTCGCGTTCCCGTCCCGGACCGACACCCAGGGCCTGGTGCTCCAGGAGGCGGCGCTGGCCGGCGTGCCGCTGGTGCTGGTGGACGCCGAACTGCACGCGCACGGGGCGCTCGGCGGCGCGGGGCTGTGCACTGAGCCCTCGCCGCTGGCCCTGGCCGCCGGGCTGCTCCGGGTGCTGCGCGATCCCGCGCTGGCCGGGCGACTGGTCGCGCAGGGACGGGAGCGTGCGCTGGCACACACCCCGGACCGCTACGCGGCGGCGATGGTGCAGGTCTACCGGGCCGCGGCGGCGCGACGCCAGGGTTGGGGCACGATGCTGGCTGCCTGACCGAGGCTGCTGCGGATTGTGTCGTTCACCTAAGCTACAGCGGTGAAACGACCCTTTCGCATCGTGATGTTCGGCTTTCTGTTCGTCTTTCTCGACTTCCGGCTCAATGGACACGACCTGATCCCGGACGCGCTTGGCTTCGGCATCGCTGCGGTGGGGCTGGCCTTCGCGCCCTCGATCCGGCTGTTGCAGTGGGCCCAGGCGGCCGCGTGGGCCGCCTGTCTGGCCGCGGTCCTCGGCCTCGCCTTCCCGGACACCGACTCCGCGTCGACGGTCCACGACTGGCTCGGCCGAGCGGACGCGGTGGCGCAGTTCGCGCTGGTGCTGCTGCTGTGCCTGGGCGTTCGGAAGCTGGCCGGCGCGGACAGCCCGCTCGGGCGGCGGGCAGGCAAGCTGGCGGTCATCATGTTCGTCGCACCGGTGATCGGCTACCTGCTCGTCCTGTTCTCCGCCGAGGGGTCCCCGACGGCCGGGCCCCTGATCGTGGTGGTGGTCGGCGCGTTGATCGTCAATGCGTTGTTCCTGGCGTTCCTGTTCACCGCGGACCGGCAGTTGGCCAGCTCGCCGGCCTCCTGAGTGGCGGCCCTGGCTGCTTAACCGGGGAGACCCGCTGAGGTAGGTTCCAGCCGTGGACACCCTCGTCGTCGATCACCCGCTGGCCGCCGCTCGTCTCACCGCGATGCGTGACGCCCGTACGGACTCCGCCGTCTTCCGCGCCTCGCTGCGCGAGCTGACCCTGATGCTGGTCTACGAGGCCACCCGGCACATCGCGGTGGAGTCGTACCCCATCCACACGCCGGTGGCCCGGACGTCCGGCACCCGGCTGTCGAACCCGCCGCTGCTGGTGCCGGTGCTGCGTGCCGGGCTCGGGATGGCCGAGGCGGCGTTCGGGCTGCTGCCCGAGGCGTCGATGGGCTTCGTCGGGCTGGCCCGGGACGAGGAGACGTTCGAGCCTCGCGCGTACATGGAGTCGCTGCCCGACGACCTCACCGGCCGGCCGGTGATCGTGCTGGACCCGATGCTCGCCACCGGCGGCTCGCTGGCGCACTGCGTCGGCCTGCTCACCACCCGGGGCGCCACCGACATCACCGTGATCTGCGCGCTCGCGGCGCCCGAGGGCCTGAAGAACCTGGCCGAGTCGAACCTGCCGATCCGAGTGGTCACCGCCAGCATCGACGAGCGGCTGAACGATTCGGCGTACATCGTCCCGGGCCTCGGCGACGCCGGCGACCGCCAGTTCGGCGCCGTTTAAAGGCACGCCCTATGCGGTTCAATTCCGCCCTGGGAGGGCGGAATTGAACCGCAGACGCGTTACAGGCCCAGCCCGGTCGCGACTTCCGAACGCAGGGCGGCGAGCTGCTCGGCGGCCTCGGCGCGGGCCTCGGCCACCGCGCCGGCCACCGGGACCACCACCTCCAGGTAGGCCTTGAGCTTCGGCTCGGTACCCGATGGGCGGACCACGACCCGCAGGCCGGGCCCGCGAAGGATCACCACGTCGGCGTCCGGCAACAGGTCTTCCGCGGTCTCCACCGGCCGGCCCAGCAACTGCTGCGGCAGCGCGGCGCGCAGCCCTGCCATCGCCTCGGCGATCAGCGTGAGATCGTCCACGCGGACCGCGTACTGGTCGGTCGCGTGCAGGCCGAACTCGCGGGCCAGGTCGTCGAGCCGGTCGGCCAGCGTGCGCCCCTCGGCCTTGAGCTGTGCCGCCAGTTCGGCGATCAGCAGCGCCGCGGAGATGCCGTCCTTGTCCCGCACCAGTTCCGGCGCGACCGAGTAGCCCAGTGCCTCCTCGTAGCCGTAGGCCAGGTCGTCGGCGGCGCGCATGATCCACTTGAAGCCGGTCAGGGTCTCGGCGTACGGCACGTCCCTGGCCGTGCACATCGCTCCGAGCAGCGACGACGAGACGATCGTGGTCGCGTACGTGCCCGCCTGGCCGCGGCGCTGGAGGTGGTCGGCGAGCAGCGCGCCCACCTCGTCACCGTGCAGCATCCGCCAGCCGGCGTCGCTCGGCACGGCGACCGCGCACCGGTCGGCGTCGGGATCGTTGGCGATCGCGATGTCGGCGCCCACCCGCTCCGCCAGCGCGACCAGCAGATCGACCGCGCCGGGCTCCTCCGGGTTCGGGAAGCTGACCGTGGGGAAGTTCGGGTCCGGCGCGAACTGCTCGTCCACCACGTGCGGCGCCGCGAACCCGGCCCGGACGAACGCGGCGAGCACGGTCTCCCCGCCAACCCCGTGCATGGGGGTGTACGCGACGGTGAGCGCGCGCGGTGAGGCGGCGTCGACCCGGGCCGCCACCGCGTCCAGGTACGCCTCGATCAGCTTCTCGTCCAGCACCTCGCCCGGCCCGCCCAGCGGCACGTCCGCCAGCGAGCCGACCTGCAGGATGGCCGCCTCGATGGCCCGGTCCGCGGGCGGCACGATCTGTGCCCCGTCGCCGAGGTACACCTTGTACCCGTTGTCGGCCGGCGGGTTGTGGCTGGCCGTGACCATCACGCCGGCCGCGGCCCCGAGCGCCCGGACGGCGTACGCGAGCACTGGCGTCGGGAGGATCCGGGGCAGCAGCAGCGCGGCACGGCCAGCACCGGTGCAGACCCGGGCGGTCTCCTCGGCGAACGCGGTGCTGCCCCGGCGGGCGTCGTACCCGATCACCACCGGACCCTCGGCACCCACGGACTCCAGGTAGGCGACCAGCCCGGCGGCCGCGGCCCGCACCACCGCGCGGTTCATCCCGTTCGGTCCGGCCCGCACGGCGCCCCGCAGTCCCGCGGTGCCGAACTCCAGCCGGCCGGCGAACCGGTCGGCCAGCTCGATGGCGGTGCCCGGCAACCCGGCGAGCACCGCGGTCAGCTCGGCCCTGGTCTCAGGATCGGGATCGTCGGCGAGCCACGCCTGCGCCTGCTGCTGGAGTGCGTCCGTGTCGGTCATGACCACATGCTGCCTCACCCACCGCCGACCGGCCGCCGGAGGTTGCGGTTCAAATCAGCCCTGGGAGGGCGGATTTGAACCGCGTCCCCGTACCCCGCCATCGCGGGCGGCCACCGGCCCGAGCTGCGGTCCGATCTGCGCCCTCAGAGGGCGCAAATGGACCGCAAAGCAGTAGCGGTCAGACGGCGGCGACGAGCTGGCCGAGCAGGGTGCCCATCCGCTCGGCGGCACCGCGGCCGGCCTCCAGCACCTCGGCGTGGCTGAGCGGCTCACCGGTGATCCCGGCCGCGAGGTTGGTGACCAGCGAGACCGCGAGCACCTCGGCACCCGCGGCGCGGGCCGCGATGGCCTCCAGCGCGGTGGACATGCCCGACCATGTCGGCGCCCATCGTGCGGAGCATCCGGATCTCGGCGGGCGTCTCGTAGTGCGGGCCGGGAAGCGCCGCGTAGACGCCCTCCTCCAGGGTGGCTGTCCACCGTCCGGGCCAGCGTGCGGAGCCGGGACGAGTACAGGTCGGTGAGGTCGACGAAGTCCGCGCCGACCAGCGGCGAGCGCGCGGTCAGGTTCAGGTGGTCGCTGATCAGCACGGGCTGGCCGATCGTCATGCCCGCGCGGAGCCCGCCGGCGGCGTTGGTGAGGATCACCGTGCGGCAGCCCGCGGCGGCGGCGACCCGGACGCCGTGCACCACGGGCTCGATGCCGCGGCCCTCGTACAGGTGGGTCCGCCCGAGGAAGAGCAAGACGCGCTGGTCACCGACCTTCAGCGACCGCACCTTCCCGACGTGGCCGACGGCGGAGGGCGCCTCGAAGCCGGGCAGGCGGTCGACGGCGAACTCGACCTCGGGGGTACCGATCCGGTCCGCGGCGGGCGCCCAGCCGGAGCCGAGCACGATCGCGGCGTCGTGTCGCTCGACGCCGGTCAGTTCGGCGAGCGTGGTGGCCGCGGCTGCGGCGAGTTCAGCGGGGGTGTGGGCATCGTTGGTCACGAGCAGGCACGGTACCCGGCGCCGCCGGAGGCCGTGGACGGGCCGGTCGACGGCGGCAACCGAAACACCGAGACAGCACTCGGCCGGGCACCCGTCATGCGGTGCCCGGCCGGGTGGCGGAGCTCAGTTGTTGCTGAAGCGGTAGGACTTGGCGATCTCGTCGTACATCGCCCGCTTGGTCTCGAAGTCCTGGTCAGGCGCGGAGTAGTAGACGGCGTAGCTCTTGCCGTCCACCACCGCGGTGCGCCAGAGCACATGCCGGGCCTGGCCGTCCTTGGGGTTGGTGTAGGTCCACTCCCACTCCCAGGTCTTCTGGCCACCGAGCTGCTTGTCGGTTTCCTTCATGTCCACGGTCCGGAGGTCGGCGATAGTGCCCTTCCTCTGCTGGCTCTTCTGGACGTTCTCGGCGGCCTGGACAGCGCCCTTGGCGCTGGAGGCCCTCTCGACGAGCAGCCGGAGCCGCTCGCCGGTCGAGCTCTGGTAGTCGACGTAGACGCCGCTCTCCGAGCGGCCGCTTCTCCCAGCCGTCCGGGACGTCCACGGTGAAGCCGCGGTCGTCCTGGTGGGCCACCAGCTTGAACGAGCTCGCCGGCTTGGTGTCCGTGTCGCTCGGCAGGCTGGCGGACGCCTCGTCCTTGCTGAGCGCCGCGCCGACCGCGTAGGCGCCGTAGCCCATCACCGCGATGACGAGCACCGCGATGATGCCGAAGAGCAGGTAACGCTTCGCGCCGGTGTCCACGACCCGACCGGGGTTGGGGACGGGCGAGGTCTCACCGGCCGCCGAGGCGCGCATCGCGTCCGGCGACTGCAGATAGGCGGCGCGGCGAGGGGTGCCGGGGCCGCCCGAGGTGGGCTGTGCGCTGGCCGCCTGATCGGGCCGCTGGTAGATCGCGGTAGGCCCGGCCGCCGGTCGGGGCGGCGCGCTGTTGGGCAGCAGGCTGGTCGCCTCCGGTGGCGCTAAGGGCGCGTGCCGGGCCTCCTGGGGACGCGGGCGGCCGTACTCGCGGCCCACCGGGCGCTGCGGCGCGGCCGGCCGAACCTGGGTGGCCGCGGGCGGCGGGGGCGGCGCGGCGGGCGAGACCGGCCGGCGTGGCCCGGTCTCCGGCTGGATCGGCTCCCAGGCGGCGGTGCCCTCCATCGCGCCCGTGCTCTCCAGCGCGCGTGCGCCGCGCGGGGCGACTGGCGGCGGGGTCGGCCGGCTGGCACTGCGGCTCTCCGGCCGGCGGCGCTGTTGACGGGGTGCCTGGTCGGTGCCGTTGCTCGCGGCGGTAACGGGGCTGGCGCTGACCGAGCCGCCGGCCAGCACGGTCTTGAGCGCGGCCCGGGTACGGGCGGCGTCCCAGCGGGTGTCCGGGGTCTTCTCCAGCAGGCCGTCGAGGATCGGGGCGAGCGCGCCGGCGAACGACATCGCGTCCGGCGGCTCGCACACCACGGCGGTCATGGTCGGCAGCGGGTCGCCCCGGTCGAACGGGGCGCGCCCCTCGACCGCGGTGTACAGGGTGGCGCCGAGCGACCACAGGTCGCTGGACGGGCCGAACGCCTGGCCACGCGCGCGCTCGGGCGCGATGTACTGCGGCGAACCGAGTAGCAGGCCGGTGCTGGTGAGCGGCGACTCGTTGGCGGAGCGAGCCACGCCGAAGTCGGTGAGGGTGGTGCGGCCGTCGGCGCCGAGCAGCACGTTGCCGGGCTTCACGTCGCGGTGCAGCACGCCGACCCGGTGTGCGGCCTCCAGCGCGCCGAGCACGGCCAGGCCCATCTCGGCCACCTTGCGGACCGGCATCGGGCCGTCGTCGCGGAGCACCTCGGAGATGTTCCGGGCCTCCAGCAGCTCCATCACGATCCAGGGCCGCTCGCCGTCCTGGACGACGTCGTAGACGCGGACCACGGCGGGATGATTCAGCGCGGCGGCCGCGCGCGCCTCACGCAGGGTGCGCTCGCACAGCAGGGCGCGCTCCTGGGCCGGTAGGCCGGGCGGGAGCAGCACTTCCTTGACGGCGACGTCACGCCGGAGCAGTTCGTCGTGGGCACGCCAGACGGTGCCCATGCCACCGCTGCCCACGGTGGCGCCCAGGGTGTACCGCCCGCCGACCGTACGGCCGGAGGAGGCTGTCCCCGGGTTCTTGTTGACCGGGGTGGGTGCGTCCACGCTTCCCTTTCCTACCTGGTGCGGTGGGGATCCGCGACTTCAACGCGAATGCGCGTCGCCAGTTGTGAGGCGTGACACGCACGGCTGATACGGGTTGGGCCCCCTACGATCGCGACATGACCGCTCGTCCCGCCCCAGAAAGAGTGTCGGAGTCCGGCTTGTCGATCAAGCCCACGTACGGACCCCATGATGTCGCACCCGGGCTACCTGATCGGCTAGGGGCGCCGGGCGAGTTTCCGTTCACTCGCGGTGTGTACCCGAGCATGTACACCCAGCGACCGTGGACGATGCGGCAGTACGCCGGCTTCGGCACCGCGGCGGAGTCGAACGCGCGCTACCACCACTTGCTGAACGCGGGTACGACCGGCCTTTCCGTGGCTTTCGACCTGCCGACCCAGATGGGCTACGACTCGGACGACCCGGTAGCGCACGGTGAGGTCGGCAAAGTTGGTGTGGCGATCGACTCAGTCGAGGACATGCGGCGGCTCTTCGACGGGATCCCGCTCGACAGCGTCTCGACCTCGATGACGATCAACGCGCCGGCCGCGCTGCTTCTGCTCATGTACCAACTCGTCGCCGAGGAGCAGGGCGTGGCCGGCGACGCGTTGAACGGCACGATTCAGAACGACGTACTGAAGGAGTACATCGCGCGCGGCACCTACATCTACCCGCCGGCGCATTCGCTCCGTCTTGTCACGGATACGTTCCGCTACTGCAAAGCGGAGCTGCCGAAGTGGAACACCATTTCGATCTCGGGCTATCACATGGCCGAAGCCGGGGCGACTCCCGTTCAAGAAATCGCATTCACGCTCGCTAATGGCGTTCAGTACGTCCGTGCGGCAATTGCCGCGGGCATGGACGTCGATGAATTCGCGCCGCGGCTCGCGTTCTTCTTCGTGGCCCGCACCACGCTGCTCGAGGAAGTGGCCAAGTTCCGCGCCGCCCGCCGGATCTGGGCCCGGCTGATGCGTACGGAGTTCGGGGCGACGAACCCCAAGTCGCTCATGCTGCGCTTCCACACCCAGACCGCCGGCGTCCAGCTCACCGCCCAGCAGCCCGAGGTGAACCTGGTCCGGGTCGCGATCCAGGGGCTCGGTGCCGTGCTGGGCGGCACCCAGTCGCTGCACACCAACTCCTACGACGAGGCGATCGCGCTGCCCACCGAGAAGGCGGCCCGGCTCGCGCTGCGGACCCAGCAGGTGCTGGCCTACGAGACCGACCTCACCGCGACCGTCGACCCGTTCGCCGGCTCGTACGTGGTCGAGGCGATGACGGACGAGGTGGAGGCCGCCGCGCTGGAGCTGATGGCGCGGGTCGAGGAGCACGGCGGCGCCGTCGCCGCGATCGAGGCGGGCTTCCAGAAGGGCGAGATCGAGCGCGCCGCGTACGCCGTCGCCAAGTCGATCGACAGCGGCGACCGCGTGGTCGTGGGCGTCAACCGGTTCGCGGTGGACGAGGAGGACGCCTACGTCCCGCTCCGGGTGGACCCCGCGATCGAGGCCGAGCAGCGCGATCGGCTCGCCGCGCTGCGGGCCGGACGGGACGCGGCGGCGGTCCGGGACGCGCTCGACGCGGTACGGGCCGCGGCCGGCGGCACCGAGAACGTGCTCCCGCCGATCAAGGAGGCGCTGCGGGCCAGGGCCACCGTCGGCGAGGTCTGCCATGCGTTGCGCGAGGTCTGGGGCCTGTACCGGCCGACCGAACGGTTCTGAGCCGGCTGGTCACGGCCTGTCGTCCAGGTCGGAGCGGTCCGTCGCGGGCAGTGGTTCGGTACCCGCCAGACCGGGATGGATCGGGCCATCCTGGCTACGGGCCGTCGATCGCGCCGATACTCTGAGTCCCGTGCAGATTCCCTTCACGTCGTCGAAGAGAGCCAGTCTCGGGGTCGAGTGGGAACTCGAGCTGGTGGACCTGGACACCCGGGAGTTACGGTCGGGCGCCTCCGAGATCCTGGCCGACATCTGCCCACCCGGCCTTGAGTCGCACCCCAAGGCGAAACACGAGTTGCTGGAGAGCACCGTCGAGGTGATCACCGGCATCTGCACCACGGTCGCGGAGGCGCGCGAGGACCTCGCCGGCACGGTGAAGGAGGTCCGCGAGGCGGCCGCCAGCCTCAACCTCGGCCTGATGTGCTCGGGCACGCACCCGTTCACCGACTGGGCCACCCAGACGATCAGCCCGAACCCTCGGTACGACGCGCTCGTGGAGAACATGCAGTGGCTGGCCCGCCGGCTGCAGATCTTCGGGGTCCACGTGCATGTCGGCGTGCGGTCGCCGGACAAGGTCATCCCGATCGTCAACGCGCTCACCCAGTACATCCCGCACTTCCTGGCGCTGTCGGCGTCGTCGCCGTACTGGATCGGCGCGGACACCGGGCTGGCGAGCGCGCGGAGCAAGGTCTTCGAGAGCCTGCCGACCGCCGGACTGCCCTCTCAGCTGACCGGTTGGGACCAGTTCGAGTCGTACATGCACACCCTGATCTCCACTCACACCATTCAGTCCATTCGTGAGGTGTGGTGGGACATCCGGCCCCATCCGGACTTCGGCACGGTCGAGTTGCGAATTTGTGACGGCCTGCCGACGTTCGAGGAGATCGCGGCAATAGCGGCCCTGTCCCAGTGTCTGGTAGAGCGGCTCGATCGCGAGCTCGACCGGGGCTACACTCTGCCGGTGCCGACCAGCTGGGTACTCAGCGAGAACAAATGGCGCGCGGCGCGGTACGGGCTCGATGCCGAGATAATCGCTGATGACCGGGGTACTGTAGTTCCGATGAAGCACGCAATTCTGGACTTGGTTGAGGACCTGATGCCGACAGCACGGCGATTGGACTGCGCCCAGGAGTTGGCCGGCGTAGAGCGCATCCTCACGGTTGGCGCGTCGTATCAGCGGCAGCGCGCGGTGGCGGCGGCGCACGGTGGTGACCTGACCAAGGTCGTGGATTCGCTCCTCGCCGAGATGCGGGACGGTCTGCCCCAGTGAGCGCTGTTCCACTGTCCTCCTCCCTTCCTGCCAGTGATCTGGCCAGCGCGCACCTCGATCGGTGGCTCGCTGAGCACGGTGAGTCACTGATTCAGGTCCGGCGGTACATCCACGCCCACCCGGAGCTCTCCGGCGCCGAGCACGGCACCGCGATGATGCTCGCCGAGCGGCTCGCCGCCGCCGGGCTGGCCCCGCGACTGCTGCCCGAACGGGAACGGCGTGATCGTCGACGTGGGCAGCGGCCCCGGTCCGATCGTCGCGCTGCGTGCCGATCTGGACGCGCTGCCGCTGCCGGACGTCAAGGACGTGCCGTACCGCTCGACCGTGGACGGTGTCTGCCACGCCTGCGGCCACGACGTGCACACCACCGTGGTGCTCGGCGCCGGGCTGGCGCTGGCCGCCCTCGGCGATCGGCTGCCCGGCCGGGTCCGGCTGCTGTTCCAGCCGTCGGAGGAGACCTTCCCCTCGGGCTCGCTCGAGGTGATCGCCGCCGGCGGGCTCGACCGACGTCGGCCGGATCTTCGCGGTGCACTGCGACCCGCGGCTGCTCGCCGGCCTGGTCGGCCTGCGGACCGGCCCGCTCACCGCGGCCGCCGACATGGTCCGGGTGCGGCTCTCCGGGCCGGGCGGGCACACCGCGCGCCCGCATCTGACCGCCGACCTGGTGGGCGCGCTCGGCCGGGTCGTCACCGAGGTGCCGGCCCAGCTGGCCCGCCGGGTCGACCCGCGCGCCGGCCTCTCGCTGGTCTTCGGCGCGGTGCACGCCGGGGTCGCCGCGAACACGATCCCGCAGCAGGGCAGCGCCTCGGGCACGGTCCGGGTGCTGGACAAGGCGGCCTGGGAGGTCGCCCCGAAGCTGATCGAGCAGCTCGTCCACGAGGTGGTCGCGCCGACCGGTGCGGTGGCCGAGGTGGAGTACACCCGCGGCGTCCCGCCGGTGGTGAACGAGGCCGGCTCGGTGTCGATCTTCGCGTCGGCGGCCGCGGCGGCGCTCGGCCCGGAATCGGTGGTCGACACCCCGCAGAGCATGGGCGGCGAGGACTTCTCCTGGTACCTGGAGCACGTCCCCGGCGCGATGGCCCGGCTCGGCGTCGGCCGTCCCGGCGAGGCGCTCGACCTGCACCAGGGCAGCTTCGACGTGGACGAGCGCGCGATCGGCTACGGCGTCCGGCTGCTCGCGCACTCGGTCTTCCGCACGCTGCAAGGCTGACCGCCGCACGCTACCGCTCTGGGCGACATCCTCGGTGCTCCGACACTGAAGATGTCGCCCAAAGTGTGTCGCGAGGATTTGCTCGACGGAAGTTGATCATCAACCGGGGTTGATCAAGTCAAGGGGACAGATGGAGCAGCCCGACTTCGGCATCGTCCTCGGGCAGGCGTACGTGCGGTTCGTCGACGAACTCCACGCCCACCTGGCCGGCGGCGGTTTCGGCGACCTCGGCCGCAGCTACGGGCACGTCTTCCGCACGCTCGACGCCGGCCCGGCCACCGTGACCAGCATCGCCCGCGGGCTCGGCATCACGATCCAGGGCGCGAGCAAGCTGGTCCAGGAGATGGTCGAGCGGGGCTACGTGGTGCGCGCGGCCGATCCGGACGATGCCAGGGTGAAGCTGCTCCGGCTCGGCCCGCGCGGCGAGGGTGCGCTGCGGGCGGCCCGCACGTTCCATCGCGGGTACGAGCGGACGCCTCATCCGCCGGATCGGCGCCGAGCGGGCCGGCGTGGTCCGGGACGTGCTCACCGCGCTGGCCGCCGACGACGGCGACCCCGTGCCCACGCTCTGATCGACCGCGCCGCCTCGGTGTCGCGTCGCGGGCGGGCCGACCGGCGCGCCCCGCGGGGCGCGCGCCCAGCGCCGGTCGGCGCGGTCCGGCTGGCGCGCCCGGCGCCCCGCGCCGCCGCCGCCGTGAACCGGACTTGCGGGACTTCCGTGCCTACAACGGGCGCGCGTAGCCACGTTAGCGAAGCAAGTCCGTTTCGTCCCCCGCGCCGGAGGCGGTGCCGGCGCGGACGCGCGCCGGCCAGCCACGGGCCGCAGCACCGTCCACTTGCGAATAGTCGGGGAAATGCACGCCTCAGGCGGCGACGAGAGGTGCATTTCCCCGACTATTCCGATGTGGACGGAGCCAGCCGGGCGTCGCGGCAGACGGCGGCCGGCCGCCCGGCGGTCCGGCGGGCGGCGCGGCCCGGCCGGCTCGGGCACTCGCGGGCGACGTCGGCGGGGGTCTTGTCGACTCGGAGGCCGCGCCAGGTGGAGTGCCGGAGGATGCCGTCCTTGGTCCACTCGCCGTAGCGCACCTCGCCGACCAGCTTCGGCGTGACCCAGTGCGCGTCCTTGGCGTGCAGGCGCGGTGGGGGCGGCGTGAACGGGCAGGTCTGCCGCTCCAACCGCTTCAGCCGGCTGGTCAGATCGGCCAGCACCTCGTCGGTGAAGCCGGTGCCGACGTGGCCGACGTACCGCAGCCCGTCCGCCGTCGGGGATGCCGAGCAGCAGCGAGCCGATGTACTGCTCGCGGCGGCCGGTGCCGGTGCGCCAGCCGCCGATCACCACCTCCTGGGTGTTGTCGTGCTTGGCCTTGATCCAGTCGGGGTTGCGGCGCCCGGCCCGGTACGGCGAGTCCAGCCGCTTGGCCACCACGCCCTCCAGCCCTTGCGCCTCGCTGGTGGCCATCGCGGCCTCGCCGTGGCCGGCGAAGTACGGCGGGGTCTGCCAGTGCGGCCCGCGCAGTTCCAGCGACTCCAGTAGCCGGCGGCGCTCGCGGTACGGCAGCTCCACGGTGGACCGCCCGTCCAGGTGCAGCAGGTCGAAGACGAAGTACGCGACCGGGATCGTCTTCATCAGCCGGCGCGCCTGGCTGGCCGCGCTGACGTGCATCCGGGGCTGGAGGGCGCCGAAGTTGACCCGCCCGTCCGGGCCGAACGCGACCACCTCGCCGTCCAGTACCGCCTCGGTGCTGCCGAGCGCGGCCGCGACCTCGCGCAGTTCCGGGTAGGTCGCCGTGACGTCCCGGCCGCTGCGGCTCATCGCCCGGCCACGCCCGCCGGAGACGTAGAGCACGACCCGGACGCCGTCCCACTTCATCTCGTACCCGTGCCGCTCGTCGTCCGCTCCGCTCGGCAGCTGTTTGGTGACCGCGAGCATCGGCGGGATCAGCTCCGGCAGCGGCTGGTAGTTCGGGTCGGCCGCGTCCATCCGGTGGATCATCCAGTTCTTGCCGTCCGTGCGGAACAGCACGTACCGCCCCTGCGCCCGCTCGCCGCGGAGCCGGACGATCACCTCGTCGTCGCGCCATTTCTCCGTGTCGTAGTGGCCGCGATCCCAGATCGTCATGGAGCCGCCGCCGTACTCGCCGGCCGGGATCTCGCCGGAGAAGTCGGCGTACTCCAGCGGGTGGTCCTCGGTGTGCACCGCGAGGTTGTTCCGCTTCGGATCGCGGGGCAGCCCGCGCGGGATGGCCCACGAGACGAGCACGCCGTCGCGCTCCAGCCGCAGGTCCCAGTGCAGGGCGGTGGCGTGGTGCTCCTGGATCACGAACGTGTCGTTACCGCCGGTCGGCAGCGGGGCGGCGGCCGGCACCGGTTCCGGGGTGCGGCGCCGGTCCCGCTTGGCCCGGTAGGTGCGCAGCGGATCGGTCACACGATTGGGTATACCCGGTGTGACGGCGAACCGACAGCGTTCGCCGGCCCCCGGCGGTACGGTGCGTCCACATCGGTGGGGGTGGATATGTCCGAGCAGGGTGGGTCGGTCCGGGGTGGGCCGGAAGCCGGCGCTGGGCCCGTGGGCGGGGTCGGATCGGCAGCTGGCGCTGGCGCCGTCGGCCGGAGCGGATCACCGAATTGCGGGTGCACGGCGTGAGCGGGACGCCGCCGGAGAGCGTGCTGGACCGGCCGATGCTGCGCAAGGTGGCCGGCGACGGTGAGGCGGGCTTCTACCGGCCGCGGCCCGAATACGGCGGTACCACCGGTCCCGGCGGCGCCAAGCTGGAGGCGTACAGCTGGGGGCACCTCACCTCCGGCGCGGCGGCCCGCGCGTTCTGGCTGCTGCTGCTCCCGTTCACGCTGGCGAACGTGGCCTCGTGGATGCGGCCCGCCGCGGCGGGGCCCGGTTCGTCGCGGACCGTCCGGCGTGCCGACGCGCTCGTCCTGGGCCTGTGCCGGATGTTCGCGCTGACCCTGACCGTGACGCTGATGCTCGCCGCGGCCGGCGTCGCGCTGGACCTGATCGGCTGGCAGTGCACCGGCCCGGGCACCACGTGCGGCCGGTCCCGGTCCTACCTGCGGGTGCTGACCGTGGGCTTCTTCGCCCCGCCCGGCCGGCGCCTGGCGGCGACGGTGATCGTGCCGCTGGCCGTGATCGTGCTGCTCTGGTACCTGGCCCGGCGCACCTGGATCCGCTACGAGAAGTACCGGCCGGGCGTGGCCGGTGCCGGCGAAGCGCTCGCGGACCCCGGGTTCTGGTACGGCCGGCACCTGGTCGGCCGGCTCCGGGCCATCCACGTCTCGACCGCGCTGGCGTCGCTCGCCGCGCTGCTCACGTACCCGGTGCTCGATCACGACCGCGCGGCCGGCGGACCCGGCTGGCACCCCGCACTCGGGCTCGTGGTCTTCGGGGTCGCGGTCGGCATCGTGCTGCTCGACGTGGTGCTGCTCTGGGTGCCGGTGGTGGGGCGGCGTGACGATCCGGCGCCGCGGTTGCGTCAGCTGCTCAAGGTGGTGCGGGCGGCCTCGGTCGTCTCCGTGTTGTTCGCCATCGGGTACGCCGCGCTGCCGCGGGCGGAGTGGATCTCCAGCGGCGCGATGCCGGGGTACGCCGGGCTGGTGGCGGGGCTGTTCACCGGCCAGGCGATCCTGCTGGCGCTGCTCACGCTGGCGGTGATCCCGTTGCGCCGGGCGGTGCCGAAGGACGCCGATCCGCGGCCCGCGTTCGCCGGTTTCGCCACCCCGGTGATGTCGGCGCTGGCGCTCTTCACCGCGTGCGCGCTCTCCGCAGGGGTCTCCTACCGGGTGGCCGACTGGCTGGACGGCCGGCGGGTGCCGAGCCCGGCCGACATCTTCCGTGGCCGGCATCTGGTGCTCCAGCCGCCCCGGGCGTACGAGTGGGCGTCGTTCGGCTTCACCTTCGCGGTCGCCGGAGTGGTGCTGCTGGTGCTCGGGGTGCGGTTCCTGGTGCTGCCGAGGCTGGTGAAGAACTCCGCCGAGGTCACCGACAAGGACTTCCCCCGCGAGCGCGCCGACGCGCCCGGCCGGGCGGCCACGATCGACCAGTGCATCGGCGAGGCGCTGCTCACCGATCGGATGGCCCGGCTGGTCACGCTGCTGCTGGTGCCGACGATCGTGCTGGTGCTGGCCATCGACGTGGTCGTGGTGCTGCTGGACATCGGGCCGGTGGACCTGGCGAGCCAGGGCAGCCGTACCGCCGTGATCCTCAGCTTCATCACGAACGCCGGCACCTGGCTGATCGGCGCCAGCGCGTTCGGCCTGATCATCCTGGGTGTGCAGGCGTACCGGACGCCCCGGCTGCGGCGGCTGATCGGCATCGTCTGGGACCTCGGCACGTTCTGGCCACGGTCGGCGCACCCGCTGGCCCCGCCCTGCTACGCCGAGCGCGCCGTGCCGGAGCTGGTCACCAGGGCCACCTAGCTCGCCGGCCCCGGTCCGGCAACGCCCAGACCGGCCCCGGGCCGATCGCGACGGGGTCATCCTGTCCGGGCACAGCCAGGGATCGGTGCTGGTCGCGGCGGCGTACCTGCAGCTCCCGGAGGACGTGCGGAAGCGGGCCGCGCTGCTGACGCTACGGCTCACCGATCTGCCGGCTCTACGCCCGGTTCTTCCCGGCGTACTTCGGTCGCGGCGCGCTGACCTCGCTGGCCACCGACTCGCCGGCCGGCATCCGGGCCTTCGCGAAGAGCCGTCCGCCGGCACGCTGGATCAACCTCTGGCGATCGACCGACCCGATCGGCGGCGCCGTGGGCGTGCCCGGCGTGGACCGCCGGTTCGTCGATCCGCTCACGTTCCAGACCCGGGACGGCGACACCGTGCCGCCGGCGGTCTTCGGCCACTCGGGCTACCCGTCCGACGAGGCGTTCGGATTCGCGGTGAACGAACTCGTCGCCACCCTGACCACGAACCGGCCGGCCGCGCTGCCCACCACATAAGCGCTTTGGGCGACATTTTCCGGCTATAACCGAGAAAATGTCGCCCAAATGCGAGAGGGACGGCGGTCGCGCAGCGGCCGCCGTCGAGAAACGGTGGTTACTCGTTGGCGGCGCAGGGGCGGCTGCGGAGCTCGGTGACGTAGTCGTTCGGCGCTCCGGCGGCCTCGGCGGCGTCGGCCAGCAGGCCCAGGTACCGCGCCGACGGCAGGCCGCCCTCGTACGCCTCCAGGACGTAGAGCCAGACCATCTGCTCGCCGTCCAGCGTGTGCACGCGGTCCTTGATCTTGCGGTAGAGGCCGCGGTCGGCGCCCTCCCAGGCGTCCAGCTTCGGCTCGTCGAACGGGCTGATGTCGTACAGCGCGACGAAGACGTGCTGGCCGGGCTCCTCGACGATCGTGACGAGCGGCCCTTCCCACGCGACATCCTCGCCGCCGAACGTGAGCCGCCAGCCCTCGAGCCAGCCGGTACCGGCGCTCGGCGACTGCGGACACCGTTCGCGCATCAACGCTGGATCGGTGTTCGTCCCGTAGGCGGCGTAGAGGGTCATGGGCTCCAACTGTAGTGGGCAAGAATGGGTACGCAGGGGCGTACCCGCGTGTCCTGCCCGACAGACCGAAGTAGCTGCAGCTGAGGAGCATCCCGTGAGCCAGAGCGTGAGCCAGACCGCGACCCGCATCGTGATCATCGGCGGCGGGCCGGCGGGGTACGAGGCCGCGCTGGTCGCCGCGCAGCTCGGCGCCTCCGTCACGGTCGTCGAGCGGGACGGCCTCGGCGGCGCGTGCGTGCTGTACGACTGCGTGCCGAGCAAGACGTTCATCGCCTCCTCGGACGCCTCCACCGCGTTCAAGAACGGCGACGCGCTGGGCGTGATGGCGTGCGAGCCCGAGGACGTGCGGATCAACGCGCCGGCCGTGCACGGCCGGGTGAAGGGCCTCGCGCTGGCCCAGTCGGCCGACGTGCGCAGCAAGATGGCGCACGGCCGGCGTCGAGGTCGTCGCCGGCCTGGCCCGGCTGGACGCGGCCGGCACCGCGGGCCGGCAGCACCGGGTCCGGGTCGAGCCGAACGGCGGCGACGAGTACACGGTCGACGCTGACGTGGTGCTGCTCGCCACCGGCGCCGCGCCGCGCGAGATCCCCGGCGCCATCCCCGACGGGGAGCGGATCCTCACCTGGCGGCACGTCTACGACCTGCCCGAGCTGCCGACCCACCTGGTGATCGTCGGGTCCGGCGTCACCGGCGCCGAGTTCGCCAGCGCGTACGTGGCGATGGGGGTCCAGGTCACGCTCGTCTCCAGCCGGGACCGGGTGATGCCGCACGAGGACTCCGACGCCGCGAACCTGATCGAGGAGGTCTTCACCCGTCGGGGCATGACGATCCTCAAGAACGCGCGCGCCGAGGCGGTCAGCCGCAAGGGCGAGGGCATCGTGGTCGAGCTCGCGGACGGGCGGACCGTCGAGGGATCGCACGCGCTGATGACCGTCGGCTCGGTGCCGAACACCGCCGACCTGGGCCTGGCCGAGGCCGGCGTCGCGGTCGGCCCCGGCGGGTTCGTCACCGCCGACCGGGTCTCCCGCACCAACGTCTCCGGCATCTACGCGGCCGGCGACTGCACGGGCGTGCTGATGCTGGCGTCGGTCGCGGCGATGCAGGGCCGGATCGCGATGTGGCACGCGCTCGGCGAGGCGGTCTCGCCGCTCAAGCTGCGGACCGTGTCGGCGAACGTCTTCACCGACCCGGAGATCGCCACGGTCGGCATCGGCCAGACCACGGTGGACGCGGGCGAGGTGCCGGCCCGGACGGTGACGCTGCCGCTGAGCACGAACGCGCGGGCGAAGATGCAGGGCCTCACCGACGGCTTCGTGAAGCTGTACTGCCGGCCCGCGTCCGGGCTGGTGATCGGCGGCGTGGTGGTGGCCTCCCGGGCGAGCGAGCTGATCCTGCCGATCGCGCTGGCGGTGGAGAACCACCTGACCGTCGACCAGATCGCGCACACGATCTCGATCTACCCGTCGCTGTCCGGCTCGATCACCGAGTCCGCCCGCCAGCTCATGCAGCACGAGTTCGAGTAGCCGGGCCGGCGCTGCGGCCGGCAGCACGCCGGCCGCCTGGAGCCGGGCCGGTGGCGCGGCCGGGCAGCCGCGCCGACCGTTCGGTGCTGCGGTCCATTTGCGCCCGCCAGGGTCGCAAATGGACCGCATCAGTCCTTGAGCTCGCAGACCGCGGTGCCGGCGGTGACGACCTCGCCGACCACGGCGTTGAGGCTGGTCACGGTGCCGGCCTTGTGCGCGTTCAGCGGCTGCTCCATCTTCATCGCCTCGAGAACCACGATCAGCTCGCCCTCGGCGACGGTCTGACCCTCCTCGACGGCGACCTTCACGATCGTGCCCTGCATCGGGCTGACCACGGCGTCGCCGCTGGCGCCCGCGCCGGCCTTGCCGCCGCCACCCCGCTTCGGTGCCTTCTTCTTCGCGGCACCGCCGGTGGCCACGCCCAGCCCGCCGGGCAGCGAGACCTCCAGCCGCTTCCCGCCGACCTCGACCACCACGGTCTCCCGCGGCTCGGTCTCGGCGTCGGCCGTGGCGGCACCGGTGAACGGCGGGATCTGGTTGTCGAACTCGGTCTCGATCCACCGGGTGTGCACGGTGAACGGCTCGCTGATGAACGCCGGATCCCGCACGACGGCCTGGTGGAACGGCAGCGCGGTGGCCATCCCGCCGACCACCATCTCGTCCAGCGCGCGCCGGGCCCTGGCCAGCGCCTCGGCGCGGGACTCGCCGGTGACGATCAGCTTGGCGAGCAGCGAGTCGAAGTTGCCGCCGATGACCGAGCCGGCCTCGATGCCGGTGTCGACCCGGACGCCCGGGCCGGCCGGCGGCACCCACTCGGTGACCGCGCCGGGCGCCGGCAGGAAGCCGCGACCCGGGTCCTCGCCGTTGATCCGGAACTCGAACGAGTGTCCGCGCGGCGCCGGGTCCTCGGTGAACCGCAGCGGCTCCCCGTCGGCGATCCGGAACTGCTCGCGGACCAGGTCCAGGCCCGTGGTCTCCTCGGAGACCGGGTGCTCGACCTGGAGGCGGGTGTTCACCTCGAGGAAGCTGATCGTGCCGTCCACGGCGACCAGGAACTCGACCGTGCCGGCGCCGTGGTAGCCGGCCTGCTGGCAGATCGCGCGGGCCGAGGAGTGGATCCGGGCTCGCTGGTCGTCGGTGAGGAACGGCGCGGGCGCCTCCTCGACCAGCTTCTGGTGCCGGCGCTGCAGCGAGCAGTCCCGGGTGCCGACGACGATCACGTTGCCGTGGGTGTCGGCCAGCACCTGCGCCTCGACGTGCCGCGGCTTGTCCAGGTACCGCTCGACGAAGCACTCGCCCCGACCGAACGCGGCCTCGGCCTCGCGCACCGCCGACGCGTACAGCTCGGGGATCTCCTCCAGCGTGCGGGCCACCTTGAGGCCACGCCCACCGCCGCCGAACGCGGCCTTGATCGCCACCGGCAGCCCGTACTCCTGGGCGAACGCGACGACCTCGTCCGGGCCGGAGACCGGGTCCTTGGTGCCGGGGACCAGCGGCGCGCCGGCCGCCATCGCGATGTGCCGGGCCTCGACCTTGTCACCCAGCGCGCGGATCGCGTCCGGGGTGGGGCCGATCCAGGTCAGGCCGGCGTCGAGCACGGCCTGGGCGAAGTCGGCGTTCTCGGAGAGGAACCCGTAGCCGGGGTGCACGGCGTCGGCGCCGGCCTTGGCCGCCACGTCCAGCACCTTGTCGATCCGCAGGTAGCTGTCGCCGGGGGTGTCGCCGCCCAGCGCGTACGCCTCGTCGGCAAGCCGCACGTGCAGCGCGTCGCGATCGGAGTCGGCGTAGATGGCGACGCTGGTCAGGCCGGCATCGCGGCACGCACGGGCGACTCGGACGGCGATCTCGCCGCGGTTCGCGATCAGAACCTTCTGCACGCTGGGCTCCCTTCGGCTGCCGGCCGAGTCTATGGCGGCAGCCGGCCTTCGTGACTCGCGAGTAACGAGATCCCGGTCACTTTACGAGGGCGCCGGCATCCTCGGCTGACGCTACCGTCGTGCGACCTACCGGACGGGGATCGGGGCGCGAAGGGTTTCCGCGCCCCGATCACCGCCGCGTCAGAGAACGGGGATGTGCGCGCCGGTCGCGGGCGGCACCACGCCGGCGCGATCGGTGCGGACCGCCACCAGCGTGAGCAGCGCCACCGCGACCATCGTGATCGCGAGCATCACCAGCGCGAGCGTGAGATAGCCGACGTCCAGCGCCGCGCCGGCGATCAGTGGACCGATCGCGGTGCCGAGGCCGAGCGCACCGCCGACCGCGGCGTTCCACCGGCCGCGCAGGTCCAGCGTGCTGCAGATGGTCAGCAGCAGGACCACGATGGCCGGGTAGGTCGCGTTCCACAGGGCGATGCAGACCGCGAACACGATCGGCGACGTGGTGACCGCGATCAGGAACTTGGCCACGGCGCCGACCAGCAGGAACCCGACCAGCGGATAGGTACGCCGCCAGCGCCCCGCGGTCATGGCCGCCGCGACGACGCCGACCAGGCCGGTGACCACGCCGAGCGCGAGCACGACGATCAGTGCGGTGCCCTCCAGATTGGCGTGCTTCTCGCCGATGATCTGCGCGTACGACCAGAGGCCGATGTCGGCGGCGGCGAACAGCGCGGTACCGGCGGCGAGCAGGGCGCCGGGCACCTTGTGTGGCAGGTCGGCGATGCCGATGTGGGTGTCCGTGCCGATCGCCGGGGCGTCCGGCAGTCGGCCCATCAGCGGCATCGCGGCCAGGCAGACCACCGCGATCAGCACGAACCCGCTGCCCTGGCCGAACAGCACGTCCACCAGCGGGATCGCGGCGACCATCGCGGCCACGCCGAGCACGTTCACCAGGATCACGACCGCGGTGTTGCGATCGGGGTCGGCGGTGCTCGGCAGCCCGGCCAGCGCCATCGCGCCGACCACGCCCAGTCCGAGGCCGGCGACCACGTTGGTGAGGCCGAGGGTCAGGCCGTCCGGCGCCACCATGCTCGCCGCGAAACCGACCGCCGCCGCGGCCAGACCCCAGCGGGCGAGCAGGGCACGGCCGGGCCGCCCGGCGCGGGCGGTCAGCGCGAGCGCCGCCAGCGCGGTGGCCATGAGCTGCGCGGTGCCGACCGCCCCGGCAGCGGTGTTCGAGAGGTCGCGGCTGTCGGTGATCCCACCGAGAAGCACCGGCATCACGTTGCTGCCGAGATAGCCGAGCGTGACGCCAACCGCCAGCGCGCTGAGGGCCAGCCGGGTGGACGGTGGGATTTGCGGGTCGGACACTGCTGCCTCCGTGGACCAGGTGGCTCATCATGACCTGCCGAAGGTCAGATGCGGGCAGGATCGTGAAAACTATTCGCGTTGGCCTCTTCCTCCGCCTTACCGGACGACCCCTGCCATCCGGCTCGCTCGACCGTCCCTATTGGCGGTCCCTTTCACAATCTCGTGAACCGGCTTGGATGTTCGGGGCAGCTGCCCCTACCCTCGTGCGTCGCGGGTCCGCTCCGGGTGCGGTCCCTGTGCACAAGGAGGTGCCGTGGGCGAGGACACGCCGATGACACGATCGGTGGTCAGCGCGTTACTGCTCAGCGGGCTGATGGGTCTGGCCACGCTCGGTATCGCAGTCCTACACGCGATCATGTTCGCGACTGCCGTCTCGTCGACCGACCGGGACGGCGCCACGTCTTCGGCCACTGGATACCTGTGGCTCGGGACCATGTTCGCGGCCTCCACGGCGGCCGCCGCCGCGGTGCTCTACCGGTCGCCGTGGCGTCCGCTGACCGCCGGCCGTTGGATGATCGTGGTGCTGGGCATGGCGGCCGCGCTCGGCGCGCTGGGCCTGTGGGTCGCCTTCTGGTCCGCGTACTGACGCGTAGTTCTTTCGGGCGTCCGCCGGCGCCGCCCTGATCGGCGCCGGCCGCCGGACCCTGGTCACCGCTTCCTGGCCAGCGTGAGGCCGTCACCGATCGGCAGCATCACCAGCTCGACCCGGTCGTCGGCCTTGGCGTGCTCGTTGAAGGCGTGGATCGCGCGCCCGGACTCGCTTGCCTGCTCCAGATCGAGCACCTCGCCGTGGTAGAGCACGTTGTCGATGAGGAGCACGCCGCCCTGGCGGACCCGCGGCACCAGCTCCTCCCAGTACGTGACGTAGCCGGTCTTGTCGGCGTCCACGAACGCGAGGTCGATGGTGGCCTCGGCGGGCAGCGCGCGGAGGGTCTCGGCGGCCGGCGCGATCCGCAGCTCGATCCGGTCGGCGACGCCGGCCTCGTCCCAGTACCGGCGGGCCACCGCGGTCCACTCCGCGCTGACGTCGCAGCAGAGCAGCTGGCCGCCCTCGGCCAGCCCGCGGGCGATGGACAGCGACGAGTAGCCGGTGAAGGTGCCGACCTCGACCGCGGAGCGCGCCCCGAGCAGCCGGGTCAGCAGCGTCAGGAAGGTGCCCTGCTCCGGCGAGATCTGCATGCCGGCGGCGCGGCCGAGCTCGGCGGTCTCCGCGATCAGCTCCTGCATGAGCTTGTCCGGCGGCGTGCCGTGCGCGACGAGGTACTCGTTCAGTTCGGGGGTCATCGAGATCGAGGTTCGCGACATGACGCCAGCCTAAGCCGCCAGCTCGTCAGCCTGTTTTGGCCGTCCACAGGTCGGTGATCCGCACGCCGAGGTCGGCGAGCAGCCGGCGCAGCAGCGGCAGCGACAGCCCGATCACGTTGCCGGGGTCGCCGTCGATCCCGTCGATGAACGGCGAGCTCAGCCCGTCCAGCGTGAACGCGCCGGCCACGTGCAGCGGCTCGCCGGAGGCGAGGTAGGCCGCCAGCTCCGCGGGCTCCGGTGTCCCGAACCGCACGGTCGTCGAGGCCACGGCCGAGGCGTCCTTGCCGGTGGTCACGTCGATCACGCTGTGCCCGGTGTGCAGCACCCCGGACCGGCCGGCCATCCGCGCCCAGCGGGCGGCGGCGTCGGCGGCATCGGTCGGCTTGCCGTACGCCACACCGTCGAACTCCAGCATCGAGTCGCAGCCGATCACGAGCGTCGGCTCGGTCGCCGGGAGCGTGCCGGCGACGGCCCGGGCCTTGCGGCACGCCAGTTCCAGGCAGAGCGCCGGCACGGTCGGCGCCGTCACCGCGTCCTCGTCGACGCCGCTCACGATCACCTCGGGCGCCAAGCCGGCCGAGCGGAGAAGCTTCGAGCCGCGCGCCGCTCGCCGAGGCCAGCACCAGCCGGGGCCCGCTCATCGGGCGGCCGGCCGTTCGAGCATCTTGGTGTACACCACGGCCGCGTCGGTCTCCCAGAGCTTGTCCAGCGTGAGGATCGCGGTGAACCCGCGGGCCTCCCAGAACGCGCGGGTCGGCTGGTAGGTGTGCGACGACGCCGAGGTGAGCAGGGAGAGGGTCCGGAACCGGTGCGCCAGCAGCGACGACTCCAGCCGGCGGATCAGCGAGGTCCCGACGCCCCGACCGCGCAGGGCGGAGTGCACGGCCATCCAGCTCACCTCGGCGGCGCCTTCGCCGTGCCGGCGCCAGGTGACGAAGCCGATGATGTCGCCGCCGGGGGCGACGGCGACCAGGCCACCGTCGGCCCGAAGGTCCTCGATGCTGTGGCCGCCGGTCTCGGCGGTACCGAAGAAGCGCGGCAGCGACGCGATCACCCGCAGGCAACCCTCGACGTCGTTGGGGGTGAGCGGCCGGACGAGCACACTCATCGAGGCAGCCCCGAGGCACGCCAGGAGCCCGCGCCGGGCAGCAGCGGGGCACGCAGCCGTGCCGCGTGATCCCGCCAGAGGGAGCGTGGCTCCGGGGCGGGGTCGGGCGCGCCCGTCGAACGGGCGGCCAGGACCGCGACGAGCGCGGCCAGTTCCTCGGGCGTCGGGTCGCCCCGCACCAGCCGGAGCACCGGCTCGTTAACGCTCACAGCGCCGGCCCCTCGTTCACGACTGCACGATTCGTGCTCGCGACTGCGGGGCTCGCAGGCTCACTCCTCACGCTCGCGATGGGGCTCGCAAGCTCGCTCCTCGCGTTCACAGTGCCAGCCCTTCGTTCACGACTGCGGGGCTCGCAAGCTCGCTCCTCGCGTTCACAGTGGAATGTTCCCGTGCTTCTTGGGCGGTAGCGTCTCCCGCTTCCCGCGCAGGACGCGGAGCGCGCGGGTGATCGCGATCCGGGTCTGCGACGGCGGGATCACCGAGTCGACGTAGCCGCGCTCGGCGGCGATGTACGGGTTGGCGAGGGTGTCCTCGTACTCCCGGATGAACTGCTGCCGGAGCGCCGCGGTGTCCTCGCCGCGCTCGGCCGCCTCGCGCAACTCGGAGCGGTACAGGATGTTGACCGCGCCCTGGGCGCCCATCACGGCGATCTGGGCGGTCGGCCAGGCGAAGTTCAGGTCGGCGCCGAGGTGCTTGGAGCCCATCACGTCGTAGGCGCCGCCGTAGGCCTTGCGGGTGATCACGGTGACCTTCGGCACGGTGGCCTCGGCGTACGCGTAGATCAGCTTGGCGCCGCGGCGGATGATGCCGTCCCACTCCTGGTCGGTGCCGGGCAGGAAGCCGGGCACGTCCACGAAGGTCAGCACGGGCACGTTGAAGGCGTCACAGGTACGGACGAATCGGGCAGCCTTCTCCGACGCGTCGATGTCCAGGCAGCCGGCGAACTGCATCGGCTGGTTCGCGACCACGCCGACCGAGCGGCCCTCGACCCGGCCGAAGCCGCAGATGATGTTCGGCGCGAACAGGGCCTGGACCTCCAGGAAGTCCCCGTCGTCCAGCACCGAGTTGATCACCGTGTGCATGTCGTACGGCTGGTTCGCCGAGTCCGGGATGAACGTGTCGAGCGCGGTGTCGTCCTCGGTCACCTCGAGCGCGATGTCGGCCTCGAAGACCGGCGGCTCGTCCAGGTTGTTGCTCGGCAGGTAGGAGAGCAGGCCCTTGACGTACTCGATCGCGGCCGCTTCGTCGCCGGCCATGTGGTGCGCCACGCCGGACTTGGTGTTGTGCGCCCGCGCGCCGCCGAGGTCCTCGAACGCCACGTCCTCGCCGGTGACGGTCTTGATCACGTCCGGGCCGGTGATGAACATGTGCGAGGTCTGGTCGACCATCACGGTGAAGTCGGTGATCGCCGGGGAGTAGACCGCGCCGCCGGCGCAGGGGCCCATGATCAGCGAGATCTGCGGGATCACGCCGCTGGCCCGCACGTTGCGCAGGAAGATCTCGCCGTACAGCCCGAGCGAGACCACGCCCTCCTGGATCCGGGCGCCGCCGGAGTCGTTGATGCCGACCAGCGGGCAGCCGGTCTTCATCGCCAGGTCCATCACCTTGACGATCTTCTCGCCGAACACCTCCCCGAGGCTGCCGCCGAAGACCGTGAAGTCCTGGGCGAACACGCAGATCGGCCGGCCGTCGACGGTGCCGTAACCGGTCACCACGCCGTCGCCGTAGGGCCGGGTCTTCTCCAGGCCGAACGCGGTGCTGCGGTGCCGCGCCAGCTCGTCGAGCTCGGTGAACGAGCCCTCGTCGAGCAGGGCGTCGATCCGCTCGCGCGCGGTCATCTTGCCCTTGGCGTGCTGCTTCTCCACCGCCCGCGCGGAGCCGGCATGGACCGCCTCGTCGAACCGGCGGGTCAGGTCGGCCAGCCTCCCGGCCGTGGTGTGGATATCCGGCTCGGACGGTTCAGGCTGGTTCAACGCGGCGGACGTCATGCGGCAAGCCCCTCTCGGTCGGCCGTAGCCTAACCAGATGCGCTCGGCTATGAGCCGGCCCCTGTTGTAGATCACACCTCTGAACCGGTACTTCCGAGTGCCCGTGTCAGCGCGCCGGCTGTGCCGTTCGCGGTAACGCCGGTGAACAGCGGGTATTCCCGTGCCGCTCGGCGCGGACGGTCCCGGTAGGCGACGACCGCCCTGACCACGCGTGATGCCCGAGTCACGGCCAGCGCCGGCCGGCGGCTCGGGTGGACCCTCTCGTACGCTGACGCGGTGTATTCCGATCTTGACCGTCCGCCGCTGCACGTCGCCCCGCTGCGGCGGGCACTGATCAGGCCCGGCGGGCTCTGGACCGCGCTGGAGATCCGGCAGCGGACCGGCTCGACCAACGCCGACGTCGCCGCCGCCGCTCGCGACGGTGCCGCCGAGGGCCTGGTCGTCGTCGCGGAGGAGCAGGACAGCGGCCGCGGCCGGCTGGACCGCGGCTGGGTCTCGCCGCCGCGCGCCGGGCTCACGTTCAGCGTGCTGCTCCGCCCGGACGGCGTCCCGATGCAGCGCTGGGGCTGGCTGCCGCTGCTCGCCGGCGTGGCGCTGGCCCGCGCGGTGGGCCGGCTCGGGGAGATCGAGTCGGTGCTGAAGTGGCCGAACGATCTGCTGCTCGGGCCGGCACGGCGCAAGGCGGCCGGGCTGCTCGCCGAGGTGGTCAGCGGGGACGCGCTGGTGCTCGGGATCGGACTGAACGTGACCACCACCGCCGCCGAGCTACCCCGCGCCGACGCCACCTCGCTGGCGATCGAGGCGGCCGCCTGCACCGACCGGGACACGCTGCTCCGCGCGATCCTGCGCGACCTGGCCGGGGACTACCAGTCCTGGCGGGACGCGGCGGGGGATCCGGAGGTGAGCGGCCTGCGCCGGGCGTACGTGGAATCCTGCGACACCCTGGGCCGGCGAATCCGGGTCGAGCTGCCCGGCCGGGAGGCGCTGGTCGGCGAGGCGGTCGACGTCGACACCGACGGCCGGCTGGTGGTGGACCCCGACGGTGGCGGGCAGCCGATGCCGGTCGCGGCCGGCGACGTCGTGCACGCCCGCCCCCTCTGACTTCCTTTGGCGCTTTGGGCGACATTTTCGGTGCTATAGCACCGAAAATGTCGCCCAAAGCGGTGGCCTGTCGGGGCTAGTCGGCGAGGATGGCCCAGCGTTCGTGGTCGCGCCAGGCGCCGTCGATGAAGAGGTACCGCGGCGAGTAGCCCTCGTGGTGGAACCCGACCCGCTCGGCCAGCCGGAGCGACGGCGCGTTGTCCGGCTGGATGTTCGCCTCCAGCCGGTGCAGCTCGAGGGTCTCGAACGCGTACCGCACCACCAGGGCGAGCCCCTCCGACAGGTAGCCCTGGCCCGCGCCGCTCGCGAACGCGGCGTAGCCCACGTACCCCGATCGGAACACGCCGGCGACCACGTTGCTGAGGTTGACGAAGCCGCGCAGCTCCCCGCCGGCCAGGTCGTGGATCAGGAAGCCGTGCATGTCCCGTCGCCGGCACCGGCGCAGGTACGCCGTGAACAGCTCGGGAGTGTCGGCGGCCGTGAGCCACGGGTGGTGCAGGTCGCGGCTGGCTCTGACCTGGGCGATGAACTCGTCGGCGTCGCGGCCGGACGGTCTGCGGATGCCGACCCGGTCGCTGCTGAGGAGGTACCGGCGGCGCATCGGGCCATCGTAGGCAGCCAGTCCGGCGATCACCACCGTCCACAGTGCCACGTGTGTCCCCAGTGGACGGAGAGGCACTGAGGGTGGTGGTCGGGTCTGCGCCGCATCCGACGGATCGCCCGGAATAACGGCGTTTACCCGACCCTGGCTAGGATCGCCCGCGTGCAGGCCACTGAGACCTTCCCGCTAACGGTCGTGGACGACGAGCAGCTCCTGGCGGGGCTACTCACCCGGGAGGCCACCGGATTCATGGCGGTGTACGAGGCGTACGCCGCTCGCCTGTATGACTACGCGGTCGGCCTGCTGGAGAACGGTACGGCCGCCGAGGACGCGGTCACCGACGCGCTGCTGGTCGCCGTGGACCGGGTCGGGCTGCTCGGTGAGCCCGACCTCTTCGGCGCCTGGCTCTACGCGCTGACCCGGAACGAGTGCCTGCGCCAGCTCCGCCGCGGCCAGGAGACCCACGCGCTGCACGCGGACCGCGGCGACGACACAATGGTCGTCGGGTTCGAACGCGATGGTCCGGAGTGGATCCGCCAGGCCCTCGCCGCGGTCGACCCGAGCGGTCGGGAGGTGCTCGATCTTGCCTTCCGGCACGGTCTGGGCCCGGCCCAGCTCGCCGCGGTGCTCGGCGTCTCGGGTCGGCGGGCCGCCGCGCTGGTCGGTGCCGCCCGGACGCGGTTGCAGAGCGAGGCGGAGCGGGTCCGGGCCGCCGACCCTGCCATCGGCCTCTGTGCCGAACTCCGGGTGCTCCTGGTCGGGCGGGACGGCGTCTTCCCGCCGGCCATCCAGGACATGGTCGACATCCACCGCGCGACCTGCTGGGCGTGCGCCGCCGTGAGCCGGGGCGAGACGCACGCGACCCACGTCCTCGGCACGCTGCCGCCGGTCCGCCTCTCGCCGCACCTGCACGCCTCGGCGTTCAAGGCCGCGACCGTGCCGAGCCGGGTGAGCGCACGCGGGGAGATGGCCGAGCCGTTCCGCCGGTCCGGCTTCCCGGTGCCGCTGGACCGTGGCCGCAGCCGGCGCGGAGTCTCGTTCTGGGTGCTGGCGGCCGGGGCGGCGGTGGCGGCGCTGATCCTGCTCGTCACGTTCGGCGGCTTCATGTTCCGGCCGGAGCCGCGGGAGCGCGCGGTAGAGCGGCCGATCGCCGGGGCGCCCAGCGCGTCGTCGGTCTCGGACGTCACCGCGCCACCGCTGGACTGGAGCCCGATGCCCACGCCGACCCCGACGGCCACGGGGGCGCCGAGCCCCACGCCGTCGCCCACGCGGAAGGCCAGCCGCCCGCGGCCGACCGCGACGCCAACCCGCCCGGTCCCGGCGCGCACCGTGCCGTCCGGGGGCACCGGCCGGCCGGCGCAGGTGGACGCGCTCTTCGCCGACGCCACCGTGGGCTGCCCGCGCCGGTGGAACGGCACCGCGACCGCGTTCGTCCGCTTCAACACCGCCCAGCAGGTCACGTTCTTCTGGGGCGACAACGCCAACCCGGACCGCCGGATCACGTTGAACAAGCTCGGCGAGGCCACCTACCAGGCGAACGTCGGCGGCCTACCCGCGAACCGGACCGTGTTCTGGAAGGTCGTCGCGGTGACCGTCGACGGCAAGACCACCGTCACCCCGGTCAGCACCATCCGCCACGACCGCAACTGCTGAGCGGCGCGCGCCGCCCACCCCGGAGAAAGCCACCTGCCTCGGAGCAGCCGCTGGCCTGGGGAAGCCGCCCGCGGTGGGGAGGCGGCCCGGACGTTGCGGTTCGATTCCGCCCGTGAGGGGCGGAATTGAACCGCAAGGGGGGTGCGTCAGCCGGCGCGGTAAACGGTGACGGCGGCGGTGGCCAGGGTGGTGAACCGCTGCTGCGCGGTCTCCAGATCGGGGAACCGCCCGGCGAGCTCCAGGCTGACCGCACCGTGCACGGCGGCCCAGAGCACCTCGGTCACCTCCTGCGGGTCGGCCGGCCGGAGGGCGCCGGCCGCGATGCACGCCTCGACCGTCTCGGTGAGCACCGCGAGGCTGGCCCTGGACAGCGCGAGCGACTCGGGCGGCGGCCGGTAGCCGGGCAGCGCCTGCTCGAACATCACGCCGTAGTACGAGCGCTCGGCCAGCGCGTTCTCCCGGTACGCCACGCCGATGCCGCGGAGCCGCTCCATCGGCGGCAGGTCGGCCGGCACCGCCTCCAGACGCCGGCGCAGCCGCTCGAACCCCTCCCGGAACAGCGCGTCGGCGATCCCGTCCTTGGCGCCGAACATCGTGTAGAGCACGGTCGTGGAGCAGCCCATCGCGCCGGCCAGCCGGCGCATCGTGAGCGCCTGCGGGCCCTCCGCCACGAGCAGCTCGCTGGCGGTGTCCAACACGGTGCGCCGCAACGCGTCCTGGCTCTCCTGCTGAGCGAGTTGGTAGCGGCTGGGGTCGGCGGTCATCGGGCCTCATGATGCCAGTCGGGGAGGGGTCGCTGCAGGGCCGCGCCGGCCTCGGCGAACTCCTGCGCGAGCTTGAAGTACTCCGGGCCGAACGAGTCGATCCCGCGGAGCGGCATGCTGCCCCGGCGGAGCGCCACGTTCTGCGGCGCGAACTCGGCGGCCAGCGCGAAGTGCCGCTCGGCCGCCTCGGTGCGGCCGACGGAGAGCAGCCACACCGCGAGGTCGGTCTCGACCCGGGCGCGCTGGTCGTCCTCGGTCGGCAACCGGAGGTGCTGCCGGACCTCGTCGGCGCTGAGGCCGGCGTCGTCCTCGCGCACCCAGCGGTACAGCGTGGCCAGCGCGTGGGCCGAGTTGATGCCGTTCCAGTCCCGGAACCGGTCGCTGGCGGTCTGCGAGTCCTGTGGCCGCGCGATCCGGCCCCGCTCGTCGATCCAGACCACGGTCGGCACGTTCACCACGTGATAGAGCGCGGCCACCGCACCCCCGGCGTCGACCAGCGCCGGATGCGTGACGTCGGCCTCGGCGATCCACGGCGCGGCGTCGGCGGGACGGCGGTCGAGCGCCACGCTCACCACGGTGAAGTCGTTCCCGGCCAGCGCCCGATGGTGCTTCTCCCACTCGGGCAGATCCCAGCGGCAGCCGCACCACGACGCCCAGAAGACCAGCGCCACCTTCTGCCCGCGGGCCTCACGCAGCGACCACGGTGTGCCCTCGACCGTGGCGAGGGTGAAGTCCGGCGCCTCCCCGGTGGCCAGCCCGGCCGTGAGCGCCGCGGCGCCCGGACCGGTGGCGATGACCCTCTCGTCGCGGTCGACGGCGACGGCGAGGCCGGTCAGGGCGGCGAAGCCCAGCAGGTCGAGCCCGTCCTCGGTCTCCAGCGGCGCGGCGGCCAGGGCCGGGACACAGGCGTGCTCGCGGCACCAGCCGTGCGGCTTGCGCTCCCAGCCGAGCGGGGTGCTGCCGAGCGGGGCCCGGAGCGTTCCGGCGGCGTCGAACTGGAGGTCGAGCGCGGTGGAGGCGGAGTGGTCGAGCAGCGTCCAGAGCGTCATGCGTTCGAGAGTAACGCTGTTTCTGGCAAGCCACAATGTTCCAGATCCGCTGTTGCCGTTCTGGGCGACATCTTCGGTGTCATAGCACCGAAGATGTCGCCCAAAGTGCTGGCAGGAGCGGGCTAGCAGATGGCTTCGGCGGACCGCGCGAGCTGGCGGCGATGGTTGCGCAGCCCGTCGAACGTGAAGACCACCAGCGCGAGCCAGACCAGCGCGAAGCCGGCCAGCCGGGCCGGCGGCATCGACTCGTGCAGCACGAGCACGCCGATCGCGAACTGCATCGTGGGCGTCAGGTACTGCATCACGCCCATCGTGGTCAGCGGCACCCGGTTGGCGGCGCCGGCGAAGAGCAGCAGCGGCACCGCGGTGATCACGCCGGCGCTGATCAGCAGACGCCGTGTGACCGGCCGAGACGTGCCCGAGCGCGGCGTCGCCGCTGGACTCGAGCCAGCACAGGTAGCCGAGCGCGAGCGGCGCCAGCACGCCCGACTCGACCGCCAGACCCTCGGCGGCCGGCGCGCCGGCGGTCTTCTTGAGCAGCCCGTAGGTGCCGAAGCTGCCCGCCAGCACGAACGCGATCCACGGCGGCCGGCCGTAGTCGACGGTCAGCACGAGCACGGCCGTCGCACCGATCCCGACCGCCACCCACTGGCCCGGCCGCAGCCGCTCGCGTAGCACCACGACGCCGAGCAGCACGGAGACCAGCGGGTTGATGAAGTAGCCGAGCGACGTCTCGACCACCCGATCGGTGTTGACGCCGTAGATGTAGACGCCCCAGTTCACCGAGATCAGCACGGCGGCCACGGCGAGGAGCGCGAACACCTTCGGCCGCCGCGCCAACTCGCGGAACCAGCTCCAGCGCCGGAGAACCGCCAGCGCGAGCAGCACGAACACGAAGGACCAGAGCATCCGGTGGGCCAGGATCTCCACCGCGCCGGCCGGTCTCAGCAGGCGAAAGTAGAGCGGAAACAGGCCCCACAGGAAGTAGGCGGAGAAGGCCGAATACCAGGCCACGACGCTGATCCGTCACATTCAGACCCTACGGGTAGGCGAGCTTGGCCTCGGCCGTGCCGCGCAATCGCAGGTCAACGGCGTTTCGAAGCGATCGGCGTGTCGATCTTAAATCCAGCTGATATTCCGGCTTTCCCTCCTTAGCTCATGCCAGCCCCCGGCGCGATACGTTCGCGAAGCTTGGGGGGAAAGGGGTGGGGGCTGTGGGGCGGCGGCATGCGCGGGTGAAGTCTGCGCCGGGCTGGGTTGTACTGATTCGCACTTTTTGGAGCTGGGTGCGGGATCGTTCGCGGCCGGTGCGCATGGCCCGGTCGGCATCGGCATCGTGCTCGTGGCGGCCGGGTCGCTGGCCGTCGTGCGCGGTGCCGGGCCGGCCACGTCGGGCGGAAGGCGGCCACGCCGTGGTGGCTCGACTACGCCAGCGGCCGCTCCTCGCCGCGATCCGTCGGAGAGCGAGTCGCCGAGCATCCATCTGCTGGTCGGCCCCGCGACGAGGACGAGTCGCTGCCGAAGCCCTCGATCCCGCCGGCTCCGGGTGCCGGCTGACTCTGGCCCTGGCGTAACGAAGCCGGCTACCCGACCCCGGCGGCGCTGGCCCTGGCCGGTCGAAGCCTGGCGATGCCGCTCCCGGCCGGCCGAAGCCCGGCGGCTCGACGCCCGGGACGGACGCCGGGCGGTCCGACGCCGGGTGGCCCGAGGCCCGGCGGTCCGATGATGCCCGGCGGCCCGATGCCGGGTGGTCCCGCTCCGGGCGGCTGGCCCGGCGGTGCCTACCCGCAGCGCCCCTGGCCCGGTGCGCCGCCTGCCGCGTCCGCACCCAGGGCCGGTCGGTCCACCTACGCGGCGGTGGCCGGTGAGCAGTGCCCGCAGGACGCCAGCCGGGGATACCAGCGTGTCGGCGGAAACCGTGGCGGTGGCGGTGGTGGCGACGATGGCCGTGGCCGACGGTCCCGCTATGGCGACAGGGACGGGAGCCGGAGCTACGGCCGGTACGGCGGCGACGGGCGCAGCGCCCCGCGTGCCAGCGGGTCCACCTCCTACCTTCGCAACGCTGGCGGTTGGACCGGCGACGGGTGCGCCGGCGCGTTCCACGCGGTGCCGATGACCGGGGAGTCGCGCAGCAGCGCCTACAGCCTGTGGTGGTTCCGGACGGGTGCCGTGCAGCAGGGCAACTGTGCGATCTCGGTCTTCGTACCGAAGGCACAGGCGTCCGGTGACGTCACCGCGCGGCCCGCGTCCTACGCCGTGCTCACCGGGAGCCGGCTGGCCGACGCGGGCAGCTTCACCATCGACCAGGTCGCGAACCAGGGCCGCTGGGTCGGCACCGGTGCCCGCCCGCTGCGGGACGGCGTGATCGCCGTGCAGCTTCTCAATCGCGGCGGCAACCGGGGCGGCCACGCCGGCTCCGGCCAGGTCAGGGTCGACTGCCGCGCCAGCTGAACCGCCCCCTTCAACGCGGTTTGGGCGACATCTTCAGTGCTATAGCACTGAAGATGTCGCCCAAAGCGTGGTCAGCGGGTGCAGGCGACGGTCCAGGTGTCGTTGCCGCGGAGCAGGGCGGACAGCTCGGCCGCGCTGTCGGCGGAGCTCGCCTCCTGGGCGGTCTCGACCTGGTTGGTCATCAGCTCGTCGTAGGTGGGCCGGTCGACCGCGCGGAAGACACCGATCGGCGTGTACCGCAGGTCCTGGCTGGCCAGCCGGGACAGGGCGAACGCGTACGAGGGGTCCTCGAGGTGCGCGTCGTGCACGACCAGCGCGTCGGTGCCGACCTCGGCGACGTCCGCCACGGAGAACACGCCGGTCTTCGGGTCACGGATGACGCCGCGGCTGCCGTCGGTGCCGAACCGGAGCGGCTCGCCGTGCTCCATCCGCACCATCCAGTCGTCCCTGGTGGCGTTGTCCTTGAGCGGCTCGAACGCGCCGTCGTTGAAGATGTTGCAGTTCTGGTAGATCTCCACCAGCGCGGTGCCGGAGTGCTCGGCGGCGGCGCGCAGCACCGAGGTGAGGTGCTTGCGGTCGGAGTCGATGGTGCGGGCGACGAAGGTGGCCTCCGCGCCGAGGGCGAGCGAGACCGGGTTGAACGGGAAGTCCAGCGAGCCCATCGGGGTCGACTTGGTGATCTTGCCGACCTCGGAGGTGGGCGAGTACTGGCCCTTGGTCAGCCCGTAGATCCGGTTGTTGAACAGCAGGATCTTGAGGTTGACGTTGCGGCGCAGCGCGTGGATCAGGTGGTTGCCGCCGATCGAGAGCGCGTCGCCGTCGCCGGTGACGACCCAGACCGACAGGTCCGGGCGGGACGAGGACAGGCCGGTCGCGATGGCCGGCGCGCGCCCGTGGATCGAGTGCATGCCGTACGTGTCGAGGTAGTACGGGAACCGCGACGAGCAGCCGATGCCGGAGACGAACACGATGTTCTCGCGCTTGAGCCCGAGCTCGCGGCAGGAAGCCCTGCACGGCGGCCAGGATCGCGTAGTCGCCGCAGCCGGGGCACCAGCGCACTTCCTGGTCGGTCTTGAAGTCGGCGGTGCGCTGTGGCACGTCGGTCTTCGGGACCAGCTCGAGGGAGGGGATGCCCAGATCGACGGCGGCCCCGGCTGCGGTGGGAGTCTCCACGGTGTCAGTCATATGTTCCTCACGCCCCGTTTGCGTCGTTGATCAGATCGGTGATCACGCCGGCGAGCTCTTCGGCCCGGAACGGCAGCCCGCGCACCTGGTTGTAAGCGACCGCGTCGACGAGGTACTTGGCCCGGATCAGCCCGGCGAGCTGACCGAGGTTCATCTCGGGGATCAGCACGGTGTCGTAGCTGGCGAGCACGTCGCCGAGGTTGGCCGGGAACGGGTTCAGGTGGCGCAGGTGCGCCTGGGCGATCGTGCCGCCCGGTCCGCCGGACCCGGCGGCAGGCCGCGCCGATCGGGCCGTAGGTCGAGCCCCAGCCCAGCACCAGCACGCGGGCCTGGCCGGACGGGTCGTCGACCTCCAGCGTCGGGATCGTGCGGGCGACGCCGTCGATCTTGGCCTGGCGGGTGCGCACCATCAGGTCGTGGTTGGCGGGGTCGTAGGAGATGCCGCCGTGCCCGTCGCCCTTCTCCAGGCCGCCGACCCGGTGCTCCAGCCCCGGGGTGCCCGGCACGGCCCACGGGCGGGCCAGGGTCTCGGGGTCGCGCAGGTACGGCCAGAACTCCTCGGTGCCGTCGGCCTTGGTGTGGTTCAGCTCGGTCGCGAACTCGACCCGCAGGTCCGGCAGGTCGGCCACGTCCGGCAGCAGCCACGGCTCGGAGCCGTTGGCCAGGTAGCCGTCCGACAGCAGCATCACCGGGGTCCGGTAGGCGAGCGCGATCCGGCAGGCCTCCATCGCCGCGTCGAAGCAGTCGGCCGGCGAGCGCGGCGCCACGATCGGCATCGGCGCCTCGCCGTTGCGGCCGTACATCGCCTGCAGCAGGTCGGACTGCTCGGTCTTGGTCGGCAGGCCGGTCGACGGGCCACCGCGCTGCACGTCGACGATGACCAGCGGCAGCTCGAGCGAGACCGCAAGGCCGATCGTCTCGGACTTGAGCGCGACGCCGGGCCCGGACGTGGTCGTCACGGCGAGCGCGCCGCCGAACGCCGCACCGAGGGCGGCACCGATGCCGGCGATCTCGTCCTCGGCCTGGAACGTGCGCACGCCGAACCGCTTGTGCTTGGACAGCTCGTGCAGGATGTCGCTGGCCGGCGTGATCGGGTACGCGCCCAGGAAGAGCGGCAGCCCGGACCGCTGCGACGCGGCGACCAGCCCGTACGACAGCGCGGTGTTGCCGGTGATGTTCCGGTACTCGCCGGCCGGCATGACGGCCGGCTTCACCTCGTAGGAGACCCCGAACGACTCGGTGGTCTCGCCGAAGTTCCAGCCCGCCTTGAACGCCGTGACGTTCGCGTCGGCGATCGTCGGGCTTGCGTCGCGAACTTCTTCTTCAGGAACGCGATCGTGCCCTCGGTCGGCCGGCTGTACATCCAGGACAGCAGCCCGAGCGCGAACATGTTCTTCGCCCGGCCGGCATCCTTCCGGGACAAACCGGACCCGTCCAGCGCCTGGAGGGTCATGTCGGTGAGGTCGACCGCGTGCAGCTGGTAGGCCTCCAGCGAGCCGTCTTCCAGCGGGTTCTCCGCGTAGCCGACCTTGGCCAGGGCCCGCTTGGTGAAGTCGTGGCTGTCCACGATGATCGTGCCGCCGCGGGGCATGTCGGCGATGTTGGCCTTGAGCGCCGCCGGGTTCATCGCGACCAGCACGTCCGGCCGATCACCCGGGGTCATGATGTCGTGGTCGGCGAAGTGGAGCTGGAAGCTCGAGACGCCGAGGAGGGTGCCCTGAGGTGCGCGGATCTCGGCGGGGAAGTTCGGCAACGTGCTCAGGTCGTTGCCGAAAGAGGCGGTCTCGGAGGTGAATCGGTCACCGGTCAACTGCATACCGTCACCAGAGTCACCAGCGAATCGGATCACCACGCGGTCCAGCTGTTGGACCTGCTTGCTCACTCCGCTGACCTCCTTTGCGAACCCCAGGTGGGGTGGGCTCGCACGTTCGTCACTTCGATGTTACGTCGGCGCGTCAGGTGGCTGACGGCCGCTTGGTACGTTACGCAGCCGGCTGCCTCCGCACCCAGGCACCTGGCCAACCTCCCATCATTCGATCGGTAGCCGTAGTAGGGAATACCCCGTCCGGCAGATTTCCGACACACATTCCCGCGAAATTTGCCCTGGTCGGGGCCGAATTCGACTACCCAGTGTGACTAGCGCAAGCCGCCACGCCCCGCACCGAAGTCGGTGCGAGGCGCGACGGACCGGAAGTGCGAGGTCAGCGCGTCGGCGCGGGATACTCGCAGAATGCCCTGCCCCGGCCGATGATCACATCCCGTCCCAGCGTGGAAACCCACGAGCTGACGGTCACGTCGAGTAGATGGGACTTGTAGTACCACTCGCCCGATTCAGGGCTGTCGAAGGCGGTGTCCGTCCACGCGCCGGCGGTCGGGGTCAGTCGGTGCGCGAAGTCCGGCGTGCCGTTGGGATGCTTGATGAATCCGGGCGAATCGGCGCTCCGCTGGCCCGTGACCGTGCTCACATACTCGATCTTGATCGCCGAGTTGCCGTACCCCGAGCCGGCCGCGCGCCCGGTGGTGATTGTCCCCCGCGCGCTGTCTCAGGTCATCGTCACGACGGTCCGCAGATCCCGGGTGCAGGTTCCATACCGGGTGGTGACCACTTGGTTCAGGTGGTTGAGCACGGTCGCTCGGAACGTCTCGGTGTAGAAGACATAGCTCGCTGCCGGCCAGGCCTTGGTGAACCCGTGTGCGGTGAGGCCGCGCATGTCGTGGAGCCTTCCTCTGCGTTGCCCGGCTTGCTGCCAGGGTTCGTTGCGACACCGCCCCGAGGACGGTGCCGCGCTGAACACCATTGCCAACGGGACTGCCTGCCTGCTGCCGGTGACTGCGCTTTCACTGAATTTGCGGGAAACCCGCAGGTGGTGGCGGACCTCGGCGCGATCGGCCGGCCCCGTCCAACGCCCTATTGACGGTTCCTAGAGCCGGCCGGCCTCGGTGACCCGGCGGAGGAAGCGCTGGGTGCGCTCCCGCTGCGGCGCGGTGAAGACCTCCTCGGCGGTGCCCCGTTCCAGCACCACGCCGCCGTCGAGGAAACAGACCTGGTCGGCGACTTGGCGGGCGAAGCCCATCTCGTGGGTGGCCAGCACCATCGTCATGCCGGCCGTCTTGAGATCCCGGACCACGTTCAGCACCTCGCCGACCAGCTCGGGGTCGAGCGCGGACGTGACCTCGTCCAGCAGCAACAACCGCGGCGCCGTGACCAGCGCACGCACGATCGCCACCCGCTGCTGCTGGCCGCCGGAGAGCCGGTCGGGGTACTCGCCGGCCTTGTCCAGCAGGCCGAACCGGTCCAGCGTCTCGCGGGCCTTCTCCTCGGCGTCACGCCTGGACACCCCGTGCGCCAACCGCGGCGCCAGCACCACGTTGGCCAGCACGGTCAGGTGCGGGAACAGGTTGTAGGCCTGGAACACCACGCCGATCCGGCGCCGGACCCGGTCGGCGTCGACGCCCGGCGCGGTGATCTCCTCGCCGTCCAGGAAGACCGCGCCGTCGTCGATCTCCTCCAGCAGGTTCACGCAGCGCAGCAGCGTCGACTTGCCGGAGCCGGAGGAGCCGATCAAGCGCCGTCACGGTATGTGGCGGAACCTCCAGGTCCACGTCGTGCAGGACGATGTTCGATCCGAACATCTTCCGCAGCGCCTTCGACCCGCAGCACGCTGGTCATGCGCTCTGCCTCCGGTTCATCCGGTACGTCACCCAGTCGGTCAGCCGGGTCATCGGGATCGTCAGCGCGATGAAGAGCGCGGCGGCCACCAGGTAGGACGTGTAGTTGAAGGTGCGGCCGGTGTAGATCTGGGCCGCGTACACGGCGTCCACCACGCCGACGATCGAGACCAGGCCGGTGTCCTTCTGCAGCGACACCAGGTCGTTGAGCAGCGGCGGAATGACGCGGCGGACGGCCTGCGGCAGCACCACCCGGCGCAGCGTCTGGGTCGCGGTGAGGCCGAGCGAGCGGGCCGCCGCGCGCTGGCTCGGGTGCACCGACTCGATCCCGGCCCGGAACACCTCGGCCACGTACGCCGAGTAGGTCAGCACCAGCGCGGCGCCGCCGAGGTAGGTGCCGTTCGTGGTCACGCCCTGCAGTCGCAGCGCCGGCACCCCGTAGGCCAGCACGAGCAGGCAGATCAACAGCGGCAGGCCACGGAAGAAGTCCGTGTACACCGTGGCCAGCAGCCGCACCGGGAAGAACACCGGCCCGCGCAGGGTCCGCATCAGCGCCAGCACCAGCCCGAACACCAGGATCAGCGCGCCGCAGATCACCAGGATCCGGAGGTTGAGCCAGAGCCCTTTCAGGATCGCCGGGAACGACAGCCGGGCGTCGTCCAGGCTGAGGAACGTCTCCCGGACCCGTGGCCAGCCCGGCGAACCGGTCACGACCAGGACCAACACCACCGCGACCACGATCGTGCTGACCGCGGCGATCGCGGCCGACCGCACGGTGGCCCGGCGCCGGAACCGCTCCCGGGCCAGCTGGCGATCCGACTTCACGTACGGCGTCTCGGCGGCGGCCGGCACCGCGGCCGGCCCTGGCGTGCTCACGCGGTCATTCCTGCGCTGTTCACTTCAGGACGGGCGCGCCGGCCTCGGCCAGCCACTGCTTCTCGATCTGGGCCAGCGTGCCGTCCGCCTTGAGCGCGTCGACGGCCTTGCTGACGCAGTTGGTGAGCGGGCTGCCCTTGTCCAGCACCGCGCCGAACTCCTCGGCGATGCCGGCGTTCTTGGCGAACTGACCGACGATCTTCGCCTCCGGTATCTCGGCCGAGGTGATGAAGAACGCGGTCGGCAGATCGACCACGATGCCGTCCACCTGGCCGTTCTTCAGCGCGGCCTTGGCCAGGTCGTTCTTCGGGTAGATCGCGGGCTCCTTGCTGGGCGCGATCTCCTCGACGATCAGGTCGAAGCTGGTGGTGCCGACCTGCGCGCCGAGCTTCGCGTCCTTGAGCTCGGCGACCGAGGTGGCGCCGGCGATCTTCGAGGTCTTCAGCGCGATGAGCGCCTGCCGTACCTCGTAGTACCCGCTGGAGAAGTCGACGGCGCCCTTGCGCTGCCGGGCTGATCGACACCTGATTGAGGTCGAAGTCGAACTGCTTCGCCCCCGGCGCGATCGCGTTGTTGAACGGCACCACGGCCCACACGACCTCGTCCGTGCCGAACCCGAGCTTCTTGGCCACGGCGTACGCGACCGCGCTCTCGAAGCCCTTGCCGTTGCTGGGGGTGTCGTCCACGAACCACGGCGCGTAGGCCGGCTTGTCCGTGCCGATGGTCAGCTTGCCCTTCGTGACCAGGGTGAGCTTGTCCTTCTCGCAGCTGGCATCGGCCTTCGGTTTGGTCTCCTCGGCCGGCGAGCAGGCCGTGCCGCCGAGCAGGGCGGCGATACGGCGACGGCGGCGAGGCGGCGGGCACTCATCGGGGCTCCCAGGGTGCGGTCGGATCCGGACAGATCGACGGGACGCTGCGAGGATACGACTGCTTTCGGCGCCTGACCGCCAGGACGCGGTCCCGTAACGCAACCGTTCTCCGGCGGAACACTGGGAGGCCGGAGCTACACTCGGTCGCTAATCCAGTGGGTGACAGGGGACCGAACGAGATGACTGCGCAGAAGGCTCGCCGCATGAGTTCGCGTGCGGTGCGGCTCGGGATGCTGGGAGCGCTCTCGCTCACGCTCGTGGCCTGCGGCAGCAGCGATGACGGCGAGAAGTCGAGGCGTACTGCGTCGAGCAGGACAGCTACCAGTCGGACGGCTCGTACCAGGTCGTCGACGAAGACAACTGCGACGATGACGACGACTACCGCTCGTCGCACGCCGGCGGTTACTACTGGTACTACGGCGGCAACCGATCCGGATCGAAGGTCCTCGGCGGCAGCACCATCAAGCCCAAGGGCGCCAAGATCACCACCGCGAAGGGCAAGACCCTCCAGCGCGGCGGCTTCGGCGGCCGGTCCTCCAGCGGCAGCTGAGCGCGCGGGCGGGCCCTACCTGATCGGCGCGAAAACGGTGTGCCGATTGGGGATTGCTGGCCCAACGACCGAGTCGACGGCGTCCGTGTCGGGGTAGCGCCGTCCGGTCCGCCTCGGGTCTGATGGAACCGGCAGGCGTGGCCAACCGGAACGGCCGTTGGCGGACGCCCTTCAGGGCCGCCGGCAGGGAAGGCCGCGTTTTGATGACCTCGGATGAGTCAGCCCGGGACGAACTACTCGGCACGACGCGGCAGCGGCTCGCTCGGCTGCTCACGGAGCTGCGGGCGCGCGAGGCAATGTTGGCGCGCGATCCCGCCCCGCTCTCCTACGGGCAGGCCAGGACCGCCGCGCTGAGCACCGCCGTGCTCGCGGTGCAGTACGCCAGGGAGACCGTCGCGCAGCACGATCGGCAGCTTCGACGCGGACGCCACCCGCGAGGTGTCCGGCGCGCTGGAACGGCTGGTCGAGACGTCACCGCAGCCGTGGGGCGACAACGCCCTGCACGACCTGGGCAACATCACCGACCGCAGTTCCCGGCTCCTCGCCGACATCTGGATGCTCGGCCGGCTCACCGCCGCCGTCGACCCGCAGAGCTGGACCACCGAGGTGCTGGTGCAGCAGTGCCTGCAGGTGGTCGCCGAGACGCACCTGACCGGCAAGCTCCGCGCCGAGCTGGACGGCATGTTCGGCGAAACCGACGAGCCGTAGGCAGTTGCGCGCCGCCCCCGCACTGCCCCACCTCGCGCTTTGGGCGACATCTTCAGTGCTATAGCACCGAAAATGTCGCCCAAAGCGCATGTCAGCAGACCGGGCTCCGGGGATCCGATGGCGGGCCGTCGGTATGCTCCGCGCAGTCTTCTACCAGGAGGTATCCGACGTGCGCCGCGAGCACTCGACGCCACGGGACGGCTGGCCGGCGCTGGTCGAAGCGCAGGGCCTGTCGTATCACGAGACCTCCCACCCCGAGGACCTGACGCGGCCCTACTGGGACGAGTCGGTCCACTACGTCTTCGACATGGACGAGATCCTCTCCATCGAGGCGGACGTCGAACTGCTGCACGACATGTGCCTCAAGGCCGTCGAGTACGTGATCAGCGCGAACCGCTATGCCGACTTCGGGATCCCGGCCTGGGTGTGGCCGGCCATCGAGGCGTCCTGGCGGCGCAGCGACCCGTACCTGTTCGGCCGGTTCGACCTGCGCTACGACGGGAACGGGCCGGCGAAGCTGCTGGAGTACAACGCGGACACCCCGACCAGCCTGGTCGAGAGCTCGATCATCCAGTGGTACTGGCTGCAGGACGTCTACCCCGACGACGACCAGTGGAACTCGCTGCACGAGCGGCTGGTCGAGGGCTGGAAGGCCACCGCCAAGCGCGTCCCGTCCGGACCGGTGCACTTCTCCTGGACCGACATGGACGAGTCCGGCGAGGAGGTGATGACGATCGCCTACCTCCAGGAGACCGCCACCCAGGCCGGCCTCAACGCGATCCCGATCAGCATCGAGGAGATCGGCTGGCACAACGAGCGCCGCCGCTTCCTCGACCTGCAGGAGCGCGAGATCAACACGCTCGCCAAGCTCTACCCGTGGGAATGGGTCGTGCAGGATCCGTTCGGCACCCACGCGGTCGAGCTGCTCGGCACGATGGCCTGGGTCGAGCCGATCTGGAAGATGCTGCTGTCGAACAAGGCGCTGCTGGCGATCCTCTGGGAGCTCCACCCCGGCCACCCCAACCTGCTGCCCGCGTACCTGCACACGCCCGGCCCGCTGCTGTCCTACATCCGCAAGCCGCTGCTCGGCCGCGAGGGCGCCAGCATGGAGATCGTCACGCCGCAGGGCAGCCAGGCCACCGCGGGCGGCTACGGTGCCGAGGGTTTCGTGTACCAGGAGTTCATCGCGCTGCCCGACTTCGAGGGTCAGCACCCGGTGCTCGGCGCCTGGATGGTCGGCAACGAGGCGGCCGGGATGGGCATCCGGGAGACGTCCGGACTGATCACCGATGACACCTCATCGTTCGTGCCACACCGGATAGCCAGGTGAAACCCTGCCGGCAGGCCCTACAGTGGACAGCTACCCCGCTACAGAAGGAAGGTTTGTCGTGACGCAGGTCCACGCCGCGGAGTTCGTCTCCGCTCTGGACGGTCTCGCTCTGGACGAAGGCTTCGGTGAGGCGCTGGCGCGGGGCGCGGGCGCGATTCTCGCCTACGCCGCACTCGGCGTCCTGCTGCTGGTGGCCGGGTACTACGCCATCGACCTGGCCACGCCAGGGCGGCTCACCACCATCATCCGCACCGATCGGAACCCGAACGCGACCCTGCTGGCGGCCTGCGGCGTCTTCGCGGTGGCGCTGATCGTCGTCGCGGCGATCTGGGCCTCCGGCGGGCGGCTCGTCGAGGGCCTGCTCTCCACCCTGGTCTTCGGGGCGGTCGGCATCGCGGCGCAGATCGTGGCGTCGTTCGTCTTCGACAAGCTGGTCGGCATCGACATTCGCAGCCTGGTGCACGAGCCCAAGCTCGAACCCGCCGCCGTCCTGCTCGGCGTCACCCACATCGGTATCGGCATCATCACCGCCACTTCGGTGATCTAGCGGCCCGCCCAGGCACGGCGCTCGCTGCGTTGTCGGGACGCCCGGATATGCCCAATATCCGGGCGTCCCTCCGCCTTGCGATCACCGCACCTGGGCGGGCTCCAGGTTTAGATCAAAAGCGTATTGCAATTACGGCGCGAGGTCGGCACGCGGGTTCGGGGCGGGCATGTTCACGGCGAACCGGGTGCCGCCGCTCCACCGGAACGTGCGGTTCAGGGTCTGGTTGGGCTTGCCGGGGGTGCGGAACACCTGGGTCACCCGCACCTCGCGGATGCTGGCCCGGACCGAGGTCGCCGTGACGTCCGGCTGGGCGTTGTCGTTGACGTTGTCGAGCCCAGCGGCGGTGACGAAGCTGATCAGCTCGGGCTTGCCGTTACGGAACGTGTAGGCGAAGTACCACTCGGCGCCGGTGGTCAGGTCGCTGGTGCCGACGCGGGGTCGCGGTGATCTTGACCAGGGAGTCCGTGCAGCCGTCACCGTTCAGGTCCACGGTGGCGATCCGGTGCACCCAGTACTCGCAGGCGCTGGACTGCACCGCGCCCACCCCGTCTTTGACGTGGGTGAACTTCACGGTGACGCGCGGGCAGGATCGGTTGCTCGGCTGGACGGTGGTGCTGGCGGCCTTGAACGGGAGCGTCAGGGTCGCGGTCGACCACGCGAAGTTGGTGCCGTCGATGACCGGCGGCGGGAACTTGGTCGGGCCGCTGACCTGCTGGAACTTCGTGCCGGTCCAGGCGTAGCCGCGGACCTGGGTGCGCGGATGGTCGGCGCAGCGCTCCTTGACGGTGACCTGCGCTCGCCGCCGGTGATCTGGCGCCGGTGATCGTGGACGCCCCAGTCCTCGGTCTTGATCGCCTCGCCGAGTACGCTGCAGCGCGCCGGGCCGGCCGGTCACGCCGATCAGGTAGCTGGCGTAATCGCCGCTCGGTGTACCGCAGTCGACCGGCAGGACGGCTTCGTCGAGCTGGTCCCCGGTGAGCTGGCCGTAGACAGCCTTCTTGCCCGGCCCGCCAGGATCCGGTAGCTGCCGTTCTTCGTCTCCGCGATGCCGTTGCGGAACTTGACAAGCCGCCCGCGCAGTACGGGCCGGCCTGGAAGTCGGGGCAGCTTCAGCGTGGCGTTCTTCCAGTCGACCTTGCGCAGTGCACCGCGCGCCGTCGCCGCCCTGGTACCTCGCCCTCGGCTCCGGCGGTGTCGCGGCGGGCCTGGCCGGCGCCCTGCTGCTGTCGCTGTCGTCCGGCCGCTGGGCGCGGTTCGCGCCGTCGGCCTTGTGGCCGGCATTGGCGAACGCGACTCCGGCACCGCTCGACGGCGGCCGCGACGATTAGGCGGTGAGCGCGAGGCGTGGTGCGAGTCGCTTCAAGCTGGACATTGTGTGCTCCCTGAATGGTTGTTGTTTGTCGCTTTCGGGGAGAACACGCCGCACTCGATGGTCGGGTTGCGAGAAATCAAAAGAATTTGAAACTCACATCGAATTCACGCGTTTGCGCAATTCTTCACGTCGAACTCACACCTATTCGGTGACCGACCCGGCCGGCACCGCTAGGCTGCGGGCGGAGGAGGTGCGGGATGGACGGATACCTGGGTTCGTACGCCAGTCTCGGCCTGATGCTGCTGGTCGGCATTGGCTTCGTCTCGGTGGCCATGGCCGCCAACCGGGTGTTGCGCCCGCACCGGCCCTCGATCGCGAAACTCACCACGTACGAATGCGGTGTCGACCCGGTCGGCGCCGACTGGGCACAGGCCCAGATCCGCTACTACGTCTACGCGTACCTGTACGTGCTGTTCGCCGTGGAGAGCGTCTTCCTCTTCCCCTGGGCGATCATCTTCGACCGGCCGGGCTTCGGCGTCACGACGATGGTGGAGATGGGCGTCTTCGTCGCGCTGATCTCCGTCGGGCTCCTGTACGCCTGGCGCAAGGGCGTCCTGCGCTGGCTCTGAGTCGCCACCCGACGAGCCCCGCGACGCACTTTGGGCGACATCTTCACGGTCATAGCCGTGAAGATGTCGCCCAGAGCTTCGGGCTAGGGGCGGGCGTCTGCGCGGGGGTTCGGCGGCGGCTGGCTCGGGCTGAAGCCGGCACCGTTCCAGCTGAACGTCCGGGTCAGGGTCTGGTTCGCCTGGCCGGCGGTCCGGAACACCTGCGTGACCCGGACCGACCGGGTGCCTGCGGTGGCACCGCTGGCCGTGACCACGTCAGGCTGGTTCGCCACCGTGCTGTGCAGTTGCGCGGCGGTGACGAACCCGAGCAGCGCCGGCTTACCGGCCCGCAGCGTGTAGCCGAAGTACCACCGGGTGCCGGTGTCGATGTAGGTACCGCCCAGTGGGACCGCCGCGATCCTGAGCAGCACGTCCGGTGTGCCGTCGCCGTTCAGGTCCGCGGTGCCGACCTTGCTGATCCAGAACTCGCAGTTCGCCTTCTGCGCGGCGCCGTCCGAACCTTGGCCGCGGTGAACGTGACCGTGCTACGCGGACAGCTTCGGCTGCTCGGCTCGATGGTGGCGCTGGCGCCGCGGAACGGGATCGTCAACGTGGCGGTGGTCCAGTCGTACTTGTCCGCCGTCAACTCTGCCGTCGCCTCCGGGAACGACGTCGGGCCGTCGCGCTGGACGAGTTGGCTGCCGTTCCAGCGGTACCGCCGGGTCTGGACGCGGCTCGTCTCCGCCTGCGTGCTCTCGACGGTCGCGACGACGTCCCGACCGCTGACGGAGTAGGACTTGAAGATCACGTCCCAGTTCTCGGTCCCGACCGTGCCCAGACCGCGGAGTCTTGGGCACGGGCGCGCCGCTGGCGGTGCCCGGGCTGGCGCTGGGCTGCGGAGTCGAGTTGCCGACGCCGATCAGGTAATTGCCCAGCTCACCGCCATTGCCGCACTGCAATGCGAGGACCGCGTCGGCCTTGCCGTCCTGATCCAGGTCACCGAACGCCGCCTTCGCGCTGGCCGGCAGGATCCGGTAGATGTAGCCGCCGACGGTCGCCGCACCGTTCTCGAAGGTGACGGTGCCGCCGGGGCAGCCGTCCGTACCGGTGATCGGAACGGCCTGATCGCGCCAATTGGTCGCGGCCAGGCTGGCCGCCGGCCCGTCGGCGGACGGGGTGCTGCTCGGGGTCGGCGTCGGGCTGAGGCTGCGACTCGTGCCCGGGGTGGGGGTCGTCTTGGGCGGGTCGGCGGGCTCCAGCCGGTCGATCGGACCGGTCTTGCTCGCGACCGCGATCCCCGCGCCGGCCAGGATCACGGCGGCGCAGGCCACCGCGGTGGCCGTCCTGGCCTGCTTGCGTCGGCGGACGGTGCCGCGCACCAGATCGGCGCCGGGCGGGACGAACGCGGGCAGGCTGTCGCCTCGGAATCCCTCGAACGCGTCGGCGATCGGGTCGTGGAGCGGTGGCTGCTCAGACATGCCCCACCTCCTCGCTGGTGTTGGACTCTTCGGCCAGCCGGGTGGCCAACGCGCCCCTGGCGCGGTGCAGCCAGGACTTGACGGTTCCCTCGGCCACGCCTTCCTGTGCGGCGATTTCGGTTATCTGCAGGCCGGCGAGGTAGTGCAGCACGACGGCTCGGCGCTGAGCCGGCGGGAGGGTAGCCAGGGCGGCCGCCAGCGCGACCCGGTCCGGACTGACCTCCGGCACGTGCTCCTCCCGCTGCCGCCGGACGAACGCGAGCGCCGTCTTGGTGCGCCGCCAGCGGCTGATCGCGAGCCGCCAGGCCACCTTCCGCACCCAGGCCACCGGATCCTCGTAGGTCGAGACCTTCGCCCATCGTTGCCACGCTCGGCAGAACGCCTCCTGGGCGATGTCCTGCGCTTCCGCCCGGTCGCCGAAGTACGCGTAGAGCTGTACGCCGAGCGAGGCGAAGTTCGAGGCGTAGAACTGGTCGAACTCCAGCTCGTTGCCCGCCAAGTGGTACCCCCGTGATCACCCGGCCCAAGCAGCCGGACATGGATAGCACGCGCGACCTGCGCGGAAGGTTGCAGCTGAGGAGTGCCGATCTCACTCCGGTGGTGGCCCGGGAGCCGGCGTCGCGAGCGTACTAGGCTGCCGCCAGAGCGATTTGGCGATCACCCGGAGGCAGTGAGATGAGCGTGGATCTGCCGCTACCGACGCGCAGGGCCGGTGGGCCGGTGCTGCCGGATCCGATCAAGTTCGTGCTGAACTGGGGTCGCCGCTACTCGCTCTGGGTCTTCAACTTCGGGCTGGCCTGCTGCGCGATCGAGTTCATCGCCACGTCCATGGCCCGGCACGACTTCATCCGGTTCGGCGTGATCCCGTTCGCGCACGGGCCGCGCCAGGCGGACCTGATGGTGGTCTCCGGCACGGTGACCGACAAGATGGCGCCGGCCGTGAAGCGCCTGTACGACCAGATGCCCGAGCCGAAGTACGTGATCTCGTTCGGCTCCTGCTCGAACTGCGGCGGCCCGTACTGGGACTCGTACTGTGTGACCAAGGGCGTCGACCAGCTGATCCCGGTCGACGTGTACGTGCCCGGCTGCCCGCCGCGGCCCGAGGCGTTGTTGCAAGGCATCCTGCGGTTGCAGGACAAGATCGCCGGCGAGCAGGTGTCGCTGGTCGGCGGGTCCCGCCCAGGCACCGGCGCGCAGCAACGGGACGTCGCGTCCCTCACCGCCCCCCTCGTCCGCCCGTAACGTCAACTTCTCGCGCTTTGGGCGACATCTTCTCGGCTATAACCGAGAAGATGTCGCCCAAAGCGGTGGGGCTCGGGGCGGGTGGCGCGGCGGCCAGCGGGAATCTCCACAGAACCTTCACAAGCCGCACCGGGTACCGCCACGGCCAGCCAATACATTCTGGTCATGACCCAGCGCCGAGTACTCGTGGTGGACGACGAGCGGACCATCGCCGACTCGGTCGCCGCGCGACTGCGAGCCGAGGGCCTCGATGTCCAGATCGCGGGCGACGGTCCGAGCGCGGTCGAGGCGTGCCGCACCGGCCGGCCCGACCTGGTCGTACTGGACGTCATGCTGCCGGGCTTCGACGGGCTGGAGGTGTGCCGGCGGATCCAGGCCGACCGTCCGGTGCCCGTGCTGATGCTCACCGCCCGCGACGGTGAGACGGACCTGCTGGTCGGGCTGGGCGTCGGCGCCGACGACTACCTGAGCAAGCCGTTCAGCATGCGCGAGCTGGTGGCCAGGGTGCACGCCCTGCTGCGCCGGGCCGAGCGGTCGGCGTCCCAGCCGGAGCCGCCGATCCGGCTCGGCGGGCTGGAGGTCAACCTGGTCGAACGCCGGGTCAGCGTCGGCACCGACGAGGTACACCTCACCCGTACGGAGTTCGACCTGCTGGTCTGCCTCGCCTCTCGGCCCCGTGCGGTGCTGTCCCGGGATCGCCTGCTGGCCGAAGTCTGGGGCTGGGGCGAAGGCGCGGGAAGCCGCACCATCGACACCCACATCAAGGCGCTGCGCCGCAAGCTCGGCGGCGACCTGATCCGGACCGTGCACGGGGTCGGCTACGCGCTGGACGTGCGCCCGTGAACCCGCTGCTGAACTGGCTCACCGGCCTGCTCAACCGGCTGCCCCGGCCGCTCGATCCGCTGCGGTCGTTCAAGCTCAAGGTCGGCGTGCTGGTGGGCGGGTCGCTGGTCGCGGCGGGGGTCACGTTCTGGACCGGTGCGAGCTGGCAGTTCCGGTACGCACTGCTGGCGGCGCTGGCGGTCTCGCTGGCCGTGACCCAGGTGCTCGCCCACGGCATGACCTCCCCGCTCCGGCAGATGACGGCCGCCGCCCGGGCGATGGCACGTGGCGACTACAGCCGGCGGGTCCGGGCCAGCTCACGGGACGAGATCGGTGAACTCGCCGTGGCCTTCAACCAGATGGCGGCCGACCTGGAGGCCGTGGACCAGCAGCGGCGCGAACTGATCGCCAACGTCTCGCACGAGCTGCGCACGCCCATCACGGCACTGCAGGCGGTGCTGGAGAACGTGGTCGACGGGGTCGCCGAGCCCGACCCGGCCACGTTGCGGACCGCGCTGAGCCAGACCGAACGGCTGGGCCGGCTGGTCGCGGAGCTGCTCGACCTGTCCCGACTCGATGGTGGCGCCGTCACGCTGACCACCGCGTCGTTCGCGGTCCGGCCGTTCCTGGAGGACGCGGTGCGCCAGGCCGCCGTCGCCGACCGGTCCGTGGTGACCGCCGTGGACGTCCAGCCGGCCGGGCTGACGGTCGTCGCCGATCAGGCCCGGCTGCACCAGGTGGTGGCGAACCTGCTGGACAACGCGGTGCGGCACGGCCCGCTCGGTGGTCGGATCAGCGTCTGTGCCAGGGCGCTGAACACCGGCGGCGGCCTGGTGCTCGACGTGGCCGACGAGGGGCCGGGCATCCCGCCGGCCGAGCGTGGTCACGTGTTCGAACGTTTCACCCGTGGCGGCAACTCCCACGACGGCGGCACCGGCCTCGGCCTGGCCATCGCGCGCTGGGCCGTCGACCTGCACGGCGGCACGATCGCCGTGGTCGACGCGGAACCGGGTTGCCGGATCCGGGTCACCCTGCCGCCGGCCGAGCCGCCACCCCGCTGACCTGCCCCACCCCGTGCGGAGCCGCACAACGCGGCGCCGCCGTTTCTGCTGCCCGAAAAACAAGACAGGAGCCCTTCGATGACCGACGAGAAGCCCGACCCAGCACAGCCCGAGCGCCCAGCACAGCCCAAGGCTTCCGCCGGCCCACCAGAACCCGCCGGTTCAAGGCCCGCCGCGGGTGCGAAGCCGGCCGCGGGTCCCGGGCCGGCCGCTGCGTGCCAAGCCGGCTGCTGGTGCCCAGCCGGCGAAGTCGCCGGCCGGCGCTCCTCAGCCGGCGGCCGTCGGCGCCCAGGCTCCCGGCGCGACGCAGACGGCCACCGCGCCGCCCGCTGGCCCGATGCCCGCACCGCCGGCCGGCGCGCCGATCGCGCCGCCCGCTGGCCCGCCCGGCGCACCGCACGCCGGGGCATCCGTCGGCCCGCCGGCCGGCGCTCAGGCTGGCGTGCCGACCTACCAGCCGTCGAAGACGCCGGTGCCCTACCCACCGTTCAGCCTGTGGCCGGAGCGGGTGTGGCCGGTGTCCCGGGACGCGTTGGCACCGGCCGCGGTGATCGTGGCCGCCCTGATCGCGGGGCTGGTCGGCGCGGTGGCGCTGCGGGTGACCGTGGTCGGCGTCGGATGGGCGCTCACCGCGATCGCGGTGCTGGTGGCGGCACTGGTCGTCGGGCGCCGGCCGTCGGTGAACCAGCTCGCGGCGGCGGTGTGCGCCTCCGCGCTGCTGGGGGTGGGGGCGGTGCGCGGCGCCGGCTGGATCTTCGCGCTGTGCGTGGCGACGGCGTGGGTGATCGGTGCGTTGGCGCTGGTCGGCGGCCGGACCTGGACCGGGCTGCTGTTCGGCGCGTTCGCACCCTGGTTCGCGCCGGCGCGGGCGTTCGGCTGGAGCCTGCGCGGGCTGGCCAGCGCCGGTACCCGCCGGAACGTCTCGGCCCCACGGGTCGCCGCCGTGGCGGTGGTGACGCTCGGGCTGCTCGTCGTCTTCGGCACGCTCTTCGCCAGCGCCGACCAGGCCTTCGCCGACCTGCTCAGCGACCTGCTTCCGGAGTTCGAGGTCGCGCCGCTGGTCGGGCGGGTGCTGATCTTCGGGGTGGTCACCGCGGCCGCGCTCGCCGCCGCGTACCTGGCCCACCAGCCGCCGACGTTCGACGAGCTCGCGCTGCCGCCCGGCCGCCCGGTCCAGCGCTGGGAGTGGGTCGTGCCGGTGGCCGTGCTCGACCTGCTCTTCCTGAGCTTCGTGATCGTGCAGCTCACCGTGCTCTTCGGGGGTGACAGGCACGTGCTCTCGGCCGGCGGTCCGGACTACGCCGACTACGCCCGCCAGGGTTTCTGGCAGCTGCTGATGGTGAGCGCGCTGACGCTGCTGGTGATCGCGGTCGCGGCGTGGAAGTCGGGGCGGCAGGAGCCGTTGGATCGGCTGCTGGTCCGGCTGCTGCTCGGCGTGCTCTCGGCGCTGGCGCTGGTGATCGTCGCATCGGCGCTCCGCCGGATGTGGCTGTACGAGGAGGTCTATGGCGTGACCCGCCTGCGCATCTTCGTTCATGCCGTGGAGTTGTGGCTCGGTGTGGTCTTCGTGCTGGTGCTCGCCGCTGGGGTGGCGCTGCGGGCCACCTGGTTGCCTCGGGCGGTCGTCGGCACCGGGGTGCTCACGCTCCTCGCGCTGGCCGCCCTGAATCCGGACGCCTACATCGCCGACCGGAACATCGATCGGTTCGATCGCACCCAGCGGATCGACGTGTCGTACCTGTCCGGCCTGTCCGCCGACGCCGTGCCGGCGCTCGACCGGCTGCCCGAACCCCAGCGATCCTGCGCGCTGGCGCGGATCAGCGAGGGCCTCGATCCGGACGAGCCCTGGTACCAGTACAACGCGGCTCGGGAGCGGGCCAGGACCATCCTCGCCGCCCGCCCGGTCGTCCGCAGCCTCGCCTGCTGACGCGCCGGCCCTCTCTCCCACCCCCTCCGCTTTGGGCGACATTTTCTCGGCTATAACCGAGAAAATGTCGCCCGAAGGGGTGGCCATTGGGGCGTTGGGTGGAGGTGGCGCGCGGGTAAACGGCTCCCCATCAGCGGTCATCGGCTCCGTAAAAACGCACGAACACCCACCTACCGGCCGTTAGCTTGGCGCGCATGATGACGCCGCCGCTCGATCGTCGATCGTTCCTCCGCCTCTCCGCCGTGGCCGGCGGCGTGCTCCTGGTGCCCGCCAGCGCGGTGCGCGGAGCCCTCGCCGCCAGCGCGCCGCAGTTCGCGCACGGGGTGGCCTCCGGTGACCCGTTACCGGACGGCATCCTGCTCTGGACCCGGGTCACGCCGACCCCCGACTCGCGTCCCGGCTCCGGCACCGGCCCGACGGTCGTCGGTGCGCTGGGAGGTCGCCACCGACGCCGCGTTCGCGGCCATCGTGCGGAGCGGCGCCGTGACCACCGGCCCGGACCGCGACCACACCGTCAAGGTGGACGTGACCGGCCTCGACCCGGCCACCGCGTACTGGTACCGCTTCGGCCTGGACGGCACGTACTCCGGGGTCGGCCGCACCAGGACCGCGCCGGCCCACGACGCGACCGTGGCGGGCCTGCGGTTCGGCGTGGTCTCCTGCTCGAACTGGCAGGGCGGCTACTTCGCCGCGTACCGGCACCTCGCCGCCCGCACCGACCTCGACGCGATCCTGCACCTCGGCGACTACCTGTACGAGTACCAGGTCGGCGGGTTCGGCGCCCGTGGCGTCACGGTCCGGCCGCACCAGCCGGCGAACGAGATGGTCAGCCTCGCCGACTACCGCCAGCGGCACGCCCAGTACAAGACCGACGTGGACCTGCAGAACCTGCACGCCCGGTACCCGTGGGTGATCACCTGGGACGACCACGAGACCGCGAACGACGCCTGGAGCGGCGGCGCGCAGAACCACCAGCCGGCCACCGAGGGGCCGTACGCGACCCGGGCCGCCGCCGCCCGGCGCGCCTACCTGGAGTGGATGCCGGTGCGGTCCGGCGCCGACGGCCAGATCTATCGGCGGATCCGGTTCGGGCGGCTGGCCGAACTGTCCATGCTGGACCTGCGCAGCTACCGGTCCCAGCAGGTCTCGGCGACGGACGGGAACGGCGTCGAGGATCCGAACCGGACGATCACCGGCGAGGCGCAGCTGAGCTGGCTCCGCGCCGGCCTGGCCGGCACCACGTCGCAGTGGAAGCTGGTCGGCAACCCGGTGATGATCTCGCCGGTCTCGCTCGACCTGGTGCCGAACAACCTGCTCGGCCCGATCGCCAAGCTGCTCGGCCTCTCCCAGGACGGCATCGCGGTCAACGCCGACCAGTGGGACGGGTACGCGGTGGACCGTCGTGAGCTGCTTCAGCACCTGGTCGACCGGCGAAGTCCAGGACACCGTCTTCCTCACCGGCGACATCCACTCCTCGTGGGCGGCGGAGATCCCGCTCGACGCGGCGACCTACCCGGGCCACTCGCCGAGCGTGGCCACCGAGTTCGTGACCACGTCCGTCACCAGCGACAACGTGGACGACTTCCTCAAGGTGGCGCCGCGCGTCGCTCTCGCTGATCGCCGAGGGCGGCCTGCGCGCGTTCAACCGGCACCTCAAGGCCGTCGAGCTGGACTCGCACGGCTTCTCGATCGTGGACGTGCGCCCCGACCGGCTGCAGACCGACTGGTGGTACCTGGCCGACCGGACGAGCTCCACCAGCACGGTCCGGCACGGTGCCTCGTTCGCCGTCGCGAGCGGCACGCAGAAGATCACCAGGGTCGCCCGGCCGGTCTGACACGCCGGGAGTGGGCGACATCTTCCCGCGCTGGCCGCGAAGATGTCGCCCACTTCGGGAGGCCGACGGTGCCTACCGCCTAGGATTCCGGTCGTGACCCCGGAGGAGATCGGACCGCGCCTGGTCGAGCTGGTGGGTGCCGGCGAGGCCAGCGTCTCCGTCGGCGACCGCTACGCCAGGGCCTGTGTGGACGTGCCGAGCTCGCACTGGGTCGCGGCGGCCCGGAGCGCCCGCGACGACGCCGGGCTGACGCTCACGTTCTTCGACTGGCTCAGCGGCGTCGACGAGGGCGAGGCCGGCTTCGGCGTGGTCGCGCACCTGTGGTCGGTGCCGCTCCGGCACGGCGTGCTGCTGCGGACCGTGGTGCCGCGCGACCGCCGGCGCGCTCGCGAGTCTGGTCCCGGTCTTTCCCGGCGCGGCCTGGCACGAGCGGGAGACGTTCGAGATGTTCGGCATCGGCTTCGACGGCCACCCCGACCTGAAGAAGCTGCTGCTGCCGCACGAGTTCGAGGGCAACCCGCTGCGCAAGGAGTTCGTGCTGGCCGCCCGGGTCGCGAAGGCGTGGCCGGGCGCGAAGGAGCCGGGGGAGAGCGAGAGCGGCGCACCGAGCCGCCGCAGATCCGCCCGCCCGGCGTGCCCGACCCGAACGAGTGGGGCCCGGACGCCGGCAAGAACCCGCCCGAGCCCGAGCGCCCGGCGCGGGAGCGGCCGGCCCGGCGCACCCCGCCCGGCGACCGGCCCGCCCGTGCCGTGCCACCCGCCCTGGCCGAGACGCCGCCCGCGGCCGAGCCGACCGCCGTGCCCGAGGCCCCCGCTGAGCCCGTCGACAAGCCGGCCGCCGAGCCGACCGCCGTGCCCGAGGCCCCCGCCGAGCCCGTCGACAAGCCGACCGCCGAGCCCGAGGGCGGTGCGCGCTGATGCCGCTCTGGCTGGAGGTCGTGCTGCGGGTCGTGGCCGCGCTCGCCGCGTTCCTGGTGCTGCCGCTGCTGGTCGGGCAGATCGAACACAAGGTGATGGCGCACATGCAGGGCCGGCTCGGCCCGATGTACGCCGGCGGCTTCCACGGCTGGGCGCAGCTCGTCGCCGACGGCGTGAAGTTCGTGCAGAAGGAAGACATCACCCCGGCCGACGCCGACAAGCAGGTGTTCCGGCTCGCGCCGGTGGTCGGCGCTGCTGCCGTACCTGCTGGTCTTGCTGGCTGCTCCCGCTCGGCCCGGGACCTGGTCGGCGCCAGACGCTCGACATCGGGCTGTTCTTCGTGCTGGCGGTCGTCGGCGTCGGCGTGGTCGGCAGTGCTGATGGCCGCGTGGGCGACGGCAACAAGTACAGCCTGCTCGGCGGCCTGCGCGGCGCGGCCCAGCTGCTCGGCTACGAGCTGCCGTTCGTGCTGGCCGCCGCGAGCGTGGCGATGGCCGCCGGCACGCTGCTCGCTGCAGCGGCATCGTCGAGGCGTGGCGGCCGTGGTGGCTGCTCTGGCAGGCGCCGGCCATGGTGGTCTTCTTCGTGGCCGGGCTGGCCGAGATCCGGCGGCCCCCGTTCGACATGCCGATCGCCGACTCCGAGCTGGTCTTCGGCTACCTGACCGAGTACACCGGGCTGCGGTTCGCGTTCTTCCTGCTCGCCGAGTACGTCGGCATCGTGGTGATCTCCGCGCTGACCACCGTGCTGTTCCTCGGCGGCTGGAAGGGCCCGTTCCTGGACGACCAGCTCGGCTGGCTGTGGACCCTGGTCAAGGTGTTCGCCGTCGTCGTTCGTGGTGATCTGGCTCCGGGTCGCGTATCCCGCGGCTGCGCGAGGACCAGCTGCAGCGGCTCTGCTGGCTGGTGCTGGTGCCGGTGGCGCTGGCCCAGCTGGTGCTCACCGCGGTCGTGAAGGTCGCGACGTGACGCGGCGGCTGGTCACGGGCCGTGGCGCACGGAAGGATGGCCGGTCATGAGGGGCATCCCGGGGCGGGGCTGGCGAAGGGGCTCGCCGTCACGCTGAAGACGATGACCCGGCGTGCCCACACCCAGCAGTACCCGGACGCGAAGCCCGACCTGCCGCCGCGCTCGCGTGGCGTGATCGCGCTGCTCGAGGAGAACTGCACGGTCTGCATGCTCTGCGCCCGCGAGTGCCCCGACTGGTGCATCTACATCGACTCGCACAAGGAGAGGTCGCCGTCCCGCGGGCGCGCGCCCGGCCCCGGCAGCGCAACGTGCTCGACCAGTTCGACATCGACTTCTCGCTCTGCATGTACTGCGGCATCTGCATCGAGGTCTGCCCGTTCGACGCGCTGTTCTGGACGCCCGAGTTCGAGTACGCCGAGTACGACGTCCGCGACCTGCTGCACGAGAAGGACCGGCTGCGGCGACTGGATGCAGACCGTCCGCCGCCGCCCGCGCACGACCCGAACGGCGAGCCGGCCAAGGAGGACGCCGCCGCCCGCAAGGCCATCGAGGCCGAGGCCGCGGCAGCCGCGAGCGGCCGGCGCACGGACGCGCCGCGTCCCGCCGGAGTCGCCCGGAGCCGACTCGTGACGGTCACCGACGTGCTGCTGCTGCGCGCTCGGCGTGCTCGCGGTCGGCTCCGCGCTGCTCGTGGTCACCACCACGCACCTGGTCCGGGCCGGCCTCTACCTGGTGGTCAGCCTCGGCGCGCTCGCCGGGCTGCTACCTGGTGCTCACCGCCGAGCTGGTCGCCTGGGTGCAGGTGCTGATCTACGTGGGCGCGGTGGTGGTGCTGCTGCTCTTCGCGGTGATGCTGACCCGGGCGCCGATCGGCCCGAGCGACGACCTGGACCGCCCGCGCTGGCCGGCGCTGCTGGTCGGCGCCGGTGTCCGGCTGGCGCCTCGCCGCCCTGCTGGTCGACGCGTACCGCTGGACCGCGGTGGACGATGCCGGAGCCGGGCACCGCCGAGCGGGTCGGGCACCGAGATCTTCCGCCAGTGGGTGCTGCCGTTCGAGGTGCTCTCGGTGCTGCTGCTGGCCGCCCTGGTCGGCGCGATCGTGCTGTCCCGCCCGGACATCGGCCGACGCCGGGCGACCCGCGACGAGTGCCGCATGGGGGTGAGGCGCTCGATGCACGCCGGTCATCCCCTACGTGATCGCCGCGCTGCTCTTCGGGCTCGGCGTCTACGGCGTGCTGCGCCGCCGCAACGCGGTCCTGGTGCTGATGGCGGTCGAGCTGATGCTCAACGCGGTCAACCTGATCTTCGTCACGGCCGACGTCACGATCGCGGGCGTGCCGCGCACCGGGCAGGTCTTCGCGCTGTTCGTGATCGTGCTGGCCGCGGCCGAGATCGGCGTCGGCCTGGCGATCGTGCTGCAGTTCTACCGGCTGCGGCAGACGGTCGCGGTGGACGAAGTGGACGTGTCGCAGCCTGGAGCTCGACGAGACGACGTACGAGACCGAGGCAGGCCCGGTGAGCCCGGTGCTCCGCGCGGCGCTGCTGCCGGCGCTGCCCGCTGTTCGCCGGCCTGGTCGGGCTGCTGCTGCCGCAGCGCTCCCGGCGCGGCGCGGCCGGCCTGGCGCTCGGCATCACCGGCGCTGGCGCTTCGTGGCTCGCCGATCGCGCTGGCCTTCGACGTGGTCGGCGACCGACGGCTACACCGAGCGGTGCGCACACGCTGGCCCGGCTTCGGCGACCTGGACGTCACCGTCGGCGTCCGGCTGGACGGCGCCGCCGCGCTGATCGCGGTCGCTGGTCGGCGTGGTCGCGCTCGCGGTGCAGGTCTACTCGGCCGCCTACCTGCACGACGACGACCGGTACGCCCCGTACGCCGCGCAGGTCAGCCTCTTCACCGCGCGCGATGCTGCTGGTCGTCGTCTCCGGTGACCTGATCCCGCTGCTGGTCGGCTGGGAGGTGATGGGCCTCTGCTCGTACCTGCTGATCGGCCACGACCGGCAGCTGCCCGAGGCGCCCGCCGCCGCGGTGAAGGCGTTCCTGGTCACCCGGGTCGGCGACGTCGGCTTCCTGCTCGGCATCGCGCTGCTCGGCGTCGCGGCCGGCAGCTTCCGGATCGCGCGACGTGCTGGCCGCACGACTACAGCTCGGCCGCACGCTGACCGCCGCCGGCGTGCTGCTGCTCGCCGGGGTCGCCGGCAAGAGCGCCCAGTTCCCGCTGCACACCTGGCTGCCGGACGCGATGGCCGGCCCGACCCCGATCTCCGCGCTGATCCACGCCGCGACCATGGTCGCCGCCGGCGTCTACGTGGTGTCCCGGCTGTACCCGCTCTTCGACGCCCCGGCCGCGCTGGCCGTGCTCGGCGTGATGGCCGCGATCACGATGCTGCTCGGCGCGCTGCGCCGCGACCGCCCAGGACGACATCAAGCGGGTGCTGGCCTGGTCGACGGTCTGCCAGATCGGCTACATGACCGGCGCGCTCGCCGTCGGCGCCCCGGCGCCGCAGCGCTGTTCCACCTGCTCACCCACGCCGCGTTCAAGGCGCTGCTGTTCCTCGCGCGCCGGCGCGGTGATCCACGCGGTCGGCACCAACCTGATGTCGCGGATGGGCGGGCTGCGCCAGCCGATGCCGGTCACCTTCTGTGACGATGACGATCGGGCTGGGCGCGCTGGCCGGGTGCCGCCGCTGGCCGGCTTCTGGAGCAAGGAGAGCGTCCTGGTCGCCGCCGAGCACGCCGCGCGACGGCGACGGCCGCGGCCGCGTCCTGGGTCGGCTGGCTGGTCTGCTCGCCGGCGCTGCTGACGGTGGCGATCACCGCCTGGTACGCGACCCGGCTCTGGCTGCGCACGTTCTTCGGCGCCGATCCGGCGCTGGCCGGACGCCGGCACGCCGCACGACCCGCCGCCGTCGATGCGCTGGCCGCTGCTCGGTGCTGGCGGTGCCGGCCGCGCTGCTCGGGCTTGCGGCGCTCTGGCACGGCGTGGCCGGGCGACTCGCTCGGTGGCGCGAGCCACGCCGCCCGAGCTGACCCCGGAGCTGATCACCACGATCGTGCTCGCTGGCTGCTGGCCGCGCTGGGTGCCGCCGGCGCCTGGTGGCTGTGGCGCACGCGCGCCGGCGCTGGATCCCGGCCCGGGCGCTCGGCCGGCTGCGGCCGGTCTTCGGCAACGCGTTCTACCTGGACGCCGTGCAGGACGCGCTGGTGGTCCGGCCCGGCGGGCGCTGGCCCGGCGGTGCGCTCGGCCGACGAGCGGGTCGTCGACGGCGCGGTCGAGGGCACCGGCCAGGGCACGATCGGCCTCGGCGGGCTGCTGGCCGGGCGCACGCCACCGGGCTGGGCCGGTACGCCACCGCGGTGCTCGCCGGGGCGCTGCTGCTCGGCCGCCGCCGCCGTTCTGACCGGAGTGACGCTGGTGACCGCGCTGCTGCTCGCCGTGCTGGCCGTGCCCGCCGCTGGTGCGGTGCTGCTCGCCGCGCTGCCGGCGCGTGCCGATCGGTACGCCCGCTGGGCCGCGCGTGGCGATCGCCGCGGCTGACCTTCGTGCTCAGCCTGCCGTGCTGCTCGGCGGCCGGCACGACGCCGACGCCGTGGTCGACCCGTGGAACGAGCTCGACGTGCCCTGGGTGCCCGCGCCTGGACCTGCGGTTCCACCTCGGCGTCGACGGGATCTGCTACCCGCTGGTCGTGCTCACCGCGCTGCTGACGCTGCTCTGCTGCGTCTACACGCTGCGGCACGTCCCCGAGGCGGGCCGGGCCACGACGCTGCTGGCGCTGCTGCTGGTGCTCGAGGTCGGCATCCTCGGCACGTTCCTCGCCCTCGACCTGGTGCTGTTCTTCGTCTTCTTCGAGGTCGTGCTGCTGCCGATGTACGCGGTGATCGCCGGTCTGGGGCGGCCCGGCCCGACGGCACGCGGCCCGCAAGTTCGTGCTCTACACGCTGTTCGGCTCGGTGCTGCTGCTGGTCGGGCGTGTTCGCTGGTGGTCGTGCAGGCCGGCACCGGCGACATCGTGGCGCTCTCGGCGGCCGGCGGTGCCGGGCTCTCGCACGGCACCCAGTTCGCCGCGTTCGCGCTGTTCGCGGTCGCGTTCGCGGTGAAGGCCCGCTCTGGCCGCTGCACACCTGGCTGCCCGACGCGCACACCCAGGCGCCGACGGTCGGCTCCGTGCTGCTCGCCGGCGTGCTGCTGAAGATGGGCACCTACGGCCTGATCCGGGTCGGTCTGCCGTCGCTGCCGCGAGGGCGCCCGCTGGGCCGGCGCCGGTGCTCGGCGTGCTGGCCGTCGCCGCGATCCTCGTCGGTTCGCTGGTCTGCCTGCGCAGACCGAGCTGAAGCGGCTGATCGCGTACTCCAGCGTCGGCCACATGGGCTTCGTGCTGCTCGGCATCGCCACGCTCACCGCGACCGGCCTGCAGGCCGCGCTGATCGGCAACATCGCCCACGGCGTCATCACCGGCCTGCTGTTCTTCCTGGCCGGCGGCGATCAAGGACCGGTACGGCACCGGCGAGCTGGCCGAGCTCGGCGGGCTCGGCGAGCGGGCTCCGCGGCTCGCCGGCCTGCTCGGGTTCGCCGCGATCGGCAGCCTCGGCCTGCCCGGCCTGGCCGGCTTCTGGGGCGAGGCGTTCGCCGTGGTCGGCGCGTGGCAGCCGACGACACCGGCCGCTCTTGGCTCACCCTGGCGGTGCTCGCCGCGATCGGCGGCGCGCTGACCGCCGCGTACTTCCTGCGCCTGCTGCGGCCGGGTCGCCGGGCCGCCGGCCGGCCGCGTCGCCGCGGTGGACGCGCCCGGCCTCACCGGCTCCGAGCTCGCGGCCTGGGCGCCGCTGGTCGTGCTGGCGCTCGTGCTCGGCCTCTGGCCCGGCGCTGGTGCTGGACCTGACCGCCGGTTCCGTGGACGCGCTGATCGCGGTGGTGAACCGGTGAACACCCAGGCATCGACCATGTCGCGCTGCTCCCGCGTACGCCGTGGCGGCCGCGGCCCTGCTCGTCCTGCTGCTCGACCTGGCCCGTCCCGGGCCTGCGCGGCGTCGCTGCTGGCGACGGCCGCGACCGGACCGGTGGCCGCCGCGGTGCTGGCCATCGTCGTCTCCCAGGGCGACCCGCGCGGCACGTTCTGCACGGCGGGTGGCCGGCTCCCCGGCGACGTCGAGGTGGGCGCGTCCTGCTCGTTCGTGCTGGACCGGGCCTCCGCGGTCGCGATCGTGGCCTTCTGCGCGCTGACCCTCGTGGTGCTCGGCCTCTCCGCCGCCTTCGTCCACAGTGGAGACGTGCCGGCCGGCGAGTATGCTTCCTGCTGCTCTGCTCGATGACCGGCGGCGTGGTGCTGGGCTCCGCGCGGGACCTGATCACGCTCGTGATCGGGCTGGAAACGCTCACCCTGCCGCTCTACGTCCTGGTCGGCCTGCGCCGGCGCTCGCTGCGCTCGGCCGAGGCGGCCGCGACCTTCTTCGTGGTCTGCGTGGTGTCCACGGCGGTCACGCTGCTCGGCGCCGCCCTGCTCTACGCCGTGACCGGCGCCCTGCACCTGGACCGCCTCGCCGCCGCCCTGGGCAACCGCGACGACCTCCGCGACCTGCCGCTGACCGCCGCGGCGGTGGCCCTGGTCGTGGTCGGGCTCGCGTTCAAGGTCGCCGCCGTGCCGTTCCACGCCTGGGCGCCGGCCACCTACGACGGCGCGCCCGACCCCGTCGCCGCCTACCTGTCCACCGCCTCCAAGCTCGGCGGCGTGCTGGCGTTGCTGCTGGTCACGGTCGGCGCGCTGCGGCCGTACCTGGACGTGGCCGGCCCGCTGCTGGCCGGCGTGGCCGTGCTCACCATGACCGTCGGCAACCTGGTCGCGCTGCGCCAGACCCGGATGGTCCGGCTGCTCGCCTGGTCCTCGGTGGCCCAGGCCGGCTACATCCTGGCGCCGTTCGGCGTCTTCGCCACGGCGACCGGTCGCTCGGACGCGGACGTGCGCGCCGCGGTGGTCGGCATCGTCGGCTACACGCTCTTCTTCGTGCTGATCAACGTCGGTGCCTTCGGCGCCGTGGTGGCCTGGCGCGGGGCCCGGGACGGCGGCGAGCTCGGCGACTACCGCGGCGTCGCCCGCCGCTCACCGTGGGTCGCGGCGGCGCTGGTGCTGGCGCTCGCCGGGCTGGCCGGCCTGCCGCCGGGCCTGGCCGGCCTGTTCGCCAAGGTCACGGTCGTGCGGGCGCTGCTGGACGGCTCGCCGGGTGGCTGGCCGTGGTGGTCGGCATCAACGCCGTGATCGGGCTGGCCTACTACGCGCGGGTCGCGGCGGTGCTGTTCACGCCGGCGGAGGTCGTGGTTCCGGAGCCGACCCCGGCGGGTTCCGCTTGCCCCTGCGGCGGCTGGGCCGGCACTGGCCGGCGGGCCGGCTCTGGCTGGCGGGCCGGCTCTGGCTGGGCCGGTGTGGCCGGCGCTGGCGACGCTGGCGGTGGTCTCGGTGGGCGCGCTCGTCGCCGGGTTCGCGCCGCAGCTGATCCTCGACGCGTCAAGGCTCTTCGCGGATCTGTGGACCTGATCCGCCCGTGTGGACGGTCGGCCGCAGGCTGACCGCTGGACCCCAGAATTGCCTCGTCGCACCCGCCCGGGTGCCGCGAGGAGGTCGCCGATGCCCGCCCCAGACATGCTCCGCCAGCTCGCGCGGAGGCTCTCCCAGAGCGCCGATCGTGTCGCCTCGCTGACCGCGCAGCGGGCCCGCGCGGTCGCCGAGGTGGAGTGGGATTGCCCGCGCGGTCAGCGTGCGGTCCGGCGGGCCGACGCGCTGGCCGCGGGTGCCCGCGCGAGCGCCGAGCGCCTGCACTCCGCCGCCCGGGAGTTGGACCGGGCCGGCCGCGACCTCGACCACGCGCCGTGACCGTCCGGGTGGATCCGGCCGCCCTCACCCTGCTCGCGGCGGAACTCGCGGCGACCGCCGCGGAGCTGGCCCGGATCACGGCCAGCGCCCAGGCGATCGTGGCGCATCCGGTGCTGGGCTGGGCCGCGCCGCGCGCCCCGATCCGGGTGGCCAGGGCGGTGGCGCAGCTCGAATGGGCGTTGCTCGGTCCGCGTGGGCTCGTCGCGCTGCCCGGCGGGTACGCCGCGCTCGGGGTGGAGGCCGCGCGGCAGGTCGCCGAGCTGGCCGTCGCCCAGGCCGGTGCCGCCGCGCTGGAACTGGCCGACCCGGTGGTCGGCCGGGAGCCGTTGGCGGGGCTGGCGGTCGGCGTGGGGCGGTTGGCGTCGGCGCAGTGGGGCGTCGCGGACAGGGTCGCGGGTCCGCTGGTGGCGGCCGGGCTGCGGAGCGCCGACCTGACGATCGGGGTGGGCCGCGGCGTGCTGGACGGCTGGCTACCGGAGGGGCCGGGTGTCGTGCGCGAGGTGCCCGCGCCGGCGCGATCCGATCTCGGCACGGTCGCCGGCCTGTACCGCCGGATCGACAGCCTCGCGGTGGGTGAGATCGAGATCACGCCGGTGCGCGGCACGGACGGGGTGCCGCGGTACCTCGTGCTGCTGCGCGGCATCGAGCCGAGCCTCAACCCGACCGTGAACACGCCGGGTCAGGCGGTGAAGTCGAGCCGGCGCCGGTCCGACGCGCACAGCCGGGCGGTGGTCGAGGCGCTGCGCCGGGCCGGCGTGCCGCCCGGGTCGGAGGTGATGCTGGTCGGTCACAGCCAGGGCGGCATCACCGCGATGAACCTCGCGGCCGGCGCGGGCGGTTACCGGGTCACCCATGTCGTCGCGGCCGGCTCGCCGATCGGCAACAAGCGCCTGACCAGCGCCAAAGTCCTCTCCATCGAGAACCAGGGTGATCTCGTGCCGGAGCTGGACGGCGTGCAGGAACGGGAGCGTCCGGGGCGCACGATCTACCGCTTCGGCGCCGACCGCAGGCTCTCCCAGGCCGGCGCGAAGCACGACCTCGCCCAGGGCTATCTGCCCGAGCTGGCGGCCGCCCGGTTCGGCGCCGATCCGCAGGTGCACGCCTACCTCGCCAGCGCGGCCCCGTACCTGCTCGGCCAGCCCGCGGCGCCGCGACGGTTCCGGCTCGAGTCCGGCCCGTACCGGCCGCCGCCCGGCCTCGGTCCTGGCGGGCTGGCGATTGGTCCGCACGATTCGGGGTAGCCGGGAAACGGGTCGGCGCGGGCGCCGCAGTGTCGGAATTCTCACTTCTGGGCGCCGTGCGCTGGGGGAACGCGCGTCGCATGGTTGGCGTTGGACGGGATGTCGGGGGATTCCCGGCAGGTCTTGGAGGAGATCGTGCATCGCTACTTCAACACGCTCAAGACCGCTGCGCTGCTGGGTCTGCTCAGCGCGCTGATCCTTGCCGCCGGCTACGCGTTGGGCGGCTCCGGTGGTCTGCTCATCGCCGGCGTGATCGCGATCGGCATGAACGGCTTCAGCTACTTCTACTCGGATCGGCTCGCGCTGCGCTCCATGCGGGCGTACCAGGTGGGCGAGATCGACCAGCCCGCGCTCTACGCGATGGTCCGTGAGCTCGCCACCAGCGCCAACCAGCCGATGCCGCGGCTCTACATCAGCCCGACCAACCAGCCGAACGCGTTCGCCACCGGACGTAACCCGCGGAACGCCGCCGTGTGCTGCACCGAGGGCATCATGCAGATCCTCAACCAGCGCGAACTCCGCGCCGTGCTGGGTCACGAGCTCTCGCACGTCTACAACCGCGACATCCTGATCTCCTCGGTGGCCGCCGCGCTGGCCACGATGATCACGATGGTCGCCCAGCTCGCCTTCTTCATCCCGATGGGCGGCGGGGACGACGACGACGGCCCGAACCCGCTGATCCTGCTCCTGATGCTCATCGTCGGTCCGATCGCGGCCAGCATCATCCAGCTGGCGATCAGCCGGTCCCGCGAATACCAGGCCGACGAGTCCGGCGCCGAACTCACCGGCGACCCGCTCGGCCTGGCCAACGCGCTGCGCAAGATCCACATGGGCGTCCAGTCGCTACCGCTGCCCGAGGAACCGCCGCTGGTCAGCTCCAGCCACCTGATGATCGACAACCCGTTCCGTGGCGGCGGCCTGGCGAAGCTGTTCAGCACCCACCCGCCGATGGAGGACCGGGTGGCCCGCCTGGAGGAGATGGCCCGCCGCCTCGGCAACCTCCCCGGCCGCAACACCCGCTACTAACCCCGGCGCCGGGCCGCCGCACCCCGGCGGCACGGCGGCCCCCACCCCGGCTTTGGGCGACATTTTCTCGGCTATAACCGAGAAAATGTCGCCCAAAGTCGCGAGGGTTCGGCGGTCAGGCGTCGGGTTGGGCGGCGCGCCGGCGGGCGCGGTAGGCCGAGACCGTGGTCCGGCTCGCGCACGTCTCCGAGCAGTACCGGCGCGAGCGGTTACGGGACGTGTCGACGAACACGGCGGCACAGTCCTCGGCCGCGCAGATGCCCAGCCGCTCGCGGCCGTAGCGGCAGACCACGTGCGCCATGCCCATCGCCACCGTCGCGCCGAGCCGGTCCACCACCGGCGCCGTGTCGGGGGAGTAGTGCAGGTGCAGGTTGCCGTCGTGGTTGGTCACCCTCGGCACCGGTGAGCTGCAGGTCAGCAGCGTGTTGAGCCGGGCGACGGCCTCGTCGTCGCTGGTCGCCTCGACCACGGAGCGGATGTCCGCCGACAGTTCGGCCACCGCGGCCAGCTCCACGTCGGAGAGGGCGGCGCCGGCGCTGTCGGCGAACCACTCCTCGTTGACGCGCAGGTACTCCTCGACGTCGGCGCGGCTGGCCACGTCGATGTTCGCGAGGTCGACAGCAAGCTGCAGCGCCTCGGCACTGTAGGTGTCGTATTTCACTTGACCGCCTACGCCTCCAGAATTAGTCTCGGAATTAGTGTAGGGACCATACGGCATTTTACCCACTACGTGGGATGACTGAGGGGAGGCGGCGGTGCGGCGCTATCTGGAGGTGTGGCGCCTGCCTGGCGCTCGACGCCTCATCGTGGCCGGCATCATCGGGCGGTTGCCGATCGCCATGGTGCCGCTGGCGCTGTTGCTGCTGGTGGAGGACCGGACCGGCTCGTATGCCAAGGCGGGCATCGCGGTCGGCATCTACTCCGCCGCGCTCGCCGCGGTGGCGCCGGTCCTCGGCCGGATCGCCGACCGGTTCGGCCCCCGCCCCGTGCTGCTCGCGACCGGCCTCGGCTACCCGCTGCTGCTGTCCGGACTGCTCGCGGCCATCGAGCTCGGTGCCCCGGTCTGGGCGGTGTACGCCACCGGCGCGCTGGCTGGCGCGTCGGTGCCGCTGCTCTCCTCGTCCCTGCGGGTGCTCTGGTTGCAGCTGGCCAAGGGTGACGAGGCGGTCCGGCAGTCGGCGTACGCGCTGGAGTCGGTCGCCGTGGAGGGCGTCTTCGTCGGCGGTCCGGTGGTCGTCGCGGGCTTCGTGGCCTTCGCCAACCCCGATCTCGCCATCGCCACGGCCGCCGTGCTGGCCTTCCTCGGCACCGTGTCCGTGGCGCTGAGCGGCCCCGCCCGGCAGTGGCGCAGGCACTCGGAGGCGACCAGAACCACCGGCGCCGGCCCGCTCCGCTCACCCGGCATGGTCGTGCTGCTCACCTCCACGGCCGCCCTGATGTTCGGCTTCGGCACGCTCGAGGTCGCCGTGCCCGCGTTCGCCGACAGTCACGACAGCGACGCCATGTCCGGCCTGTTGCTCGCGGTGTGGGCGCTCGGCAGCGGCATCGGTGGGATCTGGTTCGGCACCCGTAAGTTCGCGATCTCGATGCCGGCGCAGCTGCGCTGGGCACTGCTCGCGGTGGCGATCGGCATGACCCCGCTCGCGTTCGCCGGCGACCCGTGGATCCTCGGCGCCCTGCTCTTCCTCGGCGGCAGCGCGATCGCGCCGACCATGATCGTGCAGAACGGCCTGGTGGCGGACCTGGCGCCGGCCGGCACGACCACCGAGGCGTTCACCTGGTTCACGACGGTGGCGTTCGGCACGAGTGCGTTGGGCTCCGCGGTGGGTGGTCTGGTCGTCGATCGGCCGGCCGGAGTGGCTGCCGCGTTCGCCTTGGCCGCGCTGAGCGCGCTGCTAGCGTGGGCGGTGGTGACGGTCCCAGGGACCGGCCTGACCCACGGCGTGGCCACCGAGGTCCGCGTCGACCCTCAGCACTGAGGGGTCCTGCCGGCAGCCTCTGCCAGCAGGTCCACCTCACTCCGCGCGTGCCGGAGACAGCGCGCCCGGGACGCACGCCGTACCGTGCAAAGCCTGCGGGGAGACCGCATGACTGATCCACGGCCCGACTCCCATCCCGCGCATCCACCGACGGGTCTCCGGCAGTACGCGGCGGTGTGGCGGATTCCCGGCGGCAGAACGCTGCTGATCGCGGGGATCCTCGGCCGGCTGCCGGTCGGCATGGCGCCGCTCGCGCTGGTGCTGCTGGTCGAGCAGACCACCGGCTCGTACGCGCCAGCCGGCGCCGCCACCGCGTTCTACGCGCTGGCCAACGCCCTGCTCGGCCCGCTGCTGGGCCGGCTCGCCGACCGGCTCGGGCCGGTCCCGGTGCTGCTGGCGACCGCGGTGGCGTACCCGCTCTCGGTGGCCGCCGTGCTGGTCACCGTGCTCAACGATGCGCCGATCTGGCTGATCTGGCTGGCCTCCGCGCTGCTCGGCGCCTGCCTGCCGCCGTTGACGGCCACGCTGCGGAGCGTCTGGGCGGACCTCACCGCGGTACCGCCGACCGATCGGCTGCGGGAGCCGGCGCTCGCCCTGGAGACCATCGCGTTCGAGGTGGTCTTCGTCCTCGGCCCGATGCTGGTCGGCGGCCTGGCCGCGATCGCCTCACCGGTGGCGGCGTTCGTCGCGGCGGGAGCGCTGGCCGCGGGCGGCACCGCGACGGTCGCGCTCGGCCGGGCCACCCGGGCGTGGCGACCGCACCCCGATCGTCCGCGCGTCCGTGGCCTCGGCCCCGCCGTCGCGCCGGGCATGCCGCTGTTGCTGGCCGTGGCGGCCGGGATCACGTTCTCGTTCGGCATCGTGGGCGTCGCGCTGCCCGCGTTCGCCGGCGCCCACGCGCCGGCCTCGCAGGCGGAGACGATCGCGGGCCTCCTGCTCGGGATCTGGGCGGTCGGCAGCGTGCTCGGCGGCGTGTGGTTCGGCACCCGGCGGTTCGCCATGCCGCTGCCGACCCAGTGGGCCATCACGCTCGCCGCGGTGGCGGTCGGGATGGCGGTACTGGCGATCGTGCCGAACGTGCCGGTGATGGTGGTGGCGTTGCTGCTCGGCGGTTGCACGTTGGCGCCGGCGCTCACCGTGGAGAACGCCCTGGTGGCCAAGATCGCGCCCGACGGCATGGTGAACGAGGCCTACACCTGGGTTGCGACGATCGCGTTCGCGGCGAGCGCCGCTGGGGCCGCTGTGGCTGGCGTGACGGTGGAGCTTCCGGGCGGCGTGCCGGCAGCCTTCGCGGTGGCCGCCGTGAGCACCGCCCTCAGCGCGGCGATGGCGGCCTGGCCGCGCACCGCACTGCGCAGGGCCAAGCAGCTCGAATTCACCGTGCGGTAATGCGTCACCATTTCGGCTGACGGGAATTCGCCTGGCCGTAATCGGTCCAGGTGTCGTACGAACCGGCTCGTTTCACTGTCCGTTCATAAACTCGACCAAGGGTCTCCGCGCATTCAGGATGCCGACCGGCATTGCCCTTTCGGGCAGGATGTGTCGCCTTGTTTACAGGCTCTGGTTCGATTTCCTGCGCCGTGCCAGTATTTCCTCGCGGACGCCGGCCCCAGTGACGGGTAACCCCACCGGGTGGGAGAAGAAAATGCCGGTGGCGGCGTCAGTTGCCGCGCGGGGGTAATTCCTCGTGGGTATCTCTCGTCTCTCGACAGGAACGGAGACACGCGGTGTTACGAGGATTCCGATCAATGCTCATCGCAGTACCGCTGGCAGGGGCGGTGGTGGGCGCCATCCTGACGCCCGCGGCCCAGGCCGAGCCGACCAAGGCCGCGCCGTCCAACGCCGGTGTGCACGCCGACGTGGCACCGGCCACGGCCAAGGTCGCCGCGACGTACTGGACCAAGGAGCGGATGCTGAGCGCCAAGCCGGTGCCGGTGCCCAAGGTCGACGCCGCCACGAACGCGGCCCTCAGCAAGCTGCCGGACCCCGGTCCCGCAGGCAAGGTCGACGGTGCCGCGCGCACCGGGGTGAAGGGGATCGCCGGCGGGATCAGCGCGTTCGCCGACCCGGGCGCCACCGCGGCCAGCTGGACCGGCGGCGCAGGACTCTCCACCTGCGGCGACGTCCGGCAAGGTGTTCTTCGTCGGCGCTGGCGGCGGTAACTTCGTCTGCTCGGGCAGCACCGTGAACAGCGGTGGCAAGAACCTCGTCTTCACGGCCGGCCACTGCGTCTCCGACGGCGCTGGCGGCTGGTACAACTCCGCGCCGTGGATCGTTCGTCCCCGCGTACAACAACGGCAACGCGCCGTACGGCCAGTGGACCGCCCGTCAGCTCTGGACCCGTCCGGCGTGGCACAACGGCGCCAACCGGGCCGAGGACATCGGCGCCGCGGTGATGTTCACCAACAGCGCCGGCACCCGGATCGTGAACGCGGTCGGCGGTCAGGGCATCGAATGGAACTACCCGCTCTCCCAGTACCAGTTCCAGTTCGGTTACCCGCAGCGCGCGCCATTCAACGGCCAGCTGCTCAAGTACTGCACCGGCACTTCGTACAACGACGGTGGCCACAATGGCATCAACTGCAACATGACCGAGGGTGCGAGTGGCGGCCCCTGGCTGGATGATTTCGACGGCACGTTCGGTCGCCTCGATTCGGTGAACAGCTGGGTCTTCTGGAATGGTGCCGGCGTTCGGTACAAGTGGAACGGCCCGTACTTCGGCAATAACGCTCGCGACTTCTACAACACGATCGCGAACCTCTAGTCACGAACGGGCGGGAGGTATCCGGGACAGTTCCCGGCGCCTCCCGCTTCGTGGTGCCCTGGGGGAACCGGCGAGCGGGCCGGGCGTCCAAGTCGTCAGCCGTCGAAATCGAGGAGCAGGCATGCCTAGGAGCAGCCCCAGACCCAGACTCCCGATCGGCGCGCTGGTGCTGGCCCTCGCGTCGCTCACCCTGCTGGGCTGCGGCGCGCCGGACGGACCGGCCGAGGACAGCGTCGAGCCCGTTGCCAGCGAGCCGAGCACTTCCCCGCGCCGGACGACCTGGCGCAGGTTGGCCGCGTGCTGACCGTGCCGGAGGCCATCGAGGCGGGTGACCGGCCGATGAAGGTGCGCGGCTACGTGCTGGTCGGCGCCGACGGCGTCGACGCATCTGTGCACCGGCCTCGCCGGCTCGTACCCGCCGCAGTGTGGGAAGCCGTCGCTGGTGGTGCAGGGGATCGAACCGGCGACGTTGGCCGGCCGTGAGTCGGCCGGCGGCGTGGTCTGGGCCGGCGAGGCGACCTACCGGGGCGTGCTCAAGAACGGTGTCTTCACGTTGTCGTAGCCGCGGCCTACGGTGGGCTCCGGACGGAGGTCACCCATGGCGGAGCTGGCGGTGCGCATCCTGGGGCTGAACCTGCCCGGGCTTGGCTTCGACGGCCATCGCGCGGTCCATCTCGGCATGCAGCGGGGCAGCGAGGTCGTGGACATCGTCCCCGGGGATTCCCCGATCGCGGTGTTCGACTTCACGATCCGGATCGTCGACGTCGGCGACGGTGAACTGGACTTCCGCGGACCGTACGTGCATGGCCGCCGCGGCGAGCGCTTCACCTACCTGAGCTGGGGCGAGTTGGGCGGCGACGGCGCGTTCGCGATGTTCCGGCGGGCGAAACTGCACCTGTCGGCGATCGAGCCCGCGTTGCTACGCCAGGCGCTGCGGCCGGGCTCGCGGCTCGAGGCGGAACTCAGCCTGACCGACGGCTGCGGCGCGCCACTCTGCGCCTCGGTCCGGCCGCCGGTGATCACCTGGCGGGTTCGGTCCTGACCTGGTCCCGCCGGGCCCGACGGCCGGCCCGGGGCTGAGATCCGGGCCTAGGGTCTGTTTCGAAGTCCCTCTGCCGGCTGCGCCGCGCCCCAGACGACGACCGGCGGCGTTGTCGGCCCGCCGGATACAAGACCCGTATCCGGACGACCTCCGCCTTGCCGGACCGCCGCCTGGAACACGTCTCGCTCGACCAGGGACTTCGAAACAGACCCTGGCCGCCGACGCGCTACCGGTAGTTCGTGAACTGCAGCGCGATCCCGAAGTCGGACTCCTTCAGCAGCGTGATCACGCTCTGCAGGTCGTCCTTCTTCTTGCCGCTGACCCGCAGCTGGTCGCCCTGGATCTGCGCCTGGATGCCCTTCGGGCCCTCGTCGCGGACCTTCTTGGCGATCTCCTTGGCCTTGTCGCTGGCGATGCCCTGGAGCAGCTTGCCGGTCACCTTGTAGGTCTTGCCGGACTGCTGCGGGTCGTCGGGGTCGAACGCCTTCATGCTGATCCCGCGCTTGACCAGCTTCTCCTTGAACACCTCGAGAGCGGCGCGGACGCGGTCCTCGGTGTCGGCCTGCAGGGTGATGGCTTCCTCGCCAGCCCAGCTCACCGACGCGTTGGTGCCTCGGAAATCGAACCGCTGCGCCAGCTCCTTGGAAGCCTGGTTCAGGGCGTTGTCGACCTCCTGCCGGTCGACCTTGCTGACGACGTCGAAGGACGGGTCGGCCACGGTGTTTCGCTCCTCATGGCTAGTCGGTTGGTGTCTTGGTGGGGACGTTCGCTATCCTGCCTTCTGCAACCGCGCAACGCGCGGTCGCACCCCCGGCGGGTTGCCCGAGTGGCCAAAGGGAGTGGACTGTAAATCCATCGGCTCAGCCTACGCAGGTTCGAACCCTGCACCCGCCACCCGCAGTACGAAGGGCGTCTGACCAGCAACAACGGTCAGGCGCCCTTCGCTTGTCTAGGAGCCCCTGAACGCCTGACTGCTCGGGCGGCGTGGAATCTTGGCAGCGTGCAGTCCATAGCGATGAACGATGCCGCGGTCGAGGCTCTGGGCCTGTTGACCGCGTTGACTCTGCCAACCCCGCCAGACGGCCTGGCGCCCGAACTGGAAGCCCTCGCCGCACGCGGCATCGAGCGTCGTCACCAGGTGCTGGTCTGGGCTCACTCCACCGGCGGCTCGGAAGGCGCGCCCTCGTTCTTCCCCGACCTCACGGCCTGGGAGTGCGGCGACAGCTCGTTCCATCTGGAGGACTTCGTCACGGTGCCCGTCGACACCGTCGATGACGCCCCCGTGATCGCCGAGGCCGACCAGCGGACCTTGCTGGTCCAGGGGCTCGCGTTCGCGCTGCGGTTCAGCATCCTGGTCTACGGTCTCGAGTCGCCCAGCCCGGTCCGCTGCATCGTCGGCGTCAACGAGACGAACGGCACGTTCCGGTTCCACCAGGTCCGAGCCGGCGAGTCCTGGAACGTCCCAGACCTGGACGCGTACCGCCTGGACAAGACGATCGTGCTGGACATCAACCCGGCCGCTCTCAGTCATGGCTGATCAGGGGCCTAGTCTCGGCGCATGGGCGTGATGAGGCCGTGGCACGTGGTGGTGCTCCTGTTGCTGTGCGCGGCGGTCGCCGGCGTCGCGTACCTCTACTCCCTCGCACGCGACGAGTACCGGAAGTAGCGGGCGGTTCGCTGGGAGGCTGACCGTTGCTGCGCCGGCCAGCCGGTCGACGCCCGCGGCCAGGCGTACTCGGAAACGCTCTGGATCTGCCCGGTGAAATCACGAGCGCGCGCTCGATACGCTCGCCGCTTGTGAACCGCCGCCCGCTCGCCCTGGCCCTTATCGCCGTTTCGGCCCTCGCCGCCTGTTCGTCGAACAGCCCACCGCGGGTTCCCGCTCAGCCGAGCTACGACTGCTGCGCCGAGAGCGACCTCAACAGGCCCTACAGCCCTGGTCAGACCATGACCCTTCATTGGGCGGTCGTGCCAGCCGACTCACCCGCCCGCCGGAGGTGAGCCGGCCGAGGTTCGGTTGCAGGCCAGCCTCAATGGTCCATTCGAGACAGAAACCGCGCTGAAGACGGAGATCCAGAAGAACAGGACGGGGGCCGTCACGTACACCGCCGCCACGGTTCGGCCGGCAGGCCTGGTCGATGAGGTTCCCGTGAGCCGCATCGTGATCAAGCCCGATGCCAAGCCTGGTTATTACGGCCTGGAGACCTCGGTGAGCCAGGGCGGCGGCACCGTCAGCGGGACGACCATCGTTCAGGTGATCGCGAAAACCTGACTGGGCCGGCCGCACGAGGCGACCGGCCCAGCTGAACTACTACTTGGTGACGGCTGGCTCCGGCAGTACCCGCGCCAGCAGCACGATCGGAATGGCGGCCAGCAGCGGCGGCACCCCGAACACCAGGGCGGCGAGCAGGGGATTGCCGTTGTCGGTGGCGGCCACCCCGGTCGCCAGCGCGTACAGCGCGATCGAGACCAGCATGGCGACCCGGCAGGCCCGCGCCGCCCACCAGTTGGCGAGGAAGGCCACGATCACGGCCAGCTGGCAGACCGCCATGAGCAGGCTGTACTCCCAGCGGATGTCCGGCGCGTCGGTCTCCGTCAGCTGGAGCACCGACACGAGCAGCCACGGGGCGACCAGCACGGCGCCGCCGAGCGCGAACGCCCGCCTGGACCAGCTCGCGACGCGGGCCTCGGCGCTGACCGGCGCCCGGCCATGCCGCAACACGTACCAGAGCCCGCTGACCGACCAGCGCAGCCGCTCCCGCCCGGCCGGCACGGCAGCCAGCTCGGCGGCGATGGCGCGACCCCAGTCCTGGCGACCGGCGGGCATCCGGTCGATCGCGCGGTCGAGCAGCGCCGCCGTCCGGTCAGCCAGCCACACCTCGGCACGCATCAGGCACCGTCCCAGGCGAGTCGGGCACGGCTGAGGTTGCCGGCCGGTCGGGCGGTGGTCGCGGGGGCGAGCTCGGTGGCGCGGGTCGCGCCCGCACCGGTCAGCCGGTAGAGATGGCGCCGCGGCCGGCCCTCGGGGGGATCGGTCTCCCAGGAGGTCGCGAGGTATCCGCGCTCCGCCAGCCGGGTGAGGATCGGGTACAGGGTGCCGGACTTGAGGCCGGTCCGCTGCGCGATGTCGTAGCCGTACCACCACTGGTCGGCGTCTTCGGCGAGGAGCGCGAACACCGTCCGGGTCTGGGGTGAGGAGTCTGGGCGTCGGGGCATGGAGCGAAACTCTACATAGGTCGACTATCGCTGTCTACGGGGAATCCGAAGCTGCCCTACCGTGGTCACATGGACACCCAGCCGCTACCGCAGGTGCCACCGCCGCCAGGGCCGCCCGGGCCGGTGCCGAAGAAGCGCCGGACCTGGCTGATCGTCGCCGCGGTCTGCGGCGTGCTGTTTCTGTCGGTCTGCCTCTGCGGGCTGGGGAGTGCGCTCGGCCTCCGCGGCAAGGGCGATTCCGCCGATCCGAAGCCGGCGACTCCCGCGGCGTCCGAGTCGCTCCCGCCGTCCGCCCGGCCTTCCAGCGCCCCGCCGAGCGTCCCGCCGGATGCCGCGGCGGTGCCCGATCTGGTCGGCCAGCGGCTCCAGAACGCGCAGGACATCCTCACCGCCGCGGGCTTCAAGAAGATCAAATCCGAAGACGCCACCGGTGACGGACGGCTGGTGATCAACAGCAAGAACTGGCTGGTGCAGTCTCAGTCACCCGCCGCCGGAACGAAGGTCGCCAAGGGCACCACCGTGACCCTCAAGGTGCGCAAACCGTCCGACGGTCAGGGCACCGGACCGGTCGAGGAGGGCACGGTGCCGGCCGTGATCTGCAAGGACCTGCAGTCCGCACAGGACACCCTGCAGGCGGCCGGCTTCCGCGACCTCGGCTCCGAGGACGGCACCGGCAAGGGCCGGCTCCAGGTGGTCGACCGGAACTGGCTGGTGATCGCCCAGTCCGCGGCCGCCGGGAGCCGGCCACCGGTGAGTACCCGGATCGTGCTGACCGTCGTCAAGTACGGCGAACCGACTGGCTCGTCCGGCTGCAAGAGCTGATCGGTCGGGCTCAGCCGGCGAGCAGGGTCTGGATCTCCACGAGCTGCTCGGGACGGAGCGGTGCAGCGGTCAGGACGCCGGCGTTCTCCTCGGCCTGGGCCACCGTGCGGATTCCGGGAATCGGGATCGTCTGCGGGCTGCGGGCGAGGTTCCACGCGAGCGCGCCCTGCACCAAGCTCCGACCGTCGCTGGTCAGGACGTCTCGGATCGAGTCCCGGCGGCGCAGGAACTCCGGGGTCGGACGGCCATCGGTGAACCAGCGCAGCCAGTCGGGCTCGCGGCCGCGCACGTCGTCGTCGCCGATCTTGGTGTCCGCCGTGACCTTGGCCGCGAGCAAGCCCATCGCCAGCGGACTCCGGTTCAGGCTGGCGAGCCCGTGCCGCTCGCACACCGCCAGCATCTCGGGCGCGTCGTTGAGCACGTTGAGTCCGTGCTGGATGACGGTGCCCCGGCCGGCCTTCGCCAGCAGCTCCGCGCTGGCCGGCTCGTCGGTGCTCCAGCCGTAGGTGCGGATCAGTCCCTCGTCGATGAACCCCTCGCAGGCCGCGAAGAGTTCGGCGGCCGTGTCGGTGTCCAGCCCGCCCAGGTGCAGCTGGAAGACGTCGACGCGATCGGTGCCGAGCCGGTCCAGGGACGCGAGCAACGCGGCCCTGGCGTAGGGCACGCTGCTGTCCTCGCCGACCATCTCGCGGGTTTCGGGCTCGAACGTGTTGCCCCACTTGGTGGCGATCACGACCTCGTCGCGGCGACCCTCGATCGCGCGCCGGACCACGTCCTCGGCGTGACCGGTGCCGTACACGTCCGCCGTGTCGATCAGCGTCACGCCCAGATCGAGCGCACGCCGGATCGCCTGGATGGACACCTCGTCGTCGACCTCGCCCCAACCGAGCGGCTGGTCGCCGCTCTGGAACTTGCCGCCGATCGCCCAGGTACCGATGCCGATGTCGCTGACCTCGATGCCGCTGCGTCCCAATTGCCGAGTCATCTGCGTACTCCTCGTCGTCAATTCCGTCTGACGCGAGGCTCGCAGTTGGAGTGCGCTCTAAGTCAAGGGCGATGCGGGTGCGGACTTCGGCGCCGCGTCACCTACGGATTCCGTGGCAGCCCGATCGAGAGCCACCTGCGGTCCGACCGGCGGTTACCTGCGGCTGGTCGTCGTACCGGCCGGCAGCTCCGTCGCTTCGGCCGGCAGCTCGCCGCGGCTCGCGAGCAGGGCGACCAGGCTGGTGCGGTACGTCTGCTCGGCCACGACGCGTGACTGCCAGAGCCGCTGGTACTCGGGGTCGTCGGAGGTGGCGTTGGTGCGCAGGCCGAGGTACGTGTTCAGGGCTCGGGTGGCGCACTCAAGACGACAGGTCGCCTGTGCCAGGTTGTCGCTCATGGGAAATCCGTCCTTCCTCGGACGACATCCTGGTACAGCCCCGGTGCCGGGTGCCAACCGAGGCGCGCAGGGGCGGCGGACCGATACCCAACCGTTGCCGGGCGCGACGCCGGAACGTGTCGCTGCGGTATCCGTAGGTGAGCTGACCCGTGCTCGTTCGCCGAGTAACAGCGAGCAACTTCAATGAAGGGAGCCGAGAGTTATACGCGAATTGGGGTCGCATTGTCCGATTCGCGGCGGCTCACGTCAATGCCCTGGACCGATCTCGTAGTGCCAGTTTCCCTGTTCCGGCTGTCGGATTGACGGCAGTCATGGCACCATCTCAACTACGAGTACCCAAGACCGCTACCACGCCATCGGCGCGCAGACCATCATGGGAGCGCCGGGGCGACGTTGAATGCAGGGAGCGTCAGATGCAGGTCCGCAGAACCACGCGATGGGCGCTGCGGGCTGCCATCGCGGCCGCGGCCGGGGTGCTCCTTGTCGGCGCAGCGAGCTGGGCACAGGCAGGCGAGCCAGATCAGCCGCAGCACGCGCCCACCGTTCCTTCGCTTGAGACTGGCACGCCATCCCCCGTCAACACGTACAGGGCAGACGGCAGCAGCTGGTTCTAGCCACATCGTGAGGCGCTTCGCTTGAATACCCATCGTGGCCACGTGAGATAGGGAATCATCCCATCTGTACGGATGGCTGACGGGAGGGGCTGCAGGTGGCCGGCACGCCGTCGGTGAAGCGCGACTGGTTCGGCGCTCCTGTACTGCTCTGGGTGCTGGTCCTAGCGTTGTTGGGAATTTGCGCGGCGTCCATGGACACTGCGGTCGGGGCCGAGGGAACCCAGTTCGGCCCGCTGCCGCTCTGGCGATCTTTGTCGTCCTGTTCGCCGGTAGCGAGATGATCCAGGTTCATCTGCAGATTCGCAGGCAAACCTACGCGTTCTCCGTGGCTGAAATTCCTCTTGTTCTCGCACTTTTTTACCTCGGCCCACTAGGAATCTCTGGCGAGTCGAGTAATCGGTATTCTGACTGCGCTACTTACCTTTCGACGCACGTCTTTTCCAAAGCTCATCTTCAATGTCGCGGTCATGTCCGCCGATGTCGCCGTGGCTACCGCGGTTTTCGTCGCGCTCGGCCAGACGGATCCAGCCAAGCCTGTTGCCTGGATTGCATGGATCGTTGCAATCGCGTTTGGTGACGTCCTGAGCGCCCTCGCTGTGATGTGCGCGATCACGATCGTGGAAGGCCAGCCTGCCTCATCATTTGTTCTGCGCACGCTGTTGTCCGCCGTGACCGCCGGCCTGCTGAACGCGGTGGTCGGGCTGATCGTGCTCATCATGCTCCAGGTGACGACCTGGACCGCCGTGCTACTCCTGATCATGGCGGGCGTAGTCATTGTCGGTTACCGCACCTATGCCCAGTTCCAACAGCAGCACAAGAGCCTGGGCGATCTCTACGAGTTCACGAACGCCATAGGTACGACCCGCCAGGAGTCGAGCTTGGCCGACGCGTTGCTGACCCGAACCCGCAGCCTGCTCAATGCCGAATCCGCCAGCCTGTGGTTGCCGCAACAGGGGAGGCATCCGGAATTGTTGCTCGCAGCCAGGGTGGACTCTCCAGGACTGATCGACGATCCGATTGCCTCGGGTGACGCCATACGCGCCACGGTCGTTCGCGAGGGCCGGACCGTATTGGTGGGTCAGAAGGGCACCACCGATGCAGACCTTCGCGGCAGCCTGCGCGAGCGAAAGGTCAAGGATGTCATCGCAGTGCCTCTTCGTTCGGGCGGTGCTGTCATCGGTTGCCTGGAGGTCTCAAACCGGCTCGGTGACCTCGCCACGTTCAGGCCCAACGACGTGCGGCTCCTGGAGACCCTCGCTGCGCACGCCGCAGTAGCGGTGGAGAACTCCCGGCTGGTCGACCGCCTGCGGCATGACGCCTACCACGATGGGCTGACCGGCCTGCCCAACCGGCGTCGGCTGCTCAACGCCCTTGATGCGGCCATCAAGGTGCAGACCGCGCCCGGCGAGGTTGTGGCGCTCCTCCAGTTCGATGTGGACTCCTTGCGGGACGTGAACGAGACCCTCGGCCACGTCGCCGGCGATCGGCTGCTGGTCGAGGTGGGCCGGCGGCTGCAGGCGCATGCCCCGAAGGGCGCGTTGGTCGCGCGCACCGGCGGCGACGAGTTCGCGGTGCTGGTCCGCGCGCTGGGCGCGGAGGGTGCGCAGGCGACCGCGGTGGCGCTTCAGTACGTGCTGATCGAGCCGTTCGAGCTGGACAAGCTGACGCTGGATGTCGGCGCCGCAGTCGGAATCGCGCTGTACCCAGATCACGCCGCAGACGCCGAGACGATGATGCAGCGGGTCGATGTCGCGACGTACACCGCAAAGACGAACCCGCGTTCGATCCAGCTTTACCGGCAATCGATGGATTCGCGCAGCCTTCACCGGCTCGGCCTGGTGTCGGAACTCCGCAGAGCGATCGACGACGGCTCGCTGACCGTGCACTATCAGCCGAGAGTGGCTTTGGCCGACCGAGAGTTGGTCGGTGTCGAGTGCCTGGTCCGCTGGGAGCATCCCGAGCACGGGCTGGTGTCGCCCGACGATTTCATCCCAGTCGCCGAGCACACCGGCCTCGTGGGTGCGTTGACGACTCGGGTGTTGCGGACCGCACTGGAGCAGTGCAAGAAATGGAATGACGCCGGCCGGCCCATCGGGGTCTCGGTCAATCTCTCCACCCGCAGCCTGCTGGACTCCGAGTTCCCGGAGGAACTCGAACGCATGCTCGAAGAACTCGGGCTGCCGCCGGAATTGCTAACGCTCGAGATCACGGAGAGCGGCATGGTGGGCGACGCCGACCGTCCGTTGCCGACTCTGCGCCGGCTACATGCGCTGGGCGTCCGGCTGGCGGTTGACGACTTCGGTACCGGCTACTCCTCGCTGGCCTACCTACGCAAGCTCCCGGTGCACGAGGTGAAGATCGACAAGTCCTTCGTGCTCGGGATGGCCACGGATTCCGACGACCTCGCGATCGTCCGCGCGATCGTCGACCTTGGCAGGCACCTCGGCCTGTCGATCGTGGCCGAGGGTGTCGAGAGTGAGATGACCCTCAGACTGCTCGAGGACATGGGGTGCGATATCGCCCAGGGATTCCTGTTCTCGCGACCGCTTCCGGAGGAGCGGCTGGAGGCCTGGATGGCCGCCCGCACCGAGCTGACCTCGGGTTCTGCGGGTGGCGACGAGCGGCTTCGGGTCGTCACCGGCTGACTCGCGACGCCTACCCGGGTACCGATTCGCGCGAGCGGGTACAGACCGTGTAACCTCGTCTTCGCTCACGCCCCCTTAGCTCAGTCGGCAGAGCGTCTCCATGGTAAGGAGAAGGTCTACGGTTCGATTCCGTAAGGGGGCTCCAAAGCCGGTCCAGTACCGGTTGTACGGCAGGCTTCGGCCTGCCACGGCGGTGTAGCTCAGCCTGGTAGAGCAAACGGCTCATAATCGTTGTGTCGCCGGTTCAAGTCCGGCCACCGCTACTGACGGGCGGTCCTCCGGGACCGTTCGGTTCGTCGCTCAGGCTGCCGCGAGGTAGTCTGGGTGCAGACCTGTTCTAGTCCCCGTACGAAAGAGGCACTCCGCCGTGGCCAGCACCGACGTTCGTCCGAAGATCACGCTGGCTTGCGTGGAGTGCAAGAACCGCAACTACATCACCAAGAAGAACCGGCGGAACGACCCGGACCGGCTCGAGTTCAAGAAGCACTGCCCGAAGTGCAACCTGCACACGGCGCACCGCGAAACTCGCTGACTCCGCTTCACGTCTGAGCAAAGGCGCCGACCCCCTGGGTCGGCGCCTTTCGCGTGCTCAGATCCAGCCGCGTTTGGTCGCCGCGACCCCAGTCGCGAAGCGAGTGCTCGTGCCGAGGATCTCCATGATCGACGTGATGTGCCGACGGACCGTGCGCACGCTCGTGTCTGACCTGCGCGCGATGGCGTCATCGGTCAGCCCGGTGGCGAGCAGTCGGAGGACATGACGCTGCGCCTGGTTCAGCGGGCCGTTATCGGGGCTTCCGGCGCTGGACGTGCCGGCATCATCCCAAACAAGGTCGAACCATTCGTGCAGCAGCGCCAGCAACTGAGGCGACCGGATGATTGCCGCGCCGCCCACCCCAGTGTCATTGAGCGCGATCATCGCTATGCGATGGTCAACCAACAGCATCTTGGCTGGCAGCGTCGCGCGGACGCGGGCTTCTTCGCCACCTTGCCGCGACATCTCGATGATTTTTGCGCCTGTCGTACTGGCCGCGAATGCGCCGTCATAGATATTGCGGAAGCGCGCACCGTTGCTTTAGTGACGATTTTGGGGGAGTAAGCAACATCTCTTCATTGAGCGGCGTGCTGTACGTTCCCGTGGTGGTTGTGCACAGTTGCGTGCGTGCGCTCATGTAGAGATCGGCGGAGAGCGCGTACCAATGACACGCGGTCCCGGATGATTTCGAGCCGATCGTCGATCGCTCTGCTCGGCGCCCACGGTTGGTCGCCCGCCCGCAGTTGCGATTCCAGCGCAGTCCATCCGCGCTATGACCCGCTCGTGCTTCTCCACGAGTTCCTGCTGACGCTGTGACAGAAGGAGGGTCAGCGCGATCGAAGTGGAGACGGCCTGGATACGGCGCCCATCGGCGGGGTCGGCGTAGAGCAGGTCGGCATCGGCCAACTCTGTGGCGGCGGTGCTGCTGACATCGATCTCACCTGGACCGGTGCCGATCGGCAAGCTGCCACTCGCGTTCAGCCGCGCGTAGAGGTGCTCGGCATCGGCGCTGACCAAGCCAGCCAGGGGCGTATGGCCGAGACGTGGAGATGGTTCGGCGGCCATCTCAGATCCAGCCTCGTTTGGCGGCCATGGCGCCGGCGGCGAAGCGGCTGTTCATGCCGAAGCTGTTCGAGGATCGCGGCGATGTGCCGGCGCACGGTTCGCACGCTGGCGTTGGCGGCGCGCGCTATCGCCTCGTCGCTCATGCCGGGGACATCAGCCGAAGCACCTGGCGTTGCGACGCGTTGAGTTCCTCGCTAACTACGCCGTCCACCACGGTGGTGCCCTCGTCGTCCCATAGGAACTCGAACCACTCCCGGAGCGCGGCCAACAGGGTGGGCGAACGCACCAACAGTGATCCGTCAATGCCCGTCGTGGTCAGGGCCACCAACGCGACGGTGTCGTCGACGTGCAGCATCTTCAGCGGGAGGTGGGCGCGAATCCGCGCCTTCTTCCCAGCGGCTACTGGAGGCTTCGATGATCCGAGCCCCGGCAGTGCTCCCAGCCATATCGGTGTCATAGATCATTCGAAACTGGCCCACAGGGCTTGACGAGGCCTTCGGCGGCGCGAGCAGTTGCTTCTCGTCGAGAGGAGCTGCCCATCGGCCTGTCGAGAGGCCGAGGAGTTCCTTTCGAGTCGAGTTGTACAGCTCATAGCTGAGCCGGTTCAGTCCCTCCCTGCCAGCCACGACCTCGGCCAGGAACTCCACTCGGTGCGTGGTGCGGCGCTGGGACGCGACGATTCGCCGAAAGGATCGAATCGAGCAGTTCCCAGCCCGCCATCGCCTGCTGGTGGCGGGCCGTCATCTCGTCGTGTTTGCGGGCCAGCAGAAGCTGGATCGCCGTCGGCTGGGCCAGCGGTAGCAGGCGGTCGTCCTCGAGCGGGGACGGGTACGCGACCCGCGCCTCGACCAGCTCACGCGCTGCCGTGCTGGCCGGGTCGACTTGATCGGGCCCGGGCCCGGTGGGGAGCCAATCGGCTGCCAGCAGCCTCGCGTAGAGCGCCTCGGCTTCCTGACTCACCATGCCCGCGAGCGGTCCGTGATTGGGCGTTCCCATCTCAGATCCAGCCTCGCTTCGCGGCCATCGCGCCGGCGGCGAAGCGGCTGTTTACGCCGAGCTGTTCCAGGATCGCCGCGATGTGCCGGCGCACCGTCCGCACGCTGGCGTTGGAGGCGCGAGCGATCGCCTCGTCGCTCATGCCAGAGGACATCAGCCGGAGCACCTGACGCTGTGACGCGTTGAGTTCCTCGCTGACCACGCCGTCCACCGCGGTGGTGCCCACATCCGCCCAGAGAAGCTCGAACCACTGGCGCAACGCCGCCAGCAAGAACGGTGAGCGGACGACCAATGAGCCATCCACTCCAGTCGCGGTCAGCGCCACGAGCGCGATCCGGTCGTCGACGTGCAGCATCTTGAGCGGTAGGTTGGCGCGAATCCGGGCGTTCTCACCGGCAGCCACGGACTCTTCGATGACCCGCGCGCCAGCCCGGTGCGATGCGAACTCCGCGTCGTAGATGACCCGGAACTGCTTGCCACGGCTGGTGGCGCCCTCGGGCGGCGCGACGAGGAGTTCTTCCTTGATGGGCTTGGTGTACGTGCCGGTGGACATCCCCAGAAGCTGATACTGCACGGACTGCTGGAGTTCGTACGCGAGCCGGGTCACTGCGTCGCCGCCGGCGACGACCATCGCCAGATCGTTGTCGCCCTCGTCGGCCGCCCAGTTCGGACCGGCCACAGCAGAAAGGACCGAGTCGAGCAGTCGCCAGCCGGCCACCGCGCGTTCCTGCCTCGCCGCCAGGTCGCGGTGCTGCTGGGAGAGCAGGAGGTGAAGCGCGGTCGCCTGCGTGATCGGCCTCAGCTCATTCGTGTTCGTCGGCGACTGAAATGCCACCCGCGCGTCGACGAGTTCTCGCACTGGCTGGTCGTCGAGCCGAACACCGGCTGGGCCGATCTCGAGCCAGCCGGCTTTGAGTAGCTGCGCGTACAGCTGCTCGGCTTCCGGGCTCACCAGGCCGGCGAGCGGCCCGTCCCTCGCGCTCGTGTCCACCCATACCCCCGTACGTCGTCATATGTCTAGATCGGCAACCGACCGTAGCCGCGCCTCCCGCGCATTGCTGTCGGTGTTCCGACTTACGGAGGCATCGACCTGCGGGTTCGAGCCTGTGTCCGGGATCGCGGCCGCTCTCTTAGCTGTAGTGGGATTGACACCGCCACAAACACAGCGAGGCCGGTAGGTTCCAGGCAGGTACCGAACACCGGGAGGCGCGCGTGGGCAGGTTGGACGGACGGATCGCGATCGTGACCGGCGGCGGCAGGGGGATCGGGCGAGCTACGGCGTTGCGGCTGGCCAGCGACGGTGCCACGGTCGTGGTGAACGACGTCGACGCGGACCCGGCACACGAGACCGTCGACCTGATCGGCGCCGCTGGCAGCAAGGCGACGGCCAGCGTCGGCAGCACCACCGACCTCGCCTTCGCCAAGGAGCTCGTGCAGGCCACGGTCGAGGCGCACGGCGGGCTGGACATCTTGATCAACAACGCCGGCATCACGCGCGACAAGATGTTCCACAATCTCGACGACGAGACGTTCGACCTCGTCCTCGACGTGAACCTGCGGACCGCGTTCCACGCCACGCTCGCCGCCGTCGGCTACATGCGGCCGAAGGCGAAGGAAGAGCTGGCCGCGAACGGCGGTCGCCCGCTGTACCACCGCAAGATCGTCTTCACCTCCAGCGTCGCCGCGCTCACCGGCAACCCGGGCCAGTTCAACTACACGGCGGCCAAGGGCGCGGTCATCGCGACCACGAAGACGCTGGCCCGGGAGCTCGGCCCGTTCGGCATCAACGTGAACGCGGTCGCCCCGGGCTTCATCGAGACCAGGCTCACGGCCGCGAAGGGTCAGGGCGACGAGCTCGGCGTACCCGAGGCCGTGCGGCAGCTCGCGGTCGGCATGATCGCGGTCGGCCGGGCCGGGTTGCCCGAGGACATCGCGAACGTGCACGCGTTCCTCGCCAGCCCGGACAGCGACTTCGTCTCCGGTGTGACGATCCCCGTCACCGGTGGCCAGTTCGGAGGGATGGGCTGATGGCGCTCGACAGCTCGTTCGTCGGCCGCACCTACACCGCGACGCGCCCGTACGAGGTCGGTCGGGAGAAGATCCGCGAGTTCGCGGCCGCGATCGGTGACGCGAACCCCGCCTACCTCGATCCGGACGCCGCCAAGCAGTTCGGTCACGCCGATGTGATCGCGCCGCCCACGTTCGCCGTCGTGGTCACCAGGGACACCAGCGGTCAGCTGATCCTCGATCCCGAGCTGCGGCTCGCGCTGCACCGGGTGCTCCACGGCGAGCAGCGGTTCGCCTACACCCGCCCGATCACCGCCGGCGACGTGCTGAACTCCACGCTCACCGTCGACGGGGTCAAGTTCTCCAAGGGCATGGACATCGTCTCGACCCGTACCGAGATCACCACGACCGACGGCGAACTGGTCTGCACCGCGCTCTCCACCCTGTTCCACCGGTCCGAGGAGGGCGCCTGATGGCCACCCAGGTGCGCTACGACGACGTCGAGGTGGGCGCCGAGCTCCCCGCCCAGAGCTTTCCGCTGCAACGGGTCAACCTGGTGATGTACGCCGGTGCGTCGGGTGACTTCAACCTGATCCACTGGAACGACCGGGTGGCGCGTGCGGTCGGCCTGCCCGACGTGATCGGGCACGGCATGCTCACGATGGCCGAGGCCGGTCGGGTGATCACGGACTGGGCCGGCGACCCGGGAGCCGTGCTCGAGTACGGAGTGCGGTTCAGCAAGCCGGTCATCGTGCCGGACGACGACACCGGTGCGACGCTCGAGGTCTCCGGGCGGATCCGCAAGAAGCTCGACGACCGCCGGGTCGAGGTCGAGGTCACCGCGATCAGCGACGGACAGAAGGTGCTGAGCCAGGCCCGCGCGATCGTTCAGCTCGCCTAGTGACCGGGCGGTTCCGGCGACGGCGGGCGGCAGCGCTCATCGTCGTGTGCGGAATCGTCGCGGCCTGCACGGGTGAGTCGAAGCCGCCGGCCGCGGAACCGTCGCGGTCGGCGGCGGCCAGTCCGAGCGGCGATCCGTGCCCGTCCGGGTACGCCGAGCCGGACCCGAACCGGCCGCGGATCACGCTCAAGTTCGGGCTGGACGCCGCTCGACGCCTGGTCACGGGTACCGAGACCGTGGTCTTCACCCCGGACCTTCCGGTTCGTGAGCTGGTCTTCCGGCTCTGGCCGAACAGCCCGAGCACCCCGCCGAACACCCGCCTGGTCGTGACCGCGGCCCGGTCCGGCGACGCGTCGCGGTTCGTGGTGGAGAACGCGGGCGCGGCGCCAGGCCTGCCCGGCACGCTGCTCCGGCTGCCGCTCGGGCGCGAGGCGCCGGCCGGCGAGGCCGTCACGGTGACGCTCGATTTCACCCTCACGCTCGGCGGCGCGGTGTTCGAACGCTGGGGCAGCACCGGCAAGACCGCCTGGTGGGGCACCGGCCACCCGCTGCTGGCCTGGGAACGCGGCGTCGGCTGGCAGACCGCACCGGCGGCCCGCGTGTTCGGTGAGTACGCCTCCTCCGAGGCGGCCCGGTACGACGTGACCGTGGAGGCGCCGGCGGCGGACACCGTACTGATCACGGGTGTCACGGACGCGCCGGTCGACGCCGGCCCCGGCCGCCGCCGCTGGCACGCGATGAACCTGTCCGCGCGCGACGTCAGCGTCACGGTCGGCACGTTCCAGCAGCTCACCGGCATGGTCGACGGGACGCCCGTGACCGCGGCCGTCTCGTCCGACACCAACGCCAGCGTCGCCACCGTGCTGAGCCAGACCACCGACGCGCTGCGCAAGCTCACCGGACTGCTCGGCCCGTTCCCGTTCGCCAGGCTCACCGTGGTCGCCCTGCCGACGTTCGGCCGCCGCGGCATCGAGTTCCCCGGCGGCTTCTGGCTGGGGCCCGAACTCCTGCCCGCCACGACCACGCACGAGGCGGCGCACGAATGGTTCTACGGCCTGGTCGGCGACGACCAGGCCAAGGCGCCGTGGCTCGACGAGGCGTTCGCCACCTACGCCGAGGCCATCGTGAACGCGAGGCCGGACGCGTACCGCAGCGCGTTGGCCCAGCCTGGCCGGGTGGACGGCGGCACGGCCAGCTTCGCCAACCAACCGGTCGACTACGGCAACATCGTCTACGGCAAGGGCGCCGCGGCCCTGCTGGAGGCCCGCAGGAAGGCCGGCGGCCCGGCGTTCGACGCGGCCATCCGGTGCTTCCTCAACGCCAACGCCTGGCGGATCGCGACGGCCGCCGACGTGGCGCGCGCGCTCAAGCCCGTGCCGGACGCGCTCGCCGTCCTCCGCTCGGCCGGTGCCCTCCGCTGAACTCGCGGGGCCCAGGCCGGTCTGGTCGCGGTTGGATCGCGCCCACCAGGGACGCGATCCAACCGCAGCAGGTCAGTGGGCCTCGCCGAGCAGCTTCTGGAGTCGGGAGACGCCCTCGATCAGGTCGTCGTCACCGAGCGCGTACGACATCCGCACGTAGCCGGGGGTGCCGAACGCCTCACCGGGGACCACCGCGACCTCGGCCTCCTCCAGGATCAGCTCCGCGAGCGCCGCCGACGACTCGGGCCGACGCCCCCGGATCTCCTTGCCGAGCAGCCCGCGCACCGACGGGTAGGCGTAGAACGCGCCGAGCGGCTCGGGGCAGACCACGCCGGGAATCTCGTTCAGCATCCGCACGATGGTCTGCCGGCGGCGGTCGAACGCCGTGCGCATCGCCCCCGCCGCCTCCAGATCGCCCGAGACCGCGGCGAGCGCGGCCATCTGCGCGACGTTGGACACGTTCGACGCGGCGTGTGACTGGAGGTTCGTGGCGGCCTTCACCACATCGGCCGGGCCGATCAGCCAGCCGACCCGCCAACCGGTCATCGCGTACGTCTTGGCGACGCCGTTCACGATCACGGTCTGATCGGCCAGCTCGGGCACCGCCGTGAGGATCGAGGTGGCGGTGGTGCCCCCGTAGACCAGGTGCTCGTAGATCTCGTCCGTGATCACCCAGATGCCGTGCTCGAGCGCCCAGCGGCCGATCGCCTCGACCTGGGCGGCCGGGTACACCGAGCCGGTCGGGTTGGACGGGGAGCAGAACAGCAGCACCTTGGTGCGGTCGGTCCGGGCCGCCTCCAGTTGCTCGACGGTCACCAGGTAGTCCTGGGTCTCGTCGGCCACCACCTCGATCGGCACGCCGCCGGACAGCCGGATCGCCTCCGGGTAGGTGGTCCAGTACGGCGCGGGCAGGATCGCTTCGTCACCGTCGTCCAGCAGAGCGTTGAACGCGAAGTAGACGGCCTGCTTGCCGCCGTTCGTGACGAGCACCTGGCTAGCCTCGACCTTCACCCCGGAGTCCCGGAGCGTCTTCGCGGCGATCGCCTGGCGCAGCTCGGGCAGGCCGGCAGCCGGCGTGTAGCGGTGGTATTTCGGCTGGCGGCAGGCTTCGACGGCCGCGTCGACGATGTAGTCGGGGGTGGGGAAGTCGGGCTCGCCAGCGCCGAATCCGATGACCGGCCGGCCGGCGGCCTTCATCGCCTTGGCCTTGGCGTCGACGGCGAGGGTGGCGGATTCGGCGATGCTGCCCACGCGCGTGGAGACGCGGCGGGCCGGCGACTTGGGGGTCACGAACTGCGGCGCGGAGTTCATACTGGCCATGCTCGCAGACTGGACGCGGCCCATGGGGTACGGGTTCGAAGCGTGCCTGGGGGCCGGGATTGGGTGAACCGAGCCCTACCCCGTACACTGATCGCTCTAGGGCGTCCTGACGCCTGCCCTCGCGCGCCCGGCTCTCGTCGAGTGGGGCGGATGCGGTCAGGTCGAGGACGCTTTGGCGTGTCGCCGTGCGACACGAAGGGGTGTAGCTCAATTGGCAGAGCAGCGGTCTCCAAAACCGCAGGCTGCAGGTTCAAGTCCTGTCACCCCTGCGCCGAACCCACCAGTGAGGACGACGACGGAAGAGGTCACCAGTGACCGACAGCAAGGGGAGCGCCGAGGCGCTCTCGGGGTCAGACCCGGAATCCGAGAAGTCCACGGGTGCCTCGGCGTCGAAGTCTGCCAAGACGGCGACGAAGGAGCGGCGCAATCCGATTGCGCGTCTCGGGCGGTTCGCCCGGGAAATCGTGGCGGAGCTGCGCAAGGTCATCTACCCGACCCGCAAAGAGTTGGTGACCTACACCGTCGTGGTGATCGTGTTCCTCGCGATCATCACGTCGATCGTTTTCGGTCTCGACTGGCTCTTCGCCAAGGCGACGCTCTAGGTGTTCGGGTAACCCGAACACGTACTAGCGCCAGCTCACGGCGGACGGGACACCGACCGGCCGAACTCGTGCCAGGCAAATTCAGGCATGACGACGCCCAAGCGACACCACTCAGTGACACAGTGACAACCATGAGTAGTAGGGAAGAGAGCCACCGCGTGCCTGACTTCGACGAGACCGGCCACACCTCCGCTGAGGAGGGTGACGAAGCCTCGATCACCGGTGCCACCGGCGAGGTTTCGGACGAGGCTGCGCCGAAGGATGCCGACGAGGCTCCGGAGCCCCTCACCACCGCGGACGACGCTGTGGACAGCCCTGCTGAGGACGTCGCGGCGGACGAGGAAGAGACCGACCCGGTCGAGGATCTTCGCCAGGCCCTGCGCATCGCCCCCGGCGAGTGGTACGTCGTGCACTCCTACGCCGGGTACGAGAACAAGGTGAAGACCAACCTGGAGAGCCGGATCACCTCGCTCGACATGGAGGACTACATCTTCCAGATCGAGGTGCCCACCCAGGAGATCACCGAGGTCAAGAACGGCAAGCGGCAGCAGGTCCAGAGCAAGGTCTTCCCCGGTTACCTGCTGGTCCGCATGGAGCTGTCGCCCGAGTCGTGGTCCGCGGTGCGGAACACCCCGGGCGTCACCGGCTTCGTCGGCGCCACCTCGCGGGCTGACCGGCCGAGCCCGCTGAGCCTCGACGAGGTGCTGAAGATCCTTGCGCCGACCGTGCAGAAGGAGACGAAGCCGCAGGTCAAGGTCGTCGACTTCGAGGTCGGCGACTCGGTCACCGTCACCGAGGGCGCGTTCGCGACGCTGCCGGCGACGATCAGCGAGATCAACCCGGACGCCCAGAAGCTGAAGGTGCTCGTCTCGATCTTCGGCCGCGAGACCCCGGTGGAGCTCAACTTCAACCAGGTCTCGAAGATCTAGCGCGCTCTCCGGAGCTCGCAACCACCGGCGCGTCGAGCCGCGGCACGCCATCAGTCCAGAAAGCCCAGGAAACGAAGAATGCCTCCGAAGAAGAAGAAGCTCTCCGCGGTCATCAAGCTCCAGATCAAGGCCGGCGCTGCCACGCCGGCCCCGCCGGTCGGCCCCGCGCTGGGTCAGCACGGCGTGAACATCATGGAGTTCTGCAAGGCGTACAACGCCGCCACCGAGTCGCAGCGCGGGGACATCGTCCCGGTCGAGATCTCGGTGTACGAGGACCGCTCGTTCACGTTCATCACCAAGACGCCGCCGGCCGCGCGCCTGCTGCTCAAGGCCGCTGGCGTCGAGAAGGGCTCCGGCGAGCCGCACAAGACCAAGGTCGCCACGGTCACCCGCGAGCAGGTTCGCGCCATCGCGGAGACCAAGAAGGAAGACCTGAACGCGAACGACCTGGACCAGGCCGAGAAGATCATCGCCGGCACCGCCCGCAGCATGGGCATCACGGTCAAGGGCTAGTAGTTCCGTACAGACAGCACCTGTGGGAGGGCCAGGCCTGGCCCGTTGACCACGACCATCCGTAAGTAACAGTGGAGGAACACCATGGCGAAGCACGGCAAGGCATACCGCAAGGCAGCGGAGAGGTCGACCGCGAGAAGCTCTACAGCCCGCTCGAGGCGGCGCGGCTGGCGAAGAGCACCAGCATCATCAAGTACGACGCGACGGTGGAGGTGGCGCTGCGGCTCGGCGTCGACCCCCGCAAGGCCGACCAGATGGTCCGCGGCACGGTCAACCTGCCGCACGGCACCGGCAAGACCGCCCGCGTCATCGTCTTCGCGACGGGTGACAAGGCCGCGGCCGCCGAGGCAGCCGGCGCCGACGTGGTGGGCTCGGACGACCTGATCGAGCGGATCCAGGGCGGCTTCCTGGACTTCGACGCGGCCATCGCGACGCCCGACCAGATGAGCAAGGTCGGCAAGATCGCCCGGATCCTCGGCCCGCGTGGCCTCATGCCGAACCCGAAGACCGGCACCGTCACGCCGGACGTGGCCAAGGCCGTCACGGACATCAAGGGCGGCAAGATCAACTTCCGCGTCGACAAGCAGGCCAACCTGCACCTGGTGATCGGCAAGGCGAGCTTCGACGTCGAGAAGCTGGTGGAGAACTACGCCGCCGCGCTCGAGGAGATCACCCGGGCGAAGCCCAGCTCGTCCAAGGGCAAGTACGTCCGGAAGGTCACCTTCACGACGACGATGGGCCCCGGCATCCCGGTCGACCCGAACCGCAGCCGTAACTTCCTGGTGGAGGACGAGCCGGCCGCCGTCTGACCTGTTCAGCGCAGCGAAGGCGCCCCGACCGCACGCGGTCGGGGCGCCTTCGCGTCTCTGGCTGTCCACAGGGCTCGATATTGGCTTTGCTTGACTCCGTTAAACTCCGTCTGAACCCGACAAGCTGTTTGCTGCCAGTAGGGAAGTAGATCGATGCGTTTCAACTACCAAGAGTGCTCTCGCGTTACTCGCCGTGGGCGCGCTCGCGCTCAGCGGCTGCACGTCCGGCGGAGCCGAGAAGGCCGGCGCCGACGCCCTGACCCTGCTGCGCGACGAGTCGGCGAAGGCGCTGCAGACCGCCCTGACCAAGACCAAGGACGCCAAGACCGTCGCTTTCACGATGGACGGCACGGTCGAGGGCGAGAAGATCAAGGGCTCCGGTGCCGTGCAGTACGACAGCAGTCCCCGCGCCGAGTTCACCACGGTGGACGGCAAGGGTGAGTCCACCCTGACCCGGATCGTCGGCAGCACGATCTACACCGAGGTTCCGGCCAAGGAACGCGCCGAGATGGACGGCAAGCGCTGGCTGAAGCTCGACCTGGTCGGCGGTGGCCAAGCTCGCCGGCGGCGACCAGAGCCAGCGCGGAGCTGCTCCGGAGTCGTCTGGCCAGCTGCGTGACATGGATCCGTCCGAGCAGGTCAAGTCCCTGATCGGCGAGCGCCGGTCTGAAGGTCGTCGGCGAGGAGAAGATCGACGGCGTCGACACCGTGCACTACTCGCGGACCCAGACGCCGGAGGAGTTCATGGCCCAGCTCGGCGAGCGGCTCGGCCAGAAGCCCGAGGCGAAGGCCATCGAGGCGCTCAAGAAGAGCGGCGTCAAGGACATCAAGATCGACGTCTGGGTGGACGAGAAGTACCAGCCGCGCAAGGCCCGCACGGTCATGGGGAAGTCCGACATGACCGTGAGCTACAAGGACTACGGCAAGCCGGTCAGCGTGGACGAGCCGGCCGCCGCCGAGACCGCGGACTTCGCGGCGATGCTCCAGCAGCTCAAGGACCTCTCCAAGGGTCTGCCGAGCTGATCTCGCCGACGGGCCGTGGACGCAGTGCCCCGGCCCGCTCGGCGCCGACCGGCCGGCGCCGTGGCAGCCATGCCGATTTGGTCGCCACGCCGGCCACCCCGTACTCTTGACAAAGTTCCACCGAAGACCGCTGGTTGCTGTGCCCGCGAGGACACGGCCGAAGGACCCCGCACGATGGGGCGGCCCGCGCAGGAGGACGGTTGCTCGGCCGTGCGCGTTCGCGCGTCTCGGTCCACGCCCCGTGCGCCTGCGCCGGGGCGTTTCTCGTCTCCGCGGCTGGTCTCTCGACATGACCAGCCTGGAGAACGAGAGAGGAGGACCATGGCTGACACGCAGGTGCGACCCGACAAGGCCGCCGCCGTCGCCGAGCTCACTGACCAGTTCCGTGACTCGAGCGCCGCTGTGCTCACCGAGTACCGCGGTCTGACCATGTCCCAGCTGACGACGCTGCGTCGCACGCTGGGGCGGGACACCACGTACGCGGTCTCGAAGAACACTCTGACCAAGCTGGCCGCCCACGGCGCTGGCTTCAACGAGCTCGACGAGCTGCTCAACGGCCCCACGGCGATCGCTTTCGTCAAGGGTGACCCGGTCGAGGCCGCCAAGGGACTGCGCGATTTCGCGAAGGCCCACCCGCTTCTCGTCATCAAGGGTGGTGTGCTCGACGGTAGGGCGCTCACCGCTGACGAGATCAAGAAGCTTGCCGACCTCGAGTCGCGCGAGGTGCTGCTGGCGAAGCTTGCCGGCGCCATGAAGGCCAACCTGAGCAAGGCTGCGGCCACGTTCCAGGCGCCGCTCACGCAGATGGCCCGCCTCGGCGCGGCGCTGCAGGAGAAGAAGGCTGCGGACGCTCCGGCCGCGGCTCCCGAGGCGGATGCGGCTCCGGCCGACGCCGCCCCCGAGGCGGACGTGGCTGTCGCCGCCGACGCTCCGGCCGAGGGCTGAGTAGCCCGCACTCACCGACCCCGCCGCGTTCGGCTCCACCGCACGAGGCATCACCTGAAAGGAAACGCCTGATATGGCGAAGCTCAGCACCGACGAGCTGCTCGACACGTTCAAGGAAATGACCCTCATCGAGCTCTCTGAGTTCGTGAAGCAGTTCGAGGACGTCTTCGACGTCAAGGCTGCCGCTCCGGTCGCCGTTGCCGGCCCGGCCGGTCCGGCCGCCGCTGCTGACGCCCCCGAGGAGAAGGACGAGTTCGACATCGTCCTCGAGGCCGCTGGCGACAAGAAGATCCAGGTCATCAAGGAGGTGCGTGCCCTCACCAGCCTGGGCCTGAAGGAGGCCAAGGACCTGGTCGACAGCGCGCCGAAGGCGATCCTGGAGAAGGTCAACAAGGAGACCGCCGAGAAGGCGAAGGCGCAGCTCGAGGGCGCGGGCGCGACCGTCACCGTCAAGTAGTTCTCGCGTAGCTCCACGAAGGGGCGCTCACCCGACAGGGTGGGCGCCCCTTTCGCATGTCCGGGGCAGCCGGGTTGAGGCGCCCTTCGCGGTTGGGCCGCGCCGCGCCGCGCCGCCGCGCGCCAACCCTGGCTTGCGCGGTCGGGTGGTTGGCCGGCCCAGCGTCGTGGCTGGCGCAATCCGGCTGTGCGCGCCGCTCGCGGCGAGCGCGGCCCCGCGCGGCCCGCCGGCCCCGGGCGGCGAGTGGGCGGTTGGCCGGCTCCGCGCCGTGGCGGGCGCAACCTCGGCTGTGCGCTGCCGTGCCCCGCCGCGGCGGCGCGACTCCGAACACCTGGGTCCAGCCGATCACGCCAGCCGCCGGACCCCGCTCACGCCGGCCCGCTGAGCAAGCTTCAGCGTGGCGCTCTGGAATCGATCAGCTACCAAGCGTAGCGTGCGAGCAGGGGGTGGTGGCGACAAAATGCCTGGTCAGGGCGCTTGTTACTGGCGAGTCAAGTTTGTTACCTCCACCCCGTTACCACTGTTCGCTTACCTCGTTGCCTTGTTATGGCACGGCCGACGAGGGCCTGCTGAGCACGCTGGTGAGGAGTTGGTGCGTGGGCGTCGAGGTCAGGATCGAGGGGCTTACCAAGTCCTTCGGCCGCCAGAACATCTGGGCGGACGTCAGCTTCACGCTGCCGGCCGGCCAGATCTCCGTGCTGCTCGGCCCGTCCGGCACCGGCAAGTCGGTGTTCCTGAAAACCCTGGTCGGCCTCCTCAAACCCGAGCGCGGCAGCATCTGGATCCACGATCGCGACATCACCCGGCTCTCCGAGCGCGAGCTGTACAAGGTCCGCCGGCTCTTCGGCGTGCTGTTCCAGGACGGCGCCCTCTTCGGCTCGATGAGCCTCTACGACAACATCGCCTTCCCGCTGCGCGAGCACACCAAGAAGAGCGAGCGCGAGATCAAGGCGATCGTCGGCGAGAAGATGGAGATGGTCGGCCTCATCGGCTCCGAGCAGAAGCTGCCCGGCGAGATCTCCGGCGGCATGCGCAAGCGCGCCGGGCTGGCCAGGGCGCTGGTCCTCGATCCCGAGATCGTGCTGTTCGACGAGCCGGACTCCGGCCTCGACCCGGTCCGCACCGCGTACCTCAACCAGCTGATCGTGGACCTCAACCAGCAGATCGGCGCCACGTTCCTCATCGTCACCCACGACATCAACACCGCCCGCACCGTGCCGGACAACATCGGCCTGCTCTACCGGCGGCACCTGGCGATGTTCGGTCCGCGCGAGATGCTGCTCAGCTCGCAGGAGCCGGTCGTGCGGCAGTTCCTCAACGCCCAGCGCCAGGGCCCGATCGGGATGGCCGAGGAGAAGGACACGTCCGAGCTGGAGGCCGAGGCGGCCGCCGGCATGGAGTTGGCCGTCGCTGCCGCCCGATCCCGCTGCAGCTCCCGCCGACCAACGGCCATCGCCGGCTCTCCCAGCGCAGCGCGGGGGAGTGGTTGCTCGAGCACGGCATCGACCCGCCGGCAGGATCGTTCGCCGGCGACCCGGTCCTCAACTCGCCGACCACGTCCGCGGCGGCCTGGAGCGCGGCCGCCGAGATCACCTCCGCCGCCTGGAGCCGCGGCACGCCCGCCCGGCAGCGGCCCCGGCCGTACGCACACCGACCCTGTACGGCCGCCCGCCCAGCAAACCGCCCCGGCCGAGCACACCGACCCCGCCCAGACCGGCACGCGACCCCGACCACGACGCCGAAGCACAGCCCGCTGGCGCCCCGGCCGAGCACTGGAGCACCGCCGACACCGGCGAGATCCCGCGCGTGCCGCGGAACCCCCGTGAGCTGGCGCGACGAGAGCGCGAGCGGAACGGGGACTTCGAGTAATGGCCGGCAACCCCGTCACCGGCGCGCTCAGGCAGAGCGGCCACCTGTTCGCGTTCGCCCTGGACACGCTGCGCGCGGTCGTCCGCCGTCCGTTCCAGTGGCGGGAGCTGATCCAGCAGGCGTGGTTCATCGCCAGCGTCACGATCCTGCCCACCGCGCTGGTCGCGATCCCGTTCGGCGCGGTCATCTCGCTGCAGCTCGGCACGCTGACCCGCCAGCTCGGCGCGCAGTCGTTCACCGGTTCGGCGTCGGTGCTCGCGGTGATCCGGGAGGCGTCGCCGATCGTCACCGCGCTGCTGATCGCCGGCGCGGGCGGCTCGGCCATCTGCGCCGACCTGGGCGCACGCAAGATCCGGGAAGAGATCGACGCGATGCAGGTGCTCGGCATCGATCCGATCCAACGCCTGGTCGTGCCCAGGGTGATCGCCACGATGTTCGTCTCGGTGCTGCTGAACGGCCTGGTCAGCGTGGTCGGCGTGGCCGGCGGCTACTTCTTCAACGTGATCCTGCAGGACGGCACGCCCGGCGCGTACCTGGCCTCGTTCACCGCGCTCGCGCAGCTCCCGGACCTGTACGTCGGCGAGCTCAAGGCACTCGTGTTCGGGCTGATCGCGGCCCTGGTCGCCAGCTACAAGGGCCTCACAGCGGGCGGCGGTCCGAAGGGCGTCGGCGACGCGGTGAACCAGTCCGTGGTCGTCACGTTCCTGCTCCTGTTCGCCGCGAACTTCGTCATGACGGCCGTGTACTTCCAGGTCGTTCCGCAGAAGGGCTCGTGATGGTCAGCCCTGCCGCGATCTACCGCCGTCCGCTGCGGCTCCTCGACGAGCTCGGCGACCGGCTCGGCTTCTACGTCAAGGCGATCGCCTGGACCCCGCGCACGCTGCGCCGGTACAAGCGCGAGGTGTTCCGGCTGCTCGGCGAGGTGGCGTTCGGCGCCGGCGCGTTGGCGGTCATCGGCGGCACGGTCGGCGTGATCGCGTTCCTGTCGTTCTTCACCGGCACCGAGGTCGGCCTCCAGGGCTACGCGGCGCTGAACCAGCTCGGGTCGAGCGCGTTCACCGGCTTCATCTCGGCGTACTTCAACACCCGGGAGATCGCGCCGCTGGTCGCTGGCCTGGCCCTGAGCGCGACCGTCGGCTGCGGCTTCACCGCCCAGCTCGGCGCGATGCGGATCAGCGAGGAGATCGACGCCCTCGAGGTGATGGGCATCCCGTCGCTGCCATACCTGGTGACCACCCGGATGATCGCCGGCTTCGTCGCGGTCATCCCGCTCTACGTGATCGGCCTGCTCTCCAGCTACCTGGCCACCCGCACGATCGCGACCGGCTACTACTCCCAGTCCGCCGGCACGTACGACTACTACTTCCACCTGTTCCTGCCGCCGGAGGACGTCCTCTGGTCGTTCTTCAAGGTCATCGTGTTCAGCGTCATCATCGTGCTGATCCACTGCTACTACGGCTACCACGCCAGCGGTGGGCCGGCCGGGGTCGGCATCGCGGTGGGCAAGGCCGTGCGGGCGGCGATCGTGACGATCAACATCGTCGACTTCTTCCTCAGCCTGGCGATCTGGGGCGCCACCACGACCGTGAGGATTGGCCGGATGATGGCGGATGACACCGCGACTCAAGCGCCGGCTGCTCGGGATCGGCTTCCTCCTCACTGTCGCCGGGCTGCTCGCCGTGAGCGTGCTGACCTACCTCAAGGCGTTCACGCCCGTGGTCCGGGTCGAGCTGCGCTCGGCCACCGCCGGCAGCCAGCTGCTGCGGGGCGCCGACGTGAAGCTGCGCGGGATCATCGTCGGCGACGTTCGGAAGATCCGCACCGACGGCGACGGCGCACGGATCTCGCTCGCGCTGAACAAGGGCGACGTCGGCATGATCCCGGCGAACGTGCAGGCCCGGCTGATCCCGAAGACGCTGTTCGGCGAGAAGTTCGTCGATCTGGTGATCCCGCAGTCCCCGTCGGCGACGCCGATCAAGGCCGGCGCGGTGATCGGACAGGACCGGTCCAGCACCGCGATCGAGCTGGAACGCGTGCTGGACGACGTGATCCCGCTGCTCCGCGCCATCGACCCGGCGAAGCTGAGCGCCACGCTCAACGCGATGGCCACCGCGGTCGAGGGCCGCGGTGAGCGGCTGGGCGAGAACCTGGTCAAGCTGAACGACTACCTCGTGCAGCTGAACGCCGAGCTGCCGACCATCCAGGCCGACATCCGGCAGCTGGCCACGGTCGCCAACATCTACGGCGACGCCGCGCCCGATCTGCTCGCGGTGCTGCGCAACCTCAGCGTCACCAACAGCACGATCAGCCAGCAGCGGACGCAGCTCGACGCCTTCACCAAGTCCACCACCCGGCTGGCCGACACGACCACCGGCTTCCTCACCGAACACGAGGACCGACTGATCCAGCTCGCCGACGTCTCCCGGCCCACGCTGGAGTTGCTGGCCGAGTACTCGCCCGAGTTCCCGTGCCTGCTCCGCGGGCTCACGGACTTCCAGCCACTGATCGAGGACGCGTTCGGCAACGGCTTCGCCGGCCTGCACATCACGCTGGAGATCGTCCGTGACAACGGGAAGTTCGAGCCGGGCCGGGACGAGCCGCGGTACGGCACCAAGGCCGGCCCGGGTTGTCGCGGCCTGCCGGGCCCGGCCGTGCCGTACCCGGGCGTGACGTTCGCCGACGGCTACGACTACAGCGAGCGGCGCAGCTCGTTGCCGCTGCCCCGGGCGGTCACCGAGAACCTGCTGGCGAGCCAGTCGTCCGACATGGGGTTCGCCGGCACCGAGCAGGAGCAGTCCGTGATCCGGCCGATGCTCGCACCGGTGATGCGCCGGCCGGCGAGCGAGGTGCCGGACGTCGCGACGCTGCTCTTCGGGCCGATGGCGCGCGGCACGACCGTGACGGTGGGCCGCTGATGTCCTCCTCCCAACGGATCGCCGCGCCGGCGGTGAAGCTGGCCATCTTCACGGTCGTCACGATCGTGCTCACCGGGCTGCTGGCCAGCACGATCGGCTCGCTGGGCTTCGGCGACGCGCTGACCTACCGCGCCCGCTTCACCGACGTCACCGGTCTGCTGCCCGGCGACGACATCCGGATCGCCGGCGTGCGCGTCGGTGAGGTCAAGAAGATCCGGATCGTCGAACGCAGCACCGCCGAGGTCGAGTTCTCGGTGACCGAGGACGTCCGGCTCGCGACCAGCACGCGGGCCAAGGTGCGGTACCGGAACTTGGTCGGGCAGCGGTACGTCGCGCTCACCGAGGGAGCCGGCGGCACCGCGGCGCTCGGCCAGGACGGGCTGATCCCGCTGGACCAGACCGAGCCGGCGCTCGACCTCACCACCCTCTTCAACGGCTTCCGGCCGCTGTTCCAGGCGCTCGATCCGAAGGACATCAACTCCTTCGCTTACGAGATCATCCAGGTCCTCCAGGGCGAGGCCGGCACCGTGCAGAGCCTGCTGACCAGGGTCTCCTCGCTGACCAACGCGCTCGCCGACCGCGACTCGGTGATCGGCCGGGTGATCGACAACCTCAACAGCGTGCTCGGCACGGTCAACGCGAGGGATACCCAGCTGTCCGAGCTGATCGTGCAGCTCCAGCGGCTGGTCTCCGGCCTGTCGGACGACCGGAAGGCGATCGGCGACTCGCTGACCAGCATCTCCGACGTGGCCGAGGCGACCGACGATCTGGTCCGCGAGGGCCGGCCGGCGCTGAAGGCGGACATCGCCGCGCTGCGGACCGTCACGGGCACGCTCGACGCCAGTGAGGCCATCGTCGAGGGCGTGATCCGGCGCCTCCCGTCGAAGCTGCGCACGATCACCCGCACCGCGTCCTACGGCTCCTGGTTCAACTTCTACCTCTGCCAGCTGGACGGCACCGTGAACCTCCCGGTCGTCGGCAAGCAGCCGATCAGCACGCTCGGCACGAACGAGGAGCGGTGCAAATGAAGCCGTTCCGTGAGCGCAATCCGGTGATCATCGGGGCCGTCGGGCTGACCGTGATCGTCGCGCTGGTGATCGCCGCCTTCCGCGCCGAGGACCTGCCGATCATTGGCGGTGGCGACAGTTACTCGGCCGCCTTCCGCGAGGCGGGCGGGCTGCAGGAGGGCAACGAGGTGCGGATCGCCGGGGTCAAGGTCGGCAAGGTGACCGGGATCGACCTGGCCGGTGGCCACGTCCGCGTCGACTTCCGGGTCGACCACGACACCGAGCTGGGCAACCGCACCGGCGCCACGATCCGGCTCAAGACCGTGCTCGGCCAGAAGTTCCTGGCGCTGACACCGGCCGGCCCTGGCCAGCTGCACGGCGAGATCCCGCTAGCCAGGACCGCCTCCCCGTATGACGTGATCGACGCGGTCAGCGGCCTCTCCCAGACCATCGACAAGATCGACACCGCGCAACTCGCCACGGCGTTCGACACGCTCGCCGCTACCTTCGCCGACACCCCGGCCGAGGTGCAGGGCTCGCTGCGTGGGCTGTCCCGGCTGTCGCGGACCATCGCCAGCCGCGACGAGCAGGTCCGCACACTGCTGGAACGCGCCCGTGGCGTGACCAAGGTGCTGGCCGAGCGGGACACCGAGTTCCAGAAGCTGCTCGCCGACGGCAACCTGCTGCTCCAGGAGGTGACCGCGCGCAAGGAGGCGATCCACCGGTTGCTGGTGAGCACCGCCGACCTGGCCGATCAGCTCACGAAGCTGGTCCAGGAGAACAAGGCGCAGCTCAAGCCCGCCCTGGACAACCTCCGGCAGGTGGTCGCGGTGCTCCAGCGGAACCAGAACCAGCTCACCGCGAGCCTGCAGGCGCTCGGCCCGTTCGTGCAGGCGTTCGCGAACACGCTCGGCAACGGGCGCTGGTTCGACACCTACGTCGAGGGCCTGCTGCCGCCGCCGATCGTGCCCGGGGGGCAACTGATGACTGACATACCAGCGAACTCAGCGGGCCCACCGTCTCCGAGCGGATGCGGGCCGCGGCCCGCAGCGACAGCCCGTGGTTTGGCCGCGCCGTGGCGCTGCTGGTCGCCGTGTTCGTCCTGGCCACCGCCGCGATCTTCGTGTTCCGGTCGCAATCGCCGCCGACCACGGTGACCGCCCACTTCACCTCGGCGGTCGGCATCTACGCCGGCTCCGACGTCCGGGTGCTCGGCGTCAAGGTCGGCGAGATCACCGCGGTCGAGCCCGAGGGCCAGACGGTCCGGATCGAAATGGCGTACGAGGAGAAGTACAAGGTGCCCGGCGACGCGGTGGCCGTGATCGTGCCGCCGTCGGTGGTGAGCGACCGGTACGTCCAGCTCGCGCCGGCGTACACCTCCGGACCGGTGCTCGAGGACGGTGCCGACCTGCCAGTCTCCCGCACCGCCACCCCGGTCGAGCTGGACGACATCTACCGCAGCCTGAACGACCTCAACACCGCGCTCGGACCGGACGGCGCCAACGCCGACGGGTCGCTGAGCAAGCTGCTGAAGGTCGGTCCGGGAGAACCTGGACGGCCAGGGCGCGGCGCTGAACGGCACGATCAAGGACCTCGCGACGGCCGCCCGCACCCTGAGCGAGGGACGCGACGACCTGTTCGGCACGGTCCGCAATCTGCAGCAGTTCACCACCGCGCTGGCCAGCAGCGACGCCCAGGTCCGCCGGTTCAACGACAACCTCGCCTCGGTCAGCCGGCAGCTCGACGCCGAGAAGGAGGAGCTCGCCGCGGCGATCCGCAACCTGTCGCTGGCGCTCGCCCAGGTGGCCGCGTTCGTGAAGGAGAACCGCCAGTCGCTGACCTCGAACGTGGCGGCGCTCGGTGAGGTGAGCGCGATCCTGGTCCGCCAGAAGGAGGCGCTGACCACGTTCCTCGACGTCGCGCCGACCGCGCTGAGCAACCTCAACCTCTCCTACAACCCCTCCTCCGGCACGCTCGACACCCGCAACAACTTCTCCGCCACCCAGGACCTGCCGGTCTTCGTCTGCAGCGCGCTGGCCCGGCTCCCGGTCCAGCAGATCCCGCAGCAGTGCTTCGTGCTGGTCGACCTGCTGGCGAAGAACGGCGTCGCGATGCCGGAAGCGCTCAAGCCGCTGCTCGCGATGCTGCCGGTCCGGCTGCTGCCCGGCGCCAACGGTCCCTCGCCGAACGACCCGCCGGGCTCGCCGTCGCAGGGTGCCAAGCCGCCCGCCGGAACACCGCCGGCGACACCGTCCCTGCCGAGCGTGCTGGCGCCGCTCGACAAGACCCTCGGCGGCATTCTCAAGGGGGTCTCGTGACCCGCATCCTGACCAGGCTGATCGCCCCGGTGGCCGCGTTGGCCCTGCTGGCCGGCTGCAGCTCGCAGGGCATCTACGGCGTCGCGCTGCCCGGCGGCGCCGCCAGCGGTGACGCCTACCGGATCACCGCCCACTTCGCCGACGTGCTGGACCTGGTCCCGCAGGCCGCCGTGAAGGTCGATGACGTGACCGTCGGCAGCGTGGAGCGGATCGGCCTCAAGGACTTCACCGCCGAGGTGCGGCTGCGGGTCGATCAGAAGGTGAAGCTGCCCGACAACGCGGTGGCCTCGATCCGGCAGAGCAGCCTGCTCGGCGAGAAGTACGTCGCGCTGGCGAAGTCGCCGGAGGCGAAGCCGCAGGGCCAGCTCGGCGACGGTGACGTGATCCCGCTCGCCCGCAGCGGCCGCAGCATCGAGGTGGAGGAGGTGCTCGCCGCGCTCTCGCTGCTGCTGAACGGCGGTGGCGTGGAGCAGCTCCGCACGATCAACCGCGAACTCTCCGCCGCGCTGTCCGGTCGGGAGGAGAAGCTCCGGAGCGTGCTGCACCAGCTGGACACGTTCGTCGGCGGGCTGGACGACCAGAAGGCCGAGATCGTCCGGGCCCTGAACGGGCTGGACCGGCTCACCGCGACCCTGAACGCCCAGAAGCAGACCATCAGCACCGCGCTGGACCAGCTCGGCCCCGGCCTCAAGGTGCTCGCCGACCAGCGCACCCAGCTGGTCGCGATGCTCCAGGCGCTGGCCAAGCTCGGCGTGGTCGGCACCAGGGTGATCAACGCGAGCCGCGACGACGTGCTCGCCGACCTGCGCTCGCTCCAGCCGACGCTCGAACAACTGGCCAAGGCCGGCAACTACCTGCCCAAGGCGCTGGAGATCATGCTGACGTTCCCGTTCCCGCGCAACGTGACTGACGGGATCCGGGGCGACTTCACCAACCTCTACGCCACGGCGGACCTGGACCTGCGGAACATCCTCGACAACCTGCTGGTCGCGCCCGCTCCGCCCGCCCAGGGTGATCCGCAGCCGAACCCGTCGGTCTCCCCGCCCGCCGCGACGCTGCCCGGTCGTCCAACTACCCGGCCTGTTGCCGTCCGCCTCGCCGTCGCCCGGAGCGCCCGCCGCGCCTGGTACGCCGGCTCAGCCGGCCAACCCCGGCCTGGTCGATCTGCTGCTCGGGGGGTTGCTCGGATGATTCCCCGTCGGGTCAAGCTCCAGGTGCTGATCTTCGCGATCATCTCCGCGGTCGGCGTCAGCTTCGTCGGCATCCGGTACGTCGGGATCGGTGACGCGATCATCGGCGACGGCTACGTCGTGCGCGCCGACTTCGCGCAGTCCGGCGGCATCTTCACCAACGCCGCGGTCACCTACCGCGGGGTCCAGATCGGCCGGGTCGGCGAGCTGAGCCTGCGGCCCGGCGGGGTCCGGGTCGAGCTGCGGATCGACGGCGGAGTGGAGGTGCCGGCCAGCACACGGGCGATCGTGACCAACCGTTCGGCCGTCGGCGAGCAGTACGTCGACCTGCGGCCGGACACCAAGGCCGGGCCGCTCCTCAAGGACGGCAGCGTCATCCCCCGGGAGCGCACCAGCGGTCCGCTCGCCGTGGAGACGCTGCTGCTGAACCTCGACAAGCTGGTGAACTCGGTCGATCACGACGACCTCAAGGTGGTCATCGACGAGCTCGGCCGGGCCTTCGACGGCACCGGGCCGGCGCTCCAGTCGCTGCTCGACTCTGGCGACGCGCTGCTCACCGAGGCCGACCGGAGCCTGCCCGAGACCGTGGCGCTGATCCGGGACGGCAAGACCGTGCTGGACACCCAGGTGGCGTCCGGCAGCGCGATCCGATCCTGGGCCTCCTCGCTGGCCTCGCTCTCCGCGCAGCTCAGGGCCAGCGACCCGGACCTGCGCCGGCTACTGGCCAACGGGCCGGCCGCCTCGACCGAGGTGACCGCGCTGCTGAACGGGCTGCGCCCGTCCCTCGGCTTCCTGCTGGGCAACCTGATCGTGGTCGGCCAGATCCAGGGGCGCCGGATCAACGGCCTCGAACAGATCCTGGCCACGTATCCCGCGGTGGTCGCCGGCAGCATGACCGTGGTCCCCGGCGACGGCACCGCGCACTTCGGGCTCGTGGTCAACGTCGACAACCCGCCGCCGTGCGTGTATTCCAAGTCCCGGCCGCTGACGTGCAGCAACGCCGAACTGGCTCGCGGCGGCAGCGTCCGGGGCGAGCGGAACGCACCGCGCCCCGGCGGCGGCGAGCCGGGCCCGGCGGCACTCGGTCCCACCGGCCCCGCGACCCCGGCGCCGGGAACGCCCGCCCCGGCGAGCGTCGACCCGCTGACCGGGCTGGCCCTCGGGCCGGACGGCAAGCCGCTCCAACTCGGCAGCACCGGGGGACAGCAGGCGCTCCTCGGCGACCAGTCGTGGAAGGCACTGCTACTCGGTCCGCTCGCCGGCTGAATTTCTCTCCGAAGGGACGCAGGACATGGCACGTCGAACGAACGCAGCGCTGGCCGTCACGCTGGTCGTGGCCCTGGCCGCCGCCGGCTGGTTCGGCTACCGGTACGTCCAGCACCGGGACGCCGACCGCACCGACACCAGAGCGGTCGCCGCGGCCCGGCAGGCCATGAAGAACTTCATGGAGGTCAACCAGCCCACGCTCGACCGTGACCTGCAGCGGGTGGCCGACGCGGCGACCGGCGACTTCAAGGCCGAGTTCGAGCGCGACCGCCCCAAGCTCAAGAAGACGTACGTGGACGAAGAAGGTCGAAGCGCACGGGGAGGTGCTGGACGCCGCCGTCGACACCAAGGGCAGCGACCGCGACTCGGTCCGGGTGCTGCTCGTGGTCGACCAGAACGTGAAGTCCGGACCGACCCCGCAGCTACGCCACTACCGGATCCAGGTCGACATGGCCGCCGACGGTGACCGCTGGCTGGTCTCGTCGCTGTCGTTCGTCAGCTGACGGAACGGAAGGAACCGACATGACCCGCCGTCCCGTACCCCGCGCCCTGCGTCACGCCGCTCGCGGCACCGACCATGCCGACGCCGACTCGCTGGCGGCCCCGGAGCAGGACGTCCAGCCCGAGGTCGAGCGTCCACGTCCGTCGCCCCGGCCGTCGCCGCGCCCCCGGGTCACCGATCCGGTCGAGCCCGTCGACGAGGAACTCGGGTCCGACGAAGCCGAGCTGTCCGACGACGCTGAGCTCTCTGAAGAGGCCGGCGAGTTTGTCGATTTGAAGCCAAAGCGGACCAGCGTCACCGTGGCCCTGGCTGTCGTCACGGCGCTGGTGATCGGTCTCGCCGGCTGGATGTTCTGGCTCGATCACCAGGCCACGGCCACCGAGCGGGCCCGGCGCGACGGCCTGGCCGCCTCGGTCACCGCAGCCCAGACGATCCTGTCGTACGACCACCGCCGGATCGACGCGGACATCGCCGCAGCCACCAAGCTCGCCACCGGCAAGTTCCGCACCGACTACGCCGACACCAGCAAGACGCTCGTGCCGGTCGCCAAGCAGTACCGGGCCGTGGTCAAGGCGACCGTGAAGGCCAGTTCCGTGGTGCGCGCCGACCCCGACCGGGTGGTGACCCTGCTCTTCGTCGACCAGGCGACCCAGAGCACCCGGGTGCAGGGGACCAAGGTCGACCTGGCCCGGGTCCGGGTGACCATGGTCAAGTCCGGCGACGCCTGGCGCGTCTCCCAGGTCGAAGCCCTGTAGGCACGTCGGCGACGCGGGCTGCGGTTCAAATGCGCCCTCAGAGGGCGCATTCTGAACCGCAGCCCGAACGCCCGCCGCACCGCCCGGGCCGGCGTCTCGGCCGGCCTCTGGGCCCCGCTCGAACCGGACTTTCGGGGAAAACGGGGCTACGGCGCGCCGGTTGTATGCCCAGAAACCCCGAAAGTCCGGTTCGGGGAAGGGGAAGAAGGTCCTGCGCTCCTTCCGGCGCCGCCGCGCCAGCGATCGGCGTGTCGGATCGCGGGCGTGGCGCGCATCACATCGAGGGCCCCGTTCGGTCTCGCTCGGCGGGGACGGTTCACGTGGCGAGTGGGCCCAGGTCGGCGCGTCCCGTATCTGACACCCCCAATGGCGCCCGGCTCATCCCCGAATGACCGGAATCAAGCGCAATCCGCAGCCGATCCGACACGCAAGGCGTGTCAACCCCTTGACCGGAAGGCCGAGCACAGGCACGCTTCTTGTGATCGCGCTGCGTCACGGGCGGGTACCGATGGAAGGGGTCAGGTCTGGTGTGTCAGCCTCCCCGCCGCCCGAGTGGACAGCAGTGTGCCTTGCGGCTACACTGCTAGTTTGCGCTGCCTTCCGAACTTTTTTGCCCGCCTTGACGCGGGTCGCTCGGGGTGCGCGCACAACGACGGCGACGGTCCTCGGAAGGACGCACCTTGGCAGTCTCCCGCCCCGGCAAGACCCCTTCTCGCAACAGCGCAGGTAACCCATACGGCCCGCTCCGGATCTCCTTCGGGAAGATTTCGGAGCAGCTCGAGGTGCCCAACCTGCTCGCTCTGCAGACGGATTCCTTCGACTGGTTGATCGGTAACGAGGCGTGGCAGGCCAGGGTCGCGGGCGACCCTCTGTCGGCCTCCGGCCTTGAGGAGATCCTCGAGGAGATCAGCCCGATCGAGGACTTCTCGGGCTCGATGTCCCTGTCCTTCTCCAACCCGCGCTTCGAAGAGGTCAAGGCCTCGATCGAGGAGTGCAAGGAGAAGGACCTCACCTACTGTGCGCCTCTCTTCGTCACAGCGGAGTTCACCAACAACACGACTGGCGAGATCAAGAGCCAGACCGTGTTCATGGGTGACTTCCCCGTGATGACGAGCAAGGGCACCTTCATCATCAACGGCACCGAGCGGGTCGTCGTCTCCCAGTTGGTGCGCTCGCCGGGTGTCTATTTCTCCAAGGACCCCGACAAGACCTCCGACAAGGACGTCTCCAGCGTCAAGGTGATCCCCAGCCGGGGCGCCTGGCTGGAGTTCGACGTCGACAAGCGCGACACCATCGGCGTCCGGATCGACCGCAAGCGCCGGCAGGCCGTCACGGTCCTGCTCAAGGCGCTCGGCTGGACCGACGACCGGATCCGTGAGCACTTCTCCTGGAGCGAGATCATCCTCGCCACGCTGGAGAAGGACCACATCGCCAGCCAGGACGAGGCGCTGCTCGACATCTACCGCAAGCTGCGGCCGGGCGAGCCGCCGACGAAGGAGAACGCCCAGACTCTTCTGGACAACCTCTTCTTCAACCCGAAGCGGTACGACCTGGCCAAGGTCGGTCGGTACAAGATCAACAAGAAGCTCGAAGTGGACGCGCCGATCAACACCGGCACGCTCACCGAGGACGACATCGTCGGCACCATCGAGTACCTGGTGAAGCTGCACACCTCGGTGGAGAACTTCGAGCCGGACGACATCGACCACTTCGGTAACCGGCGGCTGCGTACGGTCGGCGAGCTCATCCAGAACCAGGTGCGGGTCGGCCTGTCCCGGATGGAGCGCGTCGTCCGCGAGCGGATGACCACTCAGGACGTCGAGGCGATCACGCCCCAGACCCTGATCAACATCCGGCCGGTCGTCGCCTCCATCAAGGAGTTCTTCGGCACCAGCCAGCTGTCGCAGTTCATGGACCAGACCAACCCGCTCGCGGGTCTGACCCACCGCCGGCGCCTCTCCGCGCTCGGCCCGGGTGGTCTGTCCCGTGAGCGCGCCGGCTTCGAGGTCCGGGACGTCCACCCGTCGCACTACGGCCGGATGTGCCCGATCGAGACCCCGGAAGGCCCGAACATCGGCCTGATCGGCGCCCTCTCCACGTTCGCCAGGGTGAACGCGTTCGGCTTCATCGAGACGCCGTACCGCAAGGTCGAGAAGGGCATCGTCACCGCCCAGATCGACTACCTCACCGCGGACGAGGAGGACCGGTACGTCAAGGCGCAGGCCAACGCGCCGCTGGACGCCAAGGGTCGGTTCGCCGAGGAGCGCGTCCTGGTCCGCCGTAAGGGCGGTGAGGTCGACTACGTCACACCCGACGCAGTCGACTACATGGACGTCTCGCCGCGGCAGATGGTCTCCGTCGCGACCGCGATGATCCCGTTCCTCGAGCACGACGACGCGAACCGTGCCCTGATGGGCGCGAACATGCAGCGTCAGGCCGTCCCGCTGCTGCGCAGCGAGGCGCCGCTGGTCGGCACCGGCATGGAGGCCCGCGCCGCGAAGGACGCCGGTGACGTACTCGTCGCCGAGCAGTCCGGGCTGGTCGAGGACCTCTGCGCCGACTACATCACCGTCATGCACGACGACGGCACCCGCCGCACCTACCTGCTGCACAAGTTCCGCCGCAGCAACCAGGGCACCTGCATCAACCAGCGGCCGATCGTGGTCGAGGGCACCCGGGTCGAGGCCGGCCAGATCATCGCCGACGGTCCGTGCACCGACGAGGGCGAGATGGCTCTCGGCAAGAACCTGCTGGTCGCGTTCATGCCGTGGGAGGGCCACAACTACGAGGACGCGATCATCCTGTCGCAGCGCCTCGTGCAGGACGACGTGCTCACCTCGATCCACATCGACGAGCACGAGGTCGACGCCCGGGACACCAAGCTCGGCGCCGAGGAGATCACCCGGGACATCCCGAACGTCTCCGAGGAGATCCTCGCCGACCTCGACGAGCGCGGCATCATCCGGATCGGCGCCGACGTCGACCAGGGCGACATCCTGGTCGGCAAGGTCACGCCGAAGGGTGAGACCGAGCTGACCCCCGAGGAGCGCCTGCTCCGCGCGATCTTCGGTGAGAAGGCGCGCGAGGTGCGGGACACCTCGCTCAAGGTCCCGCACGGCGAGCGCGGCAAGGTCATCGGCGTCAGCGTGTTCAGCCGGGACGAGGGCGCTGAGCTCTCCCCGGGCGTGAACGAGCTGGTCCGGGTGTACGTGGCCCAGAAGCGCAAGATCCAGGACGGTGACAAGCTCGCCGGTCGTCACGGCAACAAGGGCGTCATCGCCAAGATCCTGCCGCCGGAGGACATGCCGTTCCTCTCCGACGGCACCCCGGTCGACATCGTGCTCAACCCGCTCGGCGTGCCGGGCCGGATGAACGTCGGCCAGGTGCTGGAGACCCACCTCGGGTGGGTCGCCAAGACCGGTTGGGAGGTCGAGGGCGACGACGAGCCGTGGAAGAAGTCGCTGCGCTCGATCGAGGCCCACT
>CAVVAL010000007.1:0-18758 GCA_963746095.1 uncultured Actinomycetota bacterium | reverse complement strand
GTGCGCCCGGAGCATCGGTTCGTGCCCACCGACCAGGTGCGGGCCGAGCAGCGCCGCCGCGAGCACGTCCGGATCGGCCAGCTCGGCGCGGAGCAGCCGATCCACGGCCGCGACCCCGACGTCCCACCGATCGACGAAACCGGACCAGCCATCGCCGTAGCCCAGGCCCTGCCGGTACTCCTCTGCCAGGTGATCGCTGACCGCCGCGAGCTGACCGGCCAGCTCGGCGGTGAACCGCGACGCCAGGTCGGCGCCGAGGCCGTCCGCGAGGTCGCCACGCGAAGCGACCCGCCAGCCCGGCGCGAGCGGGAAGAGTCGGTGCCGGGCGGCGTAGGCGTGCAGGGCGTGGTCCGGGCTCAGCTCGTACCAGTCGGTGACCACGCGCGTCTGCCGGTCGACGATGAGCGCCGGTACCCGACTCCCCGGTGGCGGCGGTGCACCTGGGGCTGGCGGTCCGTTGGTACCCGGAGGAGGCGGCCAGTTCGTGGCTGGCGGTGGCGACCAGTCGCTGTCCGGTGCCGGCGGCGGGCCGGGCGGCCAGACCGGGCCGGAGGCTGGCGCGGCGCCCGACGCCAGCCACGGCGGGTCGACGACCCACGCGGCGCCCGGCGCCGGCCAGAGCAGGTAGCCGACGTCGTATTCCTCGATCGCGATCGGGCCTGGTCCGATCCCCGGGCCGGCCTCCAGGGCGACCTGGATCGCGGTGTCGGGGTGGGTGATCGGGTCGGTGTCGCCGATCGTGGTCTCCCCGGTGCCCGCGGCCGGCAGCGCGCCGGTGAGCCGGCCGAGCAGCGTCGGCGGCCGGACCACGGCTTCCCGGAACTCCGCCGGCAGGCCGTCGAGCAGCGCGGTCACGTCGGTGACGAGCTCGCGGTGCCGCTGCGCGGCGCTGCCCGGACCGAGTCCCAGCGCGGCGCGCCAGCTCGCGGCGACCACGGCTCGGATCTCGGCAGGCATCGACGCCACGTGCCGCAGCTGCTCGTGTCGGGCGCCGAGCGGTCCCTGCCCGGGACGTGGCTCGGCGGAGAGCGCGGCGAACAGCACCGCCTCGGACCAGCCGGTCACCCTCGGACGCTCGGCGGCGTACACCCGCGAACCTCCCAGCGCCGGGTCGCACCACGGCAACAGCAGCGCGGCCACGAGCAGATCCCGGTCCGACGGTAGCCGGCGAGCGCCAGCAGTTCGAGCGCCTCGGCACCCTGGCGTACCTTGCTCGCCACCGCACCGGCGTCCAGCGGGTCCAGCCAGCGGGTCGGCGTGCCCAGCCTGGCCTCGACGCCGGCCGCGAACTCGGTGCCGAGCGCGTCGAGGTCCACCGACGGGCAGGGCCCGGGACAGCGAACGCCGGGCCCGGTCCCACTCGGCCGCGACGGCCTGCAGGGTGACGTCGAACCGGCCGTTGGTCGCGGCGGGCTCAGGGTTCGTCGGCAACCCTGGATTCGTGGGCGGCGGGGTGTCGCCGGCCGGGTTCATCCCCACCACCGGCGTGCCCCGGTTCCGGCGAAGATCAGCCGACCTTCGGGCGCCGGCAGCTCGTCCCTGGGGTCCAGCCGGAGCACCGGGTCGATGCCGCCGGCCAGCGCCGCCGGCAGGTACACCAGCCCGAATGGGCCCTTGACCAGCGCCAACTCGTCCAACGTGACGACGGCGGACTCCTGTTCGGCGAGGAAATCGTCCAGGTCCGTGACCGGACGTTGGCCACCACGAACGCGGCCTCCGGGCGCGAGCGATCTCGCACGCGCGCCCGGAACGCCTCGGCCAGGGTGATCGCGCCGTCCCGCTCGACCGGGCCCTCGGCGTCCAGATCGACCAGGCTCAGGAAGGCGTTCTGCCGGAAGACCAGCGCCAGCACGCGCAGGTGGGCGGAATCACGGATGCGCACCTCGCACTCCAGGCCGCCCCATTCGGCGTACCGCACCGGCTCCACCGGCACCGGCGTCTCCCGCGGCCGGCTGCCAGATCCAGGTGCGCCGCACCCCGATCCGGGCCAATGTCCCCTCGGCCAGTCGGCCGGTTCCGGCTCGGGGTGTCCAGATAGAACGCCGCGCACAGCTCCCATCGCTCACGCTTCCATCCTCCGACCGGACGCGTCCCGAACTGTGTTCGCCGCTCGACGTATCCGGTGCGTGCAGCCCGGCAGAAGGGCGTGGTCACGCAGCGGGGCCCGTCCGGTCGAACGGGGCCCGACACAGCCGGCGAGTGGACTTGCAGTGTCCTGCTGGGCACGGCGCTACGATCGAGCCGATGTCTACGAACGCGACGCCGCCGAGCACTCATCGTGCCGATCGGTCACTACGTCGGTGCGTTCTTCCCGACGCCCGGCTCGCCGGAGCACTACGGACAGGTGCGCGTGGGCGCCGACCTGGTGGCCTCTCCGACGAGCAGTTCCGCGCCTGGGGCCTCGCACACGGCTGCTGGACCAGTTGGACAGAACCGCCTGACCCGGTCGGCCTGCTCCGGCGGCGGCTCAGGCCGGCCTCGTCGGCGCGGAGTCGATCGTGGCCGGGCTGGTCGGCGACGGTCGCTGATCGAGGTGGCGCCCGGTACGGCCGGTGCCGTCGAGTTCGGTCGCCGGTTCCGGCTGGTGCCGCTCATGCTCGGCCTCGGGAACAGCCGCAGGAGCCGTGGCTGTACTCGGTCGGCTTTCCTGGACCAGCCGATCGTGAAGATGGTCAGCGTCCTGTACGACCTGTGGGAGTGGTCGCACGTGGACACCGATATCTGGGCCGCCTGCCACGGCGCCGCGACCACCGCGCGCCGCGCCGGCATCACCGACCCCGAGCAGAGCGAACCCGAGAAGCTCCTCACCGGACTCCTCGAATCGCTGCACACGCTGCTCGCCCCGAACGCCGCTTACCTCGACCTCCGCCTCGCGGCCTGACGATACGATCGCCGTGATGGCGACGAACCCGCGCGCGACCGAGCCGCTCGTCTTCCCCGTCGGCCACTACATGGGGCCGTTCTACCCGGGCAAGGACGCCCGCTGAAGCACCACATCGTGCGGGTGGGCTGGGAGACGCCCAAGCTGCCCGACGACGATCACTTCGGGGTCTGGGCGCTCGCCCACGGCCTGTCGTCGCGGCTGGACAGCACCCGGTGGACCCGCACCGCCGTCGAGGCAGCCGCCGCCGAGGCCGGCATGTCCGCGCCGGGCCGGATCTTCGACGCCTGCTGGAACGCGGCGTGATCGTCGAGGTCCGCGACGTCGCCGAGTTCGCCCGCCGGTACCGGATGCAGTCGTTGATGGTCGGGCTCGGTAACACTCCCGATGAGCCGCTGCGGAACGGCATCGGCCTGCCGGGCATGGCGCCGGCCGTGCTGGTGCCGCTCAAGACGTACGAGCTGTGGGAGTGGGGCCACCTCGGCAACAGCCTGTGGCACGCGTGCGAGATGCTCGCCGAGGTCGGCCGGGACGCCACGCCGGGCGACCCGGACCAGAGCGACCCGGAGCGGATCCTCGACCGGGCGCTGGACTCGCTGCGCACCCTCGTGGCGCACAACGTCGCCTACCTGGACACCGCCCGCACGCCCGCTGCCTGAACGCTGCCGCTGAAGCGGCTAGCCGGCGGCCTGGGCGAGGAGCTGGCGGTAGGTGTCCCGCACGGCCTCCAGGCGCGCGGCCCGGAACCGGCCCGGCTCGGCGGCGTAGACGGCGGCGCCCTGGTCGGACCAGAACGCCGTCTCCGGCACCTCGTCCGCCCCGGGCGGCACGAACTTCAGCACCTCGTCCATCGCCGCCGCGGCGGTCGCCAGGTCGGCCGCGGCGCGCGCGGCTCGGACGTGCCGGCGTAGGCGTCGGCGAGGCGGAGCCTTCGCCCGGTCCAGCAGCTCTGACGGCCGCTCGTCACCGAACCGCACTTCGCCGGCCACCACCGGCAGGATCTCGGCGGGCAGCCGGAACAGGAACTCCCGAGCGGTGCCGCAGCGGGCGCACGGCCCCGAGTAGTAGCTGGCCAGGTCGCCCTCGGCCTCGACGACCGCACTCTGCCGGCCGAAAGACGTCTCCCCGCAGGCGCACGGGTGCAGCTCCATGTACAGGTGCGCCTCGGCGCTCGTCCGGGCGAGCGGCAGGGCCATGGCCTCGACCCTACCGAGGTGGCGCTACTGGCTTAGGACGTGGCTGGGTGGAGGCTGGCGAAGTAGGCGGCGGCGACCTGGGTGTGCAGCGGGAAGGCCAGCTCGGTCGGGCCGTGGAGCAGTTCCCAGCCGGTGGTCTCGTCGGTCGGCGCCGTGGCCGGCAAGGCGGCGGCGGTCGTGGGCGGGAGCGTGCCGAAGATGAGCACGGTGCCGTCCGGCGCGCTCAGCACGTCGAACAACCGCACGTCGGCGGCGTCGGCCCGGACACCCGTCTCCTCGAACAGCTCGCGGACGACCGCGGCTTGCCACGCCTCGCCAAAGTCGATGAACCCGCCCGGCAACGCGAGAAAGCCGCGGCGCGGCTCGATGTCCCGCCGGATCACGAGCAACCCGTCATCGACCGGCAGCAACGCCACCGCGACCGGCAACGGGTTGCGATACGCGGTCTGCGCGCACGACTCACACTCGCGCGGCCAGCCCAGACCGGTCGGGTAACGGTGGCCACAGTACGAACAATGCGAGTTCCGCTCTGCCATGACGCTAATGTAGCGAACAACGGCAACAGCAGTCAGTGAGGCTCCTCTGTCGGGGCGCTGTGACAACCGAGATTAAGCCCATCAGGTCGGCTCCCACGCTTCGCTGGGTGCGCTGGCGGTACTGGTGGATTCTCGATAATTGCTACATGAGCCTGTTAGTCCCCACCCCGACTGGCGTCATCCTCGCGTCCGCCAAGTACACCTACGAGTACTACGGCGAATGGTATGGCGGTCCTCACGTCGAGTTGAGCCTGTTGGACAAGGACGTGGGCACGCCCTCGCCGGTGACAGCGCCACCGCCCACGCCTCCGGACTGGCCGCCGGGCGACGGCTACGGCAAGTGGCCCCCGCGCCTGCTGGCAGAAGCTGGCGGGGTGCAGTATTCGGCGCACGGAACCCGGATCGATGCGCACGATGCAGCCGGTGCTCCGCTTTGGGCGACTGAGCTGGACTTCGCCGATCCGCCGTTCCCCGACTATCTCCATGCGCCAACGGATCGGTCGCCGAACATTTGCTGGCTTGCCGCGGCTGACGGTCTGCTCTACGTGCTGACTACTGAGGACACGGTTGCCTGCTTCTCCGCTCAGCCGACGACCGGTCCGCCGATCGGGCTGGCGGAACAGCGGGCTTTCGCCGCGCTGGTTTCCGACGAGCCGGACGCGGTGGAATTGCTCTCCGCACTGAACGAGGAATCCTGGATAGAGCTAGTGGAGGCAGCGCATCCGAGAAACACGCCAGGTCAGGCGGTGTTCGATGCCTACTACGGCGGACCCGAGGAACCAGCGGCTCGGCGCCGCTGGCACGATCGCGCGGAGTTGAGCGGACGGGATCATCTGTTCGTCCATCAGGTGCCCGAGAACGTGGCGGCTCTGGCCCGGCTGCCGGACCTGACCTCGGTGACCCTCAGCGGCAACAATCGCAAGCTGGAGCTTTCCAGCCGGCGGGCAATCCTCGCATTTCGACGTAGCCGGGACTTGGCCGAGTGACCCCGACAGCTTCGGGCCTGCCGAGTGCGGCTGAGCTGTACGCCGCGATCCGCGCCGACCCCGACGACCTCGACCTGCGGCACCAGTACGCCAGTGCGGTCGCTGACCACGATTTCGAGCACGCTGATGTGATCCGGCTCCAGATCATGAAGGAACGGCTCAGCCGGCAAGGCCGACGACTCCCGCCCGATCTCTCACGACACGAACGGCGTCTCGCCGGTTCGACAGGTCCGCGGATCGCTGGCGAGGTCAGCCCGCTGGTCGCCGGCTGGCAGCTCCGACGTGGCTTTCCCGAGGTGGTGGAGATGACCGCGGAGTCGTTCCTCAGCACCGGCGCGGAAGTCTACCGGCGCGCACCCGTGCGGCACCTCCTCCTCAACGATGTGGTCGGCCACCTCGACACCCTCGTCGAATCGCCGTTACTCCGCCGGCTCAGCAGCCTCGACCTCGCCGGCAACCCCATCGGGGACGACGGCGTCGAACGATTGGTCCGGTCCCCACACCTCGGCGGCCTGCGTTTCCTCAGCTTGTGCGCGACCGAGACCGGAAAACGAGGAGCGGAAGCATTGGCCGCCGCAGAGACACTTCCTAACCTTCAGTACCTGGACTTCATTGCCAACGCCGTCAAACTCACTCCGCAACCCGGCTCGCGGGACCACAGAAGTGGTGAGCTGCTGACTGTCGCCTATCCCGCCTATGGCAGGCAGCTGGTGGAGCAGTACGGGCCTAGGCCGTGGCTCACGCACACCAGCCCAAACCCGAAGGTTGAGCTATTCCGGGCACCGGACTACGGCGACGTCTAGTCAGTGCTGGGTCGGTTCCAGCGGACCGTTCTTCAGCACCGGCCGGCGTTTCCACTGAGCTGGCGAACCGGCTGGCACTGTGACCTTCCACTCGAACACGTCCAGCTCCAATGACCCGCTCAGCGCGACCGCGTGTCGACGTGCCGAGAAGAACCGGCCCTGAAACTGGTTGCCCAGCAGGTTCCCTGCCGGCGCGTCGAACGACGGAAGATCGGGCCGCCCGAATGCGCGCCGGACATGCCCGGAATCCCGCACCACGAACTGCGGGGCGGTCGAGGGCGGATGCCAGCGAACGAGGATTTCGGCGAACGCTTCCAGCTCGAGGTTCCGGCCCCATCCACAACCCAGTTCCGCCACCGACGACGCGTCGTTGAGCGAGATCGAGCCGCCTTCGGCCAAGACGAGAATACCGTCGGTCTCCGGCAAGCCCTCTGCCTCAACATCCTCGCGGGTGGCCACAATCACGGCATCCACCATCGGCATGATTGATCAACGACTTGACATCGAGATTGACCCCGAAGCAGCGGCCTGCGGTATCGACCACGACGCCGATCTCGTTCGGCCACTCCGTGACCCGTTCGATCTGCTCGCCAGGGCGGAGCACATGGCGTCGCAGCAGCGCGACCAACTGCTGGTTGGTGACCACGACAACTCCCGTCCTGCGCCAGTCCGGCTCGGCCAACGGCCTGGATAGCATCAAGGCATGTCAACCGCAGCCGAGTTGTATGCCGCGATCCTCGCCGACCCCGACAACCTCGACCTGCGGCTCCAATACGCCGACGCGGTCACCGACACCGACCCCGACCACGCCGAACTCATCCGCCTCCAGATCGAGAAGGAACGGCTCGGCAGGCAAGCCCGACGGCTCCCGCCCGATCTGTCACGCCACCAACGGCGTCTCGCCCTTTCGATCGGCCCGCGGATCGCTCGCGACGTTGCCCCCCTCGTCACCAGCTGGCAGCTCCGACGCGGCTTTCCCGAACTGGTGAAGATGACCGCGGAGTCGTTTCTCCGCACCGGCGCCGAGGTCTACCGGCGCGCACCCGTGCGGCACCTCATCCTGACCGAGGTGGTCGGCCACCTCGATGCTCTAGTCGAGTCGCCGCTGCTAGGTCGGCTCAGCAGCCTCGACCTCACCCGCAATCCCATCGGAGACAACGGCGTCGAACGCCTGATCCAGTCCCCGCACCTTGGCCACCTTCGTCTCCTCAGCCTGTCCGGAACCGAAACCGGCAAACGAGGAGCCGAAGCCCTCGCCGCCGCCCAAACACTCCCCAACCTTCAATACCTGCACTTCATCGGCAACGCCGTCAAAATCACACCAGAATCCAGAGGCCAGGACGTGATGACCGGCGAGATCCTGGACGTGGACTACCCAGCCTTCGGAAGGCAACTGGTGGAGCTGTACGGGCCCAAGCCCTGGCTCACCTACACCAGCCCCGACCCCGACGTCGAGCTCTACTGGACACCGGACTATGGGACCGTCTAGGCACCGCGTCAGTGCCGGGTCGGCTCCAGCGGAACGTTCTCCAGCACGGGCCTGCGGTTCCACTGGGCTGGCCCGCCGCCTGGCACCGTGACCGACCACTCGAACACGTCCAGCTGGCGGCTGCCGCCCAGCGCGGTCGGGTACTGCTCCGCGGAGAAGAACGACAGCTCGACACCGGTGCCGGTGGGCCGCACCATGGGCGGCTCGTACCGCGGCAGGTCCGAGCGCCCGGTCGTCCGGGAAAGTTGGTCGCGGTCGGCAAGGACGTAGCGCACGGCCGACGTCCAGGGGTGCCACTCGACCAGGATCTGGGCGAACGCCACAGGATCGAGCCCGCTCTCCAGCCCGCGACCGAGTCCGGCGACGGCCGCCGGGTCGTTGAGGTACACCGACTCCCCGCCGACGAGCACCAGCAGGCCGAAGGTCTCCGGCAGCCCTTCCAGCTCCAGGTCTTGTCTGGTCGCGACCACGACGCCGGCCATCCCGGGCGCCTGGCCGATCAGCAGCCGGGTGTCCAGTTCCAGCAGGAAGTAGCGCTGGCTGGTGGTCACGGCGACACCGCCTTGGCCGGGCCACTCATTGGTGCGCTCGATCCGCTCGTCGCCCCACAGCACGTACTGGCCGAGCAGGCTCACCATCAGCTCGTTAGCGACCACCACGGTCCCCTTCCCACACCAGGGTGCTCGGCCCACGCGGCTCGTCGTCATCGTCGTCGGACTCGTCCGGTTCCTGGTACCCGAAGTTGATCATGCGGCGCAGGTCCCGCAGATACCGCGCGAGCGTGTCGATCACATCCTCCTCGCCGGGCGCCTGCTCGTGACCGCCAAACTGGCTTCGCGGGACCAACCGGCCGTCCCGATCCCGAGTCAGGTACTGGTCCAGGATGTGATCCCGGATCGCGCCATCCGGCTGGTACACCAGCCAGCTGTACTGATCCGGCACCGCGAGCTCGCGGCCCTGCCGCTGGAGTTGCGCCTCCGTACGGAAGTGCACCAGCCGGCGCAGGAACTCGCGTTGCGCACTGAACGCCTCGAATTCACGCTCGAACTTGCGCTGGGCGATCAACTCACGCAGCTCGGCCGGCGTCCTCGCCTGCTGCTCCATCGCGGCGAGCTCACCACGCCAGTCCGGCTGGAGCGTGTGGGTCGACTCATGGACCACGCTGGCCGCCACCTCGGTCAACGACCGACCCGGACGAGCGAATGCCAGATCCAGCGCCGGATCGTAGAGCCCCAGCGTGCGGGGGTCGCCCAGTGCTGCGTCGAACCGGCGGAGCTGGTCCGGTGCGACGGCGGCCCGAACGGCGTCCGGGTCCAGTGGCAGCAGACGCGAGAAACGGTCAGCGACGTAAGACCCGAACTCCGGGCCCATGATCCGGGTGACCTGCGCGGCCATGATCGCCTGGTCGAGGACGTGGAAGCGCTGGGTGGCCGGATCGATGCGGGCCTCGCGCGTGTTCATCTCCACCGCGTCGAGTGGATCGACACCGTGCAGGTCCGGCCAGGCCGGGTCGCCGGTCAGCGCGTGCTGGTCGCCGTAGCGCTGGACCATCCGGCTCAGCTCGGTGACGCCGTCGATCAGCGGCCGGAGATCACCGGTCGCGGTGGCCGTCGCGGCCAGCGAGTCGAGCACGCCGGCGTAGGTGCTGATCGTGGCCAGGGCGGCGAGCCGTTGGTCGAGCCGCACCGATGGGTTGGCCTCGCGAACGAGCCGGTCCCGAGCACGGTCGGCAAGCTCGCGGACCTGTCGGGGCAGGTCGGCCCCACTGCGGGCATCGCGCTGAAGGTGGATGCTCTGCCGCTGGTGGGCGCCCGGCGACGCGAGCTCTTGCTCCAGTTCGGACTCCGGAGGCGCGGCGGCAGGCTCGGCAGACGACGGGGGCGCGGGGTCCTGATCCCAGGGGCGGTTAGCTTCGGCGATGCGCCGACCGTGGTACCGGATGCTGGGTGCGATGTTCGCCGAGTCGGCTGGCAGGTTGCCTGCCTGCTCCGTGATGACTTCTAGCGCGCCTTCCAAGAGCTCAAGCTCAATCCGTTTCGCCACGTCGCGGTCGACGCTCGCTGCCCCGAGAACCCGCAGGCCTGAGTCGTCCTGCAACCCGGTTATCTCACCGCCGGCACCGGTGATCGGGCGCAACCAGACGCTGTCCATCAGAGTCGCCGCTCCACCTTCCCCGGTGGCGTCGAGGCCGATGGAGAAGACGACCCGGTCGTAGAGGGCGGTCGAGCCGTCCTTGAAAAGCACGGCGAACTGACCCTCCACGGTGAGCTGCACCGACACGGGCACCTGCACGGACCGCAGGGCCGGCCTGGGCACGTCACCTGCATAGGCGCCCAATCCGGGCACAGTGTTCCGCCGGTTGTAGCCCGCCTCGAACTGGAGTTGATTCTCCAGCTGCTCGCGCCGCTCCGTGTCGGTGGTCGCGCCGTATTCCTCCCGGATCTTTTGGAGGCGCGGATTCTGGTACTCGGCACGGATTTCCGGGCTCGCGAACCATTCGGCGTTCGGCGTTCGACTCTGGGCCTGCTCCGCGTCCCAGGCGCCGGACGCGCCCGCGCCGAGCACCATCACCCGGTCCGTCGCCCCATACTCGCTCGCGACGTTCTGCCCGCCGAACTGGATCCGGCGGTGCCGAACGGCCTCGTCGACAGCGGCCCGGGTGGCCGGGTCGAGCGTGCCTGGATCGAGACGCGCGCCGGAGATCGTCGACACCACCTCGCCGCTGACCGGGTGGACCGCGATCCCGGACTCAAGCCGGACATACCGTGGATCCCTGAAGGAGCCGTCGGGCTGGAACCCGAGCCGGGTGCGCGTGGCGTCGTCCAGCGAGCCGGGCGCCGTGAGGCTTCCGCTCGCGTCGCGGATGTGGCCGGTCGACGGGTCGACGCTGTACCCGGAGTCCGGGTCGAGCACCCACGGGTTCGTGACCCGGCCTTCCCGGTCTGCGAGGTGCGGGCCAAACTTCTCGCCAACGCCCAGGGTGCGGGCCACCGCGTCGGGCAGCGTGCCGGGGTCGATGACCGTGCCGGTGCGGTCCCGGTAGGTGGGCGGGGAAGTCGAGTGGTCGACGGTCACTCCGCTGGCCGGGTCGACGAACCGCTGTCCGGCCACGTGCGGCGTCTGCGGGATGCGGGCCGGGCCGGGGCCGGAGACGACGTCGATCGAGGTCGTGAAGAACGTCCGCCCGTCAACGGTCACCTGGTAGCGCGCGCCCTCGGGCCAACCGTTCGCGGCCGCAGGGCGCGGCACCACGCGGGTGGCCTCGGCCTGGTACGTCGGCATGCCCGCGGTGGCCCGGGAGGCGCCGACCGCCGCGGCGAAGTCCGTCGAGAGCGCGAATCCGGTCTGCTTGGCGGCGAAATCGGCGGGCTGGAACGGGAGCCCGTCGATCTCCAGCTCGTTCGGGACCTGGCCCATCAGCAGCTCGCCCCGGCCGGCCCACGGATCGTTGCCGAGCGAGATCGCCATCACGGGCGGGATGCCCTCGCCGGTGTCGGCCGGCGCGCCCAGCGTCACGAAGTCCGCCGTCGCCGCCCAGCCACCGCCGATGATCAGCCGCTCGAAGACGTGGCCGGGGTTGGCCGCGAGACCGGCGTCCACCCGTGCGACCAGGGCCTGATCGGCGAGATCACGGCTGGCGATCACGCCCCGAGCCCAGTCGTGCATGGCCTCGCGATGGGTGGTCCGATCCTCGCGGACCGCGTCGATGGCCGCCTGCCCGGCCGGCGTGTCTACGGCGTCCAGCGCGCTCTGGACCTCCGCGAGGTCCTCCAGCAAACGCGCCTCGTCCACCGCGCTCTGAACCTCCGCGACGCGGCCCGTTAGCGCAGCCGCGATCGCGACGAGCCGGAGCTGCGACGCAGCGGCGCCCACCACCGGCTTGTTGTCGTCCAGCGAGTGCACCGGGCCGGGATTCTGTTCGGCCAGGCCCATCGTCAGGACGAGTTCCGCCGCCTCAGCGTGGAGCCGGCTGATCCGGGCCGGGTCGCCGCCCTGCAACGCCCGGTCCAGGTCACCGGCCACGACCCGCAGTTCCGCGATCCGGCCGTAATCACGCGGGCTCAGCTCGGTCTCGCGGGAACCCTCGGCGAGCATCGACGTGGCGTCGGTGCGCTTGCCGTCCGCGTGCTCGGTGGCCAGTTGGGTCAGCTCGGCCACGCTGGCCGCCACGGCCCGCCGCACCTGGTCGGGCGAGGCGGTCTCGGCGATCCGGACCACGCCGCTGTGCGCGCTGGTTATCCGTGCCGTCGCCACGGCCTGGTACGGCGTCGCGTCCACGGTCGGCGCGGATTCGAACCGGATCGTGAACGGCCCCGACAGCTTCTTCACGCTGACCAGGACCTCGCCGTCCCGGGCGACCGCCGAGTCCGGCAGCAGACCGTTCTCGGCCAACGCAGCGTCCACGAGCACCCGCACGTCGCCCGCCAGCTGCGCGGGTCCGGCCGGCGGCCCGCCCGGCACCGGCGGGGCCACCGGACTGCCCGGTGCGGGCGCCGGCGCGCCCGGAGCAGCCGGCGCGCCGGGCGCCGGCGGAACGCCGGTGGGGTCCGTCGGTGGCGTGGTCGGAGCCACCGGTCCGTTCGGTGCCGGCGCTGCGCGGTTGAACAGCCCGGAGAACGCCCGGCGGACCGTGCCCGGTGACCCATTCGCGCCCGCGAGCGCCGCCGCGTCGAGGGCCTGGTCACGCTCGTTCAGGGTCTGCTCGCGCTGGCGGAGTTGCTCTTCACGGTCGAGCAGCGGGCGGACCTGCTCCGCCAGCCGGGCGCTCCCCTCCACCTCCTTCTGCTGGGCCTCCACCGCCTTGCGCGCTTCGCTCGTCTCGAGCTTGCGGCGCTGGAACCAGCGTTCCGCCGTGGCCCCGATGATGGTCGTGGCCAACGCGGCGGCGCCCGGCCCGGCGAGCGAGACCAGCGACGCCTCCGCGAAGTGCACGGCGACGAACCCGGCACCGATGCCGCCGAGCGCGCCCAGCCCGGCCTTGAAGAAGAACGCCCAGCCGCGCGGCAGCTTCTTCGCGTAGTCCACGCCGGCCGCCGCCTGGTCGGCGCGATCGGCCGCGGCGTCGTCCGGCCGTGCGCTCTCCGGCGTGCCGCTCGTATCGGCGTCGGGCTGGGTGCCGGCATCAGGCTGCGTGTTCACGGCCGAAGAGTCCGAAGCCGGCGTCGGGCTGGGGCCGAACAAGGCGGAGAGCGCACGCCGCAGCGGACCACGGCTCTGCTCCTGCGCCCGCAGGTCCGCGGCCGCCGCCAGCCGGGCCGCGCGCTGGTCGAGCAGGGCCTCCCTGGCGTCGAGGCGACGATCGTTGCGGTCCAGCAACGCCTGCTTCTCCGCGACGACCGCACGCTGCTCGGCGGTGAGGTCGCCGTCGGCGTCGGCCTTGGCGAGCTGCCGGTTCTCCAGCCGCTCGCTGAGCCGGTCGAACGTCCAGTCACCGACGCCGGCCAACAGCGAGCCAGCCACCGCGACCGTGCCGGCGACCACGGCGACCGCAGGGCCCGCGACGTTGCCCGCCGCGAGCGCGACGTAGCCGGCCGTGGCCGCCGCGGTGGCGCCGGGCAGACCGCTGGCGATCAGGCTCTTCGCGATGACCCGGTGCACGCCGGGAACGGCCGACGGCAGGGCGCTGCGATCGGCGGTCGCGTCCGGCTGGCGGTTGGTCTGCGGCTCGGCGGAGTTGTTCTGTACGGGGCCGAACAGCGCCGAGAACCGGGATCGCAGCTGGTCCGGTCGCAACGCCGGGCCCTCCTCGACCAGGTCGAGCGTCGCGTCGGCGAGAGCCCGGTCGCGGGCCTGCTGGGCGCGCTCGCGGTCCAGCTGTGCCTGCTCGCGTTCCAGCAGCGAGCGCAGTGCGGCCTCGAACCGTGCGTCGGACTGGGCGGTCGTGGCCGCGGTCCGCGCGTCGGTGAGTCCGGCCTTGTACCGCTGGAGGTGACGGTCGGCCCACGAGCCGGCGATCGTGACCGCGGCCATCGCGGCGGCCGGCGCGGCCAGCAGGGTGATCGCCGCACCGCTCACCCAGATGCCGATGCCCACCACGAGCGCGGTCGCGGCCGGACCGATGCCCGCCTTGCCGATGAACGCCCAGCGTCCCGGCAGCTTGTCCGCGGAGCTGGCCGGGTCGGCGGCGGCCGCGGCGGCCTGGTCGGCGCGATCGCCGGGGTCCTGCGCGGCACGCCCGCTGACCGGCGCGGCCTGGCTCGCGCCGGTGGTGGCCGCCGCCCTGTCCGGGGTGGCGGCGGCATCAGGACTCGTGGCGTCCGGGGCCGTCGCGGTCGGATCCGCGCTGGTCGTGGTCGGGGCGAAGACGTTGGAGAACGCGCGACGCAGCGGCGCCCGCTGGGCCTCGGCGGCGCGCAGCGTCGCCTCGGCCAGCCGCCGGGCCCGCTCGTCCTGCTGGGCATCGCGGTCGGCGACCGCCTGGTCCTGCGCGTCGAGGAAGGTGTCGACCTGCTCGACCAGCGCCTCCTGGGTGGCCGAGAGGGCGGCGGGTGCGTCCGGCGTGGTCGTGCTCGGCCGGTTGGCGATCCGTTCCTTGATCCGATCGAAGCCCCACTCACCGACCGCCGACACGACCGAGCCGGTGACGACCGCGGCGGCACCGATCAGCGCGGCGGTCTGGCCGACCGCATTGCCCGCACCGGCCGCGATCGACCAGCCCACGGCCGCGACCGCCATGCCGGCGATGCCGGAGGAGAACAGTCCCTTGAGGACGAACCGGTGCCACTTCGGTACCCCGGACGGGACGGCGGCCTGGTCCGCCCGGTCGTTGCTGGCATCCGGCGACGATTGGTCCCGGCCGCTGGTGGGCGGCGGTCCGGTCGGGCTCGGCGGCGTACCGGACGGGCCGGGCGGCGCCGTCGAGCTTGGCTCCACGGCCGTGTGCGTCGGCGGCGTGTCGGTGATCGGCGTGCCGGTGACCTGCTCGCCACTGGGCGCCACGCTGATGACCCGGAGTTGCAACGGCTGCCCGGTACGCGGATCGAGCACGGTCTCGCCCGTGACCGGATCCACCACCCGCAGCGATTCGAGCGCCGCCGCGACCTCCGGCGTCACGCCGCGCGGGAAGTTCCACTCCAGCCGGGGCGGGTGACCGTTCGCGTCCCGGTATGCCGGGTTGAACGCGAGGATCTCCAGCTGCCGGACCGCCTGCTTGACCAGCTTCCGCATGTTCTCGCTGCCGGTGCCGAACAGGCCGTAGTTCTTCGAGTCCTGCCAGATCCGGCCACCCTCGGCCACGACATCGGCGTCGGAAGCGACCCGGACTCCGTCGGGGCGGACCGCCTCGACGTCCAGGGAGACCGCGACCACGTCGACCGACTGCTCGGCCAGTGCGATCTCCGCGACGAGCCCGCTGATGCTGTTCGCCCGGCGGGTGATGTGCTCGGGCGCGGCCTCCCTGCCGTCCCGGCGAGCCGACTCCAGCGCCGCCTGCTCGGTCCTGAGCGCCGTCCGCCACCCGTTGACGCCGGACACCTCGGGGTTGGCCTGCGCGAACGCGTTGACCCGGTCGAGCGCCGAACTGATCTCGGTGAGCTGGGTGTCGATGGCCGCGACGAGCACCGGGCTCGGCGGCACGACGGCCGCCGCGGCGTCCTGGGCGGCCTGGAATCGGTTGGCCAGTGCCTGTTCGAGGGTGATCCCCCGCTTCGCCGCGCCCTGTTCCTGGCCGTTGAGCGCACGCTCCAGCCGCGCCGGATCGCCGCCCGCCTTCCGATGGAGTTCGTGGAACTGCTGCTGGGCGCGAGGATCGGCGAGGCTCTCGTACCGTTGCGCGAGCGGTTCGGTGAGCCCGTCCGGCGCCGGAATCCGGTCCGGCTGCGCGGCCGGCTGGGACGCCACCGGCGGCGAGTGGACCGGCGGAGTCGGCTGCGGCGGCGCGGCGTTCTGCGGCAGCGGCGGCCGGGCGCTCCAGGTGCCTCTCGGCGCGTTCTGGAACGGCACGGGCACGCCGTCGGCGCCGACCACGAGCGCGTCCATCGTCGTGATCAGCGACGGCGCGTAGAGCGGTCCGGTTTCGCTGACCACGCCGCTCTGCGCGTCGACGTAGATGATCGTGCCGTGGTGGTTGACGGCCGCCCACGCGTGCGCACCGCCCTTGCCCCAGGCCGTGATCAGGAACGCGAACGAACCGTGACCGGACCGCAGCAGCTGGTTGGCGACGGAGTCGAAGGCGTTCTGCACGACCCGTTCCGCCTGGGCGGGACGCAGGTTGGTGGTGTCACCGGCGACGGCCTGGTACCGCCCGCCGGTGATGTCCTCGACCCGGCCCGGGCCGTCGGTCTCCCCGTTCAGGGCATTGTCGAGCCGGCCCTCGCCATAACCGTCCAAGGTGCGCGGCGCGGCGACCCGTGGCCGGCCGTGCATCATCGTCTCGAACAGCGACAGCGTGGCGTCGTTGCAGTTGACGTTCCTGGTCGGATCCACCCCTCGGCCGATGCCGTTCATCAGCCGCAACCAGGGCCCGCGCGGATCCGGCGAGCGCTGGAACCGGCCGTCCCGACCGCGCGGCATCGCCCGTTCGAGCGCACGCTGGTCGGACAGCAGCGGCCGGCGATAGCCACCCGGCCGGTCGTACCGCCGGGACAGGTCGGTCGACGGCGGCCGGCCGGTGCCGGTGAGGCCGGAGACACCGCTCGACGGGTCGCTGTCCTGCATCTGCGCGCCGGTGTCCTGGTTGACGAACCGCCACAGGTCGGGCCGGCTGGTCGCCAGGTTCTCCTGGGTCCGCAGTGCCTGGTTCCACAGCGCCTGGGAGTTCGCCTGGGCGGCCTGTGCCTGCGTGAGCAGCTGCTGGGAGTCGTTGCTGGCCTGGGTCGCCGTGGCCGTGAGCTGCTGGGACTGCACGCGGAGCTGCTGGCCGGCGTCGTAGAGCTGCTGACCGTGGGCGCGCGCCTGGGTGGCCCACGTGGTGAGCTGCTGCGCGTGGCTGGCCTGCTGCTGCGCCTGGGCCCAGACCTGGCTCGCCTGGTCCATGATTCGGTTCTCGGCGAGCGCGTTGGCGTGCGCCTTGCCCTGCTCGGCCCGGGTGTTGGCCTGCTGGGCGTCGGATTCCGCCTGCTGGATCTGCTGCCACAGCTGCTGGAGCTGGGCGTCGATGTTCTGGGCCTGAGTGAGCGACTGGGCCGCGTCGGTGGTCGCCTGTTGGGCGTCGGCGTGCCGCTGGTTCGCCTGCGCGCCGAGCTGTTGCGCCTGTGCCCACGCCTGGCGGGACGGCTGGGTCAGCTGCCGGTCGATCTCCGCGCGGCGGTCGGCGATGTTCCGCATGTGCGCCTGGCGCTCGGCGGCGTTCGCTGCGGCCGCTCTGGCCTGCGCACCCGGCATCAGGTTTCGCAGCCGGTCCAACATGGAGTTGGCGTAGCGGCTGATGCCCTGGTCGCCGTACGGGTTGCCCGCCGGGGCGGGCGGTGCGGTGACCGTCCCGGACTGGCCGGGGTCGACGGCCGACTCGCTGGAGAGCGCCGAGACGATGGAGCCCGCCGGCAGCTCGCCGTCCTGGGCAGGGTCAGCGCCCGGCTGATCCTCCGCCGGGTTCGCGCCGGGCTGATCTAGCGCTGGATCTGCGCCTGCTCGCCCTCGTTCGAGATCCGGTGCAGTTCCAGCTCGCTCGGCAGTTCCGTCCCGAGCGTCAGCGCTATCTCCTCGGCCCTGGACCGGTCCACTTCCGTCCAGCGGTCGAAGTTCCGATCGTCGTACAGAATCCGCGCCGCGATGTCCGGACTGAACGTCCACGCCTTGGCCCGGTGATTCCACAGGACCGCGCGAAGCGGACCCGTCGAGGCCTCCACCGTGATGAGGCCCACCGGGGCTCCTCCTGGTTCGTTCGGAAGAGTGCTCGGTTGAAGAACATTCTGGCTCCCATCGGCTTGCACGTGGCGCATGTCGAGGCCGGGCAGGTCGCCGAGCGTCAGCCCGTGAGTCGCCAGCACGTCCTCGAACGACTGTCCCTGCTCCGCCAACGCTCGCTGGTACCCGACCCACGTCGCCCTCCGTCGCGATCCACTTCGCGAAGCTGGTGTTCTTCGCCGGCGGCAGCCCCAATTGACCAGGGATCTGCTGATCCAGCCCGTGAGTCTTGTTCGTGGCGAGGATGCGCAGGAAGGCTTCGACCCTGGCGGCCGGCGCCGCGTCCTGCAAGCGGACCGTCTCGTAGTCCGTGTGCGTCTGCTTCCCGACGTCCCACGACGTCTGGGTCGGGAATTGCAGTTCGAACAGCTGCCCGCCGGGCGCGGTGCGGTGGTGTTAACCCCATAGAAGCGGTTGCCCGGACGCCAGAAGTTCTTCACGTCGAGCGAGCTGTCGACTTGGTAGCCAAGGGCGACCAACTGCTGAAGGACGGTGGTCACCACTGGCCGTAGTCGGCCGTCTCCGGACCGCGGAGCGAGAACCGCACCAGATCGTTCACTCGTCCAGGAACGCCGATTTGGTATCGCCGCCGTATGCCGCGCCTCGTCGACGAACTTCCTGGCCAGCGAGGCCAGGCCCTTGACCCGGTGGTTCTCCCCCCAACAACGTCAGCTGCTGGTCGTCCGGCAGAGCCCGGTTGATCAGGTCGGCGACGGTTTCGAGGTCGACATCACCGCGTCGGCGACGACCTGTGCCGTGTCCACCGCCTGTTCCAGCGCGAGCCGCTCCTCGGACGAGAGCTGGTCGAGGATTCGCTGCTCCTCGGCCTGCGCGTCGACCCGGTTGTCCGCCTCGGCGTTCTGGTCTTCCTTCGTCTCCGTCTGCTGATCGGCGTCCGGAGACTGCTGGTCAGTTTCCTGGGACTGGTCCGTCTCCTGAGCCTGATCCGGCGCCGCGTCCTGCTGCTGCGTCGGGTCCTGGGCCGGAGTCGTGTCCTGACTCTGCTGGGGCGCCGCGTCCTGGT
>CAVVAL010000006.1:0-188668 GCA_963746095.1 uncultured Actinomycetota bacterium | reverse complement strand
GACGTGGTGCTGCTGGACGCCGTTCTGGCCGGTCCGGACGGCGCGCCGGCCGCGGTACGGGTGATCACCGAAGTGATCGCGCTGGCCGGCGCGCCGGTCCGGGTGCTCATCCTCACGGAGTCCGATCCGGCGGAACACGTGTTCGCCGCTCTGCGTGCGGGAGCCTCCGGCTATCTGCGCAAGGACGCCGCCCGGCGGACCTTGACCGACGCGGTGCGACTGGTCGCCGCCGGCCAGGGGGTGGGTGATCCGGCCGTGACGTCCCGGCTCGCGGCGGCGTACCCGAACAGCGCCGTGACCGTGAAGGGCGGCGTCGCGCTAGCCCAGCTCACCGAGCGGGAGCTGGACGTGCTCCGGCTGGCGGCGCGCGGACTGTCCAACGCGGAGGTGGCGGCGGAACTCGTGCTGAGCACCAGCACGGTGAAGACCCACATGAACGCGATCCTCGGCAAGCTCAAGCTGCGGGACCGGGTACAGGCGACGATCGTGGCGTACGAGTCGGGGTTGATCCGGCCGGGCTCGGATCCGGGTGCGGGCTGGAGTGCCGCCGCACAGTGACCAGTCTGGGCGACATCTTCACGGTCATGGCCGTGAAGATGTCGCCCAGACAGGCTTGGTTCGGCGGGGCTCAGCGCCGGCTTGGGGCGCCCGGCTGGCGGGCGCCGGGCTTGCTCAGGTGCCGGGCTTGCTCAGGTGCCGGGCTTGCGGCCGAAGATCTGGACCTCGGTGCCGCTGACCGTGATCCCGTAGAGCGCCTTGGCGTCGGCCGGCAGCAGGTTCGGGCAGCCGTGCGAGCCGGGGATGCTGGGCTCGTAGAGGTACGTGGTGGTCTGGTGGAAGCCCATGTCGCGGTAGAACCGCTCCCAGTAGGGAAGCTTCACCTTGAAGATCGAGGAGACCGTGCTGACCTTCTTGTCCTGGATCCGGAAGAGTCCGGCCGGGGTGGTGAGGTTCTTGCGGCCGGAGCGGATCGGGGTCGGGCCGTAGGTGCGCTTGCCGGCCTTCGTGACCCACATCACCTGGCTGGTCAGGTCGACGCAGACCTTGGTGGCGGCGGAGTAGCCGCACTGTCCATAGTGTGCGGTCGAGAGCCTGGTCACGACGCTGTACGTGAGCGGCCCTGCGTAACCGGCCGTCGGGCGAATGTCGAACCGGCGCTGAAACTTCTGCACAGCAAGGCAATCCGCGAGGCTGGCCCAGCCGTCCACGCGTAAGCCGAGGTACTTCTCGACCTGCTTCTGATGCGACCCGGTCCGCGGGGCGCAGCCGGCCGCCGAGGCGGGCGACGCGGGAACCAGCGCCATCACTCCGCCGGCCACCGCGAATACCACCGCGGCCGCGGCTAACCGCCGGACGCCGCCGCGCACGCTAACTGACATCGCCATCACTCCCCAGATTTGCTAGTCGCCCACCGAATTGGCCCCGCCGGATACCGCTCCCGGCGGTCGTAGCCTTCCCGCGGCGCCGGCCAGACTCGTGGCGACAGGGCTGCGGGCATGGTCAGGGTGGCAGGGCGAGTCAAGCGGCGCGACCCGAACGGCCAATCCGCCCGTGCTGATTTTGTGAGCGCCACCCGACGCCGCGTGCCGTCCCCACGATCGCGACCCAGGACGACGCCGCGAACGCCGACCCGAGGCGGGATATCGTCCCCGTGTGAAGCAGCAGACCAGCGCCAACGTGGACCGCCCCCGAGAACGCGTCACCGGGATCGGGGGCGTCTTCTTTCGCGCCCGCGACTCGGACGCACTGCGAGCTTGGTACGCCGAACACCTGGGCGTCGACATCGACCCCTCGTACGGCGGCGCCTCGTTTCCCTGGAGCGACGGCGGCTCCACCGTCTGGTGCCCGTTCAGCGAGGACACCACCTACTTCGGCCCGGCCGACCAGGGCTGGATGATCAACTACCGGGTCCGCGACCTCGACGCGATGCTGACCCAGCTCAGAGCCGCCGGCGTGGACGTCGCCGAGGAGGTCGAGGAGTCGGAGTTCGGCCGGTTCGGTTGGGCCTACGACCCGGAGGGGCACCGGCTGGAGCTCTGGGAGCCGCCCGCCGGCGGATAAAAGACCTTCAAGCCTTTGCCGTTACCCCCGGCACTGGCCGAAAAGCGCAGCCTCCGCCCGCCATCCCGGCAGCCTCCCCGGCCGGCGCCGCGCCGCTGCGCTGGATCGCGCCGAATCGCTGGCTGAGCCGCCGCGCATCGCTGTGCGGGGTCACGCCGCAATGCCGCGCCGACGCGCACGCCGGACCGCCCAACGTGAACAGGTCACATCGCAGGACGCGGCCGGCGCGTCGGGGCCGCCACGACAACCCTCTGTCGCGCTATGGTTTGCGCCGATTTCGGTGGATTGAACTGTGGCGTCAGCGAGAGAAGGTGGCCATGTCCGAGGGGATGCCCGCGATCACGCCGGAGGTCGGCGAGAGCATGCTGGCCACTGCGGAAGGAAGCGCGGCCGATGATGGTGGTGCGCTGCCCAACGATGTGACGGCGGTGCTCGCGCAGCTCCGGGAGACGATCGGGAACCTGGACGCGTTGCTGGCCTCGGTCCACGACGTGGAGGTACCGGAGTAGTAGCAACCCAGTAATCGACACCGCGTCGTTGATAATCGACGCGGTGTCGAGGACAATGGACGGCATGTCCCTGCCTCCGTCGTCCGCGACCTCGCCCGCCGAGCCTACGGTGACGGTGGGCGCGGGAGCCCGGCGCCGCAAGCCGCGCAAGGGCGATCTCACCGCACAGGCCATCCTGGACACCGCCGAGCGGCTGCTGGAGAGCCGGCCGCTGGACGAGATAGCGGTCGACGAGCTGACCTCCGGCGCCGGCATCTCGCGCTCCACGTTCTACTTCCACTTCGAGTCGCGCGAGGCCGTGCTCTACACGCTGGCAGAGCGGATCGCCGACGACCTCTACCGGTCGGCCGTGGTCTGGCTGCGCCGAGGCGGCGAGGAACCCGCGGTCGCGGTCCAGCGCGCGATCGAGGCCACGATGACCCTCTGGCGTCAGCACGGCGCGGTGCTCCGGGCCTCCATCCGGGCCCGCGACGTCGATCCGCACCTGCGCCGGTTCTGGGCCGAGGTCGGCCGCCGATTCATCGACTCGGCCGCCGAGCAGATCGAGAGCGAGCGGGCGGCCGGCGTGGCGCTGCCGGGTCCGCCCTCGGCCAGGGCGCTCGCGACCGTGCTGGTCACGATGAACGAGCAGGCGTGCTTCAACCAGACGCTGACCCGGAACTCCACCGAGACCGACGCCGAGCTGGTCGACACGATGACCACGATCTGGCTCCGCGCGGTCTACGGCTCCCCCTAGCTGGGAGATCGCGCCAGGCCCGCCGTGACCGCTCACGTTCACCGTCCGCCGCCGCTTGAAATCTCGCCACTGTGGGTAGCCAGGATGCGCTGGTGTGACCACGACTGAACGGGGTGAGCGGGTGCCGACCTTCACGGTGGGCGTGGAGGAGGAGTACCACCTCGTCGACGCGGAGAGATCTCTCGTTACGGGCCGAGCCGGGCGCGGTCGAGCCCACCCGCCGGCTGCTCGCCGGTCAAGGCAACGCGAGCGCCGAGATCAGCGCCACCCAGCTCGAGATCGCCACCCCGATCTGCCACACGCTGGCCGACGTACGAGAGCGGCTGGCCATCGCCCGGCGGGCCGCGGCCGAGGGTGCCGCCGAGGTCGGCTGCCGGATCATGGCCGCCGGGACCCACCCGACCGCGCTGTGGCAGGAGATGCGGCTGACTGGCCAGGTGCGCTACCTGGAGTTGCTCGAACAGTGGGGCGTGCTGGCGATCCAGCAGGGCATCGCGGGCTGCCACGTGCACGTCGCGATCCCCGACCCGGACACCGCGATCGGCGTGATGGACCGCGCCCGGCCATGGCTGCCCACGCTGCTGGCGCTCACCGGCAGCTCACCGTTCTGGGAGGGCGTCGACACCGGGTACGCCAGCTACCGGACGCTGTGGTTCGGCCGCTGGGCGACGACCGGCACGCCCGAGCTGCTCGGTGACCGGGCCGGCTACGAGGCGGTGATCGCCGAGCTGGTCGGCACCGGCGTGATCGAGGACGACAGCTTCCTGTACTGGGACATCCGCCCGTCCGTGCGCTACCCGACGCTGGAGTTCCGGGTCGCCGACGTCTGCCCGCTGGTGGACGACGCGGTGCTGCACGCCGGGCTCGTGCGGTCGCTGGTGCGCACGTTGGCCGCCGAGGTGGCCGCGGGTGGGCCGGTGCCGCGGATCCGGCCCGAGGTGATGCGCGCCGCGCGGTGGCGAGCCGCCCGGCACGGCGTGGACGAACAGCTCTACGACCCGGTGGACCGGGTGCTGCGGCCGGCCGGCGACGTGGTCCAGCGGTTGCTCGGCGTGCTGCGCGAGGATCTGCAGGCGCACGGCGAGTGGGACGAGATCGTGACGCTGGCGAAGGCGACGCTGGTCCGCGGCACGTCGTCGCGGCGGCAGCGGGCGCTGATGCAGCAGACCGGCGGTGACCTGGGCGCGGTGGCCGCCGCCCTGCTCGCCGAGACCGCCACCGTGCCGCTCCCCTGACCGGCGGGCACCGCACGGGGCCGGCGTGCGGGCACCGCACGGGGCCGGCGGGCGGCCTACCCGCATGAAGCTCCCTTCATGGGGTGGGCACACGCTGAAGGGAGCCGGCATGGGGTGCCGGCCGGGTCCGGCTGGGTCCGGACGGGCGGTCCGGCGGCCTGCTCGTGCGGGTGTGCGGTTCAATTCCGCCCGTGGCGGGCGGAATTGAACCGCGGCAGGGGTGGCGGCGGCCGTTGGCCGCGCCGGCCACCCCCTCGCGGGTCCCGTGAGGGGGTGATAGCGCGCTCGCGGGAGCCGCGAGGGGGCCAAGCTGACCGGGCCGCGCCGGGGCGGCGGGGGCCGGCGACGGGCGGCCAGCGGCGGCGGCCGGCGACGGCTCAGCCGAGGGGCGCGCCGACCTTGCGGTAGCCGCGCAGCAGGTCGCGGGAGATGATCAGCCGCTGCATCTCGTCCGTGCCCTCGAAGATGCGCCAGAGCCGCAGCTCGCGGTACCAACGCTCGATCGGCAGCTCGCGGGTGTAGCCCATGCCGCCGTGGATCTGGAGCACGCGATCGACCACCCGGTTGGCCATGTTCGTCGCGTACAGCTTGGCGATGGCCGAGTCGTGCTGCGGGTTCTGGCCCTGGTCGACCACCCACGCGGCGCGCAGGGTGAGCCAGCGAGCAGCCTCCAGCTCCACTTCGGAGTCCGCGATCATCCACTGGATGGCCTGGTTGTCGCCGATCGGCTTGCCGAACGTCTCCCGGGTGGTCGCGTAGGAGACCGCCATCTCGATCAGCCGCTCGGCGGCCCCGAGCGCGCGCGACGGGATGATGTACCGGCCCTTGAGGATCCACTCCATCGCCAGCTGGTAGCCCTGGCCGATCTCGCCCAACACGTTGTTCGCCGGCACCCGGACGTCGTCGAAGACCAGTGACGCCGGGCCGCCCTCGCCCATCGTGGGGATCGGCTCGGACTTCCAGCCCAGGTCACGGTCCACCAGGAACGCCGTGAAGCCGCCGTTGGAGCCTTTCTCCTTGTCGGTCACCGCGATCACGATCGTGAAGTCGGCGTCGTTGCCGCCGGTGATGAAGACCTTCTCGCCGCGGATCACCCACTCGTCGCCGTCCCGGGTGGCCGTGGTCTTGATCGCCCGGGTGTCCGAGCCGGCGCCCGGCTCTGTGATCGCGAAGCAGGACCGCCGCTCACCGGAGATCGTCGGCACCAGGTACTCGGCGGTCTGGCGCTCGTCGGCGTTGTACAGGATGTTGTCGGCCTCACCGCCGAACGAGAACGGGATGAACGTGCGCCCGAGCTCGGACGTGATGAGGGCCTGCGTGACCGCCGGCAGATTCATGCCGCCGTACGACTCCGGGGTGCTCAGCCCCCAGAACCCGAAGCTCTTCGCCTTCAGCCGGAGCGCGCGGATGGTCTCCGGCTCGATGCCGACCTGCCCGAGCCGTTCCCGGCGCAGCACCTCGGGCTCCAACGGCAGAAGTTCCTTGCGGACGAATTCGCGAACGGTGTCCCGGATCGCCGTCTGCTCGTCCGACAGCGCGAAGTTCAGCATGGTGGTGTCCCTGGGCTGGTCGGCTGAAGGCTCTAGCGGGGGCCGCCGGAGGCGTAGATGGTCTGGCCGGTCACGTAGTCGGCGTCGGCGCTGGCCAGGAACGTGATCACGGCGGCGATGTCGGCGGGCGTGGCGACCCGGCGGAGCGGGATCTGGCTCGCCGCCGATTCCTGCATCTGCTCAGGCGTGACGCCGACTCGCTCGGCCGTGGCGTCGGTCATCGGGGTGGCGACGTAACCGGGCGCGACCGCGTTGACGTTGATGCCGTACGGGCCGAGCTCGATCGCGAGCGCCGCGGTCGCGCCCTGGATGCCGGCCTTCGCGGCCGAGTAGTTCACCTGGCCGCGATTGCCGCCGGCCGAGATGCTGCTGAGGTTGACGATCTTGCCGGAGCGGGCCGGCACCATGTGGCGCTGCGCGGCCTTGCTGAGCAGGAACACGCTCTTGAGGTTCACGTCCAGGACCACGTCCCAGTCGTCCTCGGTCATCTTGAAGACGAGGTTGTCCCTGGTCACTCCCGCATTGTTGACCAGCACGTCGATCTTGCCCAGCTCGGCGACGATCCCGTCGATGGCCGCGTCGACCGAGCTGGCGTCGGACACGTCCAGGCCGACCGCGAGCGCGGTGCCGCCGGCCGCCCGGATCTCCTCCGCGGTGCCCTTCGCGCGTTCCTCGGTCAGGTCCACGACGGCGACAGTGGCACCCTCGGACGCGAGGCGCAGCGCGGTCGCGGCCCCGATCCCCTGTGCGGCGCCGGTGACGACGGCGACCTTGCCTTCGAATCTCGACACGGTTCGGGCTCCTTGTCTACGACGACAGCGTTCTGCCCAGTCTGCACTGGATCTTGTTTCTCGACACAGTGTCGAATAACCTCGACTTCATGTCAATTAACTCGGACGCAGTGTCCGTGCCCCATCCGTTCTCCTTGGCCGGCCGCGTCGCGCTGGTGACCGGAGGCAGCCGTGGCATCGGCCTGGCCGCCGTCCGCGCGTTGTCCGCGGCGGGCGCCCACGTCGCCATCTGCGCCCGTACCGCCGAGGACTGCGAGAAGGTGGCCGCCGAGATCGAGGCCACCGGCGGCGAAGCGCTGGCCGTGCCCGGTCACGTCGGCCACCAGGAGGGCATCGCCGCGATCGTGCGCGCGGTGGTCGACCGGTGGGGACGCCTCGACATCCTGGTGAACAACGCGGCCGCCAACCCCCAGTTCGCGCCGCTGGTGGACACGACGACCAAGTCTTTCGAGAAGGTCATGCAGGTCAACGTGCAGGCGCCGGTGCTGCTGGCGCGCGAGGCGGTGGCCGCGGGGCTGGGCCGCGGCGGGGCGATCATCAACGTGGCCAGCATCGCCGGCCTCAAGTCCGAGCCGATGATGGGCGCCTACTCGGCCAGCAAGGCCGCGCTGATCAGCGCCACCAAGACGCTCGCCCGCGAGCTAGGGCCGGCCGGGATTCGGGTGAACGCGATCGCGCCCGGCGTGATCCGCACCGACTTCGCGCAGATCCTCGTCGAGACGCCGGAGATCCACGATCACGTGGTCGCCGCCACCGCGCTGGGCCGCATCGGTGAGCCGGACGAGGTCGCCGGCAGCATCGTCTTCCTCGCCTCCGACGCCGCCTCCTACATCACCGGCTCGGTCCTCGTCATCGACGGCGGATCGACGGCGTAGGCGATGAACAGCGATTTTGCGCGCGCCGCTGGTGCGGACGTCAGCGTGAACGGCGGGACGGACTTGAACGGCGGGACGGGCTTGGCGGCTGGGGCCGCCGGGTCATCGGCCGGCGGGGCGGGATCGACCGGCGGCGGCGCGGGCTTGGTGGCCGGCGCAGCCGGCGCAGCCGGCTCGTCGGGCGGCGGCGCGGGCTCGGCCGGCGGCCCGGGCCCGGCCGGCGGCGGAGGCTCGGCCGGCGGGGCGAGGCGGTTCCCGGGACGGGTGGCTGTCGTGACCGGTGGCGCATCCGGGATCGGTGCCGCGATCGCGTGGCGCCTCGCGTCGGAGGGCGCCCTGGTGGCCGTGGCCGACCTCGACGCCGAGCGGGCCAGCAACGTCGCCGACGAGATCGGCGGTGCCGCGGTCCGGCTCGACGTGGCCGACGTGGACTCGGTCCGGGCCGGGTTCGCCCAGATCCGGGACCTGCTCGGCCCGATCGAGCTGCTCGTGAACAACGCGGGCGTCGACCGGTTCGCGTTCTTCGTCGACACCGAGCCGGCCGAGTGGGATTTCGTCCTCGGCGTGAACCTCCGCGGCACGATGGCCTGCACGCACGCCGTCCTGGCCGAGATGCAGCAGCGCCGGGCCGGCGGCATCGTGAACATCGCCAGCGAGGCCGGCCGGGGTGGCACGATCGCGGGCGCCTCGTACGCGGCGGCCAAGGCCGGTGTCATCGGCTTCACCAAGGCCATCGCGCTGGAGGCGGCCCGCTACTACGGCGTGCGCTGCAACGCGGTCGCGCCCGGGCCGGTGGACACGCCGCTGCTCACCGATGCCACGGCGACAGCCGGCGCGCTCGGGGCCAAACTCCGGCAGGGCATGGTCGACGCCACCGCGCTGCGCCGCTGCGGCACGGTCGACGAGGTGGCCGCCGCGGTCGCCTTCATCGCCTCCGACGAGGCGTCCTACCTGACCGGACAGACGCTCGCCGTCGGCGGCGGCCTGTCGATGTGGTGACCGTTCCCGCCCGAGCGCGAACCCCTGACTCCCTCGCGCCTGTGGACAACTTCTGAGGCCCGTTCCGCTTTCCTGTTAACTTCATCCGTATGAGTAAAGAAGCTGATGCCGGCCTCAAGGGAAGGCTGTTTGGTGTCGCCTGTTTCCTTCTGTTCCTGACGATCGTGCCGACGGCGTTCTGGTCCTGGACCGCGTACACCTACCGGTACGGCGAGGTCGTCGAGGTCAGCTACCAGTCGCCGTGCGCGTCCGTGGGTAACCGGCGCAGCATCTCGACCGAGTGCCCGGCGTCGTGGGTGGTCGACGGCGTGCGGCACACCGGCACGATCACCGACCACAACGGCGCCGAGTTGCCCGATGCGCCCGGCGTGATCAAGGCCAGGGCCTGGGGCGATACCGCGCGCACCAAGGTCGACTCGATGCCGTACCGGCTCGGGCTGGTGGGGCCGTGGATCGCGATCCCGTCGCTGCTGGTGGTCCTGCTCCTGCTGCCGATACTGCTCTGGACTGCCGTTCGCGACGGTTGGGCCGACGCGGTGAAGGCGCGTGACGAGGCCAGGAACCCGGGCGGCCCGACGGCGCCCGGCTGACGAACGAGCGATGCGGTCGGCCGCGCCGACCAGTCGGCCGACACGGCGGGGCGGTCCCGAGCGCGGCCGTTCGCGACGGTTGGACCGCCGCGGTGAAGGCGCGCGACGAGGCCAGGAAGCCCGGCGGCGGGGCGGTCCGGAGCCCGACGCCGCGACAGCCCGGCGGTCCGGCAGCGCGACGGGGCGAACCGGCGACCGGGCGACCGGGCCCAACGAGAGCGGCGACCGCCCGCGCAGCAGACCAACAGGCGCCAACGGCCAGCCAGCCGGCCGACGCGGGACTTCGCGCCGCTGGCTCGCCGGACCGGCCGCTACGAGCTCAGGGCTGCGGCGTCGGCGGTCAGGTAGTCGCGGGAGAGGCGCCGCGCCAGGTAGTCGCTGAGCGAGGTGGCCTCGGGGATCTCCGGGTCGCCGGTCGCGCCGCACGGCTCGAAGCGCAGGTTGGCGAGGCGGCGGGTGATCTCCTCGATCGGCACGTGATGCTGCAGCGCCAGCGTGGCCACGATCGCGACCGTGTCGCACATGCCGGCGAACGTGCTGCCCTGCTTGCCGCCGGCGATGAACACCTCGCCGGGACGCCCGTCGGGAAGTTCGTTGATCGTTACCTGGACGGCCGTGCCGCCGATCTCCACCTCGTGAATACGGCCGGGGCGGGTACGGCTGGGGCGCAGGCTGGTCGAAGTGCCGAGCAAGGTGAGTCTCCAGAGGCCGGTCGGATCGGGAGCCGAGCGTAATCGCCCGCTACGACAGATCCGGCGCATCGCCACGCCCTGGTTCGCGGCCTACCGGAACCGGTGCCGCGCATCCGCGTTGAGTCGAAGGATCAGGGCCGACCAGCGCTCGTCCGCACACGGCCAGGCCTTCAGGCACCAGCCGCAGATCGATTCGAACGGGTCAGCGCGGCGCTGATGCAACTCCCGTAATCGCCACGCCGTGGCCACCCGCTCAGCTGTCGGGGTGGTCGAGTTGACCGCGTCGTCGTCGCTCATCGTCGATCCGTTCAGACCGCTTGGTGGGATTGGCTCGAACGCGGTCCTGACCGGGAATGCCCGGCCGTCGCGTCCCGCCTGGCCGTCCGGCGCCGCGCACCGCGGTCGCCTGAAGGCTTGATCATCGAAGAGAAAGCATGGTCAGGGGTGGAGTGCCGAGGTGGCCCGGTGCCGGAGCACCAGCGCTGCGGCGTCCGCCGCGACGGGGCAGGGATCGGGCCGGCCGCAGGCACTGCAGCAACCCGTCCACCTCTCCGTCTGGTGCTCGGCGATCACGCTGATCGCGTCCGCCACCCAAGAAGGGGTCGTCGGCTCGTGGACCGGAGAGCTCTCGTCCATAGTCGCGCGCTCCTTCCCGAAAACGGGACTCATGCAGAATTGCACGTGCAGAATGGCGGCCGCAAGCCGTACCACCAGAATGGGGACGCTTGATGTGCAATTGGACCTGCAAGGATGATGCCGACGTGACCCGATGAGCGACCTCACGGCCCAGATCTTCGGCCCAGCTCACACGGAGGTGAACTGCATGTCCGACACCCAGAGCCCCACATTTCTGCGGTTCCAACTGGGCGCCCAACTCCGTGAGCTGCGCGAGACGGCCGGGTTGCGGGCCGACGAGGTGAGCGAACACGCGGACTGCTCCCCGAGCACGATCAGCCGGATCGAAGGCGGCAAGGTCGGCATCCGACGCGGCGTGCTCTTGCAACTCCTGGACCTCTACGGGGTCACCGACGAGGCGCATCGCGAAACCTTGCTCACGCTCGCCAAGCAGGGTAAACAGCGCGGCTGGTGGGCTAGGTACGGAGAACTTCCCGCAGCGTACGCCCAATACATCGGTTTCGAGTCGGCCGCGAGCGAGATGCGGAACTACGAGCCGCTGATCGTGCCCGGACAGCTCCAAACCGAGGACTATTTGCGAGCTTTGTTCCGAGCGGCCGAGCCGTACCAAACCGAAGAGACCATCGAGAAACGCGTCCGCGTGCGGCTGGCTCGACAGGATCTGCTGACCAAGGAGTCGCCGCTGCGGCTGCTGACCGTCCTGGACGAGGGTGTGCTGCGCCGCGAGATCGGCGGGCCGGACGTGATGCGCGGCCAACTCAAGCGCCTCAGCGAAGCCGCGCAGATGCCCAACGTGACGATCCAGGTGTTGCCGTTCTCCGGGGGCGCCTACGCCGGGATGGCCGGTTCGTTCGCGATCCTGGACTTCCCCGCCCCGGACGCGCCCACGATCGCGTGCGCCGAGGGCCTCACGGGCGCGACTTATGCAGAGGGTGACGACGTTCGTCGGTATAAACTCGTATTTGACAGCTTGCGAGCGGCCGCGCTTAGCCCTCTGGAGTCGGGTCGGTTGATCGATTCACTTCGGGACGGTCTAGCGCGCGAGTCCTAGAGGGGGTCGCATATGACTACGCTCAGCGACAGATGGCACAAGAGCTCCCGCAGCGGTACCGAGGGAAATTGTGTCGAGGTCCGGATGGTCGGCGGCACGATCGAGGTGCGCGACTCCAAGGATCCGGCCGGCGCCGTGCTCAGCTTCACCGCCGCCGAGTGGACCGCGTTCCTGGGCGGCGCCGAAGACGGCGAATTCCGCCTCCCTTAGCAACGCATCGGCCCGTGTCCCGGCGGGCCGCCCGTGTTCCGGTCGGCTTTCCGTCGGCGGGGGCACCCGTACCCGGCCAGTCGGTCGAAACGGACTTGCTTCGCAAACGTGGCTACGCGTGCCCGTTTTAGGCACGGAAACCCCGCAAGTCCGGTCCGCCGGACGCCCGCCAGGCAGCCCGCTAGCCGGTCCGCCGACGCCCGCCAGGCAACCCGCGGGCCATTCCGCGGACGCCAGCCACGCAACCGTCCGGCCGGACGCCCGCCAAGCAGCCCCGGCGGCCGGCCTGGACGCCCGCCACGCAGCGGACGCCGGCCACGCAGCCGGACGCCCGCCAGCCGGGTCACCCCAGGGCGTACTCCGCGAGCGTCGGGAGATGCCGGGGATCCGCGGTCAGCATGAGGGTGGTCAGCACGGTCGAGGTCCAGAGCGGTAGTTCGTCGCGAATCTTCGCCAGCGGGCCGACCAGCGCCACGTCCTCGATCAGCTGGGTCGGCACCGCGGCCACGGCGGCCCGCTTGTCGCCGGCCAGGTACAGGTCCTGGATCCGGTTGGCTTCGGCCTCGTAGCCCAGCCGCACGAACACGTCGTGATGGAAGTTGGTGCCGCGGGCTCCCATCCCGCCGATGTACAGCGCGAGCATCGGCCGCAGCGCGTCCGCCGCGCGTTCCACGTCGTCGTCCACCACGACCGCGAGCGGACCCCCGGTCACCTCGAACGTCTCGGCGGTGTGCCGGGCACCGGGCACGGCGTACCCCGTGGCCAACGCGTCCGCATAGAAGTCGTTGGCCTTGGGCGAGAAGAACATCGGCAGCCAGCCATCCGCGACCTCGGCGGCGAGCGCCACGTTCTTCGGCCCCTCCGCGGCGAGCAGGATCGGGATGTCGGGGCGGTAGGGGTGCAGCGTCGACTTGAGCGGTTTGCCGAGGCCAGTGCCGCCGGGGAAGGGCAGCTGGTAGTGCTTGCCGGAGTAGGTGACCGGCTCCTCCCGCGCGATGACCAGCCGCATCACCTCGATGTACTCGCGAGTCCGCTCCAGCGGCCGGGGATACGGCAGGCCGTACCAACCCTCCACGACCTGCGGATTGCTGGCGCCGATCCCGATGATCATCCGGCCGCCGGTGAGGTGGTCCAGGGTCATCGCGGCCATCGCCAAGGTCGTCGGCGGCCGGGCGGCCAGCTGGGCAATGCCGGTGCCGAGCCGGATCCGGGACGTGCCGGAGCCGTACCAGGCCATCGGGGTGAGCGCGTCGCTGCCGTACGCCTCGGCCGTCCAGATGGAGTCGAAGCCCAGGTCGTCCGCGCGCTTGAACGCCTCGGCCGCGCCGGCTGGCGGCCCCGCGCCCCAATACCCCACCGTGGTGCCGAGCTTGGTGACTGCCATCGAACCGCCTCCCGCCGAGCGCCAGGACGGTCCTCAGTGTCGTGGATTCCGTACCGTTGGGCGAAACTCCGTACCGATCTTCTGGCACGCGGAACCGTAGGCAAGTCGGTCCTCGATCCGGCACGGTAGAGCCATGGCCACGACGACTGCGTTCACGACCTGTCCGCTGTGCGAGGCGACGTGCGGCCTGGAGCTGACGATCGACTCCGGCCGGATCGTCAGTGCCCGAGGCGACCGCGAGGATCCGTTCAGCAACGGCTTCCTCTGCCCCAAGGGCGCGTCCATCGGGCAGCTCGACGACGATCCGGACCGCCTCTCCACGCCCCGGATCAGGCGGAACGGCACGCTGGAGCCGGCCAGCTGGGACGAGGCTTTCGCGCTGATCGACGAGCGGCTGGGCGGCATCATCGCCGAGCACGGCCGGGACGCGATCGGCCTCTACCTCGGCAACCCGAACGTGCACACGCTCGCTGGCGGCTTCTACGCCGGACCGCTGCGCAAGGCGCTGGGCTCGAAGAACGTCTTCTCGGCCTCGACGCTGGACCAGATGCCCAAGCACGTCTCCTCGGGGCTGATGTTCGGCAGCGCGTTCAACATCCCGGTGCCGGACGTGGACCGCACCGACTTCCTACTCATCCTCGGCGCCGACCCGTGGTCGTCCAACGGCAGCCTGTGGACCGCACCGGACCTGCCTGGACGCCTCAAGGCGGTGCAGGCGCGCGGCGGCCAGTTCGTGGTGGTCGACCCGCGGCGCAGCCGGACCGCGACCTTCGCCGACCAGCACGTCCCGATCCGGCCGGGCAGCGACGTCTTCCTACTGCTCGGCATGGCGCACGAGCTGTTCGCCGCCGACCTGGTCACGCTCGGTGCGCTGGCCGAGTACGTGGTCGGGCTCGACGCGGTGCGGGCCGCGGTCGCGCCGTTCAGCCCGGACGCGGTGGCGGAGCGGTGCGGGATCGAGGCCGGCGTGATCCGCGACCTCGCGCACCGGCTGGCGGCCGCCGAGCGCGGCGCGATCTACGGCCGGATCGGCACCACCACTGTGGACTTCGGTACGGTCGCGAGCTGGCTGGTGGACGTGCTGAACATCCTCACCGGCAACCTCGACCGGCCCGGCGGCGCGATGTTCCCGCTGCCCGCGCACAGCCGGCGCGGCAGCGGCCAGGGCAAGGGCTTCCGCACCGGGCGCTGGCACAGCCGGGTCCGCGGGCTGCCGGAGGTGCTCGGCGAGTTCCCGTCCATCACGATGGCGGACGAGATCGAGACCCCCGGCGAGGGGCAGGTTCGGGCGCTCATCACGGTCGCCGGCAACCCCGCACTCTCGGTGCCGAACTCGGGCCGGCTCGATCCGGCGCTGGCCACACTCGACTTCATGGTCAGCGTCGACCCGTACGTGAACGAGACCACCCGGCACGCCGACGTGATCCTGCCGCCGCTCCAGCCGAGCCGGCGGGCCCACTACGACCTGGCGTTCTACGCCCTGTCCGTGCGGAACATCGCCAAGTACTCCCGGCCGGCCGTCGAACCGGACGAATCCACCGTGGGCGAGACCGACATCCTGCTCCGGCTGATCACGATTCTCGCCGGCCTCGGCCCGAACGCCGACCTGGACGGTCTGGCCGAGGCGCAGCTGACCGCCTCGCTCGCCGCGCTGGTCGAACGGCCGGAGAGCCCGGTGCACGGCCGGGACGTCGCCGACCTGCGGGTGGCGCTCACCGGCGAGACGCGCGAGGAGCTCCTGCTGGACGTGCGGCTGCGCACCGGCGCGTACGGCGACTGGTTCGGCGCGGTGCCCGACGGATTGTCGCTGGCCAAGCTGCTGGCGAACCCGCACGGCATCGACCTGGGCGCCCTGGAGCCGCGCCTCCCGGAGATCCTGCGTACCCCGTCGGGCAAGGTCGAACTGGCTCCCGCGCCGATCATCGCCGACCTGGCCAGGGTCGAGGCGGCGCTCTCCGCACCCGAGCCGACGCTGGTCGTGGTGGGCCGGCGGCATCTTCGATCGAACAACTCGTGGATGCACAACGTACCGACCCTCGTGAAGGGCAAAGAGCTGTGCACGCTCCAGATCCACCCGACCGACGCCGATCGGCGCGGCCTGGTGGACGGCGGGCAGGCACAGGTGCGTTCGCGGGTCGGGAAGATCGAGGTGACCGTGGAGGTCACGGACGGGATCACCCCCGGGGTGGTGAGCCTGCCGCACGGCTGGGGTCACGACCGTCCCGGCACCGAGATGGCCGTGGCCGCCAGTCACGCCGGAGTCAACGCGAACCTGCTCACCGACGACCTTCGGATCGACCCGCTCTCCGGAACGGCCGTGCTCAACGGCGTCGAGGTCGAGGTCGAACCGGTCGGGACGCACTCCGCCGCCCTGCGCTGAACTGCCGCATTGCCGAACGGTCCATGCCACGGGACGGTTGAGGAGAACACTCCATGGAGACTGCCAGCGTCGTGACGTCCACCATCCGGGTCGCGGCCGACCTGCCGTTCTACGCCGCCGTTCGCTACGGCGACCATCCCGCGCACCGGTTCAAACGAGACGGCCAGTGGCAGGACCGATCGTTCGTCGAGGTCGCCGAGCAGATCCGGGATCTCGGTACCGGGCTCATCTACGCCGGCGTCAACCCGGGTGACCGGGTCTGCATCATCTCCGAGACCCGGCCGGAGTGGAGCACGGCGGCGCTGGCGGTCCTCGCGGCCGGCGGCGTGGTGGTGCCGATCTACGCCACCAGCTCCGCCGAGGAGTGCGCCTGGGTGATCGGCAACTCCGGCGCGACCATGCTGATCGGCGAGAACGCCACCCAGCTGGCGAAGATCGAGTCGATCAGCGACGACGTACCGGGGCTCCGCACCCTGATCGCGATCGAGTCGGACCGGCCCGAGCGGGTCACCCTGGCCGAGCTCGCGGACGAGGGGCGGCGCGCCCCGGACGCCAGCGAGCTGGAGGCCCGCCGCCGCGCCATCAGCCCCGACGACGCCAGCGTCATCATCTACACGTCCGGCACCACCGGCCCGCCCAAGGGCTGCGTGCTGACCCACCGCAACTGGCTCACCCTCTGCACGATCATCGAGGAGCTGTCGTACCTGCGGGACGACGACGTGGTCTACCTCTTCCTCCCGCTGGCGCACGTGTTCGCGCAGATCACGCAGTTCGGCAGCTTCTACGCCGGCTCCACGCTGGCGTACCACGGCGGGGACCTGCGGCTCGTGGTGTCCGAGCTGGCCGAGGTCAAGCCGACCTTCCTGCCGTCGGTGCCGCGCCTCTTCGAGAAGGTGTACACGCTGGTCACCGCCCAGACCCCGGCCGAGCAGCGGGAGCAGGCGGTGCGGCTCGGGCTGACCGTGCGGGCCTTGCAGCGGGCTGGCCAGGAGGTGCCGCCGGAGCTGGCGGCGGCGTTCGCCCCGGTCGACGCGATGTTCGCCTCGGTACGCGGCATCTTCGGCGGCCGGGTCCGGCAGTGCCTCTCCGGCGCGGCGCCGATCTCCACCGAGGTGCTCGAGTTCTTCCACGCGGCGGGCGTGCCGGTGCTGGAGGGGTACGGCATGACCGAGACCACCGCGGTCGGCACGGTCAGCACGCTGGACCGCTTCAAGCTCGGCACGGTCGGGGTGGCCGCGCCTGGGTTCGGCCTGAAGATCGCCGACGACGGCGAGGTGCTGATGAGCGGCCCGCAGGTCTTCGCCGGCTACTGGCAGGATCCCGAAGCCACCGCCGCGACGCTGATCGACGGCTGGGTGCACACCGGCGACCTCGGTGCGCTGGACGAGGACGGCTTCCTCACGATCACCGGCCGGAAGAAAGACATCATCATCACGGCGGGCGGTAAGAACATCGCGCCGGCCAACGTGGAGAACGCGCTGCGCCAGTCGCGCTGGATCTCGCACGCCGTGACCTTCGGCGACCGCCGCCCGTACCTGGTCGCGCTGCTCACCCTGGACCAGGAGGAGATCGTGCCGTGGGCCGCCGCCCAGGGCTTACCGACCGACCTCACCAGCCTGCGCGCCCAGCCCGAACTGCTGGCGCTGATCCAGGGCGTGGTGGACGAGGCGAACACGCACTTCTCGCCGGTCAGCCAGGTCAAGCGGTTCGCGCTGCTCGACCGCGATCTCGGTCAGGAGACCGGCGAGCTCACGCCGACGCTCAAGGTGAAGCGGAACGTCGTGCACACCAACTTCGCCGACGTCTACGCCGCCCTCTACAGCTAGCCCCCGCCCGGCGTCGGCGTCCCACCCTCTTACCGCTTTGGGCGACATCTTCTCGGTCTATAGCCCGGAAGATGTCGCCCAAAGCGCGTTGGGGGCGGCGCGGAGCGCCGGGCCGGGGGCCGGGCGGGCGGCGCGGAGCGCCGGCCCGCCCGTTCAGCGGGGTCAGAGGCGGGGTGGGGACTGGATGCCGAGCAGGCCGAGGCCCTGGGTCAGCACCCGGGAGGTGAGCCGGCTCAGCACCAGCCGGGAGCGGTGCGCCTCGTCGCTCTCGGCCTTCACGATCGGGCACTCCTCGTAGAAGACCGAGAACGCGGCGGCCAGGTCGTAGAGGTAGCCGCAGAGCCGGTGCGGCTGGAGGTGCCGCAGCGTTGCCTCGAACGCGGCGGGGTATCGCGCCAGCGCGAGGGCGAGCGCCCGCTCGGCCGGCTCGGTCAGCAGCACGGGCGCGCTGTCGTCGGGTTCGGCGCCGGCCTTGCGGAGCACGCCCTGGATCCGGGCGTTCGCGTACTGGAGGTAGACCGACGTGTTGCCGTCCAGGGCGAGCATCCGTGACCAGGAGAACTGGTAGTCCTTCTCCCGGTCGCTGGACAGGTCGGCGAACTTCACCGCGCCGATGCCGACCGCCTCCGCGACCTCGGCCTGCTCCTCGGTGGTGAGCGTGCTGCGCTCGGCGACCACGGCCGCGGCCCGGTCGACCGCCTCGTGCAGCAGGTCGATCAGCTTGACCGTCTCGCCGCCGGCCCGAGTGCGCAGCGTCTTGCCGTCCTCGCCGAGGATCGAGCCGAAGGTGACGTGCTCGTACCGCAGCGGTTCGGGCAGCCAGCCGGCGTCGCGGCCGACCGCGAGCACCATCTCGAAGTGCAGCCGCTGCGGCGCGCCCACCACGTACAGCGCCCGCGCGGCCTTGAGCTCCTGGGCCCTGTACCGCAGCGCCGCGAGGTCGGTGGTGTCGTAGTTGTAGCCGCCGTCGCTCTTGCGCACGATCAGCGGCAGCCCGTCGCCGTCCCGGTTCACGAAGCCGGCCGGGAAGACGCAGAGCGCACCCTCGCTGGGCACGGCCAGGCCACGGGCGACCAGTTCTTCCACCACGTCGGCCAGGAACGGGTTGTAGAAGCTCTCCCCCGGCTGTCCGCCGGACCGAGGTCGACGCCGAGCAGCCGATACACCTCGGTGAAGTGCTGCTCCGACTCCTCGACCAGTTCGCGCCAGAGCACCAGGGTCGGCTCGTCGCCCCCCTGCAGCGCCACCACCCGCTGGCGGGCCCGGTCGGCGAACGCGGGGTCGGCATCGAACTTGGCCCTGGCCGCCCGGTAGAACGCGCCGAGGTCGGAGATCGCGTGGTCGGCGCCGGGCACCGCCCAGCCCTCGTCCACCATGTGCTCGAGCAGCATGCCGAACGGGGTGCCCCAGTCGCCGATGTGGTTCTGCGGGATCACCTCGTGGCCGGCGTGCCGCAGCAGCCGGACCAGCGCGTCGCCGATGACCGTGCTGCGCAGGTGGCCGACGTGCATCTCCTTGGCCACGTTCGGAGCGCTCAGATCGACGACCACCCGGGTCGGCTCGGCGGCCGTCGGCACGCCCAGCCGCTCGTCGGCGGCCAGGCCCTCGGTCTGCCGCTCCAGCCAGTCCTGCCGGAGCCGGAAGTTCACGAAGCCCGGCCCGCCCACGGTCGGCGGCTCGGCGAGGTCGTCGACCTCCAGCTGCTCGATGAGCTTCGCGGCGACGTCCCGGGAAGGCATGCCGAGCCGCTTGCCCAGGCCCATCGCCACGTTGCTCTGGTAGTCGGCGCCGCGGCCGGAGGTGGACGGGCGGATCAGGGCCTTGTCGGTGGTGAGGCGGAGGCCGAACGCGGCGTGACCGGCGACGACCACGCGTCGCGCCAGCTCGTCCGCGATGTCGCCGCGTACCAGCCCATGGTCATCCGTCATGCCGTCCCCTGCCGTTGCCGGTGTGCTCGTCCCGGCCGAGTCTTCCAGCCGGCGGGTCTCCGGCACGAACCCGTTTGCCTGGTCGCGCGTCACCCGACACACCGCCAGCACAACGCGCTTTGGGCGGCATCTTCGCGGCTATGACCGAGAAGATGCCGCCCAAAGCCGGGCAGCGGGTTGTCAGAGGGGTCGGTCAGCGGAGCGAGTCGGCGAGCTCGACCGCGTCCGCCTTCGCCAGCCGGGACTCGATCCGCACCGTGAAGCCGCCCCGGTCCACGAGCAGCGCCGGCCCGGACTGGCGCTGGGTCGCGAAGTCGGGCAGCCCGTCGTCGCCGAAGAGCAGCGTGCCGTGCTCGTCCGCGATCCAGACCGCCGGCCGCCCGCCGACCGTGACCTCCTCGGTCTCGGCGCCGCGGATCGTCTTTCCCAGAAACGCGGTGGCTTCGGCGCCGAAGGCCGAGACGTAGAGACCAGCGTTGGAGCCGGGCAGCGCCGGCAGGTCGGCGCTGGCGCGCCAGAGCAGGTGCACGACCCGCCGACCGCCGCCGCCGGTCACGTAGACCTCGTCCGGCTCGCCGTAGCCGGTCGGTGCCAGCGCCCGGTCGGGCAGCGCGCGCCGGGCGGCGGCCAGGGAGGTGCGGCCGTTGAGCTGGTAGGCGGTGCCGAGCGGGCCATCGGGCGTGGCCGTGGGGCTCGGCGGCTGCGGCGATTCCCGGTCGAAGACCACGCCCGGCAGGGTCAGGAAGTCGACCACCGCCGCCCGCACGGCAGGCACGGCGAGCAGCCCGGCCGTCAGTACGGCGGCCAGCAGCGCACTGACCAGGGTCACCAGCCGGCGCCGAGCCCGAACCGCGAGCGGGGCCGGCTCGGTGCGCAGCCGCCGCAGCACCGCGGTCGCCACGTCCGGCGGCGGGCCGGTGTCGAGGTGGGCGCCGAGGTCGCGGAGCTGATCCTCCAGGGAGCGCACGGGGTCAGCCACGGTCGATCACCCCCTCTCGCAGCTTCGCCAGCCCCCGGGAGAGGCGGGACTTCGCGGTGCCTTTGCGGAGCCCGAGCACCGCGCACGTCTCGGCCTCGGACAGATCGAGCAGGTAGCGGCAGACCACGACCGTGCGGAGCCGCTCCGGCAGCGCGTCCACGGCCCGCAGCAGCGCGGCGCGGGACTGCGCCTCCAAAGTGGCCTCCTCGGCGGAACCCGTCGTGGTCGGCACCGCGGCGAGCCGCTGCGACCGGTCCGCCAGCGCCGCCCGGCGACCCGCCGACCGGCGTGCGTTGTGCGCCTCGTTGGTCACGATCCGGAGCAGCCACGGGCGGAACTCCGACTCCTCCCGGAACCGGCCCAGCGCCCGGTACGCCTTGACGAACGCCTCCTGCACGATGTCGTCCGCGTCGCTCGGGCCGGCGAGCACGGCGGCGGCCCGGTGCGCGACGGGCGTGTGGGCACGGACCAGCGCCTCGTAGGCGGCGAGGTCACCGGCCTTGCTCAGGCGTACCAGTTCGCGATCGTCCAGCCGTCCGCCCTCCGAGGGACTTGCCTTCACCTGTCATACACCGCACCGGCCGCCGAGGTTCCATCCAGCGCCGCGCGGGTCGAAACCGGGAAGGTCCGCGGCACGGTGCGGGTTAACGTTTAGCCGCGACGCGGGCTGGCGGGTCGGGCAGAGGGGGCAACGCATGGTCGACACGGATACGCCCATCCGGTACGGCACGGCGCGCGGCCGGTGGGTGATCCTGGCGACCGTGCTCGGCTCGTCCATGGCGCTGCTGGACAGCACCGTGGTCGGGATCGCGCTGCCGGTGATCGGCCGCGAGTTCGACGCCGGCATGGACGGTCTCCAGTGGGCGGTGAACGGGTACACGCTCACGCTGGCCGGCTTCCTGCTCCAGGCCGGCGCGCTGGCCGACCGGCTCGGGCGCAAGCGGATCTTCCTGATCGGCGTGGTGTGGTTCGCGGTGGCCTCCCTGCTCTGCGCGGTCGCCTGGAACGTCGAGGCGCTGATCGCGGCGCGGGCCCTCCAGGGCGTCGGCGCCGCACTGCTCACGCCGGGAAGCCTGGCCATCCTGCAGGCGTCGTTCGCGCCCGGCGACCGCGCCAAGGCGATCGGGGCCTGGTCGGGGCTGGGCGGTGTGGCCGCGGCGGCCGGCCCGTTCGTCGGTGGCTACCTGGTCGACCAGGTGTCCTGGCGTTGGATCTTCCTGCTCAACCTGCCGCTGGCCGCTCGCGATCGTCTTCGTGGCCGTGCGGCACGTGCCGGAGACGCGCGATCCGGCCGCGGAACACAAGCGGGTGGACGTCACGGGCGCGTTGCTGGCGCCGTTGGCCTCGCCGGCCTGACGTACGGGCTGATCGAGGGCCCGTCGATGGGCTGGGACGCGCCGTTGGTGCTGGCCTGCCTGGTCGGCGGTATCGGGATGCTGGTCGTCGTTCGTGCTGGTGGAGCTGCGCACCCGGGATCCGCTGCTGCCGATGGAGGTCTTCAGGTCCCGGCAGTTCAGCACGGCGAACCTCGTCACGCTGATGATCTACGGCGCGTTGAGCGGTGCGCTGTTCCTGCTGCCGATCGCGCTCCAGCAGGGGGCCGGCTACTCCCCGATCCAGGCCGGCACCGCGCTGCTGCCGTTCACCGTCCTGATGCTCACCCTGTCCGCGCGGATGGGCGCGCTGGCGAGCCGGATCGGGCCGCGGCTGCCGATGACGGTCGGGCCGCTGGTGGCCGCCGCCGGGCTGGCGACTGCTGGCGCGGCTCGACACCGGCGGCGACTACCTCACCCAGGTGCTGCCCGCGGTGCTGGTCTTCGGCTTCGGCATGACGATCACGGTGGCCCCGCTCACCGCGACCGTGCTGGCCGCGGCGCCGGACGAGCACGTCGGGGTGGCCTCCGCGGTGAACAACGACGTGGCCAGGGTCGCCGGGCTGCTCGCGGTCGCGATCCTGCCCCCGGCTGCCGGCATCGCGGGCGACGCCTACCTCGACGGCGGCCTGCTTCATCGAAGGCTTCCGCAACGCGGCGCTGATCTCGGCGGCGGCTTGCGCGCTCGGCGGAGTCATCGCGGCGATCTGGCTCCGGAACCCGGCGGGCCGCGGCCGCGGAATGAGCCGCCGTGCTCGCACTGCTCCCTCGACGCGCCGCCGCTGCGCACCCGCGAGCGCGCGGCCGCCGCCACCCGTGCTCGTTAGCCGCCGAGCGGCCCGCGCGGCCGTTCAGGCCGGGCGGTCGTTCGGCAGGGCGTCGTTCAGGACGTGGCGGCCGCCGCCACGCTGAGCCGGTCGCGGATCGTGCGCCAGTCCTGTTCCAGGCTCGGCGAGGCGCTCGTCCCGCTCCGGGCCGGAGGGCTGTTCCCGGCAGGTCCGCAGTTCCTGGGCCACGACGACGGTCAGGTTCACCAGGTACGCGTTCCACGCAGTTGCCCGCGCCCGCGCACCGAGTCGTCGATCTCCGAGCGGGCCCCGAACGTGGCACGCAGCAGCGTCCAGAGCCGGGCCAGGTCGAAGCCGGGCAGGAAGACGCTCGCGAACGCCCAGTCGACCAGCGCGTAGCGGCCTTCCTTGTACCCGTCCAGCCGGCGCAGCACGTGCGGCAGCATCAGGTTGCCGTGGCTGAACTCGACCGCGTCGCCGACGGCGGTGAGCAGCGCCATCACGTGGCCGTACTCCTCTTCGGTGAGCTGGCCGCCGCGTCGGTACCGCTCCAGCCGGCTCCGGTAGTCGAGCATCCGGCGCAGCTCGCCGACCGGCGCGCGCCAGTCGTTCACCCGCCGGAGCGCGGTGAACACGGCGGCGAGCTGGCGGGAGGAGATCTCCTCGGCCGGGTACCGCGCCTTCGACACCGGCGTGCCGTCCAGCCGCTCCAGCACCAGCAGCGGCTGCCGCTCGTCGGCGGCGACGAGCCGGGCCACCTTGAACGGCGGCCGCTGGCGCTCGAAGAACCGGTAGATGTCGATCTCGCGGGTGAACGTCTCGCGCCAGAACGGGGTGCTGCTGGTCAGGAGCTTGGCCACCACGGGCTCGCCCCACACCTCGCCGCTGAGCAGGATCGAGGTGGGGCTGCGGTGCAGCACCCCCGCGGCCACGAAGCCAGGACAGGAATCGGGACACGGCAGCGGCATGGGCCTCGACGTCGTCACCCGACCGCTCGCCGGTGGTGAAGATCATGAGCTTCCTCCGCAGGGATGTCGCGTCAGTCCACGCTGACCGACGCCCATGATGCCGCCCCCGCAGACTCGCCCTCGAACCGGTCTTGGGGCACCACGTCTCATGGTGCCCCTCGCGCGGCGAACCGGCTCAGGATCAACCCGGAAAATGCTGCAAATCGTTTCTCGTCACGTCCGGCAAGCACCGTCCCGCAGGCCGGCCGGCGCCGCCTCGGTCAGCCTCCCGACCGGACAGCGCCGCTCAGCCGGCCGGGGTCGCGGCAGCGTGGGCGAGCGCCGAGGGCGTCTGGCGACCGACGATCGCCGGCGCCTCCCGGACCAGCGTGTCGTCCTCGAGGGCCGCGACCATGAACAGCGCGAAGTCCACCCGGCGGGTGAGGTTGCTGGCGAGGATCGGGTCACCGACGTGCCGGCTCCAGACGGGCAGCCCCTGGCTGTCGCCCTCTTCCAGATCGCTGCCGCGCACCACGGTCCAGCGGGTGTCGCTGGCGAAGATCCGCCGGCCCGCCTCCACCTGGTCGTCGAGGTCGGCGAACCGGGCGAGCTTCGCGATCGGGCCGGCCACCTTCACCAGCGCCTTGAGCTTCCACGAGTAGACGTCCTTGCCGTCACGCGTGATGTGCCACCCGCACGAGAACACCAGCCGCGCGCCCGGCCGGGCGTGGTCGAGCACCGCCTGGGCGGTGCCGGACGCGTAACCGTGCACGCCACGCGGCACCAGCACGGTCAGCACGGCGTCGCACCCCTCGACCGCACGCTGGATCACCGCGCGGTCGTCGGTCGCCCCGGGGATGACGGTGATCCGCCCCTGGAACGCGTCGAGCTTGCCCACGCTGCCCGGCCGGCAGACGCCGACGACCTCGTGACCGCGATCGAGGGCGTGCTGAACCATGTACTGCCCGAGCTTCCCGGACGCGCCGACGATGCAGACCTTGAGCCGAGCGCGGTCACGGGCCTGGCTGCCGTCCTGTGCTGGCTTCATGCCGTTCTCCTCGTGGCAGGGCTGACTTCCTTACACCGTAAGGTAGACTTACGGCGTAAGGTTGTCAATCGGCTGCCGGCCCGGGGCTCAGTGCTCCAGCAGGCACCGGGAGGCCGAGGCGAGCTGGTTCAGGGCGTCGTCCGCCTCCAGCGAGCGGCACCAGCGCCACCGCGTCGGCGCCGGCCTCCCGCAGCCCCCGCACCGCACGGCGCAGTCGGCGCCGTCGCCCGCGATCGCGAGCAGGTCGATCCACGCCTCGGGGATGGCTGCGGCCAACACCTTGTCGTCCGGCGAGCCGGCCACCAGCGCGTCCGCCTCGGCGAGGATGCCGGCCTCACCGAGCTGAGTGGACAGTCCGCCGGCCCGCAGGAACTTCGCGATGTCGGGTCGGATCGCCGCCCGGGCCTTCGCCGAGTCCTCGTCGTGGGAGAACAGCGCGTAGACGGTGATCCGGTGTGGATCGGTGCGCCCGGCCTCGGCCCGCCCGGCGTCGATCTGTTCGCGGGCCCAGCGCAGGTAGCCGGGAGTGGAGAGCTCGGTGAGGATCGTGCCGTCGGCGGACCGCCCGGAGAGCTGGAGCGACTTCACCGAGCGCACGCCAGCCGACACCGGCGGCACCACCCGCGGCGGATGGTCGAGCCCGACCTCGTCCAGCCGCACGTGCCCGCCCGCCACGGTCAGCGCTCGCCGGCCAGCAGTGTCCTGCACCGCGACGATCGTCTCCTCCAGCGCGGTGAGCTGCGACTTCGGGAAGGCACCGATCTGCCGCATCCAGTCAGCCATGCCGTGCCCGAGCCCGCCGTGCAGGCGCCCCGGGTAGAGGCGGGCGAGGGTGGCCAGTTCCATCGCGGTCGCGGCCGGGTTCCGCATCACGGCGGGCAGGATGCCCAAGCCCCACGGTCAGGTGATCGGTGGCCGCGAGCGCGGCGGCCGTGGCCGCGATCCCACCGTTGAAGAAGCAATCCTCGACAATCCACAGCTCGTGGTACCCGAAAGCCTCGACTTCCCTCGCGTACCGGCGCAGCTGCTCCGGCGGGTACTGGGGACGGAACATCGCACCGATGCGGAACTCGCTCATCCCCCGATCCTGTCATCCGGCCCGGCCGCAGCCCCGCACCCGCGCAACCCCGCACCCTCGCGGCTCCCGCCAGTGCGCGATCACGCACTCGCGGGAGCCGCGAGGGGGTTAGGCCCGGCACAGCGGGCCTAGGAGAACAGCGGGCCTAGGAGAAGAGCTTCGCCGCCTTGAGCAGGGTCTCGTAGACGCCGTACCCGAGCGCCACCGTCACCAGCACCCAACCGACCACCAGCCGGATCCGCACCGAACTCGACACCGCCGCCGCCTTGGTCTCGTCAACACCCTGCCGGCGGTACCGCCCGCCGGAGCGGCCGCGGTGCCCTCGACCGGCGCGGCCGGGCTCACCGGCGCCGCGGACGCCGGCTCGTGGAACCGCTCCGACACCGGCTTGACCAGCAAGTTCGCCACGAAACCGACGGCCAGCAGGCCGACCATCGTCAGCAGTGCCGGCCGGTACGCGCTGGCGGTGAGGCTGCCCGGCTCGCCCTGCGCATCCAGGAACGCGTTGATGATGAGCGGCCCGGCCACGCCCGCCGCCGACCAGGCGGTCAGCAGCCGGCCGTGGATGGCGCCCACCTGGAACGTGCCGAACAGGTCCCGCAGGTAGGCCGGGACGGTGGCGAAACCGCCGCCGTAGAAGGAGATGATGATGGCCGCGAACAGCACGAACAGCGCGGTGGTGGTCTGCCCGGCGAACGCCAGCAACACGTACAGGATCATGCCGACGCCGAGATAGACCAGGTAGATCGGCTTGCGTCCGACCACGTCCGAGGTGGACGACCAGATGAACCGCCCGGCCATGTTCGCCATCGACAGCACGCCCACGAAACCGCCGGCCGCGGCCGCCGCGACGCTCGACGTGCCGCCGTCGCGGAAGAAGTCCTGGATCATCGGCGACGCCTGCTCCAGGATGCCGATGCCCGCCGTCACGTTGCAGAACAGCACGATCCACAGGAACCAGAACTGCGGCGTCCGGATCGCGTTGCCGGCCGACACGTTCGCCATCGTCACCAGCGGCTTGGCCTTCAGCTTGGCCGGATCGAAGCCAGCCGGGCGCCAGCCCTCCGCCGGTACCCGCACGGTGAAGACGCCGTACATCATCACGACGAAGTACAGGATTCCGAGCGTGAGGAAGAGCTTGGCCACCGCGTCGCCGCTGGCCACCGAACCGGTCACCGCCGAGTCGTAGCCGGAGTCGTACAGGCTGAGCAGCTCGTTCGAGAGCGGGCTGGCCACCAGCGCGCCGCCGCCGAAGCCCATGATCGCCATGCCGGTGGCCAGACCGGGCCGGTCCGGGAACCACTTGATCAGCGTCGAGACCGGCGAGATGTAGCCGATGCCGAGGCCGATGCCGCCGATGACTCCGTAGCCGAGGTAGACCAGCCAGAGCTGGCCGAGCGCCACGCCCGCCGCCGCGACCAGGAAGCCGGCGGCCCAGCAACACGCCGAGACGAACATCGCCTTTCGCGGGCCGTTCCGGTCCACCCAGGTACCGCCGACCGCCGCCGACAGGCCCAGCATCACGATCGCGATCGAGAAGATCACGCCGATCTCGGTCAGGCTCGCGTCGAAGTGCTTCACCAGCGCGGTCTTGTAGACGCTGGTGGCGTACGCCTGGCCGATGCACAGGTGCACCGAGAGCGCGGCCGGCGGGATGATCCACCTGCTGAAGCCCGGCTCGGCGATGGTGTGTTCACGGTCGAGGAAGGACAACACCTGGCACCTCCGGCGGCGGGGCGATCACTGGCACTCGGCTCAGCCTCCGCAGACTGCCCAGCCGGCGGGCGTTTGACGCCGCGCCGAGGTCCCGATTGCGGTGAGCGGTCCGTTTTCCGCGACGAGCGGGCGCTGGCCGGGTATCCGGCCAGGTGGGGGCGTACCCGGGCGAATGGGTCGCCGGGATTCACCGCATCCCGCACAACCGCCAAAAGTGACGCAGGTCACCACTACTGACAAGGAAACACTTCTGCGGGATCCTGTCCGGCGTGTCCGCGCACCCAAGCACCCAGAAGCCGGCCGAATTGGCCGGTGGGGCACCAATTCAGGGGAAAAGATGGCACGCTCAGGAACGTTCCGCATCGGATACGTCACAGAAAAATCGAAGCCCCACCCGAGGGTGGGGCTTCGAGAAAGTGGGCAAGGGGGGAGTTGAACCCCCACGTCCTTTCGGACACACGGACCTGAACCGTGCGCGTCTGCCATTCCGCCACTTGCCCTAGCGGCTTCGAAAGCGTAGCACGCACGGTGAGCGCCTCGTCCGTAGGTAGGGCGGCACCGATACGATCGACATGCAATCCGACGACAGGAGGAGCCGGTGGGCGTTCTGCAGCGCTTCGAGAAGAGGTTGGAGAACCTCGTCGAGGGCGCGTTCGCCAAGGTCTTCAAGGGTGTCGTACACCCTGTGGAGATCGCTAGCGCCATGCAGCGCGAGGCGGATGCGCACAAGTCCATCCTCGGCGGCGGCCGCACTCTGGTTCCAAACCGCTACATCATCGATCTCAGCCCCCCTGACCACGATCGGCTGGCGCAGTACGCCGCGCCGCTCGCTCAGGAGCTGGCCCAAGCCCAGGCCGAGTACATCGGCGAGCAGGGGTGGACGGTGTACGGCGACGTCATCGTCGAGATCGAACGCGGCGAGGGACTCGATACCGGGATGTTCCGGATCGCGGCCGAGGTCTACACGGGAGCGGTGGAGGCACCGCCGCCTCCCCCGCAGCAGCAACAGCAGTACCAGCAGCAGCCTCAGGGTTACGGCATGCCGCCTGGTCCGCCACCGATGAGCGGCCCCCCGATGGGGCAGCCCGGCGGTCAGGTGACCAGCGCGCCGACCCCGCCGGTGACGCCGTTGCACACCGCGCGGCAGGCCCGGTTGATCTCCTCGGACGGGCGGCAGTTCGCGGTCGCCATCGGTTCCACGGTGATCGGTCGGGGCGAGGGTGCCCAGGTACGCCTCGCCGACGTCGGTATCTCCCGCCAGCACGCCCGGCTGGACTACGACGGCAGCCGCATGGTCCTCACCGATCTGGGGTCGACCAACGGCACCACGGTGAACGGCAACCGCATCACCGCGGCCGCCCTGCAGCACGGTGACGTGATCCAGCTGGGGACGACGACGCTGACGTTCCGGCTGGACGGCTGATGCCGGAGGTTGTCCTCGCGGTCGCCCGGTTCGGCTTTCTCGTGCTGCTCTGGGTGTTCGTCTTCGCCGTCGTCGGGGTGATCCGCCGCGACCTGTTCGGTACTCGGCAGTCGCGGCTGGTCGCCGCCCCGCGCGGGGTCAACCTGCCGTCGCCCGGCCGACCGGCCAAGGTCAAGCGTGGCAAGAGCGCACGCACGCTGGTGGTGACCGAGGGTGCCCTCGCGGGCACTCGCATCACCCTGGCGGACACGCCGATCACGATCGGCCGGGCGGATGACTCCACTCTGGTGGTGAACGACGACTACGCTTCCACCCGGCATGCACGGCTGGTGCCACGAACCGGGCAGTGGTTGGTCGAGGATCTCGGCTCCACGAACGGTACGTATCTCGACCGGGCCAAGGTCACCGGCCCGACCCCTGTCCCTCTCGGTGTGCCGATCCGGATCGGCCGGACCGTTCTCGAGTTGCGCTCATGAGCGAGCGGAGCGAGCGAATCGACAGGCACAGTGGGCACATGAGCGAGCAAGGCGAGCGAATGATGTACACAGCATGGTCCGTGCCTCGTGGCGCTCCCCAGCGGAGCGAGGACGCCCCGTGAGTTTGCAAGTCGAACGAATCATGTACACAGTGCGCTACATGCCTCGCGAGGCTCCCGTGCGGAGCGGGGGGGCAGCGTGAGCCTGCGAGGCGAGCGGATCATGTACACACTGCGACCCGTGCGTGCTGCGGGTCGGGAGCGAAGCGAGCCGATCGCATGAGCCTCACCCTGCGCTTCGCGGCGCGCTCAGACCGCGGCCTCATTCGTGAGGGCAACGAAGACTCGGTCTACGCCGGGCCTCGCCTGCTTGCCGTCGCCGACGGCATGGGCGGCATGGCCGCCGGCGAAGTGGCGAGCAACATCGTCGTGGGCGCGCTCGCCCCGCTGGACGAGGACGTCTCCTCCAACGACCTGGTGGACGCCCTGCGCGGCGCGATCAGCCAGGCGAACCAGCAGCTCCGGGACGCCGTGGAGAGCAATCCGGCGCTCGAGGGCATGGGCACCACGCTCACCGCGATGATGTTCAGCGGCAACCGGCTGGCCCTCGTGCACGTCGGCGACTCCCGCGCGTACGTCATGCGCGAGGGCGAGCTGACCCAGATCACCCGCGACGACACCTACGTCCAGATGCTGGTCGACGAGGGCCGGATCACGGCCGACGAGGCCACCACCCACCCGCAGCGCTCGCTCCTCACCAGGGCGCTCGACGGCCGGGACGTCGACCCGGACTTCTCGGTCCGCGAGGCCCGTCCCAGCGACCGCTACCTGCTCTGCAGCGACGGCCTTTCCGGCGTCGTCTCGCCGGAGACCATCGCGGAGGCGCTCCGGCTGCCGGACCCCCGCGAGGCCGCCGACCGGCTGATCTCGCTGGCCCTACGCGGCGGCGGACCGGACAACATCACCTGCATCGTGGCCGACATCGTCGACGTGGGCCTGGGCAACGCCTCGCCCGTGGTCGGCGGCGCCGCGGCCCACGACCGCGGCCGCACCAGCAGCGCGACGGCAGACAGCGCCGCCGGACGCGCCGCGCTGGCCCGGCCGGAGCGGCCGCAGCAGATCGAGGAGGACGACGAGGAGGACGCGCCGCCGAAGCGCCGCCGGCTCCTGGTCGTGCTGGCCAGCGTGCTCGTGCTCGCCGCCCTCGGTGGCGTGGCCTTCGTGGGCTGGCGTTACGTCCAGGACCAGTACTACGTCGGCCCGAACGACGACGGCACGGTCGCGATCTACCGCGGCGTCGCCGGCTCGCTCGCCGGGGTGAGCTTCTCGTCGGTGGAGACCAAGACCGATCTCTACCTGGACGATCTGCAGCCGTTCTCGAAGCAGGACGTCGAGCAGACCATCCAGGCCAAGGACCACAAGGACGCCGAGGGCATCGTGGAGCGGCTCCGGGCCCAGCAGCTGGACCTGTGCGAGGCGCCCGGCGACTCCACGAACGGCTCGCCGACCCCGACGCCGACGACGGCCGGACCGGGCGGAAACGTCCCACCCCGTCGCCAACGCCGCCGCCTCGCCGTCGCCTTCGAGCCCGGCCGCGTCACCGACGCCCACGCCGTCCGAGTCGCCGGCCGGGCCGGAGAAATGCCGGGAGCCGCGGTGACCACAAACGCCGCCGTGGGCCCGTCGCCGCCCTCGGGCGGCTCGGCTCCGCGCGCGGCCACCCGACGCAACGCGGAATTCGTCCTGCTCCTGCTGGTCATCGGCATCATCGTCGCGCTCTCGGTCTCGGTCGACGCCGCGCTGGACCGCGCCATCACGATCGAATCGCTCTACCTGCCGCTCGGACTCGGGGTCATCTTCCTCGCGGCGCACCTGGCGGTGCGGTTTCTCGCCCCCTACGCCGACCCCGTGATCCTGCCCTGCGTGGCCCTGCTCAACGGCCTGGGCGTGACGTTCATCGGCCGGCTCAGCCTCAGCCCGAACACCCGTGTCTACGCCGGGCAGGGCATGCGCCAGTGGTTCTGGACCATCGCGGCGATCCTGCTGTTCAGCGCGGTGCTGTACTTCATCCGGGACCACCGCTCGCTGTCCCGGTTCGCGTACACCGCCGGCCTGGCCGGCATCGTGCTGGTGATGATCCCCGCGGTGCTGCCGGCCAAGTTCAGCACGATCAACGGCGCGAAGCTGTGGATCATCATCCCTGGCCTTGGCCAGATCCAGCCGGGTGAGTTCGCCAAGCTGCTGCTGATGGTCTTCTTCGCCTCGTACCTGGTGAACAAGCGCGACGTGCTCTCCCTCGCCAGCAAGCGGGTGATCGGCATCGACCTGCCGCGCGGCCGTGACCTCGGCCCGGTCGTCGCGGCCTGGCTCGCCAGCCTGATGGTGCTCATCTTCGAGCGTGACCTCGGTACCTCGCTGATGTACTTCGGCATCTTCATCGTGATGCTCTACATCGCGACCGAGCGCACCAGCTGGCTGCTGATCGGCCTCGGCCTGTTCGCCGCCGGCGCCTACCTCGCGTACAAGTTCCAGGGCCGCGTGCAGGATCGGGTCTCGATCTGGCTCGACCCGTTCGCCGACCGGGACGCCGGCTTCCAGCTGATCCAGTCGCTGTTCGGCCTTGGCACCGGCGGCCTGTTCGGCACCGGCCCCGGCGCCGGCCAGCCGGAGAGCGTGCCGTTCGCCAGCTCCGACTTCATCATCTCCACGATCGGCGAGGAGACCGGGCTGTTCGGGCTCGGTGCCGTGCTGATGCTCTACCTGGTGATCGCCGCCCGGGGCATCCGCGCCTCGCTCGACGTGCGCGACTCGTTCGGCAAGCTGCTCGCCGGCGGGCTCTCGTTCTCCCTCGGCCTGCAGGTGTTCGTGATCGTCGGCGGCGTGATCAAGCTGATCCCGCTGACCGGTCTGACCACGCCGTTCCTCTCCTTCGGCGGCTCCTCGCTGATGGCCAACTGGTGCCTCGTGGCGCTGCTGCTGCGGATCTCCGACGCCGGCCGACGCCCGACCGCGGTGAACATGCCGGTGCAGTTGCAGAGCGCGAAGACGGAGGTGGTCCGGCTGTGAACGCCCCACTGCGCCGCGTCGCGATCGCGGTCTTCGTCCTGTTCGGACTCCTGTTCGCGCAGCTCAACTACGTCCAGTTCGTCCAGGGCGACGAGCTGCGGCGGGACCCGACCAACCGGCGGGTCCAGCTCCAGGAGTACGACCGCCAGCGCGGCTCGATCGTGGTCGGCGGTGAGGCGATCGCCTCGTCCACCGAGACCAACGACCGGCTGAAATATCTGCGCACCTATCCGGCCCGAGCGCTGTATCCGCACGTCACGGGCTACAAGTCGCCGGTGTTCGGCGAGACCGGTGTCGAGAAGGACGAGGACTCGGTCCTCTCCGGCGACGACGACCGGCTGTTCGTGCGGCGGATCTCCGAGATCATCACCGGCCGCCAGCCCAAGGGCGGCAACGTCGTGCTGACGCTGGACAAGGAAGTCCAGACGGGCGGCCTTCGAAGGGCTGAACGGCCGCAACGGCGCCGTGGTCGCCCTCGACCCGCGGACCGGCAAGATCCTGGCCAGCGTCTCGGCGCCGTCGTTCGACCCGAACCTGCTCGCCGCGCACAGCACCAAGGCCCAGCAGCAGGCGTGGGACAGCCTCAACGCCAACCCGAACAAGCCGCTGCTCAACCGCGCGTTCCAGGAGACCTACCCGCCCGGCTCGACGTTCAAGGTGATCGTCTCCGCCGCCGCGATCAAGGACGGCGCGACGGCGGACACCCTGGTCGCCTCCCCGCTCCGGTACACCCCGCCGCAGACCACGAAGTTCATCCAGAACTTCGACGGCTCGAGCTGCGGCGGCAACCAGGTCAGCCTGCTGCGGGCGCTCACGTCTCCTGCAACACGGCCTACGCGAAGCTGGGCGTCGAGCTCGGCGCCGACAAGATCAAGGACATGGCCAGGGCCTTCGGCTTCGAGGACGAGGACCTGTCGGTGTCGCAGCCGGTGGCGACCAGCCAGCTCGGCGACATGCCCGACCCGCCGGCGCTGGCCCAGTCGAGCATCGGCCAGCGCGACGTGAAGATGACGGCGCTGCAAGGCGCGATGATCGCCGCCGCGGCCGCGAACGACGGCACGCTGATGCGGCCGTACCTGGTCCAGCAGGTCCAGGCGCCGGACCGGAACCCGCTGGAGACCACCAGCGAGAAGAAGATGAGCGAGCCGCTCACCCCGGACCAGGCCCGCGAGCTGCGCAAGCTCATGAAGGGCGTGGTCGACAACGGCACCGGCAAGCGGGCCAGGATCGACGGCATCGAGGTCGGCGGCAAGACCGGTACCGCCGAGGACGGCGCGGAGCGGCAGGACCACTCGTGGTTCATCGGCTACGCCATCAAAGGACGGCGAGCCGGTCGGCGCGGTCGCCGTCGTGCTGGAGAACGCTGGTACCTCCAGCGCCTCCACCGCCGCGGTCGCCGGCCAGGTTCTGCGCGCGATCGTCGAGAAACGGTGATCACGATGAGAAGCTCACCAGAACAACGACCGGCTTCACCCCGGAGGCGACGACCGGGTCATCACCGGACCGAGCACCACAAGCAAGCAGTAAGGACTCACGATGACGGACGCGCGCCTGCTCGGCGGCAGGTACGAACTCGGCGGACCGCTGGGTTACGGCGGCATGGCCGAGGTGCACCGCGGCCGCGACCTCCGGCTAGGCCGGGACGTCGCGGTGAAGGTCCTCCGCGCGGACCTCGCCAGGGACCCCGGCTTCCAGGCCAGGTTCCGCCGCGAGGCCCAGAACGCCGCCGCCCTGAACCACCCGTCCATCGTGGCGGTGTACGACACCGGCGAGGACCGTGAGCCGGACGGCACGCTGCCGTTCATCGTGATGGAGTACGTCGAGGGCCGCACGCTCAAGGAGGTCCTCAACGAAGAGGGCCGGCTGATGCCGCAGCGGGCCCTGGAGATCACCGCGGACATCTGCGCGGCGCTGGACTTCAGCCACCGGAACGGGATCATCCACCGGGACATGAAGCCCGGGAACGTCATGATGACGCCGAACGGCACGGTCAAGGTGATGGACTTCGGCATCGCCAGGGCCCTGTCCAGCGCCACCGCGGCGATGACCCAGACCTCCGCCGTGATCGGCACCGCCCAGTACCTCTCGCCCGAGCAGGCCAGGGGCGAGCCGGTGGACGCCCGCTCCGACGTGTACTCCACCGGCTGCCTGCTGTACGAGCTGCTCTGCGGGCACCCGCCGTTCACCGGCGACAACCCGGTCTCGGTGGCGTACCAGCACGTGCGGGAGGATCCGATCCCCCCGGGCGAGCTGAACCCGGACGTGACCCCGGACATCGACGCGATCGTGCTCAAGGCGATGGCGAAGAACCCGATCAATCGGTACCAGAGCGCTGGCGAGATGCGCGCCGACCTGCTCCGTGCCGCCGCCGGACGCCCGGTCGCGGCCACGCCGGTCTACTCCTCCGAGGAGCGCACCCAGATCATCGGCGGCGGCCGCCGCGGTGGCACCGGCATGATCCCCACCGATCCGGTCGAGCAGCCGCGCCGCAACAGGGGCCTGATGTGGGTCCTGGTCGTGCTCGGGGTGATCGCGGTGTTCACCCTCGCCGCGCTCGGCACGAAGCTGCTGCTGAACGAGGACGCCACCGCCCAGGTGAAGGTGCCGACGGTGACGGGCAAGCCGGTCGCCACCGCCCGCGCCGAGCTCACCGGTGCCGGATTCAAGGTCGAGGAGTCCAGGAAGCCCAGCCCCGAGGCGGACAAGGACAAGGTGCTGGGCCAGTCGCCGAACGGCGGAGTCGAGGTGGACAAGGGCTCGACGGTCAATCTCACTGTCGGTTCCGGCCTCGAGAAGACCGAGGTGCCCGACCTGTCCGGCCTCAAGAGGGAAGGCGCCGAGAAGAGCCTCGGTCAGAACAAGCTCAAGGGCGACTTCAAAACCGTAGACAGCGCCGAGGAGGAGGGTTCGGTGCTCGACTTCACTCCGAAGGCCGGCGAGCGCGTCGCGGTCTTTAGCACGGTCACCGTGACCATCTCGAACGGCAAGCTGAAGCTGGTGCCTGATGTCGGTCGATCTTCCCGAGGACGCGGCCAAGCAGCGCCTGTCCGAGGCGGGCTTCATCCCGGTTGTCCGCACCCAGATCACCGCGGACGTCGCACCCGGCACGGTCATCGATCAGAATCCGAAGCAGAACACGTCGGCCAAGGCGGGCAGCTCGGTGATCATCATCGTCGCGCGGGCGCCGGCACCGGTGCCGACGTCGGACAGCCCGACTCCGTCGCCGACCCCGTCCGGTTCGGGGTCTCCCACGCCGTCCCCGAGCCTCCCGTTCCCCTAGCACCGCCCCTTACAGCGCTTTGGGCGACATCTTCACGGCTATGACCGTGAAGATGTCGCCCAAAGTCGTTTCGGGGGCGGGTTACGCGTAAGCCGACAGCCGGCGCGTCTCGGTGGCGTCGACGAGGGCGGGGGCGAGGCCGAGCGCCTGCCGGTCACCGCACGCGGCGAGCCAGTTGGCCAGCAGCCGGTGCCCGGCCTGGGTCAGCACGGACTCGGGGTGGAACTGGACGCCCTCCACGGCCAGTTCACGGTGGCGCAGGGCCATCACGACGCCGGAGGCGGTCCGCCCGGTCACCTCGAGCTCGGGCGGGATCGTCGCCTCGGCCACGGTCAGCGAGTGGTACCGGGTGGCCGTGAACGGGTCGGGCAGCCCGGCGAGCACGCCCACGCCGGAATGGTGCACTTCGCTCGTCTTACCGTGCAGGAGTTCCGGCGCGCGGCCGACCGTGGCCCCGTAGGCGACGCCGATCGCCTGGTGGCCGAGGCACACCCCGAAGAGCGGCAGCCGGCCAGCCAGGCCGGTCACCATGTCCACGCAGACGCCAGCGTCCTCCGGCGCTCCAGGGCCGGGCGAGAGCAGCACGCCGTCGACGGGCGCGCCGTCGACGTCGCCGTCGGCCACCTCGGCGACCGTGACCTCGTCGTTGCGGCGGACGACGCACTCGGCGCCGAGCTGGCCCAGGTACTGCACCAGGTTGAAGACGAACGAGTCGTAGTTGTCCACGACGAGAATGCGGGTCGGGGTGCTCACCCCGCCATCATCCCAGGCGTTGGCACGGCGTAGGCCGGGCGGGCGTCATCTCAGGGAGCGGCCGGCGGCTGGCCGTCGACCGTGACGTCACCGAACGGCAGCAGCGGCTCGGCCCACGGGAAGATCACGAACCACAGCAGCGCCAACAGGCCCACGACCAGCAACAACGATCCGATCAGCCGGCCGGGCAGGCCACCGGGCAGCTTGTGCCAGATCCACGAGTACACGCCTACTCCCCCAGCTCGGCCGGACGCCCGGCGGACTTCAGCTGCTCGCGAGTCAGCTCGGCCTGCACGACCAGCCGCTGGTAGTTGTCCCACTTCGGGTTGCAGGTGGTGATCGTCAGCAGCTTCCTGGTCGGGGCGGCACCGGGGTTGTCCGGGTTGGCCGCCTTCACCTCGACCTGGCTCGGCCGGATGATGTGCACCTTGGTCACCTGGTAGATGAACCAGCCGGTGCGGGTCTCCAGGACCATCGCGTTGCCGTTCTCCAGCTTGTCGACGTCCCAGAAGACCGACGGCATCCGGTGACCGGCGACGGCGAAGTTGCCGAGCTGGCCGGGCAGTTGGCTCTCCGGATAGTGCCCCGGCGCGAGCTTGATGTCGTTCGGCTGGACGCCCTCGACCACGACCCATTCCTTGTTCAGCCGCGGGATGTACAGCCGGGCCACGCCCTTACCGGGAATCGGCTTGTCGACCACCGGCTTCGCACCGGCCGGCGCACCGGCTGGCGCGTCCCACTGCTCGTCCAGCGCGTTGCCCAGCCGGTTCTGCTCTGCGTTGACCTGGAACGACTTGCCGTACACCTCGTACGCGGCGAAGAGCAACACGATCAGTCCGAGGGTGATCAGCAGCTCACCGAACCCCCGAACGGCGGATCGGATCATTGACTGGGGCGCGTAGCGTGCGTCATCGACGTCGGGCCGCGATACGCGGGAAGGCGGACCTCCACGGGTTCGGCGGTGGCGCGGTACCCCAGGCCGAACTGCCGGGCCGCCTGCTGGAACAGCGCCACTCCAGGCGAGTTGCTGAGTGACCGCTGCATCTGGTTGGTGTCCCCGATCGCCGTGATCACGAAGGGCGGAGAGAACTTCCGGTCGTGCAGCAACAGGGTGTTGCCCACGCACCGGACCGCGCTCGTCGAGATGACCCTCTCGCCCATGATCGTCATCGCCTCCGCGCCACCCGCCCATAGTGCGTTCACCACCGCCTGCACGTCTTGTTGGTGGACGACGACGTCATCGACGTCGGCGCCGGCCGGAAGAGACCCCTCCGCGGTGCGCGGCGCGTCATCCATATGAACGGTAATGCCTGAACCCGAAACCGCCACCAGGCCAACGGGCTCCTTGAGCCGGTCGGCCTCGGCCTGCGGGCCGCGTAGCCGGGCGTCGGTCTGAGCCCGGCTCTCGGTCGCGTCGTCGATCTGTTCCTGCAGGTCAGCCGCGCGGCGGCGAGCGGAGTCGACCGCACCTGTCCGCGCGCTGATGAGCTGCTGGAGCTCGTTGACCCGGCCTCCGCGCAGATCGTAGCCGCTGGAGGTTCGGGCGCTGGTCGCGAAGAGCATCCCCGCGACGAGAAGGACGGCAGGCAGCAGCACTCTCCAGACACGGCTACGGGAGCCGGTCGGGAGGTCGTCGCGACCGTCCTCGAATCCGGCCCCGGTGTCGCCTGGAGCACTCGCTGGCACATAGCCTCCTTCTCGACTTTCCTCGTTGACTACGCTAGCCCGAACCCGTTCACAGGAGACACCCGTGCCGAAGTCCCGCGTACGCAAGAAGAAGGTCTACACGCCGCCGACGGATGTCCGGCCGGCCGTTGGGGCCAAGAAGAAGAAGAAGCCCAGCCCCCGCTGGGTGCCGATCGTCGCCGTCGCATTGATCGTGATTGGCATCGCTTACCTCGTGACGTACTACATGAGCGAGGGCAAGTACCCGGTCGAGAAGATCGAGTACTGGAACCTCGCCATCGGCTTCGGCATGTTGGTCAGCAGCCTGGGCGTACTGACCCAGTGGCGTTGAGCCAGCACCGCACCGCCGGCTGAGCCGGTCGGCCGGGCTGCCCGGCGGCTGAACCACGGTAACGCGCAGACGCCAGCGACCTCGTTGGCTGCCGTCCCCGGTCCCACCTGGTTCCCGGCTGCCCGGACAACGGTCGGCCGGCGGTGCGGACGGCTCCGACGGGTCCTCCCCACCGAGCATGAACCGCCTCGGGCCTTGCCTGTGGAAAACTTGGGCCGTAAGCGACACACTTCCCCACGCGGTTCCCCAGATGCCCAATTCTGTGTCCGATTAGTCCGCTAATCACACCGATGTAGTTCCGTCCCCAGAGTTTTCCACAGGTGTGGATACTCGAAAATGGGGACAACCTGTGGATATCTTGTGGACCAATCGGCCTCTGGCTGTGGCCAAAGCCGGCCAGCTGGGGACAGCGCCGACCGCCCAATCGGCCGGAATCACCGTTTACCCGGCATCGGCACCGGCTTGGCGCGCGGCGCACGGCTCGTGACCCGGGGCACCGGCTCGGCGCCCCACCGCGGTGACCGCCGTCAGGCGAGGTTCTCCAGGATGGTGGCGTTCGCCATGCCGCCGCCTTCGCACATGGTCTGCAGGCCGTACCGCAGGTTCCGATCCCGCAGGTGGTGCACCAGCGTGGTCATCAGCCGGGCGCCCGAGCCGCCGAGCGGGTGGCCGAGCGCGATCGCGCCGCCGTTCGGGTTCAGCCGGGCCGGATCGGCGCCGGTCTCCGCGAGCCAGGCCAACGGCACCGACGCGAACGCCTCGTTCACCTCGAACGCCCCGATGTCGCCGATCGCCAGCCCGGACCGCTTCAGCGCCTTCTCGGTGGCCGGGATCGGCGCGGTCAGCATGATCACCGGGTCGGCGGCGGCGACCACCGCGGTGTGCACCCTGGCCAGCGGGCGGAGCCCGAGTTCGGCGGCGCGCTCACTGGTCATCACCAACAGCGCGGCGGCGCCGTCCGAGATCTGCGACGCGTTGCCCGCCGTGACCACGCCATCGGGCTTGAACGGGGTCTTCAGCCCGCCGAGGCGCTCGATCGAGCTGTCCCGGCGGATGCCCTCGTCGGCTTCGACCACGGTGCCGTCGGGCCGCGTGACCGCGGCGAGCTGCCCGGCGAACGCGCCCGCGTCCTGCGCGGCGGCGGCCTTGGCGTGCGAGGCCAGGCTGTACTCGTCGAGCATGGCCCTGGACAGACTCCACCGCTCGGCGATCATCTCGGCGCCGACGCCCTGGTTGAACATGACGTTGTCGTAGCGCGCCATCATCCTGGGGCCGAACGGCAGCCCCGGGCCGCTGAGGAAGTTCGAGCCCATCGGCACTCTGGTCATCGACTCGACGCCGCCCGCGACCACCACGTCGCACTGGCCGCTGACCACCGCGGCGGCCGCGAAGTGCAGCGACTGCTGGGAGGAGCCGCACTGCCGGTCGATCGTCGTGCCCGGGATCGACTCCGGCCAGCCGGCGGCCAGCACCGCGTTCCGCCCGACGTTCCAGGCCTGCTCGCCCACCTGGCTCACGCAGCCCCAGTACACGTCGTCGACCAGGGCCGGGTCGATCCCGGTCCGTTCGGCGAGCGCCACCAGGACGTGCGCGGACAGATCCACCGGATGGGTCTCGGCGAGCCCTCCACCGCGCCGCCCGACCGGCGTCCGGACCGCTTCGACGATGACCGCGTCACGCATGGTTACCCCTTAGTAACATTAACTCTCGCGATGGTAGCCCGCCCTGTGCCAGTCTGGGCGGATGGTGGAGTCAGCGGTACCCGGCGGAGCGATCGGCCCCCAAAGCAGCCTGGAGTGGCGGGTGGACCGGCGGATGACCGTGCTCAAGGCCGTCGCCGCCGTGGTCTTCGTCGTGGCGGCGGTGGTGTTCGGTGGCGATCCGGCCGGGACGCTGCTCGCGCTCGTCGTCGCCGCCGGCCTCGCGGGGTTCGCCCTCCGTGATCTGGTCGCCCCGGTGCGGTTGGCCGCCGACGGTCATGGGGTCACGGTGGTCACCGGCTTCTCCCGGCGAGTGCCGATCCCGTGGGCACAGATCGAACGGGTCCGGGTGGACACCCGCAAGCGGCTGGGCCGGCGGTCCGAGCTGCTGGAGATCGACACCGGTCAGGCCCTGCACCTGTTCAGCTCGACGGAACTCAGCGCGCCGATCGACGACGTCGCGGCCGCGCTGGTCACCCTCCGCACCGGCCGCTGACGGAACCCGCGGGACCCGCCAGCGGCCGGAAACGTCAGCCGGTGAGGTAGGCCGTCCGGTAGATCACCAGGCCGAGCAGCGCGACCCCCACGATCACCAGCCCGGTGACCTGGATGGCCGTGCGCCTCGGCCCACTCGGCGCGTAGGCGAGCAGCCCGCCGGTGATCGCACCGAGCACCAGGCCGCCGATGTGCCCCAGCCAGCTCACGTTGATGAAGAGCCCGGCCGCGAAGTTGATCAGGACGATCGTGACCAGCCCGCGGATGTCCTTCTTCAGCTTGCGGAACAGGAAGAACAGCGCGCCGAACATGCCGAAGACCGACGCGGACGCGCCGGCGACAGGGCCGTTGGTCGCGCCGAAGAGGTAGACCGCGATCGTGCCGCCGAAGCCGCTGAGCAGGTAGACCGCCAGGAACCGCCAGCGCCCGACCGCGCGTTCGACCTCGCCGCCGAGCAGCCACAACGCCACCATGTTGAGGCCCAGGTGGATGAGGCCGTAGTGCATGAAGCCCGCGGTCAGCAGCCGCCAGTACTCGCCGTTCGCGACGCCGATCAGTTCGGCGCGGCTCGGGTCGATCGCCAGCGGGATCATGTCCAGCCAGCGGTGCAGCGGGGAGTCCGAGCTCTGCCCGACCAGCGTCCGCATCATCGCGTTGACGCCGTTCGTGCCGGCGGCGAGCACGGTCAGCACGAACATGCCGACGTTCAGACCGACGAGGACCTTCGTGACCATGCCCTGCGCGCCCGCGAGGCTGCCGCCGAACGCGGTGCGCGCGGTGCGGACCGACTTGGCCCCCTCCCGGACGCAGTCCGGGCACTGGAAGCCGACCGAGGCCGGGCGCATGCAGTCAGGGCAGATCGGCCGTTCGCACCGGGTGCAGGACACCCAGGTCTCACGGTCGGGATGCCGATAGCAGACCGGGGCCGGCGCAGCGCCGGCCCCGGTCTCGACCCGGTCCTCGCTCATGAGGTCAGGCGGGCCGACGCTCGACGGTGACCGACTGGATCGCCTGCTCCTCGACGGGCCGGTCGCCGGCACCCGTACGGGTGGTCGCGATCGCGTCGACGACCTTGCGGCTGTCCTCGTCGGCGACCTCACCGAAGATCGTGTGCCGGTTCGTCAGGTGCGGCGTCGGGCCGACCGTGATGAAGAACTGCGAACCGTTGGTGCCCGGGCCGGCGTTGGCCATGGCCAGCAGGTACGGCCGGTTGAACGAAAGCTCGGGGTGGAACTCGTCGGCGAACCGGTAGCCGGGGCCGCCGGTGCCGGTGCCGAGCGGGTCGCCGCCCTGAATCATGAAGCCGCTGATGACCCGGTGGAAGACCGTGCCGTCGTACAGCTTCGACGTCTGGGTCTGCCCGGTCTTCGGGTCGGTCCACTCCCGCGTGCCCTCGGCGAGCTCGACGAAGTTCTTCACCGTCTTGGGCGCGTGGTCGGGGAAAAGCTTGATCGTGATCGGGCCCGCGCTGGTGTTCAGCGTGGCATACAGATCCTCGGCCACCAGTACTCCTTAGTCGGTTGTGTGCTTTCCATCCTGCCATGGTGGTTTGAAAGCACTGCCCCAGCGGGCAGGATGAGGGTGGATTGAACCCACAAGCTAGGGGGCTGAGATGGTGTTCCGTCGGAAGGGCGCGTCGACCGGTGAAGTGTCGGGACGTGCCAAGGAGATAGGTGCGGAACTCACCGCAGGGGTTGACCACCTCCGGAACGCCGCTGTGGTGACCAAGGATGTGGCGCGCGAGCGCCTCGCCCCGACGGCCGAGGCGGCGCGCGACGCGCTGGCGCCCCGGGTCGGACACGCTCGCGAGCTGGTCGAACCGCGGGTCGAAGCTGCTCGTGACGCCGTTCGGCCAGCCTGGGATTCGGCGCTCGCGTCGCTGGCTCCCGTGGTCGCCGCCGCGGTCGAGGCACAGGAGAAGAGCAGGAAGGCCGGCCGCAAGGCTCAGAAGCGCACCCGGCCGGCACGCAAGGAAGCCAAGCGTCGGGCCCAGGAGACCGCGCTCGCCCTTCGCGGTGAGCGTCGCCGTAGGTGGCCGTTGGCGCTCGCGGCGCTCGCCCTCGGTGGTGTCGCCGGCGCGATCGGCGGCGCGATGATGCGGCGGGCGAACCGGCCCGAGTGGGAAGAGTACGACCCGGCCGGCGAGCACCGCGCTCCCACCGGCGGGGCCCAGGACAAGCTCCGGGACACGGCGCACACGGTGAAGGACAAGGTCACGTCCGCCACCGAGACCGCCAAGGTCAAGGCGTCCGAGGTCGCGAGCGTGGCGCGCGAGAAGCTCAGCACGGTGACGGAGAAGGCCAAGGACAACGCCGACTCCGCGGCCTCGGCCGCGCACCAGAAGACCGACACGGCCGCCGACACCGCGCACCGGGCCACCGACTCGGCGGCTGAGACGGCGCACGACACCACCGAGCAGGGCCGCGAGGCCGTGCATCAGGCGGCGTCCCGGACGAACGACGCCGGCCGGAACGGCCGACCCGGCTAGACCCACACCACCGGCAGCGGCGGTGGCTGGTGCGGACCTCGAGTTCGCGCCAGCCGCCGCCGCTGTCGTTGTGGCCGGCCCTAGAGCCAGTTGCTGCGGCGGAAGGCCCAGTAGAGCGTGGCGCAGGCGGAAGCCATCACGCCCACGATCAGGTAGTAGCCGTACTCCCAGCGCAGCTCCGGCATGTGGTCAAAGTTCATGCCGTAGACGCCCGCGATCATGGTCGGTACCGCGGCGATCGCGACCCAGGCCGAGATCTTGCGCATGTCGTTGTTCTGCTGGATACCGACCTGCGCGAGGCTCGCCTGCAGGATCGAGGTAAGCAGGTCGTCGAAGCTGGCCACCTGTTCCGTCACCCGGCTGTGGTGGTCGGCGATGTCCCGGATGTACCGGCGGATCTCCAGCGGCACGCTCGGCACCTGGCCCGAGGTGAGCGCCTCCAGCGGTCGAGCCAGCGGAAGCACCGCCCGCTTGAACTCCACGATCTCTCGTTTGAGCTGGTAGACGCGCTGGACATCGGTCGAGTTGCGGCTGAACACGCCCACCTCGACCTCGTCGATGTCGTCCTCGATCGCCTCGACGACCTCCAGGTAGACGTCGACGATCCGGTCGGTGATCGCGTGGAAGACCGCCCACGGGCCGTGCTCGATCAGGTCCTGGTGCTCGTCCAGGCTGGCCCGGACACCCCCGAGCTTGCAGGCGTCGCCGTGCCGGACGCTGACGATGTAGTTCCGCCCGATGAACAGCATCACGTCACCGGTCTCGACGACCTCGGTGGTGGCGGTCAGCTCGGTGTGGCCCACGTAGCGGGCCGTCTTCAGCACGACGAAGGTGACCTCCGCGTACCGCTCCAGCTTCGGTCGTTGGAACGCCTTGACGGCATCCTCGACGGCGAGCGGGTGCAGGTCGAAGGTGGCCGCGATGTCGGCGAACTCCTCCTCGCTCGGCTCGTGCAGTCCGAGCCAGACGAAGCCGTTGTTCTGTCGCCGGGCCTCTTCGAGCGCCTCGACGTAGCCGATCCGGCCGGACTGGCGCTTGCCGTCCATGTAGAGACCGCAGTCCACCACCGCCGAGCTCTGTCGCGGCGAGTCGGTGGAGTGGGGGTGCCGGAGCATCGGGCGGGGCAGCACCCGGCCCACCGCCCGGACCGGCGCGGCCAAGGCACGCGCCATCCCCCGACTGCGGGCACCACTCCCGTTCCTGGGCACGTTGCTGGCCATACCGTCACCTCCCGGATCGCGCTGGACACAGCCGTCCCAGAGTACGCCGCTCCGATGACGTCCCCGTGTTGGCGTTCACCGACCGGAACTTCGTGGGCTGGCAGCACGCCGGAAACGAAAAGGTCCTGAACACGGGCGTACGACTTCGCGTTCGTGCGGCTCGTCGTGGTTGCATCAGGGCAGTGCCGATCGTCTGGACGAGGAGGACGTGGCGTGACCGAACATCAGCTCGCCCGGGCGGCCCGCCGCCTCTCGACCATCGTGCTGGTCCTGCTGGCGAGTAGCCCGCTGTTGCTGGCCGGCGCACCGGCGTCGGCCGCGGACGAGCCGCCGGAGCCTCCGCCGACCACGCCGACGTTCATTCTCTGCGCCCAGGGGCAGAACTCCGGGCGGCTACTCACCGTTCGCGCGTTCGGTCCCGGCCGCCTGCTGGTCGTGGGCACCGCCAAGCCGTGCCGCCGGCCGAGCGCGCTCGACGCCGTCGCCGTGAGCGCCGAATACCCCGATCCCCCGCGTGCGGGCCGCGCCGTCGGCCAGCCGTCCACCGGGTCCCACGTCGACGGCGAACCGATCGTCGCGTTCCCGACCGCCGGCGCGACCGACGGTAGTCCGAGCCAGCGGATCATTCGCTTTCGCAACCTGGTCGCCGGCCTGTTCGTCGACGTGGTCGAGGTGTACCCGCGCGCCGACCGTGTCTGCCTCGCCGACAACCCGGAGCACGGGCTGGACTGTGTCGCCATTCGGGTGCCGACGACGCAATCCGGCGGCGTGGGCGTCCCGGTGGTCGGCGGGCACACGACGACCGCCGGCGTCTTGCTCCCCCGCCACCGCCCGTTCTGCGCCACCTGCTGGTGAGCTGAGCGCGACGCTCCGGCGAGCGAGCGATCGGGCCGGGCGGCCAGGCCACGCAGACGTGGCCAATTGCGTATTCCTGCAATCGCGACGGTTGTCCACCGTTGGAGCGATGACAGCCGGCGCGACCCATGTTGAGCTGTTCTCACGGCAGGGGCGTCCGCTGTTTGGAGGCTCCGAACGCCGTCGCGGGCAGGTCTGGGGCCGACACGTCGTGGCCTGCCTCCGCACTCCGTCGCGGACTGGATCGGGGCCAGGCGACGGATGAGCGACCGGCCTGGTGGGGTGGGCTCGTGCAACGGGGGGCCCACCCCGCCGGCCAGTCGCTCCGGCGGCCGACTCCGAGCAGGCCGGCCGGGCAGCTGTCCGACCGGTGGATCAGGTTCGCTGCACGGCACACGGAGGGAGGTGGGGGTCATCGCACGCGCCGATGACGGCTTCGCTCCCGACCGCGGCACCGGCGAGACCACCGCGACCGCGTCCGACCAGGACGGTCCGCATGACATGCAGGAGGTTCGCGTGGTGTTCAGCCCACGTGAGAAGGCCCTGGTCGAGCTACTCGCCGCAGGACACACGGACGCCAGCGCCGCTCGACGTCTCGGCGTCAGTCCGCGCACCGTGTCCTACACGTTGCAGTCGCTGATGGACCGGCTCGAGGTCGAAAACCGGTTTCAGCTCGGGCTGGCACTTGGCACGCTCGGTACACATGAAGGGAACGACGGATCGGTCGCCGGCCACGCCGGCCAGGACCGGCCGCCAGACTCAATCGGGGAGTAAGAAGAGTGACCTTGCGCAAGCTGACCGGCAGGCTTGGAGCCGGCGCAGTAGCCATCGCCGTCGTCCTGAGCGTTGGCCTGATGGCCACGCCGGCCGCGGCATCCGACGACTATCTGAAGTTCACCGACTGCCAGACCGAGGCGCCGGGTGAGCTCACCGACCTCAAACCGACCGGGCCGCGCACGCTGACCGTCTCGGGCCGGCTCGACCTCTGCGGGCCCGACTACCCGCTGCTCCGGCTGGGCCTCGCGGCCTACTCGGTCGAGGAGCGCAAGACGGTCGCGCTGCCGAAGTTCGGGCCGGCGCCCACCTTCGGCTTCACCCAGCAGGACATCCGGCTACCCGTGGGCAAGGTGCGGCTCTGCCTGCTCCGCACCCCGTACGGCGCCGAGGACTGCTACGCGCTGCTGGTGGAGACGGACCGGCCGCCCGTGGTGGTCGAGCACCTGGACACCCGCGACACGGCGCTGCGTGCCCGTCCCAATCCGGATGGGTTCCCGTTCCCGTTCTGCGCGACCTGTTGGTAGAGATGGACCGCCTAGGGGAGACAGCGTGACCGTGCAAGGTTCGATCAGAACGCTCGCCGCGGTGTTGTGCGGGGTGGTGGTAGGGACGATCGGCCTCACCACCACCGCGGCCAGCGCCGAGGACGGCATGCCGACCTTCATCGACTGTTCCGGAACGGCCGGGACGATCAAGTCGCTGCGGCCAGCTGGCGCCGGGCTGCTGGACGTGACCGGTTCCCTGCAGCCGTGCATGACGCCGATCATCGACGACCGGCTGGGCGTCGGAGGTTTCGGCGCCGCCGCGCCCAGCCTCGTCGGGCTGGTGAAGTACGGGCCGGCGCCGGGGTACGGGTTCAGCATCCAGGTTCCGCTGGCGGCCGGCACCAAGTACGTCTGCCTGCTGCGCACGCCGTACGGTGCCGAGGACTGCTACCAGGTCACGGTCGCCCAGCAGCCGGACGGTTCGGCCGGGGTGCCCGTGGTCGGCGCTCGGACCGGCGTCTCGGGCGGTGCGTTGCGGCCCCGGCCGACCCGCCCGCCCGGCGACGGTTTCTGCGCCACCTGCTGGTGATTTCGAGATGGCCCGGCGACCTCGGTCGCCGGGCCTTTTCGCGTGCGGGCCTAAAGGCCCAGTTCGCGGGCGATGAGCATTCGCTGGACCTCGGAGGTGCCCTCGCCGATCTCCAGGATCTTGGCGTCACGCCACATCCGGGCCACCGGGAACTCGTTCATGAAGCCGTACCCGCCGTGCACCTGGGTGGCCTCGCGGGCGTTGGTCACCGCGCTCTCGGACGAGAACAGCTTGGCGATCGCGGCCTGCTTCTTGAACGGCTGACCGTCCAGCATCCGGGCGGCCGCGTCGTAGTAGGCGAGCCGGGCGGTGTACGCCCGCATCTCCATGTCGGCGATCTTGAACGCGATGGCCTGGTTGGCGCCGATCGGCCGGCCGAACGCGTGCCGCTCGCGGGAGTACTTCACCGACTCGTCGACACAGCCCTGGGCCAGTCCGACGCCGAGCGCCGAGATCGCGATCCGGCCCTCGTCGAGGATCTGCAGGAACTGGGCGTAGCCGCGACCGCGCTCGCCGAGCAGGTTCGCCGCCGGCACTCGGCAGTCCACGAACGAGAGCTCGCGGGTGTCGGACGAGCTCCAGCCGACCTTCGAGTACTTCGGGCCGACCGTGAAGCCCGGGGTGCCGCTCGGCACGATGATCGAGGAGATCTCCTTGCGGCCGGTAGCCGTCTCCCCGGTGACCGCGGTGACCGTGACCAGCGCGGTGATGTCGGTGCCGGAGTTCGTGATGAACGCCTTGGTGCCGTTGATGACCCACTCGTCACCGTCCAGCACGGCCCGGGTCTCGGTGGCGCCGGCGTCCGAACCTCCACCCGGCTCGGTCAGGCCGAACGCGCCCAGCGCCTCGCCGGTGACCAGTTTCGGCAGCCACTGACGCTTCTGCTCCTCGGTGCCGAACCGGTAGATCGGCATCGCGCCGAGGCTGACCGCGGCCTCCAGCGTGATCGCCACCGACGAGTCGACCCTGGCCAGCTCCTCCAACGCCAGGCAGAGCGCGAAGTAGTCGCCCCCCATGCCGCCGTACTCCTCGGAGAACGGCAGGCCGAACATGCCCATCTCGCCCATCCGCCGAACGATGTCGTAGGGGAATTCGCACTTCTCGTACAGCTCGCCGATCTGCGGCGCGACGACCTTGTGCGCGAACTCCTCCACGCTCGCGCGGAGCGCCTCGTACTCGTCCGAAAGCCGGAAGTCAGGCATGGGGTTTGCTCCTCGTTGAGCGTTAGACGGGGGTGACGCCGTGGCGGCGGCGGGAGAATTCGCGGTTCTTCGTGCTGGCGGCGCGGAAGCGGACGATCAGCTCGTCGCGGAGGTCGGCCGGCTCGACGAGCGCGTCCACGACCAGCTCGGACGCGAGGTGGACGATGTCGATGTCCTCCTCGTACTCGGCCCGCTTGGCCTTGACGAACGCCTCGCGCTCGCTCTCGTCGAGGGCGGCGATCTTGTTGGCGTACACGGCGTTGACCGCGGCCTCGGCGCCCATGACGGCGATCTTGGCCGTGGGTAGCGCGATCGTGGCGTCGGGTTCGAAGCCCGGACCGGCCATCGCGTAGAGACCCGCGCCGTACGCCTTCCGCACCACCACGCAGATCTTCGGCACGGTCGCCTCGCTGATCGCGGTGATCATCTTGGCGCCGTGCCGGATGATGCCCTGCTTCTCGACCACGCTGCCGACCATGAAGCCCGGCACGTCGGCGAGGAACAGCAACGGCACGTTGAACGCGTCGCAGAGCTGCACGAACCGGGTGGCCTTGTCGGCGGAGTCCACGAACAGGACGCCGCCCTTGAACATCGAGTTGTTGCCGACCACGCCGACCGGCTCGCCGTTGAGCCGCCCGAACCCGACGGTCAGCTCGCGGGCGTGCAGCGAGTGGATCTCGAAGAACGTGCCCTCGTCGAGGATGCCCTTGGCGTACCGGCGCATGTCGAACGCCTGGCGCTCGCTCTCCGGGACCAGCTTCGCGAGGTCGATCGAGGCCGGGGCGGGCGCCGGCGCGGCGACCGGCGGCTTGCCCTCCCAGTTCGAGGGCAGGTACGACAGGTACGACTGGACGGTCTCGATCGCCTCTTCCTCGGTCTTGACCAGGAAGTGCCCGACCCCCGACTCGACACAGTGGACCTTCGCGCCGCCCATCGCCTCCAGCGTGGTCTTCTCTCCGGTGACCATCTCGACCATCCGGTCCGAGCCGAGGTACATGCTGGCGTTGCCGTCGACCATCACCACGACATCGCAGAACGCCGGGATGTAGGCGCCGCCGGCGGCCGACGGCCCGAACAGCGCGCAGACCTGCGGGATCGAGCCCGAGGCGCGCACCTGGTTCCAGAAGATCTTTCCGGCGCCCCGCCGACCAGGGAAAAGGTCGACCTGGTCGGTGATCCGGGCGCCGGCCGAGTCGACCAGATAGACCATCGGTACGCCGGTCGCGTACGCCTTCTCGATGATCCGGATGATCTTCTCGACGGTCCGGGCGCCCCAGGAGCCGGCCTTGACCGTGGAGTCGTTCGCCATCACGCAGACCGGCCGGCCGTCGACCGTCGCCGTGCCGGTGATCACGCCGTCGGCGGGCAGTCCGTCGGCGAGCGCGTTGGCGAAGGCGCCGTCCTCGACGAACGAATCCGCGTCGACCAGGATCCGGATCCGCTCGCGGGCGAACAGCTTGCCCTTGCCGGCGTTGGCCGCGTGGTACTTCTCCGCGCCGCCCGCCTCGATCCGAGCGCGGTGTGCGGCGAACTGCTGGGGTTCCGGCGACACGAGCGTCCTCCGAGGGATGGCAGCGGCGACCAGGGGCAACCTGAACGATCGTTAGGTTAACCCGAACCGAGGCATCACCGCCAGCGCACGCACCCCCGGGGTCCCGCCGCCGTCCCGGCGGCCGGCACACCCAGCTGCGGTTGGATTGCGCAGCCTGAGTGCGCAATCCAACCGCAGCAGGTCAGGCCGAGGCGGCGACCAGGGCGTCTGCGAGGGCGGTGCGGGCGTGCACGGTCCGCCGGCCGACCCGCTGGGTGACCACCAGCCCGGCGCCCCGGAGCATGCCGAGGTGCTGGCTCACCGCGCCGGCGGTGACCCCGAGCCGGGTGGCCAGCTCACCGGTCGCGGCCGGTCCGGCCAGGGCGGAGAGCAGCTCGGCGCGGGTCCGGCCGAGCACGCCGGCCAGTCCGGTGGGGGCACACTCGCCGGTCTCCCAGAGCGTGGCGACACCGCGGGCCGGGTAGATCAGCGTGGGCTGCCACGGCCCCTCGTCCATCACCAGCACGCTGGGCCACGCGAACGCGCACGGCACCAGCACCATCCCCCGGCCCTCCAGGGCGAGGGTCTTGCAGTACTTCTTCGCCACGGTCAGCACCGCGCCGTCCCACCGCACGTCGGGGTGCAGGTCGGTGAAGACGCCGTTCGCCCCGCCGCGGGCCAGCTCACGGCTCCGGTACAGCACGTCGGCGTCGAGCAGCGCGCGGAGTCGGGGCCAGTGCGGCTCGATGACCAGCTCCCAGTACGCGCGGAGCACGTCCACCAGTTCGGCGAGGCGCCGCTCCGGCTCGGCGATCATGCCGGCCCAGAACACCTCGGCGCTGGCTCGGTCCGGGAGGTTGCCGTGGTCGGCCAGCTCCGCCACGTTGTCGATGACAAGTCCGCAGGGTGTGGCGCCCACGGTGGTCAGCTCGTCGGCGAAGTCCGGCAGCGGCGTGGTCGGCGGCGGCGTGACGAAGTCGGCGATGTAACCCGTGGGCGGGACCAGCGCGAACGGCAACGAGAGGTCGAGCCCGGCCGCCCGGATCGCGGCCCTGGCCTCGGTGGCCCACGGCAGGTGCAGCGCGTGCCGACCCGGCGCCTGGATCACCCGCAGGCTCGCGATCACCTCCCAGAGCGGCGAGAAGGCGAAGCGCAGATGGGACACGTCGTGCGCGGTGAAACGAGCCTCGAACATGGACCCATTTTAGCCACCGCTAAACAATTGGCGCCCTGAAGCCGGCCCCGCAGGATCGATCCCATGACGACGACACCACACGCGACCAGACCGGACCCCCGGCCGCCCGAGGTGCCCGCGTCGGAACCGCCGCGGGGGCTGTTCCGGCGAACGTTCGGTGGCCTGCCCGGCCAGTTCTGGTTCCAGTGGGTCGGCACGCTGGTGAATCGGCTCGGCATGTTCGTCCAGCCGTTCCTCGTGCTGTACCTCACCGACGCGCGCGGGCTCTCCACCCAGCAGGCCGGGCTCCTGGTCGCGGTGTGGGGGTCGGGCGCGTTGATCGGCCCGCTGCTCGGCGGCTGGCTCGCCGACCGGGTCGGGCGCCGCGCGACCATGGCCGGCGCGATGCTGGCGGCCGCGGCGAGCCTGGCCGCGCTCGGTGCCGCGCAGACCGTGCCGACGATCGCGGTCGCCGCGTTCTTCGCGGGCATCACGGCGGACCTCTACCGGCCGGCGTCCAGCGCGCTCGTCGCGGACGTGGTCCGGCCCGAGGACCGGGCCCGCGCCTTCGGCCTGCTGTTCTGGGCGATCAACCTCGGCTTCGCGATCGCCGCGACCGCCGGCGGCTACCTGGCGGACCGCGGATACGGCCTGCTCTTCGCCCTGGACGCGGCGAGCTGCGCGATCTTCGGAGCGCTGATCTGGTTCGGCGTCCGGCACGAGACCCGGCCTGCCCGCACCGCCCAGAGCAGCCAGGTCGGTTACCGCACGGCGCTGCGCGACCGGATGCTGGTCTCGATGCTCGGGATCACGCTGCTCTACTCCACGCTGTACGACCAGGCATACGTCACCCTGCCGCTGGCCATCCGCGACGCCGGCCTGCCGACCTCGGTGTACGGCTCGGTGATCGCTCTGAACGGCATCGCGATCGTCGCGCTCCAGCCGTTCGCCGGGGCCTGGCTGGGCCGCTTCAACCCGGCGCACGTGCTCGCCGCCTCGGGACTGACGATGGGCGTCGGGTTCGCCGCGACCGGCCTGGCGCACAACCAGCTCGGCTTCGGGCTCACGGTGGTGGTCTGGACGCTCGGCGAGATCGGTACGGCCGGGCTCATGTTCGCCATCGCCGCCGAGCTCGCACCGCCCGAGGCGCGCGGCCGCTACCAGGGGCTGTTCACCCTCTCCTGGGCGTCGTCCGCACTGATCGGACCGGTCATCGGCACCAGCCTGTACGGCGGGATCGGGCCGGAGGCGCTGTGGTTCGCGTGCCTCGCGGCCGGCGTGCTGGTGGCGGTCGGGCACCTGGCGCTCGGCCGGCTGGTGCGACGCCGGGCGGCGGAACTGGCCGCCCGCACCGCCTGAGCCGGGCGGGCAGCGGACTGGCCGCCATACGGGGGCGGCCAGCCCGGGACGCGGGCGCTCTAAGCTGCGGTGTTCTCGGTGGCGGCGCGGTTCGCCTCGATCGCCCGCAGCTCGGACTGCGGAACGGCGAGCGAGCCGAAGCGCTTCACGGCCTGGTAGTAGGTCCACGCGGTGCTGAGGCAGGTGTTCCGCGCCGCGTAACGGGCGCAGGCCTGCTTCAGGTCGTAGTAGAACGCGTCGTCGATGCGGGACTTGTTCGCCGGGAAGGCGTTCAGCCGCTTGAAGTTCCGGTAGCCGAAGTCGTGGCGTTGGCACGGCAGCCGGAAGTCGAAGCCGAGTGGCCGGTCGGGGCTGGCTGAGCAGTAGTCGGTCGACCAGTCGAACGCGTAGCTCGACCAGGGGGCGGGGTTCACTCGGGCGGTGTTCCAGGCGCCCTGGCTGGGCGAGGTCGGCTGGCTCCAGGCCGTGGCCACGGCCAGCCGTTGGCTCTGGGTAGCCGCCTGGGCCGGGGCGGCGAAGCCCAGCACGGCGGTCAACGTGACGGCGAGGGCGGTGGCGATCAGCAGACGGGTACGCATAGGGCACCTCACGGGGGACGAGAGGTCGCCGACCGAGGCGGAATCCGGTCGGTCTGCCGCGGAGCGGGGCAGGACGCGAGAGCGACTGCCGTCGGCAAAAGGCCGGCCGTCAGCCAGGAGACGCGGGGGTGACCACCGGCGGCGGAGATACCGTCCGGCCTGCACTCATGATGCGTCTCAGGCGTCTTCACCGGAAGACCCGATCTAGCAGAACGTGTCAGTAAAGTTGCACAAAGCAAGCGCCGGAGCCCAGCCCCAGCTCGTTAGGGCGACATCCTCACGGCTATGACCGTGAACATGTCGCCCAGAGGACGAGAGGTTGGGCGCGTTCGGCGGGTGAGCCGGCGAGAGTCAGGCGGGGGTGAGGCGGGTGCGGGGGCCGGCACGCAGGACGCCGCTCGGCAGCTCGCGCTCGACGGCCCGCTCGGCGGAGCGGGCGACCTCGATCAGCGCGTCCAGGTCGACGCCGGTGTCGATGCCGAGGTCGTCGAGCATGTGCACGAGCTCCTCGCTGGCCAGATTGCCGGACGCGCCGGGCGCGTAGGGGCAGCCGCCGAGCCCGCCGACGCTCGCGTCGAACTCGGTGACCCCGAGCTGCAGGGCGGCGAGCACGTTGGCCAGCGCGGTACCCCGGGTGTTGTGGAAGTGCAGCAGGAGCGGGATCTCGGCGTGCCGGGCCCGGATCGCCGAGACCAACGCGGTCACCCGGCCGGGCGTGGCCATGCCGGTGGTGTCGCCGAACGCGATCCGGTCGGCGCCGTCGGCCACCACCCGGTCGACCACGGAGACCACCCGCTCGACCGGGATGTCGCCCTCGAACGGGCAGCCGAAGGCCGTGGCGACGATGACCTCGCAGCTCGCCCCGGCCGCGTGCAGCAGCGCGATCAGCTCGGTGATGTCGTCCAGTGACTCGTCGGTCGACCGGTTCACGTTCTTGCGGTTGTGGGTGTCGCTGGCCGAGACGACGACCTCGATCTCGGTGAAGCCGGCGTCCAGCGCCCGCTGCGCCCCGCGCGTGTTCGGCACCAGCGCCGAGTACCGCACGTCGGGATTGCGGGTGATGCCGGCCCAGACCTCGTCGGCGTCCGCCATCTGCGGAATCGCCTTGGGGTGGACGAAGCTGACCGCCTCGATCCGCTTCACGCCGGTCGCCGAGAGGGCGTCGATCAGCGCGATCTTCGCCGCGGTCGGCACCGGATCCTCGTTCTGCAGTCCGTCGCGGGGCCCCACCTCTCGGAGCGAGACGGCAGACGGCAGCCCCGGCAACGGCGCCATGCTTCTACCGGAACTCATGACCGCATCCGGGCCACGATGCCGGTGTCGTAGTCGCCCGAGACGAACTCGGGATTCTCCAGTAGCTCGGCGAAGAACGGCAGGTTGCACTTGGGTCCGACGATCTCGAAGCCGGCGACCGCCTTGCGGGCCCGCTCCAGCGCCTCGGTGCGGTTCGCGCCGTGCACGATCAGCTTGGCCATCAGCGAGTCGTAGTGCGGCGTGACCGTGGTGCCGGCGGCGTAGCCGGAGTCCACCCGGACGCCCTCGCCGGTCGGCTCGACCCAGCTCGCGACCGCACCCGGGCCGGGGAAGAAGCGCTTGGGGTCCTCGGCGTTGATCCGCAGCTCGATGGCGTGACCGGTGGCCTGGAGCGTGTCCGGGTCGAAGCCGGGCTCCTCGCCCGAGGCGACACGCAGCTGCGCCTCGACCAGGTCGACGCCGAAGACCGCCTCGGTGATCGGGTGCTCGACCTGAAGTCGGGTGTTCATCTCCAGGAACACGAACTCGCCGCTGGTCGGGTCGACCAGGCACTCGACCGTCCCGGCGTTGCGGTACTCGACCGCCTCGCCGGCCCGGACCGCTGCGGCGAGCATTCGTTCCCGCAGCTCAGGAGAGACGCCCGGTGACGGAGTCTCCTCGGCGACCTTCTGGTTGCGACGCTGGACCGAGCAGTCCCGCTCGCCCAGGGCGATGACGCGGCCGTCGGCGAGACCGAGAATCTGCACCTCGACGTGGCGAACCCGGGGGAAGAACCGCTCCAGCAGCACGCTGCCGTCGCCGAACATCCGCTCCGCGAAGCCGCGGATCTTGTCGAACTCGACCCGGAGCGCGTCGGGGTCGGCGGCCACGGCCATGCCCATCCCACCACCGCCGGCCGCGGCCTTGACCATGATCGGGTAGCCGACCGACTCGGCGGCGGCGAGCGCGGCCTCGACGTCGGCCACCGGCTCGCGGGTACCGGACGAGACCGGGATGCCGGCGTCGGACATCAGGTTCCGCGCGTTGATCTTGTCGCCCATTCGCTCGATCGCCTCGGCCGGCGGGCCGATCCAGATCAGGCCGGCGGCCTCGACGTCACGGGCGAACGCGGCGTTCTCGGAGAGGAAACCGTAGCCAGGGTGGATGGCCTTGGCGCCGGTCTGCGCTGCGGCGGCCAGCACTGCGGCGGCGTTGCGGTACGACTCGGCGGGGTTCGCCGGCCCGATGCACACCGCCTCGTCGGCTTCGGCGACGAACGGCATGGTGGCGTCGGCCTCGGAGTAGACCGCGATCGTGCGGACGCCGAGCCGGCGTGCCGTCCGGATCACCCTGCGGGCGATCTCGCCCCGGTTGGCGACAAGAACCGACTCGAGCATGCGATGCCCTCTCACGTGACCGAACAACTGGAACTGAACGATCGTTAGGTTAGATCATTACTGGTGCGTAGCCCAGCGATCCCACGATCGGACCGTGACCGGCGCTAGGTGCCGAGCAGGGCGGTGAGCGCCATCTTCCGCAGCAACGTCGCGACCGCACCCCGGTCGAGCTGCGAGTCGAGGAACGGAGTCGAGTTCATCAGGCCGAACGCCGCGTGGGCCGCGACCCGGGCCTCCCCGGCCGACAGGCTCCGCCGCAGATCGGTGAGGACGCCGACCCACTCCTCGACGTAGAGCCGCTGCAACCGGCGGATCGTGCGGCGGCTGTCGTCGGGCAGCCGGGCCAGCTCGTGCAGCTGCAACGTGATGACGGCCGGATTGTCGATCGCGAACGCCACGTGGAAGTCGACCAGGGCCTCGAGCGCCTGACGGGGATCCCGCGCGTCGGCCACCCGCTTGCGACCCTCGGCGAGCAACTCCTCGCTGACCGGCGTGATCGCGGCGGCCAGCATCGCTTCCTTGCCCGCGAAGTGGTGGTACAGCGCCGGGCCGGTGACGCCGGCGGCGGTGCCGATGTCGTCCATGGAGACCCCGTGGTACCCACGGGTGGCGAAGAGCTGCACCGCGATGGTGAGGATCTCCTCGCGCCGGGACACCCGTCGCCGGGGCCGCCCGTTCGCCGCGATCGTCTCCTCTGCCATCACGCGCCCAGCCTAGCGGTCCCGAGCTGGGCCGATGAACGATCGTTCACGGAATGCGAAACTTCACTCCGACCGGCCACCTCAGTACCGATTCCCGACGGCCGCCGGCAGGCTGTCCAGCTCGGCGAGTTCGGCGGCGGTGAGGCGCACCTCGGCCGCGCCGACGTTTTCGCGCAGGTAGCGGGACTTCTTGGTGCCCGGGATCGGGATCACGTGCTCGCCCTGGGCCAACGTCCAGGCGATCGCGATCTGAGCCGGCGTGACCCCGCGCCGCTCGGCCACCGCCCGGACGGCGTCGACGATGCGCTGGTTCGCGGCGAACGCGTCGGCGGCGAACCGCGGATTGGCATTGCGGAAGTCGCCGGTCTCGAACGTGGGCGAGGTGATGGTGCCGGTGAGGAAGCCGCGGCCGAGCGGAGAGAACGGCACGAACGCGGCGCCATGCTCGGCACACCAGCCGACGAGATCGTCGCCGGTGCTGGCGGCACCGGACTCGGCGGCGAGGCCTGGTCAGTGCTGCCGGTGCGCGGCGGCGAGGCGTGGCCGGCGTCCGCGACCGCGCCGAGCGCGTCCCGGGTCCACAGCGACAGCTCCGACTGGACGGCCGTGACGGGATGGATCGCGTGCGCCTCGGCGGCCTGTGCGGCGGTGACCTCCGAGAGGCCGAGCCGGCGGACCTTGCCGGCCGCGACCAGCTCGCTCAGCGCCGCCCAGGTCTCGGCGAGCGGTACCTCAGGGTCGACCCGGTGCAGGTAGTAGAGGTCGATCACGTCGGTGCGCAGCCGGCGAAGGCTCGCCTCGACGGCCTACCGGACGTACTGCGGCGAGCCGTCCCGGCGGATCGACCTGGTCGACCCGTCCTCGGCGATCAGCCCCATCTTGGTGGCGAGGACGACATCGCCCCGCCGACCCTCCAGCGCCGTGCCGACCAGCGTCTCGTTGTGGCCGGCGCCGTAGACGTCCGCGGTGTCGAGGAACGTCACGCCGAGATCGATGGCCTCGTGGATCAGCGCGACCGACGCCCGATCGTCCCGAGCGGACTCCTCATAGGCCCAGCTCATGCCCATGCAGCCGAGGCCGATGGCGCTCACCTGCGGGACCCTTCTCGCCGAGCTGCCGCTTCTCCACGCGGACTGCCTTCCGATCGCCGGTACGCCCCAACCTTAGGGGGCTGGGCGGAATCGGCGTCGCGGATATCCACAGCGGACGGGACGCCCGGAGGTGGCGGCCTCCGGACGTCCCAGCTCGACTACTTGAGCGTCAGCGTCATGGTGTTGCCGGGACCCGCCATGAGCAGGGTCAGCAACGGCGTCAGCAGGCCGCAGTTCTTGAACTTCGGGATCTCGTACGTGCCGGAGAGCGTGGTGCCGTTGAAGATGTCGATCGGCGTCGTGTTCACCATCGTGGCCACCGAGGGCTTACTCGTCGTGCAGCCAGCGGGCACCAGGTTCAGCTTCGGCAGCCAGTCCTGCGAGACGCGGAGGACCTGGAGGGTGAACGTGGTGGTCGAGACGATCTTGTTACCGGCCAGATCGACCTTGGCGGTGGTCTGACCGACCGGCACCATCCGCACCTCCGAGGTCACGGGGATGGCGCCGGCAAGCTTCATCTTCATCGTGAGGTCGGGGATCTTCATGTCGCCGGCGAGCTTGCCGGTGCCGAGGTCCAACTTCGAGCTGAACGTGGACTGCGGCACCGTAATCGTCACGTTGGGCTTCTTGACGACCGTCTGACCGGTGACGTTCGCCCAGTTCAGGTCGATCACCGGGTCGGCCTGGGCCGGCGCGGCGACACCGACGCCCGCGAGGGCGACCAGGCCGGAGAACAAGAGCGCTGCTACTAGCCGAACAGGTTGACGCACGGATCCTCCTCAGGGGCGGGCCCCACACCCGTCAAACTCGTCCCCCAAGTCGATGCCGACCATGAAATGACGCGCTGGGGCAATGCGTCGGAAACCTTACTCACAAGTAACCGCACTCACTAGTAACTTGAGGTAGTTCCGTCCGAGACTATCCGCCACCGGTCGGCGCGGTGCGCCGCCGAGCCCATTCCTCGGCCAGCAGCGTCCATACCTCCACGTCGCGGTATTCGCCGTTGTGCAGGAAGGCCTGCCGCAGCACGCCCTCGCGGGTCATGCCGAGCCGCTTGGCCACCGCGAGGCTCCGGTCGTTGGTCGGCACCGCCCGCCACTCGACCCGGACCATGCCACGCACCTCGACCGCCCACTCGATCAGCGCCTCCACCGCACTGGTGATCAGCCCACGCCCCTCCGCCTCGGGTGCGATCCACACGCCGAGCTCACAGCTTCCTGGACGGCACGTCGAACGTGCGGAAGAGCGCACCACCGACGAGCCTCCCGTCGAGCCAGATGCCGTAGATCCGGCCGCCGTCCCTCGCCTGCGAGTCGGCGTACCGCTGCAACCACTCCTGAGCCGCCTCGATGGTGGTGAGCCTGCTGGCCCACGGCAGCCAGGGGGCGAGGTGGGCACGGGCGCCCTCGAGGTACGCGGCGAACTCGGGAGCCAGCCACGGCTCCAGCGGGCGGAGCTCGGCTCCCTCGCCCAGCGGGTGTGCGAACATCAAGACCTCCCAGTACGTAACGAACGTTTGGTACGTACCCTAATCGGAGATTCGTCGAACGAGGGAGTGAATTTTGCCCGCACGCGGTGACCATGACGCTCGGCGTCGTGACGTCTCGGAGGCGGTCTGGCGGGTGCTCGCCGCGCGCGGTTTCGGCGGCCTGACCCTGCGCGCGGTAGCGGCCGAGCTCGGCGCCTCGACCGGCCTGCTCACGCACTATTTCCCCAGCAAACAAGCCCTGGTCCGGCACGCGCTCGACATCGCCGACCAGCGCACGCAGAGCCGAGCGCGGCGCGTCCCGCCGGCCGAAGGGCTCCCCGCGCTGCGGGAGGCACTGCTCGACGTGCTGTCGCTGACCGACGAGACGACCGCGATGAACCGGGTCTGGGTGAGCTCCTGGGACGGCGCGCTCGGTGACCCGGAACTCGGCGCCGACCAGGCCGGCCGTTACGTCCGCTGGCGCGGAATGCTCCGGCCGCACGTGCTGGCCGCGCAGCGGCAGGCCGAACTGCCGGCCGCGGCCGACCCGGACGAGCTCGTCGAGGCGGCCGCGGCGTTCACGCACGGACTGGTCGTGCAGGCCCTCTTCGATCCGGACCGCTTCCCGCCTGACCGGCAGACCGCCCTGCTCGATCGTTTCCTGCGCGGCCTGGCGGTGGCGGGGTAGCGATTCGCTGCCCACCGATTCAGCTGGCGAGCTGGGGGTACAGCGCGGCGAGGTCGGCGGAGAGACCGGCCTTGACCTGGCGGGTGAGATCGTCGGCGAGCACCTCGAAGGCGTTCGTCTCGATGCCGTCGAGCGCGAGCGCCGCGACGTCGCCAGCGTCGGACTTCGGCGCGTCGACGTTCGCGGCCATGTCGGTGTCGATGTAGCCGACGTGCAGGCCGGTCACGCCGATGCCGCGCGGCTGCAGCGCCAGCCGGAGCGAGTTGGTCTGGGACCAGAGGGCCGCCTTGGACGCGCTGTACGAGTCGCCGAGCGCGATCCACGACAGCACCGAGTGCACGTTGAGCAGGTGCCCACCTCCGTTGCTTTCGATGATCGGGACGAACGCGCGGGCGAGGTTGAGCGGGCCGTAGAAGTTCGTCTCGAACTCGCGGCGGATGTCGTCCACCGGCGCGTCGAGGAAGGACGCCTGGACCAGGCCGCCGGCGTTGTTGATCAGGATCGTCACGTCCTGGGCCTGCTCGGCGACGGCCGCCACCGACGCCGGATCGGTGACCTCCAGGGCCAGTGCGACGGCGTCCGGGTGAGTGACCGTCCGCGGGTCGCGGGCGGTGGCGTAGACGGTCTTCGCTCCCCGCTTGAACAACCCTTCGACCAGGGCTTTGCCGAGGCCGCGGTTGCCGCCGGTGACGAGGACGGTGGAGCCTTCGATCGTGGTCATGATGTCTCTCCAGAGGTCGGAAACCGATCGGTTTCCAGCACTGTAAACCGATCGGTTTCCAAATTGCAAGGACAGCGGTAACCTGGCGGTATGACCTCGACAGTGAAGGCGTCGTCGCGCGAGCGGCTGCTTGATGCCGCGGCCGAGCTCTTCTACCGCGACGGCGTGCACATCGGCGTCGAGACGCTGTGCAAGGCGGCCGGCGTCTCGAAGCGCTCCATGTACCAGCTGTTCGACAGCAAGGACGCGGTGCTGGCCGCCAGCCTGGAACGCAGTGGCCCGACCTACCAGGCGTTGCTGCTGCCGGCGGACGACGATGCCCGGTCGCCGCGGGAGCGGATCCTGCACGTCTTCGAGCGGCTGGAGGAGGCGTCCGGCTCGGCGGAGTATCAGGGCTGCCCGTTCGTGGCCACGGCCGTCGAGCTCAAGGACCCCGCGCATCCGGCCAGCGTGATCGCCCGTACCTCGAAGAACGCGCTGACTTCGTTCTTCCGCTCCGAGGCCGAGCAGGGCGGCGCGGACGACCCCGAGACGCTGGCGCGGCAGCTGACGATGGTCTTCGACGGAGCCAACGCACGGGCCGTGGTGCAGGCCGAGGCGCTGGGAAGTCTGGCCACCGTCACCGCCGCCGCGCTGCTGGACGCCGGCGGAGTGGCATAGACACTGGTGACGTCCCCCGGGCCGGCGCAATTGGCTGGACAGGACACGGTTCGGTCGGTGGGATGTGCCGTTACCCGAACACGCCGCCGCTCCCCAGCTCGCCAAGAGCAGGGCCAATACCAGCGACCTGCGATGCGGGGCACGCCGACGCTGGTGGCCGTCCGGAGTCAACTGGAAATCGACCAATGGCCGATGATTCCGCCCTACCTCGAGATCGAGTCCGACAGCCGCGAACACGTCGTCGCCGCCGCCCAGCAGCTCGGTTACCCGGAAGAGGCGCTGACCGGGGAGAACACCCTCAAGGTCTACGCCCGGTACGGCATCGATCTCGCGGCGATCAGCCAGCTGCGCTTCTGATGCCCGATCGGAGTCAGAGGCTCAGGCGGTAGATGTACTCGTTGCCCTCGATGACCTCGCCGGTGGCGACGAACCCGAGCGACTCGTAGAACGACGCCGGCCCGCCCTCCCCCGCGCGGGCGCCCACGGCGAGCGAGGTCGCGCCCGGCCGGGTTCGCACGTAGTCGATGACGGCGAGCACCACCTGCCGGCCATAACCCCGGCCTTGGTGACGCTCGTCGATCATGAGCCGCCAGAGCATGTAGCCGGGATCGCTGATGGAGTCCCACAGCATCACGAAGCCGACCAACTCGTCGTCGCCGGCGTACGCGGCACGGAACCAGGCGTGCTCGTAGAACTGCGCCTCGGCCAGCGACACCGCGTTCGCCGTCACGAACTGCTCCTGCGCTGGGGCGACCCGCAGCGCACACACCTCCCGAACGTTCTTCACCGTCACGGGTTCCAGCCGCACGACATCGCTCATGCCGCCGATGCTGGCCCACTTCACGCGTGGTCGCCAACGGGATATTGCGCCGGGCCCTTGGCTCAGGCGTGCTCGCAATGGTCGACGTTCGCGCAGGTACATGATGGGGCCGGCGCGGTGAGAACCCGCTCCCGCAGCGGGCCGCGCCGGAGCAATCCGCGCCGTAGCCGATACCCGGCCCAGGTGAACAACACGATCCACGCGGCGGACACGAACGCGGGGAAGATCCATGATCCGTTGCCGGACCGCAGGTAGACGGTCTGGCCGGAGTTGATCCACAGGTCCGGCGTCCGGTTGTAGAGCACCGGGACCCGGTCGCCGACTCGGTAGGTGCCCCGTCCGGGCGCGAGCGTCACCCGTTCGAGAACTATCCGTCCGTCGTCACTGCGGTACTCGCCGGCCCAGAGCGCGGTCTTCGCGGACAGGCGTTCGTCGAGTCGCATCGTTCCCGGCGTGCCGTAGCCGGCCGCGGCACGCGCGGCGGGCACCAGATCGAGGATCGCGCCGGGCCAGAAGCAGACCAGGAACATGACGACGAGGAACGCGTAGCCCGCGAGAGACTTCAGCCGCTGCACGGCGCGAGCGTAGAGGACCGGCGCCAAGGACCGGAGAATCGGTCGCACCGTGACTTGTCATTCGTGGGTGGAGACGAGGGGAATCGAACCCCAAAGATCCTAGGCTCGGGACGTACCGGTCAGCGTCGGGCACATCTGGCCCCTGAGCAGCTAAGACGCTTGTCGACGGTAATCGTCCTTCCCCCGCTCTTCGCGTCCTCATTTGTGCCCGTGTTGTGCCGGCAGAGGACCTTGCCTAGTTCCAGCCGCCCGCCTCATTCCGATACGCCCCCATGCGAGCGCGGTACCTTCGCTCCATGCATGAAGCTGAGCCTGCGGAACACGCGTCAGTCTGGAACATTCTCGGCGAGCGCGTGGTCGATGACACCCGCCGCCTTCGGCTCAGCATCGCCGACGTGCAGCTTCCGGACGGCGTCCGGTTCGAGCAGTACGTGCTCCGGATCCCAAAGGCCGCGATGGTCGTCGTGGTGGATGACGCCAAACGGGTGCTGATGATGCGCCGGCACAGGTTCATCATCGATCGCTGGGTCTGGGAGCTTCCGGGCGGCTACGTCGACCCCGACGAGGAGCCGGCAGTGGCGGCGGCGCGGGAGGTCGAAGAGGAGACGGGTTGGCGACCACGCGCTGTGGAGCCGCTGGCAACCTTTCAGCCGATGATCGGCAGCGCCGACGCCGAGAACCTGCTGTTCTGGTCGAACGGTGCCGAGTGGATCGGCTCGGCACCAGACATCAACGAAGCGGAGCGAATCGAGTGGCTACCGTTGTCCGCGGTGGAGGAGAAGATCGCGAGCGGCGAGATCGTCGGCGCGGCCTCGATCATCGGGCTACTCGCGGTCATGCGGAAGCACTGCGGCTAGCTAGAGCACGTGACCGGGGTCGCGTGAGGTAGCGGCAACGAGGTCGTCGTACTCCCGTACGGCAACAGTGTCCGCATAGGGCTGGAGCCCGCGCCGAAGCTGGGCGAGATAGACGCCGGTCCGTTGCGACCGGATCTCGCTCGCCAGGTCCACGGCCTCGGAGCCCACGGCGCAAGCCTTTTCGACCTGGCCTTGTTCGGCCAGCAGGGAAGCAAGTAGCGCCAGGTTGAAGACGCGCCCCCGCGCGTAGCTCTCATTCATCCGTGCGCCTCCATGACCGCGCACTCTGCGACGAGCGCCCGTACGCCTGAACGGGCGGCCTCGTCCTGAGCCTCCCTGGCAAGAAGCACCGCGTTCCTTCCCAAGCCCACGAAGGCGGCCTGGTGGCTCATCCCCGCCAGAATCTCTGCCGCGAACGCGTGGTTGTTGACGGCCCGGCAGAGCTTGAGGCCATCCATCATGAACTGCTGGGCGCTGTGGTTCTCGCCGAGATCCGAGGCGATCCAGCCCGCGAGCTGCGTCAGCTCGGCCGCCGCGTTGAACAGTCCGCCTCTGACTGCTGCCCGATAGCGCCCCGCCTTCACCACCGGGAGGACATCATCACGGAGGTACCGCTCAGTCATCGCGCGTGCGTGTCCGCCCCCGAATCGGTTGTCTAGACGACGGTACGCGTTGGTCATCTCCTTGATGGTCTCAACGTCTGCCCACCCAACAACGCGGTCGTCGCGCAGAACGTCCTGAGCGGACGTGTATTCAATCGCGCCGAGCGGCGCCGCAAACGCGGCGCCGCCAGCGAGCTTCAGTAGATGCCTGCGTCGCACGTCGCTCCCGCCCACCGCCTCGGTTTCGCCGAGCGTAAGCGGAGATTCCTGCGCCTCAAATGCGTCCGGTGAATGTCCCGGCGGGCGGAACCACAGCAGGTCAAGAGGTACCGCCAGCAATTCAGCCCAGCGTTCCAGCTTGGCCAGGTCTCGGACGGGCTCCGATGATCGCTCAATGCGGCTGATCTGTCCCTGTGTCAGATCCAGGACGCGGCCGAGGGTCGCCTGCGTGAGTGGCGGATCGAGCTCGGTCCGGTACGCCTGCATGACGCGTCCGAAGTGGCGGCTGTCGAGCGCGACGACGAGGCGCGGACGGCGCCAGAAGTCCTCTGGCAGCGTCACAAACTGGCCGCCGCTGTCTGTTGCGCCCCGTGCACAAGGACTGCATTGATCAGCGCTGTTGTCTCGTGCGAGCCGGGTGCCGCAGCACACGCAGTTCCGGACGTCGCGCGATTGCGCCATGCGAAACCTCGCCGTCGGTGGTCACCATCCGCGCCAGGCTACCCGCGCATATGCCCCTTCAGAAGGCCATATGCGTCGGATGCATATGTCATGCATGGCCGTCGTTTTGCTCCATCGCTGGGCGCTGAACGCTCACGTGGTGAACGAGCGGCTCCGAGTTAGAGCCGGCAACTCCCCGCCGCCAGTAGCCAAAGGGCCTGGTGACGGGTGAACGGGGCGGCTCAGCGGCCATTTCCCCCGGCGTGGCCACTGAGCCTTCCCGGACATGGACCGGCGGCGGCGCTCTTCCCCGGCGGGCGCCGCCGCCCCCGACCACGGAGGCAAGGAATGACGCCAAAGCACAGCGAGGCAGTTGGCTACGTGCGGTCGATGCATGCCGATCCGGCGTGGCTGGATCGCGCAGACGCGGAGGTGCGCGCCTGTGGCTCTCAGCTTGGCTACGACGTCACGCGGGTCTTCCGTGATGACGCGACTGATAACGAGCTGGCCCACGTCGCGGGCTTCATGTCGCTACTCGATGGGCTCCGCGATCAGGGCGGCGGCGTGGTGCTCGTGTCCTCGCCCGCGCACCTATCACTGCTGCCGGACGTGCGGCGGTGGATGGCCCGGATGATCGCGCACGTCGGTGCCCGGGTCGTGGTTGTTCAGACCGCTGACCGTGCCGTCGTGCGGGCCGGTGAGGCGGCATCATGACGAGCGACCTGCCGACGCCAGCGATTCCGGTGCATGTCGCCACTGACCGAACCTTGCGGGTGAAGGTCATCGACGCCTGCGGTATGACCTGCACGTTCTGCCACAACGAGGGCACACCCGTTGCGTCAGACAACCTCGGTCGGACGGCTAACGCCCTAGTCCAGGCCGGCAAGTCCGGCCGAGTGTCGATCTACCTGGGTAGCAACGGCGCGCGGTTCCTGCCCGGCACTGTGACGCCTGACCTTGAGTTCAGCCGTTCCCTTGCGATGCTCCGTGACGCGCTCACGGTGGACGAGTTGCACCTGACCGGCGGTGAGCCGACGCTACATCCGCAGCTTGCGGAGGTCACCGCAGCTGCCCGACGCACGGGATTCGGCGTCTGCATGACGAGCAACGGTGAGAACGGCGAGCGCGCGATTCCGGACGCTGCAGCGGCCGGCCTGAGCCGCGTGAACTTCAGCATCTTCGGGACCACTGCCGGCGAACTGGCCCAGGTCCAGCACAGCAAGTACAACGATGTGCGGCGCGCGGAACGCAAGATCGAGGCACTTCGCCGGTCTATCCGCATCGCACTCGACCTGGGGGTCAAGGCCAGTGCGAACATCGTCGTGCCGAACTACGAGCACGCGCCGCGAGTCCTCCGCTTGCTGGACGAGTACGGCCCCGACCTCTCGGTCCGGTTGCTCAACTCGCTGGACGACGGCGAGAAGTCCGTCGCCGCAATCCACCAGATCCTCAGCGACTTAGGCGGGGTATCCGTCGCCCGATACCTGACCGCTGGAGCCTCTGGCTACCGGACCGCCTATCGGCTCCGCAATGGCCGAACCGTGCTGTTTAAACAGATCCGGCCCGTCCGACTCCCGACCACGTGCGCGGACTGTCGATTCAACAACCCGACCGATTGCCAGGAGGGCTACTACGGCGTGCGGCTCTACCGCGACCGCCTCGGCGGGTACCTGGTCGGGGTCTGCATCCAGCGCATGGACCTTTGCATGCCAGTTGAGGAGTTCATCCAGAGCGACCTTTGCGCCGAAGTGCTTCAGCTACGCGATGAGGAGTACCGACGGCTCAAGGCCGCATAACTAGGCTGAGTTCAACCCAACACCGAGGGAGTTCACCCGCCGTGCCCACCGAGTACGAAGCCAAGGTCCTCGACATCGACCCCGCCGCAGTAGCGGCGCTCATCCTTGACGCCGGGGGCCGCAGCCTCGGCGAGCGCGAGATGCGGCGCTACGTCTACGACATCGTTCCTGGTGACATGACCAAGTGGGTCCGGCTCCGCGACACCGGCACCGGCACCGAATCCACGCTGACCATCAAGCAGATCGCACACGACGGCATCGACGGCACTCACGAGGTCGAGGTCACGGTCTCCGACTTCGAGGCCACCAATGAACTGCTCGGCCTGCTCGGCTTCACGCCGAAGTCGTACCAGGAAAGTCGCCGGGCCAGCTACGAACTCGACGGCGCGCAACTGGAGGTCGACCAGTGGCCGATGATCCCGCCCTACCTGGAGATCGAGTCCGACAGCCGCGAGCATGTCATCGCCGTCGCCGAACAGCTCGGCTACAAGGAGGAGGAGCTGACCGGCGAGAACACGATGAAGGTCTATGCCCGGTACGGCATCGACCTCGCCGCGATCGAGCAGTTGCGCTTCTAGCCCGATTCCAGACTCCGCAACCACCCAGATCGCCGGGTGACCAGCACGCAGCCTGTCGCATATTCATGGCGGAGGCCCTGACCGGATTCTTCATCCCTGGTCAGGGCCTCGTTTGTGGAGACGAGGGGAATCGAACCCCTAACCCCCGCCTTGCAAAGGCGGTGCTCTGCCAATTGAGCTACGTCCCCGGGTCGGCCGGCCCAGCGGGGCCGTATGACGACCGCGCGAGCTGAATCAGCGCAGGTCGGGCGCGGTGGTCGCCTCGTGCCAGAGCTCGCGCTCGTCGTTGGCGTCCTTGATCTTCTTGGCCACGACGGCCGCGAGACCCGCGACCACCACCAGCAGGAGAAGCTTCTTCACCGTCTGTTCGCCCCCTTGACAGTGGCGGCCCGGCTGGACCTTTTTGGGAGTGGGGCTAGCTGGAATCGAACCAGCGACCTCATCGTTATCAGCGATGCGCTCTAACCGACTGAGCTATAGCCCCGCGTGCGAGACGCAAGGTTACCCCATCCCCTACGTCTCGCTCAAAACGGTTCAGTCGCGCTCCGCCAAGCGTGACCTCGATGCCGCCGACGAGATCGGCACAGACGTTGTAGACGAACGCCCCGAGAGTGGCCAGAGCGGTGAACAGAACCATGTTGACGGCGCCCAGGAGCGCCGCGCCGCCGATGACCAGCTTCGCCGTGATGACGAAGTCGTCCTTGGTCGGCGCCGCCTGATCGGTGGACGCGGTGAGCTGCCCCACGGTCTTGTTGAGGCTCTCGAACACGCCCATGGCGTCCAGCACCGTGTAGAGCAGCGCGGTGGCCACCACGGAGACGATGAACAGCACCAGCGAGACGGCGAACGAGAACTTCATGACCGACCACGGGTCGATCTTCTTGAGCTGCAGCCGGGCCCGGCGCGGACCGCGCGAGGCCGCCGCGGCGACGGTGGCGCGGACGTTGCGGACCGCCTCACCGACCTGCGTGCGAGCCGTGGCGCGCGCAGCGGCCGTGCCGACGCTGCCCATCGCGCCAGCCCCGCCGACGCTGGCCGTGCCGACGCTCGCGTTCGGCGTCGCCACGCCCATCACCGAGGTGCGACCCGCGGAGCTGGTCGGCGCGGAGGCCGGGCGCTGCGTGGTGCGGCGCCGACCGGCCTGACCGGCGTTGCCGGCCGGGCGCTGCGGCGCGGAGCTGCTCGGCTGCTGCCGGACGCCGGCGGCTTGGCCGTGGCCGGCGCCGACTTGGGCGCCTGCGCGGAGGTCGGGGTGGCGACCGAACGCAAGGACGAGTTGAGCGGCGGGGGCACCGGCGGCACCGAGGTGGCCGCCGGCGACGGGACCTGCGTGGTCGGCGTCGGAGAGGCGACGACGGACGGCCGCAGCGCACCGCTGATGCCGGACGACTTCGGCTGACCCTGACCCTGGCCCTGACCAGCACCGGAGCCCTGCGCGGGCGCCGAACCGGAGGACGACCCGCCGGCCGCGCCGCCGCCGGCGCGTTGGCGCCGGCGGTGGACGGGTTGGCTGACCCGGACGACGGGCTGCTTCGACTGTTGCTGGCCGCCTGACGGCGACCCTGCCGGAGCCGTTGTTCGCCGGCGCCGAGGCGGACTTGCCGCTCGCGGGTGTCGAAGCGGCGGCCTCCTCGCCCGGCACCACCGCACGGCCGACAGCGGCCGTACCGACAGCCGTCGAACCCCGTGCGGTACCGCCGGCGTGCGACTTGTCGTCGCCGGTGCCCTTGCCCTCGCTCATTTACTCGTCCTGTCCGTCGGGCTCGTCAGCGTTCCGTGCGATCGCGACCAAGGTCACTCCAGCGGGGAGGTCCATCAGCTTAACGCCCATGGTGTTCCGATCCCTCGTCCGGCGGACCGGCTTCACCGGAGTACGGATGACACCGCCATTGGACGTGATCGCGAACAACTCATCATCGGGGGTGACCGCAAGTGCGCCGACCAAACCACCACGTTTGATGACAATCTTGGCCGTTACGACGCCCTTGCCGCCACGGCCCTGCACTGGATACTCCTCGATCGGAGTCCGCTTGGCGAACCCACCGTCGGTGGCGATGAGCACCTCGAGCCCGTCCCGCACCACCTCCATGGCCAGCAACTCGTCGCTGTCGGTGAAACGCATGCCGATGACACCGGACGTCGCCCGGCCCATCGGGCGCAGCGCGTCGTCGTCCGCGTGGAAGCGGATCGCCTGGGCGTGCTTGCTGACCAGCAGCAGGTCGTCGTGGCCGTTGATGAGCGCCGCGCCGACCAGCTCGTCGTCCTCGCGCAGGTTGATCGCGATGACGCCGCCCTGGCGGTTGGAGTCGAAGTCGGTGAGCTTGGTCTTCTTCACCAGGCCGTTCCGGGTGGCCAGCACCAGGTACGGCGCGACCTCGTAGTTCCGGATCTGGATGACCTGGGCGATCTTCTCGTCCGGCTGGAACGCGAGCAGGTTGGCCACGTGCTGGCCCCGGGCCGCGCGGTTCGCCTCCGGCAGCTCGTACGCCTTGGCCCGGTAGACCCGGCCCTTGTTCGTGAAGAACAGGATCCAGTTGTGCGTGGAGCCGACGAAGAAGTGGGCGACGAGGTCGTCCTGCTTCAGCTGCGCGCCCTGCACGCCCTTGCCGCCGCGCCGCTGCGAGCGGTACAGGTCGACCTTGGTGCGCTTGGCGTAGCCGGTGCGGGAGATCGTGACGACCACGTCCTCCTCGGCGATGAGGTCCTCGATCGAGACGTCACCGTCGAACGGGATGATCCGGGTGCGCCGGTCGTCGCCGTGCTTGTCGACGATCTCGGTGAGCTCCTCGGCGATGATCTGCCGCTGCCGCTCCGGGCTGGCCAGGATCGCCTCCAGGTCGGCGATCTCCGACATGATCTCTTCGTACTCGTCGATGATCTTCTGCCGCTCCAGGGCGGCCAGTCGACGCAGCTGCATGTCGAGGATCGCGGTGGCCTGGATCTCGTCGATCTCCAGCAGGCTCATCAGGCCGCTGCGCGCGGAGTCCACCGTGTCGGACGAGCGGATCAAGGCGATGACCTCGTCCAGCGCGTCCAGCGCCTTGAGGTAGCCACGCAGGATGTGGGCGCGCTCTTCCTTCTTGCGCAGCCGGAACTTCGTACGCCGGATGATGACGTCGACCTGGTGGGCGACGTAGAGCCGGATGATCTGGTCGAGCCGCAGCGTGCGCGGCACGCCGTCGACGATCGCCAGCATGTTCACGCCGAACGACTGCTGCAGCTGGGTGTGCTTGTAGAGGTTGTTCAGCACGACCTTGGCCACGGCGTCGCGCTTGAGCACGATCACCAGCCGCTGGCCGGTGCGGCCGGAGGACTCGTCGCGGATGTCCGCGATGCCGGTGAGGCGCCCCTCCTTGACCAGCTCGGCGATCCGCTCGGCCAGGTTGTCGGGGTTGACCATGTACGGCAGTTCGGTGACCACGAGGGTCTGCCGGCCGCGGCGGTCCTCCTCGACCTCGATCACCGAGCGCATGCCGACCGAGCCGCGGCCGGTGCGGTAGGCGTCGGCGATGCCCTCGGTGCCGACGATCAGCGCGCCGGTCGGGAAGTCCGGACCCTTGATCCGCAGCATGAGCTGGGCGAGCGTCTCGTCGTCGTCGGCGTCCGGGTTCACCAGGCACCACTTGACGCCCTCGGCCACCTCCCGCAGGTTGTGCGGCGGGATGTTGGTCGCCATGCCGACCGCGATGCCGGTCGAGCCGTTGACCAGCAGGTTCGGGAACCGGCTGGGCAGGATGGTCGGCTCGGTGGAGCGGCCGTCGTAGTTCGCCATGAACTCGACGGTGTCCTCGTCGATGTCCCGGAGCATCTCCATCGCGAGGTGGTGCAGCCGCGACTCGGTGTACCGCATCGCGGCGGCCGGGTCGTTGCCCGGCGAGCCGAAGTTGCCGTTGCCGTCCACCAGCGGGTAGCGCAGCGACCACGGCTGGGCCATCCGGACCAGCGAGTCGTAGATCGACGAGTCGCCGTGCGGGTGGTAGTTACCCATGACGTCGCCGACGACGCGCGAGCACTTCACGTAGCCGCGCTCCGGCCGGAAGCCGCTGTCGAACATGCCGTAGAGGATCTTGCGGTGCACCGGCTTGAGGCCGTCGCGCACGTCCGGCAGCGCGCGGCCGACGATCACGCTCATCGCGTAGTCGAGGTAACTCCGCTGCATCTCGACTTCGAGACCGACGTCCTCGGTGCGGTCGTGCGGGGGCGGAACGGTGACGTCGGTCATGCGACAACCTCGCGGTGCTCGACTGCCTCTGGGCTGGGCAGTGCTGTGCTTATGGGTGCCCTCGCGGTGCTCGGTCACGGAGCGGAACTACCTTCCGCTGTGGACAAGAGTTGTGGACACTGTGGACATCGCCGTGGTGGAGCTCACACGAACTCCGCCAAACCGGTCAGACATCCAGGAAACGGACTTCCTTGGCGTTGCGCTGGATGAATGCCCGGCGCGCCTCGACGTCCTCGCCCATCAGGACGCTGAACAGCTCGTCCGCGGTGGCGGCGTCGTCGAGGGTGACCTTCAGCAGGGTGCGGCTGGCCGGGTTCATCGTGGTCTCCCACAGCTCCGGGTAGTTCATCTCGCCGAGACCCTTGAACCGCTGGATGTCGTCCGGCTTCGCCTTCGGGTTCTTCTCCTGGCGCAGGGCGATCAGGCCGTCCCGCTCACGGTCGGAGAACGCGTACTGCGCGTCGTCGCCCTTCTTGTTCCACTTCACCTTGTACAGCGGCGGCTGGGCGAGGTAGACGTAGCCCAGTTCGACCAGCGGACGCATGAAGCGGAAGAGCAGCGTGAGCAGCAGCGTGCGGATGTGCTGGCCGTCGACGTCGGCGTCGGCCATCAGCACGATCTTGTGGTAGCGCAGCTTCTCGATGTCGAACTCGTCGTGGATGCCGGTGCCCAGGGCGGTGATCATCGCCTGGACCTCGTTGTTCTTGAGGACCTTGTCGATCCGCGCCTTCTCGACGTTGAGGATCTTGCCGCGCAGCGGCAGGATCGCCTGCGTGCGCGGGTCCCGGCCCTGCTTGGCCGAGCCGCCGGCCGAGTCACCCTCGACGACGTAGATCTCGCACTCCTGCGGATCCGAGGACTGGCAGTCGGCGAGCTTGCCGGGCATCGAGCTGGACTCGAGCAGGTTCTTGCGCCGGGCGAGCTTGCGCGCCTGCTGGGCCGCGATCCGGGCCCGGGACGCGGCGGCCGCCTTGTTGATGACGACCTTGGCCTCGGCGGGGTTGCGCTCGAACCAGTCGCCCAGCCAGTCGTTGCACGCCTTCTGCACGAACGACTTCGCCTCGGTGTTGCCCAGCTTGGTCTTGGTCTGGCCCTCGAACTGCGGGTTGGCCAGCTTCACCGAGATGATCGCGGCGAGACCCTCGCGGATGTCGTCACCGGTGAGGTTGTCGTCGTTGCCCTTGAGGAGCTTGTTCGCCTTGGCGTACCGGTTGACGATCGAGGTCAGCGAGGTACGGAAGCCCTCGTCGTGGGTGCCGCCCTCGTGGGTGTTGATCGTGTTGGCGAACGAGTAGATCGACTCGCCGTAGCTCTCGTTCCACTGCATCGCGACCTCGACCGCGATGCCCTCACCCTCGGCGCCGAACTCGATGACCGACTTGTGCATCGGCGTCTTGGTGGCGTTCAGGTGCCGGACGAAGTCGGCGATGCCGTCCTTGTACTGGTAGACGATCTCCTTCGGCACCTCGTCGCGCTCGTCGCGGAGGATCATCGCGAGGCCGCGGTTGAGGAACGCCATCTCCTGGATACGACGGGAGATGGTCTCGAAGTTGTAGGTCGTGGTCTCGAAGATCGTCGGGTCGGCCCAGAACGTGATCGTGCTGCCGTGCTCGGTCGTCTCGCCCCGGCGCTCCAGCTTCGCGGCCGGCTTCGGTCATCGCGTACGGCTGGAACCAGATGTAGCCGTCCTTCTTGATCTCCACCTCCATCCGCGTGGACAGGGCGTTGACCACGGACGCGCCGACGCCGTGCAGACCGCCGGAGACCGCGTAGGACTTGCCGTCGAACTTTCCACCGGCGTGCAGGGTGGTGAGGATGACCTCGAGCGCGGGCTTCTTCTCGATGGGGTGCATGTCGACCGGGATGCCACGGCCGTTGTCGGTGACGCGCACGCCGCCGTCGGGCAGCAGGGTGACGTGGACGGTGTCGCAGTAGCCGGCGAGCGCCTCGTCCACCGCGTTGTCGACGATCTCTTGCACCATGTGGTGGAGGCCGCGCTCACCGGTTGAACCGATGTACATGCCGGGCCGCTTGCGGACCGCCTCCAGGCCCTCGAGGACCGTGATCGAACTAGCGCCGTAGGAATCTGTCTTCTTGGCTGCCACGGAGTAGGCCTCAGCTGCTCTCTCCGCCACGAGACGGCGGGGTCGGGCGCGCGCGGGACGAAGCCTCCTGGGAATGGCGGCAGCAAGACTGCTGCGCTCTAGGGGGACTACAGACGCCCGCGCGTGCGGGGTGCTGTGTCTAGTCTACCGGGCTCCGAGGGGAAGAACGTGCATTGGCACGGCCTGGAGCTCTCTGGAGCGTCTCGACCCCCGCCCACGAGGTCCCCCACGCGAGCGCGGCGCGCGGCGTCCATCGCTGGCGTCTGCGCGGGAACCTCGCAATCACGGTACCCGGCGGAATCGACCAACGGGCGTTCGGCAGGCCTCGGCGTGGTCCGCGGTTCCAGGCAGTCGCCGGCCCGGCCCGCTGGACTGCTGGATCAACGTTGATCCACAGAATCCACAGGCAGGCTGTGGATAACTTCGGAGGCCGACGCGTGGGTCTTCGTCAATGTTGATCAATGTGCGGTATGACATGCTTCCCAGATCATGTCGAGGGGAGCGATGGCCGAGCACACGGGAGCGCTGATCTCCACCGCGCAGGCGGCGCAGCGCCTCGGGGTGAAGCCGGCGACCCTGTACGCCTACGTGAGCCGCGGCCTGCTCGCCAGCATCCGCGGCGCCGACGGCCGCACCAGCCTCTTCGACCCGGACGAGGTCGACCGGCTCATCACCCGCCCGCGCCGAGGCCGGACCCCGCGAGCCGCCCCGTTCACGATCCACACCCGGCTCACGGACCTGCGGGACGGGCGGCTGTTCTACCGCGGCCTGGACGTCGGCGTGCTCGCCGGGAACGAGCCGTTCGAGTCGGTGGCGCGCTGGCTGTGGACGGGCGTGCTCGACCCGACGCCCGTGGCGGCGCCGGCGCCGACCGTCGAGCTCGCCGCGCGGCTGGCCGGCTCGCTGCCCCGTTCGGCCCGCACGGTGGACCGGATCCGCACGATCATCGCCGGCGTCGCGGCCGTCGACGCACTCCGTGCCGATCTGCGGCCCGAGGCGGTCGCGGCCACCGCCGGCGTGCTGCTCGCGACGATCGTCGATGGCCTGCCGTCCCGGTTCGCCCCTGACCTGGCCGCCGGGGCTGCCGGGGCTGGCGACGTGCCGGCCGGCGGCGAAGCGGCCGCCGCGGAGCCGATCGCGGTCCGATTGTGGTCGAAGCTGGCGCCGGCCGCACCGGTCGCGGGCTCGATCGAGGTGCTCGATGGCGCGTTGGTGCTGCTCGCCGACCACGATCTGGCCGCATCCACGCTGGCCGCACGCATCGCGGCGTCCACCCGGGCCCACCCGTACGCCGTGGTCGCGGCCGGCCTGGCCACGCTCGACGGTCCCCTGCACGGCGGTGCCAGCGCGTCGATCCACCGGGCCCTCACCGACGCAGAGCGTGAGGGCAGCGGCGTCGTGCTGTCCCGGTTCCTGACCGAGGGGCGCAGCCTGCCGGGCTTCGGCCACCTGCGGTATCCGGCCGGGGACCCGCGCGGCCGCGCCCTGCTCGACCAGCTCGCCGCGACCCCGCCGGACGGTGAGCGTTGGGCCCTGGTGGCGGAGTTCCTGGCCGCCAGCGCGCGGGGGACGCCGGTGCCGCCGAACGTCGATTTCGCCCTGGCCGCGCTGAGCTTCACGGCCGGCATGGACGCGGACGCCGGCGAGGCCGTGCTAGCGATCGCCCGTACCGCCGGTTGGATCGCGCACGCGCTGGAGGAGTACACCGAGGAGCCGCGGCGGTTCCGTCCGCAGGCCGTGTACTTCGGCCCGGACCCCGCAGCCCCCTCCCGCCCCTAAGACCCCCGGCCCCGCCGCCGCCGCCCGCGTTGGGCGCCTCGCCGGCCGCCTGCCTCGCCTTGGCGCCGCCACCCGCCTCGCGCCACCCGCCGACCGCCGCCCGACCGCCGCCCGCTGGCGCCGGCCGCCTCGCCGCCTCTCCCTCTCGCCGTTCGCCCTCGCCGTTCCCTCGCCGATTTAGGCGACATTTTCTCGGTTATAGCCGTGAAGATGTCGCCCAAAGCGCGTGAGTAGGTAGACGTGATCAATATTGATCCACAGAATCCACAGGACCCTTGTGGATAACTCGCTGGGCTCTCCGGGTTCGTCTGATCAATATTGATCAATACTTATCCACATCTGGGGACGAGGGTGGGGACAAGTCGGGCTGAAGCCGCGCGCGGGCATGGCGAAGGGCGGACGGTGCGCCGGGGCATGGCGCAGCGCCCGCTCAGCAGCGGGGAGATTCAGCGGAAGGCGAGCGGGCGGCTCAGCCGTAGGTGTCGCGCGGACCGCGTCCCGGAACCGAGCGCGGGCCCTTCTTCCAGCTCGGGGCGGCCGGGCCGTGCACGCGGATCTTCGTTACCACGTTGGCGCCGAGCTCGGAACTGATCCGGCCGAGCAGCTTGCCGGTCAGCATCCGCAGCTGGGTGGCCCACGCGGTGGACTCGGCCTGCAGGGTCAGCTCGCCCTCGCGGAGGCCCACGGGACGGCAGTGGCCGGCGATCTCCGGTCCGACCAGGCGGTCCCAGGAGCCGAGCACGGTCGCCTCGGCGGTGGTCTTCTCCCAGCCACGGTCCTCGACCATGCGCTGGATCATCCGGCCGAACGGCTGCGGATCGCGCGGGTCGGCGCCCGGCCCGGAGTAGCCCCGCTTGCGCGGCTCCGAACCGTCGCCGGGTCGGCGCTTCGCGGCCGCTCGGCGTGCGGCCCGAGGCGCGCGCGGCGTCCAGCGCGGCGCGGGCCAGCTGCGGCCCCTTCAGCTTCGGCGTGCTCCCCGGCGGCACCGGCGGCGTCGCCCGAAGCCCCAGCGGCGGAACCGCCCGAGCCGGCCGCACCCCCGGAACCCGAGCCGGCGGTCGTCGTCACCGGACATGGCGCACCTCGCCGCCGGCCACGTCGAAGCGGGCACCGTTCAGCGCCTCCGGCACGTCCTGCGCGACGGCGGCCGTGACCAGCACCTGCTCCGCGTTGCTCACCAGGTCAGCCAAGCGTTCCCGGCGCTGGGTGTCCAGCTCCGCGAACACGTCGTCGAGGATCAACACCGGCTCGCCGCCGTCGGCGCAGAGCAGGTCGTAGCTGGCCAGCCGCAGGGCGAGCGCGTACGACCAGGATTCGCCGTGGCTCGCGTACCCCTTCGCGGGCAGGTCGCCCAGCTGGAGCACCAGGTCGTCGCGGTGCGGGCCGACCAGCGTGGTGCCCCGCTCGACCTCCTGGCCGCGGACCCGGGCCAGCGCGTCGAGCAGCTGGGCCGAGATGACCTCGCGGTCGGCGACCAGATCGGCCGGTGCCCTGGACTCCTCGTCGGCGGTCATCGAGGAGCGGTACGACACCCGGGCCCGCCCCTTGCCGCTGCTCACCGCGTCGTACGCCTTCTCGACGTACGGCGCGAGCGCGGCCAAGCGCCTCGAATCGGCCGGACAGCAGCTCGGCGCCGAGGGTGGCGAGGTGGCCGTCCCAGACGTCGAGCGTGCGCAGATCGCCGGCACCGCCGCTCGCCCCGCCCGACCGCGCGGCCGAACGACGGGCGAACGCCGAGGTCTTGAGCAGCGCGTTCCGCTGCTTGAGGACCCGGTCGTAGTCGGCCCGGACCCCGGCGAACCGGGGCGACCGGGCGACCAGCAATTCGTCGATGAACCGGCGCCGCTCGCTCGGGTCGCCCCGGACCAGCGCCAGATCCTCGGGCGCGAACAGCACCGTGCGGAGCGCGCCCAGCACCTCTCGCGGCCGGGTCACCGGGGACCGGTTGAGCCGGGCCCGGTTCGCCTTGCCCGGCACGATCTCCAGCTCGACCAGGAGTTCCCGGCTGTCCTGGACGATCGCGGTCCGGACCACCGCCCGGGCGGCACCGGCGCGCACCAATGGCGCGTCGGTCGCCACCCGGTGACTTCCGAGCGTGGCGACGTACCCGATGGCCTCGACCAGGTTCGTCTTGCCCTGGCCGTTGGGGCCGACGAGCACGCTCGGCCCCGGCTCCAGCGCTAGCTCCGCGGTCGGGTAGCTACGGAAGTCGACCAGCGAGAGGTGCCGGACGTACACGCGCTCAGGTGTCGGTCGTCGTGCCGGGACCACCGGCGCCGGCCTCGGCCGCGTCGGCCACGGCCTTGGTGACGGCGTGACCGCCGAACTGGTTCCGCAGCGCCGCGACGGCCTTCATCGCGGGCGAGTCGTCCTGCCGCGAGGCGAACCGGGCGAACAGCGCCGCCGAGATCACGGGCATCGGCACGGAGTGGTTGATCGCCTCCTCGACGGTCCACCGCCCCTCGCCGGAGTCGTTGACGTAGCCCTTGATCTCTTCCAGCTTGGGGTCCTCCTTGAGCGCGAGGACCAGCAGGTCGAGCAGCCACGAGCGGACCACGGTGCCCTGGGTCCAGCTCTCCAGCACGCCCGGCACGTCCTGCACGATCTCGGCCGCCTCGAGGAGCTCGAAGCCCTCGGCGTAGGCCTGCATCATCCCGTACTCGATGCCGTTGTGAACCATCTTGGCGAAGTGCCCGGCACCCACCGGCCCGGCGTGGACGAAGCCGCTGTCGGACGGCGGCTTGAGCGCGTCGAAGATCGGCTTGACCTTCGCCACGGTCGCCCGCCTCGCCGCCGACCATGAGCGCGTAGCCGTTCTGCAGCCCCCACACGCCGCCGGAGACGCCGCAGTCGAGGTACTCGATGCCCTTGGCCGCGAGCAGCTTCGCGTTCACCTGGTCGTCGGTGAAGCGGGAGTTCCCGCCCTCCACCACCACGTCGCCGGGCTCCAGAAGCTCGGAGAGCTCCTGGATCGTCTGCCGGGTGGGGTCGCCCGCCGGGATCATCACCCAGACGACCCTGGGGGCAGCCAGGGCCCCGACCAGCTCCTCCAGGCTGTCCACGTCACGCAGCTCGGGGCTGCGGGCGTATCCGATGGACGGTGTGACCAGCATTACGCAGCCGTTCGCGCATGTTGGCACCCATCTTGCCGAGCCCGATGAGCCCGATATCCATCGACTTCTCCCTGTCGTCAGCGCTTGGTGATCCGGTAGAGCCGGCTCGATCAGTGCGAGACCCGAACCGGCATCAACACGTAGCTGTACGCGGAGGAGCTGCTTACCGCCGCGTCATCGTCGATCTTTCCCGTGAGCACCGCCGGCTTGGTCGGCGCGGTGAAGGAAAGCACGGCGGTCTCGGTGCCGATCGCGGTCAGCCCGTCGAGCAGGAACTGCGGGTTGAACGCGATGGTCAGCTCGTCGCCCTCGTACTCGGCGTCCATCGACTCGGACGCCCGCGCGTCGTCGGTGCCGCCGGCCTCGACCGTGAGCACGCCCTCGGCGAAGCTGAGCCGCACCGGGGTGTTCCGCTCGGCCACCAGCGAGACGCGCTTGACCACCTCGGTCATCGCGGCCGCCGAGATCGTGGCCTGAGCGCCGTGGCTCTCCGGCAGGATCGAGCGGACCTTCGGGAACTCCCCGTCCAGCAGGCGGGTGGTGGTGCGCCGGCCGGCTCCGGAGAAACCGATCATGCCCTCGCCGGTGCCGCCCTGGCTGAGCGCGAGGGTGACTTCCTTGCCGGCCGCCATCGCCTTGGCGGTGTCCGACAGCGTCTTCGCCGGCACCAGCGCGTGCAGGCTGGCGTCCGCGACGCCCGGCCGCCAGGTCAGGTCACGGATCGCGAGCCGGTACCGGTCGGTGGCGATCATGGTGAGCTTCTCGCCCTCCATGTCCAGCCGCACGCCGGTGAGCACCGGGAGCGTGTCGTCCCGGCCGGCCGCGATGGCGACCTGGGCGACCGCCTGGGCGAAGTCGTCCGAGTCGATCGCGCCGGCGACCGCGGGCATGTCCGGCAGCGAGGGGTAGTCCTCGACCGGCATCGTCGGCAGCGTGAAGCGCGCGGTGCCGCAGGTGATCTCCGCCCGCGGCCCGGTCACCTCCACGTGCACCGGCTGGTGCGGCAGTGCCCTGGTGATCTCGGCGAGGAGCCGGCCGGAGACCAGCACCCGGCCGGCCGTCTCGGCCTGCACGTCCACGCCCATCTGGCTGGACACCTCGTAGTCGAAACCGGAAACGGTCAGCCGGTGGTTGTCGACTTCGAGCAGGACCCCCGCCAAAACCGGTACCGGTGGGCGCGCCGGCAGGCTCTTGGCCGTCCAGGCGACCGCGTCCGCGAGCGCCTCACGCTCGACCCGGAACTTCATCCCGTGCCTCCTGCGATGTTCGTTGATTGGAGTGGAAATTCGAGGCCGGAGGGGCGTTGTCCCCAACATCCCCAGCCCCTGTTGCTGTTGATTTTCTCGCCAGATAGATCTGTTGGTCGTAGTAGTAGCTAGTGTGGGTAATGTGGAGAACCGCCGTTTTGGCTGGTCAGAGGCCATGAGGCCATGTGGACCAGCTGGGGGCGAACTGGGGATGAATCGAGCCTGCCTGTCGATAGTCACAGTGCCTGTGACCTTCACACAGCGTTGTCCACCGTCGTCCACAGCGTTGTCCCCAACCTGTGCACTTCTGATGTGGATCGCGGTCTGCCCGGTGAAGGGCGAATCGTCGGCAGCCGATATCGATGTCCGATAGCTACGAATGGCGGAGCTCACTGCTGGGCCCGCTGCTTGATGCGGTTGGTCAGCTCGGCGATCTGGTTGTAGAGCGAACGCCGCTCCGCCATCTGCGATCGGATCTTGCGGTCGGCGTGCATGACCGTGGTGTGGTCCCGGCCGCCGAACGTCTGGCCGATCTTCGGCAACGAGAGGTCCGTCAGCTCGCGGCAGAGGTACATGGCGACCTGGCGGGCGTTCACCAGCACCCGGGAGCGCGACGAGCCGCACAGGTCGTCCATCGTGAGGCTGAAGTACTCGGCCGTGGCGGCCATGATCGTCGCCGCGGTGATCTCCGGGCCGCCGCCCTCCGGGATGAGGTCCTTGAGGACCACCTCGGCCAGCCCCATGTCCACCGGCTGCCGGTTGAGGCTCGCGAACGCGGTCACCCGGATCAGCGCGCCCTCGAGCTCGCGGATGTTGCTGGAGATCTTGCTGGCGATGAACTCCAGCACCTCCGGCGGCGCGGCGAGCCGCTCCTGGGCGGCCTTCTTCCGCAGGATCGCGATCCGGGTCTCCAGGTCGGGCGGCTGGATGTCGGTGAGCAGGCCCCACTCGAACCGGGTCCGCATCCGGTCCTCCAGCGTCGACAGCTGCTTGGGCGAGCGGTCGGAGGAGATGACGATCTGCTTGTTCGCGTTGTGCAGGGTGTTGAACGTGTGGAAGAACTCCTCCTGCGTCCGCTCCCGGTTCTCCAAGAACTGGATGTCGTCGACGAGCAGGATGTCGACGTCCCGGTAGCGGCGCTGGAACGCCTGGGTCTTGTCGTCCCGGAGCGAGTTGATGAAGTCGTTGGTGAACTCCTCCGTCGAGACGTACCGCACCGTGCGCGCCGTGCCGATGCTCTGGGCGTAGTGCCCGATCGCGTGCAGGAGGTGGGTCTTGCCCAGCCCGGAGCCGCCGTAGACGAACAGCGGGTTGTAGGCCTTCGCCGGCGCCTCGGCCACCGCCACCGCGGCCGCGTGGGCGAACCGGTTGGACGAGCCGATGACGAACGTCTCGAACGTGTACTTCGGGTTCAGCCGGGCGGGCTCGGCCTGCGGCCGGTGCCGGTGGTCGTCCCGGCCGGTGCCGCGGGTGGGCAGCTCGACCACGCGGCCGAGCGGCGGCTGGTCGGCCGGCGGCGCGTGCCGGTCACCGGCCAGCTCCTCGCTGTAGCGGCCGGGGCGGAAGCCGCTGCGGTCACCGAACGCCGGGCCGCCGCCGTAGGGCTCCGGCTCGGCGGGCCGGCGCTGGTCGCCGCGCTCGCCGCCGGGCTGGCCGCCGCGCTGCTGCTCGCTGGGGCCCGGCCGGGGGGTGCTCTGGTACGGGTCGATGGCGGTGCCCGACGGCATCGCGTGGCGGTACGGGTCGTGCGGCTCCGGCCGGGGGGCGCTGTAGTCCTGGTCGTAGCCGGGGCGCTGGTCGGGCTGCGCCGTACTGGTGCGCCGGGCCGGGCTGCTGCTCCTCCGGCTGGCGCGGCTGCTGCCGATCCTCGCTGGCCGCTCGCTCGTCGCTCGGGCGGACCGTGACCGCGACGGTCACCGGCCGGCCCAGCTGGCGGGCGATCGCCTCGGTGATGACCGGGCGGAGCCGGCTCTCGAAGGCGTCCTTGGCGAACTGGTTCGGAGCCGCGAGTAGCGCGGTGTCCTCGACCAGCGCGAGGGGGCGGGTCAACCGCATCCACGCTCGTTGCTGCGGGCTGAGCGCGTCGTCGGCGAGACTCTCGGTCGCCGCCGCCCAGATCACGTCGAGGTCGACGTTATCCTCGGCCACCTTCGTCCCCTCCTGCTTCGCTGCTCAGGCGCCGAAACCGACACCCGATCTCACTGTCCACACGGCTTTCCACACCCTGTGTATGCAGCGGGCTCACTTCCCGGGGCCCACCGCCGTCGCCGTTCCCCCCAGCTTCGGTGTGCCTCCGGACGGTCGATCCACGGGCCCAGCCTACGGACCACGGCGAGGGTCGGATGCCTGCGACACTGCCGCGGACAAAGACCGGAGAACGGGGACGCTAACAGCGTCGATGTCGGCCGAACAAGAAGTTGTCCACAGGCTGCGACCGGGTCCGCGGGCGGCTCCGGAGCGGGGAGCGGCGTGTCGATGGGGCCGTGTTTGACCCTCTGGTGGGGCGGGCCGTACGCTGATACGGCCTATGGCCGCGACCGGGCTCGTTCCGGTGGTTACGCGCGCCCAGTTCTGAGCGGCGGGATGGCCGTCCGAATCGGCTGAAACCGTTCGGTGGCCCTGCCCGCAGCACCATAGCCGTATCGGAGACGTTGACGTGAGCAAGCGCACCTTCCAGCCGAACAACCGCCGCCGCGCTAAGACGCACGGCTTCCGGCTGCGCATGCGTACCCGCGCCGGCCGCGCGATCCTTGCGGCGCGTCGCCTCAAGGGCCGCAAGACCCTCTCCGCCTGATCTTGTAGGCGACGGCGTGCTGCCAGCGAACGCGCGGCTGCGTCGCCGCGACGAATTCACCCAGACCGTCCGGGGCGGGCACAGAGCCGGCCGCGGCGGTCTTGTGGTGCATCTGGACATGCGCAGCACGGCGCAGCCCGAAGCCGGCCCGACCAGGGCCGGCTTCGTCGTGTCCCGAGCCGTCGGCAACTCGGTGATCCGCAACCTGGTGGCCCGGCGGCTGCGGCACCTGGTGCGCGACCGGCTGGGCGAGCTGCCCGCCGGGAGCCGCCTGGTGGTGCGGGCACTCCCGTCGGCCGCCGTCCGTTCTTCAGAGGTGCTCGGCCGAGACCTCGACGACGCGCTGCGCCGGCTGCTGTCGCGCGCCGGCGTCACCGCCCCGTGATGGCTGGTCCCCGGCTGCCCCGACGCGCTGCCTCCCGCTGGCTGGTCGCGGCGCTCAGTGCCCCCGTGGTGGCGTACCGTCGATGGCTGAGCCCCGTAATCCCACCGCGCTGCCGGTTCCATCCGAGTTGCAGCGCGTACACGCTGGAAGCTCTGCAGGTACATGGTGCGGTCCGGGGGCTAGCGCTCTCGGTCTGGCGCATCTTGCGGTGCCAGCCGTTCCACCCTGGGGGGTACGACCCGGTGCCACCCCCGGCCGAGTCGTCCCGTCGTGACCGTTCGAATCGCCTTCTGTCTGGAGCCTCTCGGTGGACTGGAATCTGAACTGGGTCTACATCGCGATCTCGTGGGTCCTGCTGAGATGGCACGACCTGTGGTCGGCGCTGTTCGGCCCGGGGTCGTACTTCGCCTGGGTGCTCGCGATCGTCTTCCTCGTCATCACCGTGCGGATCATCCTGTTCCCGGTGTTCGTGAAGCAGATCAAGTCCCAACGCGCCATGCAGACCCTGCAGCCGCAGGTGAAGGCGCTCCAGGACAAGTACAAGAACGACAAGGAGACCCTGCAGAAAGAGGTGATGGAGCTCTACCGGCGGGAGAAGGCCAACCCGCTGATGGGCTGCCTGCCGATGTTCCTGCAGATCCCGGTCTTCCTCGGCCTGTTCCACGTGCTCAAGCTGATCGACCCGACCAAGGACGCCGTACAAGGTCGCGATGATCAACGAGTACTTCTGGTCCGGGAGCGAGTTCACGTCCGCCGCCGCGGCCAAGCTGTTCGGCGCCCCGCTCGCCGGCGCGTTCAACTCGCCCTCGGCGAAGCTGGAAGCGCTCGAGGCCGACCGGCTGAACGTTCAGATCGTGGCTGGCGTCCTGGTGCTGATCATGGTCGCGACGACCTACCTGACGCAGAAGCAGATGATCGCGCGGACCGGGAAGAACAGCGACCCGACGCAGGCGATGATCCAGAAGTTCATGCTCTACGGCATCCCGGCCTCGCTGCTGGTCTCCGGCGCGCTCTTCCCGATCGGTGTCGTCATCTACTGGGTGACCACGAACCTGTTCTCGATGGGCCAGCAGTTCTGGGTCCTGAAGAAGATGCCGCCGCCGAACATGAACGCCAAGGCGAAGGAGGTCTCCGCGGAGACCGCCAAGGCGCTCGCGCCGAAGCCGGGCGTGAAGCCGGTCAACCCCAAGAAGGGCGCCAAGCCGAAGGCCACGGTCGTCGAGTCGGCCGAGTCACTGGCCGCCGACGCCGCCGCCGCGGCCGACGACACCGCCAAGCCGACCGCGAGAGTCCAACGTGGACGATGCCGGCGCCGCGGTGAACGGCCGCGCCTCGGAGCCGACCGGCTCGACCCCCAACCAGTCCGGCGCCCGCCGCCCGCAGGACGCCCGCAACCGCAAGCGCAAGGGCGGCCGGCGCTAGCGGTGTCCACCGGCGGCGCTGGTGACACCTCTCGACCTCTCCCCCGGCTGGGCGGGACGCCTCGGACCACGGCGCCGCGCACAGCCTCGATATACGGAGTGACCAGAATGAGCGAGACGACCACCACCACCGACGAGCTGACCGAGGAGCCGGCCAAGCCGGGCACCGACCTCCTCGTGCGCGAGGGCGACATCGCCGGTGACTACATCGAGCGGCTGCTCGACATCGTCGACTACGACGGTGACATCGACCTCGACGTCGAGGGCGACCGCGCGATCGTCGCCGTCGTCGGCAAGGGCCTGACCCCGCTGGTCGGCCCGAACGGCGCCACCCTCGACGCGCTGCAGGAGCTGACCCGCCTCGCCGTGGTGCAGCAGACCGGCGTCCGCAGCCGGCTGATGCTGGACGTCGGCGGCTACCGCGCCCAGCGCCGCGCCGAGCTGGTGGCCGTGGCGAAGAACGCGGCCGAGCAGGTCAAGTCGATCGGTGACTCGGTCGCGCTGGACCCGATGAACCCGTTCGAGCGGAAGGTCGTGCACGACGCGATCGCCGCGATCGACGGGGTGCGCAGCGAGTCCGAGGGCGACGAGCCCGACCGTTTCGTCGTCGTCCTGCCGGCCGAGTGACGATCCAGACGCCGCCCGAGGGCGAGTCGCAGCCGAGCCCCGCCGGTCCGCCGGCGGGGCTCGCTGCTGTCTCGGGTCAGACTCTTCGGCGACCGGCTTCCGTTGGCTGTGCGGTACGCGGACCTGCTCGCGACCACCGGAGTGGTACGCGGTTTGATCGGCCCCCGCGAGGCGCCGCGACTCTGGGACCGGCACCTGCTGAACTGTGCGGTGTTGGGTGAACTGCTGCCCGACGGCGCGACCGTGGTGGACGTCGGCAGCGGGGCCGGGCTGCCCGGCATCGTGCTCGGGATCGCGCGGCCGGACCTGAGGATCACCCTGCTGGAGCCGCTCGCGCGGCGGGTCACGTTCCTCGACGAGGTGGTCGAGGAACTCGGGCTCGCCGGGGTGACCGTGGTCCGGGGGCGGGCCGAGGAGTCGGTGGGGCGGATCTCGGCCTCGGTCGTGACGGCACGGGCGGTCGCTCCGCTGGACCGGTTGGCGGGCTGGTGCCTGCCGCTGGTCGAGCCGGGCGGACGGATGCTGGCGATGAAGGGATCGACCGCGGCCGACGAGGTCGCGGAACATGGCCCGGCGATGCGTCGGGTCGGGGGTGGGCCGGCTCGTATCCACGAGTGCGGCCGGGGGGTGGTCGACCCTCCGACGACCGTGGTGGAAGTACCGCTGATCGGTGCTCCGGCGCGGGGCGGTGGTCGCCAGAAGGGGAAGCGGAACAGATGAAGAGGACAGCGTCGCCGGTGCGGCGCCCGAGTCCGTTGGGGTGGCCGAGGGGCGGCTGCACCCGGACCGGGATGGCGCCGAACCGGTTGGGTTCGGGGACGCTGATCGAGGGGCCGGCTGATCGGTCCGCCGTGGCGGGACTGGATGCCACGGCGGCGGCTGAGCCGGATGCGCCGGCGGCGGGTCGAGCGATGGCGGGTCGTGCGGCGGCTGGCGGCCCGGGACGGGTGCTGGGGCGGGCCGCCCGGGGGTGAGTGCGCCGGCGGTGCCGGCTGCTCCGGCGCGGCGGAGCTGGTGTGCCGGGAGCTCCTGCGGCGGCGGAGTGCGATGGGTCGGCTGCGCACACTGAAGCGCTGACTCGGCCGGGTCGGCTGAGTCAGCGTCGGAGCGCCGGCGTCCGCGGAGTGGAGGCTGGTGCGGCCTCGGCGACGCAGCTCGTTGGCGTGGCCGCCGAGTTGGCTCGGTGGGCGATGGCGACTGGCTGACGGCTCGGTCAGGCTGGACTCCCCCACCGCCCGGAACTGGCGCCGGGACTGGCTCGTGCGGGAGCGGCACTCCGCGCGATGAACCTGGGGCCGGACGCGAGTCCTCGGCTGGCCGGCGGACGGGTCGGCGGAGCTCTCGTGGGTGGTGCCCGGATCGGCGGCGCGCGGGTCCGCGGGACTCGCTCCGCTGACGTGCCGCCGTCCGCTTGGCGCCCTGGCGGAACCGCCCTTGGGCCGGTGCCGGTGCACTGGTAGCCGGCCGGCCACTCTCCCGGCGGGCGAGTGAGCTCGGCTGGCCGGCCCCCGAGCGGTCTCAATCTGATGACGTGACGATGGACACCGCACAACTAACCGACGTTGTTGCCCGCACGGCTGGGCCGGCGGGTGCTGTACCGGTACGGTCGGGGGACACCGATCGAATCGCCGCCGGAGGGCTTGTTTCCGGACCCGCTGCGCTCGATCGGACATCCACCCACCGGGCCGAGGTGAAGCGCGTCGAAGCGCGCGTCCAGCCGAATACCGACCAGGTCGAGGAGATCGACGTGAGCGACGCCGCGCACCCCCCCACCAACACCGAGGGGGCTGCGGATGAGAGTCACCGCCGCATCCGCGAGATGCTCGATAACGCGACCGTTTCACGTGAAACACCGAGCACCTACCGGGGCGCCCCGGCCGCCGATGTTTCACGTGAAACGGATCCATTGACCGGAGCGATGGCGAGCCAGGTCGACCATGTTTCACGTGAAACGGACGACGACCTGCTCATCGCCGCAGAGGCGAAGCGGGCGGTCGCGGTCCTGAATCCGTCCGGCACCAGCCTCCCCCGTCCGCCGCATCGACGGGTGCTCGGCGTCGCCAACCAGAAGGGTGGCGTCGGCAAGACCACCACGACGGTGAACCTGGCGGTCGCGCTCGCGCTGCACGGGAGTCGGGTCCTGGTGGTCGACCTCGACCCGCAGGGGAACGCGTCGACCGGTCTGAGCGTGCCGCACCACGCCGGCGTACCGAGCGCGTACGAGGTCCTCGTCGAGGGGATGGACATCGCCGAGGCGGCCGTCCAGGTCGAGGGCGTCCCCAACCTCTTCTGTGTGCCGGCCACGATCGACCTCGCCGGCGCGGAGATCGAACTCGTCTCCGTGGTGGCTCGAGAGTCCCGGCTCCGGCGCGCGATCGACTCCTACCCGGAGCAGATCGACTACGTCTTCGTGGACTGCCCGCCGTCGCTGGGACTGCTCACGGTCAACGCGCTCGTCGCCGCCCGCGAGGTGCTGATCCCGATCCAGTGCGAGTACTACGCGCTGGAGGGGCTGGGTCAGCTTCTCCGCAACGTGGACCTCGTGCGGGCGCACCTCAACAACGACGTCCGGGTCTCCACGATCCTGCTGACGATGTACGACGGGCGGACCAAGCTCGCCGACCAGGTCGCCGCCGAGGTGCGCGGCCACTTCCCGGATCAGGTGCTCGACGCGGTCATCCCGCGGAGTGTCCGGGTCTCCGAAGCGCCGGGATATGGTCAGTCGGTCATCACGTACGACCCGGGATCGCGGGGTGCGACCAGCTATCTGGCGGCCGCCCGCGAGATCGCGGCACGGGGCGCAGGCGCAACCTTGGGGGCAACATCATGAGCAACCGTCGCGGTGGACTCGGTCGTGGACTCGGGGCGCTGATCCCGACCGGCCCGGTACCCACGGAGACGGGCACGGGCGGCATGACGATCACGTCGCCCGCCGGTGGCCGCGATGCAGGGCTCCCCCGCCGATCGGCTCGCGGCGCACCGCCGCAGGAGTCCTCGTCACGGTCGGTCCGGCGGTCACGAGGCGCGGTGGGCCTGATCTGGAGCCCGTTCCCGGCGCCAAGTTCCTGGAGCTGCCGGTCGACTCGATCGTCCCGAACGCCAAGCAGCCGCGGACCGTCTTCGAAGAGGAGGCGCTGGAGGAGCTCAAGGCGTCCATCACCGAGGTCGGCATCCTGCAGCCGGTGGTCGTCCGGGAGATCTCCCCCGGCCACTACGAGCTGATCATGGGCGAGCGGCGCTGGCGGGCGACCAAGGCGATCGGCCGCGAGACCATTCCCGCGATCGTCCGGGACACCTCGGACGACGTGATGCTCCGGGACGCGCTGCTGGAGAACATTCACCGGTCGAATCTCAACCCGCTCGAAGAGGCCGCCGCGTACCAGCAGCTGCTGGCCGAGTTCGGCGTGACGCAGGAGGAGCTGGCCCAGCGGATCGGCCGCAGCCGGCCGCAGATCTCGAACACGATCCGCCTGCTCAACCTCCCGCCCGTGGTGCAGCGCCGGGTCGCGGCTGGCGTGCTCTCGGCCGGTCACGCCCGTGCACTACTGGCGCTCGGTACCCAGGAGGCCCAGGAGGAGCTCGCGCAGCGGATCGTCGCCGAGGGACTCTCGGTGCGCGCCACCGAGGAGATCGTCGCGCTGGCCGCCTCCGAGTCGCCGGCGAAGAAGGCTCCGGCCGCGCGCCGTGCCAAGCCCCGCTCCCCCGGCCTGGAGGACCTGGCCGACCGGCTCGCCGACAAGTTCGAGACCCGGGTCAAGGTCGACCTCGGCCGGCGCAAGGGGCGGATCACGATCGAGTTCGGCTCGGTCGACGACCTGGAGCGGATCGCCGAGACGATGGGCGTGCACGTCCGGGTGGAGAAGGGATGACCGACCTCACCGCGCGGCCGGACGGTGCTTCGGCCGGATCCCGCACGCTCGAATCGGAGCTGGACGTGTCGGCGTTGGTCGGGGCCAGCTCGGGCGAGCCCGTGGTCCTGGTCGACCCGCCGCTCACGCCCGCGCTCCGCGCACAGCTGGTGGACATGTGGGTGCGGGTCACGAACGCGGGCGGCGCGGTGGGCTTCGTGCCGCCGGTCGTCGCCGAGGACGTGCTGCCTACCGCCGAGCGTTCGTTCGCCCGGGTGGCGGCCCGTGAGGACACCCTGGTCTGCCTCGCCGTGCCGGCCGATGCCGCGAGCGAAGCAGCGACCGAGGGGGGCGTGCGAGGCGCTGAGGGCGACGGTGCCGCCCTGGCAGCCGTGAACGGTACGGCGGCCAGCGCGAGCGCCGACGAGGCGGTGGACTACCGCGTCATCGGTTGGCTGCTGCTGGCCGAGAGCGAGAGCCACCTGCGCCGGCACTGGCGCACCGTGTATCGCGTCCAGGTCGATCCGGACTGGCAGGGCGGCGGCCTGGGCCGGCGGCTGATGGCCGACGCGGCGAAGGTCGCTCGGGATCAGCTCGGGCTCGAGGCGCTGACCTTGATGACCCGCGGCGGCACCGGTGCCGAGGAGCTTCTATCTTCGCTGCGGCTACCGCGAAGTCGGCCGCATCCCCGGCGCGATCCGGGTCCGGCCCGGCGACGATCGCGACGAGGTCCACTTCTGGCTCGACCTCGGCCCGGACGACGCCACCGCCTAGGCGCTCGGGCAGCGGCGGCACCGGAACGAACCGTGTCAGCAACTTGCTCGGCCGGCGCACCCGTTCCGCCGCCGCCAGTGCCGCGCCGCGCCCCCGCGCCGCGGCCGTCGCGCCGCCATTGGTGCCCGCCGCTGAATTCGCTTTGGGCGACATCGTCCCGGCCAGGACCGAGAAGATGTCGCCCAAACCGCGGGGTCGGGGCGCCCCGATCGCGGCGAAACAACTGTCCACTGTGGCAAGACGGCGCGAAAATGACCCGATTTGCGGGCGATCCGCGATGCCCGCGAAACATGCCCATTTTGGAGCCATACCGGAGTATGGCCAGGGCCGAGTTATGGCCTCTGTGGACCTCTGACGACGTTTTCCCAGGTCAGAGCGGTGTCCGAAATGCGGCTTCAGTGGCGCGCCGGCATCGCGTGGCCCGGCCCTCGGGTCGACGAAAAATCAGTTCGAGTGAGCGGCGGTTCGGGGAGTTGACGCCGATCGCGCGATCGCGAGGTCGACCAGATCGCGCAGCAGCACCCCGAGATCGAGTCCGGCGGCCTGCACCGCCATCGGCAGCAGACTGGTCTCGGTCAGGCCGGGCGAGACGTTCACCTCGAGGACGTGCACCCCGCCGTCCCGCGACACGAGCAGGTCGACCCGGGACAGATCGCCGAGCGCCAACGCCCGGTGCGCGGCGACCGCGATCGACGCCACCTTCTGGCGCGATCGCGGGCGCCAGCCGGGCCGGCGCGTGCCAGGTCGTCGTGCCGGCGGTGTAGCGCGCGGCATAGTCGTAGACGCCGTCGGCCGGCACGATCTCCACGGCCGGCAGCGCCACCGGTCCGTTGCCCGAGTCGACGACCGTGACCGCGACGTCGGTGCCGTCCACGAATCGCTCGATCAGCGCCGTGTCGCCGTATCCGAAGCAGCCCACCATCGCGGCCGGCAGATCCTCGGCGAGGTGCACCGCGTGCGCGCCCAGCCCGGAACCGCCCTGCGCCGGCTTGACCATCAGCGGCAGGCCGAGCCGGTCGATGATCCGGTCGAGCACCGACTGCGCGCCGAGCTCGCGGAAGGTCTCGTGCGGCAGCGCCACCCAGTCGGGCGTGGGGATGCCGGCCTCGCGGAGCTCGGCCTTGGCGGACGGCTTGTCCCACGCGACCCGGCTCGCCTGCGCGCTGGGGCCGACGTACGGCACGCCGACCAGGTCCAGCACGCCGCGGAGCGCGCCATCCTCGCCGATCGCACCGTGCAGCGCGATGACCACGGCGTCCGGCCGCTCGGCGTCCAGCGCGGCGAGCAGGCCGGAGTCGGCATCGCGGACGGTGGCCTCCACGCCGGCGCGGCGCAGCGCCTCCACGACCCGGCGGCCGGAACGGAGCGAGACGTCGCGCTCGTAGGAGAGCCCGCCGGCCAGAACCAGCACCCGCTTACTCACGCCGGCCCGCCGATGTCCGCCAGCAGCCGTGCGTACCGCACAAAGATCTTTCCACCGCGCCGCTCTCGCTCCCCTTGCGGGCGGCCGAGGTGCCCCGGCCGCGTCATCTCAGTATCCGTCAGCTCACCTGGAGCTCGGGACCCGGCGTCTCCAGCCCGCGCCGGCGCGGATCCACAGTGGATCCTCGGGTGCCGAAGACCTGGCGCAGCTCGGTCTCCTCGCTCAGCACGGCGGCGAGCCGGCGGATGCCCTCGCGGATCCGGTCCGGCTCCGGGTAGCAGTACGAGAGCCGCAGCTCGCGCTGGCCGCTGCCGTCGGAGTAGAAGCCGACGCCCGGCACGTACGCCACCTTGTGGGTCAGCGCCCGCGGGATCATCGCCTTGCTGTCCATGCCCTCGGGCAGCGTCATCCAGACGTAGAACCCGCCGCGCGGGTGGGTCCAGGTGACGCCCGCCGGCATCATCGTGGTCAGCGCGTCCAGCGTGGCGTCGCGGCGCTCCCGGTAGAGCTCGCGGAACACCTTCACCTGCTCGCGCCACGGGTGGTGCTCCAGGTACTCGGTGACCACCGTCTGGGTGAAGAGCGACGGGCTGAGCAGCTGCGCCTCGTTCATCAGCACGAGCTTCTCGCGCACCGCGTGCGGCGCGAGCACCCAGCCGGTCCGGAGCCCGGCGGCGAACGTCTTGGAGAACGAGCCGAGGTAGATGACCCGATCGTGCGACCGCGCCCGCAGCGCCCGGCCCGGCGCGTCCTCGAAGCCGAGCAGGCCGTACGGGTTGTCCTCGATGACCAGGAGGTCGTGCTCCTCGGCGAGGGCGATCACCTCGTCCCGGCGTGACTCGCTGAGCGTGACGCCGGCGGGATTGTGGAAGTTCGGCACCGTGTAGAGGAACTTGACCCGGCGACCCTCGGCCTTGAGCCGCACCAGGGCCTCGCGCAGCGCCTCGGGCTGGAGCCCGTCGGCGTCCATGGCCACGTGCACCACGTCGGCCTCGGCGGCGGCGAACGTGCCGAGCGCGCCCACGTACGACGGGGCCTCGGCCAGCACGACGTCGCCGGGGTCGAGGAAGATCCGGGCGATCAGGTCCAGCCCCTGCTGCGAGCCGACCGTCACCACGATGTCGTCGGCGGAGGCGTCCACGCCCTCGAGCGCCATCACCTCGCAGATCAGCTCGCGCAGCCGGGGCTCACCCTGGCCGGAGCCGTACTGGAGCGCGACGGCACCCTTCTCGCGGATCGCCTTGGCGGTGAGCTCCGCGATCTCGTCCAGCGGCAGCGCCGAGACGAACGGCATGCCCCCGGCGAGCGAGACGACCTCCGGCCGGCTTGCCACGGCGAACAGTGCGCGGATCTCGGAGACCGCCATGCCACGCACACGCTGCGCGTACCGATCGGTGTAGTCGTCCAGGGTCGTGCCGCTCATGCAGCCACCTCCGTCGCCGCAGACGGCATGACGGCATCGAGCGTCGCCGAGCATACCGAGCTCGGCACGCCCTCTTCCGTGTCGGCGATGTTGGCCATACCATGAGAAGGTTCGCCTGCCGACATGTACGCGCCGATGGGGAGTCGCCCGGTGCCGCGATTCGTCGCTCCCGTCCTCACCCGCTGTGAGGTGCGCCCGTAATGTCCCGGCGTTTGGTCAATCTGACCCTCGACACTCTGGAAGACCTGCCCAGCCGATGCCGCAAGTGCATCTTCTGGGAGCTCGATCCGGTGGCCCGGGAGCGGGCGCTGAGGCCGGCTGCCCCGACCTGGAGAAGGAGGCCTGGCTCTCCGCGACGCTGCTGGAGTGGGGCTCCTGCGGCAAGCTCGTCTACGTCGACGGGGTGCCCGCCGGCTACGTGCTCTTCGCCCCGCCGGCGTACGTGCCGCGGTCGGTGGCCTTCCCGACCAGCCCGGTGAGCGCGGACGCGGCGCTGCTGATGACCGCGCACATCGTGCCGGAGTTCGCCGGTGGCGGGCTCGGCCGGATGCTGGTCCAGGGCGTCGCGAAGGACCTCACCAAGCGGGGCATCAAGGCCATCGAGGCCTTCGCCGACCTGCAGTGGGAGACCAGGAACTGCATGGTGCCGGCCGACTACCTGCTCTCGGTGGGCTTCAAGACGGTCCGCCCGCACCACCGGTACCCGCGGCTGCGGCTGGAGCTGCGCACCGCGCTGTCCTGGAAGTCCGACGTGGAGTACGCGTTGGAGAAGCTGCTCGGCTCGATGAGCCCGCCGATCGTGCTCGGCGGGGCCACCCGCTCGTCCTCCGAGGTCTGACCTGCGGCGGCCCTTCGGCCCCGCCCCTGAAGCGGATCTGGGCGACATCTTCTCGCGGATAGCCGAGAAGATGTCGCCCAAATCGCAGGGTTGCGTCCTAGCTCAGCTGCATCGCTCGGAGCGCGGTCACGTCCAGCGTGCCGGTCTTCACGTCCGCGTCCACCGGCAGGAACACCCGCTGCACGGCGATCAGGATCGCCTCGGCGACGGTGTCCCGGAACGAAGGATCGATGATCGACGCCCGGTCGGTCGGCGAGGTGAGGTAGCCGACCTCGATCTGCACGACCGGCATCCGGGTGAGCCGGAGCAGCTCCCAGGTCTTGGCGTGGATGTGGCAGTCGGTCAGGCCGGTGCGGGCCACGATCTCCCGCTGGGCCAGCGCCGCGAGCCGCTCACCGACGGTGGAGGTGGTGCCCGAGCCGGTGCCGAAGTGGTAGCTGGCCAGGCCCTGGGCGTCGGGGTTGTGGTGACCGTCCAGGTGGATGCTGATCATCACGTCGGCGCCGAGCGCGTTGGCGAACTCCGCCCGCTCGGCGTTGGTGGCGTCGGTGTCGGGGCCTCGGGTCAGGTCGGCCCGGACGCCGATCGACGCGAACCGGCCCTCGAGGCGGGACGCCAGGTCGAACGTGAGCTGCGCCTCGGTCCAGGTGGTGTCGCCGTCCTGCACGACCCAGCCGGCGTCGGTGCTGCCGTGGCCCGGGTCGATCACGATCCGCTTGCCGATCAGGTGCGGGCCGGCGTGGTAGATCATCGCCGACTCGCGGAGCATCTGCGGCCGGCCGCCGACGACCTTGCGGCCGAGCTGGCGCAGCGCGCGCATGGTGCTCGGGCCGAAGCCGCCGTCGGCGATCAGGCCGCACTCACGCTGGAACGACCGCAGGGCACGCTCGGTGCGGGCACCGAAGATGCCGTCCGCCCGGCCGACGTCGTAGCCCATCTCCAGCAGGCGCTCCTGCAGGGTGTGCACGTCGTCGCCGACCATCGGGTCGTTGACCGAGCGCCGCAGCACCCGGTCGCCGAGCCGCCAGCGGGACGCGACCAGCGCTCGCCAGGTCTCCGGGCCGACGATGCCGTCGGCGCGTGAGGCCACGCGACTGCTGGAACTCACGGAGCGCGAGTTCCACGGCGGCGTCGAAGAGCACGTTGTCCGGGTTCTCGGGAGCGGCGTGCCGCCCTTCGCTGAGTAGCCCCAGCATGACCAGGGATGCGCGGATCTCCGCGGCGGCTGGACCAGTGTCTCCAAGCCTGATGAGCTGCACGCGCCTGGTCGCTCCTCTCGATACCCGGCCGGGGCGAAGTTCGGTACCCGGCCCCAGCGAACTGGAAATCTCTTTGCCCACAACAGTTTCTACGTACCCGCAACACATTCCGGCCGGGTCCACGAGGGACCCGGCCGGCCACGATTGCATATCAGCGTACTCCCGCCAAATCGCGGGCCTTACCAACCCGCTGCGGGGTCAGGCGATTACAGTGCGTTCTCGATCATCTTGACGATCGTGCCCTTGGGCTGGACGCCGAGCACGGATTGCACCGGTTCGCCACCCTTGAAGACGGTGAGCGTCGGAATCGACATGATGCCGTAGTCACGCGCAGTGTTGGGGTTCTCGTCGATGTTCAGCTTCACGATCTGCACCTTGGTGCCGAGCTCGGAGCTGGCGATCTCGTCGAGAACCGGCGCGACCTTGCGGCACGGGCCGCACCATTCGGCCCAGAAGTCGACGAGGACTGGCCCGTCGGCCTGCAGGACGTCAGCCGTCCAGCTCGCGTCGGTCACGTTCTTGGTGTTGGCTCCCACAGGGATCTCCTCATTCGGGGTTACGCGGGTGCGGTGGGTACGGGGATCAGGTCGGGTCGATCGGCAGGTCGAGCACGTAACGCTCGGCGTCGAGCGCCGCGGCACAGCCGGTGCCGGCCGCCGTGATGGCCTGCCGGTAGGTGTGGTCGACCACGTCGCCGGCCGCGAAGACGCCGGCCTGGTTGGTCAGCGTGGTGGGCGCGGCGACCATGACGTAGCCGGACTCGTCCAGGTGCACCTGACCCTTGAACAGCTCGCTGCGCGGGTCGTGGCCGATCGCGACGAAGACGCCGGTCACGTCCAGCGTGGCCTCCTCGCCGGTCTGCACGTCCTGGACCTTCACGCCGCTCACCTTGCCGTCGGCGCCGAGCACCTCGGTCACCACGGAGTTCCAGCGGACCTTGATCTTCGGGTTGTCCAGCGCCCGCTGGACCATGATCTTGCTGGCGCGGAACTCGTCCCGGCGGTGGACGATCGTGACCGGTCCGGCGAACCGGGTGAGGAAGGTCGCCTCCTCCATGGCCGAGTCACCGCCGCCGACCACGACGATGTCCTGGCCACGGAAGAAGAAGCCGTCACAGGTGGCACAGGACGAGACACCGTGGCCGAGCAGCTCCTGCTCGCCCGGCACGCCCAGCGGACGCCACGCCGAGCCGGTGGCGAGGATCACGGCGTGCGCGCGGTACTCCTGATCGCCGACCTTGACCACCTTCACCTTGCCGGTGAGGTCGACCTCGGTGACGTCGTCGGTGAGCAGCTCGGCGCCGAAGCGCTCGGCCTGCTTGCGCATGTTGTCCATCAGGTCCGGGCCGATGCAGCCCGTCCGGGAAGCCGGGGAAGTTCTCCACCTCGGTGGTGGTCATGAGCGCGCCACCGGACTGCGCACCCTCGATGACCAGCGGCTTGAGGCTCGCGCGGGCGGTATAGAGGGCGGCGGTGTACCCGGCGGGACCGGAACCGATGATGATGACGTCCCTGATCGGGGTGGGGGTGGTCACGCTGCTCTCCCAACGGTGAAGTCTGTGCTCGTGGAACCCCATCGTAGGCCCGAACATTCCCGCGCACCCGCCGCCGGAGCGGCTGGCCCGGCGGTGGCGCACGCGACCCGGCGTGGACGCGTGAGCAGGGTCTTCGACGGCCGGATCGCAGCCGTCGCGCCGGCTACCGCTGGACGACCGTCCGCAGCCGTAGATCCGGGCCTGGCTGGCCGCACGCCGGACCGACGATGGCGACGTCCACCGTGCCGGTCTGCTGACCCGGCAGCACGATCACCACGGCCGGCTGGCCGGCGTAGCGGGCGAAGTCCATCGCGAGCGGGCGACCGTTGGCCCCGATCGCCGCGAGGCAGCTCTCCAGGTCCGCCGGGCCGACGAGCTTCTGCACCTCGGCCGGCGCCTGGGCGCGGTCCTTGGCGATGCCCGCGGAGGCGTACCGGCGTGGCGATCAGGACCCTGACCTGCTGCTGGAGCGTCTCCCGGCGGTACTCGGTCCCGGTGGCGAGCAGCCCTGACGCGGCATCGGGGTCGCCGCTGGCGAACGCGGACTTCGGCGGCGCGGCCGCACCGCTCTCCGGCGCGACCCTCGGTCCGTCCCGGTGCGGACGCGGCGGTGCTGCTGTCCTGGTCCGACTGCGACGACTGGCGGCCGAACAGCTCAGCGCCGATCGTGCCGGCCGTGAGCACGACGAGCCCCGCCGCCACCGCTCCGGCCGCCATCCGCCAGCCCTGCCGGCGCCGCAGCGGCACGACCTTGCCCGGCTTGTCGGCGGCTGCTCGTCGGCTGGCGGCGTGCCGATCGTCCGGTCGTCGCTGGGGTGGCCGTCCCGGCGGTCACGGTTTCGGCGCGCTCGGCGGCCTGCCGCGCCACGCCCGCGCGCTCGGCGGCGAAGGCGGCGTCCAGCCGGGCGAAGACGTCGGCCGGCATCGGTTCGACCGGCAGCGCGGTCAGCTCGGCGCGGACCGCCTCGTCCGCCCGCACCAGCGCGGCGTGCAGCTCGGCCCACTCGGGGTCGGCGGCGATCCGATCGGCGACCGCCGCGCCCTCCGGAGTCCCGTCCAGCACGCCGGCGGTGAAGTCGGCGAGCAGGTCGAGGTCCGGCGCGTTGCCGTGGTCGCCGCTCACGATGTCCCCTCCCCTGGCGTCCGCTCCGGCTGGACGTCCGGTCGCGCCCGCTCTGGTTGGACGTCCGGGCCGGCGTCCGGGTTCCGCAGGTGGCCGAGCAGCACAGCCAGCCGGGCGCGGCCACGCGCGCAGCGGCTCTTCACCGTGCCCTCGGCCACCCCGAGGATGCCGGCGGTCTCGGCCACCGAGTGGCCCTGCAGGTCGACCAGCACCAGCGCGGCGCGCTGATCGGCGGGAAGCTCGGCGAGCGCGTGGTGCACGACGACCGCGGTGTCCTTGTCGGCGATCTGGTCGCCCGGCTGGACCGGCTCGCCGGGGCCGGCCTCGGGCAGCGGCACGGTGGGGCGGGCCTGCCGGCGGCGGATCCGGTCCAGGCAGGCGTTCACCACGATCCGGTGCAGCCAGGTGGTGACCGCCGAGTCGCCGCGGAAGCCGGCCGCCGCCCGGTACGCCGAGAGCAGCGCGTCCTGGAGCGCGTCGGCGGCCTCCTCGCGGTCGCCGAGCGTGCGCAGGGCCACGGCCCAGAGCCGGTCGCGGTGCCGGCGGACCAGTTCGGCGAAGGCGTCCGGGTCGCCGGCGGCGTGCGCGGCCAGCAGCTCACGGTCAGGCGTGGCTTCGTCGTCGAGGCCCGGGTCCCGTTCCCGGCTGCGAACGGGCAGCGCGGAGACACCGCCTTCGGCGGCGTTTCGGGGACCGTGCTTCGGCACGTCGAACGGCACAGCTGCACCCTATCGACCGTGTCAGTCCCGAGCGCTCAGGTGCTCAGCCCGTGACCTTGATTTCGCTGACCCCGACGCCGTAGCCGAAGCTGAACGGCGGGAGCGACGTGATCCAGAGGACGACATACCGGTGCTTGGTCGAACCGGCGACGGGAAAAGTGACCGTGTTCTGCGTCGCGGTCTGGGACGGGCTCACCTCGGTGAAGGCGGAGATGTCGCTGCCCTGGGTGTCGCCCGCGTAGACGCTGGCGGCGGCACCAGGCCGGTTGAACACCACGGTGACCTGCTTGACCTGCTTGGACTCCCCGAGATCGATGAGAACGCCCATGCCGTCCTTGAGGCGACCGAAGATCGGGTTGTTCTTGTAGGTCGCCGTCTTCCATTCGGTGTCCAGCTTGCCGTCGATCGCCTTCTCCGCCCCGCGCATCTCCGGGTCGTTGGCGGCGTTCACCGGGTCGAGGATCGAGGCGGCGTTCGGCGCGATCGCGATCGGGGCCGGTGCGGCCGAGGACGGGTTGCTGCCCTTGGTCGGGTCGTCGCTGTTGTTGAAGTCCTTCGAACCGGAACCGCCGAAGCCGGCGGCGGCGATCAGCAGGCCGGCGATGATGACCACGGCCAAGCCGCCCGCGGCGACCGACAGCCGCTTCCACGGCGGCCGCTTGGTCGCCGGCTCGGGCGTGATCGCGGTGAGCGGGCTCAGCGCAGGGTCGGCGATGTCGTATCGCCGCAGCTCAGAGGCCAGTTCGGTGGCCGGAGGCGCCGGCACCGACGGGTCGAGCAGATCCATCGTGAGCGCGTCGAGGTAGCCGGGGATGCCGGCGCGGACCTGCCGCGGCGAGAGGATCCGGCCGTCGACGTGCACGGCGTCGGGCATCCCGCTGTCGTACGCGGAGAGCCCGTGCGGCCAGTGCCCGGTCAGGGCGGCGTAGAGCAGCCCGCCGATCGCCCGCACGTCGTTCTGCGGGGAGGACGCCGGGTCGAGCCGGAGATTGGTGAGGGTGACCTCGTCGTCGGCGCCGAGCAGCACGGTGCTGGGCTGGAGGTTGCCGTGCACGTGGCCGGAGGCGTGGATCGCGGCCAGCGCCTCGGCGGCGATGCGAGCCAGGCCGGCGGCGCGGCTGGGTGACAGCGGGCTGTCCCTGACCGCGTCGCGCAGCGGGATGCCCTCGACCCACTCCCGGACCACGAACGCCCGTTCACCCTCGTCGACCGCGTCGTATACGCCGACCACGTTCGGGTGGACGATCCGCCCGGCCGTCACGGCAGCGCTGATCATCTGCTCAGCCACCGCGCCGCCTGGAACCCTGAGTTCGATCGCCACGGGTCGGTTGAGCAGGCCGTCAGTTCCCCGCCACAGGGCATGACCGATAGACGGATCGGTCAGGAGCAACTCGTCCAGCCGATACCGGCTGGCGAGTACCTCGCCCTGCACAGGCGCACCCACCTGCGTCACAACTAGCCCTCCCGTGAGCGGCTTCACGGCCTGGATTCAGTCACCAGGTTATGCCCTCCGGCCACCAACTCTGTTCACCGACATCGTGCCGTCTCCGCGCCAGAGTTTCCACTGTTACCCAACAAACCACGAATGCCGCGTATCGGATGACCGATACGCGGCATTCGTGTGCAAAAACGGACGTGCAGTTCCTCAGACGAGGCGACGAACCGCGTAGTTCTGGCTCCAGATCTTGCGCAGAGCCACCGGCTGCCCGGAGGTCGAGGCGTCCCACATCTGACCGTTACCCGCGAAGATCGCCGCGTGGGTGTAGCGGCCCGGCGAGCCGAACAGCATCAAGTCACCGGGTCGAGCCGTGGCCTTGGCCACGTAGACCCCGTACTTGCCCTGCTGGGTCGCGCTGTGCGGCAGCGACTTGTTGAAGCGCTTGTAGACGAACTGGGTGAAGCCCGAGCAGTCGAACGAGCTCGGACCGGCCGCGCCGTAGCGGTACGGCTTGCCGCGGTGCTTGGCCGCCTCGGCGACGACAGCCACGCCGGCCGCCGAAACCGAGATCTTGACCGGCTTCGAGTAGCTCGTGCCCAGCTTCAGGTTGCCGATCAGGGCGACCCGGAAGACGGTGGTGGCCTTCGGGCGGACGGTGAAGCTGGCGTGGCCCTTGGCGTCGACCTTGCGGGTACCGACGGCCTGCCAGCCCTTGGCGGTCTGCTGGTGCAGGGCGATGGTCATGCCCTGGGTGCGGAGCGCGCCGCCGCCGGAGGCGGCGTTGAGGCCAGCGGCCTGGCCCTGGTAGATGGTCCGGTTGGGTCCTACGACGACCCACGATCCGGCCTGCGCGAGAGCCAACGGGGCGCCGATCGCACCGATGACGAGGAGTCCGGCGAGCATCGAGACGATGATGCCGATCTTGCGAGTTTTTGCTGGCGGGCGACGGTGAGATAACACCGAATGCACAAGCGGTCCTTCCTGCACGCCTACGAGGTCAGCTGTCGGGTTCGGGCGGGAAGGTGTAGGTGCCCGGTCGCTCGCGCGACTTCACCCCGAGGAGATGCGTACCGGCCTGAGCCAGCCGCCGTCTCCGAGGAACCATTGGGTCCCCCGCTCCTACCCGTGTGGTGAAACTCGTCGGTCACCGTCGGAGCGCGGGTAGGACTCGGCGTGTGCTCCGGCGGCGTGCGCGCCCGGTGCGCGCAGTGCCGACGGGATCATCGGTCATAACCGCCGCGCGTTACAAGCTTGAGATATTCGTTACGTTGTTTATCGGCGTAGTTAGAGAATCAATGTCCGATATTTCCCTACATTAATTTCCGCAATGCGCAATCCCTAAGGTGGGTTGCGCGAGTGGTGTACGCTCACCGATTCGTCGTTCTCGACACAGCGGCCAAACCGTTGCGGGATGCCTTGACGGGACGTGAACCTTGCCCGTTTCGGACGGCCGATGGGACCGCCCGAGACACTAAGCTGCCCGTGGACGCGGGCCGGACCGCGGCGCGTCAACGGGCTGGTGGGGGTCGTCATGGCGGAGCAGCAGGGTGCGGCGGGCAACGATCTGGTCGCCAAGGTCGCGGCCGGGTATGCGTTCGAGGGCCCGGCGCTGGAACTCGGCGCGCTGGTCGTGGACGGGAAGGGCAATCCCGAGGCCAAAGTGCGGATTCCGTTGTCGATGGTCAATCGGCACGGTCTGGTCGCCGGCGCCACGGGTACCGGCAAGACCAAGACCCTGCAGGGCATGGCCGAGCAGCTGTCCGCGGCCGGCGTGCCGGTCTTCCTCGCCGACATCAAGGGTGACGTCTCCGGCATGGGCGCCCCGGGCGCGCAGAACGACAAGCTGGTGGCGCGCGCCGCCGAGATCGGCCAGAGCTGGCAGCCCACGGGTTACCCGGTCGAGTTCTTCGCGTTGGGCGGGCACGGCACCGGGGTACCGGTCCGGGCCACCATCACCTCGTTCGGGCCGACCCTTCTGTCCAAAGTGCTCGGTCTGAACGACGTGCAGGAGTCCTCACTCGGCCTGGTCTTCCACTTCGCCGACAAGAACGGCCTGCCGCTGCTCGACCTCAAGGACCTGCGGGCCGTCATCCAGCACCTCACCTCCGACGAGGGCGAGGCAGCGCTGAAGGACCTCGGTGGGCTGAGCAAGGCGACCGCCGGCGTGATCCTGCGCGAGCTGATCGCCTTCGCCGACGACGGTGCCGAGGACTTCTTCGGCGAGCCCGAGTTCGAGACCCAGGACTTCCTCCGCCTCACGCCGGACGGCCGCGGCGTGGTGAGCATCCTGGAGCTGCCGGACCTGCAGTCCAAGCCGGCGCTGTTCTCCACCTTCCTGATGTGGTTCCTCGCCGACCTGTTCCACGACCTGCCCGAGGTCGGCGACGTGGACAAGCCCAAGCTGGTGTTCTTCCTGGACGAGGCGCACCTGCTGTTCCGGGACGCCTCCAAGGACTTCCTGTCGGCGATCACCCAGACCGTCCGCCTGATCCGCTCCAAGGGCGTCGGTGTGTTCTTCGTCACCCAGACCCCCAAGGACGTTCCGTCGGACGTGCTGGCGCAGCTGGGCAACCGGGTGCAGCACGCCCTGCGCGCCTATACGCCGGAGGACGCCAAGGCGCTCAAGGCGACCGTCTCCACGTTCCCGAACAGCGGCTACGACCTGGAGGAGGTGCTGACCCAGCTGGGCACCGGTGAGGCGATCGTGACCGTGCTGTCGGAGAAGGGCGCGCCCACCCCGGTGGCGTGGACCAAGCTGCCGGCGCCGCAGTCGCTGATGGCCCAGCTCGACAAAGCCGCTGCTGACGCCATCGTCAAGGCGTCGCCGCTGCTGCCGAAGTACGGCGCGGAGATCGACCGCGAGTCGGCGTACGAGAAGCTGCTCGCGAAGGTGGCCCAGCCCGCACCGGCCGGGACCGCGCCGGCCCAGCCGGCCGGCAAGGCGCCCGCTCCGGAGCGCGCACCGCGGCAGAAAGAAGAGAAGAGCATGGTCGCCGAGGTACTCGGTTCCAGCGCGGTAAAGGGCTTCCTGCGGTCGGCGGCCACTGCCGCTGGGCGGGAAATCATGCGGAGCGTTTTCGGTACCGCGAAGCGGCGCCGGTAAGGTCTGCGTGCCGCTCTACCAGCGCTCGCATTTCACTCAATGTAAATAGCCGATCAACAGTTGGTAATTGAATTCCGCGAGTCGTGGCCATAAACCGGATTGGCCGGGTAGAACAGGCGCGGACAGGAGTGATGCCCGAATGCGTCTCACAACTGCGCTGCTCGCCGTCGTGTTGCTGGTGTCGTCCGCCGGCTGCGATGGGCAGGATTCCGGGAACGACAGCGATGGCAGGTCGAACCAGAAGACCACCCGGTCGGCGGCCAAGTACGCCCGCGAACGTCGTGCACCTCGACGGCATGGGCGCGATCACCTTCGGTGACAACCGCACCGACCTGGTCAAGGAAAAGCTGGTCGAGAAGTCGGCCGAACTCGGCTGCGACGGCGAACCGGTCTACGACGTGCCCGGCTACGTGGACGCCGCCGACCTGGTCTTCAACGCCCAGGGCAAGCTCGGCTTCGTCTGGGTGCTGACCCCGGGGGTCACACGCCCGAGAAGCTCACCGTCGACTCGCCGGTCGCCGACGTACGGAAGGCGTACCCGCAGGCCGAGGAGCTGCCGGCCACCGAACGATCGTTCCCGGGCCTGCTGGTGAAGTCGGAGCGCACCGCGCTGCTGTTCCTCTATGAGCCGACCACCGCGCAGGTCGTGAAGCTGCTCGCCGGGTACACCGACATCCTGCGACAGGCGCAGAGCGAGGGCATCACCTGCTGATCGCGGCTCGTCGGGCCGCGCCGCTGTGGCCGGCCCGACCGGACCTGAGCCCTCGGTTACCGAACGCCCGGGATGCGGTGCTTGACCGTGCCCCAGACCTCGGTGACCTCACGGATCCGGAGGAAGACCGCGCCGGCGATGAACGCCACGATGAGCGCGAGCCCGCCGACCATCAGCGCCACGAACGACCCCATCTTGCCGTCGCCGAGCCACTCCTGGATTCCGTACGACAGCGCCCAGGCGACGCCGCCGGCCAGCACGGACGCCACCGAGAGCCGCACCAGGGTCTGACTGATCCGGGCGGTGTCCAGCGAACCGATCCGCTTGCGCAGCAGCCGTCCGGAGATGATCACGGCCACGATGAACGACACCGTGTTGCCGCACTGCAGCCCGACGACCACGTACTTCGCCGGGGCCAGGGCGAACACGGCGAAGTCGAAGACGATCTTGGTGATGCACGACCGGGATGTTCAGCAGGGCCGGCGTCTTGGTGTCGCGCATCGCGTAGAACGCGAAGATCTGGATCTGGCTGATCGCGAACGGCACCAGCCCGATGCCCGCCGCGATCACGGCCAAGCCGGTGGCGTGCGCCTCGTGGGGGTGAAGCGGCCGAACTGGAACGCGGTGACGGCCAGCGGGATGCCGAGCGCGACGTACGCCGCCGTCGCCGGCACCAGCACGACCGAGGAGAGCCGGGTGCCGAGCGACAGGTTGGCGGTGACGTCGCCCCAGCGCTCCTCCGCCGCCGCGGCGCTCATTCGGGGCAACAGCGCGGTCAGGATGCTCACCGCGACGATGCCGTTGACCATCATGAACAGCAGGAACGCGTTGTTGTGGATGGTCGGACCAGGCCCGCCTTCGTAGCCGGCCTGCTTGGCGATCCAGATCACCGGGAAGAGCCCGAGCTGGCTGACCGCCACGTAGACCAGCGCCCAGCTGCCGAGCTTGACCGCCTCGCCGAGCCCGACGCCGAAGAAGTCGAACCGCCACTTCCAGCGGAAGCCGACCTTGCGCAGCGCGGGCAGCAGCGCGCACGACTGGAACACGATGCCCAGCGTGGTGCCGATGCCCAGCACCGCGATCTGGGTGCCGGAGATCGTGGAAGGGGTAAACGGTTCGGCGCTGGGCAGCAGCATGAACACGAGGCCGGTGACGATCACCGTCACGTTGTTGAGGATCGGTGCCCACATCGGTGCGGCGAAGTGGTTGCGCGTGTTCAGCACGGCGGCCAGCAGCGCGGCGATGCCGTAGAAGAAGATCTCCGGCAGCAGCAGGTAGGCCAGCACGGTGATCAGGCCGCCGCTGTCCGGGTCCGCGCTGTCGCTGAAGATCCAGGCCAGCAGCGGCGCGAGCAGCACGGCGCAGATCGTGGCCAGCGCCGAGCAGCAGGGTGGCCGCGGTGAGCAGCCGGTGCGTGAACGCCTCGCCGCGGTCCTGGTCGGTCTTGGTCGCCTTGACGATCAGCGGCACGACGACGCTGGTCAGGATGCCGCCGAGGAGCAGCTCGTAGAGCATGTTCGGCAGCGTGTTCGCCACCTGGTAGGCGTCGCCGACCAGGTGACCGCCGATGGCCGCGACGATCACCACGGTGCGGACGAAGCCGGTCGCCCGCGAGACCAGGCTGCCGATCGCCATGATGCCGCTGTTGCGGGCGACGCTCTTGCCGCCGTCGTCGGCGTCCGCGCTGGCCGGATCGTCGGGCCTCGGCGGCTCGGCCGGGTTCCCAGCGGCGGGGATCACGACGGTCGCGTCGTCGCTGGTGTTGCTCAGCACGGGGATTACCTCTGTCGGCTGGTCGGCGGGCGGGCGGTGCGTCACGTGCTGCCCGATCAGGTGCGGTGCTCCGGTGCGTGCGGGTCACGCCGAACGGTCCAGCATCTCGGGGACGCGGGCGACCAGTTTGCGCTCGTCCGGGTACGCCAGCCGGTCCGGGATGTCGTAGAGCGGCACCCAGGCCACCTCGGTCACCTCGACGTCGGCGTTGGACAGCTCGCCGCCGGTGGCCTTGAGGAGGAAGTGGTGCACGGTCTTGTGGATCCGCCGGCCCTCGGCGACGAACCAGTAGTCGACGACGCCGAGCGGGCAGACCACTTCGCCCACGATGCCGGTCTCTTCCTCGGCCTCCCGCGCGGCGGTCTGCTCGAGGCTTTCGCCCTCCTCGACGTGACCCTTCGGCAGCGACCAGACCAGCCGGCCCTTGCGGTCGAGCTTGCCGATGAGCACGGCACGGGCGCCGGGGCCCTCGCCAGCGACGACGAGGCCTCCAGCGGACGTTTCTTCCACCCGCTGCAACCGGCGGCCGAACCGCCCGGGCCGGCGCGGGGAGCTACGGCGGGCCATTCGAGAAACATAGCGCCCTACTGCCTACGACCGCCCGCCGCGCCACGGCTTCGCGAGGCCTGGTTACGCCCGGGGGTAACGGCGACGACGGGACGGGCAGCGGCCAGATAGGGTCTCCATCCGTGGTCGATGGTCCTTCCTCTCTCAGCTCCGCGCAGCGCAACGCCGTTGCGGAGCTGCTTCGCGTCTCTCCGGTCGCCGACGAGCTGGGGCGCCGGTTCGCCGCGGCCGGGCTACGAACTCCATCTGGTCGGCGGGTCGGTGCGGGACGCGCTACTCGGCCGGCTCGGCGACGACCTCGACTTCTGCACCGACGCCCGGCCGGAAGCCGTGTTGGAGCTGGTCAAGGGCTGGGCCGAGGCGATCTGGACGATCGGCATCGACTTCGGCACGGTCGGCCTGAGCCGGGGCGGGCTGCGGCTGGAGATCACCACGTACCGCGCCGAGGCCTACGACCGGGTCAGCCGGAACCCGATCGTGCAGTACGGCGACTCGCTCGCCGACGACCTGGTGCGCCGCGACTTCTCGGTCAACGCGATGGCCGTCTCGCTGCCCGGCCACGACTTCACCGACCCCTACGGCGGCGTCCAGGACCTCGCCGACCGGGTGATCCGCACGCCCGGCAAGCCCGAGGACTCGTTCGGCGACGATCCGTTGCGGATGCTGCGGGCGGCGCGGTTCGCCTCCCAGCTGCGGTTCGAGGTGGCGCCCGAGGTGGTGGCCGCGATGACCGCGATGGCCGGCGAGATCGAGCGGATCACGCCGGAACGGGTGCGCGACGAGCTGACCAAGCTGATCAAGGGCGCCGACCCGGTCGCCGGTCTACGTCTACTTGTCGACACCGGGCTGGCCGGGTACATCCTCCCCGAGCTGCCCGGCATGCAGCTGGAGATCGACGAGCACCACCAGCACAAGGACGTCTACGAGCACACGCTGACCGTGCTCGAGCAGGCCATCGGCCTGGAGGAGGACGGCCCCGACTTCGTGCTCCGGATGGCCGCGCTGATGCACGACATCGGCAAGCCGGCGACCCGGCGGCTGGAGGAGGGCGGCGGCGTCAGCTTCCACCACCACGAGGTGGTCGGGGCGAAGATGACCCGCAAGCGGATGCGCACGCTGCGCTTTCCGAAGGACGTGATCGAGGACGTCGCCAACCTCGTCTTCCTGCACCTGCGGTTCCACGGCTACGGCCGCGGCGAGTGGACCGACTCGGCCGTGCGCCGCTACGTGACCGACGCCGAGGAGCTGCTGCCGCGCCTGCACAAGCTCGTGCGCTCCGACTGCACCACGCGCAACCGTCGCCGGGCCGCCGCGCTCGCCGCGACCTACGACGCGCTGGAGGAGCGGATCGCCCGCATTCAGGCCGACGAGGACCTCCGCGCGGTGCGGCCGGACCTGGACGGCAACGCGATCATGGAGCTGCTCGGCGTGCCGCCGGGTCCGATCGTCGGCCGGGCCTGGAAGCACCTGAAGGAGCTGCGGCTCGACCGCGGGCCGCTGGACCGGGACGAGGCCGAGGCCGAGCTGCTCCGCTGGGCCGCCGCCGAGGGCATCCAGCCGGCGCTGGCTGAGGCACCGCCGTCCGAGGCCCCGCCCTCCGCCTGAGCACCGCCCGGCTTGGGCACCGCCCGGCTTGGGCGGCGCCCGGCCTGAGCACCGCCCGGCCTGAGCACCGCCCGGCCTGAGCACCGCCGCCCGTGGCCCCGCCGTCGCCGCCCCGGCGGCGACCGCCGACCCCCGATTTGGGCGACATCTTCTCGGCTATGACCGTGAAGATGTCGCCCAAACGGCAGGGGGGTGGTTGGGGTGGGTGGCGGCTTGGGGTCAGTGGCGGGTGGCGGGTTCGGGGGTGGCGGGCGTGGCCCAGTCGGCGGGCAGCACGGGGATCGGCCAGGCCGGGTCGGGCACGAAGTCACGCCAGCGGTCGTCGAACGGCGGCTCCCCGACCGGCGCGAACGCCGCCAGCCGGCCGGCCGCGGCGTGGATCTCCGCCGATTCGGCCGGCGTGAACCAGCCCGCGGCGACGGCGGCGGCCAGCTCGTCGATGTCCTTCCACTCCACCTCGCGGGCCGGGTTCACGACCAGATCGAGCTGGTGATCGACCACGTCCACCCCACCGGACCAGCGGTGGTACGGCGTCTGCAGGTTCCCGTACCAGTTCCGGAACTCGCCCTCCGGCGTGAAGAAGTGCCAGACCGCGTAGGGGACCTCGGGCTGGAGCACCATCAGCACGTTGTTCTGCCAGCCGTGCCGCCGGGTGTGCCAGGGCTGGCCGAACATCTCCGCCTTCGAGACCGAACGCAGGTCCACCCCGCCCGGCAGGCAGGCGCACGTGATCACCGTGCCGTGGGCCAGCCAGAGCGCGAGCCCGGCGTCGTCGTCGGCCACCACGGTGACCGGCCGGGCGTCGATCACCTTCCCGTGCATGACGAACCGGTGCAGGATCTGCTCGCCGGGGAGCCAGCGGTGGGCCACGTCGTCAGCTCGACGGAGTGCTGATCCGGTCCTGTCGCGCCAGTCGTTCACGCTGCTCCTCGTTCGCTCGCTATCGGATGGCTCCCGCGATCGCCGCGGGCTCGATCGGTGAGGGGTGCGTGCGGCGCCAGCGGCCGGAGGCCCACGCGTACCAGATCGCCGTGCACGCGTAGCCGGCCGCGACGAACCCGAGCACCGCGTACGACTTGCCGGTGGTCGGCAGCGTCACGGCGCCGAGCAGCAGGCCGCCGACCAGGCTCACGTTGAAGGTCATGTCGTAGAGGGAGAACACGCGGCCCTGGAACTCGTCGTCGCACTCGGCCTGGAGCGTGGTGTCGGCCACGATCTTGATGCCCTGCGCCGCGAGCCCGATCAGCAGCACGGCCGGCAGCAGGGCCTTGGTCGAGTACGGCGCCCCGAGGATCGCCTCGACCACGGCGGTGACCAGCAGCAACACGGTGATCCATACCCGCGCGCCCAGGGTCCGGATCGCCCACGGGGTGACCGCCGCCGCGATGAACGCGCCGATCGCGCTGGCCGCGATGGTCTGGCCGAGCCCGGCCGCGCCGGTGCGGAAGAACCCGTCGGCCTCGAAGTAGTTCCGGTACAGCAGCAGGGTCGCGATCATCAGGATGCCGAAGAACAGCCGGTGCGCGCTCGTGACCAGGAGCATCTGGCCGGCGCCGCGGCGCTCCTGCAGGTGCCGAAGGCCCAGCTTGAGCCCGCGCGCCACGTCGCGGACGGTCGAGCGGCTGGCCAGCTCGGTGGCGTCCGGGCCGAGCTGATCGCGTCGGAAGCCGGCCGCCAGCGCCGACGAGACCAGGTAGCCGACCACCGCGCAGAGCGTGACGATCGCGTAGCCGTGGTCGTCCGCGCCGGTCAGCGCGCGCAGCCCCACCGCGGTGCCGACGCCGAGCGAGAAGACGATCGAGCCGCTGGTGGTGGAGAGCGAGTTGGCGGTGGCCAGGTGGTCCAGGTCGGCGACGTGCCGCAGCGAGGCGGACAGGCCGGACAGGAAGAACCGGTTCACACCGATCGCGAGCAGGGCGAACAGCATGAAGAGGCCGTCCTCCCGGCCGAACCAGACCATCGCCGCGATGAACGGGACCAGCGCCGGACGGATCAGGTTGGCGACGACCAGCACGTTCCGCCGGCTCCACCGGTCCAGCAGGACGCCGGCGAACGGCCCTACCAGCGAGTACGGCAGGAGCAGGCTGGCGAACCCGAGGGCCACCGCGAGCGGTTCGGTCTGCCGGTCGGGGTTGAACAGCACCGACCCCGCCAGCCCGGCCTGGAAGATTCCATCGGCGAACTGGCTGCTCAGACGGGTGGCGAAGAGTCGCCGGAAGTCCCGCCTGAGCAGGATGGCACGGAGGTGGTGCCCGGACGGCGACATGCGCCCAAGCCTAGGGCCTGTGCTCACCGTCCCGCCCTACCGCGCCGGCCCCGGCCCGGCCGTCCGGCGCGGTTCGGCCACCGGGCCGGTGGTCCTGGCTACCCTGCGCTCATGACGGATCGATCACCCCTGCCGTTGACCGAGACCGCCCGCCGATTACGCCTGATGCCGATCCGCACGGCGCTGGCCTGGACGATCGGCGGCGCGGTGGCGTTGCTGCTGGTGGTCACCGCGGCGGCGTTCCTCGTACTGGGCTGGCCGGGGGTGCAGCGCAAGAGCGAGCTCACCGTCGACGACCTGTTCAACGTGCTGAAGATGAGCTTCGCGGTGACCGCGGGGCTCGGCGCGATCGTCGCGCTGGTGATGGCGTACCGCCGGCAGCGCGTCGCCGAGGCCGCGAACGAGCTGGCCGAAGCCGCGAACCAGCTCGCCGAGGCGACCCAGGAACACCGCCGCCAGGTGGACGAGGCGAACCGGACGCTGCAGCAGGAGGTCGCCGCCAGCACCCGTTACGACGCCGCCGAGCGCCGGGTGACCGAGCTGTACACCAAGGCCGCCGACCAGCTGGGCAGCGCCAAGGCGCCGGTCCGCTTCGCCGGCATCTACGCGCTCGAACGGTTGGCGCAGGGCAGCCCCGAGCATCGGCAGACGATCGTCAACCTGCTCTGCGCGTACCTGCGGATGCCGTTCACGCCGCCCCCGGAGCAGCTCACGGGCCAGCAGGCGGAGAGCCGGTACGCGATCGAGGCCGAGGAGCGGTTCGCCGGCCGCCGGGAGGAACGCGAGGTGCGGCTGACCGCGCAGCGGGTGCTCATCCGGCACCTGCGCCGGCCGGCCGCGCCCGACGACCAGGCCGCACCCGGCGACCAGGCTCCGCCCGGTGACCAGGCCGGGCCGGCCGGCCGCCTTGGGGACGAGGCACCGGAGTCCGAGTTCTGGCCGGACCTGGATCTGGACCTGGCCAGAGCGACCCTGGTCGACCTGGACTTCCGCCGGGCCGCCGTGCGCAGGGCCATCTTCACCGGCGCGACCTTCCACGGGGTGGCCGGCTTCGACGATGCGACGTTCGCCGACTCCGTCTCGTTCGCCGGCGCGACGTTCGACGGCCCGGTGCGGTTCGTCCAGGCCGCCTTCGACGGCACGGCGCACTTCGAGGCGGCGACGTTCCGCGGCGAGGCCCGGTTCGAGCGCGCCACTTTCACCCAGGCGGCCCGCTTCGAGCACGCCACGTTCGACGACGATGCCTGGTTCCGGTCGGTGCGGTTCGACGGCGACACCTGGTTCGAGGAGGTCACCGCGCGCCGGATCACCGCGTTCGACAAGTCGACGTTCGCCCGGATCGCGCTGTTCCGGAAGGCGGTGTTCGGCGAGGACACCTCGTTCACCGGCGCGGCGTTCCAGGACGCGGCGTGGTTCCGGGCCACCGCGTTCCAGGGCGACGCCGGTTTCCGCGGCACGGAGTTCCACGGCCATGCCGGGTTCCGCGCCGCCGCGTTCCAGGGTTCCGCCCAGTTCGAGCAGGCGACCTTCTTCGGCTCGGCCCGGTTCGACGACGCGACCCTGCACGGCCCGGCCTACTTCGACCAGGCCCGGATCGAGGGCGACGACGGGCACCTCGAACGCATCTGGCCGACCGGCTGGTCCGCCGGCCCCGACCCGGACCAGCCCGGCCGCACCCGCCTCACCCCGACCACCGCCGAGCCCGCCGACCCGCCGGCCGCCGCCCCAGAACCCGAGCCGGAACCAGCCCCCGAGCCGGAATCGGCCCCCGACCCCGCCTGACCCCAAACGCGGCCGCCGCCCCGCCGGCCCCACGACCGCCGCCGTCCCCACAACGTGGCGCCCGCCCGCCCCGCCCCCACAACGCGCTTTGGGCGACATCTTCACGGCTATAACCGAGAAAATGTCGCCCAAAGCGGCGGGTGTCGCGGTGCCGCGTCAGCGGCGTCCGCGTGCGGCGCTGAGGATCAGACGGGCTCGACGTTGTTCTTCTCGAGCACCGGCTTGGCGGCCGGCTTGGCCTCGGTGTGACCGCCGCCGATCCGGGCCAGCATCCCGGCCAGGTCCACGCCGGTCAGGTCGGAGCCGAGCTGGAGCCCCTGCGCCACGCCCGAGGTGACCTGCTTGGTCAGCGCGCTGGCACCGTCGGTCGAGATGACCGTGATCTTGTCGACCGCCGAGAGCGGCTCGGACGCGGCCCGGACCACCTCCGGCAGCATCTTCACCAGCAGGTCGAGCACGGCGGCCTCGCCGTACGTGGCGAACGCCTGCGGCCTTCTTGTCCATCGCCTCGGCCTCGGCCTGACCCTTGGCGAGGATCGCGGACGCGTCGGCCGCACCCTCGGTCTCGACCGCCTCCGCGATGGCCACCCGGCGGGCCTTCTCGGCCTCACCGCGCTTGGCACCCTCGATCGCCTCGGCCTCGGCCAGCGCCGCACGCCGGGACCGCTCGCCCTCACCGCTGAGTCGGGCCTGCTCGGCCTCGGCCTGCGCGGCGGCGATCGTGGTCTGCCGGTCGGCGTCGGCCTTGAACACGGCCGCGTTCTTGGCCGCCTCGGCCTCCTGCTCGATCCGGTACCGGGCCGCGTCGGCGGGCTTGCGCACGTCGGTGTCGAGCCGGCGCTCGGTCAGCGACGCGTTCCGCGCGGCCACCTTCTCCTGCTCGGCGAGGACGACCTGGTCACGCTCGGCCTGCGCCAGCGGACCGGCGGCGGCGGACTTGGCCCGGGCGGCCTCGATCTCGGCCTGGATCTCGGCCTGCTTCAGCGAGAGCTGCCGGTTGGCGACCGCGATGGCCTCCTCGGCGAGGATCCGCTCCTGCTCGGCGGCCTGGCGGGCGCGCGCCTCGGCGATCGCCGCGTCCATCAGCACCCGGGAGGCCTCGGGCCGGCCGAGGTCCTGCAGGTACGTGCCCTCGGCCTGGATGTCCTGCAGCTGGAAGGTGTCCAGCACGAGACCCTGGTTCGTGAGCGAGGACTCGGCCTCCTCCGCGACGGCCGAGGCGAACGCGGCCCGGTCCTTGATGATCTCCTCGATGGTGAGCCGGCCGACGATCGAGCGCAGCGAGCCGGCGAGCACCTCGGAGGTGAAGAGGTCGATGCCCTGCTGCTGGTCCAGGAACCGCTGCGCGCCGGCCCGGATCGCCGCCTCGGTGCCGCCGACCTTGACGATCGCCACGCCTTCGAGGTCGCACCGGATGCCCTGGGCGCTCACCGCGCCGCGGATCGCGACCGGGATGCGCCGGCTGGACAGGTCGAGCCGGTGCAGCTTCTGGACGATCGGGATGACGAAGACGGACGCGCCGAGCACGACCTTCTGGCCCGACAGGTCGGTGGAGGTGACGCCGGCCGAGCTGGTCACCGCGCGGCCCTTGCGGCCGGTGATGATGAACGCCTCGTTCGGGCTGGCCACCCGCAGCCGGCTGACGATCAGCGCGACCATCAGGACGACGAGTAGAACGGCGCCGCCGACGGCGATGAGGACAGCAGTGCTCATGAAGTGCCCTTCTGGTGATGTGGAGTGGAACGGTGCGGACCGTTCAGGGCGTGTGGGTGGTCTCCACGACGAAGACGGAGGTGTCGCTGGGCGCCTCGACGACGAAGACGGAGGTGCCGACCGCGAGCGCGCTGTCCGACTTGGCGTAGTACTTGAGGTGCTGGCCGGCGACCGCGAGCCGGACCTCGCCGAATCCCTCGGTGGGCACCCGGGTGACGATCACGCCGGTGGCGCCGATGAGGTCGCTGGATTCGAGCGTCTTGTCGGTGTTCATGTTGGACAGTCCGCGGGTGAACCGGGCGGCGAGCCAGCCCACCGGCAGCGCCGCGACGAGCCCTGCGGCGGCGCCGACCGCGGCCGCGCCGGTGCCGCTGCCGCCGACGGCAGCCGAGCCGATCGCGCCGGCGAACCCGAGCGCCCCCACGAAGCCGGCCACGGCCGGCACCGAGAAGAGACCGTCGACGTCGAGGTGGCCGAGATGAAGTAGTTCGCCGAAGAAGAGTGACGCGGCCAGGATCGCGACGCCGACCCCGCCGAGCACCAGGAACACCACAGTTGCGGCGCCCACCGCTGCCTCCCGTTCATGGACGTACTCCCCGTGACGTCCGCCATCAGGGTACTGGCGACGCGCCACTGCGGGCCGTCGGCCGGTCGGGGGATATTCCCAGCCCAGTGCGGGTCGGTCAGCGGGCCGGTCGGCTGGTTCTGACAGCATGACCACGTGTCCGACGCGCCGCTCGTCTACCGGTCCCCGTCCCGTACCACCGCCGGTGCCGCCGGCCTGGTGATCAGAGCCGATCGGCTGCTGATGGTGCGGCAGGTCCGGGCCACCGGCGTGCGCTGGGAGGTGCCCGGCGGCGGCCAGGAACCCGGCGAGACGCTGGAGCAGACGGTGGTCCGCGAGGTGGCCGAGGAGGCCGGCATCAGCGTGACGATCGATCGCCTGGTCAGCACGTACACGCTCGTTCCGCACCCACCACGGCTCCGCCGTGCTCGGCGCCTTCTACCTCGCCGAGCCGGCCGACGACGCCACCGTGCCGGTGCCACAGGAGGACGACGGGATCGTCGAGGCGGCGTTCGTGGATCCGGCCGCGTTGCCGCCGGAGGAACTCGGTCCGCTCAGCGGCGCGGTGTTGGCTCGCTGGTGGCCGTACCGGACCGAGCTGAGGGCACCGTTCCACGTGGAACTCTGGCGCAGCGAGTCCGGCTACACCGTGCGCTGACCAGCTCCGGTGCGCCCCGCGCGCCGGCCACGCCGAGCGACGTTTGATCTACAAAGGACGGAGAGCGGCCGCGACCAGGTCGACGTTGCTGGCCGCCGGACTACCGTCCGGGAGGACCTGCACGTCCTCCAGCCCGATCCGGCGGTCCAGCCCGAGCGCCGCCGCGTACGCGTAGACCGGCCAGGCCGCCGCGCCCGCACCGTGCAGCAGCGTGGGCAGCCCGAGCGGCCGCACGGTGTCGAGAATGGCCGCCGCGGTGATCAGCGCCTCCTCGGCGGAGTCCTCCGTGGTCTCGACGAGGATCCGCAGGCATCGGCCGGCGAGCGGGGACGCCGCGAACGCGACCGCCGCGTCCGGGTACCAGATCCCCGCCTCCACACCGATCCCCCGGCCGAGCAGCGCCGTGGCCACCTGCTCGGCGCCGTCCTCGTGCCAGTTCACGGAGGCGAAGTCGGGTAGCTCGGTCCAGGCGGTGACGTGCGCGGCCCGGGTGGCCGGCAGTGGCTCCGCCCAGGCCCCGGTCGTGACGCCGAGCGGAACCCCCGGCGCGGCCGCCCGGATCGCGCGGACCACGGGGTCGACGTGCTCCGCGCGCAGGCTGTCCCGGCCGAGCGAGTCCTTCGGATGGACGTGCAGCGCGTCGGCACCGGCGGCCACCGAGGCGGCCGCGGCCTGCGCGATCGCGGCCGGGGTGACCGGCACGCCGGGATGGTCGGCGAGGGTGAGCGGTCCGTTCAGGCAGGCCTTCAGCACGGCTCCACTGTGCCGCCCTGGCGCCCCGCAGTCACGCGTCGGCGCGCGAATCATTCTGCCGATCCACGCAACTCATTAGATTCACCCCGCCCGGCGCTTGACCTATCTAGCATTCGGTGCTGATCGGTGTTTACCGGACTTGTTACGCGAAACGGAGGACCGATGCGATTACCTGCCGCCTCGACCGTCGCTGTCGTTGTGGTCCTGAGCTTCCTCACCGCGGGGATCCCCGCCGAAGCAGCGCCCGGCGTCCCGGGCCGCGGGGCCGACGGCATCGTGGTGAAGGACGGCGTCACCCAGCCCGTCTTCCCGTACGACCAGTCGATCACCGAGTCCGTGCTGATCGAGACCCCGGTCGACTCCGACCAGGACGGCCGGCGAGACCGGGTGCACGCCGTCGTCCGGCGCCCCGGCGCCACCGCCACCGGTCTCAAGGTCGCCTCGCTGATCGAACCCAGCCCGTACTGGGCGGGCATCAAGGCGGTGCCGAACCACGGGGTCGACGTCGGCGAACTCCCGCAGGGCCTGGCCAGAGGCCGCCGCCGCGCCGCCGGGGAGCAGTCTGCTGGCCGCCGCCGACGCGCCGACCAAGGAGTACTACGTCACCAGGGGCTACGCCTACGTCGAGGCGGAGAGCATCGGTACCGGCGGCTCCGAGGGCTGCCCGACCAGCGGCGATGCCAACGAGACCCGGGCGATGCGCTCGGTGGTGGAGTGGCTCACCGGCCGGGCCCGCGGCTGGAACGCCGACGGCACCCCCGCGCAGGCGTCCTGGTCGACCGGCTCGGTCGGGATGATGGGCGTCTCCTACAACGGCACGCTGCCGAACCAGGTCGCCACCACCGGCGTGCCCGGTCTCAAGACGATCGTGCCGATCTCCGCGATCTCCAGCTGGTACGACTACTACCGCGCCAACGGCCTGGTGGTCGCGCCCGGCGGGTTCCAGGGCGAGGACACCGACGTGCTGGCTCGGGCCGTGCTGACCAGGAAGGACCCGGCGGCCTGCACCGCACTGATGGATCGCATCGAGCGCCGTCAGGACCGGGTGACCGGCGACTACGACCAGTTCTGGCGCGAGCGGGACTACGTGGCCAACGCCGGCCACGTTCGCGCCAGCGTCTTCGTGACCCATGGCCTGAACGACTGGAACGTCAAGAGCAGCCAGTTCGCCCAGTGGTGGCAGGCGCTCGGGGACGCCGGTGTGCCGCGCAAGCTCTGGCTGCACCCCGGCGGCGCACGGCAAGTCGGTGCTGCCGGCCTGGCGGGACGCGGTCCACCGCTGGATCGACCACTGGCTGTACCGGGTGCCCAACGGCATCGAGCGGGAGCCGATCGCCACGGTCGAGCGGAACACCGGCAAGACCACCTCGTACCGCAACTGGCCGGACCCGGCCGCCCGCGCGGTCACCCTCGACCTCGCGCCGGGCACGCTCGGCCGCCGCTCGGCGCCGCACCGCACCGTCCAGCCGTTCGTGGACAGCGGCGCGACGCTCCGGGCCAGCCAACTCGTGCTGAACCCGCGCCGCCCGAACCCGAACCGATTGGCGTACGTCACGCCGGTGCTCAAGGCGCCGGCCCGGATCAGCGGCACCCCGACCGTCACGCTGCGGGCCAGCGTGCAGAACCGGACCGCGGCGAACCTCACCGCGGTGCTGGTCGACTACGGCCCTGGCGGCACGCGCCGGTGATCGTGACCCGGGGCTGGACCGACGTGCAGAACCGCGGCTCGGCGCGGCTCTCCAGCCCGGTGCGCCTGGGCAAGGAGTACACGTTCCGCTGGGACCAGGAGCCGAAGGACTACATCGTCGAGGCCGGGCACCGGATCGGGCTGGTCGTGCTGTCGACGGACTACGACTACACGTTGCGGCCGCAGCCGGGCACCGAGCATCTCGGTGCGGCCGGGGGCGAGCGAGCTGGTGCTGCCGATCGTCGGCGGGTGGCGCGGGCTGCGGTTCTGACGCGCTGGCGGCGCCGGGCCGGGCGGTGGGTGCTCGGTCCGGCGCGCCAGCCCGGGAGGCCGCCGGGATTCGGGGAGCGGCTGTGCTTTTCGGGGATTGCCGGGGGTAACGCGAAAAGATTCTGAACTTTTGTTGTTGCCCTGCTGCGGGGTGACCGCTCCTACCGGTGAACAGGGACGCCGAGCCGCCCGGCCGGCGCCCGCCACCGAACACAGGAGACCCCGATGCGCGCACCGAAGTTCTCGTCCTGGGCCCGGATCGCCGGCGTGGCCGTCGCGGCGGCGGCCGCCACCGTGGCCGCGGGCACGCCCGCCCAGGCCCTGCCCTCCGGCACCGGCTGGTCCGCCTCCTGGGGCTACAACCTGCAGAAGAACCTGGAGATCTCCGGCAAGGTGCCCGGCATGGAGCTCACCGCCACCGCGACCGACGTGAACGGGGTGCGCAAGGCGTCCGGCACGCTCAAGGACACCAGCTCGGACGGCCGCTGCGCGGTGGTCATGTTCTACTCCGGCGCCTACATCGTGGACCGGACGATCTGCGGCAACGGCAAACACATCACGTTCGAGTCACCGGAGTTCTCCGGCTCCGTGCTGATCGCTCGCCTGCCGCCGGATCGACGGGCAGGCCGCGCCGGAGAAGTGCGTGTACCAGACCATCCCCAGCTCGGTGGGCGACTCCGGCCTGCGGACCAACGGCACCGGCGCGTCCTGGTCGTACCACTCGGCCACCGACTACACCTACAGCGCGCGGCGCCGTGGCGCGCAGGCCATCGGCTGGGGCTCGCACAAGGCCGGCGACAAGCGCTCCGCGCACACCCAGGTGAAGAAGACGACCAGCGAGACGGGCTGCGTGTCGGCCAAGACGGCCAGCCCCACCTTCAACTTCAGCGGCTCGGAGTGCGACCCGGGCCAGACCACCGACCTCGGTGCGCACGACCTGACCGGCTGGATCCAGACCTCGGCCTGCGCACCCTTCGACGGCGCGAACAACTGCGTCACCGTCCACGTCCCCGAGCCGTACTGACCCCGTAACGCGCTTTGGGCGACATCCTCACGGCCAGGGCCGCGAAGATGTCGCCCAAAGCGGCGATCAGGTTGTGGGTCAGCGCTCGACGTCACCGCGGATGAACGCCTCGACCCGCTCGCGGGCGATGTCGTCGTTGTACTGCTCCGGCGGGGACTTCATGAAGTAGCTCGCCGCGGAGAGGATCGGGCCACCGATGCCCCGGTCCTTGGCGATCTTCGCCGCACGGACGGCGTCGATGATGATGCCGGCCGAGTTCGGGGAGTCCCAGACCTCGAGCTTGTACTCCAGGTTCAGCGGAACGTCACCGAACGCGCGACCCTCGAGCCGGACGTACGCCCACTTGCGGTCGTCCAGCCACTGCACGTAGTCGCTCGGGCCGATGTGCACGTTGCGGGCACCGAGGTCGTGCTCCAGGTTGCTGGTGACGGCCTGGGTCTTGGAGATCTTCTTCGACTCCAGCCGGTCCCGCTCCAGCATGTTCTTGAAGTCCATGTTTCCGCCGACGTTCAGCTGGTACGTGCGGTCGAGCTGCACGCCACGGTCCTCGAACAGCTTCGCCATCACGCGGTGGGTGATGGTGGCGCCGACCTGGCTCTTGATGTCGTCGCCGACGATCGGGACACCGGCGTCGGTGAACTTCTTGGCCCACTCGGGGTCCGAGGCGATGAAGACCGGGCAGCGCGTTGACGAACGCGACCTTCGCGTCGATCGCGCACTGGGCGTAGAACTTGTCGGCCACCTCGGAACCCACCGGGAGGTAGGAAACGAGCACGTCGACCCGGTTGTCCTTCAGGGCCTGGACGATGTCGACCGGCGCCTCGTCCGACTCGGTGATCGTCTCGCGGTAGTACTTGCCGAGCCCGTCGTGGGTGTGGCCACGCTGCACGGTGACGCCGGTGGGCGGCACGTCGGCGATCTTGATCGTGTTGTTCTCGCTCGAGCCGATGGCGTCAGCCAGATCCAGGCCGACCTTCTTGGCGTCGACGTCGAACGCGGCGACGAACTCGACGTCGCTGACGTGGTACTCACCGAACTTGACGTGCATGAGCCCAGGCACGCGCGCCTGCGGGTCGGCGTCGCGGTAGTACTCCACGCCCTGCACAAGCGACGCGGCACAGTTGCCGACGCCAACGATGGCTACGCGTACAGAACCCATTGCGGGGTCCTCCTTCTTTTCATTGCCGTCCCTGGTTGTCGGGACGGTCTGTGGGGTGTTCGGCGGTGCTGACGGACGGGGGTTGCCCGGCCCGCTCGCTCGCGATCAACTCGTTCAGCCACCGCACCTCGCGGTCGGCCGATTCGAGCCCGTGCCGCTGCAGCTCGAGCGTGTATTCGTCGAGCCGCTCGCTGGTCCGGCTGAGCGTTTCGAGCAGACCGTCGCGGCGCTCCTCGATCCGGCGGCGCCGGCCCTCGAGAATCCGCAGTCGGGTGTTGGCGTCGGTCCGTGAGAAGAACGCGAAGTGGATCCCGAAACCCTCGTCGTCGTGGGTCTCGGGGCCAGCCTCGGCGAGCAGCTCGGCGAACCGTTCCTTGCCTTCGGCGGTGAGCTTGTACACGACCTTGCCGCGCCGACCGGTGAGCGGTGGGGCCGCTTCCACGCCGGCGAGGTCGGGGGCGTCCTCGGTGATCCAGCCGGCTTCGCGTAGCCGGCGCAGGGTCGGGTACAGGGAGCCGTAGGAGAACGCCGCCCGGAAGGCGCCGAGCATGGCGGTGAGCCGCTTACGCAGCTCGTAGCCGTGCATCGACGACTCGTGCAGGAGGCCGAGGATCGCGAACTCAAGCACTGCCTCGCCCCCTTTCGACCGGTTGAGCAATCGCTTCGATGTATCGCCGCGATACATCGGGACTATACGTCTGGTTGATGGCGTACACCAGGGTGACGAGTTGCACTCCTGTTAATTCGCGGTAATACGGATGTTGTGGACAGGACCGATCAAGGCTTCCGGCGTACCCTCGTCGAGTGCGGACCCAGCGTCAGCTAGTCGACTACGCGCTCCAGCGGCGCGCGTTGCTCCTTGAGGTGCACTCCGGCCGGATCGCCACCGGCGAGGCCTGCGACGCGTCGCCCTACCTGGTGCGCGCCGCCAAGTACTTCGGGCAGCAGACGCAGGTCGAGTGCCCGGTCTGCCGGCGGGACAACGTCTGGTTCGTGCACTACATCTACGGCGACGAGCTGAAGCATTCGGCTGGTCAGGCCCGGCCCACGGCGGACCTTCCCGTGCTGGCCATGACCTATCGCGAGTTCGACGTCTACGTGGTCGAGGTGTGCCGGCTGTGCCGCTGGAACCACCTGGCGCAGAAGTACACCCTCGGTCGGGACGGCCTTCCGTCGGCCGAACGTCGCCACGCCGACGCGTGATGCGCACGCCTGAACCGTTTGCTCTCACCCGCCGTGATTGCTCTATGAGCGGTTGGTCACGCATACCTGTCGGTGTTTGGAGTTCCTCGACATGTCAGGGCATGGTGGTGGGATGAGTTTCCCCGATCAGCCGGAGCGCCCTCCACGCGGCGTTGCCCGGGTGGGTTCCGGTGGTGACCAGGAAGACGGCTGGAACCCGCGGCCCGACCATCGATCCGGCCCCAACGGACCCGATCCCCGGCATGGCGACCCACGCGGCGCCGGCCGTGTTCCACCTCCCCCCTCGGGCGCGGCCAGTGGCCGCGCCTCTGTCGGTCGGGCGACTCCGCCCACGCCGCCAGCCGGTGGCCAGCCGCCGGCCCGTGGCGCTGCCCGGGTCTCGGGTTCGGCATCGGTCTCCGGCTCCGCCTCGGTGCCGCCGGCCGCCGGGCGGGCCGGCGCGCCCACCCGCTACGGCGACTACGGCCAGCCGGGCCGGTTCGACGAGCACGGCAGGGCGGCCACCGACGTCGGCGGCCGCGGCCGCCGGGACGACGTCATCAGCCAGCCGGGTCCCGGCGGTGGCCGGCCTCCGGGCCCGCCCCCGGGTAAGGCCAAGAAGAAGCGCCGCCGCAAGCAGATCGCGCTGGCGGCCGCTGGCACCACGCTCGTGCTGGTGGTCGGCATCGCCGGCTTCGGTTACGCCATGACCAGCGCGCCGCTGCCGCCGTCCGAGGTGAACAAGCAGACCTCGATCGTCTACACCGCCGACGGCCGCGGCCAGATCGCCACGTTCGCCGTCGAGGACCGCCAAGAGGTCAAGCTCAAGCAGATCCCGCTGCACGTCCAGCGCGCGGTGATCGCCGCCGAGGACCGTTCGTTCTACACGAACAACGGCATCTCGCCGAAGGGCATCGCCCGCGCCGTCACCGGTGTGCTCACCGGCGACGACAAGGGCGGCGGCTCGACGATCACCCAGCAGTACATCAAGAACTCCCGGAAGCTGACCCAGGAGCGCTCCTTCGTCCGCAAGGCGAAGGAGATCCCGATGGCGCTGAAGGCGGACGACAAGTACAGCAAGGACGAGATCCTCGAGTTCTACCTGAACACGATCTACCTCGGCCGCGGCCGGTACGGCATCCAGTCGGCCTCGAAGGGCTACTTCAACAAGGACGTCGGCCAGCTCACGCCCGAGGAGGGCGCGGTCATCGCCGGTCTGATCAAGGACCCGTCGAACCTCGACCCGGCGAACAACCCGGAGGGCGCGAAGGGCCGCTGGGACTACGTCCTGGACGGCATGGCGAAGGAGGGCTGGTACGACAAGGCCAAGCTCGCCACCGCCAAGTACCCGACGGTGCTCCCGAAGACCGAGGGCAAGCGGAACGCCTGGAAGCCGGCGCGAACGGCGTGCTCGCCGAGCGGATCCGGAACGAGGTGCTCGGTCATCGAGGTCGAGGGCGCCAAGATCACCGAGGACAAGCTCGACACCGCGGGCCTGCGGATCTACACCACGATCAACCCGCAGTACCAGCAGGCGGCCGTGCTGGCCGCGCGCGAGGGGATGAAGGGCCAGGACCCGAAGATGGGCACCGCGCTGGCCGCGGTGCAGCCCGGCACCGGTCGGGTCATGGCCTACTACGGCGGCGAGGCCGGGTTCGGCTTCAACGACCTGGCCGGCCCGAGCCTGCCGCACGCGCCCGGCTCGTCGATGAAGCCGTACGTGCTCGCCAAGGCGCTCGAAGAGGGCATCAGCATCAAGTCGGTGTGGGACGGCTCCTCGCCGCAGGAGTTCCCGAACAGCCGGCCGGGCAACCCGCTGCGCAACTCGGAGAACGACAACACCTGCCCGCGCTGCGACCTGATCCAGACGACCGTCAAGTCGCTGAACACGGTCTACTGGGCGCTCACCGAAGAGGTCGGCGCCAAGGCCGTCCGGGACCTCGCGGCCAGGGCCGGCGTCACCCGGATGCTCGGCAACACGCCGGAGGGTCAGAAGCCCAAGGTCACGGCCGATCGCCGACGCCAAGGTCGACGAGGGCATCGGCATCGGCCAGTTCCCCATTCCGGTGCTGGACCAGGCCAACGGCTTCGCCACCTTCGCCGCCTACGGCCAGCACGCCGAGCCGTACTTCGTGGAGAAGATCCTCGACTCGGCCGGTGAGGTGCTCTACCAGCGGCCGGCTCAGCAGACCACCCGGGCGTTCTCCGCAGGACGTGGCGCGCGACGCGAACTACGTGATGGAGAAGGTCGTCGCCGCCAGCCGGAAGAACAAGCTGGCCGGTGGCCGGCCCGCCGCGGGCAAGACCGGCACCCAGCAGTACAAGAACACCGACGACAACGCGCACGCGTGGATGTGCGGCTTCACGCCGCAGCTCGCGACCGCCGTCTGGGTCGGTAACAAGGGTGCCGACGGCGCGCTCAAGGACGGCCAGAACAACGACAACCGGGTCTACGGCTCGGGCATCCCCGGCCGGATCTGGAAGCAGTTCATGGACGCCGCGCTGAAGGGCCAGGAGAAGAAGGACTTCAAGAGTCCGCGTCTTCCTGGGCGACGACGAGGGCGGCAACGCCCCGACCCCGACCCCCACCCCGGATCCCGATCGCCGACCCAGCCGGCCGACGATCCGGACGATGACCCGCAGAACTCGCCGTCGCCCACCCCGTCGCCGGACGTCTCCAGCAGCCCGGAAGACCCGGACTTCCCGGGCGATCCGAACAATCCATTCCCGACCCCATCAAGAACACGCGGACCTCGCACCGACTTTTCGTGACAGCCCGCGCACGTGAATAGCGCTGGTAGGGCAGGATCGGGGGCGTGATCGAGCGCCCCCGACCGCCCGCCGCGGACTTTGACCTGCCCAGCCACTCCGACCCAGTGGTCGCCGGGCTCTCCGAGGCGATCGGTGGCCCCATCGGGGACCGGGCTCGCCTGAACCGGCGCGTCTGGACGCCGATGCGAGTGATCCTCGCGCTCGCCTGCGTGGCGCTGGCCTTCAGCTGGGTGCAGAAGTCACCCTGCCGGGACGGCCAATGGGTCGAGAACGTCCAGTACAAGAAGCACTGCTACACCGACGTGCTCGCGCTCTACTTCGCCGAAGGCCTGAACGAGGGCAAGGTTCCCTACCTCGACCACCCGGTCGAGTACCCGGTGCTGACCGGCGCGTTCATGGGCGTGCTCGGCCTTCCGGTGCACGCGCTCGGCACGTCCGAATGGGTGAACCAGACGCTGCTGCCCAAGCCTGGCCGATTTGGGGCTGGCCGAGGGCGGCCCGTTGAACCAGCCGAAGCTCTTCTACGACCTGAACGCCCTGGTGCTCGGGCTGTTCGGCGTGCTGGCGGTCTGGGCGGTGGTCCGGATGAGACCGCGCCGGCCGTGGGACGGCGCGATGGTCGCGCTGGCGCCCGCGCTCTTCGTCACCGCCTCGGTCAACTGGGACCTGTTCACCGTCGGCCTCGCCACGCTCGCGCTCTACTTCTGGTCGAAACGCGCGCCGGGCTGGGCCGGCATCGCTGCTCGGCCTCGCGATCGCGGCGAAGTTCTATCCCGTCGTGCTGCTCGGGCCGCTGCTGCTGCTCTGCATCCGGCGCAAGCGGATGCCCGACTTCGCGGTGACGTTCAGCGCCGCGCTGCTCACCTGGACCGTGCCGAACGCGCTGGTCTACCTGCTGGCGCCGGACGCCTGGATGAGGTTCTGGTCGTTCAACAGCGACCGTGGCGTCGACTGGGGCACGCTCTGGTACATCGGCGCGCACTTCCCGACCGGTGACGGCCAGGTCGGCCTCCCGTTCTTCACCGACCTGTCCAGGCCGGAGAACGTCGATCACCTCAACCTGCTCACGTACGCCCTGCTCGCGGTCGCCTGCGTCGGCATCGCGGCGCTGATCTTCCTGGCGCCGCGGCCACCTCGGCTCGCGGCGGTGGCGTTCCTCGTGGTCGCGGCGTTCCTGCTCACGAACAAGGTGTGGTCGCAGCAGTTCGTGCTCTGGTTGGTGCCGCTCGCGGTGCTGGCCAGGCCGAAATGGGGCGCGTTCCTCGCCTGGCAGGCGTGCGAGCTGGCCTACTTCTTCGGCTTCTACCAGATCCTGCTCCGCACGGCCGGCGGCAAGTCGCTGATGCCGGAGAAGTGGTTCGCCATGATCGGGCTGGCGCGCTGGGTGGCCGTAGCCGTGCTCTGCGGGCTGGTGGTCCGGGAGATCCTGCATCCGGAGCTGGACGTGGTGCGCGCCGACGGTTCGGACGATCCGGAGGGCGGCGTGCTGGTGGACGAACCGGCACCGCCAGCGGCCCACCTGCCCGAGCTGGACGAGCCGTCGGCCGTCTCCGAGCCGAGCGCGGCCCAGGACGTAGGAGCGAGATGAGCGGTCAGACTCCCCCGACGGTCGAGGACGACGGACGGCGGTCGACGCTCGACCCGGCCGACGACGTCCGGGTCGCCGACGAGCCGGTCGACAACGCTGAGGCCGACGAGTCGGCTGCCGGCCCGGTCGACGACGGGTCGACCTGGCTCGATCGGCTGCGGTCCAGCCGGTTCGCACCGGAGCGGGACGCGCTGGCGTGGTGGGTGCTGTCCCGGCTCGCCGCGCTGTGGATCGCCGCCAACGCCGCGTGGGTCTTCGCCAAGGACGACAACCCGGTCGGGCCGTACCTGGAACGCTGGTACACCTGGGACACCCAGTACTTCGTCAAGATCGCCCAGCACGGTTACACCGAGATTCCCGGCGACACCGGCGTCTACGAGGCCTTCTTCCCCGGCATGCCGGCCGCGCTCTGGATCGTGCACCTGGTCGTGCCGAGCTGGATCGTCGCCGGCCTGCTGATCTCGTTCGTCGGCGGCGGCATCGCGGTGATGGCGATGGCACGGTTGGCCGAGGACGAGTTCGGCACCGGAGTCGGCGCACGGGCCGCGCTGTTGCTCTGCGTCTCGCCGCTGGGCGTCTTCCTCGCCGCCGGGTACACGGAGTCGCTGTTCCTGGCGTTCGCCATGCCCGCCTGGCTGATGGCCCGGCGTGGCCGCTGGCTGGCCGCCGGTGCGCTGGCTGCCGGGGCGAGCTGCATCCGGATCACCGGGCTCTTCCTCGCGGCGGCGCTCATCGTCGAGTTCGTCTCCACCTGGCTGCCGGCCCGGTTCCGCGCTCCGGCCCACCCCGGCGCCGCGCCGACCCGGATCTGGCAGGCCGCCTGGCTCGCGCTGCCGTTCCTGCCGGTCATCGCCTACTTCGGCTACCTCAAGTCCAGCACCGGCAGCTGGAACTACTACTTCGAGGCGCAGAAGCTCGGCTGGGGCCGCGAGTACGCCGGCTTCTCCAAGACTTTCCACAGCATGTGGAACGCCGCGTTCACCCAGGGCGGCGCGCCGACCTGGCAGTGGGCGTACCGGCTGGAGATCCTCGCCGTCGCGATCGGCGTCGGCCTGGTGATCTTCCTGCTGGCGCAAGCTGCGCTACGGCGAGGCGGTGTACGTCGCCACGTCGCTGGTCGCGCTGACCACCTCGGGCATGTACTTCTCCACGGCCAGGGCGACGCTGCTCTGGTGGCCGCTCTGGATCGGCCTCGCCGGCCTGGGCGCGCACCCGCGGTACGGCAAGGTCGTCACGCGCGTGTACCTGTTCCTGGCCGTACCGATCGCGGTCTTCCTGGCCGCCGCCTTCACGACCTGGCGCTGGGCCGGCTGAGCTGACCGGTTGGGCCGGCTGGCCTTGGGCCGGCTGAGCTGGCTGGCGCTGGCGGCTGAGCCGACCGCCCGGCTGGCCGGGCTGAGCTGGCTGGCGCTGGCGGCTGAGGCGACCGCCCGAGCTGGCTGGCGCTGGCCGGGCTGAGCCCGGCTGGCGTTGGGCCGGCTGAGCTGTCCGGCTGAGCTGGCTGGCGCGGACGTTACGGGCACCGCGCCGGCCGGCACCGGCTCGCGGTCAGTGCTCGAACCCGGTCGCTAGCGGCAGCTGGGCGGGGCGACGGCCTTCGGTTCGCGGCCGGCTGGGGGGCCGGACGGAACCTTCGCCGGGCCGGACAGGGTGAAGGTGACCGCGTCCGGCGTCTCCACCCTGGTCACCGGCAGCCCGTCGACCGGCGCGGTCAGGCTGCGGGCCAGCGGGGTGCCGGCGGCCGGCGCCCGTAGGACGATGACCGTGCGGATCCCCCGCCCCCGCAGCACCGCGATCGATTCGGCGTCCGGGAAGTTCACGTCCTTGCCCGCAGCTCCGCCAGCGAGCGTCGGGTTGAAGCTGCTCGAACCGTTCGCGACCTTCGGGAAGCCGTCGGTCGACCAGAGTGCCACCGCCATGTCGGCGTACTTGTCGCTCGGCAGCACCAGCAGCGGGCCGGCGGCGTCGCGCATCGCGGCGGGCTGAGCCGGGACGCTCAAGTGCGGTGTCGTGTTGATCCCCTCGACCAGCACGAGCAACCCCGGGATGAGCAGCGCCGCGACCAACCAGCGCGACGACGGCCGGTGCTGCGAGGCCGCGGCGGCCGGCGGTCCGTTCTCCGCCGTGGCCGCTCGGCGCGCGATCGTGTCCCCGATGGCGGTGACCAGCCCGGCGGCGAGCAGACCGAGGCCGAGCGTGGTCCAGATGACCAGCCGACCGGGGGTGCGCAGCGCGTCCCAGCCCGGGGCGTGATCGAGCAACGGCAGGTAGGTGTACCGACCGCCGAAGAACGTGCTGCCCAGGGCGAGGACCACCGAGGCCAGCGTGGCCAGCCCGAGCGCGAGCCGCTGCCGCACCGACCAGGAGCTGAACACCAGGCTCGCCACGGCCAGCGCGAACACCACCAGCCCGGGCAGGATCGCCATCTCCGGCACCGACCAGAGCCGCTCGCGGGCCGACTCCTGCACGTCGCCCCAGACCCACGAGGTGGGCGGCGCGAGGAAGAAGCCCTCGACCGGCGGTGAGAAGCTCCGCACGTCGTCCACTCCGCGCAGTGCGCTGGGATAGCGGTCGGCCACCCGGAGGTACGGCGTGCCCATCAGCAGCGCGGTGGCCCCGAGCGCCAGCCCGCCGACCAGGTTGGCGAGCCACAGCTGCCGCGGCAGGGCCGGCCTGCCGGCGACCAGCCAGCCGACTCCGGCGGCCACGCAGACCAGCGCGAGCACGTAGGCGAACGGCAGTCCGACCGCGAAACCCAAGGTCAGCTGCCAGCAACCGATCGCCCAGCCGGCGGCGGCCCAGCCGGGCCGGACCCGATCGGGCCGGTAGCCGTGCCGGAACGAGTACCCGTGACCCCGGGCGAGCGCGGCGAACGCGAGCGCCATCCCGCCCACCGAGAGCACGTTGACGTGGCCCGAGTGCGCGAGCCGCCACGGCGCGTACGCGAACGCGGCGCCGGCGACCAGCGCACCCGGCCAGCGGGCGCCGAGCTGACGGGCCAGCGCGTACGCGCCGAGGAACGCGATCGCCGGAACCAGCACGTAGACGACGTTGTAGCGGACCAGCGCCGCCTCCGGCCCGGAGCCGATCAGGGAGAGCGGGAAGTAGCCGAGCAGGCTGTCGGTGAACGCGAAGCTGTCCAGCTCGGGGAAGTAGATGTTGCCCTGCCAGAGGGCGCCGGGATCGGTGCTCAGGACGTGGCCGGGCCAGGCCAGGATCCAGGCGAAGACCAGCGGGTCGCAGACGTCCTGCGGCACGGTGCTGGCCGGATGGCGCAGCGTCGGCCAGGTCATCAGCACGGCGAGCAGCAGCGCGCCGAGCGGGGCCAGCACGGCCTCGCGCCGGACCACCGCCAAGGACCGCCTCGCGCACGGGAACGCGCGCGGCCCTCCGGCCGCTCGGGCTGGGCTGTGGCCACCGCCGCGGTGGGCGGGGTGGCGTCCCCGCCGGCTGCCTTCGCCACCGCGCCGCTCAGCTACCCAGGCGGGAGCGGAGGAACGCGATGTCGGCGCCCTGACCCTCGGCACCGCCGGGCGTCTCGCACACCACCGGCGCGCCGGCCGCGGCCACCGTGGCGACGAGCAGCTCGGCGTCGATCTGGCCTTCGCCGAGATTCTCGTGCCGGTCCCGGCCGGAGTCGAAGCCGTCCTTGGAGTCGTTCGCGTGCACCAGATCGATCCGGCCGGTGATCGCCTTGATCCGCTCGACGATGTCCAGCAGTTCCTCGCCGCCCGCGTGCGCATGGCAGGTGTCCAGGCAGAACCCGGGGCCGAACTCGCCGATGGCGTCCCAGAGCCGGGCCAGCCGGTCGAACCGGCGCGCGATCGCATGATCACCGCCGGCCGTGTTCTCGACCAGGATCTGCGTCTTGTAGCCGCCCTTCTCCTCGGCGGCCACGAACGCCTTGCGCCAGTTCTCGAAGCCGACGTTCGGATCGTCGTCCTGGGTGACGTGCCCGCCGTGCACGATCAGACCCTTGGCGCCCACCTCGGCGGCCGCGTCGGCGTGCTGGGTGAGCAGGTTCCGGGACGGGATCCGGATCCGGTTGTTGGTGCTCGCCAGGTTCACGATGTACGGCGCATGGATGTAGACGTCCAGGCCGCTGGCGAGGATGGCCGCCGCGTCCTCCCGGGGCTTGGGCTTCTTCCAGCCCTGCGGGTCGGACAGGAAGAACTGCACCAGCTCCGCCTTGCGGGCCTCGGCCTCGGCGAGCGGGTCGGCAGGATCGACGTGGGCTCCGATTCGCATGCGCCGAGGGTACGGCGTGGCACCGACAAGCCGGATCGAGCCCTGTGGATAACCGGCGCGGCGCCGCTCTCACGTTCGGCCCGTGGAAATCAGTGAAAGATGTACACCTCGGGCGTCACCTTCGGCTGGCAACTTCGTTGAAGCGAGTGAAGTATGAAGATCGTTGGGGGGCCAACGTAGACCTGTGACCTGGGGGAGACCGCAATCGTGTCGAGTTCTCGACTGCCTGCCGGCAGCAGCACCATGGCCACGCGAGTGCGCCGCGCCGCCGCCACTCTCGGCGTGTTAACGCTCAGCTCGCTCAGCATCGGCGCGTTCATCGCGTCGCCGGCCGCCGCCGCCGAACCCGCACCCGCGCCCACGATGACTTTCAAGGGCATCAGCCTGCTCGGGCTGCTGGACAGCCTCGCGGTCACGCCGACCGCGGTGAGCGTGCCGTCCGGTGGCCGGCTGACGTTCGTGAACGGGGCCAGCGTGCCGCTCACGCTGAGCCTCGGCGGCCAGTCGTACCAGCTGGCCAAGGGCGCGAGCCGGACCTTCACGTTCCAGGGCGCGTCGTCCGCCAAGCAGATGAAGGCCAGCGCCGCCGCGCTGAACATCCCGCTGGTCGGCACCCTCACCTCGCCCACCGGCACGGTCAACGTGGCCGCGGCCCCGCGCACCACCCCGCCGACCGCCGCGCCGACCCAACCGAGTCAGCCCGGCCCGAGCCAGCCCGGCACCCCAGGTAACCCGGGCGTGCCGTCCGTGCCCGGCCCGGGGGCGTCCACGCCGGCCGGTGGACAGCTACCTCCGGTGGTCGTCACCTGGCGCACCGCAGAGCCCGCCGTCGCTCGGCCGCAGCCCGGTCGCCCGCGGCGGCATGGCCAGCGCCGATCTGCCGACGGCCACCGAGGAGGCTGGCTCGGCGAGCCAGGACCCGGGCGAGGTGACGCCCGAGGAGTCGGCCTCCGGCAAGGAGAACGTGGCCGGCCGGAGCACCGAGGTGACCAGTGTCGGCGGCGGAATCGGCCTGCTGATCCTGGTCGCGACCGTCCTGCTGGGCGGCGTCGGCTCGGCGGCGATCCGCACCGTGCTCGCTCAGCGAAGCGTCGCCACGCACAGCTGAGCGGCATCTCGATCCCCACGGGGCGTCGGTTCCAACACGTTGGTGTGGTCATTCCTCCCCAGGTCCCACCCACGGATTCGGAGCCGGCGCCCCGTGGCTGTTAGGCTTCCTCGGTTCGCTGACGCGAATGACCCTCCTGCCACGGAGAGACCGTGGCCGCTGAGACCATAGGAGGTGGGTTTTCCCTTGCGTCACTACGAAGTCATGGTGATCCTCGACCCCGATCTCGAGGAGCGCACCGTCGCCCCGTCGCTGGACACGTTCCTCAACGTGATCCGCACGTCGGGCGGCAGTGTCGAGAAGGTAGATGTGTGGGGCCGTCGTCGGCTCTCCTTCGAAATCAACAAGAAGGTCGAAGGCCTCTACGCCGTGGTCGACCTGCAGGCTGAGCCGGCCGCCGTGCTGGAGCTCGACCGGCAGCTCAACCTGAACGAGTCCGTGCTGCGCACCAAGGTCCTCCGGCCGGAGATGCGCTCGACCAACCGTCGCGACCGCAAGAAGTGACCACGTCGCGTTCCGTCGTACCGGGCTGAGAATCTTGAGCTCGAACGTCGACGCGAACGCGGCCGGCGCGTTCCGGTAGGAGGAGTTCTCCAATGGCAGGCGAAACCGTCATCACCCTGGTCGGCAACCTCGTCGACGACCCCGAGCTCCGGTTCACCCAGAGCGGCGCGGCCGTCGCGAAGTTCCGGCTCGCCTCGACTCCGCGCACCTACGACCGCACGAGCGGTGAGTGGAAGGACGGCGAAAGCCTCTTCCTGACCTGCAACGTGTGGCGTCAGGCTGCGGAGAACGTGGCCGAGTCGCTGCAGCGTGGCATGCGCGTGATCGTGCAGGGCCGGCTCAAGCAGCGGTCGTACGAGACTCGCGAGGGCGAGAAGCGCACGGTCTACGAGGTCGAGGTCGACGAGCTCGGCCCGTCCCTGCGCAGCGCCACCGCCAAGGTCAACAAGACCGCGCGTAGCGGTGCTGGCGGCGGTGGCGGGGGCGGTGGCGGCGGATTCGGTGCCTCCGGCGGCGGCGCTGGCGCTCCGGCGGACGACCCCTGGGCAGCGGCCACTCCCGCGGCGAGCGGTGGCGGCGGCGGTTCGTTCAGCGACGAACCCCCGTTCTGACCGCTCCAACACACACGATTCCTGACTTCTGAACGAGATAACGGAGCATCACCATGGCGAAGCCGCCGGTGCGGAAGCCTAAGAAGAAGGTCAATCCGCTCGACAAGGACAAGATCCGCTACATCGACTACAAGGACACCAACCTGCTGCGGAAGTTCATTTCCGACCGCGGCAAGATCCGGGCCCGTCGGGTCACCGGGGTGTCCAGCCAGCAGCAGCGACAGATCGCCAAGGCGATCAAGAACGCCCGTGAGATGGCGCTGCTCCCCTACTCCAGCACGTCCCGCTGAGAGGGGTCCGACAGATGAAGATCATTCTCACCGCAGACGTTGACGGGCTCGGCGCGCCGGGCGACGTGGTAGAGGTCAAGGACGGCTACGGCCGGAACTACCTGCTGCCGCAGAGCAAGGCGATCATCGCCACCAAGGGCGCCGAGAAGCAGGTCACCGCGATCAAGCGCGCCCGCTCGGTGCGCGAGGTGCGCGACCTCGGCCACGCCAAGGAGATCAAGGCGCAGCTCGAGGGCCTCAAGGTGTCGCTCAAGACCCGCGCGGGCGAGGGCGGCCGGCTGTTCGGCTCGGTCACCTCGAACGACGTGGTCGGCGCGGTCAAGGCCGCTGGCGGCCCGGTGCTGGACAAGCGCAGCGTCGAGCTGCCCGGCCACATCAAGACGGCCGGCGCGCACAAGGTCACCGTGAAGATCCACGGCGACGTGACGGCGACCATCACGATCGACGTCGTCGCCGCCTGATTTCAGTTCCTTCCGGAGAGCCGGCCCCCGTTCGGGCCGGCTCTCCGGCGTTCTGTGGATAACTCTGCTTCGCGGGCCTGATCGGCGTGTGCGGAGCGGCAGGAGTTGTCGACAGCGAGTAAGTCCGGACAGATCGGACTTCCAGTTCTCCACGCCGTCTGTGCGGCAATCCTCGCGGACCGGTCGTCACGCTGTGCCGAACCCCGATGAGCAGGGCGTTCTCTACGGGCGCCCCGACTTCGGAGGCTGGTTCGCGTTCAGCCCCCCGGGACGCCCGGCCGGGCGTCGGTGGCCGTGGACGCGCCGGCCGCGAACTTTCTTGCCAAGTTTCTTGGTTCCACAGCAGGTGCACGGTGTTTTCCCAGGTGAGAAGCGGTGTGCACAGCTGTTTCCCCAAGTTGTCCACAGGCTGCACACAGGTACCGCACAGGGTTACCCACCGTAATCCACAGGCTGAGCACAGCTATGTGCACAGCCAGGAGTGCGCCGGGGTGCCGCGACTCCCTACTGTCATGGGCGCCACCCGGAAGTGCCGGTCACATCGGCATCATCCGCACGGTTTTGACACACCCGGTTGGTACACACGTTGCACACGCGACGTACGGGGAACGAACGGTGGGGGGCGGCGTGGCAGTCACGGACGATGTGCGGCCTGTCGCACCGACGGAGTACGACCGGATGCCGCCGCAGGATCTCGCGGCGGAGCAGAGCGTCCTCGGCGGCATGCTGCTGAGCAAGGACGCCATCGCCGACGTCGTCGAGATCCTCAAGGCCGGAGACTTCTACAAGCCCGCCCACGCGACGGTCTTCGACGCCGTTCTGGATCTTTACGGGCGGGGCGAGCCGGCTGACCCGGTGACGGTGGCCGCCGCGCTGGCGGACAGCGGCGGGCTGGGCCGGATCGGCGGCGCCTCGTACCTGCACACGCTGATCAACCTCGTGCCCACGGCGGCGAACGCCGGCTACTACGCCAAGATCGTCTCCGAGCGTGCGGTCCTGCGGCGGCTGATCGAGGCCGGTACCCGGATCGTCCAGCTCGGGCAGGGCGCCGCCAGCGGCCAAGGCCGGGACGTCGACGACGTCGTGGACCTGGCCCAGCAGGCCGTCTACGAGGTGACCGAGCGGCGCACCAGCGAGGACTACACGGTCCTCGAGGAGCTGCTCCAGCCGACGATGGACGAGATCGAGGCCATCGGCGCGACCGGCGGCATCATGAGCGGCGTCCCGACCGGCTTCATGGATCTCGACCGGCTGATGAACGGCTTCCACCCGGGCCAGCTGATCGTCGTGGCTGCCAGGCCCGGTTTGGGTAAGTGTGTCCGTTTTGACACATTGATCACCGAAGCGGCGAGCGGCGAGCGAATGACCGTCGCCGAGTTCGTCCGGCGTGGCCAGGCCGGTGAGCCGGTGCGGCTGCACACGATGCGGGACGACTGGACGCTGGACACCGTACGGCCGTCGGACTTCCTGCACAACGGTGTCCGGCCGGTCTTCCGGATGACGACCCGCTCGGGCCGCAGCATCAGCGCCACCGCGAACCACCCGATGCGGACGCTGCGCGGCTGGGTACCGCTGGAGGAACTGCGCAAGGGCGACCACATCGCGGTTCCCCGGAACGTGCGGGTGGAAGCCAATGATGAGCTGCCCGACGCGCTCGTCTCGCTCACCGCGTATCCTGATCGGCGACGGCTCGCTGACCTCTGAAACCCCCCGCCTCAGCTGCGATGAATCCGCGGCATCCTCGCAGACGCAACGCGGTGTGCCGCCAGCTCGGCCTGGACGTCCGTCCGGTGGCCTATCGGCTTTGCGAGGCCGAGGACTGCGCCGACCCCGATCAGCAGCAGCGGGACGACGAGCCCGGCCAGCACCGCCATTCGACCGCGCTGAGCTTCTCCACTCCGAGTCGGCTGCCGAACCCGCTCACGGAGCACCTCAAGAGCGTCGGCCTGATGGGGCTGGGCAGTGCGGAGAAGCACGTGCCGGCCGCGTACCACCGGCTCAGCACGTGGCAGCTGCGGATCTTCCTGTCCCGGCTCTACGCCACCGACGGCTGGGCCAGCGTCTCGGACACGAAGGTCGGCAAGAAGCTGGTGCAGGTCGGCTACTGCTCGATCAGCGAGCGGCTCGCCCGGGACGTTCAGCACCTGCTGCTCCGGTTCGGCCTCACCGCGGATCTGGTCAAGAAGAAGGTCAAGTACCGGGGCGAGCAGCGCTGGGCCTGGCAGGTCATGCTGCACCAGGCCCGCCAGATCGAACGGTTCTGCGAAGAGATCGGCATCGTCGGCAAGACCGACCAGCTCGACCGCGTCTACCAGGCCACCCAGACCAGGAAGACCCACTCGAACACCGACCTGCTCCCGGTCGAGGTGTGGGACCTGGTGCTCGCCGAGAAGGGCACGCAGAGCTGGGCCGAGGTGAGCGAGCGGTGCGGCCGCCCGCGTACCCACAACTGGCACGTCGGCAAGCAGGGCATCGGCCGGGATCGGCTGGCCGAGCTGGCCAAGGCGCTCGACTCCCAGCCGCTGCGCGAGCTGGCCGAGAGCGACGTGCTGTGGGATCCGATCGTCTCGGTCCAACCGGACGGCATGGCCGAGGTCTACGACCTGACGATCGACGGCACGCACAACTTCGTCGCGAACGACATCGTCGTGCACAACTCCACGTTCGGGCTGGACGTGCTGCGGTCGGCCTCGATCCGGCACGGGCTCACCTCGGCGGTGTTCAGCCTGGAAATGAGCAAGATCGAGATCACCATGCGGCTGCTCTCGGCGGAGGCGAAGGTGCCGCTGCACCACATCCGGTCCGGCCAGCTGTCCGAGGACGACTGGACCAAGCTGGCTCGCCGGATGGGTGAGGTGAGCGAGGCTCCGCTCTACATCGACGACTCGCCGAACATGACGATGATGGAGATCCGGGCGAAGGCCCGCCGGCTCAAGCAGCGGCACGACCTGCGGCTCATCCTGCTCGACTACCTCCAGCTGATGAGCTCGCCGAAGAAGACCGAGAGCCGCCAGCAGGAAGTCTCCGAACTCTCCCGTGGTCTCAAGCTCCTCGCGAAGGAGCTGGAGGTGCCGGTGATCGCGGTCAGTCAGCTGAACCGTGGCCCCGAGCAGCGCACCGACAAGCGCCCGCAGCTCTCTGACCTGCGTGAATCGGGATCGATCGAACAGGACGCCGACGCCGTTATCCTCCTACACCGGGAGGATTACTACGAAAAGGAATCCCCGCGCGCGGGCGAGGCGGACTTCATCGTGGCCAAGCACCGTAACGGTCCGACCGACACGATCACGGTCGCGTTCCAGGGTCACTTCAGCCGCTTCGTCGACATGAGCACGGGGATGTAGCTCGGTTCGGCGCCGCTCGAGCGCGCGGCCCCGGCCGGCGCGGCCCGGTGCCGGCGGCCGGCGACTCTCGCCCGGCGGCCGACTGCTGCCCGCGAAACGCACGCGCGGCCGCACCGGCCGCCGAGCACACTTCAGTGCACGGAGGAGAACGGGCGTCTTGCCCCTGAGCACGCCTTCTTAGCATCACTTTCGTGTCACACCGCACCCAAATGTCACTCGCGTTCGCTACGGTGAAGCATTCACCCGGCACGCTGCGTCCGCCCCCACTGCTTTGCGGAGGCTGGCCTGCCGGGCGACCGTGTCGGCCGTCCATGACGGCGGGGTCAGTGGACGAGGTCAGATGCCAGAGCAGGCCGGGGCGACACCAGCCCTCATTGCCTGCCCCGCCTGCGCCGGGTTGGGGCTCCGCATCACTGCCTGCGTGTGCAGGCACAACGGCAACACGTTCCTGACCAGCGGCACCGGTCTGCTCTCCGACGGCGAGCCGTACGCCGACTGCGAGCTGTGCCAGGGCACCGGCGAGACCACGGTGATGTGCTTTCCGTGCCGGCAGAGCGGACAGCTCCGTGCCCAGGGCGTGCTGACGGTCGTCAACGCGGTCACCGGCCAGAGCGCATCGGTGCAGGTGGTGCCGGGTGCGTACGACATCACGCCGTGGCCGGTGAAGCGCACCCGCCGGATCATCGACCTCACGCCCGCCGTCCGTGACCTCGCCGAGCAGGTCGGCGTGGACACCCTCTACGACAGCCTCGACCAGCCGCTGCGCCGCGACGACGTGGCGATGCCGATCTTCCTGCCGCAGCACTGGCAGGACGAGGCCCCCACGCCGGTCCGCGCGGCCGTCGAAGAGGCGGCGATCGCGGAGTGGGCGGGCCGCCGGCGCTGGCACCTGTATGTCGGCTATCCGGCCGGGGTCCGCCCCCAGGTCGACCCCGAGGGTCGCTTCGGTGACCTGCGGCTGGTCGCCAGCGCGGCCAAGCTCGACCTGGTGGTCCGGCTCGTCGACAGCTACTGGTCGATCGGGTACGAGGTGCCCGGCGCCGCCATCCGGCCTGGTCAGTGCTGGTACGCCGGCCCGCTCACGTTCCAGGACGCCATCGTCGGCGCCACGGCCGGGGAACTGGTCGAGCAGATGAAGTCGATCACCACGGCCGAGGGGCACTGGGTCGTGTCCCGCCCGCCGGTGCCGAATAACCGGGAGTCCAACGCCGCCTGGTCGCTGCGCGAGGTCGAGCAGGCCGTCCGGGCCGCCGCGGTCGACGCCGCCGGCGGCAGCGCCACCTGGCGGGACGGCCGGTGGCACGTGTCGCCGCTCCAGGTCGCCGAGGAGCGCGAGATCCTCACCACCCAGCAGACCGGCCAGGTACGGTCGACCATCGAGCGCGTCCTCGACCGGGCCGAGCCGATGCCGGAGTCCAGCGCGGTCGGCACGCCGATCCCGCGCGAGCGGTGCGCCCGGTGCGCGTCCGGCATCGCCTGGCAGGACTGCTCCTGCACGCACCTCGGCGAACAGCCGACGGCGGACTGCCCGCGCTGTGCCGGCGTCGGTCGCGCCCCCGCCGCCCGCTGTTCCGGCTGCGACGACACCAGGCTGGTGCACCTTGGCGCGGTCGTGACGCTGATCGGTCCGGACGGGCGCGGCGTGAGTACCAACCTCGCGGTCGGACCGCGCCCCGAGGTGACGTTCTTCGTCAACGACCATGGGGTCCGGTGCGCACGGGTGCCGCGCGAGCTGACCGCGGCCGCGTGGGCCGAGCAGTTCGGCACCGATCCCGAATGGCTCGTGCAGCCACGGGATCCGCACGGTCGGCGCGCTGGCCAGGGACGGCGTCTTCGCCACCGACCTCACCGACGCGCGCGAGGTGATCGCCGAGTACCTGGCCCGGCTCACCACCGGGCGTCCGGGCGGACGGGTGATCTTCTTCGTCCAGCCGCCCGGGGACACGCCGGTCGAGGCCCTGATGAGGGTGGTCGGCGGCATCGACGCCCGGCTGGAGATCGCCGTGGCCACGGATCCGCGCGGCGTGACGCGTTGGGGCGTCGCGGTCGCGTACCGCCGGACGCCCAGCAGATACGCGCCGCCGGAGATCGACCTGACCCTCGGCGACGCCGTCGGCAGGGTGATCGCGTCGCTGCCGCAGCGGATCGGGGCGATCGAGCACGACGTCGAGCGCACCGAGGTGCTGCAGCCGCCCCAGCGCCGCCGCGCGGTCGAGGCGGAGACCGGCGTCGAGGCGATGCTCCGCGAGCTGGCCAGCCAGTACGAGCGGGTGCTCGCCTACGCGACCCGCGACGGCTGGAGCCTGCACGTCTGGACCCAGCGCCAGTGGACCAAGATCGGCGCCGCTTCGACCCTGCGCGAGACGATCGCCAACGCCCACCTCGGCTGACCCGCCCCCGCGCAAGCGCTCCGCTCTGGGCGACATCTTCTCGGCTATAACCGCGAAGATGTCGCCCAAACCGCAGGGGTGGGCCGCAGCGTGGGCCGGCGCGGTGGGTTGGCCGGCGCAGGGGGTGGCGGCGCCGGCTGCGGATACGGCGGTTCGGGCTGCGGCGGCGGTGGGCGCGGCGAGGGCGAGCTGTGCCAGGGTGACGCACTCGGCGTGGGTGCGGCGGGCCAGTTCGGCGCGGACGTCGGCGAGCGCCGCTGGCGCCATGGACAGGCTGGTCACGCCCAGCCCCACCAGTACGCAGGCCAGTAGCGGGTCCGCGGCGGCCTCCCCGCAGACGCCGATCGGCTTGCCGGCTCGGGCGCCCGCCGCTCCGACCAGCTCCACCAGCCGGAGCACGGCCGGATGCCACGGGTCCTGGCGACCGGCCAGCGCGCCGACCAGCCGGTCCGCGGCCAGCGTGTACTGGGTCAGGTCGTTGGTGCCGATGCTCGCGAACCGCACGGTGGCCAGCAGCGCGTCGGCGGTGAGGGCGGCCGACGGCACCTCGACCATCGCGCCGGCGCGGTCGAGCCCGTGGGCGCGCGCCCGCTCGACGAACCACGCCGCGTCGGCCGCGTCGGCGACCATCGGCGCCATCACCCAGACCTCGGCGCCGCTGCCGGCCGCCGCCGCGGCGATGGCCGTGAGCTGCGTGTCCAGCACCTCGGGATGGGCCTGCAGCGCGCGGAGCCCGCGGAGTCCCAGCGCCGGGTTGGGCTCCCGGCGCAGCAAGGCAGGCGGCGAGGCGGACGGTGAGCCAGCCGGCGACAGGAACGGGAGCGGCTTGTCGGCGCCCGCGTCGAGCACGCGCACGGTCACTTTGCGCCCGGCGTACCCGGAGAAGATCTTTCGGTAAGCCTGTTCCTGGGTCGGCGGCGGTCGGTGGGGTGGCCGCGTCCAGGAAGAGGAACTCGGTCCGCAGCAGCCCGACGCCCTCGGCGCCGGCGGCCAGGGCATCGGCCGCCTCGGCCGGCGAACCCACGTTCGCCAGCAGCGCGATCGTCCGACCATCGGCGGTGCCGCCGCCCACGTACGCGCCAGCCGAAGCGCCGGCCGACGCCGGCAGCGTCACCGCGCCCGGCGGCGGGTCGACCGTCACCGCGCCGGTGCCCGCGTCGACCAGCACGGTCACGCCGTCGGCCAGCGCGGTCGCGCCGGCGCAGCCGACCACGGCCGGGATGCCGCGACCACGGGCCAGGATCGCGGTGTGGCTGGTCGGGCCGCCCTCGGCGGTGACCAGCGCGAGCACCCGGGAGAGATCGAGCTGCACGGTGTCGGCCGGCGCGAGGTCCCTGGCGACCAGCACGAACGGGGCACCCGGATCCGGGATGCCGGGCACCGGCACGCCGAGGCAGGCGGCGACCACTCGCTGCCGCACGTCGTCCAGATCGGGCACCCGTGCGGCCAGGTATTCGCCGCCGGTCGCCAGCAGCTCGCGGTACTCGCCGAACGCCACGAAGACCGCGTGGGCGGCGGTGGCACCGTCATGAATGGCGGCCGTGACCTTGGCGTCGACCGCGGGGTCGTCGGCCATCAGGGACTGCGCGTCGAGCACGTCCCGGGCCGCGCCGACGGCGAGTTCGCTGCGCCGCCGCAGGTCGGCCGCGACCTCGACCATGGCCGAGCGGGCGGTGGCGAGCTCGTCCCGCGGCGGGCGGGTGCTGGCGGAAGCAGACGGGGGTGGCAGCGGATCGCCCATCCGGGCCACCGGCCCCAGCGCGCGGCCGCGCCCGACACCGGTCCCGTTCAACACCCGTCGCCCGTCAGCGCCAGCCAGCTCAGCGCCGGCCGCCGCATGCCCGGCCGTCGCGGCCCCGGCCGAACCCGGCCCGGCCGGTCCAACGCCGGCCGAATCAACGCCGGCCGAACCAGCCCCGGCCGCCTCACGCATCGACATCGGCGACGGGTGCGTCCAGGTCGGTGCTGAGCAGAGCCACCAGGAGCTCGAGCGCGGCGTCGGCTCCGCTCCCCTCGGCGGCGATGATCACCTCGTCGCCGTGCCGGACATCGAGTGCCATCACGGCCAGCAGGCTACGCGCGTCGATCGGCGTGGCACCTTCCTTGGCGATCGTGACACCGACGCCGGCCCGTCCGGCGGCCCGGACGAAGAGCGCGGCGGGTCGTGCGTGCAGTCCCACCTGGGACGCGACGGTGACCCGACGTTCGGGCATCTTTCGGCTCCTTACCTGCTGCGGGACTGCTGGGTGCTGATGCTGGCACGCATCGGCCCGGGGCGGTGGAAGTCGGTCGGGCTCCACCGCCCCGGGATTCGACGTTTCCGGGGGATGATCGGGTTTGGCTTACCGCACTAGGGTCTGCTTCGAAGTCCCTCTGCCGGCTGCGCCGCGCCCCAGACGACGACCGGCGACGTTGTCGGCCCGTCCGGATACAAGACCCGTATCCGGATGCACCTCCGCCTTGCCGGACCGCCGCCTGGAACACGTCTCGCTAGACCAGGGACGTCGAAACAGACCCTAGGTCCAGGTGAACAACGGTGCGCCGACGTCGATCGGCCCGGACGCGAGCGCCTCGACCGCGTCGCTGGCCGCATCCAGCGCGACCACCGGGCAGATCGAGGAGAACCCGCGGGCCGCCACGTCGGTGGGGTTCCACCGGACGAGCGGCTGGCCAGCCTCCACGGTGTCGCCCTCGATGGCAAGGAGGGTGAACCCCTCGCCGCCGAGCCGCACCGTATCGATGCCGAGGTGGACCAGGACGCCCCGGCCGCCGTCGGCGAGCACGACCAACGCGTGCGCCTTGAGCTTGACCAGTTTGCCGGCCACCGGTGCGACCACCGTGTCGGACGCCCGCGCGGGCTCGATGGCGAGGCCCGGCCCGACCATCGCGGTGGCGAAGACCGGGTCGGGTACCTCTACCAGGCGGATCGCCTTACCGGTGAGCGGTGCGCTGACGTGCACGGCCACTACAGCAAGTCTTCGATGTCACTGGCGATCGTGTCGGCCTCGGGCCCGACGATCACCTGGACAACGTTGCCCGACTTCATCACGCCGTGTGCACCTGCGGCCCTGAGCGCCGACTCGTTCACCAGACCGCCGTTGGCGACCTCGGTACGCAGCCGCGTGATGCATGGCTCGATCTCGATGATGTTGTTCACACCACCGAGTCCGGCGACGATCTGCTCTGCCTTGCTGGCCATTCCGTGAGCTCCTTTCGGGGCGCCGGACGGGTAGCCAAATCGGGCCGTCGGGGGTGCCGACCCGGGCCGCCTCGCACCGCGTTCTCCCGCTTGTGAATAGGGCAATTTACCCATTGGTCTACACCTGTGTACGGTTCGCCTGACGGCTTGACCCGTACCTTGACAGCAGTGAACACCAACTGGTCTAGTCCGGTCCAGACGTGACCCGGATCACGCGTCATCCGCCGCGTTCAGAGCGCCCGCCAGCAGGGACGGCCGAGCGAGTCCTCAGAGGAGGTTGAGATGGCGCTCGACCCGCGCAGCCCGATACCCAAACATCTCCAGCTGCGCGACATCCTCCTCGACCTCATCGAGAGCGGACTGCCAGCCGAGGGAGCGATCCCTTCCGAGCGCGAACTGGCCGAGCGGTACGGCGTCGCCAGAATGACGGTCCGGCAGGCGGTGGACGCGCTCGTCGCGGACAGCCGGCTCTTCCGGGTCACGGGCAAGGGCACGTTCGTCGCCAGGCCGAAGCTCGATCTACAGGTCCGGCTCACCTCGTTCACCGAGGAGATGGCCCGGCGCGGCATGGTCGCGGACGCCAAGATGCTGGCCTTCGAACGGGTACCGGCGAGTGGTCACATCGCCCGCGAGCTCGAGGTGGATCCCGGCGCGCCGATCGTCCGGTTCGAACGGTTGCGCTACGCGGACGGCGTGCCGATGGCCGTCGAGCACACCTATCTACTGGATCAGCGGGTGCCCGGCCTCGCTGACCGGGAGGCACCGACCTCCCTCTACACGTGCCTCGCCGAGCGATATGCGCTCATCCCTGATTGGGGCGAGGACTCCATCGAGGCGGTTGCCGCGGATCCGGCGACCGCCTCGTTGCTCGAGATACCGGTCGGGGGACCGGTGCTCCGCACCGAACGGCACGCGTACACCGGAGGGACCCTGCTGGCCTACTCGGTCCTGTCCTTCCGTGCGGACCGCTACAAGCTCTGGGTCCCGCTCTCGCGCCCCGCTGCACGCATCACCAACCCCCGTCTCTGAGGAGGAAAACGCACATGACCGCAAGTGTCGCCGACGCTCCGTCGTCGGCCGGCAAGGGCAGCTCCGCATTCGCGGTGCTTCAGCGCATCGGTCGGAGCCTCATGCTTCCGATCGCGGTGCTGCCCGCGGCGGGTCTGCTGATCCGGCTCGGTCAGGACGACATCCCCGGTATCGGCGGGACCAGGATCGCCCAGATCATCGGCAGTGGCGGCGCCGCGCTGCTGGACGCGCTCCCCTTACTCTTCGCGGTCGGCATCGCGATCGGCTTCGCGCGGCGGGCGGACGGTTCGACGGCGCTCTCCGCGGTCGTCGGCTACCTGGTCTTCGACAAGGTGTTCACGGTCGTCATCGACGGCCAGACCGTGCAGGGCCGGCCGGTGACCATGGGTGTTCTCGGCGGCATCCTGATCGGCCTGGTCACCGCGCTGCTCTACCAGAAGTTCTACCGGATCAAGCTGCCGCCGTACCTGGCGTTCTTCGGCGGTCGTCGGTTCGTGCCGATCATCACGGCGTTCACCGCCCTCGTGCTCGGTGTCCTCTTCGGATACATCTGGCCACCGGTATGGGAGAGCATCGACTGGGTCGGCGAGAAGGTGCTCGACTCGGGCTGGGTCGGCGCCGGCATCTTCGGCTTCGTCAACCGGCTGCTGATCCCCCTCGGTCTGCACCACATCCCGAACACGATCGTGTGGCAGGTGATCGGCGACTACAACGTGGACGGCAAGGTCGTGCACGGCGACTACAACCGGTTCCTCGCCGGCGACCCCAACGCGGGCACGTTCATGGCCGGCTTCTACCCGGTGATGATGTTCGGACTGCCCGCGGCGGCGGTCGCGATGTGGCAGGAGGCCCGGCCGGAGAAGCGCAAGATGGTCGGCGGCATCATGCTGACGGCGGCGCTCACCTCGATCATCACGGGGGTCACCGAGCCGCTGGAGTTCGCGTTCCTCTTCGTCGCCCCGCTGCTGTTCCTCCTGCACGCGTTGTTGACGGGAATCGCGATGGCGCTCGCGGCCCTGCTCGGGGCCACCCACGGCTTCGCGTTCTCGGCCGGCCTGATCGACTACCTGCTGTACTACAACAAGGCCGACAAGCCCTGGATCCTGCTGGTCATCGGGGTCGCCTACGCGGTCATCTACTACGTGGTGTTCCGCGCCGCGATCAGGATCTTCAACCTGAAGACGCCGGGCCGGGAGACCGACGAGACGGCGAGCGAGTTCCCGTCCGAGCGGCCGCCGGTGGAGCGGACTCCCGCGGAGCGGACTCCCGGCGATCGGACGGGCGGGGTCCGGTCGACGACGGAGACCCTGCACGTGCCCAGGTCCGAGCGGAGGCGCGAGGGGTACAGCGCGCACTGATCCCAGGCCTCTGGCCGACCGCGAGCCGGGAGCCGGGCGTCCCCGCATCGGGGTGCGCCGGCTCGTGGGGTTCGCCGGCTCTGGCCTTCCCGGGTTCGCAGCGAGATCGGCATGGCGGGAATCGTCAGGTCTGTGTCCTTGCCGCCATCCGGCCAGCTCCCCGACGATGGACGGGTGACAGCCCACCGCGTCGTCTTCGTCGTCTTCCCGGACTTCCAGATCCTCGATCTCACCGGACCGCACGAGGTGTTCTCGCAGGTCGAGAGGGATTCGACGGCGCGGCAGCAGTACCTGGTCGAGACCGTGTCGATGGCGGGCGGCCCGGTCCGGTCCAGCGGCGGCCTCACGATCGGGCCGACCTTGGCCGCCGCGGACTCGACGGGCCGATCGACACGCTGATCGTCGTCGGCGGACCCGGCACGGGGCGGGCGTACGCCGACGACGACCTGAACGGCTGGCTGGTCCGGGCCGCCAGGCGCGCCGGCCGGACGGCCTCGGTGTGCAGCGGTGCCTTCCTGCTGGCACGCGCCGGGCTGCTGGACGGGCGGCGGGCGGTCACGCACTGGGGAAGCTGCGAGCGGCTGGCGCGACTGCACCCGGCCGTGACCGTCGACGCCGATCCGATCTTCATCCGGGACGGCGACGTGTGGACCTCCGCGGGCGTGACCGCCGGCATCGATCTCGCGCTGGCGATGGTCGAGGCGGACCAAGGCGCGGACGTGTCGCGGCGGATCGCCCGCCAACTCGTGATGTTCGTCCAGCGGCCGGGCGGGCAGGCGCAGTTCAGCACCCAGCTCGCCGCCCAGCGCCCGGCCCGGGAGCCGCTCCGCGACGTCCAGACCTGGATCGCCGACCATCTGGCGGAGGACCTCACGGTGCCGATTCTCGCCGCGCGGGCCGGCATGAGCGACCGGCACTTCACCCGCGTGTTCGCCGCCGAGGTCGGCCAGACCCCGGCCGCCTATGTCGAGGCGGCGCGGATCGAGGCCGCCCGCCGGCTGCTCGAAGTCACCGGCACCACCGTCGAGGCGATCGCCCGGAGCTGCGGCTTCGGCAGCGTCGAGACCCTGTACCGCTGTTTCCGGCGGACCCTCCGGGTCACCCCCGGCGAGTACCGCGACCACTTCACCCGAGTGTCCTGAGAGGACTCACCATGCGCGTCGTCATCCCGCTCTACGACGGCTTCACCGCACTCGACGCGGTCGGCCCCTACGAGGTGCTGCGCTGCCTGCCGAAGTCGGACGTGGTGTTCGCGGCGGCCGAGCTGGGCCCGGTCCGGAACGACACCGGCTCGCTGGCGATCGTCGCCGACGCGGCGCTCGCCGACATCGAGTCCTGCGACGTGCTGCTGGTGCCCGGCGGCCCGGCGGCGCGCAAGCAGGTCGGCGACGAGGAGTTCCTCGGCTGGATCCGGCGCATCCACGCCACCACCGCAGTGGACCACCTCGGTCTGCACCGGCTCGCTACTGCTCGGCGCCGCCGGCCTGCTCGACGGGCTGGACGCGACGACCCACTGGAGCGCCGTCGACGCGCTCGAAGCTTTCGGCGCGAAGTACACCGCGGAGCGGGTGGTGTTCCAGGGCAAGATCGTGACCGCGGCGGGCGTCTCGTCCGGCATCGACATGGCCCTCGCGCTGGCCGCCCGGATCGCCGGGGACACCGTGGCGCAGGCGATCCAGCTCGGCATCGAGTACGACCCGCAGCCGCCGTTCGACGCCGGCTCGCTGACCAAGGCGCCGGCGGCGGCCCGGGAACTGCTGCTGGCCGGCGGCCTCCGCTGAGCCGACGGTCCCGGCCGGCGTCGGGCGTCCCGGCTGCGTCGGCCGGTCGGCGCAGCCCGCCGGTCGTCCAGCCCGCCGGCCGCAGGCGCGCGGGTGTTCGCCGGTCGGCGCCGCAGATGCGGTGCTAGCGTCGGGAACATGCCGCAGTTCCGGATCGGTGATGCCGCCACGCTGCTCGGCGTGAGCGATGACACGCTGCGCCGCTGGGTCGACGCTGGCCGGCTGCCCGCCGAACGTGACCAACAGGGCCGGCTGGTGATCGAGGGCAGTGCGCTCGCCGCGTTCGCCCAGCAGATCGCGGCGGCGCCCGAGCTCGGTCGCGCGGTCGCGGAGTCGGCCCGGAACCGCTTCACCGGCCTGGTCACGCGGGTGATCAAGGACGGCGTGATGGCCCAGGTCGATCTGCAGGCCGGCCCGTTCCGGGTGGTCTCGCTGATGAGCCGGGAGGCGGCCGAGGAGCTGGGGCTGGAGCCGGGCGTGCTGGCGGTGGCGTCGGTCAAGTCGACCCAGGTCGTGATCGAGGTACCGGAGTCCCGATGACCCGCCGGTCGGGCACGGTCACCACCTGCGGTCCGATTCCGCCCGCCAGGGTCGGAATTGACCGCACCGAGGGGTGGGATGAGGCGGCGGGGCGGTGCGCCGCCCGCGTTGCTGATCCCGGCGCTGATCGCCCTGGCGTTCCTGGTGCTGCCCCTGCTCGGGCTGCTGATCCGGGCGCCGTGGAGCCGGCTCGGCACGCTGCTGTCCGAACCGTCGGTGCTGACCGCGCTGCGGCTCTCGTTGATCACCGCGACGCTGGCCACCGTGCTCTGCGTGCTGTTCGGGGTGCCGCTGGCCTGGCTGCTGGCCCAGCCTGGGCTGCCGGGCCGATCGGTGCTGCGGGCGCTGGTGACCGTGCCGCTGGTGCTGCCGCCGGTGGTCGGCGGGGTCGCGTTGCTGCTGGTCCTGGGCCGACGCGGGCTGCTCGGCGGATGGCTGGATCAGGCGTTCGGGATCACGTTGCCGTTCACGCCGGCCGCGGTGGTGCTGGCCGAGACGTTCGTGGCGCTGCCGTTCCTCGTGCTGTCCGTGGAGGGTGCGCTACGGGCGGCCGACCGCCGGTACGAGGAGGCCGCCGCGACCCTCGGCGCCGGGCGTTGGACGGTCTTCCGCCGGGTCACGTTGCCCCTGGTCGCGCCGGGAGTGCTGGCCGGCGCGGTGCTGGCCTGGGCGCGGGCGCTCGGGGAGTTCGGGGCGACGATCACGTTCGCCGGCAGCTTCCCCGGCCGGACCCAGACCATGCCGCTGGCCGTGTACCTCGCGCTGGAGACCAACCCGGATGCCGCGATCGCGCTCAGCCTGGTGCTGCTCGTGGTCTCGGTCGTCACGCTCGCCTGCCTGCGGGATCGCTGGGTGAGCCGGCTGTGAGCGAGCGCAGCGAGGTGTCCCAATGAGCGAGCGCAGCGAGCGAACCAATGGGTGCAGCTGCCCCGCTCTTGGGGCTCCCGAGCGAAGCGAGGTGTCCCAATGAGCGAGCGCTGCTTGCTTGCGCAGCTGGTCGTGCGGCGGGACCGGTTCACCCTCGACATCGCGCTCACGGTCGAGGCCGGCGAGGTGGTCGCGCTGCTCGGACCGAACGGCGCCGGCAAGACCACCGCGCTGCGCGCCCTGGCCGGCCTGACCAGCCTGGACGCTGGCGAGGTCCGGCTGCCGGCGAGCTGCTGGAGGGCCCGGGACCTGGGTGCCGCCCGAGCGCCGGCCGATCGGCGTGGTCTTCCAGGACTACCTGCTCTTCCCGCACCTGAGCGCGCTGGAGAACGTGGCCTTCGGGCTCCGCTGCGGCGGGGCGTCCCGGAGCGCGGCACGGCGGACGGCCGCGGCACTGCTGGAGCGGGTCGGCGTCGGCGAGTTGGCCGCCGTGAAGCCTCGGCGCCTCTCCGGCGGGCAGGCCCAGCGGGTGGCGCTGGCCAGGGCGCTGGCGGTCGAACCCCGACTGCTCCTGCTGGACGAACCACTCTCCGCGCTGGACGCCCAGACCCGGCCGGCGGTCCGCTCCGAGCTGCGCCGGCACCTGGCCGACTTCGCCGGCTCGGCGCTGCTGGTCAGCCACGATCCGCTGGACGCGATGGTGCTCGCCGACCGGCTCGTGGTGATCGAGGGCGGCGCGGTCGTGCAGTCCGGCGACCCGGCCGAGGTCGCCCGGCGACCCCGCACGCCGTACGTGGCCAGGCTGGTCGGCTTGAACCTGCTGCGTGGGGTCGCCGAGGGGCATCAGGTGCGGGTGGGCGACGGCGACCGTGATCACCGCCGACCCGGCGTCCGGCGAGGTGTTCGTGGCGTTCCGGCCCGCGTCGGTGGCGGTGTACCGGACCCGGCCCGACGGCAGCCCGCGGAACGTCTGGCCGGGCACGGTGAGCGGGATCGAGCCGTACGGCGACGCGTACCGGGTGCAGGTGGCCGGCGGGGTGCCGGTGACCGCCGACCTGAGCGCCGCGGCCGTCGCGGAGCTGGGGCTCGTCGACGGCCAGCAGGTGTGGGTGGCCGTGAAGGCCGCCGAGGTGGACGTCTACCCGGCCTGAGGTGTTCCGTGGCCGCCGGGTCATTAGGCTCGACGCATGGTCGAACCACAGCTGACCCACGTCGACAGCGCCGGCGCCGCGCGGATGGTGGACGTCTCGGCGAAGGACGTGACCGTCCGGTCCGCCGTCGCCACCGGCGTCCTGCGCACGACCGCCGAGGTCATCGACCTGCTCCGGCGGGACGGGCTGCCCAAGGGCGACGCGCTGGCCACGGCCCGGATCGCCGGCATCATGGGCGCGAAGCGCACGCCCGACCTGGTGCCGCTCTGCCACCCGATCGCGCTGCACGGCGTCACGGTCGACCTCGACCTGCGCGCGGACGCCGTTGGCATCACCGCCACCGTGCGTACCGCCGACCGCACCGGCGTGGAGATGGAGGCGCTCACCGCGGTGGCCGTCGCCGGCCTCACGCTGATCGACATGGTCAAGGCCGTCGACCCGGCGGCCAGCATCGACGGGGTGCGGTGCGAGGCGAAGGACGGCGGCAAGACCGGCTCCTGGCGTCGGCCGGCGGACCGCTCATGACTGCCGTCCGCCTGACCCCGAGCCGGCGCCCGAGCTGGCCCCGCACCCGAGACCGCCGCCGAGGTGCTGGCTTCGGCACCGATCCGGGCCCGGGTCGTGGTGCGTCGAACCGCGCGTCGGCCGGCATCTACGCCGACACCAGCGGCCCGCTGATCGTCGAGCGGCTCGCCGAGCTCGGCTGCGCCGTGGACGAGCCCGTGGTGGTTCCGGACGGTCCGCCGGTGACCGAGGCGCTGCGCGCGGCACTGGCCGCGGGCGTGGACGTGGTGGTGACCAGCGGCGGCACCGGCGTGAACCCGACCGACCGCACGCCGGAGGCGACCAAGGCCGTGCTCGACTACGAGATCCCCGGCATCGCCGAGGCGATCCGTGCGTACGGTGCGCCGACGGTGCCGACCGCCATCCTGTCCCGCGGCGTGGCGGGTGTGGTCGGGCGCATGCTGGTGGTGAACCTGCCCGGTTCGCGCGGTGGGGCCAAGGACGGCATGGCCGTGCTCGGTACGGTCCTCGTACACACCGTCGACCAGTTGCGTGGAGGCGATCACTGATGCCGGTGACCTGGGACGAAGCGCGCCGGATCGTGCACGCGGCCGGCACGCCGCTGCCCACGGCGGCGGTGCCCCTGGCCGAGGCCGACGGTTACGTGCTGGCCGAGCCGCTGACCACGCTCACCGACCTGCCGCCGTTCGACACGTCCAGTGTGGACGGATTCGCGGTGCGCGGACCGGGCCCGTGGCGGCTGGACGGCGAGGTGCTCGCCGGCCACGTTCCTGGCGAGGTGAAGCCCGGCACCGCGGCCGTGATCGCCACCGGTGCGATGGTGCCGCCGGGCAGCGAGCATGTGCTGCGGGTGGAGAACTGCGTGGTCACCGACGGCATGGTGAGCGGCGCGATCCCCGAACGCCGGGACTGGCGCTCGGCCGGCGAGGAGATCAGGGTCGGCGAGGAGCTGCTGCCGGCCGGCGCCCAGGTCACCCCTGGCGTGATCGGGTTCGCGGCCGCCTGCGGTCACGACACCGTGCCGGTACGCCGGGCGCCCCGGGTCGCGGTCGCGGTCTTCGGCGACGAACTGCTCACGGCGGGCCTGCCCGGTGACGGCCGGATCCGGGATTCGATCGGCCCGGCGTTGCCGCTCTGGCTCCGCCGGCTCGGCGCCGACGTGGCCCCGGCCGTGATGGTCGAGGACACCCTGGACGCGCACGTGGCCGCGATCGCCGCCGCCGCCGAGCAGGCCGACGTGGTGGTCACCACCGGCGGCACCATGCACGGACCGGTCGACCACCTGCACCCCGCGCTGGCCCGGCTGGGCGGCGAGTACCTGGTCGACACGGTCGCCGTCCGGCCCGGATTCCCGATGCTGGTGGCCTCGCTGCCGGGCGGCAAATGGCTGGTCGGGCTGCCCGGCAACCCGCAGTCGGCGATCGTCGCGCTGGTCACGCTGGCCGCGCCGCTGCTGGCCGGCCTGCGCGGTGCGCCGCTGCCCGCGCCCGAACGGGTCCGGCTCGGCGCCGACGTGCCCGGCCGCGGTGACTTCACCCACCTGTCGCTGGCCCGGGTGGCCGCCGGCGTGGCCACGCCGCTCGCGCACGCCGGCTCGGCGATGCTGCGCGGGGTGGCCAGGGCCGATGGTTTCGTGGTCGTCCGGCCCGGCGAGAACGGGTTGGCCGGCGACGAGATCGATCTGGTGACGCTGCCCCTGCGAGCGGGAGAACGCCCATGAGTGCTCTTGGCCCTGAGGCCGCCGCCGCGCCGCACGATGCCGCCGCCGCGGACCGGCACACGCCGGCCCACCGGCTCGCGCACGCCGAGGTGACCGAGTCGCCGCTGGACATCACCGCGCACGAGAAGCTGGTCGCCCACCCGGCCGCCGGTGCCGTCGTCTCGTTCGTCGGCGTGGTCCGCGACCACGACGGCGGCCGCACGGTGACCGAGCTCGAGTACGTCGGCCATCCGTCCGCCGGCGACGTGCTGGCCGAGATCGCCGCCGAGTTCGCGGCGATGGACCGGGTCGAGGCCGTCGCGGTCAGCCACCGGGTCGGCAAGCTGGAGATCGGCGAGATCGCGCTCGCCTGCGCGGTCAGCACGGCCCATCGCGGCGACGCGTTCGCGCTCTGCGGCCGGCTGGTCGACGAGGTGAAGCACCGGCTGCCGATCTGGAAGCGGCAGGTGTTCTCCGACGGTGCCGAAGAATGGGTCTCCTGCCCGTAGGCGCGCCCGTTGTGGGCGGCCCGCCGGCGCTCCCTGGCCCGGTTTGGGCGATATTTTCTCGGCCACAGCCGTGAAAATGTCGCCCAAAGGAGGAAAATTATCTCCGTGCCACCATCCGGATCGGGACGGCGGGCGTATGTCGGGTGTGACCACGACAGGGCAGACCTCAGCACCGAGCCGGCGGACGCGTGTCGCCGTCGGGCTCGCTGGCGCCCTGACCGGGGTCATCACCGCGGGTGTCGCGTTGGGGGTCGCGGAACTGGTCGCCTCGGCGGTCAGCTCAGAGTCCTCGCCGATCATCGCGGTGGGCTCGGCGTTCATTGATCTCACGCCGCGCCCGCTCAAGGACTTCGCGATCCGCACGTTCGGGGAGAACGACAAGAACGCGCTGCTGATCGGCACCGGCGTCTTCCTGTTCCTGTTCGCCGTCGCGGTCGGGCTGCTCACCCTGCGGCGCCGGCGGTATGGCGTGATCGGCGTCGCGATCTTCGGCGTGGTGGGCGTGCTGGCGGCGCTGACCCGCCCCGGCGCCGGCATCGTCGACGCGCTGCCGTCCGTGGTCGGCCCCGCGGCCGGCATCGGTGCGCTGCTCCTGCTGGCCAGGGCGCTGCCCCAGCCGTCCAAGCCCGTGCGGAACGCCGATCGGCCCACCGCCGCCGACGCGGCGGACGCGGCCCCGCCGATGACCGGCCCGACCGGCCTGGACCGGCGCCGGTTCCTGTTCACCGGCGTCGCCGGGATCGGCGTGGCGGTGGTCGCCGGCGGGCTCGGCCGCTTCCTGCTCAAGCGGTTCGACGTGAGCGCCGCCCGGGAGGCGCTGCGGCTCCCCAAGCCGGCCAGCCCGGCCCCGGCCCTACCGGCCGGCGTGCAGCTGAGCGGTCCGCGACCTCACCCCGTTCACCACCCCGAACAAGGACTTCTACCAGGTGCACACCGCCCTGGTGCTCCCCCAGGTCGAGCCGGACGCCTGGCGGCTGCGCATCCACGGCCGGGTCGCGAACCCGATGACGCTGACGTTCGACGACCTGATCAAGCGCGAGCTGATCGAGCGTGACATCACGATCACCTGCGTCTCCAACGAGGTGGGCGGCGATCTGGCCGGCCACGCGCGCTGGCTCGGCGCACCGCTCAAGGCGCTGCTGGACGAGGTGCGGCCGGAGGCCGGCGCCGACCAGATCGTCACCAAATCGGCGGACGGCTGGACCTGCGGCACCCCGACGTCCGTCTGCCGCGACGGTCGGGACGCCATGTTGGCCGTCGCGATGAACGGCGAGCCGCTGCCGGTCGCGCACGGTTTCCCGGTCCGGATGCTCGTGCCCGGGCTCTACGGGTACGTCTCGGCGACCAAGTGGATCGTCGACCTGGAACTCACCACCTTCGACGACTTCGATCCGTACTGGGTGCGTCGCGGCTGGACGGCCCAGGCGCCGATCAAGACGGCGTCGCGGATCGACACGCCCCGGCCGTTCGCCAAGCCGGAGCGCGGTCAGACGGTGACCGTGGCCGGCGTGGCCTGGGCCCAGCACCGGGGCATCGACAAGGTCGAGGTCCGGGTGGACGGGGGTCCGTGGCAGACCGCGACCCTCGCGGCCGAGGCGAACGTCGAGAGCTGGCGGCAGTGGAGCTGGCAGTGGCGGGTGGAGAGATCCGGCGGCCACACGATCGAGTGCCGGGCCACTGACCGCACTGGCCAGACCCAGACCGAGGACAGGGCGGCGCCCTTCCCGGACGGCTCGACCGGCTGGCATTCGGTGGTCGTCACCGCCCAGTAACCCCCCATAGACCACGTACCGGGCAGTTAGGCCCGGGCGTTCGGCCGGACTTTGCCCGGCCCAACCCTCCAGAAAGGACAGTCACGATGATTCGCACCCGATTCGCCCGTGTCGCCGCAGTCACCGCCAGCCTCGCCCTGGCCGTCACGATGAGCGCCTGCAGCTCGGACGACAGCAGCAGCGACACCGCGAACTCCACCGACACCAAGGCCTCGGCCACCCCGTCGGCCATGCCGTCCACGGCCGCGCAATTCGGCCCGGCCTGCGCCGGCGTACCCACCGACGCCAGCAACCCCGGCAGCTTCGAAGGCATGGCCAAGGACCCGGTAGCCACCGCCGCCAGCCACAACGAGGCACTCAAGACCCTCGTCGCCGCCGTCACCGCCGCCGGCCTCGGCGACACCCTGAACAACGCCAAGGACATCACCGTGTTCGCGCCGACCAACGACGCGTTCGCCAAGATCCCCAAGGCCGACCTGGACAAGGTCCTCGCCGACAAGGCGACCCTGACCAAGATCCTGACCTACCACGTGGTCGGCAAGCGGATCACGCCCGCCGAGCTCGGCACCGCCGGTCCCGTACGCCACCCTCCAGGGCGGCATGGTCCCGGTCGCCGGCAGCGGCGAGGACTTCACCGTCGGCAAGGACGCCAAGGTCGTCTGCGGCAACATCCAGACCGCCAACGCCACCGTCTACATCATCGACAGCGTGCTCATGCCGACTGCCTGATCCGCAGCCGCTCACCTCCGGCTTTTGGGCGACATCTTCTCGGTGTATAGCCGTGAAGATGTCGCCCAAAGCGCTGAGGTTGGTGGCGGCCGGCGCCGCTGAGGTTGCTGGGGTCCGCTGTCCGGCGAGAAGTCAGACTGGACTGGCTGCGGAGGTAGCGGCCGAAGTGCGGCACCGTGAACGCGATCGTGCCGCGCTCGGCCGAGTAGATCAGCCCCTTCTTGATCAGGCTGTCGCGTGCCGGCGAGAGGCTGGATGGCTTGCGGCCGAGCGAGACGGCGACGTCCGAGGTGGAGACCGGTGTCGCGTCCTGACTCAGCGCGGCCATTGCCCGCATGTACTCGCGCTCGGCCGGCGTGGCCCGCTCGTACCGCGATCCGAAGAACCCCACCGCCAGCTCGGACTCCGCCTCGGGGGCGGCCATCCTCACGTCCGCCGCGGTGACCGGGCTGGTCGGCGCCGCGTCCCAGGTGACCTTCCCGTACGCCTGCACGAAGTACGGGTAGCCGTCGGCCGCCGCGTACAGGGCGGCCAGCGCGTCGTCGGTGAACGTGACCTCCTCCCGCTCGGCCGGCGCGAGCAGCGCGTGGTCGGCGGCTGGGCGGTCGAGCCGGTCGATCCGCACGTACCGGAACAGCCGCTCGGAGTAGGACTTGCTGGCGCTCAGCACGCTGGGCAGGTGCGGCAGGCCGGCGCCGACCACGATCAGTGGCGCACCGGTCTGGCTCAGCTCGTGGCAGGCCGCGCAGATCGCCGAGACGTCCTCGGGCTCCAGGTCCTGCATCTCGTCGATGAACAGCGCGATGCCCACGCCGACGTCGGTGGCGATGCTCGCGGCGTCGGTGAACAGCTCGACCAGGTCGATCTCGATGTCGCCGGAGTCGGCACGCCCCTGGACGGCCGGGATGTCGATGCCGGGCTGCCAGCGGTCCCGGATCTTGCCGCCGGTCGGGTTGCTGCGCAGGGCGAACGCCTTGAGCACGGCGAGGAAGTCGTCGATCCGGTCGGGCGCGCGGTGCCTCGGCGCGAGCTCGCGGATCGCCATGTGCAGCGCGCCGGTGACCGGCCGGCGGAGTGACTGGTCGGGCCTGGCCTCGATCTTGCCGGTACCCCAGAGCCGGCCGATGGCCTGGGAGCGGAGCGCGTTCAGCAGCACGGTCTTGCCGACGCCGCGCAGCCCGGTGAGCACCAGAGACCGTTCCGGCCGGCCGCGCGCGATCCGTTCCAGCACCACGTCGAACTGGGCCAGCTCACGGTCACGACCAGCCAGCTCCGGCGGGCGTTGGCCAGCGCCGGGAGCGTAGGGATTCCGTACCGGATCCACGGTCTCGGACAGTATCGGCTCGTCTAGCCGCCGTCCTAGATATCGGTAGATCCACCTAGCCGGCGTGTCTGCCGCCGCCGCCAGCCATGGCCGCCCTGCCGCAACCCTTTGCCCTTTGGGCGACATTTTCTGGGCTATAACACCGAAAATGTCACCCAAAGCGAGGGATTGGGGTGCTGCCCAAGGCGGGGGTTTGGGGCTGCCCAAAGCGGGGGTTTGGGGTGTCGCGCTCAGCGGGGAGCGCGGAGTTCGAGCAGGGTGATCTCGGGCGGCGCGCCGACTCGGACCGGCGGGCCCCAGGTGCCGACCCCGCGCGTCACGTACAGCTGGCTGCCGCCGACGCGGGAGAGCCCGGCCACGGCCGGCTGATCGAGCCGGACCAGATAGTTGAACGGCACCATCTGGCCGCCGTGCGTGTGCCCGGACAGCTGGAGATCGACCTCGCGGCGGGCGGCCTCGGTGAATTGGACGGGCTGGTGCGCGAGCAGGACGACCGGCGCGGCCGGATCCCGTCCGTCCAGCGCGGCGTCCAGATCGGCGCCGTGCCCGGCCACGCCCGAGTCGGCCGCCGTGCGGTCGTCGACTCCGGCGAGGTCGAAGCTGGCGCCGTCCTGGCTGATCGCGGCCCGCTCGTTCCGCAGCACCCGGACGCCGAGCGACGGCAGGTACTCGACCCACTGCGCCGCGCCGGAGATGTACTCGTGGTTGCCGGTGACGAAGAAGGTGCCGTGCCGGCTCTCCAGGCTGCGCAGGCCGGCGGCCTCCTTGCCCAGCTCCTGGACGTCCCCGTCCACCAGGTCGCCGACGATCGCGACCATGCCGGCGTCCAGCCCGTTCACGGTGCGCACGACGCGGTCCAGGGCGGCGCGCTTGGTGGTCGGTCCGAGGTGGATGTCGCTGAGCAGGGCGATCCGGAAGCCGTCCAGCGCCGGGTCGAGCCGCTTCAACGTCACGGTGACGCGGTTGACCGAGACCGGGCCGGTGGCCGCTGCGCACCCCGAAGCCGACCGTGCCGACCGCAGCCACCCCGGCCGTGACCGCGAACGAGCGGGCGAGGAAGAGCCGCCGCCCAGGATCGCCGAGGTCGTCCGCAGCCGGGGCCGTGCCATCGCCGGAACCCGCCGGCACGGAACCCGCCGGCCGGAACCGCCGGCGCGGAATCGTCCGGCGCGGAGTCGATCGGGCCGGCGCCAGCGGGCACCGCCGCGGCCGGTGCGGTGGACCGCGCGGTCGACACCCGACGCCCGATCCAGAGCGCGATCCTCGGCACCTCCAGGACCAGCAGGAACACGAGCAGGTAGAACATCACCGCCAGCCACAGGTAGCCGACCCAGGCCAGCGGGGTCTCGACGCTCTCGGGCAGCGCACGCGTGCCGATCAGCGTCGCCGGCAGCAGCACCGCGAGCGCGACGACCACGGCCGTGCCGATCCGGCGCGACCGGCCGGGCCGGGTGGTGTTCCGCACCAGCCGCCACCAGAGGTAGCTGTGGATGCCGACCACGACGAACAGGACGACGCCGAGGAAGGCGAGGATTCTCACGCGGACGACTCCGGTTCAGGCTCGATCGGGACGTATTCGGTTATCTAGCATCAGCACTAGAGAGCGGTAGAGAAGCGCAGAGAGCCCCACCGGCAACGCCCTAGCCGCCGGCGAACGGGGGCAGCACGTCCACCGTGGCCCGCTCGGGCAGCGGGGCGGAATGATCCCGGGCAGCCACGCCGTCGACCAGGAAACTGCAGGCCGCGAGCGTGCGTGCCAGCTGTGCGCCGTGGGCGGCGGCGAGCGCGGCGACCAGCTCGGCGACCGAGCCGGCCTCGGCGCGCTCCTCGGCGGTGCCGGCGGCGGCACGGGCACCCGCGAAGTACCGGACCGTGACAGCGGCCATGGTCAGCCGCCGATCGCCGACATCGGGCGGTCCGGCTGCAGGAACGACGGATCGTTGATGCCGTGACCAGGGAGCTTGCCCCACATGGCGACGCGCCAGCGGTCGGCCAGCTCGGCGTCGCTCGCCCCGGCGCGCAGCGGGCTCCGCAGATCGGACTCGTCCCGGGCGAAGAGGCAGTTCCGGATCTGGCCGTCGGCGGTCAGCCGGGTGCGGTCGCAGGCGCCGCAGAACGGCCTGGTCACCGACGCGATCACGCCGACCTTGGCCGGACCGCCGTCGATCAGCCAGGTCTCGGCCGGCGCGCCGCCCCGCTCCTGCGAATCCGGCGTGAGCGTGAATCGGGTGCGGAGCGAGGCGAGGATCTCCTCGGCGGTGACCATCGTGGCGCGATCCCAGCCGTGCTGGGCGTCCAGCGGCATCTGCTCGATGAACCGCAGCTCGTACCCGTGCTCCAGCGCGAACTCCAGCAGCGCGGCCGGCTCGTCGTCGTTCACCCCGCGCATCAGCACGGTGTTCAGCTTCACCGGCGCCAGCCCGGCGTCGACCGCGGCGCGCAGGCCGGCGAGCACGTCGGTCAGCCGATCGCGCCGGGTCAGCGTGAAGAAGCGGGCCGGGTCGAGGGTGTCGAGCGAGACGTTCACCCGATCCAGCCCGGCGGCGACCAGCGGACCGGCGAGTCGGTCGAGCCGCAGGCCGTTCGTGGTCAGGCTGGTGTGCGGCCGGGGCGCGAGCGCGGTGCTGCGGCGGAGGATGTCCGGCAGGCCGGGCCGCAGCAGCGGCTCGCCGCCGGTGAAGCGGAGCTCACGGACGCCGAGGCGCTCCACCGCGATCGTGATCAGCCGGACCAGCTCGTCGTCGCTGAGCATCTCGCCGCCGGGCAGCCAGGGCAGCCCCTCGGCCGGCATGCAGTACGTGCAGCGCAGGTTGCACCGGTCGGTGACGGAGATCCGCAGGTCGGTGGCCACCCGGCCGTACGGATCGACCAGCCGGTCGTCCTCGGGGCGCGGGCTACTCACCGCCTCCGCCTGCCTGGGGAGGGCGGGTATCCCGAGCGGCACCGCGACCATGCTTCGAGGGTAGTCGCCCGGTCCGACAAGGGCCCGGCCGATGCCGGCCCCCGGCCGCCGCGCAGGTCACGGGGTGATGCGGAAGACTTCGACCGTGCCGACCGACGCCAGCGGATCCCCTCGCACCACCCGGGTGTTGGCGGTGCTGACCGGGCTGGTCGCCGCGGCCGCCGGCGGGAGCCTGCTGATCGCGGCCGTGCGCACCCCGACGTACGGCGCCGCCGACTACATCAGCGAGCTGGGGGTGGCGCCCGCCCCGGCGGCGTCGCTCTACCGGCTCGCCGTGCTCGGTGCCGCGCTCGGCGTCGGGCTGATGGCCGGCGTGGCCCGCCGGTTCCGCGCGGTCGGCCTGCTGCTCGGCGTGAGCGGGCTGCTCTTCGTCGGCTCCGCCTCGGTGACCTGCACGTCCGGGTGCCCGCTCCCGCCGTACAACCCCGAGACCACGCTGCGGGACGTGTTCCACGCCGGCGTCAGCGCGGGCGCCCTCGGGTTCGCCGCCCTGGCCATGTTGGCGCTGGCGCTCGCCACCCAGGACCGGCTGGTGCGCGAGCTGTCCCGGATCGCCGGCTGGCTGATGATCGTGCTGATGGCGGCGACCGGCGCGGCGCTGTTGATCCAGAGCGAGGGCGCCGCCAACGGGCTGCTGGAGCGCGCGGTCGTCGCGGTAGCGCTGGGCTGGCTGTTGCTGGTCAGCGCGCTGGTCATCGCACATCCGGCAGCCGTTGCCGGGCCGGCCCCGATCCCCTGCGCGTCACCAGCTGCCGGGTACCCGTCGCGCGGGTAGCCTCGCTTCATGGACGTCCTCGTGGTCGGCGGTCATGGCAAAATCGCGCAGCGGCTCCTGCAGTTGCTGGCACAGCAGGGGCACACCGCCCGCGGGCTGATCCGGAAACCGGAGCAAGCCGGTGACCTGGAGACGCGTGGCGCCATCCCCGTGCTGGGCGATCTCGAGAGCGAGCGGAGCCTGGTCGAACACGTCCGGGGCGCCGACGCGGTGGTGTTCGCCGCCGGCGCCGGCCCGGGCAGCAGCGAAGAGCGCAAGTGGAGCGTCGACTACGGCGGCGCGGCGAAGCTGATCGAGGCGGCCAAGGCGGCCGGCGTGCATCGCTACGTGATCATCAGCTCGGTCGGCGCGGACGCACCGGAGCAGGCGACCGGCACGTTCGGGGTCTACCTGGAGGCCAAGGCCAAGGCCGACGAGGAGCTGATGAACAGCGGGCTGGACTGGACGATCGTCCGTCCCGGCTCGCTCACCGACGACCCCGGCACCGGCCGGGTCCGGATCTCCACCGAGTTGGGCGGCCGTGGCCCGGTGCCCCGCGACGACGTGGCCGCGGTCCTCGCGGAGGTGCTCCAGGCACCGCACACGATCCACGCCCTGTTCGAGCTGTTCGGCGGCGACACCCCGATCCACGAGGCCGTCCGCGCGGTGGGGTCGAGCCCGCAGCGAGCGTGAACCGGCCACAGCGGGCGGTGGTGGACGCCGACGGGGTGGTCGCCTTCACCAGGGCGTTGGTCCGCACGCCCAGCGTCAACGACCCCGCCCACGGCCGCTCCGAGCAGGCCGCCGCGACGCTGGTCGCGGAGAAGATGCGTGAGTTCGGGCTGGCACCCGGTGCTGTCCGGTGCCGCGCTCGGGCGCCCCAACGTGGTCGCCACGATCGTGGGCGGCGGCGGCGCCGGCCCGACCCTGCTGTTCGCCGGCCACACCGACGTGGTGACCGAGGGCGCGGCGGCGGAGTGGAGCGTCGACCCGTTCGGCGGGGAGATCCGCGACGGCCGGCTGTACGGGCGGGGCGCCGCCGACATGAAGTCCGGCGTCGCGGCGATGATCTACGCGGTCCGGGCGCTGGAGCTGGCCGGCCCGTTCCCCGGGACGATCAAGATCGCGGCGCTCGCGGACGAGGAGGGCATGATGATCGGCGTCCACGACTTCGTCGAGTCCGGCCAGGCCGCCGGCGTGGACGCCGCGATCGTCGGCGAGCCGGAGGGCGGCGAGATCTGCGCGGTGTCCAAGGGCGCGATCCGGCTCCGGGTCGACTTCCACGGCCGGATGGCCCACGGCGCGATGCCGCAGCACGGCCGGAACCCGATCGGGCTGCTCGGCCGGCTTCCTCGGCTCGCTCGCCGATCTGGAGCGTGACCTGCAGAAACGTCATGGTGAGCACGAACATCTCGGCCTGCCGTACATCACGCCGACCGTGGTGAGCGCCGGCCACCTCGAACAGATCAACGTGATTCCCGGCGCTGGCCACCGTGGCCGTCGACGTCCGGACCGTGCCCGGCATCGATCACCCTGAACTGGTCCGGGCGGTGTCCACCGCGCTGCCGGCGAGTGGGGCGAGGTGACCGTGCTGGTCGACCGGCCGCCGGTGGACACCCCGCTCGACCATCCCGTGATCGCCGCGCTCGCGGCCGCGCACACCACGCGTCACCGGCGAGGCGGCGCGGTACGGCGGGGTGCCGGGGACCACGGACGGCACGATCCTCACCGCGCGCGGCGGCGTGCCGAGCGTGGTCTACGGGCCGGGTGGCAAGTGGATCGCCCATCAGGCGGACGAGTACGTGGAGGTGGCCGAGATCGTCACGTACACCCAGGTCTACGCGGAGGCCGCCCGGCGCTACCTGACCGGCGGCGCGCCGGACCCGACCGGCGGCGCGGCCCTCGACCCGACCGGCGGCAGCCGGTGATTCCCGGGCCGACGAACACGCTGACCGACGTGCCGGGCCTGCAGGTCGGGCACTACAGCCGGTTCGGCGACGGCTGGCTCACCGGCACCACGGTCGTGCTGGCCCCGCCCGGCGGCGCGGTCGCCGGCGTGGACGTCCGTGGCGGCGGGCCCGGTACGCACGAGACCGACGTGCTGGATCCGCGGAACCTGGTCGAGCGGGTGGACGCCATCGTGCTCAGCGGCGGCAGCGCGTACGGGCTCGCCGCCGTGACCGGCGTGATGGCCCGGCTCGGCGACGCGGGGACCGGTCTTCCTGGTCGGGCGGGCCGGGCAGGTGGTGCCGATCGTGCCGGCTGCCGTCCTCTACGACCTGGGCCGCGGCGGCGCGTTCCGGGCCACCCCGGACGCCGCGTTCGGCGCGGCCGCCTACGACGCGGCCAGCAACGGACCGGTCGGGCAGGGCACCATTGGCGCCGGCACGGGAGCGCACACGGCGGCCGGCATCATGGGCGACCCGGCCGGCCTGGGCGGGGTCAAGGGCGGTGTCGGCTCGGCCAGCACGGTGCTCGGCGGCGGGCTGACGGTCGCCGCGCTGACGGTGGTCAACGCGGTCGGCTCCACGGTCGACCCGCGCTCCGGCGGCCTCTACGGCGTGCGGTACGGCCTGGCCGACGAGTTCGCCGGCCTCCGCGACCCCGAGCCGGCCGAGCTGGTCGCCGCCCGGCACCGGGCCCTGAACGCGGCCCAGGCCGAGCCGGCGACCCAACCGTTCAACACCACGCTCGGCGTGATCGTCACCGACGCGACGCCTGACGAAGGCGCAGTGCCAGAAGCTCGCCGGCGTCACCCACGACGGGATGGCCAGGGCGATCCGCCCGGTGCACTCCATGTTCGACGGCGACACGGTGTTCGCGCTCGCCACCTGCGCCGGGCCGCCCCCGGACCCGCTCGCGTTCAACTCGCTGCTCGCGGTCGCCGCCGACACGTTCAGCCGCGCGGTAGCGCACGGCATGCTGGCCGCGACCGGCGTGGCCGGGTTCCACGCCTACGGCGAGTTGCTGCCGAGCGCGGTCCGGGACTGGCGAGGGCGCTGATGTCTGCTGTCGAGTCGCCGAGGTCCGGGCCGGCCGGAGTCGACCCGCCGGCGTCCGAGGCGTCGACGGCCGGAGTACGACCGGCCGGAGCCCGCCTTCGCACCGCCGTACCCGGCGGGCCTGCCGATCGGCGCCGACTGGGTGCCAGCGCCGGCCTCGGCCACCGTGCGGTTCCCGTACGACGGAAGCCCGGTCGCGACGGCGCCGGTCGGGGACGTCGATCTCGCCTGCGCGGCCCTGGACGCGGCGGTCGCGGTGGCCGCCGAGATGGCCGCCGCGCCCTCGCACGCCCGCCGGGCCACGCTGCTGCACGCCAGGGACGAGGTCGCCGCGCACGCCGCCGAGTTCGCGGACCTGCTCGTGCTGGAGACCGGCAAGCCGCTGGTGGACTGCCGGATCGAGGTGAGCCGCACGATCGTGACGCTGGCGGCGGCGGCCGAGGAGGTGGCCCGGCTGCACGGCGAGACCGTGCCGCTCGACCTGCTGCCGTCCGGCGAGGGCCTGATCGGCTACTGGACCCGGCGCCCGATCGGTGTCGTGGTCGGCATCACCGGCTTCAACTACCCGCTGCTGCTCGCGGCGCACAAGTTCGCTCCCGCGCTCGCCGCCGGCTGCCCGATCATCGTGAAGCCGGCGCCGCAGACCCCGCTCGCCACGCTCTGGCTGGCCTACCTGCTGCGCGGCGGCGAGCTCCCGCCGGCCGCGGTCCAGGTCGTCACCGGCGGTGCCGAGGTGGGCGAGCAAGCTGGTCACCGACGGCCGGATCGGTGCGGTGTCGTTCACCGGCTCGGCCGCGGTCGGGCACCAGATCGCCCGTGCGGCCGCGCCCAAGAAGGTGCGTGCTGGAACTGGGTTCGAACTCCGCGCTGATCGTGGCCGCCGACGCCGACCTGGACGCGGCGGCCGACGCGGTGGTCCGGGGCGGGTACTACGCGTCCGGCCAGGCCTGCATCTCGGTGCAGCGGGTGCTCGTGGACGCGTCGGTGCGGTCCGAGTTCCTGGCCAGGCTGGTGCCGCGGGTGGAGCAGATCGTGGTCGGGGATCCGCGTTCGCCGGAGACCAGGGTGGCCGCGCTGATCGACGGCCGCTCCACCGAACGGGTCCGCGGCTGGGTCGCCGACGCGATCGAGACCGGCGCGACGCTGGTGGCCGGCGGCGTCTTCGAGGGCACCGTGCTGCGGCCGACCGTGCTGGCCGACGTGCGGGACGGGATGCACGCCTGGGACGAGGAGTTCTTCGGCCCGGTGGTCTGCGTGCGCTCGGTCGCGGGGTCTGGACGACGCGATCGCCACCGTGAACCGCTCCCGGTACGGGCTGCACGCCAGCATCTTCACCCGCTCGCTGGCCGGCGCGTTCGCGGCGATCGAGCGGCTGGACGTGGGCGGCGTGGTGGTGAACGAGGTGCCCGGGTTCCGCGCCGACACGATGCCGTACGGCGGCGTCAAGGACTCCGGCAGCGGGCGCGAGGGGCCGCGCTTCGCGATCGAGGAGTTCACCACCACCCGGATGGCCATCATCCGCCCGTGAGGCCGCTGACCTGCTGCGGTTGGATCGCGCCCTCCCAGGGCGCGATCCAACCGCAACCCCGTTGACCTGCGGCGCCGCCGTCGGGTGCGCCGCCGTTCGGGGTTGCGGTCCATATCCGACCCCTGGAGGGCGGATTTGAACCGCACCTTCAGGTGGGTGGGTCGAAGCGGCCGTCGACCGCGGTCCAGCCTCCGTCGACCATCAGGCAGCTACCGGTGACGAAGCTCGCCGCGTCGCTGGCCAGGTAGACGACCGCGCCGGCCAGCTCGCTCGGCTGCGCCCACCGCCCCAGCGCGCTCTTCGCGGCGTACGCGTCGTACCAGTCGGGATCGGCCTTGATCTGCGCGGTGAGCGGCGTCTCGACCACGCCCGGCGCGATCGCGTTCACCCGTACCCCGCGTGGCCCGAGCTCGGCGGCGGCCGTGCGCAGCAGCTGGACCAGGCCCGACTTGGTCGCCGCGTAGACCCCCTGACCAGGCTCGACGGTGAACGCCCTGATCGAGGCGAACCCGATGATGCTGCCCCGACCCCGCTCGGCCATGCCGCCGCCGAACGCGCGGAGCAGGCGGAACGACGCCGCCAGGTTCAGCCCGACGACCCGGTCGAACTCCTCCTCGGTGTAGTCCAGGAGCCGCTTCCGCACGTTGGTCGCGGCGGTGAAGACCAGGACGTCGATCGGCGTCCAGCTCGGCGGCGGCCCTGGTCACGGCGGCCGGGTCCAGCACGTCGAGCAGGTAGTGCGCCGCGTTCGCCCGGCTGGCGGTCTCGGCGGCAGTCGCGGCGTCCCGGTCGGCGCAGATCACCTCGGCACCGTGGGCGGCCAGTGCCAGCGCGCTCTCCCGGCCGATTCCGCTGCCGGCCCCGACGACGAGCGCACGCCGACCGTCGAGCCGGAAGAGCTCTCCGTACCCGGTCACGCTGGGTCCCTTCGTCACGTCAGGGAGTCAGTAGACCAGGTCGGTCGGCGGTCGAAGCTGGGAAATGCGCCCGCTGATGTGCACTCCGGTTGGTGGTCCGGTTGAGTGGTGGGTAGCGCCTGGAATCGGCGCGATCGCAGTGCGGGGAGGCACCGGATGAATCTGGAGTACAGCGGCACGATCCCGGTTTCGGTCGACGACGTGTGGGCGGTGCTGAGCAACCTGGAACGGGTTGCCGCGTGCCTGCCCGGAGTCCGGCTCGACCAGCTCAACGGTGACGAGGTGGCCGGCACGGTGACCGTGCCGCTCGGTCCGCTGCGCCTGACGTACCGGGGCGAGGCGGCGTTCGTCGAGCGGGACCAGACCGCGCGCCGAGTCGTCATCGACGCCGCCGGCCGGGACAGTCACGGCGAGCAGGCCGCGTCGGCTCGGGTCACCGTGCAGCTCCGGCCGGACGCCGCCGGCACCCTGGTGACCGCCGTGGCCGACGTCAACGTCCGCGGCATGTCGGCGCCGGTCGGCTTCGCGGTCCGCGAGTTCGGCACCGGCCTGCTGCGCGAGTTCGTCTCCCGGCTGGGCGACATCCGTGGCAGCAGGAAGGCCAAGCACGCCGCCGCGGACACCCCCGCGGCCGACACCCCTACCGCCGACGCCCCCACGGCCGAGGCCCAGCGTCCGACGGCTCCCGCCGAGGCGGCGACCGGTTCGGCCGGTTCCGCCCAGGCGGCCTCGGCGCCGCGCGCGTCGGCCCAGGCGACCGCCGCCGCGCGCCGGGTTCCCGAGCCTCGCCCGCAGTACTCGCCTCGACCGCGCGCTACCGCCGGCCGCAAGGGAGAGGCCGTCTACCCGGTGCCGCCGCCCCGGCCGGACGACGAGCCGGTGCCCGCCGCGGTCCAGTACGCGCCGTACGCCGGTGCGCTGGCCGTCGGCGTCCTGCTCGGCTGGCTGGTCGGCCGCCGCCGCAAGCGCTGACCCTTTCCCCTCCCGCGCTTTGGGCGACATTTTCGCGGCTATGACCGAGAAGATGTCGCCCAAAGCGCGGCGGGTGTGGCGCCCGGCCGCGCGGTCGGCCGGGCTAGAGGGCGAGGACGGCGCGGGCGGCGGTGAGCGCGTCGGCCGGGTAGCCGGCGCCGAACAGGGTGGCGTGCACGAGCAGCGGGTGGAGCTGATGCAGCGGCACCCGGTCGCGCCAGCCGTCGGCCAGCGGGTACGCCTCGTCGTAGCTGGCCAGCACGCGGCTCAGGTACGGGGCGCCGAACAGCGCCAGCATGGCCAGGTCGGTCTCCCGGTGCCCGCCGTGCGCGGCGGGGTCGACCAGCCAGGCCCGGCCGTCGCGCCCGTAGTGCACGTTGCCGGACCACAGGTCGCCGTGGATCCGGGCCGGCGGCTCGGGCGGGCCGGCGACCTCGGCCACCCGGTCCAGCGCCCGGTCGAGCACGGCGCGCTGATCGGCGTCGAACACGTCCCCGCGCAGGTACGGGCGGCAGCGGCGCTCGACGTACAGCTCCGCCCAGCTCGTGGCCGGAGTGTTGTCCAGCGGGAGCAGCCCGACGTACCCCTGCCACTGCGCGCCGAACGTCTCGGCCCCGTGCCGGTGCAGCGCCGCCAGCCCGCGGCCCAGCTCCTCGGCGGCGGCCGGCGTGGCCTCGCCCGGCTCGATCCACTCCAGCAGCAGCAGGTCGGGCGTTGCCGCGATCACCTCCGGAATCGGCACCGCACCGGCCTCGCGCAGCCAGTTCAGCTCGGCGCCCTCGGAGGGGAAGAAGTCGGCGGGGGCGCCGGCCCGGGTCTTGGCGAACAGGTCGGTGCCGTCGTCCAGGGTGAGCCGTTCGGCAACGCAGCTGTCCCCGTGCCGGATCGGCGTGCTCCGGATCCGCTGGTGCTCGATGAGCAACGCGACGTTCTGGGGATGATCACGCAGGTACGCCAGGTCCACCCGCCGAGACTAGGGCCTGGCGGCTGCAGTTCGATTCCGCCCTCCAGGCGGAATGAAACCCGAGTCTCGCCGGGCCATCGCCCCGAGCCCCATGAAAGCTCCCTTCAGCGGGTCATCGCACGCTGAAGGGAGCTTTCATGGGCTGGAGCGCGCAGGGTTGCCGGGCTGACGACGGTTCAGCCGGTGGCGGCGGATTCCCCGGCCACGGCGGGCCAGCCGGTGAACCAGAGCGCGGCATGGGCGGCGAGCGGGTCTGGACCGGACTGGACGGTCGCGTCGATCCGCCAGTCCAGGTGCTCGGTGTCGACGCCGCGGACCCAGAGATGGTCGGTCTGGCTGCGTTCGGTGGTCGGCAGCAGTTCGTCGCCCGAGCCGCAGACGAAATGGAAGCCGGCGAACGCGGCCGCGTCGAACATCCGGCTCTGCCGGGGCGTCCGGTTGACGGGCTGGTTGAAGTCGCCGCCGATCAGCACCGGACCCTCCACCCAGGACAGCTCGGTGACCAGATGCCGTAGCCAGCGGGTGGCGCTGTCGTCGTACCCGACGTGCGCGGAGACCACGGTCCACTCCGGCCCGTCCGGACGGCTCACCTTGGCGCCGACCACCACGGACCGGCCCTGCCAGCGCGCCCAGGTCGGCTGCGCGATCTCGATCGGCTCGACCAGCCAGCCCGGCCGGGCGGCGATCGCGACCCGGCAGCCCCGCGAATCCAGCACCGGGCCCCAGGCCACCGGCCAGCCGTTCGCGAACCGCCCGGGGACGACCTGCTGGAGCAGCAGCACGTCGGGCGCCGGCTGATGCCCGTTCACCCACCGCCAGGCGCGCTCGGGGCGTTCGGCCACCGGGAGCGGACTACCCATGCCGATGTTCCAGCTGAGCACGCGGAGCGGCTCCATGGTCACCTCCCGGGCGAACGTCCAGTCCTCCAAGACTGGCATGCCTGTCGAGCCCGGGTCAGCTGTGCGCGGGCGCTGGCCACGGCGACGCGTTCCGCACCGGCGTAGACGTTCATCGACGGGCCACGCAGGAAGCCGATCAGGGTCATCCCGACCTCGGCGGCCAGGTCGACCGCGAGCGTGGACGGGGCCGAGACCGCGGCCAGCACGGGGGCGCCGGCCATCAGCGCCTTCTGGGTCAGCTCGAAGCTGGCCCGGCCGCTGACCAGCAGCACGTGCCCGGCCAGGGGTAGGGCGCCGGCTCGGACCGCCCAGCCGACCACCTTGTCCACCGCGTTGTGCCGGCCGACGTCCTCACGCAGGCAGCGCAGCTCGCCGGCGGCGGTGAACAGGCCTGCGGCGTGCAGGCCACCGGTGCGGTCGAAGACGCGCTGCGCCGAGCGGAGCACGTCCGGCAGCCCGCCCAGCACGGCGGCGTCCACCACGATCGGGTCGTCGGCCACGGGGTACACCGACTGGGTACGGATCGCGTCGATGCTCGCCTTGCCGCAGACCCCGCACGAACTCGTCGTGTAGAAGTTCCGTTCGACCCCGACGGCCGGCGGCGGAACACCGTCGGCCAGGGCCACGTCCAGCACGTTGTAGGTGTTCTGGCCGTCGTCGTCGGTGCCGGCGCAGTACCGGGCGGCTCGCACGTCGTCGGCGGAGCGGATCACGCCTTCGGTGAGCAGGAAGCCGTGCACCAGATCGATGTCGTCGCCGGGGGTGCGCATGGTCACCGCGAGCGCCCGCCCGCCGACCCGGATCTCCAGCGGCTCCTCGACGACCAGCGTGTCCGGCCGGCGCACCGCGTGCTCACCGTCGATCCGGACGACCGGGCGGCGACCCGTGACACGACCCATGGTCAGCCCCTCCCACCTCGGAGTACCCACGCTACCGTGGGCGGGTGGAACCGACCCGTTACGCGGCGATCGTGCTCGCCGGCGGCCGCGGCACCCGGCTCGGCGGCGTGCACAAGCCGGCCCTGACCGTCGGCGGACGGACCCTGCTCGACCGGGTCCTCGGCGCGGCGGCCGCCGCCGCCCCCTTGATCGTCGTCGGCCCGCCGCAACCGGTGCCCGAGCGCGCCATCGTGACCCGCGAGGAGCCGGCCGGCGGCGGACCGGTCGCCGCGCTCGCCGCCGGCCTGACCGCCTCGCCGCCGAGCTGGCGGGTGATCTCTAAGGAGCGCCGTCGCTGGTCGCGGTGCTCGCCGCTGACCTGCCGTTCCTCACGCCCGCGACCGTTGACGCGCTCCGCCAGGCCTGCGTGGACGGTGTCGATGGGGCCGTGCTGGTCGACGCGGACGGTCGGGACCAGTACCTGGCCGGCGTCTGGCGGGTGGCCGCGCTGGAGCGTGCGCTCGCCGAATTCGGCGACCCGGCCGGTGGTGCGATGCGGCGGCTGGTCGGCGGCCTTACGGTGAGCCCGGTCGCGTTGCCGGCCACGTCGCCGGCGCCGTGGTTCGACTGCGACGACCCACAGGATCTCGAACGGGCAAAGGGGTGGGCGTGAGCAAGCGAACGAGCGCAGCGAGGTGGACACGTGAGCAAGCGGAGCGCGCGAACCGATAAGTACAGCTGCCCCGCTTACAGCGCGTGGGGCTGCCGAGCGCAGCGAGGTGGACACATGAGTGACCTGGACGACTGGCTCTCGGCGGTCGCGATCGAGCTCGAGCTGACTCAGGGCGTGGACCAGACGCTCCTGCTCGACGTGGCGCGGGACGTGGCGCACGCGGTGGCCCGCCCGGCCGCACCGCTCACCAGCTACCTGATGGGCCTCGCGGTGGCCGGCGGAGCCGATCCGCACGAGGTGGCCGCCACGATCCGCCGCCTCGCCTCCGGCTGGAACCCCGAGCCCTGACCCTCGGCGCCCAACCCCGAGCCCAAACCCTCGCGGTTTGGGCGACATCTTCAGTGCTATAGCACCGAAGATGTCGCCCAAAGCCGCAGGAGGTTACGGGTGCGGCTCCAGGCGGATGATGACGGACTTGGAGGTGGGCGTATTGGAGCCGTCCGCTGTGGAGTCCAGCGGCACCAGCGGGTTCGTCTCCGGGTAGTACGCGGCCGCACAGCCCCGCGCGGTCGGGTACGAGACCACCCGGAAGCCGCCGGCCCGCCGCTCCACCCCGTCCTTCCACTCGCTGATCAGGTCCACCATCGTGCCGTCCGGCACGCCGAGTTCGTCCAGGTCAGCGGGTGCGACGAAGACCACCCGGCGGCCGTTGGTGATGCCGCGATAACGGTCGTCGAGGCCGTAGATCGTGGTGTTGTACTGGTCGTGACTGCGGATCGTCTGGAGCAACAGCCGGCCGGGCGGGAGCCCGAGCACGTCGAGCGCGTTCACGCTGAAGTTGGCCTTGCCGGTCTCGGTCGGGAACCGGCGTGAGTCGCGGGGCGGATGCGGGAGGGTGAACCCGCCGGGCTCGGCGATCTTCTCCTCGTACCGCTCGAAGCCGGGGACGACCCGGGCGATCCGGTCCCGGACCTTGCGGTAGTCGGCCTCGAACGCCTCCCAGGCGATGCCGTCCTGATCGCCGAGGGTCGCCCTGGCCAGCCGGCTCACGATCGCCATCTCGCTCAACAGCTGCGGCGAGGCGGGTTCGAGCCGGCCGCGCGAGGCGTGCACGTTCGACATCGAGTCCTCGACCGTGACCACCTGCTCGCCGCTGACCTGCCGGTCCCGCTCGGTCCGGCCGAGGGTGGGCAGGATCAGCGCGGTCTCGCCGCAGATCACGTGCGAGCGGTTGAGCTTCGTGGAGACCTGGACGGTGAGCGCGCAGCTCCGCAGTGCCTCCATGGTCACCTCGGTGTCGGGCGTGGCGGAGACGAAGTTGCCGCCGAGCGCCACGAACACCTTCGCCCGGCCGTCCCGCATGGCCCGGATCGCGTCGACCACGTCGTACCCGTGCTCGCGCGGCGGCTTGAAGCCGAACTCGATCTCCAGCGCGTCGAGGAACGCGGCCGGTGGCTTCTCGTAGATGCCCATCGTGCGGTCGCCCTGCACGTTGCTGTGGCCGCGCACCGGACAGACGCCGGCGCCCGGCCGGCCGATGTTGCCGCGCAGCAGCAGCACGTTCACGACCTCGCGGATCGTGGCCACCGAGTTCCGGTGCTGGGTCAGTCCCATCGCCCAGCAGACGATGGTCCGCTCGGAGGCGGCCAGCAGCTCGGCCACCCGTTCGATCTGCTCGCGCGGCAGACCGGTCGCGGCGTCCACCATGGACCAGTCGAGTTCGCGCAGGTGCGCGGCGTACTCGTCGAAGCCGTGGGTGTACTCGGCGATGAACTCGTGGTCCAGCACGTCGGCCCGATGCCGCCCGGAGCCGGCGCCGTCGATCAGCAGCCGGCCGAGCGCCTGGAACAGCGCGAGGTCGCCGTTGACGCGGATCTGGAGGAACTCGTCGGCGAGCTGGCTGCCGCGTCCGATCACCCCGGACGGCCGCTGCGGGTTCTTGAACCGCATCAGCCCGGCCTCGGGGAGCGGGTTGATGGCCACGATCTGGGCGCCGTTGCGCTTCGCGGTCTCCAGCGCGGTGAGCATCCGCGGGTGGTTGGTGCCCGGGTTCTGGCCGACCACGATGATCAGGTCGGACGAGTGGACGTCGTCGAGCGTGACGCTGCCCTTCCCGATGCCGATGGTCTGGGTGAGCGCGACGCCGGACGACTCGTGGCACATGTTGGAGCAGTCCGGCAGGTTGTTCGTGCCGTACCGACGGACCATCAGCTGGTAGAGGAACGCGGCCTCGTTGCTGGTCCGGCCCGAGGTGTAGAAGACGCTCTCGTCCGGCGTGACCTTCCGCAGGTGCTCCGCGACCAGCGCGAACGCGTCGTCCCAGTCGATCGGCGTGTAGTGCTCGTCGCCGGCCCGCTTGACCATCGGGTGGGTGAGCCGGCCCTGCTGGCCGAGCCAGTAGTCGGACTTGCCGGCCAGGTCGGTGAGCGAGTGCTCGGCGAAGAACTCCGGCGTCACCCGGCGGAGCGTGGCCTCCTCGGCCACCGCCTTCGCGCCGTTCTCGCAGAACTCCGCGGTGTGCCGGTGCTTGGGCTCGGCCTCGGGCCAGGCACAGCCGGGACAGTCGAAGCCGTCGGCCTGGTTCACCTTGAGCAGGGTGAGCGCGGTGCGTCGCACGCCCATCTGGTTGAGGCTGGTGGTCAGGCCGTGCACCACGCCGGGCACGCCGGCCGCGCTCCGCTTCGGTGGCCGTACCCGCATGGCGGCGTCGTCGACATCCTTGCGCGGCGGTTCTTTGGCCACGGCAGCCTCCCAACGCTGGCAGTACAGGGAGCCTATGCCGAGGACGGCGCCGGGGCGTGCCCGTAGCGACCCGGGTGCGGCGGGCGCTCGCCGTGGAGCCGCCCGCCGCCCGTGGGGCCGTTCGCGGTGGAGCCGCCCGCCGCGTGGTGCCTGGCCCGGGTCAGACGCCGCTGGTGATCCGCCAGTCGCTGCCGGCCTTCTTCAGCCCGAAGCCGGCGCCACCCGTGACGTCCGGCGCGGGCCGGTAGCTGGTCTTCGTCTTGGACTTGCCCTTGCGCCGGGTCTTGGACTTCGACTCGACCCGGATCTCGTCGTTCGCCACGGTGGCCGAGCTGCCCTTGAGCTCCACGTCGTCCACGTCGATCTCGTCCAGGTCGTCGCGGACCTCGACGGTGAGGGTGCCGTAGCGCTGCTGGAGGGCCGCGGCGCAGTCGCCGCCGAGCTTGGACTTGGCGTCCGCGTGCAGGTGACCGCAGGCGCCCTTGTAGTCCTGCTCACCGACGCTGTCCAGGTACTCCGCGACGGTCTCGCGCACCTTCGACTCGTCGCTGTTCCCACCACAGGCGGGGAGCACGAGGACTGTGGCCAGCGCGGCGCCGATACCGAACGTACGCAGCGGGTGTCGTCGCATCGAAGAACTTCTCCTGATCTCGGGCTGACCCGAACCGTCCGCCCGGGCGGAGCCAGTGTGGCGTATCCGTTCCACTTCGCGGGGCACCCCGACACGGAAAGCTCCCCTCGTTGCACGAACGTGCAGCGAGGGGAGCCTTCGAGGGTCGTCCGCAGGCGCATCGCAGGCGCAGGCATCAGGCCTGGCGGGCGGCCTGGCGGGCCCGGAGCCGCTCACGCTGCTCGACGAACCGGGCCGCCTGCGAGTCGAGGCCGGCCAGGAACGCGATCAGCTCCTCGCGGGCCTGCTCGCCGCGCGGGCCGACATCGGTGCGCTCGAGGACCTTCCAGAACCGGAGGATCGGCATGACCACGTCGTCGTAGTGCAGGCGCAGGTCGTAGATACCGGCCTTGGCGATCGCGACCGCGGCGCGGGTGTAGTTCGGCATGTTCGCGCCGGGCATCTGGAAGTTCGACGATCTCGTCTCGGATCGCCTCCATCGTCGCGTCGGGCGCGATGCTCGAACGCCGAAGCGACCAGGTTCCGGTAGAAGACCATGTGCAGGTTCTCGTCGGTGGCGATCCGCGAGAGCAGCTGGTCGGCGAGCGGGCAGCCGGTGGCCCGGCCGGTGTTGCGGTGCGAGACCCGGGTCGCCAGCTCCTGGAACGAGACGTAGACCACGGCCTGCAGCGGCGTCTTGTCGCCGGAGTCGTAGCCGGCGGTCATGTGTTGCATCCGCAGCTCTTCGAGCTCGACCGGGTCGACGCCGCGGGTGACCACGAGGTAGTCGCGGAGCGCGACCCCGTGCCGACCCTCCTCGGCGGTCCAACGGCCGACCCACTCTCCCCACGCGCCGTCCCGGCCGAACCGGGTGGCGATCTCGCGGTGGTAGGAGGGCAGGTTGTCCTCGGTGAGCAGGTTGACGATCATCGCCTGCTTGGCGACGGCGTCGAGCTTGGAATCTTCGGGGCGCCAGTCCTCGCCACCCAGGAAGGCGAAGTCACGACCCTGGCTCCAGGGCACGTAGTCGTGCGGCATCCACGGCTTGGCGAGCTTGATGTGGCGTTCGAGGTTGGCGGCGACGACCGGCTCCAGCTCGTAGAGCAGGTCGGTCTGGATCTTGGCGTCGTCGGTGACCGTCACGGTTCTCCCTCGGGATAGCTTCCTACGCAACCGTAGGTTACGGCACCGTAAGCGTGCCTGCCCAGTGAAGTGAGCGCGGTCTCCCTGCGGGACCTGCGGCGGGACGTCCGGCGGCCATCTCGGTCCGGCGTCGTGTGCTGTCGGTGCGCACCGTCGTTAGGGTGGGCGGATCATTGAATGAAGGGGCTACCCATGGCGGGGTTCAGCTGGGCGCGGGTGCCCGAGCAGTTGGCGCGCGATCTGGTCAGAGAGCTGGCGCTGGACGGGTCCGTTTCGCCGGACGCCGCGCTCACCAGCCTGTTCGGCGAGGTACCCGGGGTGGACTTCGTCCGTGCCGCGTGGCCCGTGCTGCTCAACCGGTGGCTCGGCGGTGACCCGGACGCCCGGACCGACGTCGTCGCCGGCCTGCGCGCCGCCGGCCTCGGCGATCACGAGAAGAACCCCAGCGGCAAGGACCAGCAACTCGGCTACCTCCGCACCTGCCGGAACACCGCGCGGCTGCGGCAGACCGTGCTCGACCGGTTCCTGGAGCTCGGCTCCGAGGCCGAGGGTTCCGTTGCTGTGGCTGCCGCGCCGGTCGCTGCCCCGCCGGCCGCCACTTCCGCCGCTGTGCTGGAGGACCCCAGCACCCTGGACCTCCAGTCCAAGGTCGAAGGCGCGTGGTCCGAACTGGCCAAGGCGCTCGCCGACGCGCTGCCCACCCTCCCGCTCGACGCCCACCTCGTGCTCACGCTCGACCCGACCGCGGGCGGCACCGGCGACGCCACCTACTACGTCGAGTTCGCGGCCGTGGACGAGGGCCAGCTGCACGCCGAGGCCGTCGGCAACGCGTACCTGCCCGCCGGCCATCGCCTCGATCGCAGCGCCATCGCCGACCTGGTCGCGCTCGGCTGGTCCCCGCCGGGCGTGGTCGACGGCACCGAGGGCAACTTCGGACTGCGCGCACCCGTCACCGACGCCGCCCGGCTCGCCATGATCGCCGTGCGCACGCTGCGCGAGGTGTACGGGGCGCCGCACCCGGCGTTCCTCACCTACGCCGCGCACGCGCTGGAGGGCGAGGTGGCGCTGCCGGCCCTCGGCGCGGCCCGGCACGAGCCGCCCGGCACCAGCGGTGCCGCTCGCACGGTCGCCCCGGACGCGCCCCTGGTCGACCGGGTCAAGGCCGTCGTCGCCGAGCTGATGAAGACGGTCCCGGCGGAGCTGCCGGTGGACGACGAGGGCGAGATCAGCATCCGCAGCGGCTCGGCGATGGTCTTCGTGAAGGTGCTCGCCGATCCCGCGATGGTCGACGTCTACTCCCCGATCCTGACGAAGGTGCGGCCGACCGAGCGGCTCTACGAGCGGCTCTCGGTGCTCACCCGGAGCATGCCGGTCGGCCGGCTCTACCTGGCCGAGGACACGGTCTGGGCCTCGCTCGCGGTGTTCGGCCGCGACTTCCAGCCGTCCCACCTGACGCTCGCGATCCGGGTCATGACCGGCCTCGCGGACCAGCTCGACGACAAGCTCCAGGGCGACTTCGGCGGTCATGTCTTCTTCGGCGACGCGTTGCCCGAGCGCCGGGAGACCGCCGCCGAGGAGCGCGGCTCCGAGCGCACCGGCATGTACCTGTAGCCACGCCTGACCTCGCGCCGAACCCCTCGCGCTTTGGGCGACATTTTCTCGGTTATAGCCGTGAAGATGTCGCCCAAAGGCGCGGGGGTGTGGGGCGCCGGAGCCGCGCGTTAGAGCAGCACGACGGCGCGACCGCCCTCGCGGCGACGCATCGATTCGAGCGCCTCGTTCACCTGGTCGAGGCCGATCCGGCGGGTGACCAGCCGATCCAACGGCAGCCGGCCGGCGAGGTAGAGCCGCGCGATCCGGGGGAAGTCCACCGCGGCGACGCACGATCCGTACGACGAGCCGAGCAGCGAGTAGCCGCGGTCGGGGAACCGGTAACCGTCGACCGGAACGCTCACGCCCTGGCTGGTCATGCCGACCAGCACCAGCGTGCCGCCCGGCAGCAGGGTCTCCGCCAGCGCGCCGACCACGCTGGGCGAGCCGATGCAGTCGAAGCCGTACTCCACGCCGCCGGTCAGCTCCCGGACCTCGTCCGCCCAGCCGTCCCCGGCCGTGACCTGGTGCGTCGCCCCGACCTCGGCGGCGAGCGCGAGGCTGGCCGGAGACGTGTCCACCGCGACGATCGGGTACGCGCCGGCCAGCGCCGCCCCCATCACCGCCGAGAGCCCGACGCCGCCGCAGCCGACCACGCAGACCGGGCTGCCGGCCGGCACCCTGGCGGTGTTGACGACCGCACCGATCCCGGTGGCGACCCCGCAGCCGATCAGCGCGGCCACCTCGAACGGCACCTCGGCCGGCACCGGGACGCACGCCGCAGCCGGCACCACCGCCGCCTCGGCCATGCTGCCGACCGCGAGGTACTGGTAGAGCGGCGTGCCGTCGACGCGCCGGACCCGGGTCGTGCCGTCCGCGAGCAGATGCTGGCCGGCGCTGCTCCGCTCGCACAGCCAGCTCCGGCCGCGCGCGCAGAGCGGGCAGTCGCCGCACGGATAGACCCAGCTCAGCACGGTGTGGTCACCCGGCCTGACGTGCTCCACCCCAGGCCCGACCGCCTCGACCACGCCGGCGCCCTCGTGCCCGGCGACCACCGGCATCGGCCTGGCCCAGTCGCCGTCCACGACGTGTAGGTCCGAGTGGCAGACACCGCTGGCGCGGTATCGCACCAGCACCTCGCCGGCCTGGGGGCCGCCACCTCGACGTCCTCGATGACCAGCGGGGTGCGCGGCGCGGAGAGGACGGCGGCCCGGATTCGCATGGCCGGAGTCTAGGTCGCTCGTCGTGTCCAGGGGCCGCGCGCGGATGGCTCGCTCGGTCCGCGGGCGGCGCCGGCCGCGCTGGCGCGGCCGAGCCCCCTGGCGGCTCCCGCCAGCGTGTGTCCGCGCACTCGCGGGAGCCCCGAGGGTGTGCCCACCGGCCCGGAGCGGCCCACGCGGCGGACCGAGCGCGCTGGCTGTATCGGTGCTGTTGCACGAAGTGTCGGTGGCTCCTGGTAGGAAGCACTCTTCAAGCAGTGGTGGCGGAGGAGTGGGGTCATGGCGAGCGCGCGCACGAAGGCGGGAATGTCCGCGGTGGATCTGGAGACGCTGCGAACAGCGGTGGCGGCGGGGCGCAAACCGAAGGTGACGTTCACCGCCGCCGCAGGTCAAATAGCAGGCAAGACCGGCCAGGTCATGCGCCTGGAAGATCCCGAATGCTGCGGAAGAATGGGTGGTCGTCCGCTTCGGCAAGGACGAACTGCCCTTCGCCCCCTCGGATCTGCAGTTCCCCCCGAAACCCGTACCAGCAAAGTCCGTGCCTACTCAGGCCGTAGCCCAGAAAGTCGAGACCATCGAACCTCCTCAGTGGACCCCGCCAGCTCCTCCCGTCGCGGAGAAGGCCAAGGTCGAGCCAGCCCCGGTCGCCAAGCCGGCGCCGCGTAAGTCCGTCGTGAAGCGCAGCCCCGAGCTGACCATCACCCTCTCCTGCGAGGACGGCCAGTGGTCCGTCCAGGCGCACAAGGGGGCGAAGGCGCTGGTCAAGACCACGCCGGTGCGCGCATCGGAGGCGCTCAAGATGGTCAACCTGCTGGACGCGCCGCCGGTGCAGTCCGTTGTGGAGGAGATCGTCGAGGGCGCCAGGATCGACGCCGAGCAGCAGGCCGAGCGGCTCCGCCGTGAGCTCGCCGAGGTCGAGGCGGCCCTGGCCGATCTGCGCGACCTGAGCTGACACGCTGGGCCGGCCCCGCACTCGCGCGGGCGCGGCCGCACGGCGCCAGCCACCCGCTTTGGGCGACATCTTCAGTGCTATAGCCCCGAAGATGTCGCCCAAAGCGCGGAGGGAGGGTGCGCGCCGCGCGAACAGCGGCCCGCCCAGGGCGGCCGCGGTCAGTCGGTGTCGGGGGTCTCCGAGACGCCGGGCCGGTCGACGAGCCGGGAGAGCACGATCATGCTGCGGGTCTGGGTGACGAACGGTTCGCCGCGCAGCCGCTCCAGGACCTGCTCCAGGTGCTGGATGTCGGCGGCACGCAGGTGGACCAGCGCGTCCGCCCCGCCCGAGACCGTGTAGGCGCCGACCACCTCGGGGAGTTGCCGCGCGGCGGCCTGGATCTCGGCCGGCGAGGTGCGTCCGGCGCAGAAGAGCTCGATGAAGGCCTCGGTGGTCCAGCCGAGCGCGTCCGGCCGGACCATGGCCGTGAAGCCCGTGATGACCCCGGTCTCGCGGAGCCGGTCGACCCGCCGCTTCACTGCCGGGGCGGAGAGGGAAACCGCGAAGCCGATGTCCGCGAACGAGCGGCGGGCGTCCTCGCAGAGTAACGCAATGATCTTGCGGTCAATGTCGTCCATACGCAACAAAGTACCGGTTCACGGCAACGTAACGCACTAGTCACTGCGTGGAAGCGTCCCTACGCTTCGCTTATCGGACGGCGCGGTGACCGCGCCGTCCGTCGCCTGCTCTGCCCAGATCCGTCCGGAGGCCAGCCATGACCGCAACGCTTGTACCAGGGCTGACGCCGAACGCCGTGCTCGCAGACGAGGTCGTGGTGCGGCGGTCGACGCCGCGGACCTTCCTGATGTGCGCGCCCGAGCATTTCACGGTGGAGTACGCGATCAACGCCTGGATGGATCCGTCCACCCCGGTCGACACGGGCCGGGCCGTCGCGCAGTGGTGGGCGCTGCGCGACGCGTACCTGGCGCTCGGCCACACCGTGCACGTGCTCGACGCCGAGCCCGGCCTGCCGGACATGGTCTACGCGGCCAACGGGGCGTTCAGCGTGGGCGGGATCGTCTACGGCGCCCGGTTCGCCCACCCCGAGCGCGCCGCGGAGGCCGTGGCCCATCGCGCCTGGTACCCGCGGAACGGCTGGTCGACGGTGGTGGACGCCGGAGTTCGTGAACGAGGGCGAGGGCGACTTCACCTACCTGGCCGGCCCGGACCTGATCCTCGCCGGACACGGCTTCCGCACGGACCCGCGCGCGCACGCCGAGGCCCAGGACGTGCTGGGCCGGCCGGTGGTCGGGCTGCGGCTGGTCGATCCGCGCTTCTACCACCTCGACACCGCGCTCTTCGTGCTGGACGACAACACGATCTGTTACTACCCGGGCGCCTTCTCCGCCGGTTCGCAGCGGGTGCTCGGCCGGCTCTTCCCGGACGCGGTGCTGGCCACCGAGGCGGACGCGCTGGCGTTCGGGCTGAACGCGGTCAGTGACGGACGGAACGTGATCCTGCCGGCCACCGCCGTGGCGTTGGGCGCGACGTTGGCCGATCGGGGTTACCTGCCGGTGCACGTCGACCTGTCTGAGCTGCTCAAAGGCGGCGGCAGCGTGAAGTGCTGCACGGCGGAGCTGCGCGGCTGAAACACCCCTTCCATGCCAATCCGGACATAGCCCTCCGGCCTCGGGTGGCGCTCGGGGTAATCTGCGGTGTCCCGGCGGGGCGTGCACGCGAAGAACGTGCACGACCAGGCATGGAACAGACCTTCTCCGGTCCGTCCATTCCCGACGCCTCCACGCCGGTACGTCCCCTGATTGTGCTGGGGCCGATCGAGAGGCAGGCTGTGCGTGTGACGACGGAGGGGCAGCACGTCGAACAGCAGAAAGTGGTGACGGCTCGGGGCGCCGGCATCGGTGGTCAGCAGACGCCGGAAGGCTCGCTGGCGGAGGCTTTGATCACGCTTCGTGATGCCGTGATCGGCACGCGGTTCGCGCTGAGACTCCCGGACGCGGACGAGGCGACCAAGGCGGCGCGGGGGCTCGTCGCTCAACTCGACGACTACGTTCTGCCACGGTTGCGTCGGCTCGACGCGCCCCTGCTGGCGGTCGTCGGCGGTTCGACCGGAGCGGGCAAGTCCACATTGGTGAACAGCCTGGTCCGGACGGTGGTCAGCCCGGCCGGCGTGCTGCGGCCGACCACCCGCTCGCCGGTGCTGGTCTGCCACCCGGACGACGCGGCCTGGTTCAGCGAGAGCCACGTCCTGCCGGGCCTGTCCCGGACCACCGGCGCCACCGGCGACCACCAGACCCTCCACCTCGCACCCTCCCAGGCGCTCACCGCCGGTCTGGCCTTCCTCGACGCGCCCGACATCGACTCGGTGGTCGAGGCGAATCGCGACCTCGCGGCGCAGCTGCTCGCGGCCGCCGACCTCTGGCTCTTCGTCACCACGGCCGCCCGCTACGCCGACGCGGTGCCGTGGGATCTGCTCAACCTCGCGCAGGAGCGCGGCACGTCGCTGGCGATCGTGCTCAACCGGGTGCCGAACGGCGCCGAGCACGTGGTCAGCAACCACCTGCGCGACATGCTGGCGGAGCACGGCGTGCCCGATCCGACGCTCTTCGTGCTGCCCGAGACCACCATGGAGGCCGGGCTGCTGCCCGAGGGCGTGGTCGGCCCGCTCCAGGTGTGGTTCACCGGGTTGGCGGCCTCGGCAGAGCAGCGCGCGGCGGTCGTGCGGCAGACGCTCGACGGCGCGCTGAGCAGCGTGTGGCCCCGCGCGGCCGAGCTGGCCGACGCCAGCGAAGCGCAGGTCAAGGCGGGCGCCGAGCTGCGCCAGGTGGCCCGGACCGCGTACGCCGCGGCGATCGAACGGGTCAGCACCGGCATGTCCGACGGGGCGTTGCTCCGCGGCGAGGTGCTGGCGCGCTGGCAGGAATTCGTCGGCACCGGCGATCTGCTCCGGGCGATGGAGAGCCGGGTCGGCCGGCTGCGGGACCGGATCAGCGCCGCGTTCTCCGGTCGGGTGCCGCGCGCGTCCCAGCTCCAGGTGGCGTTGGAGTCCGGGCTGGCTCAGCTCATCACGTCCGCCGCCGAGCAGGCAGCCGAGCAGGCGGCCACCTCGTGGCGGGCCAGGCCGGCCGGCGCGGCCCTGCTCAAGGGCGCCGAGGAGGACCTCGGGCGCAGCTCCGCGGCCCTGCACGGTGAGGTGGAACGGCTGGTCCGCGAGTGGCAGGGCAGCGTGCTCGAGATGGTCCGCACCGAGGGCGCGTCGCGCCGCACGGTCGCCAGGCTCAGCGCGTACGGGGTGAACGCCAGCGGGCTGGTCGTGATGGTCGCCGTCTTCGCGAGCACGAGCTTCATCCCGACCGGCCTGGAGTTCGCGGTCGCCGGCGGTACCACCGTGCTCTCCCAGAAGCTGCTCGAAGCCGTCTTCGGTGACCAGGCCGTCCGCCGGCTCGCCAGCAAGGCTCGGACCGATCTGCTCCAGCGGGTCGAGACGGTGCTGGCCGCCGAGGAGGCCCGCTACAGCACGGTGTTGGACGCCGTGGCCGCCGACCCCGAGGTGCCGACCGGCCTGCGTGCCAGCGCGATGGTGGCCGAGGCGGCCCGGAAGCGGCTGGCCGACGCCACCTTCAAGCAGACTCGCCGCCGCGAAGATCGAGGGCGCGAAGATCAAGACCAAGATCGCGATTTCGGACGACGAGCCCAAGGTCACCGTGCCTCAGGTCAGCCTCCCGGAATCTGTCGCCCCCGACACCACGGTCGAACCCCCGACGGACGCCGAACCCACCGCCGAGCCGGCACCGCACACCGAGCCGGCACCGGACGCCGAGCCGGCGCCCGCCGCCGAGCAGCCCGCTGAGCCGACCACCGCGACCGCCGAGGGATCGAGCACTCCGGCCGCCGAGCCGGCGCACAAGATCGCGCCGCTCATGCAGAAGGCCACTCCGACCGAAGCCGCCACACCGGCCGCGGACGCCAACCCCTGCCCCCGCTTCCGACGTGCCCGGCGGAGCGCCACCCGCCGACGCCGCCCCGGCCGACGAGACCCCCGCCGACGCGCCACCCGCTCCCGCCGAGGAGTCGAAGCCGACCACCCCGGCCAAGCCCGTGACCCGCCAAGCCCGCGACCGACGCCAAGCCCGCGACCGACGCCAAACCGGCGAGCAAGCCGACCGCTGGCAAGCCGGCCGCCGGCCCGAAGCCGCCGGCCAAGACCGCGCCGGCCAAGACCGCGCCGGCCAAGACCGCGCCGGCCAAGAACACGCCGGCCAAGGCCGCGCCAGCGAAGGCCGCAGCAGCCAAGACGGCGCCGGCCAAGAGCGGTCCCGCCAAGACCGCGCCGGCCCGCCCCAAGGACCCGCCGGCGTCGACTCCACCGCCCGTGAGCACGCCATCCGCGACAACGTCGGACACGACGAAGGCGGCCGGCAGCGAGCCGCAACCCGCGCGTCCGGCCGAGACCGAGCCCCGATCGTTGGGGCCGGTCGCGAACAGACCGATCCTGAGTCCGAGCCTGCCGGCGCGGCGGAAGAGGCGAACCGATGAGCCTGCTCCCCACCCGCCACTCCGTACCGGAGGAGGCCGCCGAGCACGGCAGCCTCGTGACCCGGCTGCGCGCGCTCGACCGGGTCCTGAACTTCGCGGGCGACCGGCTCGAGGCCACCAAGCTCCGCCCGGCCCGGCACGTGGCCCGGCGCGCCTCCGAACGGCTCGCCCTGTCGGCGAACCACACGGTCGTCGCGCTGGCGGGTGCGACCGGCAGCGGCAAGTCGTCGCTCTTCAACGCGCTCGCCGGGTTGGAACTGTCGGCGGTCGGCGTACGCCGGCCCACCACCGGTGCCCCGCACGCCTGTGTCTGGGGCCCGGAGGGAGCCGGCGAACTGCTCGACTGGCTCGGCATCCCGCGCCGCCACCAGACCGCCAGAGAGAGCGCGCTCGACGCCGACACCCAGGCGGAGCTGCGCGGACTCGCCCTCCTCGACCTGCCCGACCACGACTCGACCGAACTCTCCCACCGGCTCGAGGTGGACCGGCTGGTCGAGCTGGTCGACATGCTGGTCTGGGTGCTCGACCCGCAGAAGTACGCCGACGCGGCCGTGCACACCCGGTACCTGCGGCCGCTCGCCAGCCACTCCGGCGTGGTCGTCGTGGTGCTCAACCAGATCGACAGGCTGAGCCCCGACGAGGCCACCCAGTGCCTCGCTGACCTGCGCCGACTGCTGGACGCGGACGGCATGCAGGACGCCAGGCTGCTCGCCACCTCGGCCACCCGCGGCGACGGGCTGGCCGAACTCCGCACGCTGCTGACCGAGGTGGTCGCGGCTCGCGAGGCGGCGGCCATGCGGCTCGCGGCCGACCTCGACGACATCTCCGCGGACCTGGCGGGCCTGACCGGCGGCGAGGCGCGCGAGGACATCGACAGGTCGGCGGTGAAACGGCTCTGCGCCACGCTCGCCAACGCGGCGGGCGTCCCGGCGGTCGGCGAGGCGGTCGAGCGCACCTACAAGCGCCGGGCCGCGCTCTCCACCGGCTGGCCGCTGACCAGGTGGATCGCCCGCGTGTTCCGGCCAGACCCGCTGCGCCGGCTGCACCTGGACCTGACCCGCTCCTCCGACTTGCCCGAGCTGGGCCCGCCCGCCCGCACGTCGCTCGACAAGCCGCACGCGGTGCTCCAGGCCCAGGTCGAGACGGCCGTCCGGGAACTCGCCGACACCGCGACCGCCGGGCTTCCCGCGCCATGGCCGGCCGAGGCACGCCGGGTCGCCCTGGCCGAGCGGAACGAACTCCCCGACGCGCTGGACCGGGCCATCGGCACCACCGACCTGGGCATGTCCCGGATGCCGCTGTGGTGGCGGTTCTTCGGCGGGCTGCAGTGGTTGCTGCTGGTGGCCCTGATCGGCGGTGCGATCTGGCTGATCACGCTGTCGGCGATCGCGACCCTCGGGTTCACCGCGCCCGACGCGCCGGAGGTCGGGGTGCTCGGCGTGCCGGCGTTGCTCGTGGTGGCGGGGCTGTTGCTGGCGCCCCTACTCGCGATGGTGGCCCGGTCGATCGCGGCCGGGCGGGCCAGGAAGGCGCGGGCGAGGGCCGAGGCGGCGCTCAGCGATGCGGTGACGGCGGTGGCCAGGGAACGAGTGCTGGCGCCGGTCCGCCAGGAACTCAGGGTCTACGCCCAGCTCCGGGACGCCCTCGCCGAGCTCGCCGCGCGCTGACCGCTGGCTCGGCCGCGTCGCCTGGACTGCGTCGCCTGGACCGCGGACCGCCGGCTCGCCGGTGGACGGGGCCCGCACCGACCAGCGGATACCCATGCGGCTCAGCGGACCAGCCTGAGCTGGCGTTCCGCGACCCCGATCGTGACCCGCTGACCCCAGCTCAGGGTCAGGTGGTCGTGCTCGACCCCGTCCGCGAAGAGCACGAGCTGGTCGCCCTCGCTGGTCAGTTCGAGCCGATCGGCGCCGGCCAGGACCCCTGCCGTCAGCGCGGTGCCGGTGGCCGGTGACGGCCAGGCCTCCCGGACGAACCAGCAGAGCGTGCCGGCGGCCGGCGCCGGCAGCAGTTCCCCCGCGTGCCGATCCCGGGCGATCGACGCGCACCAGCCGGTGGCGCCGGTGCCGGTGCCGACGATCACGCCGGACGAGGAGTGCCGCTCGGACCGCCCGTCCGGGGTGCGGACCAGGTACCGCGCCGACTGGTGGCTGGCGTGCCCGACGAAGATCTCGTTCAGGCCGAGCAGCCGCTGCCCGTCGTCCAGCGTCGCAGCCACCATCGCCCGGTGCTGGTAGCTCGCCTTTCCGCTGGTCACGGCCGTGAGTAGCCGGGGCAGCGCGGCGGCCTGGTGGGGCACCAGCACGCCGGGGTTCCGGCCGGGCTCGGGGTCGATGCCGATCACCGGCTGCCCGTCGAGGTACTTGGCGACGTTGGCGACCAGGCCGTCCTGGCCGACCACGACCACGATGTCCTCCGGCGCGAACAGGAACCGGTCCAGATCGCCGCGGTCGACCTGACCCCGGCGCCAGTCGACCGGGATGCCCCGGCCGACGTCCGCGACCGCGCCGAGGAGCGCCCCGTGACGCTCCTCGACCTCGGCCAGATCCCGGCCACGGCCACGCAGGTAGAACTCGGCCGCCGCGCGGGTGCCGTGCCGGGCGATCAGCTCGTCCCGCTCGCTGCGGCGGGAGACCACGACCACCCGCGGGGCCAGGCTCATCGGGCGTCGCCGGCGTTCGGCGCGGTCAGCCGGGCGAGCACGTTGCTGACCAGGTCCGGCGTGATCGTGAGCTGACCGATCTCCGGCAGCTGTCCGGCCAGGTCACGGGCGGCGATCGCGTAGAGCGTGGCGATCGGAACGCTGGCGTACGCGGCGAGCTTGGCCTGCTCGGACTCCGCCTCGGCCGCGCCGACCAGCCGGTGCGCCTCGGCCCGGGCGGCCGCGATGGTCTGCTCCCGAGCGGCCTCGGAGTCGACCAGGATCCGGTCCGCGGCGGCCTTCTCCTGGGCCTTGCGCCGGTCGTTCGCGCCCTGCTGGGAGACCAACTGCTCGGCCCGCTTGGCCAGCTCGATCTTGCTCTGCAGCTCGTTCTCGGCGATCGTGCGCTCTCGCTCGACCGCGAGCGCGCGCCGCTCGTAGGTGGCCCGGTCGGCGTCGGTCTGCACGGCCTCCCGGGTCGGCGTCTGGAGGGCCCGCTCCAGCTCCGGCTCGGGCCGCACGGCGACCACCCGGACCGCCACGATCTCCACGCCCACCTCGGCGAGCCGCGCGTCGGTGGAGAGCGCCGCGGTGATCCGCTCTCGGACCGGCGTCACGGCGGTGGTCACGGCGGACGTGACGGTCATGCCGGCCAGCAGGTCCAGCGCGGGCTGCTGCGCCAGCTCGGCGAGCGACCCGGCGAGCTGGTCGAGCGGCGTGCCACGCCAGGCGCCGGTGATCGGGTCGATGCTGAAGTCCAGCCGGGTGGCCGCCGTGCGCGGGGCCGTGATCCGGTACGTGACCGTGGCCTGCACGGTGACGTCCTGGAAGTCGCTGGTCCGGGCGTGGAACAGCAGCGGCAGCTCACGATCGTCGACCGGCACCTCGGCCAGCACGGCGGTGATCGGCCGGAACCAGAACGTCAGCCCGACGCCCTCGTGCCGCACCTTGCCCCGCACGAGGTGGGTGATGTGGGTGGTCGGCGTGCCGCGCAGCTGGCGCAGAAAGAACCGACGCGTGATGTCTGCCATGACGTCCTCCTGATGTATCGTCAGGTTGACGATAAAGCAGTCCGGGAGTTCTCGTCAAGGTGAGGATAAGTCGTGGACCATGATGACCAGTACGACCCGTCGGCCTACCCCGCCGTCGCCGTGACCGTGGACGTGGTGGTCCTGACCATCCGCGAGGACGTGCTGCACACGTTGCTGGTGCGCCGCGGCGAGCAGCCGTTCGAGGGCGCCTGGGCGCTGCCCGGCGGTTTCGTGCGCCCGGACGAGGACCTACCGGCCGCCGCCGAGCGGGAGCTGGTCGAGGAGACCGGGCTGGGCGGGCCGGTGGCGCACCTCGAACAGCTCGCCAGCTACGGGGCGCCCGACCGGGATCCGCGGCTGCGCGTGATCACCGTGGCCTACCTCGCGCTGGTGCCGGCGCTGCCCACGCCCGTGGCCGGCGGCGACGCCCAGCACGCCGAGTGGCGCCCGGTCGCGCCGCTGCTGACCGACCCCGGTCTGCTCGCGTTCGACCACGCCCAGATCCTGGCCGACGGCGTCGAACGGGCTCGCGCGAAGCTGGAGTACTCCCCGCTGGCCACCGCGTTCTGCGCCGACGAGTTCACCGTCGCCGAGCTGCGCCGGGTCTACGAGGTGGTCTGGGGCACCGGGCTCGATCCGCGCAACTTCCATCGCAAGGTGACCGGCACGCCCGGCTTCCTGGACCCGGTCGGCCGGGTCACCGCCGGCGAGCGTGGCCGCCCGGCCGAACTGTTCCGCGCCGGCCCCGCCGCCGTCCTGCACCCCCCGATGCTCCGCCCCTGACGCGCCTCCCCATTAGCGCTGGGTCTTGGGCGCCCCTGGCGCGCGCCCACCTACGGGCGGCGCCACCGCGTCGCCCAAAGGCGCGGGTTGAGGGGCGCGGGTTGGAGCGTGGGTCAGCGTTGGGGGACGGCGGTGAGCTCGGGGAGGGCCGGCTCGCTGCCGGGCTCCGGCGCCTCGACGTCGCGTCCGTTCGAACCGGGCACCAGTCCCAGCACGCCCGGCGCCGGCTCCGGCCGGGCCACCGGCGGCTTGGCCTTCGGCGGCGTGCCGGGCCGGACAGCGCCAGGACGATCGGTGCCGGGCTTCGATCCGGCCGGCTTCGTCGCGGTCGGCTTGGTGGCCGTTGGCTTGGTGGCGGTCGGTGTGGACACCGGCGGCTCGCGCGGTGCCGGGCTTGGTCGCCGTCGGGTGAGCGGTGCCCGGCCTGGCGATCGCCGGCCTTTCGGGCGTGGCGACGCGGATTGCCGCCCTGTCCGGCGTGATCAAGGTCCGATGAGGACGGTCGGGGTTCGCGGCCGACGGTTTGCCGGGCTTGGCCGCCCCGCGCGCCGCGGCCGGGCCGGGCACTCCGGCTGACCCGCGCCGGCCGGGGAGCGGCGAGGACGGCGGCCGGACTGCGATCGCCGCCCGAGCTGGTGACGCGCGGCGGCTGGGCGCGCAGGGTGCGCGTCGGCATCGGGAGGGGGGCGGCGGGCGCGACCAGGAGCGGGCCCTGGGTCGGGTCCGGCGAGTACGGCGCCGTGACGAGAGTCGACATGTCTACTTCGGCGCGGCCGACCGTGAGCAGGATCGTCGTTGCCCCGGTGGCCAGCACGCAGAGCGCGCCCACGCCGAGCAGCTGAGCTATCCGCCGGATCCGCCGCGGCCTGTTCACTGGTCGTCCCACGGCACACCCCCTGAAACCCGCCTTGAACGCCCACCAAGCGCATCGATGGACAACACTCGCTTGCTGGGACACATGCTCCATCGAAGCTATCGGTCAGCTCTACCCCGGCCCGCCGCGACACCTCGTCCGTTCGGATGAACTTCCGCAGCCCATCGCCCCGCTCACGGGCGTGAACATGTGGCCCCGATCACCAATTTGGGGGACGGTCTGCAATGCTGGAGGTGCGTTCCGACAGCCAAGAGGCCGGCGGTACCGGCACACCACCCTCGTGCCGGTGGTCGCCGGCTTGTCACCAGTAGGCGTGGAGATCCCGCGTCGACGGCACCAGCGAGGAGATACGCATGTCCATGGGCGACCCTGCCCTGACGACCGGGGCCGACGACGGCGGTCCCGAATTCGTCCAGTTGCTCACGCCCGAGGGCGAGCGAGTCGAGCACCCCGTGTACTCCGTCGATCTGACCGACGACGAGTACCGCGGTCTGTACAAGGACCTCGTCATGGTCCGCCGCATCGACGCCGAGGCCACCGCGCTCCAGCGCCAGGGCGAACTCGGCATCTGGGCCTCGCTCCTCGGCCAGGAAGCAGCGCAGATCGGCTCCGGCCGCGCGCTGCGCCCCCAGGACATGGCGTTCCCCACCTATCGCGAGCACGGCGTCGCGTACACCCGCGGCGTCGACCCGCTGCGCGCGCTCGGCCTGTTCCGCGGCGTCGACCTCGGCGCCTGGGACCCACGTGAGCACAACTTCCACCTGTACACGATCGTCATCGGCGCCCAGTGCCTGCACGCGGCCGGGTACGCGATGGGCATCACCAAGGACGGCAAGGTCGGCTCCGACGAGGGCGAGGCCGTGATCGCCTACCTCGGCGACGGCGCGACCAGCCAGGGCGACGTGAACGAGGCGTTCATCTTCGCCAGCGTCTTCAACGCCCCGGTCGTCTTCTTCTGCCAGAACAACCAGTACGCGATCTCCGAGCCGTTGGAGCGGCAGAGCCGGATCCCGCTGTACAAGCGGGCCAGCGGCTTCGGCTTCCCCGGCATCCGGGTGGACGGCAACGACGTGCTCGCCACGCTCGCGGTCACCCGCAAGGCGCTCGACGACGCGCGCGCCGGGACAGGGCCCGTCGTTCGTCGAGGCCTACACGTACCGGATGGGCGCGCACACCACGTCCGACGACCCGACCCGCTACCGGATCGCCAGCGAGGTCGAGGCGTGGAAGCTCAAGGACCCGATCGCTCGACTGAAGTCGTTCCTGGTCAAGCAGCAGCTCGGTGACAGCGCCTTCTTCGAGACCGTCGAGGGCGAGGCGGACGAGCTGGCCGAAGAACCTGCGCGCCGGCTGCCTCGCGATGCCCGACCCGAAGCCGCTGAGCGTCTTCGATCACGTCTACGCCGACGGATCCGCCGAGATCGACGAGCAGCGCGCTCAGTTCGGCAAGTATCTGGAAAGCTTCGCCGACACGCACGCCGGGGGTGGTCACTGATGGCAACGACGACTTTTTACAAGGCGCTCAACGCCGGGCTGCGCCGGGCCATGGAGGACGACGACAAGGTCCTCATGATGGGCGAGGACATCGGCAAGCTCGGCGGTGTCTTCCGGGTCACCGACGGCCTGCAGAAGGACTTCGGCGAGGAGCGGGTGATCGACACCCCGCTGGCCGAGTCCGGCATCCTCGGTACCGCGATCGGCATGGCCATGCGTGGCTACCGGCCGGTCTGCGAGATCCAGTTCGACGGGTTCGTCTACCCGGCGTACGACCAGATCGTGTCCCAGCTCGCGAAGATGCACTACCGCTCGCAGGGCCGGATCAAGCTGCCGATCGTGGTGCGGATCCCGTTCGGCGGCGGCATCGGCGCGGTCGAGCACCACAGCGAGTCGCCCGAGGCGTACTTCGCGCACACCGCCGGCCTCAAGGTCGTGGCGTGCTCGAACCCGGCCGACGGTCACCTGATGATCCAGCAGGCGATCCGGAGCGACGACCCGGTGATCTTCCTGGAGCCCAAGCGGCGGTACCACGAGAAGGCCGACATCGATCTCGACATCGACGCGTTCGCCGACTCGGCGTATCCGCTGCACTCCTCGCGCGTGGTCCGGGAGGGCACCGACTGCACGGTGGTCGCCTACGGCCCGATGGTGAAGACGTCCCTGGAGGCCGCCGTGGCCGCCGAGGGCGAGCGGAGCCTGGAGGTCATCGACCTGCGCACGCTCTCGCCGCTCGACCTGGAGCCGGTGTACGCGTCGGTGCAGAAGACCGGTCGGCTGGTGGTCGTGCACGAGGCGCCCGGCAACCTCGGGATGGGGTCGGAGGTGGCCGCCCGGGTGACCGAGCGCTGCTTCTACTCGATGGAGGCGCCCGTCCTGCGGGTCACCGGGTTCGACACCCCCTACCCGCCGGCCCGGCTCGAGGAGGAGTACCTGCCCGACCTGGACCGGGTACTCGACGCCGTCGACCGCACCTTCGCGTTCTAGGAGCCGCTTCGATGTCGCGCATCAAGCAATTCAAGCTGCCCGATCTCGGCGAGGGCCTCACCGAGGGCGAGATCCTCAAGTGGCTGGTCGCCCCCGGTGACGAGGTCAAGCTGAACCAGCCGATCGTCGAGGTGGAGACCGCGAAGGCCGCGGTCGAGATCCCGTCCCCGTACGCCGGCGTGGTGACCGACCTGCACACCGCCGAGGGCGAGACGGTCGACGTGGGAACGCCGATCATCACGTTCGACACCGACCCCGGCGCCGGCCCGGTGCCCGCCAGCACCGCGCCGGCCGCGACGGCGGCGCCCGCCGAGGACGAGGACGAGCCGATCGAGGCCGGCAAGCTGGGCGGCGAGGCGCCGGGCGGACGGATCGCCGTGCTGGTCGGCTACGGGCCGCGCGCGGTCACCGCCGCCCGCCGGCCCCGCAAGCCGGTCGCGCCCAGCGAGGCGCCGCTGGAGGACCCGGAGCTGTCCCTGCTGCCGTCGATCCCCGACTCGCTCCACTCGGGGGTGAAGCCGGTTCGGCACGGTGGCCTGGAGATGGGCCGGGCGTTCGAGCGGGCCGCCGAGGCCGCCAGCGCGCCCGTCCGGGCCAAGCCGCCGGTCCGCAAGCTGGCCCGTGACCTGGGTCTGGACCTGGCGTCGGTACGGGGTACCGGCCCTGGCGGCACGATCACCAGGGACGACGTGTCCCGCGCCGCCGAGTCGGCCAGCGTGCCGGCCACGGCCGCCGCGGTGGCCGAGCCGCACCCGGTGCGCAGCGCACCGGTCGCCGCGGCGGTCGGGACGCGAGCCGCGAGCAGCGGCTGCCGATCAAGGGCGTCCGCAAGCTGACCGCCGAGGCGATGGTGAACAGCGCGTTCACCGCCCCGCACGTGACCGAGTTCCTCACGGTCGACGTGACCCGCTCGGTGCGGGCCGGTGCAGCGGCTCAAGACGGCCCCGGAGTTCGCGGACGCCAGGGTCAACCCATGCTCCTGGTGGCCAAGGCGTCGTGCTGGCGGTCGAGCGTCACCCGATGGTCAACGCCACCTGGACGCCCAGTCCGGCGAGATCGTGGTCAAGGACTACGTCAACCTGGGGATCGCCGCGGCGACGCCCCGCGGCCTGATCGTGCCGAACATCAAGGAC
>CAVVAL010000005.1:0-54418 GCA_963746095.1 uncultured Actinomycetota bacterium | reverse complement strand
ACAGCTCGATCGCGACCTGCCGGATGCGTGTCCTGGTATCCGTTGACTCCACCGTCACCCCCTTCGTTGTGCGCCGGGCGATGTTACCGGCCGCCCGTTCCAGCCGGCATTCTCAGCCGACTCACAGGTGCCCCGTCGCAAGCTGGCGACGGTGTGCCGGCTGTCACCTGCGCCGGATACGTTGTGTCATGCCAGGCGTACTCTCAGATCTTATCTACCGTGCGGCAGGTAGGCAGCTACCTGCCGGACGGTAAGGAACGACCGGACAGAGGGGTAGAAGTCATGTTCGAACGGTTGGGGCGCTTCGTCGTCCACAATCCGTGGAAGGTCATTCTTGGCCTGGCTGGTCGCGGCGGCGGCCATCGTCGCGTTCGCGCCGAGCCTGGCCGACGTCACCAACGCCGACCAGGCCGACTTCCTGCCGGACACTACGAGTCGGTCCAGGCGCAGGAGCTCGGCGCAGGGCGCGTTCGCCCAGAGCCGACGGCGCCACCGCCACCATCGTGGTCAAGCGCGCCGACGGGCAGCCGCTGACCGCGGCCGACCAGGCCGCGTCGGCAGTCGCCGACGCCGTGAGGCGGCCGACATCGAGCGGGTCACCGGGGTGGTCACCGGTACCGCAGGCCCTCTCGCCCAACAAGCAGGTGCAGCTGGTCAGCGCCGGCCTCAGGGCCTGCCGGACGATCCGGCGGTGCCGACGCGGTCCAGCGGATCCGCGACGCGCCAAACCCGCGATGGCCGGCACCGCCTGCGACATGTCGGTCACCGGTGACGTCGCGCTCATGCAGCGACAACCAGGACGCGTTCGACAACGCACTGCTCATCGTCGGCATCGTCGACGTCGTCCTGATCATCGCGCTGCTGCTGATCATCTATCGCAGCCCGGTCGCGGCGCTGCTGCCGATCGTGACCGTCAGCGTCGTCATCGGCCTCTCGACCCCGGCTGATCGCGGCCGTGGCCAAGGCGCTCGGCCTGCAGGTCGACCAGTCGCTGCAGACCATCCTGACCATCGTGCTGTACGGCGTCGGCACCGACTACATCCTGTTCCTGCTGTTCCGCTTACCGCGAACGGCTGCGCGCCGGCGACGACCAAGCAGGCGCTGGTCACCTCGGTGCAGCCGGGTCGGCGAGGTCATCGCGTCGGCGGCCGGCGCCATCGTCATCGCGTTCCTGGCCCTGCTGCTGGCCGTGTTCGGCGCGTTCCGGAGCCTCGGGCCGGCGCTGGCCATCGCCGTCGTCGTGATGGCGTTCGCCGCGCGTCACCCTGGTCCCGGCCCTGGTCTCGCTGCTCGGCACCAAGGTCTTCTGGCCGTCGAAGTCCTGGCAGCGCCCGCCGAAGGGCACCGCGTTCCAGGGCTCGGCCGGTTCGTCGGCCGCCGGCCGGCCGTGGTCGCGCTGGTCTCCGGCGGCGCTGATGGTCGCGCTCGCGCTGGGCACGCTGCATACAAGACCGACTACGACCAGATCGCGCCAGCTGCCCGGCGGACACCGAGTCGTCCGCAGGGCTTCGAGGACCTGCAGGCCGGCTTCCCGGCCGGCGCGCTCAGCCCGACCAGGTGCTACGTCCGCAGCGACGACGGCCAGCGCGCTCGACCCGGCGGCGCTCGACGGGCTCGCGCGAGCGGCTGCGCGCGGTGCCCGGGCGTCGGCGGCGTCATGCCCGGCGGCCCGGCCGGCAGCCCGGCCACGCTCAGCCGGACGGCACCGCCGCCCGGATCGACCTGCTGCTCGCCGACAGCCCGTACTCGAACGAGGCGCTCGACCTCGCCGGCGGCGAGCTGCGCGACGTGGCCCACGCGGCAGGCGCCGCCGGGCACGACCGGCGCTGGTCGGCGGGGCCAGCTCGATCTTCGCCGACGTCAGCGCGCCAACGACCGCGACCTGCGGGTCATCTTCCCGGTGGCGGCCGCTGCTGATCGCCCTGATCCTGGCGCTGCTGCTGCGCAGCCTCGTCGCGCCGATCTACCTGATGGTCGCGGTCGTGCTCGGCTTCTTCGCACGCTCGGCGCCACGGTGCTCGCCTTCCAGGGCATCGGCGGCCGGCCCGGCCTGTCGTTCACGCTGCCGATCATCCTGTACCTGTTCGTCGTCGCGATCGGCACCGACTACAACATCCTGATGATCGCCCGCCTCCGGGAGGAGGCGCGGGCTCGGCAACGACCCGCGCACCGCCGCCGCCCTGGCCGTCGAGCACGGCGGCCCGTCGGTCGGCGCGGCCGGGCTGATCCTCGCCGGCACGTTCGCGTCGATGCATGCTCGCCGGCGTCGCGTTCCTGACCGAGATGGGCTTCGCGGTCTCCATCGGCATCGTGATCTCGGCGTTCGTGATGTCGATGTTCCTGGTCCCGAGCGTGACCGCGCTGCTCGGCCACGAGGCCTGGTGGCCGGGCCACGGCGACGTGCGCAAGGAGAAGCCGGTCGAGGAACGGGCACCGGTCGAGGCCGGCGTCTAAGCGGGCGCGGGCGGCGGGGTTTTCCCCGCCGCCCGCCGCCGCTGGCCTGACCGCCGCCCGGCGGCGGCGGCGTCCACAACATAATGCTCCTTTCAGCGGGCCACGCCACGCTGAAAGGAGCATTCATGTTGCGGGGGGTGGGGCCGTTCGCACGGACATCTGGACAGTTGCCCCGAGTAGGGGTAAACCGGATCGATGGGACACTTACCGCAGCCACCCCGACCCAGCCGGCGGACGTTCCTCACCGCTTCGGCACTCACCGCGTCCGCGGCCACCGTCGCCGCCAGCGGCCTCGCCCCGAGCATCGCGCACGCCGGACCGCTCGTCCGGCCTCCGGACCGGGCCGCCCCGTCACCCCGCAGCCGCCCGACCGTGAGCTGCGCGCGCTGCTCCGCGAGGTCGACCCGCGCCGGATCGAGGCGACCGTGCGCAAGCTCGCCGTCGTTCGGCACCCGGCACACCCTGTCCACCCAGGACGATCCGGCAGCGCGGCATCGGCGCCGCCCGGGACTGGATCTTCGCCGAGATGAGCGCTACGCCGCCGCGCTCCGGCGGCCGGATGACCGTCGAGCTGCAGTCGTACATCCAGCCGCCGGCGCCGCCGCGGATCCCGGTCGCCGACCCGGATCACCAACGTGGTCGCGACGCTGCGCGGCTCGGTCGACGCCCGACCGCGTCTACGTCGTCTCCGGGCACTACGACTCGCGGTGCACCGACGTCATGGACGCCACCAGCGACGCGCCCGGCGCCGACGACGACGCCTCCGGCGTCGCGGTGTCCATGGAGCTGGCCCGGGTGATGGCGACCCGCCGCACCGACGCCGACCATCGTCTTCGCCGCCGTCGCGGGCGAGGAGCAGGGGCTGTACGGCTCCGGCACCTGGCCAAGCAGTTCAAGGCCGCCGGCACCGACGTCCAGGGCATGTTCACCAACGACATCGTCGGCAGCAGCCGGGCCGACGACGGCACCCGCGACCCGTACACGTCCGGCTCTTCGCCGAGGGCGTGCCGACCGCGGAGACGCCGGCGCAGGCCAGCGACCCGGCGCTCGGTCGGCGGCGAGAACGATTCGCCGGCCCGTCAGCTCGCCCGGTTCGTCCGCGAGCGTCGCGGACAACGACGCGACCGGCATGCACGTGCGGGTCATCTACCGCCGCGACCGCTACCTGCGCGGCGGCGACCACATCCCGTTCCTCGAACAGGGTTACCCGGCCGCCCGGTTCACCGAGCCGAACGAGGACTTCGCGCACCAGCACCAGGACGTCCGGGTCGAGAACGGCGTCCAGTTCGGCGACCTGCCGCGAGTTCTGCGACTTCGGCTACATCGCGCGCGTGGCCCGGGTCAACGCGCGCGGCGCTGTGGTCGCTCGCCCAGGCGCCCGGCACGCCCGCGGGACGTCGGCATCGTCACCAGCGCGCTGACCAACGACACCGAGCTGATGTGGGAGCGCGGCACCGAGCCGGACCTCGCCGGCTACGAGGTGGTGTGGCGCGAGACCACCGAGCCGGAGTGGACGCAGGCGATCAAGGTCGGCGACGTCACCAGCGCCACCATCGACCTGTCCAAGGACAACGTGTTCTTCGGCGTCCGCGCGGTGGACAGGGCCGGTCACCGCAGCCCGGTGAGCTATCCGACGCCAGCGGCGTGACCGAGCGGCCCAGCCGACCTTCGCCGCTCTGGGCGACATCTTCGGTGCCATAACCCCGAAAATGTCGCCCAAAGCGCGTTGGGTCGCCCGCGGGGAGGAACACAGCGGGCTGGTTTGGGAGTTATTCGTTCAGGGAGACAACAAGCGGACGGACGGAGCGCGAGATGGCCGAGCAAGTCACGACCGAACGCCTGGTGCTGCGGCCCTGGCGACCCGACGACGCGGAGGCCGCGCTCGGCGTCTACGGCGCGGCTGAGGTGTCCCGCTGGCTCAGCCCGACGGTCGGGAGCGTGCCCGACGCCGCCGCGATGCGCCAGGTGCTGGAACGTTGGTCGGCCGAGGACGAGGGCCTGCTGCCGCCCGCCGGGCACTGGGCGATCGAGGTCCGCGGCGAGGACCGGGTGGTGGGCGGTGCGACCCTGTTGCCGTTGCCGCCGGCCCGGGTCGACCTCGAGATCGGCTGGGAGCTGCACCCGGACGCCTGGGGCAACGGTTACGCCACCGAGGCCGGGCGTGCACTGGCCCGCTGGGCCTTCGCCGAGGGCTGGGACGAGCTGATGGCCGTGGCCAGGCCCGCGAACACCCGGGCGATCGCCACCGCCAGGCGGATCGGTATGGAGTGGGTGGGCGAGACCGACAAGTACTACGACCTGCGGCTCCAGGTGTTCCGGCTGCGTGCCGGCGACTTCCGGCACGCCGACCCGCAGGCGAGTTAGCGCTCGCGATCCCGCTCTGCCGCCTCCAGGACCCGGCGGGCGGCGGCCACACCCCGCACCGACGCCCGCTGAGCGGCCCTCGCCTCGGCCACGTGCCGCTCGGCGGTGACCTTGTCCCGGCGGGCCTCCATCCGCTGCTGCTCCAACCACTCCAGCCGGTCCGCCGCGGCGGCCAGCGCGCCCTCGGCGTCGGCCAGTTCGTGTTCGCGCTGCCAGTGCAGGGATTCGGCGGCGGACAGCGCGTGCTCGGCATCGGAGGCCGGCGCAGACTCGGCGGCGGGTTCGCGATCGGGTTCGGCATAGCCCACCGGCAGATCGTCGGCACCGACCGCGCGCAGCGCCCGGCGCGGCGCCGCTGGTTCCTCCGGCACCGCAGGCTCGGGCGTCTCGGCCGGGCGAAGCTCGAACGGCGGCGGGGGATCGACGTGCGGCATCGGGCCGAAACCCGCGTGCGCCATCGGTCGGACCAGCCGCCCGGAGAGCGCCGTGGCCGAGGCGGCCAGGTCGACGAGCGCCGCGTTCAGCGTGGCCTCGACCTCGGACAGCATCGTCTCGGTGGGACGGAGGCCAGCCTCCGTGGCATGCCGGCGGGCACGGCCGAGCAGGTCCGCGACGAGCGCCTGTCGTTGCGCGCCCAGGCTGCGCAGGCCGGTGGCGTCGAGCTGGGTCTGCGCCCGGCGCAGCTCGCGGCCGAGCGCACGCAGTCCCTGCATGGCCTCGACCTCGTGCCGGCTGAGCAGGTTCACCAACCAGGCGCTGACGGTAGGTCGGCGCAGCCCGCTCAGGGCACTGGCCAGCTGACGGTTGCCGGCCGCGCGGGCGGTGCGGACCAGCTCGTCGCGCGCGGCCACGAACCGCGCCGGTGGTACCAGGTAGAGCTCCCCGGTCAACTCGTCGGCCTCAGACGCTGCCATCCGTCCATGATCGCGGCACCGGGCCGGTCCGGCCACCAGAAAAGTGGCTCAGACCGGCCCGGATGTCGGAACGGTCAGGACTGTTTGGAGACGGCCCGCTTCCTCGGTGCCGCCTTCTTGGCTGGCTTCTTGCGGGTCCGCTGCGCGGCGGAGCCGTTGTCCCGAGCGGGCGCCGCGGCGGCCTTGCTCTGCTGGGCCTGCTCCACGCTGCGCCGCAGTGCCTCCATCAGATCGATCGCCTCGGTCGGTTCCGCGGCCGGGGGCGGCGGTTCCACCGGAAGGCCGGCGGCCTTGGCCTCGACCAACTGCTCCAACGCCAACCGGTAACGGTCGACCGTGTCGGCGTCGTCCACCTCGGCGGAGAGCGTGGCCACGTACGACTCCGCCATCTGCATCTCCTGCGGACGCAGCACCACCTCGTCGGTGAGGAACGGGAACTGCGGCTCGCGCACCTCGTCCGGCCAGAGCATGAGCTGCAACACCAGCATCCAACCGCGCGGGCGTAACAGCGCCATCGACTCCCGCTGCCGGATCGCGACCTTCACCACCGCAGCCTTGCCGGTGCGTTCCAGTGCGGCCCTGAGCAGGTGATATGGCTTCGGGTCCAGGCCCACCGGCTGGCAGAAGTAGCTGCGCGACAGCCGGATCGGATCGATGCTCTCGGCGTCCACGAAGCTCAGCACGTCGATCGCGTGGTTGGACGCCAGCGGTAACGCGGCGAAGTCGTCCTCGGTGAGCACGACCACCCGGCCATCGGGCAGGGCGTACCCCTTGGCGATGTCGCCGTAGTTCACCTCCTCGCCGTCCACCTCGCAGACGCGCTTGTAGCGGATCCGACCGCCGTCGTCGGAGTGGAACTGGTGCAGCGGGATGCCGCGCTCCTCGGTCGCGGCGAAGAGCTGGATGGGGATCGAGACCAGTCCGAAGGAAATTGCGCCGTTCCAGATGCTTCGCATTCCGCCTCCCGGTGGCGTGGTGCGCGCGGCTCTGTGACCCAACGTCATTCTCTCGCGTCAGGCCGTGACGCGCACGTGGATACCCGGCTGGTCCTTGACACTCGTCCGTCGCCCGGTATCCATAACCAATAGGTTCGAGAACTAAGAGGTTATGAATGAGCACTGACCAGCTGAGCAACGTGTTCGCCGCGCTCGCCGACCCCACCCGCCGGCAGATCCTGATCCGGCTGATGGACGGCGACGCGACCGTCGCGGAACTCGCCCGGCCGTTCTCGATCAGCCAGCCGGCGATCTCCAAGCACCTCAAGGTGCTGGAGCGGGCTGGGCTGATCTCGCGCAGCCGGCACGCCACGGCCCGGCTCAGCCACCTGGAGGCCGCGCCGCTGAAGGAGGCGACGATGTGGATGGAGAACTATCGCGAGTTCTGGGACGCGAGCTTCGACCGCCTCGACGCCGCGCTGAGCGACTACATGAAGGAGCAGGAGCAGTGAGCGACCAGAGATCCGCGCAGGTGGATGAGACCGAGGTGATGGTCACCCGGGTCTTCGACGCGCCGCGCGAGGTGGTCTTCACGTTCTGGACCGACCCGCGCCAGCTGGCGAAGTGGTGGGGCCCGACGGGCTACGAGAACCGCGACGTCACGGTCGATCCCGAGGTCGGCGGCCGCTGGCAGTTGCGGATGGTGCACACCGAGTCGGGCGCGGAGGCGTGGGTGCACGGCCGGATCGTGGAACTCGTCCCGCCCGAGATCCTGGCTATTCATCTGGAGGTGCCGACACCGGTGGGCCTGCCGCCCATCGAGATCCGGCTCCGCGTGCAGTTCCACGACCACGGCGGCAAGACCCGCGTCACGTTCCACCAGGGCCCGTTCGCCACGGCGGAGCAGCGCCACCAGACCATCGTCGGCTGGACCCAGTCCTTCGACGTGCTCGACGCCCTTCTCGGCGCGCCGACCAGCCTGACCAGGGAGCCTGACATGGAGACCGTGACCTCGAAGGACGGCACGACCATCGCGTTCGACCGCACGGGCGAGGGCCCGGCGGTCATCCTCGCGGCCGGCGCGTTCAGCTACCGGCACTTCCCGCTGCTGCCCAAGCTCGCCGAGCGGCTGTCCGAACGCTTCACCGTGATCAACTACGACCGCCGCGGCCGCGGCGACAGCGGCGACACCGCGCCGTACGCGGTCGAGCGCGAGATCGAGGACCTCGAGGCGCTGATCGCCGACGCCGGCGGATCGGCGCACGTCTGGGGCCTCTCCTCGGGCGCCGTGCTCGCGCTGCGGGCGGCCGCGGCCGGGCTGCCGATCATCAAGCTGGCGCTCTACCAGCCGCCGTTCCGGGTGGACCCGGGCCGCGCCGCGCCGGCCGACCTCGAGGCCGAGCTCGACGCGGCTGCTCGCGCTCGACCAGCGCGGGGCCGCCGTGAAGTACTTCATGACCAAGGGCATGGGCGCTCCCGGCGCCGATCGTGACGATCATGCGGCTCACGCCGATCTGGAAGCGGCTCACCGCGGTGGCCCACACGTTGCCGTACGACGTCGCGATCCTGGGCGACGACGTGAGCGGCAAGCCGCTGGATCCGGCCGACTGGGCCGCAGTGACCGCAGCCGGTGCTCGTGCTCGACGGCGCGAAGGCGCCGGAGCGCGGTGCACCGGGCCGCCGACGCCATCGCCGCGGTGCTGCCCGATGCGCCGGCGCGCCAGCCTCGCCGGTCAGAGCCACAACGTCTCCGCGGACGCGCTCGCACCCGCCCTCATCGACTTCTTCACGCAACTGAACGGGAGACCACCATGGACGCCTACCTCGACGGCCTTTCCGCGGACCTTCGGCCGATCGGTGACCGGTTGCGCGCGCTGCTGGACGCCGGACTGTCACGGGCGACCGGCCAGCTGTGGCACGGCCATCCCGTGTGGCTGATCGGCAAGACGCCAGTGGCCGGGTTCAAGGCGTACTCCTCGTACGTGACGTTCATGATCTGGCGCGGTCAGCAGGTGGACGACCCGTCCGGCCGGCTGGAGGCGGCCTCGCGCACGATGTCGGCGGTGAAGCTCCGGTCGGTCGACGAGATCGACGAAGCGCTGTTCGCCGGCTGGCTCAAGCAGGCCGAGGCGCTGGAGCTCGACGCCTGACGCGTCAGTTCGCGGAACCCCCGACGGGTTGGCGGTGTCTCTTGTTCAGACACCGGCGACATGGGGGAACAGATGGCTGAGTTGCTGTTAGGGCCTGGTGGCGCGCCGGCCGACGAGGCTGGCGTGACACCACGTCGGCGAGGGCGTTGGGCGGCCGCGGCGCTGGTCGTGATCGTGGCGGTCGGCGTGGGTGGCTGGTTCGCGAGAGATGCCGAGCCGTCGCCGGCGGTCGGCGCGACCCGACCGTCGCCGTCGCCGTCGGCACCCTCCGAGCCGCCGCCGGTTCCCCAGGGACCCGAGACGCTCGCGGTCCTGTTCACCGACGCGGCACACGGGTATGCCCTGATCGGACGCTGCGAGCCGGCCGAAGCGCGCCGGTGCGATTACCGGCTGCGCGTCACCGAGGACGGTGGCCGACGCTGGCGGGAGCGGACGACGCCCCTGCAGGCGTTCGGGTACGACCAGGGATTCTCGGCCGATCTGTCGGCGTTCGGCGTGGATTCGCTGCAGCTTCAGGACGACGACCGCCACTGGTTCAGCGCGGACGCCGGCCGGACGTGGCGGCCGTTGTCCCAGCAGATCGTCGGCACGGTCGCGAGCGTGCCGGACGGGTGGCCGGCCGTGGGCGCGTGTCCGTACCAGCCCGAGCCGGACGACGGTTGCCGGCAGCCTCTCGCGACGGTCGATCCGGCGACCGGTCGCCGGTACGCCCTGGTCAGCCAGCCTCCTTTGCGTGCGCATGTTCGGCTCCGAGCGAGCGGTCGTGGCTCGGGACGGGAGCCTCTGGGTCACCGGCGTCGCGCCGAAGACGAGCAAGCCCACGATCTCGGTGAGCAAGGACCGTGGCCGGACCTGGCACGCCGTCGCGCTTACACCGCCGGCCACCTCGCTGTTCGGCGTCTCGGTGGTGACCCACGACGGTCGCACCGCCTACGCGTTCGTCCGGGCCCAGGCGCCGCCCGGTGTGCCGGACGTGAAGAACGGGCTCGAGTCGGTCTGGCGGACCACGGACGGCGGCGCGCACTGGAGCCGGGTCGCACCCCGATTCGCCGGCGCCCAGCCACGGTCGTTGCTCGGTGCGGCCATGCTGCCCGACGGTCGGCTGCTGATCACCACCGAGGCCTTCGACGGGCCGAACCTGCTGCACTCCGACGACGGTGGACGCCATTTCCGGCCACCGTCGCTGGGTTCCGGATCCGCGCGTTCGGGCTCTGCTGAGCCGACATCGGGCCTCGGCTGGATCGAAGAGGTACCTGGCCGGTACCTCGCTGGCGGTCTGCACGGCGGGTCCTTCACCTCCACGGACGGTCTCCACTGGAAACCGGTCCCCGCCGAATAGCGGCTCCGGGCGACATCTTCACGGCTATGACCGTGAAGATGTCGCCCAAAGCCGAAGGTTGTGCGGGTTGCGCGGCTAGCGGAGGCCGAACCAGCGGGCGCCGCTGGCGGCGGCGGCGCTCGGCGGCGTCCGATCAGGACGGCGGCGCCGAGGGCGGCCGCGAGCGTCGCGACCGGCACGGCCAGCGCGGCCGGGTGGCGCTGGGCTTTCGCGCCGGCCTCGCGTGCCTGGCCGGGGAGGTTGCTGGTGCGCTGCTGGAGCGCGCGCTTGCCCGAGGCGGCCAGGTCCTGCGCGCGAACCTTGGCGTTGCCGGCCGCCACCCGGGCCCGCGCCTTCACGTCCAGCCTCGCGGCGAGCGCGTCGATGTTCTCGCCGAGTTCCGCGCGGGTGCGTTCGATGTCGGCGCGGATCTCCTCGGGGTCGCCGCTGGTCGGCTCGGGCTGGTGGCTGTTGGGTACGGTCACGCCGGGCGCCTTGTTACTGGTCATCGCCGGACCCTCTCCTTGATCTCGTCGACATCGGCCTTGACGCTGCGGACCGTCTCCTCGGGCATCGGCGGTGTCGCGCGCGACACGTGGCTGCGTCCCAGCAGCGCCAGCACGCCGGCGACGATGAACAGCACGACCGCCACGATCAACGCCGCGAGCCAGCCGGGCATCACCTCGGCCAGCCCGAGCCCGATGGCGAACAGCAGCGCGCCCACGCCGTAGAGCGCGACCACGCCTCCGCCGCCGAGTAGCCCGGCGCCGAGCCCCGCCTGCTTGCCCTTCTCGGTGACCTCGGCCCTCGCGAGCCGTAGTTCGTCGCGGACCAGTCGGGACAGCTGCTCGGTGACCTGCTTCACGAGCTCGCCGGCAGACGGTTCCGCGGTACCCGAAGTGATGTTCTGCGCATTGTTGGTCATGATGTACCGCTCCCTCCCTTACTGCACCACCATGCCCAGCGACGCGATTCCCCTAACATCGCCGCTCATCAGGGGCCGGTCGAAGGCGGCAGCGCCGTGCGGTCAGGCGTCCACGCGGGAGACGGACTTGGCCCGATGGCTGGCCCACTCGACCAGCGGCGCGCCGAGGGCGGTCGGCAGCAGCCAGGTGACCCACAGGCCGGGGACGCTGACCACGAGGATCGCGGTGGTGAGCGCGATGTACGACCCGCCGAGCCCGCGTACCGCCGGGGAGAGCCAGCCGGGCTGGCCGCGCCGGATCGCCCGGTAGGCGCGGAACGCGAACGCGTACGAGGCGGCGGAGACGAGCACGAACCACCACAGCGCCGACCAGTCCAGCACCGCGAGACCCACGGCCGAGAGGCAGACCAGCGCCACCATCGCGTGGTACGCCTCGCCGCTCGGGGTCTGGGCACGGCGGCGCCAGATCGACCAGATCGCCACCGGCCCGAGCAGCATGCCCAACCCGCCGGCGATGATGTGAATCGTGAGTACCACGGTGTGGACCATGACCCGACTATAGTCCGAGTCGGACTATAGGTCGATGCTGTCGATGCGAAGGACGGTCATGCTCACGCCGACGTCGTACATCGTGCTGGGGCTGCTGGAACGGCTCGGCGCGGCGTCCCCGTACGACCTGAAACAGGCCGTGGCCGACTCCGTGGGCAACTTCTGGAGCGTGCCGCACTCGCAGGTCTACCGGACCGCCGACCAACTCGCGGACGCCGGCCACCTCGCCGTCCGCACCGAGACCACCGCGGGCGGACGGCCACGGAAGCTGTACTCGCTCACGCCGACCGGCTCCGCCGCACTGGCGCGCTGGCGGGACGAGCCGCCCGCCGAGTTGCCCGAGCTGCGCGACCCAGGCCTGCTCAAGCTGTTCTTCGGCGCCGATCCCGGCGTGCTGGCGAGGGTCCGGTTGGCCGAGCACCGGGCGCAGCTTCGCCGGTACCTGGAGCGGCGGGCGCAGGACACCGGCGAGGGGCCGCGGGGGCCATGGCTCACGCTCGATTCCGGCATCGGGCACGAGCGTGCGTGGGTGCGGTTCTGGTCCGCGCTCGCCGAACCGGACGGCGGTGCCGACGCGCCGACGACTCCTGGCACGACCGCGGAGTCGGGTGGCGCGTCGACTCCGTAGCGCCGGCATTGCGGGTCGGCCGGCGGTGGGACGAGGCTGGAGCCATGACCCGGTGGGTGCTGCACGTCGACCTCGATCAGTTCATCGCGGCCGTCGAGGTGCTCCGCCGGCCTGAGCTGCGCGGGCTTCCCGTCGTCGTCGGCGGTGACGGCGACCCCAGCAAGCGCGGGGTGGTCAGCACCGCGTCGTACGAGGCCAGGGCCAGCGGGGTCCACTCCGGCGTACCGCTGCGCGTCGCGGCCAGGCGTTGCCCGGACGCGGTGTTCCTCCCGGTCGACCGGGAGGCGTACGAGGCGGTGTCCGGCGTGGTCATGGCCACCCTGCGCGAGTTCGACGCGGTGGTGGAGGTGCTGGGCTGGGACGAGGCGTTCCTGGCCGTGGAGACCGAGGACCCCGAGTCGATCGCCCGCGAGGTGCAGCGACGGGTGCGGGACGCGACCCGGCTCGACTGTTCGGTCGGCATCGGGCAGAACAAGCTCCAAGCCAAGCTGGCCACGGACTTCGGCAAGCCGGCCGGTGTCTTCCGGCTGACCCACGACACCTGGTTCGACGTCCTGGGGGAGCGGCCGACGGACGCGCTCTGGGGCATCGGGGCCAAGACCGCCAAGCGGCTGGCCGGGATCGGCATCACGACCGTGACCGAGCTCGCGGTCGCCGATCCGGCGGTCCTCGCGGCCCAACTCGGTCCGACGATCGGTCCCTGGCTGGTCCGGCTGGCGCGCGGGGAGGATCGCTCGCCGGTCGTCGGGGCGCCGTACGTGCCACGCTCACGGAGCCGGGAGGCGACGTTCCAACACGACCTGGACGACTGGGACGAGGTACGCGCCGAGGTGTCGCGGCTGGCCGGGCGGATCGCCGACGACCTGGCCGGTGACCAGCGGCCGGCCGTGCGGATCGTGGTCAAGGTGCGTTTCGTCCCGTTCTTCACGCACACCCACGGTCAGGCGCTCGCGACGCCCACGCTCGACCCGGTGGTGATCGAGCACGCGGCACTCGCGGCGCTGGACCGGTTCGCCGATCGCAGGCCGGTCCGGCTGCTGGGGGTGCGCGCCGAGTTCGCCGCCACCGACTGACCCGCCCGCAGGCACTGCGCTTTGGGCGACATCTTCTCGGCTATAACCGAGAAAATGTCGCCCAAAGCGCGGGGGCGGGGCCGGGAGCGCCGGCCACGGCGAGGCCGGCGCGGAGGTGGATGGGGGGTGTCAGCTCGACGGCGGGGGGAGGAACGCGCCGGCGGGCGTGAGGCCGGCGGCGGTGGGTCCGAAGTCGGCCGTCGACAGACCCCTGGACCAGCGTCAACGCCCGCCGCTGCGGATCCACCGCCGGGAAGCCGCCGTTGACCATCTGGGTCGGGACCAGCGAGCCGCCCGCCCAGGTGCCGTCGGCCAGCAAGGTGACCTTGAGGATGCCGCCGATGCCGAGCGCGCCGATGCTGGAGAGGACCTTGTAGCCGGCGAAGTTTCCCATGCTGTACGCGATCAGCCGGCCCTTGTACCACTCCAGGCCGCGCATCACGTGCGGGCTGTGGCCGACGACCAGGTCGGCCCCGGCGTCGATCACGGCCCTGGCGAACGCCATCGGGTCGCCGCGGTTCTCGCCGAGGAACATCTCGGTGCCGGGCTTCACGTGGGTCTTGCTGGCACCCTCGGCGCCGGCGTGCATGTTCACCACGACCAGGTCGGCGCTGGCCGTGGCCTGCCGCACCAGCGCGGCGGCGGCCGGGATGTCGACCACGCTCTGGGTCCACCCGTACGGAGCGAAGCCGAGCACCGCGATCTTGATTCCGCCGACCTGTAACGGAGTGACCTGCCCCGGCGCGCCCGTGTGCTGGACGCCGCTGGCCTCCAGCGCGGTCCTGGTCTCCCGAAGGCCCTGCTGGCCGTAGTCCCTGGTGTGGTTGTTCGCCAGGTTGACCACGGTGAAGCCGGCGTCCCGGATCCGCTGGGCGTAGCTGGGCGGCATCCGGAACGCGAAGCAGCGGCTCGGCGGCGTGGGGGTCGGCGAGGCCGTGGCCGGCGGGGTGGGCGGGCCAGGGGCACCCGGTGCGCCGGGAGTGGGCGTCGCGGTCGGCGTGACCGGCTTGGGCTTGCACTTTGGCGAGGTGGGCAGGTCGGTGAGCGCACCCTCGAAGTTGCCCATCACGACGTCGCCGGTGAGCTGCCCCTTCACGCCGTCGAAGAACGTGCGGCCCTCGTTCGGCGGCAGCTTCGGCGTGGAGCCCATGATGATGTCGCCGACCGCGGCGAACGTGACCGATGGCCCAGCCGGCGGGGTCGGCGACGGGGTGGCCGACGGCGCGGCGGCGGACTTGCGTTCGACGCCCGGCTTCGCGCTCTGCCAGGAGGTCCGGTCCTCGGCGGTGAGGGCCGAGGTACCGAAGCCGACCACGGCGGACGCGGCGATCAGGCTGGCGGCCACCCCACCGGCGATCCAGGCCTGGCGTTGCGGGGTCGGCTTCGCCCGGCGGCGACCTCGTCCGGGGTGGTCCGTGCCCGGTGAGCGGTCCATCGCTGGCATGACGGCCTTCCGTATCCGGGTGTTCGGAACCAACGGAACGCTACCGGTACCGCTCGCCCCCCGCTCGGAGCGCCCCCGCGCTTGAACGGTTGTGCTTGCCTGGGGCGGTGGGTCGGCACCGGCCGGCGGGAGGGCGGCGGAGTGCTGACGACGGCCGAGGAAGCGGCAACGCCCAGGGCTCGGCCGGCGGTGCGGACCGGTGGCGCCGGCTGGCCCGGTCGCGGCGGTTCGGCTGGGCGCTGTGGGTGCACGATCCTGGCCGGGACGGCCTGGGCGGTCGTGCGCACCTTCGGGCTGGAGTCCGGCTTTCCGGCGGTGGCGCTCATCGCGTTCACGCCGTACGTGGCCGTGCTGTCGGTGTTTCCGCTGCTCATCGCGGTGGCGGCGCGACGTTGGCGGGCGGTCGTGGTGGCCGCGGCGGTCGTGCTGGCGTTCGGCGTGGCGGTGCTGCCCCGGACGTTGCCGGATGATCAGGGATCGGCGGGCGGCGGTCCACGGCTGCGCGTCCTCACCGCGAACGTCCACTACGGAGAGGTTCCCGCCGCGGACGTGATCGCCCTGGTGCGGCGGCTCGACGTGGACGTGGTGGCTTCGAGGAGCTCTCGCCGGAGCTGTCCGGTGACCTCGACCGGGCCGGTCTGGGCACGTTGCTGCCGCACCGGATCCTGCCGAACGGCGTCAGCCAGGACTCCGGCCTCTACGCCCGGTACCCGCTCCGGCCGGTGCTGGCCGGCTGCGATCCGGTGCTCGCCGAGCCGTGCGCGCTGGTCGAGGTGCCGGGCACCGGGCCGGTGGAGGTGCGCGCCCAGCACCCCGCCGCTCCGGAGAACGCCGACAACACCCGGAAACGCCGGCGCAGCCTGGCCGCGATGCCGGCGGCGCGCGGTGCCGGTGCGGATCCTGGCCGGTGACTTCAACGCCACGCTCGATCACGTCGAGTTCCGCAGGGTGCTGGACGGCGGCTATCGGGACGCCGCGGACGCCGTCGGCGCGGGGCTGCACCCGACCTGGTCCCTGCGCGGGCCGTGCCGCCGATGACGATCGACCATGTGCTGGTGGACCGCCGGGTCAAGGTCGTCGGGATCAGCACCCACACCCTGCCCCGGACCGACCACCGCGCCCTGTTCGCCGAACTCGAACTCCCCGGCTGACGACACGCCGGCGCTGGAACTTCCGGTCCGGGCCGATCGTCAGAACCTCCAGCGACGTCGGCGCGGACCGGCCGCCGCCAACGGAACAGCCGTGTCACCGGACGAGAGGCACCGCCGTGCTGGAGTACGTGGACCGCTGGATCGTCGCGGGCCTGCTCGTCGTCGGTGGCCTGGTGGCCTGTGATGCCAGCCCGGGCGGCCGGGTCGCCGAGCCGCGGCCCAGCGCCACGGTCGCCGTCCAGCTGCGCACCGAGCGGGCGCCGATCAGTGACCGGTTCCCGGCGCTCGGCGAGTTCGTCGAGGCGCGCTGGATCGGCGGGACGCAGGGGAATGCGGCGGACAGTTCCCGGGTCAGCGCGCCGGGGCCGACCGACTACTGGCTGGAGGCCACGGTCCGGCTGCTGGCCACGGACTTCGCGGCCGCGCGCGGAAAGTACCGCTGGGAACCGCAGCCCGCCGGCTTCGTGCCGCCGTCCCGCCCGGAGCTGACGCCGGAGTTGCCCGCGCCGGCCCAGTGGTCGCGCAGCGACGACTTCGACCGCGCTCTCTTCCACGCCGGCCTGACCGGTACGTCCTATCTGGACCAGCGCTCCGGCACCGTCTACCTCCGCGTCACCACCTCCTGACGGTCCCCTCCCGCCGGGCCGCGGTCGTGCCGCCCGTCAACGAGTAGCCGCTTTGGGCGACATCTTCAGTGCCATGGCACCGAAGATGTCGCCCAAAGGCGCTCGGGGTGAGTGGTCAGCTGGTCGGGAAGTCGTCCGCGGTCCGGATGCGATCCCGGACCCAGACGCCGGCGGGCTTGAGCCGGCTGGTGCCGACGAACGGTCCGCCCGGGCAGGTGCCCGAGGTGAAGACCGCGCCGGAGCGGCTGTCGTCGGAGAAGTTCCAGTTGACCCAGCTGATCTTCTTGCTGGCCATCAGGTTGATGTACAGCTGGGACTGGGTGAAGTTGTTCGCCCCGTCGCCGGAGGCGGTCTGGGTGCCGAACTCGGTGACGAAGATCGGGATCCGGTCCGCCGCCCGGGACAGCGTGTTCAGGTACTCCGAGCCGTGCGAGCCGGCGTAGAAGTGGAACGTGTACAGCACGTTCCCGAACGTCACCGGGTTGTTGATCACGTCGGTCTCGTTGCGGCCGTCGGAGACGCCGAGCGAGCCCCAGCCGTGGGTGCCGAGCAGGATGACCGAGTCGGCGTCCACCGCCCGGACGACCGGGATGATCTGCTGGTGGTAGTTGCGCACGGTCGCCCAGCTGACGCCGTTGGGCTCGTTCGCGACGTCGTACAGGATGTTCGGCTTGTTGCCGTGCCGCTGGGCGATCTCGGTGAAGAACGTCTTGGCCCTGGCCAGGTTGTAGTTCGGGTCACCGGGGTGAGCTGGTGCCAGTCCACGATCACGTACATGCCGCGGGCCGAGGCCATCTCGATCAGGCTGTGCATCCGGTCGGTGAACAGGCGCGGGTTGGTCTCGTAGCCGCCTTCCTGGATGTACATGGAGAGCCGGATGACGTCGGCGTTCCAGTCCTTCGCGAGGGCGTCCATCGAAGCCGTGTTCACGCACTGCGGGTACCACTGCAGGCCGTGCGTGCTCATGCCGCGCAGCTGGATCGGCTTGCCGTACTGGTTGCACAGCTTGACGCCGCAGACCCGGAGCTGGCCGTTGATCGCGACCGGCGTGCTGCCGGTCGGCGGGGAGACCGTCGGGGTGGGCTGCGTGCCGCCCGTGTTCACGCTGAGCTGGTCCAGGTTCGGGCCGCCGTTGGCGGTCGTCGCCGTGGCCTTGATCGTGTTCGTGCCGGCCACCAGGTTGGCGTTGACCGACGGTGGTCTGCCAGGTCGTCCAGGCGCCGGTGCCGTTGAACGCGAGGTTGGCGTTGACGACCGCGCCGTTCACGGTGATCGACATCGGCCGGTTCACGGTGGTGCCGTTGGCGAACCGGAAGGTGAGCGCGGCCGAGCCGGCGGCCGGTGCGGTCACGCTGAACTGCACCGCGCTACCTACCGCGTTGTCGTAGTTGACGAAGCCCGTGCCGTTGAAGCCGGCGTGGTTCGACTCGACGACGCCGGCGGTGATCGTGGCGCTCTTCGGCCTGGTGCTCGGTGACGGCCGCCGACGCCGGGCTGATCACCGAGGTGATCGCCGGAACGACCAGGGCGACGAGCGCACCTGTCAGCGCCAGCCCGATCGTTCCTAACCGGATCTTTCTGCGGTCCATGGGCGTAGCTCCTTTCGGGGGAGTAACCCTGGGTTCCGCACCACCCCGGGAATAGATAGGAAAGTTTCCTGCCCGAGATGGAAGCGCTGCCAGCGGACAATGTCAACGATTCCCTGCAATCCGGGCAAGACTGTTCGCCCGATGGGCCGCCCATCGGCACGCTGTCGGGCCCGACCATCGCTCCCCGGACGGCCGTCGTACCGGCCGATTTGGGTGACATTTCGCCAGGCGTAACCGGGAAATGCCACCCAAACCGGCGGCGGGAAGCTAGGGCAGACCCCAGGCCGGCGCCCGGCTTGCTGATCGCCACGGGGGCGACGACGAGGTCGGGTGCGGAGCCGGCCGCGTGCACGAGCGCCTCCCGGCCGCGCGGCAGGTCGATCTCCAGTACGCCGCCGCCGACGTCGCGCCAACTCGCCGCCGTGCCGTCGTCCAGCGTGACCGAGACCGTCGGCCGACTGCGGCACCACCTCGAGGCTGTCGAGGTTCGGCCCGCCGTCGGCGGTGGTCGCGGTGGCCCGGATCGTGTTGGTGCCGGCGACGAGCCCCACCGTGACCGAGCGGGTCTGCCAGGTCGTCCAGGCGCCCGTGCCGGGGAAGGCGAGCGCGGCGCTGACCACGGCGCCGTTCACGGCGATGTCCAGTGGCCGGTTCACGGCGGTGCCGTTGGCGTACCGGAAGGTCAGGGTCGCCGGGCCGGCCGTCGCCGCCGTCACGTCTGAACTGCACGTAGCCACCGGCCACGTTCTCGTAGTTCACGAATCCGGTGCCGGTGTGGCCGGCGTGGTTCGACTCGACCACGCCTCCGACGATCGTGGCGTTCTCGGCCTGGTGGACGGTGCCCGCGGCGCCGGCGCCGATCCCCGGGCGCAGCCGCAGCGGTTCACCGGCCAGGCTGCGCACCCGGACGAACCGTGGTCCGGCCGCCGACCCGCGCCGCGGTGACCAGGAACGCGCCCTCGGTGCGGAAGTCGTGCACGGTCACGTCGCGCCAGGCGGCGGGCACGGCAGGGAAGATCCGGATCATGCCGCCCCAGCTCTGCACGAGCATGTCGTGCAGCGACTGGGACGCGGACAGCGGCGTCTCCACCACCGGACCGGCCTCGGTGTACATCGTGTTCGGCCGGGGCGGGAACCGCTTGCTGGGGTCGAAGAACTCGTCCAGGTAATGCAGAGCGTCCTCGCCGCGGCCGAGGCCGGCGTAGATCGAGGCGGCGCCGGTGTAGCTGTAGCCGCGGTGCGCGCCCTGGAGCGAGTGCCAGTGCGCCACCGACTTCTCGATCAGCGCCGCGGCCGCCCGGCTGCTCGCCGTTGACCAGGTAGAGCGGGTACACCATCAGCAGGTGCGAGTAGTGCCGGTGCGACATCGCGTACGGCACGCCGGCGCCGATCATGAACCCGTCGGCGTTAGTCGGGTACGGGGTCAGGTCGCGCAGCACCTGCCGCCACTTCGGGATCAGCGGGTCGGCGACGGCGAGCCGGGCGGCCGCGTCGAGCAGGGCCTGGCAACCCCACCGGATCAGCGACAGGTCGTAGTTGCAGTCCGGCGCGGAGCCGTACTCCGGCGAGAGCGTCTTCGGCAGGTGCAGCTTGCCGTCCGTGCCGGTCGTGAGGAAGTGCAGGTAGAAGTTGATCGCCCGGCGCAGCAGCGGGAAGAGCGTGTCCCGCAGCATCGCGTCGTCCATGGTGTGCCGGTAGGAGAGCCAGACGTTGTGCAGCGCCCAGGTGAGGTCGCCGACCTCCGGTCCGGAGCCGCCCGGCGCGCTGACGCTGCGGGTGCAGAACATGTCGGAGCTGCGGCCCACACCGGCCGAGTCGGACCGGTACGCGCTCGGCACGTTGTTGATGAGCTGCTGGCGGTTGGCCGAGAGCGTGCTGGTGATCGAGTCGAGCTCCAGATGGTTGGAGCCGTGGATCAGCCAGTACTCCAGCTGGACGTTGAGGTTCCACCAGACCGCCGGCCACGGGCGTCGGCTCCAGCCACGGGCCCGCAGGTGGCCATCACCGGCCCGCCCGCGCGGCTGCCGGCGGCGATCTTGTAGAGCTGGATCCAGTGGAAGCTCTGCATCCGCTGGTCGGGGAAGGAGACGAAGCTCTTCCGGTAGAACGCGTGCCACCAGGCGCGGTTCGCGGCCAGCAGCGTGGCGTGCTGATGCGGTCCGGACCCGGTTCAGCGAGGTGGCCTCGGCGGTGCTGGCCGGGAAGCTGTGCGCGACGGTCAGGTAGAGCAGCCGCTGGCCGCTGTTCGGGCCGGCGACCTCGCGGTACGCCGTCGCGGTCTGGCCGCCGACCGTCCAGCTTCTGCAGCACCTGCTTGACGTCGCCGGTGGTCTTGGTGGTGTGCGCCGGGTTGTTCGGGTAGCCGGCCGGCGGCGCCTCGGTCGCGGCGCGCGGGCTCACCGCCGGCTCGGGGTGGAACGTCCAGCGCACCTGCTCGCCGCCGCTCGGGGTCACCGACGCGACCAGGACCTGGTCCTGGATGAAGACCTGGAGGGCGAGCTGGCCGGCGCTGGTGGTGATCGTGCCGACCAGTTCGGCGTCCCAGAGGCCGAGGCGCCAGTCGACGGCGGAGATCGTGCCGACCGGGTCGAGGGTGAGGTGGCCGACCGGCAGCCGGCAGGTGCCCCACGCGCTGCCGAACTGCGGCCGGTGGTCCTGCACCTCGGCGTGCTGCACGGTGAACTTGACCGAGTTGGTGTCCGGCTTCCGGTAGACCATCGTGCCGAGCCGGCCGTCGCCGAGGAACGGCCCCTCGTACCAGAGCGTCGGCAGCCGCTTCCAGACCAGATCCTGGCCCCGCAGGAAGTCCGACCCACTGAGCGTCCGTGCGCATCCGGTTGTCGAGCGTCCACGGCTGGAGCTGCTGGCCGGTCACAGCCAGGCTGGGGCCGGCGGCGAACGCGGGAAGCGGGGAGGGCCGCGGCGGCGGCACCGCCGATCGCGGTGCCGAGCACGGTGCGGCGGGTGAGGTGCGGCTGGTCCATGGGAGATCCAATGCGGTCGGGAACAGGGCGACTACTCGCCAGGCGACCGCACCGCGCCCGGCGGAGGGCTTACCGGACGGTCTCGAAGCGGGGCGCGAACACGTTTCTGACCCCGCCGGACCTGAGGAAGTCCAGCCGAGAACCGTCATCGATCATCGCTTCAGCTTGCCGACGGCCCGAGCACCGGTCAACGAATCGGACCCAAAGAGTCGGATCTCTGGCACCCTTTCCGCCTGCCGAAATCCCCCACCCACGCGCTTTGGGCGACATCTTCCGGGCTATAGCACCGAAGATGTCGCCCAAAGCGGGAGAGGGGGTGGCGGGTTCGCGGGAGGGGCGGCGGCCCGGCGGCGCCCCAGGGCGCGGCCCGAGAGAGCGGCCGGCGGGCGGGCGGCCCGGGACAGCGGCCGGCGGGGCCGGCGGGTCAGGGGCGGCCGGCGGGCCGGCGGGTCACAGCAGGCTGTCGGCCCGGCGCGGCGCTCTGTCTCGGCCGCCGCGCCCGCGTCCGGTCGTCGGTGGGCGCGGCGTCCGGGCGTCACCCGCGGGGCGCGTCTTCGCGGCGTGGCGGGGTGGCGGCCGGCTTGCGCGGCCGGCTGGCCCGCCGCGCGGGGCAGCTCTGCACGCGGGGGGCACTTCGGCCCGGGCGCGTCGGGGCGGTGGTCTGGGGGCAGCCCGCGGCGGTGCGCCGGTCGCTCGCCGGCGCGGTCGTCGTCGACCCGCGAGGCTTCCAGCTCTGCGGCGCTTCGTCGCCGGTGTCGCGCGGCGCAGCGGGGGGCAGGTCCGGCCGCGTCGGCGCTGACGTAGGCGTCCCGGGCATCGGTCTTCGCCGTCCCTCGTGCAGGTCGGCGGTGCCGGCGCATCGCCAAGCCGGCGCGGGTCAGGGGCGGCCGGCGAGGAAGCCGCGGAGGATCGCGGCGAGTTCCTCGGGCGCCTCCTCGGCCATGTGGTGGCCGCTGTCCACCGGCTGGCCGCGCACGTCGTCGGCCCACTCGCTGCCACACCGCGACCACGTCCCCGTACAGATCGGGCAGGTCGTCCTTGGTGGCCCAGACGGTGAGCATCGGACACTGGATCGCGGTTGCCCGCCGCCTGGTCCGCGTCGTCGTGGGCGCGGTCGATGCCGAGGCCGGCCCGGTAGTCCTCGCACATCGCGTGCACGGTCGCCGGGTCGTGGATGGCCCGCCGGAAGTCGGCGTAGTTCTCCTCGCCCAGTTGTGTCCGGCTCGCCGAGGTACCAGGCGTCGGGGTCCGCGTTGATCACCCGCTCGGCGGGCTTCTCGGTCTGGCCGAAGAAGAACCAGTGCCACCAGCTCGCGGCGAACTTCGCGTCGCACCGCGCCAGCGCCGCACCGATCGGCACGCCGTCCATGACCACCAACTTGGTCACGGCCGCGGGGTGATCCAACGTCAGCCTGGTCGCGACGTACCCGCCGCGATCGTGGCCGACGACGGCGAATCGCTCGTGCCCCAGCGTGCGCATCAGCGCGACGCAGTCCCGAGCCATCGCGCGCTTGGAGTACGGCTCGTGCTCGGGATCGGTGGGCGGCTTCGACGATTCGCCGTAGCCGCGCAGGTCGGGGCAGACGACGGTGTGGTCGGTGGCGAGGAGCGGGGCCACCCGGTGCCAGGTGGTGTGGGTCCGCGGGTGTCCGTGCAGGAGCAGGACGGGCGGCCCGGAGCCGCCGTGCCGCACCCGTAGCTCCGCCTCGCCGACGTCGATTCGTTCCAACGTGAAGTTTTCGAACATGACGCAGGGCTTCCCTGCCTGATCGGCAGGCGAAACATGCGAGGGGCGGCGGGGTGTTCACGCCGAGAGGTGCGCCGGTTCTGCGCCGGCCGGGGTGACGGCGGTGCGCGGTTCTGCGCGGCCGGGGGTGACGGCGGGCAGTCGGTGCAGCTGCAGTGTTGCGGCAGATCGCTCAGGCGGCGTGCAGCGGGGCGTACGTGCCGGGCCGGTGCGGGGCGACGCAGGTGCGGTTCGGCAGGATCTCGCCGGTGTCGTCGAAGACGATCACGCCGTTGCACAGCAGGCTCCAGCCCTGCTCGGGGTGGGCGGCCACCACGCGGGCGGCGTCGTGGTCGGGCGCGTCCGCGGTGGGGCAGGCCGGCACGTGCTGGCAGCCGGGGTGGCGCCGCGTGTGGTGGGACGGCGGGTGGACTGCTGGGTGCCGGTGGGCCGGTGCGTGGTCAGCTCGGTGATGGTCATGACGCTCGCCTCCGATGGTCGGTGGGGAGGTTCGGTGAACCTCGGTCCCTACTAACACGTCGAAGTGGCGGTCCCCGAGATCGACAACTTGGCAAGAATTTCTGGCGGATTTTCTTCGCGGCTGGCCGGGGGAGCGGCGTCTGCGGGCGCGGGATGCCGGGTTTCGGGCCGAAAGTCCGCGGATACCCGAGGACGAGGGGTTGTTGTCACCGATCACCGCGTTCCCCGGCGAACCGGACGGAGTAAGCGCAATGGGAGCAGCGCTGAGCGTGGCCGGCACGTCGTCAGCGGCTGAGTCGCCGCCCGAGGGCGGCATCGCTGGCTTCGTCACCGGCCTGGTGGAGAAGTTGGGCGGTCCGGGCGCCGGCATCGCGGTGGCCCTGGAGAATCTGTTTCCGCCGATCCCGAGTGAGCTGATCCTGCCGTTGACCGGGTTCGTCGCGAGCCAGGGCAAGCTGAGCCTGGTCGGCGCCATCTTCTGGACCACGCTGGGCTCGGTCGTCGGCGCGGTCATCCTCTACTACGTCGGCGCGCTGCTCGGGCGAGAGCGGGTCGCGGCGCTGATCGCGAAGATGCCGCTGATGTCGGTCGAGGACGTCGAGCGCACCGAGGACTGGTTCGGGCGGCACGGCCGCAAGGCGGTGTTCTTCGGCCGGATGGTGCCGTTCTTCCGCAGCCTGATCTCGATCCCGGCCGGCGTGGAGCGGATGCGGATCTCGCTGTTCGTGGCGTACACCGCCGCCGGCAGCCTGATCTGGAACACCGCGCTCATCGTGGCCGGATACGCGCTGGGCGAGAACTGGCACGTCGGTCGGAGACGTACGTGGGGCGCTACCAGTACGTGATGTACGCGCTGTTCGCGCTGGCCATCGGCTACTTCGTGGTGTCCCGCCTGCGCGCGCGTCGGCAGCGCGACGAAAGCCGCAGCTGACCGTACGGCCTTGGCCCCGCTGTCCGGTTTGGGCGGGGCGCCGCAGCGAGGGCGGTTCAGGCGAGCAGGGCCGCGGCGGCGCGGAACTCGTCGGCGAACTGGAGCCGGCCGACCCACTCCGCCGGGATGGCGTCGGCGCCGTCCCGGGCGCCCAGCAGACCGCCGGCGATGGCCCCGTTCGTGTCCGTGTCGTTGCCCAGCCGCACGACATCGACGAGGACGTCTGGCAGCGCCCGATCGTCCTCGATGGCCGCGATCGCGAGGCTGAGCGAGTCCAGCACGTAGCCGGCACCGTTGTCGGCCAGTTGGAGTTCGCCGGTACGGGCCATCGTCGCGGGCACGAGCTGGCGCCCGTGCCGGATCGCGTCGGCGACCGCGACGTTGCCCAGTGACTCGGCGGTGGCCAGCCCGACCGCGATCGCCTCGTCAACCGGCCGGCCGTCGACCAGGCTCGCGGCGATCTCGTTGTAGGCGGCGCAGGCGACGGTGCAGCGCGGATCGTCGTGCGTGATGGCGGAGATCGCGATCGACTCGGCGATCCGGCGGGCGGAATCGCGCACCGCGACGGCCGTAGGGACGCAGCGCATCAGGGAACCGTTGCCGGCCTGCCCGGCGCCCGCACCGGACTTCCTCGGGTCTGCCGTCGCTCGCGTAGCGGCGCAGGCCGGCAGCGGTCGCTCCGCCGATGTCCCGGGGCGTCGACCCCGGAGTCCGGCCGGGCCACTCGCCGCGCAGCCAGGACAGCATGTGGTCGGCCGCCGCGCGCGGCACGTCGTCCGAGGGGGAGAGGTACGCCAGCAGGACGGCCCTGGTCAGGTCGGTGTCGTCGGTCGCGTGGCCCGGCGGCCAGTCGAACGGCCCGCCACCCACGATCTCGCGCAGCCCGTCCGGATACCGCTCCCGGATCGCCGACCACGGCGAGAACTCCACCGTCGCCCCGAGCGCGTCACCCAGCATGCACGCCGAGCAGCGCACCGGCAGTTCTGTCCTGTCGCTCGCTCCGCATTACCGTCCCTCGGGTCTGCGGTTCAATTCCGCCCTCCCAGGGCGGAATTGAACCGCAACAGGTTGTGCCGGCTCAGAACGGGAGCGAGTGCAGGTTCACCGGGCCGGCGGGGAGGGCGGCGCCCGGCCGGAGGGGGAGCCACATCGCGCGGTCGGCCATCGTGTGCGGCGCGTCGGGCTGCTCCACCGTCACCGGATAGGGGATCTCGCGCCAGCCGAGTTTCGCGTACAGGCCGACCCGGCTGGGCAGGCAGAACAGCATCGCGATCGACGGCTCGAGGGTGGCGGCGAAAGCGGTCGCCTCGGTCATCACGGCGCGGGCGAGGCCGCCGCCGCGCTGGTCCTTCGCCACGATCACGCCGCCGAAGCCGACCACATCCAGCGTGACGTCGCCGGCGGTGATCGGCACGACCACGACGCCGGCCCGCGCCACCATCCGGTCGCCGTCGAGCAGGGCGATGTAGCGGTCCTTGTCTCGCCACTTCAGTTGCACGCGGGCCCCGGCGACCTCGAACGGATCGTCGTCGCCGCCGGTGAGCTGGGCCCAGTGCTCGTCGGTGAGATCGTCGGGCGTGAGCGTCGCCACGGTGAGGTGTTCGGGCGTCCCGGCCAGGCGCTGTTCCATCGTCGGACAGTACCGCGACGGCGCCGTGGCCCAACCAAGTACGGTCACAAGGCTTGAATTCAGTGTCGTACGACTGGCGATGCGTGGCGCTGAATGGGTGATATCGCGGCCGGTCGTCTGGAGCGCCAATTCGACGTTGAGAATCCCGCGTTGGCCTCGACAGTCAAGAGTCACAGGCTGAACGGGTATTTATCGAACTCTGTCTTATCGGGACTTCCGGCAATGGCAATCATGGGGTGTCCACACCCCACGTCGGATAGAGGCCAGCCATGCCTTCCGCCAGCCAGCTCTTCACTGCGAGTGCCGCCATCGTCGTCGCCGGATTCGTGATCGCGTGCGGGGGAGGTGCGGAGCCGACGAAGTCCAGTGGGAGCGATCCTGAGCCGGTGTCGGTTACCTCCGGAGCCGCAGTTCCGAGCGAAGCGCCAGCCGAATCGACTGTCGCCACCATTGGCGCTAACGAGGGTTTCACCTACGACGATGGTCTCAAGATTCAGGTCCTGTCCGCAGTCCGGTTCCGCCCGAGCCAGTATGCGGCGGGCCACAAGCCGGGCAATGCCGCCGTGAAGTTCGTCGTCCGGATCACCAACGGGTCCAAGGAGGTAGTCGATCTTTCGCTGGCGTCGGTGCGATTGAGGGCCGGTGCGAACGGACTCGAAGCCGAGTCGATCTTCGACGACGCTATTGGCGGATTTGATGGCAGTGTCGCTCCTGGTCGGAATGCGAGCACCACGTTTGGTTTCTCAGTACCGCCATCGGACATGGGGTTGATGAATATCGAGGTCTCGCCGAGCTTCAGTCATGAACCGAGCATTTTCGAGGGCACGGTCAAATAGCTCCACGGCCACGGTCAGACCTTCGGGAACCAGCTCGGCTCGTTGCCGGGCCGCCACTTCAGCCCGCAGCCCATGCTCGGCGCGTGCGGCTCCGGCACCGGCTCGCCGCGCAGCACGTGCTCGATCGCGTCCCGCAGCAGCGCCCCGGTGACCGGTTCGTCGCTGCGCGGCCGGCTGGTGTCGAAGGCGCCCCGGTAGGCGAGCCGGCGATCGGCGTCGTAGAGGAAGAAGTCGGGGGTGCAGACGGCGTGGTACTCGTCGGCGACGGACTGGTCGGCATCGAGCAGGTACGGGAACGTGAAGCCCGCGCGGGCGGCCTGGTCGGCGGTGCCCTCGGGGCCGTCGTCCGGGTACTGGTCAGTGTCGTTGCTGGTGATCCCGACCGCGCTGAGCCCGCGGGCGGTGTACTCGGCCACCAGCGGCCCGAGCACCGACTCGACGTGCCGCACGTACGGGCAGTGGTTGCACAGGAACATCACCAGCAACGCGGAGCCGTCGAGATCGGCGAGCGAGACCTTCGGCCCCTCGATCGAAGGCAGCGTGAAGTCGGGCGCGGGGGTGCCGATCGGCACCATGAGCGATTTCAGGGCCATGCGACAGATCCTTCCAGGCGCTGCCCCACCCGGCCACGTTCACCCGACAAAGCCCAAAGTCAAAGTCGTTCAAGCCTGGTCCGTTACCCCCGGCGGGCCGGCGGCTGACGCGCCCCCGGCCGGCGCAGCATCGGTCAGCCTCCCGAGTGAGCCAGCGCGGCCTGGCGCTGTCGGTGCAGTTCCGCGCCGAGCATCGCGAGCAGGGTCAGGTCGACCGCGACGAACACGCAGGCCGCGAACTGGGTCACCGCGAACAGGAACACCTGCGTGAGCAGCAGGCTGGTGAGGACCGCCCGCTGGAACCGACGGAACGCGGCGAACCGATCGCGCCGCAGCGCCCACAGCCCCGCACTGACGAACGCGAGCGAGCCGAACCCGCCGACCGACAGGCCCACGGCGCTGACCGTGTCGTCGCCAACCGCCCCACCGGCGCCAGGCACGATCAACGCGATCGCGTTGCCCAGCGCGACCACGCCCTGAATGGCCAGCACGACGATGGTCACCGTGCCGCCGGTGCGCCAGCCGAGGATCCGGGCGCCCAGCCGCCCGATCAGCTCGGCGCCGGCGCGGACCGGGTTCGGCAGGTCGTACGGATCGTCGGGGACCGCGGCCAGCAGCGACGCGGTCTCGGCCGAGCCGGGCACGTCGGTGCCGGCCCGGCGCAGTTGCTCGGCGGCCCTGGTCCGCTCGGTCGGGGTGAAGCCGCCGGCCACACCGGTCACCGCGAACTCGACCGCGCCGGCCAGGTGCTCGGCGGGGTGGTAGGGGCGGCGGCCGTGCAGCGCGTGGACCGCGATGAGGAGCAGCACGAACACCACGTACATGATCGCCGCGGCGGGCCGGTAGAAGTAGTCGTTGTCGGACGTGACGAACTTGCCGACCTCGTCGATGAACAGCCCGAACCCGGCTCCGCCCAGCACCGCGGCCAACGGCCGGACCTTCGGCCCCGCGAACGACAGCAGCAGCACCTGCGCCGCCAGCATCAGCAGGCCACCCCAGAGCACGTGCGCGACGTGCAGCCCACCGCCGCCGAGCTGCGGATAGCCGGTCGCCGCGAGGATGCCGCGGGTGAGCAGGATCGCCGCGACCGCCGAGACGACCAGCGCCACCAGGTGCATGCCCGCCTGCGGATCGCGGGGCAGCCCCAGCCGCAGCAGCCGACCCGGCTTCATCCCCGTGTCACTCGTCACCGCTGAACGGTAGCTTCCGTCGCCGCCCCGAACTCGCCGCTTGGGGCGATGGGCTGTCTCGGCTCGTGTGGCTCAGTCGGCGAGTTCGGGCGGCCAGACGACGGTGAACCGTTCGAGCACCGTCGGCATCGCGTCGTCGAACGGGTACCCGAGCCGGCCTGCCTCCCGGGTGAAGTAGGCGCGGTGCGCGTCCAGCCAGTACGCGAGGTTGCGATCGCCCTCGCCCTCGTCCCAGGCGAACGCGGCGTCCACCTCGGTCAGCGGCTTCACGTCGAGCTGCGTGGTCCGCCAGACGCACCGCGGCCGGCCGGCGCCGTCCACCAGCACCACGTGGCCGCCGAGCACCGGGGCCGGCTCCGCGTCGTCCCCCTCGAACGAGTACGCCGATCCGGCGGTGGCGCGCTTCGTCCCGGCGACCACCAGCTCGGCCAGCTCGTGCGCCTGCGCGGCGCTGTCGCCGAACGCCACCACGTCGTAGTCGTCGCCGACCTCGGGGTGCGCCGCCCGATACGCCCGCCACAGTTCCTCGGTCTCCGCAGTCTTCACCTCCCTACCTTCGCGCTTTGGGCGACATTTTCACGGCTATAACCGAGAAAATGTCGCCCAAAGCGCCGGGAGGCGGGGGCACTCGGGGGTCCGGCTGGCGGCCGAGTCCTTAAGAACCTTCTGAGAAACACCAATTGACGGTCGTTTAGGAGAACAGAACGGGCTCCGCCCGCGTTGACGGGATGACAACGACGTCACCTCGACAGCTCACGCTCGCTTCTCTGGAAGGACTCACGGCCATGACCATGACTCTGCCGGCTCTGACCATCTCGGGGCGGGCGGCGCTGACCGCGCGCCTCGCCGACCTCATCGCCCAGCGCGACGAGGCCATCGCCGAGTCCGTCCCACCCAGCGGTCCCGGCGACGCCGCCGACCGGAGCGGCAACGTGGACGCGCTCAGCCGCCTCGCCGACATCGAATCCCGGATCGCGGTGCTCGACCTCCAGCTCCAGGCCCCGCTCTCCTCGGCGGTGACCCCGCAGGGTGCCGTGGACGTCGGTAGCCAGGTGAGTGTCCGATTCGGTCCCGGTGAGGCGCCGGAGGTGTTCCTGATCGGACTGGTCGAACAGGCCGGCCCGGACACCGACGTCATCACGCCGACCAGCCCGCTCGGCCAGGCCCTGCTCGGTGCGCGGCCCGGCGACGAGGTCAGCTACCGCGCCGCGAACGGTGCTCAGCTCACCGTGACGCTGGTGGACGTGCTCGCCTGACATGGGCGCGCAGGAGTTGAGCCGCCGGTAGCGGAGGCCGGCGGCTCCGATTCACAGGTATTTCCCAGGCTCGTCCCAGGAACGTGCCAGCTAGGCCCGGCACGGTCAGTGCGACGAGAGGCAACGCCTCTGCGCACCGTCCTGGGAGTAGATCTTGCGGTTCAAACCGTTCGCCGTGTTGAAGAGGCCCTGGTGGCTGGCCGGTGGGGTGCTCGTCACCGCACTGCTCGTCGGCGGAGGCACCTGGGCGGCGACCCGGACGTCCACCGCCGCCGCCACGACCACGCTGGTCACGGTCAGCCAGGGGGCGATCCGGCAGACGGTCACGGCGTCGGGCACGATCGCGCCGGCTCACCAGGCCGAACTGTCCTTCACAGTCAGCGGCACGGTGACGTCGGTACCGGCGGCCGTCGGTGACAAGGTGGCCAAGGGCGAGACGCTCGCCACGGTCGGCGCCGACGACCTGCGGGCCGCGGTGGTCGCCGCCCAGGCCGGTGTGGACGCCGCCGCCGAGCAGGTCGACGAGCAGCAGGACGCGTCCAGCACCCAGCTCGCCGCCGCGAACGCCCAGCTCGCGGCCGCCAAGATCGACCTCACGGCCGCCCAGCAGGATCTGGCCGCCGCCTCCCTGACCTCGCCCATCGCCGGCACGGTCGCCTCGGTCGACGTCGCGGTCGGCGACCGACTCGGCTCGTCGAGCGGAAGCCAGGGCAGCACCAGCGCCGCCACCAGCACCGGCTCGACCGCGCAGGTGGTGGTCATCTCGACCGACGCCTGGGTGGTGGACGCGTCGGTCGGTAGCGCCGATCTCGGGCAGCTCAAGAAGGGTCTGCAGGTCGAGATCACGCCGACCGGCAGCACCACCAAGGTCTTCGGCACGGTCAGCTCGGTCGGCATCGTCGCCTCCTCGTCGGCCAGTGGCAGCGCCACGTTCCCGGTCACGATCGCGGTCACCGGCTCGCCGGCCGGCCTCTACGCGGGTGCGACCGGCTCGGTGACGATCATCGTCAAGCAGCTCACCGGTGTGCTCACGGTCCCGACCACGGCCGTGCACACCGTCGACGGCAAGACCGTGGTGTACCAGCGCAAGGACGGCAAGCAGGTCAACACCGAGGTCACGCTCGGCACCGCGTACGGCCCGAGCACCCAGGTACTGAGCGGCCTGAAGTCCGGCGACCAGATCGTGGTCGAGTCGTTCCGGCCCGGCGCGACCACCGGTGGCGGCGACCGCACCGGCCGGACCGGCGGCACCCAGGGCGGGTTCCCCGCCGGTGGCTTTCCCGGCGGCGGTTTCCCGGCTGGCGGTGGCAACTGATGAGCCCGATCCTGAGCCTGCGGGACGTCCGGAAGACCTATGCGACCGGCCACCTCGAGGTCGAGGCGCTGCGCGGGGTCTCCCTGGACGTCGCCGAGGGGGAGTACGTCGCGATCATGGGCCCGTCCGGCTCGGGCAAGTCGACGCTGATGCACGTGCTCGGCTGCCTGGACGGGGTCAGCTCCGGCAGCTACGAGCTGGCCGGCACCGACGTCAGCGCGATGAGCGAGGACGAGCTCGCCGAGGTCCGGAACCGGCGGATCGGCTTCGTCTTCCAGCAGTTCAACCTGCTGCCGTCGCTGTCGGCCTGGCGCAACGTCGAACTGCCGCTCTGCTACGCCGGGCTGGCCCGGCCGGAACGCGGCGGCGGGCGCTGAGCGCGCTGGACCGGGTGGGCCTCGGCGATCGGGTCGAGCACCGGCCCGGCGAGCTCTCCGGCGGTCAGCAGCAGCGGGTCGCCGTGGCCAGGGCGCTGGTCACCGATCCGGCGCTGATCCTGGCCGACGAGCCGACCGGCAACCTGGACTCCCGGTCCAGCGAGGACGTGCTCGGGCTCTTCGCCGAGCTGCACGCCTCCGGTCGGACGATCGTGCTGATCACGCACGAGTCCGAGGTCGCCGCGGTCGCGCAGCGCACGATCCGGCTGCGGGACGGCCAGCTCGACGTCAGCGGCGACCTGGCCGGGGCGGGTGCCCGGTGATCTGGACGGAGACTCTGCGGACCGCCGTCGAGGCGATCCGCTCGCACCGGCTCCGATCGGTGCTGACCATGCTCGGCATCCTGATCGGCATCGCCGCGGTGATCCTGACGGTCGGCCTCGGCCAGGGCGCGCAGGTCCAGGTGCGCGAGCAGATCGACAAGCTGGGCAGCAACCTGCTGATCATCTCGCCGGGCAGCACCACCAGCGCGACCGGCGTCCGGGGCGGCCGGGGCTCGGCGTCCACGCTGACCATGAAGGACGCCCAGGCGCTGTCGTCGCCGGCGGTCGCACCGGACATCGCCCGGGTCGCGCCCGTCTCCACCAGCTCGCAGGCGCTCACCGCGGGCACCACGAACTGGACCACCACGGTCGTCGGCACCACCCCGGACTGGCTCCAGGTGCGGGCCCGCACGCTCAACCAGGGCCGGTTCCTCACCGCCGCCGATCTGGACAGTGCCGCGCAGGTGGTGGTGCTGGGTTCGGAGACCGGCGCCGAGCTGTTCGGGCGGCGCAGCCCGGTCGGGCAGAGCGTCACCGTGAACGGCGCCACGCTCACCGTGATCGGCGTGCTGGACGCGGTCGGCTCGTCCTCCAGCAGCAACGACGACGACCAGGCGATCGTGCCGATGACCACGGCGGCCAGCCGGATCGCCGGCGGCAGCACCCGGACCTCCGTCGCCACGATCTACGTGGAGGCGAAGTCCCAGGCAGCCCTGACCGCCGCGTACCAGGAGGCGAACGCGGCCCTGCTCTCCGCGCACGGCGTGACGGCCGCGGCGGCCGACTTCACGATCAGCAGCCAGCAGTCGTTGCTGGACACCGCCACGTCCACCGACCGGACGCTGACCATCCTGCTCGGCGGCGTCGCCGCGCTCTCGCTGCTGGTCGGCGGCATCGGCGTCATGAACATCATGCTGGTGTCGGTCACCGAGCGGATCCGGGAGATCGGGCTGCGCAAGGCCCTCGGCGCCACGCCCCGGCTGATCCGTCGCCAGTTCCTGGCCGAGGCCAGCATCCTCGGCTTCACCGGTGGGCTGCTCGGGCTGACGCTCGGCTTCGTGGGTGCGGCGATCCTGCCGCGGTTCCTCGACCAACCCGTGACGGTCTCCCCGGTCGCTGCCCTGGGCGCACTCGCGGTGGCGCTCGGCATCGGCCTCGGCGCCGGGGTCTATCCGGCCAGCCGGGCCGCCCGACTCGCGCCGATCGACGCGCTGCGCAGCGAGTGACTGCCATGTATCCCACCTATTCAGGAGAATCTCCCGTGCCCGCTCATTCCTTTGCCTCGCCGCTGCGTGCGGCCGTACCCGCGCTGTTCGCCGTCGTCCTGCTCGCCGGCTGCAACGGCGGATCGGACTCGGCGGCCGGTGCCGCACCGGCCGGCAACGGCGCCGCGCCAGCCCAGGGCAACACCGCACCGGGCGCGTCCGGGCTGCTGGCCGCGATCGACGGCAGCACGCTGCAGGTACAGAGCGAAAGTGCGCAGACCACCGTGACCTACGGCGCCAGCACGACGTTCACCGACAGCGTCGCGGCCACGGCGGCCGACGTGAAGGTCGGGATGTGCGTCACCGCGCGACCGGTGGCCACCAGCGCCACACCGGCCGCGACGCCCAGCCCCGGGACGGCGGTCGTCGCCGGCTCGGTCCAGCTCGTCGCGCCGGTCAACGGCGCCTGCACCGCGGCGGGCTTCGGCGGTCCGGAGGGCGCGCGCCCGTCGGGCAGCCCGGGCGCGGGGCGGGTCCGGCCCAGCGGGACGCCCCGGCCCGACGCCAGCGGACGCCCCGGCGGCAGCCGCGGCGCCGGCGGGTTCGGCGCCACCGGCAAGGTCGTCTCGGTCAGCGGCGCGACGTTCGTGGTCGAACGCGGCGCGGCTCCGGCCGGCATAGACGCGGGCGGGGCACCGGCCGGTACGGACGCGGGCGCGACACCAGCCGCGACCACCGTGACGACCACGGCCACGACGACGTACAGCAAGACCGTGGCGGCCAAGGCCACGGCACTGGTCACCGGGAAGTGCGTCACCGCGGTCGGCAAGAGCGACGACACCGGCGCGATCGCCGCGACCGCGATCAGTATCCGGGCGGCCGAGAACGGCACCTGCACGGCCGGCTTCGGCCGTCGGCCCGGCGCCGACGGTGGCCCGAATGACTGAGCCACGGGCTCGGGTCGCCGCTCGTTCCGGGGCGGCTCGCCGTCGCGGCGGACGGCGGGTCGGATGCGCCGGGTCGTGCTGGTCGGCGGGTTGACCGTGCTGCTCGCCGGCGGCTCGGCCGGCGCGTGGGCCGCGACCAGCGGCGACGACGCCGGTTCGTACCGGACGGCCGCGGTGAGCCGGGCGACCGTGCAGCAGCAGCTCGACCTGACCGGCGTGGTGAAGCAGGTCAACCAGGCCAGCGCGGAGTTCCCGGTCACCGGCACGGTCGCGTCGGTCGCCGTCGCCGTGGGGGATCGGGTCACCGCGGGTCAGGAGCTCGCCCGGCTGCGCACCGACGATCTCCAGGCCGCCGTGACCAGGGCGGCGGCCACCCTGGCGAAGGCCAAGGCGACCCTGGAGACCGACCAGAACACGGCCGCCGCCGCGAGCACCGGCACCGCGTCGACCAGCACCACCAAGCCGGCGACCATGAAGCCGTCCGGTGCCCAGCGGGCGGTGAGCGCCGCGCAGCGCGCCGCGGACCGGAGCCTCAAGGCGGCGAACACGACGCTGGCCGCGCAGAACACCGCGTGTTCGCTCGCCACCAAGCCGACGCCGGCGGGCACTCCCAAACCGGCCGCACGCCCGTCCGGCACGCCATCGCCCACGGCCACACCGACGCCGGGCACCCCGAGCGGCGGCGACGCGCTGGACCGTTGCCTCACCGCGCTGAAGAACGCTCAGCGGGCACAGACCAAGCTGTCACGCCGACCAGGCGGCGCTGGCCAAGGCGGCCACCGCGTGGGCCGCCGAGCTGTCGAAGACCGCGACGTCGGCCGCAGGCGCCGCCGCTTCCACTGGCTCGACCGGCTCGACCGGTGCGCGGGCGACGACCGAGACGGCCGGCGGCCAGACCAGCAGCGCGGGCCGCGTCACCAAGGACAAGGCGGACGTGACCACCGCGCAGGCCGAGCTCGACCGCGCCAACGAGAACCTCGCGGCGGCCACGCTCACGGCGCCGATCACCGGGACCGTCGGCACGATCGGGATGACCGCCGGCACGGCGATTCGCGGCGGCGAGCAGATCGTCATCATCGGGGCCGGCGCGGTCAAGGTGACCGTGAACGTGCCGCTCGCCAGCATCCGCAAGGTCAAGGTGGGTCAGCCCGCCGCCGTGACCCCGGACGGGGCGACCACCGCGGTCGACGGCACCGTCCACTCGATCGGCCTGCTCCCGGCGGCGGCGACGACACGGGCGGCGCAACGGCGGCGGCGTCGACCAGCGGCGTCGCCTACCCGGTCGTGGTGCTCGTCGATCGGGCCACGCCGGCCCTGGCCGCCGGATCGCAGGCGGGGGTGAGCATCACGATCGGCTCCACCGGCAGCGTGCTGACCGTGCCGAACTCGGCCGTGACCAGCACCGGAACCGGTACCGGAGCGGTCACGGTGCTGGCCGGCGGCGTGGCCTACCCGGAAGGTCGTGCGGCTCGGCGCGGTCGGGAGCCTGCGCACGGAGATCACGTCCGGCGTCGCGCTCGGCCAGCAGGTGGTCCTCGCCGACCTCGGCCGCGAGTTGCCAACCAGTTCGGCGACGACCAACCGCGGCGGGTTCGCGCCCGGTGGCCAAGGTGGCCCGCCGGGCGGCTTCACCCGCCCCGGAACCGCCCCCCGCTGACGCCTGGCTGCGGTCCATTCGCGCCCTCCCAGGGCGCGAATGGACCGCAACCCCGAACGGCGCGGGCGAGGTCCGGGCCGGTTCGCCGACGGACGGGCTGCGGTTGGATCGTGCCCTGGAAGGGCACGATCCAACCGCAGCTGGAAACCTCAGCCGTTGAGCTGGCGTTGGACGCGCTGGAGCTGCACGGTCACCGACCAGGCGACCTCCTCGACCGGCCGGGCACCGTTCACGGTGATCAGCTCCTCGCGCTCCGCGTAGTAGTCCAGCAGCGGGCGGGTGTGGTCCTCGAAGACCTGGAGCCGGTGGTTGATCACCTCTTCGGTGTCGTCGGCGCGACCCGTCTCGCGGCCACGGGCGAGCACCCGGCGGATCAGTTCGTCCCGGCCGACGTCGAGGTAGAGCGCGATCCGGACCGAGGCCCCGAGCGCCTTGGCGACCAGGTACGCCGCCTCGGCCTGCTCGACCGTGCGCGGGAACCCGTCCAGCACGTAGCCGTTGGCCTGACTGGCGGCCGAGACCGGCTTGCGCAGTACGTCCATCACGATGCCGTCCGGCACCAGGTCGCCACGCGCCACGTACTCCTTGATGGTCCGGCCGATCGCGGTCTCCTCGGCGACGTGCCGCCGCAGCAGGTCGCCGCTGGAGATGTGCGCGATCCCGAAATGCTCGGCGATCCGCACGGCCTGGGTGCCCTTGCCCGAACCGGGCGGGCCGATCAACAGCAACCGCATGTCACTCCCAACAGCCGCAGGACACGAGGGCCTCGCGCCGCCGTGACCTGGTCGGACCAGCCGGCGCCGGCTGGTCTGCAGTATGGACTCCGGCCGCAGACCGGCCGCTGCCGCGGTCGACCCTTCTCGCCAGCGTAGGAGGTGCCGCCGCTTCCGATCGCCGCCGCGCCGAAACCGAGTTATGGTCGATTCGGGTTCAGCCAATAGCCCTCAGACCTGAGTCGCGGGCTGCCGCTGCCCTTCCGGTTTCCGGCCGCCCGTGACGAGAACGCTGGTCATGGGCGTCTGACCGCTCGCCGCCCGTGGCTCGGTTCGCCGGAGGAGGCAAGCATGGAGGAGACCGACGGCGGAGTGTGGAAGGCACTGCTCGCCGGCTTCACCCCGGAAGAGAAGGAAAATCTCACCAGAGTCGTCCAGAACGAGCTGCGGGAGCAACGGGCCGAGGTGTTACGCGAAGCAGCGCAGGACGCGAGCGGCCACGCACCCCGACGGCGCCCAGGACGGCCCAGAAAACGCCCCCGCCGTTAGGGCCCGATAAGCCCACCCCCGATTTGGGCGACATCTTCCGTGTCAGGGCACGGAAGATGTCGCCCAAATCGCGCCCGGTTGGCCGGAGCCCCGCGCTGCGAACTGGAAATCTGGTCTGGCTGGTCGCCAGCGAGGCCAAGGGCAAGGCGATCCTGCGGGCCGACCCGCTGTACGCCAAGCTCGACGTGGCCAAGGAAGGCCGCGAGGTACTGATCGACGAGGGCAGCCCGTACGGCAGCGCCACCTCGTTCATCTCGGCGCTGAGCCTGCCGTACCTGCTGGACCGGATCGTGCCGCAGCTCGCCGCCGCCGTCGACGGCGACCCCAAGACCCCGGTCAAGCCCGCCTAGTTCTTCGCGCTTTGGGCGACATTTTCAGTGCTATAGCACTGAAAATGTCGCCCAAAGCGCAGGTGGCTCGCTCGGCTCGCCGCCCAAAGCGCAGGTGGCTCGCTCGGCTCGCCGCCCAAAGCGCAGGTGGCTCGCTCGGCCCGCCGTCGCCAGCGCGGGCTCATCGGTGCGCCGCCGTCCCGGTCAGCCAGCCCGTCACCAGCGCGACCGCGAAACTCGCCAGGCCGGCGAGCACGGCGGCGGTGTGGGCGTCGGTCGGTACGGCGGGGAGCGCGAGGTACGCGGCGCCGGCGATCAACAGCGGCCCACCGAGCGCCACCGCGACGGGCACGGCCACCGTCCCGGCCGTGCTGCGACGAGGACCCCGGAGCGGTTCGACGCCGGCCGGTGCCGCACCGGCGACCGCGCGCAGACCGGCCAGTACGACGAGCGCCGCGCAGCAGACTCCGGCCACCAGCAGGCTGCCGCCGATCGCGTCGCTGGGGCGGTGCCAGCCGAGGGCCACGGTCGCGTAGGCGACCCAGCCCACCCCCACCGCGCCCGGCACCGTCAGCCACGGCCGTGCCCGGCGGGGCAGCACCACCGCGAACGCGAGCAGCATCGCCATCGCGACGCACACGTGCCCGCTCGGGAAGCTGTTGTGGTCGGCCACTCCGCCGCCGGTGTCCAGGGCCGGGCGGACGAGACCGGTCTGCTTGAGGAACTGCGCGCTGGCCAGCGAGACGGCCACCAGCCCCACCGCGGCGGCGCCCGCGGCCGGTCGGCGGCCCGCCACGGCGATCACGACCACCGCCAGCAGCCCCGCGTACACCCACTGTCGGACGTCGAGTCCCGCGAGGGTGCTCGCCGAGAAGCCCGGCGCCGCCAGCCGGCCGGACTGGGCATCCCCGACGATCGCGTTCTCCACCCGCTGGCCGGCAGCGGTCAGCACGAACGCCCCGTAGGTGAACGCGAAGGCGAGCGCGAAGCCGAGCACGCCGGCCAGCGGCCAGGCCGCGTCCGGGACCCAGCTTCGGTCCTGGGCCGGCCGGACCGGAGCCGCTGGCTGTGCCGGTGCGGTCTGCCTGAGCAGTACGGCGGTCATCGCGTCTCCCCACGCTGGATGAGCTTGGCTCTCTCGTACTCGGGTGACGTGGTCCGCTCCGGGCTCGCCGTCGGTGGGAGCGGGCGGCCGTCGTCCGGGAACCGCGCCTTGGGCGTGCCGGCGAGGGCCTGGCCCACGAACGTCGACCAGAGCGCGGTCGGCAACGTCTCGCCGCGAACCGGCTTGTTGGCGGCGTCGAACAGCGGGCCGGGACGCTCGTGCCCGAGCCACACCGACACGGCGAGCTGCGGGGTGTACCCGACCATCCAGGCGTTCGAGCTGTTGGCGCTGGACCCGTGCTGCACGGTGCCGGGCTTCACGGCCACCGAACGTCCGTCCGTCAGCTGGCCGAGTTTCGCGCCGACGTTGCTGAGCACCTGGGTGAGCTCGGCGGCGGCCTCGCGGTTCATCACCCGGTCGGTGCGCGGCCTGGCGCGGTACAGCTCGGCGTCGCGCTGGTTCACTCGTTCGACCAGGAACGGCACGGCGTGTACGCCGCCGGCCGCGAACGTGGCGAAGCTGTTGGCCTGATCGATCGGCGTGACGTGGTAGCGGCCCAGCGCGATGTCGGCCCTGGTCTTGCCTGGGGTGAGCTCGCCGGGCAGGTCGACCAGGGTCGGCTTGCCGCCATCGGTGCGCCGGATCCCGACCCGGTGCGCCAGCTCCGCGACCCCCTGGGGGCCGAGCTGGTAGGCCAGCGCGTAGAACGGCGTGTTCAGCGAGAGGATCATCGACTCCGCCAGCGTGCAGCCCGGGCAGCTGACGTCGCCGCGGTTGTAGAGCGGTGCGCCGCCGCGGCCCGGGAGGTTCTGCGGCGAGCTGCCGTCCCAGACCTCGCCGGCGCTGATGCCCTGGCGCAGCCCCGCGGCCAGCGCGTACGCCTTGAACGTGTCGCCGGCGGGGTAGGCGCCCTCGGCGTAGTCGAAGAAGCCGTAGCCCTCACTGCCGCCGTAGTACGCGCGGATCCGGCCGCTGCCCGGCTGCACGGCCACCAGCGCGCCGCGGTTCGCCTTCGGCTGCGTGGCGAGCCCGTTCTTCATCGTGTTGGCGGCCGCGTCCTGGGCGCGCTTGTCGACCGTGGTGACGATCCGCAGACCGGTGGTGCGCAGCTGCTGCTCGGAGATGCCCAGCCGGGCCAGCTCCCGTTCGACCCTGGCGACGAGGTAGCCGTTGATGCCGCTGTTGGTTCGGCCCGCCGGCCTGACCTTGGGGTACAGCGCGGTCTTGGCCTTCTGGGCGGTCAGCCAACCCTCCTCGGCCATGCTCTTGAGCAGGTACCGCCACCGGTCCTGGGCGGCCTCGGCGTTGTTCGCCGGGTCGAAGCCGGACGGGGATTTGATCACGGCGGCCAGCACCGCGCCCTGCTCGACGGTCAGCTTCTTCGGCGCGACGCCGAAGTAGGCGTGCGCGGCGGCGTCCCACCCCGTAGGCGCCGCGTCCGAAGTAGATGGTGTTCAGGTAGAACTCCAGGATCCGCTCCTTGGAGTACCGGCGCTCGGTCTTGACCGCCAGCACCATCTCGCGCAGCTTGCGGTCGACCGTGCGGTCCTGGGTGAGGAACGCGTTCTTGACGTACTGCTGGGTGATGGTCGAGGCGCCCTCGGTGCCGCTGCCCGTGACATTGGAGACCACCGCGCGGCCGATCCCCACGACCGAGATCCCGGGGTGGGAGAAGTAGCCACGGTCTTCGGCGGCGAGCACGGCGCGCTGCACGTCGACGGGCACCTCGGACAGCGGCACGTCGGTGCGGTTCTCCACGCCGACCCGGGCCAGTTCGGTCACCCCGTCGGCGTAGTAGAGGACCGACGCCTGGTCGGACCGGACCTGCGCGGGGAGCGGGATCGAGTCGAACGCGCCGTAGAGTCCGCCGCTGACCGCCCCCGCGACTAGCGCGAGGATCGGCAGCAGGGCCATCACGGCCGTCCGGAGCCGGCGGCGCTTGGGCCGCTGCGCGCGCCGGGAACCGGTACCCGCCTCGCTGGTGGCGGCCGCCCGCCGGCGTTCCGCCCGCGTCATCGGTGCGGCGGATCCGGCCGGGTCGCCGGCGCCGGAGACCGCATCGGCCGACCAGCCGGCGGTGTCGCCGGTGGCGGACTCGAGCCGCCGGCGCCTCGGCGAAGTCGCTGTCTCGGTGACGGGCGGCGCCTCGGCGGCGTTCTGCCGTGCCAACCGGTCGGCCCGCCGGCTGACCATGCCCTTCAACGCCTCGCCGGCGGCCGAGTCCCGGACGGCCTTGGGAACCCGAGTGGAGCCGAACGCCACCACCCGGGCGGAGCCGGAGGCGAAGGCGCGGGCGGCGGGCCGGACCCGGAACGAGCCGGTGGCCGTGGCCCGACCGGCCGGACGAGCAGGGCTGCCAGCGGGCGGTGCTCCCACGGCCGGCGTCGCCGTCTCGGTCAGCTTGGAAGTGTCGGTCGGTTTGGCGGTGTCGGTCGGCCTGGCGGTGTGGGTCGCGGTTGCTGGTCCGGTCGTGTCCGAGGCGCTGGCGTCGGGCCGGTGGTCCGATGCGTCCTCGGATGATGCGCTGGTCGAGGCGTACAGGGTCCCGCGAGGCTGATCGTCCTGCGCGTCTACCGAACGTGACCGCGGCGACACAGACACCCGTCCCTCCCGCGGTCCAGCCGCGCCCCGTCAGGCCGCCGCGCGGGGAGGATCGTGGTGACCCTCCGGGACGGCCTGTCCTAGGAAAGACAGTCGCGGTCGGGTGTCAGGGTCCTGTCCTGGTCATGTCACGGTTCTGCTACAAGCCCTGCCTGGCAACGGAAATTGATCAGCCGCAGCGTTCGTCGGCCGATCCGGCGAGGGCGCTCAGCCGCCGGCGCTGGGCGTTGGCCGGGGTCGCGAGGTCGGTGCGTCCGAGGTTCGGTTCGGGCACGGCTTGGTATCGAAGATCTCCCCGTCGGGACTACTGAGGGTGATCCGTGATTCGAGCGGGACCGTGTAGGAGATCGTGCAGGTGATCTGCAGGACGGCCAGCGACGAGAGCCGGTTCGGGTCCAGGTTCATCACCACGGAGACCGTGTCGGGGCTGCGCCGGCCGAGTTGCAGTGCGGTCAGGTCGGGCGGAAGGTCGGTGGCGTACCCGCTCCTGAGCTCATCCCCGGTGGGGCCCTTGAGCAGGAACAGGAGGGCGATGTCGGGGTTGCCTTGCGGCAGGTCCGGCCGGAACACGGCCTGCACGGTGTCGCCGGTCACGAAGTACAGCTCGGCGCCGGGCTTCGCCGCCTGGATCCCGCCGGTCTCCCCGATGGCCTCGGTCGCCTCGGGGATCGGGCCCCGAGCCGGTTCGCCGGCGTCGACCACGCCGGTCGGCCGGATCCCGCAACCGGTCAACACTCCACAGAGGACCACGACAAGGAGCAGCCAGGCCCGCCTCATTGGTGTGGTCCGGTCTCGGGCTGCCAGCGGGGGAGTCGGAGCTGGAAGACCGCGCCGCCTTCCGGCCGGTTGCCGGCCTCGATCGTGCCGCCGTGCAGCCGCGCGTTCTCCAGCGCGATGGCGAGCCCGAGGCCGCTGCCCTCGGAGCGGGCCCGGGCGGAATCGGCCTTGTAGAACCGTTCGAACACCTGCTCGACGGTCTCCGGCGGCAGGCCGGCGCCCTCGTCGGTGACCGTGACGTGGACCCACTCGGCGCCGGCGAAATCCGTCTCGGCGCCGATGGCCACGGTGACCGGGGCCGCGCCGTGCCGGAGCGCGTTGCCGACCAGGTTGGCGACGATCACATCGAGCCGGCGCCGGTCCACCCCGGCCGTGATGCCCTCGGGCAGCGCCGCCCGCACCTCGTCGGTCCAGCCGCGCGCGACCAGGGTGGCGGTCACCACCGAGGCCAGGTCGACCTCGCCGTCGAGCCGCAGCGTGGCCCGGCCGGCGTCGAAGCGGGTGATCTCGATCAGGTTCTCCACCAGCTGCGCCAGCCGGCGGGTCTCGGTGCTGACCAGCCCGGCGGCGGTGGCGGCGTCGCCGTCGAGGTTCGCCGCCTCCTCGTCGAGGGTGTCGGTGACCGCGGTCATGGCCGCGAGCGGCGAGCGCAGCTCGTGCGAGACGTCGGCCACGAACCGCCGCGCGTTCGCCTCCATCCGGCGCAGCTCACCGACGCTGCGTTCCAGGTCGGCCGCGGTGTTGTTGAAGGTCAGCACGAGATCGGCCAACTCGTCCGAGCCGCGGACTCGCATCCGCACGTCGAGCTCGCCGGCGGCGAGCTGGCGGGCGGCCGTGCGCAGCTCGCGGACCGGGCGCAGCACGCCACGGGCCGCGAGTAGCCCGAGCAGAACGGCGGCGATCAGCGAGAGCGCGGTGACCAGCCCGGCCGACATGGCGAGATCCTGGATCCGTTGCTGGGGCGAGGAGAGCGAGGCGAACTCGTATACCTCCAGGCCGGACGGATTCCCGTTGCTGTCGGCGATCGTCGTGCCGTAGGCCAGCACGATCTCGGTGCCGCCCTGGCCGTTCGGACGCTCCAGCCGCTGCCACATCAACTTGTTGTTCCGGTGCACCGCGCGGCGCAGCGATTCGGGCACGGTCGGCGCGACGGAGGCGCTGGGCGACTGGAGCTCCCGGTAGATGATCACGCCGTTGCCGGTGATGAGCTGGGCGAGGCTGTCCAGCCGAGCCTGGTCGAGGGGGAGCTCGATGCCCTCGGTCCGGGCGCTCCACTGCGCACGGGAGTTGTCGAGCATCGGCTGCTGGGCTTCGTCCAACACAGCGGTGCGGGCCGAGACGTAGCTCGCGCCGGCCGCCGCCGCGCCGCTGATCAGCGCGACCACCACGAACGCGAGGACCAGCCGGGGACGCAGCCCGACCAGGGCCGTGGGCAGCGCGCTCAGGCGCTTGCGGTGCCGACGAATCGTCACAGCGGGCCGAACCGGTAGCCGAAACCGCGGACGGTCTGCACGTACACCGGGGTGGACGGGTTGTCCTCGACCTTGGCGCGCAGGCGCTGGACGCACGCGTCAACCAGGCGCGAGTCGCCCAGGTAGTCGTGCTCCCAGACGGCCTGGAGCAGCTGCTGCCGGCTCAGCACCTGGCCCGGTGAGCTGGACAGCTCCAGCAGCATCCGCAGCTCGGTGGGGGTGAGACCGATCGGCTGGCCGTTCTTGGTCACGGTGAGCGAGGCGCGGTCGATGACCACGTCCCGGTAGGTGTCCGGCCCGATCTGGTCCCGGTCCGAGCGGCGCAGCACGGCCCGGATCCGGGCGTCCAGGACGCGGGGCTGCACCGGCTTGACCACGTAGTCGTCCGCGCCGGCCTCCAGCCCACTGACCACGTCGACGTCGTCGCTACGCGCGGTGAACATGATGATCGGGATCGAGCCGGCCGCGCGGACCCGGCGGCAGACCTCGAACCCGTCGATCCCGGGCAGCATCACGTCCAGGACGACGATGTCCGGTGGGGCAGCGCGGAGCATCGCCAGACCCTCTTCGCCGGTGGCCGACGTTGTCACGTCGTGGCCCTGCCGGCGCAGGGCCAGCTCCAACCCGTCCCGGATGGCGTGGTCGTCTTCGATCAGCAGGACACGGTGCATTCTGCCCAGTATGCAGGCCGGGCGCACGTGTGGTCCGCAGCGCCACGGGCTGTAGTGGCGGGGCGACGGTCAGCGTTGCCCGGCGTGCACCGACGGGGTCCGGCCGGCCCACGGCAGAGCGCGCTCCAGCTGGGCGGCGACCCGGAACAGCAGATCCTCCCGGCCGTACGGCGCGACGAACTGGACCCCACCTGCTCGGCGACGGCCGCTGAACGCTGCGGTCCAATTGCGACCCTGGAGGGCGCAAATGGACCGCAGGTGGGAAATTCGATGGCGCTTCCCGGCGTCGTGGGTAGGTTCGGGGGAGCTGACCGAACCGAGTTGAGGAACCGACATGCACCCGCTGACCGGGGACGAGATCAGGCGCTCGTTCATCAACGTCTCCCGAAGCCAGCTCAAGTCGATGACACTGCCGGCCCTGGACCAGCTCGACTGGGACTCCCACGACTTCCTGGGCTGGCGCGATCCGAAGGCCCCGTCGCGCGGCTACCTCGTGGTCCCCCGGGAGGACAGCGTGGTCGGCGTGCAGCTCCGGGCCGCCAACTCCTCCGGCCCGCGGCGCGGCACCGGGCTGTGCAACCTGTGCCACTCCGGCCAGCCCGCGGACGCCGTCGTGCTGTTCGCCGCCCGCCGCGGCGGCGCCGCCGGCCGGCAGAACAACTCCATCGGCACGTACATCTGTGCCGATCTGTCCTGCTCGCTCTACATCCGTGGCCTGATCCCGCTGGACCTCCCGCAGAGCGAGACCCTCGGCACCGAGCAGCGCGTCGATCGGCTGATGCGCCGGGTGACCGCCTTCGTCGACCGCGTCGCCTGACCCCCCGCGTTCCCCCTTTGGGCGGGAGAGCGTCACGGTTTGGTCGCTGCACGTTCTTCGAATTGCCACAATTTCGTGATTTGTGACCGTCACGTGAACTGAATGCCCTGACCTGCCCAAACATCGCCGCAGGCCGCGAAACGGCAGCTCCAATGTGACAGCTTGTCGCGAGGTCTTTCCGCCTGACGGAACAATCTTGTTGCCGACTTGCTGATTTCGTACGTTACCGCCCCCTCGGCTGGGACTCGATGAGGCGCTTCCGGCCGGCCATCTATACCGACCGGGCGTCTGCGTGCGGGCACGCGTACGGGCAGAGGAGGCTTGGCATGTCGAAGAAACTCCATGCGCTCGTCGGGCTAGCGATCGTGGGCACGCTCGTGCTGACATCGGCTCCGAGCGCGCAGGCGGAGGTGGAACCGGGCGGCTGGACGTCGTACTCGCCGTCGTTCAACGTCCAGGAGCGCGGCTGCGGCAACGTCAACAACCTGACGTTCACGCTGACCTGCTCCACGGCCAGCGGTGACCAGCGGGCCGAGCGGCGGTACGTCACGTACACGAGTGGCACCCGCCAGTTCGAGGGTTTTCATCTGTTCCCGCGTTCCAATCTCCGACCTCGGAGCGAGAGGGGTCGAGATTCTGCTGGACGCGATCACCCACAAGGACGAGCACACACGCCGACGTGCGCGTGTATCCACCCAGCTCGTCATCCGCCCTTCAACCGGCGCTTCGTCCGCTGAGCGCCCACCCCCGATGCGCCGTGCGAGAAGCAGGCGCTGACGTTTTTCGACCGTGCACGGCAATTGCCGCATGAAACACCACAGTAACTGGAGACAGTCATGATTACGGAAAAGTTCAATTGGAATCGATTTACTCGAGCGGTCGCATTGGCGTTTGTCGCCATGGCCGCTTTCGTCGGAAGCAGCGCGACCGCGCAGACAACGACCGGTACCATTAGAGGAACGGTCACCACTGCAGGAGCTGGAAGCGCCAACGTGCAGATTCAGCTGCGAAACCCGCAGACCGGTGTTTCGCGCGGAACGATGACGCGCGATGACGGATCCTACGTTCTCGCCGGATTGATCCCGGCTACCTATGAGATGACGGTGCGCCGCATCGGAAGCTCGCCGGAGACGAGGACCGTCACGGTGCAGATCGGTACGTCGCAGGTTCAGGATTTCTCGCTGAGCCAGCAGGCAGCACAGCTCGAGGCCGTGCAGGTTCGCGCGGCAGGAGCGATCGATACGAGAACATCGGAAGTATCGACCAACGTAACGCAGGCGCAGATCGCGAAGCTGCCGACGGCAAGTCGCAACTTTCTCGATCTCGCGGCACTCACGCCTGGTGTCAGCGTTACAGAGGATCGCATCAACGGTGCATCGAGAACGGTCACCGCTGGTGGACAGAGCTCGAACTCGGTCAATCTCTTCATCGACGGAACGAGCTTCAAGAATGACCTGACCAACGGTGGCATTGCCGGTCAGGACGCGAGCAAGGGAAACCCGTTCCCGCGCGGCGCCATTCAGGAGTACCGCGTCATCAGCCAGAACTTCAAGGCTGAATACCAGAAGGCATCGAGCGCGGTGATCACGGCGACGACGAAATCCGGAACGAACGACTTCACCGGAAATCTCGTCTACAATTACCAGAACCAGGATCTTGTCGCACTCGACACGTTCCAGCTCGCCGACAAGAAGAACAACGCGAACTTCAAGAAGCCGGACTACAAGCGCAATCTTGCTGCACTCAGCGTCGGCGGTCCGATCATCAAGGACAAGCTGCACTTTTTCGCGACATACGAAGGCAACTATCAGGACCGCAACAATCGCGTGAACTTCACGCCGCCTACCGGCTTCGCGGCGATCGATTCCGTCAACTTCACCAAGTACAACGGCAACTTCACTTCGCCGTTCCGTGAGACCCTGCTCTTCGGAAAACTCAGTCTTTCAGTAAATGAAAAATCGTCAGCTGAATTCTCCGTAAGCGATCGAATTGAAAGTGATATCAGAGACTTCGGCGATCGCAGGCCGCTCGAGCAGGCAGTCAACTTCAAGCAGAACGTCGGAGTAGGTCAGGTCAAGTACAACTACTTCTCCGGGCCGATTCTCAACGAAGCGAAGGCGGATTATTCACGCTTCCAGCGCAACCCGAGGCCGAACACGCCCGGCGTCCCGGAAAGACAGTATTTCTTCCCTGACAACTCCGAAAACCAGCCCGGAAGCACACGCAGCACGCAGGACTTCGTCCAGAGCCGGTTTGCGATACGTGATGATCTCACGTACACCGGATTCCAGGCCGCGGGAGATCACGTCTTCAAGGTGGGCGGCAACGTCGACTTCGTTAAGTACGATGTCGTAAAGGACAACGACGGCACGCCGGTCTTCAGGTATCGGCAGATGGAAAACGGACAGACGTACAACTTTGGAACGCCGTACGAGCTGTTCTATGGAACGGGAGACCCCAACCTCAACGAAAACAACACGCAGGTTGGACTGTACGCGCAGGATGACTGGAGACCGTTCCCGCAGCTGACACTGAACCTCGGCATTCGTTGGGACTATGAGTCCAACATGCTGAACAATGATTTCGTCACTGATGCGAATGCGGCTGATACGCTGAGACGTTACAACTCGCAGCTTCCGAGACCGCTCGATCTCGATCGTTATATCAGCGACGGCGACAACAGAAAGGCCTTCATGAAGGCGTTCCAGCCGCGACTCGGATTCTCGTACTCAGTCGACAAGGCTGCGAGAACGACGGTGTTCGGTGGCTTCGGCATCTATTACGATCGAGTGCCGTTCGACATCGTGATCGACGAAAAGCTCAAGCTTTCACATCCGAGCTTTACCGTTCGATTCGCTCCACGCGGAGTTGCTCCGCTTCCGGGACAGATTCCGTGAATGATTCATACCTCGGCGCAAGCAAGTCGACGCTCGACGCGCTCGTCGGTACGTTCGGAAGGCCGGAAGCATGGTTTGTCGACAACGAGTCCAAAGTTCCATGGTCGAAGCAGTGGAGTCTCGGTCTTCGCCAGGCAATCGGAAGCTTTACGGTTGCCGGGACGTACGCTGGAGTTCGCGGCTACGATCAGTTCGTCATGAACTGGGCGCAGTTCGCACTCAACCCGAACGGCTCATGCTGCGGTCCGAGCTTCGATACCGGAGCCCACGGCTACAGCAACTTCATCTACTCGTCGAACGACAAGAAGACGTGGTACGACTCGTTCCAGCTCCAGATCGATCGTCCGTACCAGAGCCTCGGCGAGAATCAATGGGGTTGGGGCGCAGGCCTCGCGTACACCTACGCAGTCAGACAGCTTCAGGGCGTAGACGGACTCGATGACCTCTTCGCATTCCCGAATGCGTTGAACATCCCGAAGCACCCGTCGAATGACGAGAAGAATCGCATCGTTGCAAACTGGATCCTCGACATCCCGTACCTCTGGGGCGTTCAGTTCTCAGGTCTCGCAACGTTTGGCGGCAAGTACAAGATCGACGTCGGCTGCCCCGTGCGGTTCTGCGGCGATGCCTACGAGCGTGGCGGATTCACGGTGCCGGGCAGCTTCCCGTACCGCGTAATCGACATTCGCTTCCGCAAGGATCTGCCAGAGTTCTCCAACGCTCGTCTCGGAATTACGGCGGACGTATTCAACGTGATGAACAGAAACAACTACGGCTGCTACAACACCGGAAATCCGAGTGATGCAAACTTCGGAAAGCCGGGATGCGTAGTCACCGACCCGCGCAGACTGCAGGTTGGTTTGGAGATCGATTACTAAAGTGTGATTCGTCGCGGGCCATCGATTTCGGTGGTCCGCGGCGGTTCTCCGTCCGACTCTACATATGAAACGTTTTCGCATGTCATTCGAGCCGCTCCTTGCGGCTCTCTTCTTCGTCGCCGCCGGTGCGTGCACCTCCACACCGATTGCACCTGTCGCGACAAGACGTTTTCGCCGGCGGCACCTATTCGACGCAGGACAACTACAAGGACGGCCTCGGCATTCCGGTCGAGAACACCGCGCAGCGGCTCTCCGCCGGTATCGGAAAGATCACCGTTCGTCCCGCGGACGGACATGAAGTGAAGCTCGGCGGATCTTCCAGGAAGACGTCTACGATGTCGGCCAGCCGCGACGGCCTCTCGGCCAGCCGTTCGCGCAGCCGGGCGCGGCGGGCAACGGCACGTCGGTCTATGCGACCAACACGAAGAACTACACGACGACGCTTGGCTGGAAATATTCCCGGCCGGACGATCAGATTTTTGACTGGGACGCGAAGATCTACTGGAACCGCACTGATGTGCAGCAGGTCAAGACCCTGCACAACTCGGCGCTCGCGACCGGAAACTGTACGGGCGGTCAGCCGGGCAACAGCATCACCGGCTGCGTCGGCGACCGGCGCGGCTACCTGATCGATACCTATGGCTTCGACGTTCACAACACGTCGCGGTTTGCGTCGGAAGACTGGCGTCATGCCATCACTTACGGCGGCGACGGCTTCCGTGACGACGTTTCGACCTTCGACAAGAGCGGTAACTCCAACAAGACAACGCCGGGCGGCGAACGCACCGTGACCGGCGCTTTCGTCCAGTGGAAAGCCAATTACACCTCGCTGCTCGAGGTCGTCAGTGCGGTTCGTTACGACAACTACCAGCTCAGTTCGAATATCGGATCGGCAAGCGGCGACCGTTTTTCGCCGAAGATCACGGTCGGACTTTTGCCGGCGAGTGTCGCGACGCCTTACGTGAGCTATGCTGAAGGCTATCGCGCGCCTTCGATCACGGAAACGCTGGTGGCCGGCGCGCATGTTGCGACCGGCACCGGGCAGGGCGATTTTTCGCTCTGCAACGGTGAGCGCGGATTCTTCTGCTTCCTGCCGAACCCCAATCTGCGTCCCGAGGTCGGCAAGAACAAGGAAATCGGCGTCAATATCAAGAAAGACGGCCTGTTCAGGGCGGGCGACAGCTTCCGCGGCAAGCTTAATGTCTTTCGCAACGACGTGGACGACTATATCGACAGCGTTCAGTTCACGGGACCGCCGTTCAATTCGTTCCCGCCAGTTCCGGGCGTGTTCCCAACGACGTATGTTCAGTACCAGAACATCGCGCACGCCCGCATTCAGGGTTTTGAAGCGGAGACGATGTATGACGCCAATGACTTCTTCGTCGGCGTGTCGGTGACGCTGCAGGAAGGCAAGAACCCCAGACCAACATTGGCCTGTACAGCGTTCAGCCGCAGAAGATCACCACCACAGGCGGTCTGCGGTTCCTGGACAACCAGGTGGTGCTGTCGGCGATGTGGACGTCGGTGAAGAGCAATACCGATATTCCGGTCACCTATCTGCCGGGCACGTCCTACGATCTGGTCAACGTGTATCTGTCGGTGAGGCCGACCAAGGATGTCGCGCTCAACTTCTCGATCGAGAACATCCTCAACGAATACTATCGGCCGTATGCGATCCCCCGCGCTGCCGACTTCACCTCGCCGCAAAACGACGTGCTGTGGGCGAGCGCCGGAGCTGGCATCACCTACAAGGCCGGACTCAAGTACCACTTCGGAGGGAGCTGAGTAGAGAGAGAGAGCTGAGCGACACTGCTGACGCAAAGCAGACAGGTTCAAGCCGCGCAGAGATTTCTGCGCGGCTCGACGCGTTTTCAGGCGCGTTGCACGTACATCGACCCTTTGAGAAACGGCCGCGTGGCTTTACAATGAGACCAACAGGAGAAGACCAATGTTTATCGCAATGAACAGATTCCAGGTGAAGACCGGCTCCGAACAGGCGTTCGAGACCGTCTGGGCGACGCGGGAGTCGTATCTCAGCGAGCTCGCTGGCTTCGTCGAATTTCATCTGCTGCGCGGGCCGGTGGCCGACGACCACACGCTGTACTCGACGCATACGACATGGGTCGACAAGGACGCGTTCGAGGCGTGGACCAAGTCCGAGCAGTTCCGCAAGGCGCATGCGCGCGCCGACAACCAGACCGGCCCGAGCCTCTACCTCGGCCACCCGAAGTTCGAGGGCTTCGAGGTGATCCAGACCGAGCGCAAGACCAGCGCAGCGGCCTGACCCTCTCAGAGAAAGTACAGCAATGCTGAGCACCGATCTGGCCGATCTCAGGAAGCATATGGCGGAGAATCCGGGCGGCGTCATCGAAGACGTCGCGCGGGAGAAGAACGTCACGGCGCGCGCCGTGATCGAGGCGCTGCCGGACGAGATGCGCAGCCTCAAACCGGGTCGGCGTTCGTGCCTGCGATGCAGGACATCGCGACATGGGGCGAGGTGACGCTGATCGTTCACACCGAGGACGGCATCTTCGAGGTGACCGAGCCGGTCGGCGGCGGTGAGATCGGGCGCGGCTACTACAACATCATGAAGCCGAAGGGCATGCACGGTCACCTGCGGCACGAGCGCTGCGGCGGTGTGGCGTTCGTCGAGCGCCCGTTCATGGGCAAGTCGTCGGCGTTCGTGGCATTTCTCAATGTCGACGGCGGCGTGATGTTCAAGGTCTTCGTCGGGCGGGATGAAAACCGCGCGCTCAAGGCCGATCAGGTCGAGAAATTTCACGCGCTGGCGAAGACGTTGGGGTGAAATCTATATGCTCGTCCCGGCGAATGCCGGGACGACCAAGGGATTGTGGAATAACAAAAATGGCCGGGGTTTTCCCGGCCATTTTTATTTTTGTGCGTTCAAGTTGCGAGCGAAGCAATCCGGCCTCTTGGAGGGGCAAGGACCGGATTGCTTCGTCGCAGGCGCGTCGCCGGGTACGGGCATCAGCGCTGCGCCATTCGTGGTACCGTTATTCCGCTGCTTGCTTCATGTGCGGTATCGCTACGTCCGGCTCGATCGAGCCTGTGCCGTGCTGCGTCAGCGGCCGGTTGCCGGTCAGGCCGCGCAGCAGCACGTAGAACACCGGCGTGAGGAAGATGCCGAACAGCGTGACGCCGATCATGCCGGAGAACACCGCGACGCCCATGGCGTGGCGCATCTCCGCGCCCGCGCCGGTCGAGAGTCACCAGCGGCACCACGCCCATGATGAAGGCGATCGACGTCATCAGGATCGGCCGCAGCCGCAGACGGCTGGCCTCGATCGCGGCCTGCGATCGGCGTGCGCCCGGCGAATTCGAGCTCGCGCGCGAACTCGACGATCAGGATGGCGTTCTTCGCCGACAGTCCGACCAGCACGATCAGGCCGATCTGCGTGAAGACGTTGTTGTCGCCGCCTGTCAGCCAGACGCCGAACATCGCGGCCAGCAGGCCCATCGGCACGATCATGATGATCGACGAGCGGCAGCGTCAGGCTTTCGTATTGCGCGGCCAGCACCAGGAACACCAGCAGGATCGCCAGCGGGAACACGCACGAGCGCCGAATTGCCGGCGAGGATCTCCTGATAGGTCAGGTCGGTCCATTCGAAGCCGAAGCCCTTCGGCAACGTCTCCGCGGCGATGCGCGTCGACGGCGTCCTGCGCCTGGCCGGTGGAATAGCCGGGCGCGGCGCCGCCGTTGATGTCGGCGGACAGGAAGCCGTTGTAGCGCATCGCGCGCTCCGGCCCGGCGCTCGGCTTCACGCGTCAGCAGCGCCGACAGCGGCACCATCTCGCCGGTGTCGGAGCGCACCTTCAGCTGGCCGATATCGTCGGCGCGCGCGCGGAACTTGCGCGTCGGCCTGCACGCGCACCGAATAGGTGCGGCCGAATTTGTTGAAGTCGTTGACGTAGAGCGAGCCGAGATAGATCTGCATCGTGTCGAACACGTCGGTCACCGGCACGCCGAGCTGCCGCGCCTTGGTGCGGTCGATATCGGCATAGAGCTGCGGCACGTTGACCTGGATAGCTCGAGAACAGGCCGGCGAGCTCCGGCGCCTTCGCCGCCTTGGCCATGAACGCCTTGGTCGCCTCGTCCAGCGCGTCATAGCCGAGACCGGCGCGATCCTCGATCTGCAGCTTGAAGCCGCCGATGGTGCCGAGACCCTGCACCGGCGGCGGCGGGAACATGGCGATGAACGCTTCCTGGATCGCCGGCGATATTTCTTGTTCAGCTGCATGGCGATGGCGCCGCCGCTCAGCTCCGGCGCCTTGCGCTCCTCGAACGGCTTCAGCGTCGACGAACACGATGCCGGCGTTGGAGCGGTTGGTGAAGCCGTTGATCGACAGGCCGGGGAACGCCACCGCGCTCTCGACGCCGGGCTGCTTCAGCGCGATGTCGCTCATGCGGCGGATCACCTCTTCGGTGCGGTCGAGCGTTGCGCCGTCGGGCAGCTGCGCGAAGCCGACCAGATATTGCTTGTCCTGCCCCGGCACGAAGCCGCCGGGCACGGCTGCGGAACAGCACGACGGTCACGCCGACCAGCACGAGCATAGACGCCCATCATCGACCGCCTTGCGCGAGAGCACGCGCTGTGACGCCGCCGCTATAGGCGTCCGAGCCGCGATGTGAAGACGCGTGTTGAAGCCGCGGAAGAACCAGCCGAACGCGCTTGTCCATGACGCGCGTCAGCGCAGTCCTTCGGCGCGTCGTGCGCCCTTCAGCAGCAGCGCCGCCAGCGCCGGCGACAGCGTCAGCGAATTGAAGGCCGAGATCACGGTCGAGATCGCGATCGTCAGCGCGAACTGCCTGTAGAACTGCCCGGTCAGGCCGCTGATGAAGGCGAGCGGCACGAACACCGCGACCAGCACCAGCGCGATGGCGATGATCGGTCCGGACACTTCGCGCATCGCCTGATAGGTCGGCCTCGCGCGGCGACAGTCCGCGCTCGATGTTGCGCTCGACGTTCTCGACCACGACGATCGCGTCGTCGACGACGATGCCGATGGCCAGCACCAGGCCGAACAGGCGTCAGCGCGTTGATCGAGAAGCCGAACACGATGCATCACCGCGAAGGTGCCGACGATCGACACCGGCACGGCGAGCAGCGGAATGATCGAGGCGCGCCATGTCTGCAGGAACAGGATGACCACCAGCACCACCAGCGCGATGGCTTCGAGCAGCGTGTGGACCACCGCCTCGATCGAGGCGCGGACGAACTGCGTCGGGTCGTAGACGATCTCGTAGTCGACGCCTTCCGGCATGTTCTGCCTTGAGCTCTTCCATCGTCGCGCGAACGTTGTCGGAGATCTGCGATCGCGTTGGAGCCCGGCGCCTGGAAGATCGGCATGCGCGACGGCCGGCTTGTTGTCGAGCAGCGAGCGCAGCGCATATTCGGACGCGCCGAGCTCGATGCGGGCGACGTCGCGCAGCCGCGTGACCTCGCCGTTCGGCGCCGGTCTTGACGATGATGTCGCCGAACTCTTCCTCGGTTTGCAGGCGGCCCTGCGCGTTGACCGACAGCTGCAGGTCGATGCCCGGCACGCTCGGGCGATGCGCCGACCACGCCGGCCGCGGCCTGCACGTTCTGCGCGCGGATCTCGCTGACGATGTCGCTCGCCGACAGGCCGCGCTCGGCGACCTTCTGCGGATCGAGCCAGACGCGCATGGAATAGTCGCCCGAGCCGAACAGCTGCACCTGGCCGACGCCCTGGATGCGCGCCAGCCGTCCTTGACGTTCAGCACCGCGTAGTTGCGCAGATAGGTCATGTCGTAGCGGTCGTTCGGCGACAGCAGATGCACGACCATCGTCAGGTCGGGCGAGCTCTTGATGGTGGTGATGCCGAGCCGGCGCACTTCCTCGGGCAAGCGCGGCTCGGCCTGCGAGACGCGGTTCTGCACGAGCTGCTGCGCCTTGTCGGGATCGGTGCCGAGACGGAACGTGACCGTCAGCGTCATCACGCCGTCGGTGGTCGCCTGGCTCTCATATAGAGCATGTTCTCGACGCCGTTGATCTGCT